>CAVVID010000009.1:0-60627 GCA_963748185.1 uncultured Actinomycetota bacterium | reverse complement strand
CTCAGGCAGTGCATTTGGGTCTATCCGGGTGCGTTGACGCTCACGTTAGCGCTGGTCAGACGGCATTTCGACGTCGGCGTCGTGCATTGGGGCCCATCGCGATGCACTGAGATTCCGGACGCTTCGTCGCATGGAACGTCGCCTGGGAGGCTCTACGGGTTTGGGCGGGGGCCTCTCGCGCCGGTGAGGCCCGGAACGGGCCACGACGGGGTCTTCGTCCAGAACCTGCGCCGTGGGCCACTACGAGCTCGCCGTCGACTCTGACGCGCTGTTCGGGATGGCCACCGCATTCCACGAACTTCTCGTCTCCTGCGTGGCACCGGCGAGGAGGTCTTCGAGCTGACTTGGAGCTCCTCGGACGTGTAGACAAGTGGTCCCCCCAGGAGGACAATTAATCGCGCGGGGACCGAGGCACTGGAGGTGCGTCGTGGACGGACGCGAACACATCATCGTATGTGGCATTGACGGCTCGGCAGCCGGCCAGCGGGCGCTGGAATGGGCCATGGACGAGGCAATCCGCCGGCAGTGCAAGTTGCGAGTGGTCACCGCGTGGGTGTGGGACGGTCCGGAGGCCATGGGAGCGCCGAGCAGCCCAGCGGCTGCGCACAGTCACGCGAAGCAGATTCAGGGCCTCGCCGTCTCCCGGGTGCTCGCCGAGGCGGACAACCCGCCTGAGATGGAGCAACTTCTGGTGCGCGGCGTCGCCAGCCAGAGCTTGTGTACGTCCGCCTTGGACGCGGAGTTGATGGTGCTCGGCAGCCACGGACACGGCGCCGTGCACGACCAGCTCGTCGGTTCCACGAGCATGCGAGCGATTCACCACGCCTCCTGCCCTGTCGTGATCCTGCCCGACCCCCGTCACGCGGAGCGGGCGCTCAAACACGCCAAGGGCAAGCGTCGAGGAGTCAAACCGCCCCCCCATGTGGCCCCGATGTTCTGATAAGGCTCCCTTCCCTTCGAGGGGCACTGCGGCGTAGCCATTCGGGCCGTGGCTATGGGCGCAACTCATGTCTGCAGACTTGGGAGCCAGCGAGCCCGAAGATCTGACCGATTCTCGATCTCGTGGCCGGGCTACGGCAACGACGGGGTTCTCAACGGCGGCAACGTCCAAGTCAGCGCCGCGCGCTGAAGGAGGAGCAGCAGAGGGGGTGAACGCATGGCCGGGAAGTTTGAGGTCTACGAGGACAAGGCTGGCAAGCATCGCTGGAGGCTCAAGGCGAGAAACGGCCAAGTGGTGGCCAGCGGCGAGGGATACGACACAAAGGCTGCCGCAGTACGGTCCGACACGGCGCTACTTGGATGCCGGCTGTCCATCAGCACCACACCTGACGCCCGAGCGGCAGGATGTGCCTCTGCTTGGCATCGACTCACGACTGTCCCACCCGAGCGGTTGTCTCTCCCACGCGCGGGCTCAACAGCCGATGGCTCCAGCGCGCAGCTAGCGGCGCGACGGTGGAAGACCTCGAAAGTAAGGCCTCATCTCACCCAATCAAGCCGAAGAAGCTGATCAAGATCGACGAGACCGGCTAGCAGCGCAGTTCCCACCGCTGACGGGTGCGTCCCAATGTGACGCGTGAGTAATCGGATAGATAGTCCGATCACGGCTCGGGCTCGACCACCATGTCGTCGCTCGTGGCCGGGGTCGGCCCGGGTGGTGTCATGGGGGTCGGGTTGGTCTCCGACCAGGCCTTGCGCCGGGTTTGACCGCCTCGTAGCTGGCCCGGAGCAGGGCCTGCACGGCCAGCTCCTGGAGGTTTTTGCGGCGCACCCGGATCGAGATCGGGTTGGCCCCGGCGTTGTAGGTGGTCTGCCAGTTCAGGGTGAAGCCCTGCTCGGCGAGCAGCTCGCGGAAGTGCTGTGGCCCGCGTACCCCTAGAGGAGGCGGTGACGGTTGCGAGGGAGTCTGCTGAGCCCGGGTCGCTCAGCTGGGCGCTGGGCTACCTGGCGTACTTCCAATCGTGTGAGCGACACGTTTCGCTCTCTTTGCGTCTGTTCGACGAGGCACTGAACGTCTCGCACGCTCGGGCCGACCCACGACGAGAGTGGATCCTGACCATGGGGAGGGCGTGCGCGCTTCGGCTCTCCGGGCGCGCAGAGGAGTCCGCGGCGCAGCTTCGCAGTCTGATTCCGTCAGCTCTCTCGTTCAACGATCCGCAAACACTGTCAGTGCTCGGGGAGTGCTACGCGGCAGCTCTGTCGAGCTGGATCGCGCTCGCGAGGCGGTGCGGTTGCTCGGCGCCGCGGACGCGACCCGAGAGCGGCTGACGACCCGACATCCTCCACTGCATGAGCGCGAGGTAGAAGAATCGACTTCCAAGTCGCGCGCGATGCTGACCCTCCAGGAATGGGACGAGGCCTACCAGGCAGGCCGGGGCATGCTCATCCAGGACTGCCTGGTGGCGGGCTTGGACTAGGAACCGTGATCGGTGACCAGATCCGATTGCCTGCCGCATCGGTGAATCCGCCGACCACTCGCGGCGAAGTGACGCACCGTAGGTGGGGCGATCGATCTCACTTGGGGCTGACAACCCGGTCAGGGCTTGTCCCGGGTTCATGCACTTCGAGCACGGCTCGGAGGATCATCCGTGCTAACCATTTTTCGTAGCGCTCGAGGGACCATCCGTAGTCGGCGATCAGCATGTCAGCGACTTGGGGGCTGTAGAGGACGTAGAGAGTTGCGGCAGCCTCTTGCGGGTCTGTTCGCAACCGGTCGCGGCCCACAAGAATGCGGGCCGCTGTGGTCATCTCTTCCCGTCTGGTGGCCTTGACGGCTTCCATCATGGTTGCCAGCTCGGGATCGGAGGCGGCTGCCTCAGCCGCGACCCGCACGATAGGCGCGATGCGTTCGGTGATCGACCGAGCCAGGGCGGCGTCCAGCTCGGCGCGTCGACGAGCGTCAGGTTCGGCGGCGATCGACTGCTCGGCGGTCCGCTCGGCCATTGGTAAGGGGTCGTCGCCGCCAGCGATCGTGCGTTCGATGAGCTGCCGCAGCAGTTCCCGCTTGGAGCCGAACACGGCGTACACGGTCTGGACGGCGACACCGCCTTGCTCCGCGATCGCCTGAATCGTCGTGGCGGTGTATCCGGTGGCGACGAAGAGTTCGTGGGCCGCGTCCAGGATCGACCGGCGGGTCTCGCGGGCCTGCGCTTCGCGTCTAGTAGACGAGTAGGACCTCTTGACAGACACATCGATAGAGTAGCACTCTAAACAATAGAATCATGCTCTCGCGAAAAGTGTCGACACTGTCCGGCCGAAATGCTCGTCCGGGCTCGGCCACAACTCGATCTAGGCGGCACCTAGTCCACACGGGCACGTTTGCCAACGCAGCAAGAGGGACACCGAATGACCGACAACAGCACCCCCTCGACTGGGGCACTCGTGCCTGGGACCTATCGCCTCGACCCGAGCAAATCCCGGGTGCGGTACTCCGGCAAACACATGTTCGGCATGGGCACCGTTCACGCGACCTTCACCGTCCAGAGTGGTGAGTTGCGTGTCTGCGAGCCACTGGCAACCTCCAGCGTGATCGTCACCGTGGACGCAGCCAGCTTCCGCTCCAACAGCGCGAGACGTGACAAGGATGTCCGTTCTACCAGCCTGCTTGACGTCGCTACGTATCCCGCCATCACCTTTGCGTCCGAGGCTCTGCACCATGACGGGAACACCTTGCTCGTGACCGGCACCGTGACCGCTCGTGGTCATAGCGTCGGAGTCGACGTACTCATCGACGAACTCACCCATGAGGGCACCGGCATACGGCTTCATGGTCGAGCCGAGCACCTGGACCGCACCGCCTTCGGCATCACCGGCTCACGGGGCATGGTCGGTCGCTACCTCAACCTCGACATCGACGCGTTCGCAAACCACCGCCCAAGGCAACGCGTGGAGAGCCGGCCGGCTGGCGCGACTCACATCCCCCTACGTCGCGATCACCCAACCAACCCACAAGGAGAAACGCCATGGCGATTGCCGTTCACCTCGTGAACACGCCCAAGAACAATGCCCGTGAGGCATACGAGACTGCCTGGCGGCGCATCGACGAGCAAGGTGTGCGCCACCCGAAGGGCAGACAAAGCCACACGGCATGGATCGTCGATGATGTTCTGCACGTGGTCGACGTGTGGGACTCCGAGGACGATCTGCAGCATTGGATGCAGACACTGGCGCCCATTCTTCAAAACGCGGACATGGAGCTGGCCGAAGCACCCGAAGCCGGCAACCTGCTGCAGATCGTCCGGCCAGACTGAACGCCAACACCCCTGCCGCATCCCGCACCGTCCCCGCGTTCAGTCAACCCTCGCAGTCGCCGCGTCTATCTGGGCGGTAAGTAGCGGGTCCGGAGACGCGACGTACTTGGGCTGACACGGCGGGCACTCCCAGCGACAATTGGGGTGCATCGTCTCGGTCGTGGCAGTGATCTGGAGGCGTAGTTAGGGCACGTGTCGGGGAGCTGGACCTGCACGCTCGCTATCGCATGTTGGCGGTCGAGCGCTACCCGATCAGCGTCGACGTGCCGGTCGGGGGAGTGGCGATCTGGGGAAAGGCTTTCGAGGTCGACCGAGTCGGCCGGCTGTTGTGGCTCGCCGGCGGCGAGATCCTCTACTGGGGGGATTTGGACACCCACGGCTTCGCCATCCTCGACCGCCTCCGGGCCTGGCTGCCGGGAACCCGCTCGGTGCTGATGAACCGCGCCACCTGCTGGCACACCGCGAACGGTCGGTGGTTGAGCAGTGGCTCGCTCGGTCAGCTTTCGCCGCCTCAGCTCCGACGAGGCGGAGCGCTAGGACGACCTGGTCAGCGACGTCCTCGGCGTCAAAGTGCGACTCGAGCAGCAGCGCTTTGACTGGGGCTGGGGGCAGGCGCGACTTGGCGCAGGACCCTGGATCGCAGACGGAGCCGAGCGTGAAACGATCCGTTCGTGATGCCTGCGGCAGTACTCATGGACATGGACGGCACGCTCGTCGACACCGAGCCCTACTGGATCGAGTGCGAGTTCGCGCTGGCCGAGAAGTACGGCGGGACGTGGTCACACGAGCACGGTCTCGCTGTCATCGGCAAGGACCTGATCGACTCGGCGACCTACATGCGCGAGCACATGGGGATCGACCTGACGCCGCGACAGATCATCGAGGAGCTCCTCGACGGAGTGGTCAAGCTCCTCGCCAAGGAGATTCCGTGGATGCCGGGGGCCAGGGAGCTGCTCGCGGCGCTCCGCGCGAACGACGTCCCCTGCGTGCTCGTGACCATGTCGTGGCGACGGTTCGTCGAGCCGGTGGTCAACGCGCTTCCCGAGGGGTCCTTCGACGCCCTGGTCGTCGGCGACGAGGTCTCGCACGGCAAGCCGCATCCCGCGCCCTACCTGCGTGCCGCCGAGCTCGTCGGACTCGCGCCGGGGGAGACGCTGGCGATCGAGGACTCGGCGACCGGCGCTGCCTCGGCGGCGGCGGCCGGGTGCCGGCTGCTTGTCGTACCCAGCCACCCCGACATGGCACCGCAGGACGGCTGGGTACTGCGCGACTCGCTGGTCGGGCTGGAGCCACACGAACTCGTGAGGCTGCTCGCCTGAGGAGCTAGTACCCACGTCCAATGGCGGGCTGAACTCCTGCGAACCGACAGTGATGGCACGGACACCGGTCCGGGACACACGAGTCGAGGAGCAAACCATGAGAACCACGCGAGCATTCGCCCCGGCAGCCATCGCCGTCACGGCCGTCCTGCTGACCACCGCGGCCCCTGCCGCCATTGCGAACGACCGCGACGTGAAGCGTGAGGGCAGCTGCAGCCCCAGCGGTGAGTGGAAGGTCAAGGCCAGCCCGGAGGACGGCCGGATCGAGGTCGAGGGCGAGGTCGACACCAACCGCAACGGCCAGAGCTGGTACTGGTCGATCCGGCACAACGGCCCGATCGTCGCGAGTGGCAAGCGCACGACCGTCGCCCCCAGCGGCTCCTTCGAGGTACGCCGAGTCCTCGCCAACCGGGCCGGGACGGACACCTTCGTCTTCACCGCGCGACGCGCCGGCACCCAGCAGGTGTGCCGGGGAACCGTGCGCTTCTGACCCCCGCTCAACCAGCTCCCTCTCCTGCCACCACCGCCTCGGGCAGGGGAGGGGGCTGGTTCCCGAAGGTCGGGCAGTGCTCCTGGAAGCTGCACCACTGGCAGAAGGCACTGGGGCTCGGCAACCACTCACGGGTGCTGCGCGCGTCTTCGATCGCCCGCCACAGGGCCTCGACGAGCCGCTCGGTGGCACGCAGGTCCTCCTCGTCGGGGCGATAGCTCACCAGCTGTCCGTCGCCGAGGTAGATCAGCTGCAACAGCTTGGGGACCACCCCGCGGGTCCTCCAGATGACCAGCGCGTAGAACCGCATCTGGAACAGGGCCTTGCTCTCGAAGCCGATCCCGGGGGAGCGGCCGGTCTTGTAGTCCACCACCCGGATCGAGCCGTCGGGCGCGACGTCGATGCGGTCCACGAAGCCACGGAGCAGCAGGCGTGAGTCCAGCAGTGCCTCGACGTAGACCTCGCGTTCGGCGGGCTCGAGCCGGCGTGGGTCCTCCAGGTCGAAGTAGGCACCAAGGCTTTCGCGGCACGACGCCAGCCACGCCGCGCTCTCCAGGACCGCGTCGGTCTCGCCGTCCTCGGGGAACATCGCCGCCAGCTCCGGCTCCGCGTCGAGCACGAAGTCCAGTGCGGCCTGGACCATCTCCCCGGCCCGCTCCGGCGTGCGCTCGGGTGCCGGTAGGTCGAAGAGGTCCTCCAGCACCTTGTGCACAACCACACCGCGCAGCGCGCTCGGCGAAGGCAGCTCGGGAAGGTGGTCGATGGTGCGGAAGCGATACATCAACGGGCAGGTCTTGAAGTCACCGGCACGGCTGGGGGAGAGGGAGCCGAGCACGTGTTCGCCGTCGACAGGGGTGCCGATGCGGGCGCGTGGCGGGCTGGATTCGTCAGCAGGCTCCTGCGCCTGCTGGGGAACGGCCACGGCTTCCTCCATGCGCCCACAGTAGGTCGCAGGGCCGACAGGTTCGGTGCGCGCTAGCGTTGAGCCGTGAGCGAGGACGAGAGACCCGGCGGAGGGAGCGAACGGCCCGCCCGTGCGACGTACCCGCCCGGGACCCTGCGCATCGGCACGATCTTCGGCGTCGACGTCCTGGTTCGCTCGTCCTGGCTGCTCATCGCGGCGCTCATCGCCGTCTTACTGGCTCCCATCGTCGAGCAGGCGCAGCCGGGTCTGGGGAACCTGAAGTACGTCGCCGGTGCCGCCTTCGCAGTGCTGCTCTACCTCTCGGTGCTGCTCCACGAGATCTCACACGCCGTGATGGCCCAGCGCTACGGGCTGGGCGTGCGGTCGATCAGCCTGACGTTCCTGGGCGGCGCCACCGAGATCGACTCCGAGCCCCGGACACCCGGGCAGGAGTTCAAGATCGCGGTCGTTGGGCCGCTGACATCGCTCGTGATCGGCGGACTGGCACTCGCTCTAGGGACGGTTACGCCGGATGGCCTGCTGGACCTCGCGGTCGGGATGCTGGCCTGGGCCAATTTGATCGTCGGCGTGCTCAACCTGGTGCCCGGGCTACCACTCGACGGTGGCCGCGTGCTGCGGGCACTGGTCTGGAAGCTCACCAACAACATGCACCGCGGCACCATCGTCGCGGCGTGGGGCGGTCGAGTGGCCGCCATCGTGGCGCTGGCCTACCCGCTCTACAAGCCGCTGTTCTTCGACACGGAGCCCGACGTCGTCGACTACCTGTGGGCGGCCGTCATCGCGTGGTTCCTTTGGTCCGGGGCGACCCACTCGATGCGCAGCGCACATATCCGCCGCCGGCTGCCGGCGCTGAAGGCGCGGTCGCTGGCCAGGCGTGTGATAGCGGTGCCGGACGAGCTGCCGGTCTCCGAGGCCGTACGTCGTGCACAGGAGACCGGCGCGGGCGCGATCATCGTGCACGCCGGCGACGACCGGCTCACGGGCGTCGTCAGCGAGACCGCTCTGCTCGCCACCCCGGAGGAGCGGCGCGCATGGGTCCCGGTGAGCTCGGTCATGCGGAGCGTCGACGACGGGCACGTCCTGCGCGCCGACATCGCGGGGGAGGAGCTGATCAAGGCCATGAACAGCACACCCGCCGAGCACTACGTCCTGGTCGAGTCCGACGGCTCGATCTTCGGCGTGCTCGCCACGGCTGACGTCGACCGTGCCTTCGAGGAGGGCGCTCTCAAGTGAACACAACGACGGGGTCGGGTCCGACCGAGGAGCCGGCCGACTGGTCCGGCGTACGCCGTGGACCCTTGCAGCCCGGTGAATGGGTGCGGCTCGTCGATGCCAAGGGCCGCCGCCACAACATCTGCCTGGAAGCAGGGAAGAGCTTCCACACCAACCGCGGTGGGCTCAACCACGACGACATCATCGGCCGCGAGGAGGGCTTCACGCTGACCTCGACCTCCGGCGGCGAGTACCTCGTCTTCCGGCCCCTGCTGAGCGAGTTCGTCGTCTCGATGCCCCGCGGTGCTGCCGTCGTCTACCCCAAGGACGCCGCCCAGATCGTGGCGATGGCCGACATCTTTCCCGGCGCTCACGTCGTCGAGGCCGGCGCAGGCTCGGGAGCGCTCACCTGCTCGCTGCTGCGGGCCGTGGGCCCGACCGGGCGGGTCTCGTCCTACGAGCGCCGCCAGGAGTTCGCCGACGTGGCGCGCCGCAACGTGAAGCAGTTCTTCGGCGGCCCCGAGGGACAGGACCACCCGGCGTGGCACCTCACCGTCGGCGACCTGGTCGAGTGCCTGCCGACGGGCGAGGAGCCCGGCAGTGTCGACCGGATGGTGCTGGACATGCTCGCTCCGTGGGAGTGCGTCGACGTGGTGGCCGATGCGCTGACCGCGGGCGGCATCATCGTGGCGTACGTCGCGACCACCACCCAGCTCGGCCGCATCGTCGAGACCCTGCGCGCACACGGGGAGTTCACCGAGCCGCAGCCATGGGAGACCCTCGTCCGCGACTGGCACGTCGAGGGGCTCGCCGTACGACCTGGTCACAAGATGAAGGGGCACACCGGGTTCCTGGTCACCGCCCGGAGGATGGCCCCGGGCAACGCCGCCCCCAGGAAGAAGCGCCGTCCCGCACCCGGCGCCTACGGAGTGGACTACGAGGGCCCCCGACCGGTCGGCCTCCCCGAGACCTACGATCCACAAGCCGAAGCGATAGACACGCCCTGAACGACTTTGCAACTGGGTCCGGCCGAGTAGGGTCGGATTCCAGATCCTGCCCACGGAGGTGGTTCACGTGCCGGACCCAGGTGCCGAGCAAGGACCGACCAGTGCCCAGCTGCTGAACCAGGTCTCGTTCCTGGAGGCCGAGGTCGCAGATCTGCGCCGTCGGCTAGCCGACGCGCCAGGCAGTGCCCGTGCCCTGGACCAGCGGCTGCTGGACACCCAGCGCTCGCTGGCCGCCGTCACCTCCCAGAACGAGCGGCTCGCCGAGACGCTGCGCGAGGCTCGCGACCAGATCGTCAGCCTCAAGGAGGAGGTCGACCGGCTCGCGCAGCCACCGACCGGCTTCGGCACCTTCCTCAAGCGCAACGATGACGACTCTGTCGACGTGTTCACCGGCGGTCGCAAGCTCCGGGTCAACGTGAGCCCCTCGGTCGACCTCGACACCTTGACCAAGGGCCAGGAGGTCATGCTCAACGAGGCCCTCAACGTCGTCGCCGCACTCAACTTCGAGGAGATCGGCGAGGTCGTCATGTTCAAGGAGCTGCTCGCCGACGGCGACCGCGTCCTGGTGATCGCCAACGCCGACGAGGAGCGAGTCGTCCGCCTCGCCGAGCCGCTGCGCGAGCTCACCCTCCGCGCGGGCGACTCCCTGCTGCTCGACGCCAAGTCGGGCTACGTCTACGAGAAGGTGCCGAAGTCCGAGGTCGAGGAGCTCGTCCTCGAGGAGGTGCCGGACATCGACTACACCTCGATCGGCGGACTCTCCGGCCAGATCGAGCAGATCCGCGACGCCGTCGAGCTGCCCTATCTCTACCCGGACCTGTTCAAGGACTACCAGCTCAAGCCACCGAAGGGCGTGCTGCTCTACGGTCCTCCCGGCTGCGGCAAGACCCTCATCGCCAAGGCGGTCGCCAACTCCCTGGCCAAGAAGGTCGCCGAGAAGACCGGCCAGGAGGGGCGTTCGTTCTTCCTGAACATCAAGGGCCCCGAGCTGCTGAACAAGTACGTCGGGGAGACCGAGCGGCACATCCGGCTGGTCTTCCAGCGGGCTCGCGAGAAGGCGAGCGAGGGGACGCCGGTCATCGTGTTCTTCGACGAGATGGACTCCCTGTTCCGCACCCGTGGCTCCGGAGTCTCCTCCGACGTCGAGAACACCATCGTCCCGCAGCTGCTCTCCGAGATCGACGGCGTCGAAGGTCTCGAGAACGTGCTGGTCATCGGTGCCTCCAACCGCGAGGACATGATCGACCCGGCCATCCTGCGCCCGGGACGCCTCGACGTGAAGATCAAGATCGAACGCCCGGACGCCGAGTCCGCACGCGACATCTTCAGCAAGTACCTCACCGCTGAGCTGCCGTTGCACGCCAATGACCTCGCCGAGTTCGGCGACGACAAGCACGCGACCGTCGCCGGCATGATCACCGCCACGGTCGAGCGGATGTACACCGAGTCCGAGGAGAACCGCTTCCTCGAGGTCACCTACGCCAACGGTGACAAGGAGGTCCTCTACTTCAAGGACTTCAACTCCGGCGCGATGATCCAGAACATCGTGGACCGCGCGAAGAAGATGGCCATCAAGGAGGTCATCGACCACGACCAGCCGGGTCTGCGGGTCCAGCACATGCTCCAGGCGTGCGTGGACGAGTTCAAGGAGAACGAGGACCTCCCGAACACCACCAACCCCGACGACTGGGCCCGGATCTCCGGCAAGAAGGGCGAGCGGATCGTCTTCGTCCGCACCCTGATCACCGGCAAGCAGGGCACCGAGCCCGGGCGCTCGATCGACACGGTGGCCAACACCGGCCAGTACCTGTAGAGCCGCTTCAAGAACACGCACCAAGGGGCGTCACCACAGCTGATGTGGTGACGCCCCTTGGTGCGTGAGGGTCTGGTCAGGGAGCAAAGGCCCCGAAGGGCTCAGCCGCCCTCGGCCATGTACTTGTAGATGCCCTTGCCGAACTGCGGCTCGACCGGGACATCCTCCAGAGCCTCCTCCTGGACCTCCGGGGTAGCCAGGGTGCTCGCCCCTGCTGCCACGCGTCCGTAGCGCGGCGGCTTCGAGGTGCCCTGGCTCCAGGTCTTGCTGAAGTTGTTGAAGTAGCCCTTGGTCCTGCTGTAGCCGAAGAACTGCTGGTGCTGCTCGTCGCTGCGGTAGGCGATGGTGCTCCAGTTGGAGGACCCCGCGAGCGCGGTCCACTTGCCCCTGCTGGAGCCGTAATAGCCCGAGATGGCCATCCACTTGCTGTGGTTGTACTTGACGATCTCGCCACGGCTGTTCTTGATGACGGACTGCTTCATCGGGATGGGGCCTCGGCTTGCGCGTGAGCGCAGGATCTTCAGCACCGGACGGCTGGTGAGCGAGTAGATGATGCGTACGTCACAGCCCTTGTTCCACAGACCGCGCAGCTTCTTGGCGATCATGTTGCCGCGGGTGTCGTGGATGGCGTAGTTGATCACTCGGATCCGGGTCCGTCCGTTGACGCCGCCGGACGTAGCTCCCTTGCAGTGTGTCCTGTTCAGCATGGACATCACAGGGTCACGAGAGGGGGTGCCCGCCGGGAAGAAGATGTCCGTCACGGTCCCGAAGGTCTTGCGCGTGTAGGCGGCGCTGCCGCGCGACTTGTTCTGCAACGACTGGTTGAAGACCGCCTGGAAGTGGTTGAAGATCTTCGCGTTCTTCCACACGGTGGCCTGGTTCCACTGGCCCCGGAAGGCGAAGGGCGTCAGGTTCATCGACGTCTGCATCACGACGTTGCGCTGGTGGGCACTGCCCACGTCGTCGAAGAGGAAGTACTTCGAGTGCGCCGTGCCCGCGCTACCGCGGCACGCACCGCGGCACTGCCTGGCGGTGTTCCTCGGGTCGACACCGGACCATCCGCGCGTCGTTTCGTTGATCGCCTTGCGCAACGAGAACCACGGCTTGTAGTTCTCTCGCTGGTTGACCGCCTGCGCGGCGATGATCTTGACAGTGGTGCCGCGCTTCGCAGCGTTGACCAGTGCGTCTCGAACGCCTTGGTCGTTGAACGACCAGGTGGTCATCAGGATCTTGCCCCGCTTGACCTTCCCACCGACGGTGTAGCGACCCCAGGTGCTGTTGATCGTGTTCACCACCCGGTTCCGGATGGCGGTCTTCTCGGAGGAGGACCTGTTCGGGAAGGCGAAGTAGGAGCCGGTCCACATGGCGGCGTTCCGCGGTGGCCTACCCGAAACGGCAGCCTTGATGGCTACGGACTTGGCCCCGCTCGCCGTGGCGGTGGATGACGTCCCGGCGGAGGCGGCCGGAAGGCCGGCGGCCAGGGCGATCGTGCACGCCAACGCGGTCAGTCCGGCGAAGAGCGCGGTGCTTCGGTGGATGGTCATAGGTCCCCCCGTGAATGAAGCCATGGTTTTCCCATCGAACGTGTGGGCGATCGCAACTTAACACGGCAGCGCGCACATCTCGCACGCGTGTCATGTCCGTTACATGGCGGTCTAGACTTTGTGTTTCAGTCCTCGGACAGGTACTTGTAGATCCCCTCGCCGAACACGGGTTCCTCCGGAATCTCTTCGGCGACCGGGTCAGCGCCGGGCAACATCCGGCCGAAGGAGTACACCCTCGCGGCCCCCGCCCTCCGCGAGCTCCGCTGCTTCCAGGTCTTTGTGAAGCCTGTCAGGTACGTCCGGGTGTGCCGATAGCTGCGGATCAGCTGCATCTGCTCGTCGGAGGTGAAGGCGAGGTTCCCCCAGTTGCTCGACCCCGTGAACACCAGGTAGGCCCGCCGGGAGGATCCGTATCGCCCCGTGATCGACATCCACTTGTTGTGGTTGTACTTGACAAGCTCCCCGTAGGCGTTCTTGATCGCCGACTGACGCACCGGGATCGGGCCCCGTCCCGCGCGAGAACGCAGAATGGCGAGCACGGGACGGCTGGTGACCGCGTAGATGACCTTGACGTTGCAACCTGCGTTCCACAGCCGCTTGAGCTTCTTGGCGATCCAGGCGCCGCGAGTGTTGTAGATCGCGTACTGGATGACCCGGATCTGCGTGCGGTGCTTGCTGTCGCCACCCCTGATCGTGCCCTTGCACCTGACCTTCTTCAGCGCCCGCATCACCGGGTCGTACGGAGCAGTGGTGCCGGGTCGGGGGAAGAAGATGGTCCTGACGGGACCGTTCTGGAACCGGAGGTAGGGCTTGCGCGCCCGCCGGTCGAGCCTCGACTGGGCATAGATCCTGGCGAACGCCTTGAACACGCCTCGTCGCCAGGTGGTCGTGGCGTGGTTCCACTGGCCCCGGAAGGCCATCTCGGTCAGGTTTGCCGAGGTCTGCATCGTGATCGTGCGCACATGGGAGGCGCCGACATTTGTGAACAGCAGGTACTTCGAGTGCGGGGTGCCGCCACTGCCTCGGCAGGATCCACGGCAGGTGCGGGCGAAGCTCCACCTCGTGGCGGTCTCCGGGTGACCCTTGCGGTAGCGGGTGTGGGGCAGATGCCGACGCAGCCACTTCCACGCCCGGTGGTCCCTGTTGGGGTCCTTGGCCGCGAGCACCTGGACGCTCACGCCGCGCTTGTGGGCCCAGTAGAGAGAGCGCGCGATCGCCATGTCGTCGAAGGTCCACGTGGCGATCCGGATCTTGCCGTTTCCCCGATAAGCAGACCCGGAGCTGTAGCGAGGGCCGCCCCAGGTGCTCTTGATCGTGTTCAGGATCCGCTTGCGGATTGTGCGCTGCTTCTTCTTGCCGCGGTTGGGATAGCTGAACACCGAGCCCGGGCGCGTGGCCAGGTTCACCCGCGGCTTGCCGACCACGCGCCGCGCAGCACTGGGTCTTGCGGCAGCGGGCTTCACGGCGGCGGGCTTCACCGCAGCGGGGCTCACGGCGCCGGCGCTCTTGGCACTGGTGCCTGCGGCCTCGGCAGCCCCGCGGGGGCCGGTCGAGGCGCCTAGCAGGGTCACGGTGCAGGCGAGCACAGTGAGCACAGCGATGGTCGCGGAGCGGCGAAAAAGCAACATGAGTAAACCTCGGCGGTGCGTCGTGTTCTCCGAGCCGCAGCCCATTTACGAGTCTTGGGAACTTAACACCGGAGAACTGCCACACCCGGCATTTGCGACTCGCCCGGCATGCCGGATCCCCGGCCCCGTGCCGGCTCCGGGACGGCCCGTACGCTCGGCCCATGAGCGTCCGCCGGGTGATGGGCACCGAGACCGAGTTCGGCATCTCGGTGCAGGGACATCCGCACGCGAACCCCATGGTCGCCAGCACGCGTCTGGTGAACGCCTATGCGACCGCGACCCTCAAGGCACGTCGGGCGCGCTGGGACTTCGAGGAGGAGTCCCCGCTCCGCGACGCCCGGGGCTTCGACATGTCGCGAGAGGTGGCCGACCCCAGCCAGCTCACCGACGAGGACCTGGGCCTGGCGAACGTGATCCTCACCAACGGCGCCCGCCTCTACGTCGACCATGCGCACCCGGAGTACTCCACGCCGGAGTGCACGACCCCCCTCGACATCGTCCGGTGGGACAAGGCGGGGGAGCAGATCGCGCTGGACGCCTGTCGGTTCGCGTCCGTCACCGGCGAGGGTGACCTGTTGCTCTACAAGAACAACACCGACAACAAGGGGGCGTCGTACGGCGCCCACGAGAACTACCTCGTCCGCCGGTCCACCCCGTTCGGCGACATCGTGCGCCACCTGACGCCGTTCTTCGTCAGCCGGCAGGTGGTCTGCGGCGCCGGCAGGGTCGGGCTCGGACAGGACGGTCACGGCGACGGCTTCCAGATCAGCCAGCGCGCGGACTACTTCGAGGTGGAGGTCGGTCTCGAGACGACGCTGAAGCGCCCGATCATCAACACCCGCGACGAGCCGCACGCGGACCCGGAGAAGTACCGCCGCCTGCACGTGATCCTCGGCGACGCGAACCTCTCCGAGATCTCCACCTACCTCAAGGTCGGCACGACAGCCTTGGTCCTCACGATGATCGAAGACCGTTTCCTCACCGCCGACCTGAGCGTGTCCCGCCCGGTGGCCTCGCTCAAGCACGTCTCGCACGACCCGACGCTGACCCATCTCCTCGAGGTGGGGGACGGCCGCACGATGACGGCGCTGGAGCTGCAGTGGGAGTACTTCCACCTCGCGCAGCGCTACATCACCGAGCGCCGGGGCGGCGAGACCGACGAGGCCACGCGCGACGTGCTCGACCGCTGGGAGTCGGTGCTGACCCGGCTCGAGCGCGATCCATTCGAGTGCGCCGACGAGCTCGACTGGGTGGCCAAGCTCAAGCTGCTGAACTCCTACCGTGACCGCGACGGCCTGGCCTGGTCTGACGCCAAGCTGCACCTCATCGACCTGCAGTACGCCGACCTCCGCCCGGAGAAGGGGCTCTACCACCGGCTTCGCAAGCTGGGTCGGATGAAGACGCTCGTCGAGGACACCGCGGTCGAGGACGCGATGCACGAGCCACCGGAGGACACGCGGGCCTACTTCCGCGGGCGGTGCCTGAGCAAGTACAGCGACAACATCGCCGCCGCGTCGTGGGACTCGGTGATCTTCGACCTGCCGGGGCACGAGTCGCTGCAGCGCGTGCCCACGATCGACCCGCTGCGCGGCAGCAAGGCCCATGTGGGTGCCCTGCTCGACCAGCACGACACGGCGTTGGGCCTGTTCGAAGCCCTCACTCGCCGGTGACTGGATAGGGTCGAGACAACGCAGTAGGAGGAGGTCGCGATGGCGCAGGAGCATAAGCAACCGCGCAAGTCCCAGCAGGAGGAAGAGCCGGCCGATGCACCCGCACCGGCCGACGCTGTCTCCGAACGCAAGGAGCAGCTCGACGAGGACATCGACGCGATCCTCGAGGACATCGACGACGTCCTCGAGACCAACGCCGAGGACTTCGTGAAGTCGTTCATCCAGAAGGGCGGGCAGTAACCGTCCATGAGTGATGCTCGACTGCCCGATGCCTTCCTGACACCCGGCACGTCCTCGTTCGCCGAGTTCGTGGGCTCGGTGTCACCCGACCTGCTGCCGTCGCGCCGGGTGCTCCCGGCCGGTGACGCAGCCACGCTGGCACCGCACGCGACCACGATCGTCGCTGCGACGTACGAAGGTGGCGTGGTGATGGCCGGTGACCGGCGCGCCACGATGGGCAACATCATCGCCCAGCGCGACATCGAGAAGGTCTTCCCGACCGACGAGTTCTCCTGTGTCGGCATCGCCGGGACGGCCGGCCTCGCCGTCGAGATGGTGCGGCTGTTCCAGACCGAGCTCGAGCACTACGAGAAGATCGAGGGCACCACGCTCTCGATGGACGGCAAGGCCAACCGGCTCTCGGCCCTGATCCGCGGCAACCTCGGGATGGCCATGCAGGGCCTCGCGGTGGTGCCGCTGTTCGCCGGCTTCGACCTGGTGGCCCAGCACGGGCGGATCTTCTCCTACGACGTCACCGGCGGCCGCTACGAGGAGACGGCATTCCACTCCGTCGGGTCTGGCTCGGTGTTCGCCAGGGGCTCGCTGAAGAAGCTCTACCGCGAGGACTTCGACGAGACCCAGTGCGTGACGGCCGTCGTGCAGGCGCTGTACGACGCTGCCGACGATGACTCCGCCACCGGTGGCCCCGACATGGCCCGCCGGATCTTCCCCGTCGTCAGCGTGATCACGAACGACGGCCACGTCCGCCTCTCCCAGGAGCAGGTCGCGGCGATCGCCGACCAGGTCGTCGCTGCGCGGTTGCAACGACCCGACGGCCCCTCCGCACCCCTGACCTGAGCACAAGGAGTCCCCTCGAATGCCCCCGAGAGAGCGCAGCGAACGAGCAACAAGACAGAGCGCCCCGGCATGCTTTCCTCCGGCCGACGCGAAGCGAGGCTCCCAGTGAGTATGCCGTTCTATGTCTCGCCCGAGCAGCTGATGAAGGACCGGGCGGACTTCGCGCGCAAGGGGATCGGGCGGGGTCGTTCGGTCGCGGTTGTCCGCTACGTCGACGGCGTGCTGTTCGTCTCGGAGAACCCGTCCGCGGCGCTGCACAAGATCAGCGAGATCTACGACCGGATCGCCTTCGCCGCTGTCGGGCGATACAACGAGTTCGAGAACCTCCGGATCGCAGGCGTACGCCTCGCCGACATGCGCGGCTACTCCTACGACCGGCTTGACGTGACCGGTCGCGGGCTGGCCAACGCCTACGCCCAGACCCTGGGCACGATCTTCTCCTCGGGGGCCGAGAAGCCCTACGAGATCGAGATCTTCGTCGCGGAGGTCGGGGACACACCCGAGGACGACCAGGTCTTCCGGCTCACCTTCGACGGCCAGGTCGTCGAGGAGCACGACGTCGCCGTGATGGGCGGCGCGGCTGAGTCCGTGACGAAGTACCTCGAGGAGCGCTACACCCAGGGGCTGAGCCGCGACGAGGCGCTCAAGCTCGCCGCCGCGGCTCTTGGGCACAGCGAGACGGGCCACCGAGACATCCCGGCACGCGACCTCGAGGTCGCCGTGCTGGACCGGACACGCACGCAGGCGCGCAAGTTCAGGCGGCTCGACGCCCGCGCCCTGGAAGGCATCCTGGCCGGCTCCGCTTCAGGGACCGAGACCCCCGGCCCGACCCACCGCGCGCCCGCGGAGACGCCCGACGGAGCTGCCGATGGGCCAGCCGACGGAACAGCCGACGGAACAGCCGACGGGGCCGTTGCTCCGGGACCAGAGGACGAACCGCCCGTCGCGCCCTGACCGCACATCCCCATGCGCCACTTGGCCGTGTCTCTCAAGCCTGCGGGCGCGTCCGCGTCCCCGCATCCCGACCGGCTGCGTTGTCGGCGACTCGGCGCAGCCCGCTGCGCTCTCGCACCTCCGCCTTGCCGGATCGGGCGCGGTGTCGCGGTCACGCTGCCGCATGCTTTACGAGCCACGGCCTAGTGTGGGCCCGTGGACCGGCGAATCTTCGGCATCGAGAACGAGTACGGCGTCACGTGCACGTTCAAGGGCCAGCGCCGTCTCTCGCCGGACGAGGTCGCGCGCTACCTGTTCCGCAAGGTGGTCAGCTGGGGCCGCAGCAGCAACGTCTTCCTGGCCAACGGGGCCCGGCTCTACCTCGATGTCGGCAGCCACCCCGAGTACGCCACCCCCGAGTGCGACGACATCGTCGACCTGGTCACCCACGACAAGGCGGGGGAGCGGGTCCTCGAGGGCCTGCTCGTCGACGCCGAGCGGCGGCTCCGCGACGAGGGCATCTCCGGTGACGTCTACCTGTTCAAGAACAACACCGACAGCGCGGGCAACTCCTACGGCTGCCATGAGAACTACCTGGTCAGCAGGCACGGAGAGTTCAGCCGGCTCGCCGATGTGCTGATCCCGTTCCTGGTGACCCGGCAGATCATCTGCGGGGCGGGCAAGGTCACCCAGACGCCCCGTGGTGCGTCGTACAGCGTGAGCCAGCGGGCCGAGCACATCTGGGAGGGCGTCTCCAGCGCCACCACGCGTTCGCGCCCGATCATCAACACCCGCGACGAGCCGCACGCCGACGCGGAGCGGTTCCGTCGGCTGCACGTGATCGTCGGCGACTCCAACATGAGCGAGACCACCACGATGCTCAAGGTGGCGAGCTGTGACCTGGTCCTCCGGATGATCGAGGAGGGCGTGGTGATGCGCGACCTCACGATGGAGAACCCGATCCGGGCGATCCGCGAGATCTCCCACGACATGAGCGGTCGCCGCAAGGTGCGCCTGGCCAACGGTCGCGAGGCCAGCGTGCTCGACATCCAGGGGGAGTACCTCTCCCGGGTCCGGGACTTCGTGGACCGGCGCGAGCTGCACACCCCGGTCATCGAGCAGTCACTCGACCTGTGGGAGCGCGGGCTGAAGGCCGTGGACTCCGGCGACCTGTCCCTGGTCGAGCGCGAGATCGACTGGGTGATCAAGTGGAAGCTGATCGACCGCTACCGGGCCAAGCACGGCCTCCCCCTGGGCCATCCCCGGATCGCGCAGCTGGACCTCGCCTACCACGACATCCACCGCGAGCGCGGGCTCTACTACCTGCTGGAGAAGCGCGGTGCGGTCAAGCGCGTGACCGACGACCTCGCGATCTTCCGGGCCAAGTCCGTTCCACCGCAGACCACCCGGGCACGGTTGCGCGGCGACTTCATCAAGCGGGCCCAGGAGCGGCGTCGTGACTTCACCGTCGACTGGGTACACCTGAAGCTGAACGACCAAGCCCAACGCACCGTGCTGTGCAAGGACCCCTTCCGCTCCCACGACGAGCGAGTGGAACGACTGATCGAGGGAATGTGACAGCGGTTCGCCGCGCCATCATCGCAACGTCGGTGCTGGCCCTCACCGCCAGCGCGTGCGGATCCGGCAGCACCGAGGCGGACAAGAGCCTGCGCGACCGGATCCAGGTCTCCGGCGACTTCGGCGAGCCCCCCGAGATCAAGATCGACGCGCCGCTCAAGCTCGCCGAGAGCTCGTCCTGGATCGAGGAGAAGGGCGACGGCGACTCGGTCGGGGAGGACGCCACCGCGATCCTCGAGCTCACCCTCGCCAACGGCCGCACCGGCAAGACCTCGATCTCCACCCTCGACCAGGGCAAGCCGCTCGAGGTCAAGCTGGGCAACCAGGTCTTCCCCTCGCTCAACTCGGCGCTGGTCGGCAAGCCGGCCGACAGCCGCATCGTGGTGGCCTCCGTCCCGGATGACGCGTACGGCGACAACGGCTCGCCGCAGAACGGGATCGAGGGCGGCGACCCGGTCGTGATGGTCGCTGACATCGTGTCCACCGACCCGTCCTCGGCGCTCGAGGGTCCGACCGGGGACACCCTCGCGGCTCCGGCCACTGCCCCCAGGATCAGGGAGAAGGACGGCGTGCCGGCCCGCCTCGCGTTCGGGAAGCTCCGCAAGCCCAGGAAGCTCGAGGTGATCCCACTGCGCGAGGGGACCGGCCCGGCGATCGAGAGCCCGGACCGGATCACGGCTGACTACCTGGGTCAGGTCTGGGGCGCCAGCAAGCCGTTCGGGTCGACGTTCGCCAAGGAGCCGGCCAAGTTCTCCATCGGGCTCGGTGGCGTCGTACCCGCTTGGGACAAGGCCCTGGACGGCCAGAAGGAGGGCGCCCGGGTGATGATCATCAGCCCACCCAAGTCCGGCTACGGGGCTTCGGCCCAGCCGAACATCCCCGCCAACTCCACCCTGGTCTTCGTCGTCGACGTGCTCGGCGTGGGCTGAGTCGAGAGAGGAGCTCCGTGTCCGCCGCCAAGTCCGAACGACTGCTCAACCTGGTGATCCTGCTGCTGGTCGCGCGCAACTACACCTCCAAGGAGCAGATCCGGGAGCTGATGGAGCCCTACCGCGCCAGCAGCGACGAGGCCTTCGACCGGATGTTCGAGCGGGACAAGGACGACCTGCGCGCCCTCGGCATCCCGCTCGAGACCGGCTTCGTCGACAAGTTCTTCGAGGACGAGCACGGCTACCGGATCAAGCGCGACGCGTTCGAGCTGCCCGCGATCGACTTCGCCGCCGACGAGGTGGCCGTTCTCGGCCTGGCTGCCCGGGTCTGGCGGCACGCCGGGCTCGCGGCCGCCACCTCCGACGCGCTGGTGAAGCTGAAGGCCGCCGGGCTCAGCTTCGACCGGGAGCAGCTCGAGCACGTGCAGCCCACGTTGGTCGCCGAGGAGCCCGCCTTCGAGGCGATGTGGCAGGCCACGGTGCACCGCACCCCGGTGCAGTTCGACTACAGCCGCGCCGGGCAGCGGGACGCCACCACCCGACATGTGGAGCCATGGGGCGTGGTCACGGCCCAGGGGCGGTGGTACATCGCGGGCCTGGACACCGACCGCGGTGAGCCCCGGCTGTTCCGGCTCAGCCGGATCGCCTCCGAGGTGGTGCCGACCGGGACACCGGGGTCGTTCACGGTCCCGGAGGGCACCGACCTGCGTGCCCTGTCCGAGTCGCTCGCACCACGTCAGCCCGACTCCAGCGCCGTCGTACTCGCCCGGAGCGGTGCCGCCAACGGGCTGCGCCGCCGCGCCGCGGTCACCGCGACGGGGGTGACCGGGCCGGACGGGACACCGGGCTGGGACCAGCTGGAGGTGCCCTACGTCTCGGAGACCGACTTCGCCGGCGAGCTCCTGGGGTACGCCGATGCGGTCGTCGTGGAGTCACCCGACGAGCTGCGCAAGGCAGTGCGCGAGCGTCTCTCCGGGGTCCTTGCGGGGGATGCCGGATGAGCGGGGCTCGCGAGCAGCTCTCGCGCCTCCTCGCGCTGGTGCCCTACCTGCAGACGCGGACGGACGTGTCGCTGAACGACGTCGCTGCGGACTTCGGGGTCCCTGCCGAGCAGATCATGAAGGACCTCAAGGTCCTGTGGATGTGTGGGCTCCCCGGCCTGACGCCTGACCGGATGATCGAGGTCGACTTCGAGGCGATCGAGGACGAGACCGAGGGCGTGCTCGCCGAAGGCGTCGTACGCATCGACAACGCGGACTTCCTCGCCCGTCCGGTCCGCCTCGGCAGCTCTGAGGCGTCGGCCCTGATCGTGGCGCTGCGTGCCCTGCGCGAGGGCAGCCCCGATGCCTCGCACGAGGTGATCGACCGCTGCCTCGCCAAGCTCGAGGAGGCCGCCGCCACGGGCACCGCGCCCCCGCGGGTCGAGGTGCACCTGGCGGGCTCGGACACCGCCCGACGCAACGCCGCCGTGCTCGCGGACGCGATCACCGGCAACCGGCAGGCCCGGCTGGACTACTACGTCCCGACCCGCGACGAGACGACGCGCCGGACGGTCGACCCGCTCGAGCTGCTCAACGCCGACGGGCACGACTACCTCGACGCGTGGTGCCACCTGGCCGGGGCCCGCAGGCTGTTCCGGCTCGACCGGATGCATGCCGTCGAGCTGGTAGACGAGCCGCGCCAGGAGCACGCACTGAGCCCCCGCGACCTCTCCGAGGGGCTCTTCGAACCGGGACCCGACGACGTAGTGGCCGTGGTCCACCTCGAGCGCTACACCCGCTGGGTGGCCGACTACTACCCCGTGGACTCGGTCGAGGAGCTCGGCGAGGGCCGCCTCGCGGCGACACTGCGCGTGGGCGACCCGAGATGGCTGGTCCGGCTGGCCCTGCGGCTGGCTCCCGCAGTCACCGTGGTGGAACCCCCCGGGCTCCGCGAGGAGGTTGCCCGTACGGCGGCGGCCGCGCTCGCGCTCTACCAGACTGATTGAGCCCAGTTGGGCCATGTCGCGTCGCCGACTCATGCTGGCGGCGTAGCATGGCCGCATGACCACTGGGCTCCTCATTCCCCTCGTACTCGGACTAGGTACGACGGAGCTGCTGATCATCGTCGGCATCCTGGTGCTCCTGTTCGGTGCGAAGAAGCTTCCCGAGCTGGCGCGGGGCAGCGGTCGTGCGCTGCGGATCTTCAAGTCCGAGACCAAGGGCCTCCTCGAGGACGACGACGACAAGGACGCGACCCCCGAGCAGCGCGAGATCAACGAGCGCAACCGTGCCGCCTCTGAGCGCGAGCACGAGGTCAAGCCCAACGTGCAGCCCAACGCGGAAGACACCAAGCCGCCCGGTTCCCTCTGACGACGGGCCAAGCAGCAGTGTCCGTCGGCGGTGTCATCGAGCTGTTCCGCGGCCGGCCCCGTGATCCCATCGGCGAGGGCGGCCGGATGTCCCTCGGCGACCACTTCCGTGAGCTCCGTGCACGGGTCCTGCGGATCTCGCTCTACCTCGTCGTCGGCACGATCGTCGCGCTGCTCTTCTACGACACGCTCTTCCAGCTGATCCTCGACCCCTACAACGATGCCCGCCGGATGCTGGGACAGGGGACCCAGACCCAGGCAGTGATCACCGGGGTGGGCACCCCGCTGCTGCTGCAGCTGAAGCTGTGCGGTGTCGCTGCGATCGTGGCCACCTCGCCGCTGTGGCTCTACGAGATCTGGGGGTTCGTCGTACCCGGGCTGCACCGCAGCGAGCGCCGGTGGACCCGCATCTTCGCGCTCACGGCAGGCCCGCTGTTCCTGGCCGGAGTGGCTCTCGGCTACTACGTGCTGCCCAAGGGCATCGCCGCTCTGATCGGCTTCACCCCGGAGGGCGTCACGCAGCTGACCGAGTTCGGCGCGTTCTTCTCGTTCATCACCCGGATGCTGCTGGTCTTCGGGATCGCCTTCGAGATCCCGTTGTTCCTGATCATGCTGAACCTCGCCGGCATCGTGTCGGGCAAGGGCATCGGCCGGCACCGCCCCTGGATCATCATCGGCGTGTTCGTCTTCGCGGCAGTCGCCACGCCGTCCACCGACCCCTACTCGATGCTGATGCTCGCGTTGCCGATGCTGGTGCTGGTCGCGATCTCCGAGGTGATCGTCCGCCTGCTCGACCGCCGGCGTGCCCGAAATCCCGAGGAGGAGTGGGACGACGACGTCGCCTCGCCCCTCTCGTAGCCGTCCGCTAACACCGGACCCCGCCAGATAGGGTTCCAGCGTGCCCAAGGAGATCGCGCTTCTCTGCAATCCCACGTCCGGCAAGGGCAAGGGTGCAGTCGCCGCCGGGCAGGCGCTTCCCAGGCTGCGGGAGGCCGGTCTGGTCGTGCGCAACCTGGTGGGCCGCGACGCCGACGAGGCCCTCGATCTCGCTCACCAGTGCGTCGCCGACGGCGTCGAGACCCTGGTCGTGGTGGGCGGGGACGGCATGGTCCACGTGGCGGTGCAGGCGCTGGCCGACAGCGAGACCCAGCTCGGCCTGATCCCGGCCGGCACCGGCAACGACGTGGCGCGCTACTTCGACGTACCCCGCCATGACACCGACGCGGCCACGGACGTCGTCATCGGCGGTCGCGAGCGTCGCGTCGACCTCGCCCGGGTCGGCTCGAAGTACTTCGTCACGGTCCTGGCCGCCGGCTTCGACGCGATCGTCAACGAGCGCGCGAACCAGATGACCTGGCCCAAGGGACAGATGCGCTACAACCTGGCCACCGTGGCGGAGCTGCGCACCTTCAAGCCGATCCCGTACGTCGTCGAGATCGACGGTGAGCAGCACCGGTTCGACGCGATGATGGTGGCGGTGGGCAACGGGCCGTCGTTCGGCGGCGGGCTGCGGATCACCGAGGGTGCGGTGCTGGACGACGGCCTGCTCGACGTGGTCGTCATCAGGCCGATGAGCAAGCTCGAGCTGCTCCGGACCTATCCGAAGCTGTTCAAGGGCACCCACGTCCACCACAAGGACTACCGGCACCACCACGCGAAGCAGGTCACCATCGCGGCGCCCGGCATCACGGCGTACGCCGACGGCGAGCGCATCGCGGCGCTGCCGCTGACCGTTGAGGTCGCTCCGCTGGCTTTGCGGGTACTGGTCCCGTCATGAGCTCACCCTCGGAGCAGTACGCCAGATACCGCCGCAAGCGCGAGCACCCCGGCCTGGCCGACTTCGCCTCCCGGCTGGACTTCACCCTCGACGACTTCCAGGTCCGGGCCTGCCGCGAGCTCGAGGACGGCCGGTCCGTGCTGGTCGCGGCACCGACCGGCTCGGGCAAGACGATCGTCGGCGAGTTCGCCGTGCACCTGGCTCTCGAGAGTGGCCGCAAAGCCTTCTACACCACGCCGATCAAGGCGCTGTCGAACCAGAAGTTCAACGACCTGGTCAAGAGGTACGGCGCGGACAAGGTCGGCCTGCTCACCGGGGACAACAGCATCAACGGCGAGGCGCCCGTGGTCGTGATGACCACCGAGGTGCTGCGCAACATGCTGTACGCCGGGTCGCGGACGCTCACCGGACTCGGCTTCGTGGTGATGGACGAGGTGCACTACCTCGCAGATCGGATGCGTGGTGCCGTCTGGGAAGAGGTGATCATCCACCTTCCCGAGTCGGTGGCGCTCGCCTCGCTCTCCGCGACCGTGAGCAACGCCGAGGAGTTCGGTGAGTGGCTGGGCACAGTGCGTGGCGAGACGACGACGATCGTCGAGGAGCGTCGGCCGGTGCCGCTCTACCAGCACGTCATCGTGGGCCGGCGGATGTTCGACCTGTTCGCCGACGAGACCGGCACCGATCCCGCCGAGCTCGAGGCCGCGGACCGCGAGCCGCAGGTGAACCCCGAGCTGGTCCGGGTCGCCCGCGACGACTGGGCCAGGGGACGGATGAAGGACCGGCGCCCGGCCCGTGGCGGCAAGCGGCCCAACAAGGGGCCGGGCAACACCCGCGCCGCCTGGACGCCGAGCCGCAGTGACGTGGTCGACCAGCTCGACCGCGCGGGACTGCTGCCGGCGATCGTGTTCGTGTTCAGCCGGGTGGGCTGCGACGCCGCGGTGCAGCAGTGCCTCAACGCCAACCTGCGCCTGACCTCGCCCCAGGAGCGGGACGAGATCTTCGCCTTCGTGCAGGACCGCTGCTCGAACATCCCCGACGAGGACCTCCAGGTGCTCGGCTACCACGAGTTCCTCGACGGCCTCACGCGTGGCGTGGCCGCCCACCACGCCGGGATGCTGCCCAGCTTCAAGGAGTGCGTCGAGGAGCTGTTCCTCCGCGGTCTGTGTCGCGTCGTCTTCGCCACCGAGACGCTGGCGCTCGGCATCAACATGCCGGCGAGGTCGGTGGTCATCGAGAAGCTGTCGAAGTGGAACGGCGAGACGCACGCCGACATCACGCCGGGGGAGTACACCCAGCTCACCGGCCGCGCGGGCCGCCGGGGCATCGATGTCGAGGGTCACGGGGTCGTGCTCTGGCAGCAGGGCTTCGACCCCAAGGCGGTGGCCGGTCTCGCCTCGACCCGTACCTATCCGCTCAAGTCCTCCTTCCGGCCGTCGTACAACATGGCGGTGAACCTGGTCCACCAGTTCGGCCGCGAACGCGCGCGCGAGCTGCTGGAGTCCTCGTTCGCGCAGTTCCAGGCCGACAAGGCGGTGGTCGGTCTCGCCCGGCAGCTGCGCAAGAGCGAGGATGCACTCGCCGGCTACGCCGAAGCCGCGACCTGTCACCTCGGCGACTTCATGGAGTACGCCGCGCTGCGGCACCGGCTCACCGAGACCGAGAAGGGCCTCGCGAAGTCCCGCCGACACGACCGCCGGCAGGAGGTCATCGCCTCCCTGGAGTCGTTGCGTCCCGGCGACGTGATCGACGTGCCGTCGGGCCGGTTCTCCGGGATGGCCGTGGTGCTCGACCCCGGGGTCAGCTCGACCTCCCGCGGCGCTGACCGGGAGGGCCCGCGTCCCTACGTGCTCACCGCGGAACGGCACGCCCGCCGGCTCAACCTGACCGACTTCCCGACGCCCGTCGTCTCGTTCACCCGCGTGAAGATCCCGAAGAACTTCAACGGCCGCAACCCGAAGGCACGCCGGGACCTCGCCTCGACGCTGCGCAACCGCACGCACGACCTGACACCACCACCGCCGAGCAAGCGCGGAAGCCGGGGCTCGGCCGGGCACAACCCGATCGAGGACAGCCGGATCGAGGACCTCCGTCGCCAGCTGCGTGCCCACCCGTGCCACGAGTGCCCGGACCGGGAGGACCACGCCCGCTGGTCGGAGCGCTACTTCAAGCTCGACCGGGACGCGAAGACCCTCAAGCGCCGGATCGAGCAGCGCACGAACACCATCGCCCGGCAGTTCGACCGCGTCTGCGACGTGCTCACCGCGCTCGGCTACCTCGCCGGTGAGTCGGGGGAGTCGACCGTCACCGAGCGCGGCCGCACCCTGATGCGGATCTACAACGAGATGGACCTCGTCACCGCCGAGTCGCTGCGTGAGGGGCTGTGGGACAAGCTCGACGCATCCGGGCTGGCGGCCGTGCTCTCGACCCTGGTCTACGAGTCCCGGCGTCCGGACGACGCGTCCACCCCGCGGCTGCCCGGCGGACAGGTCAAGCAGGCGCTGGCCGACATGGTCTCGATCTGGTCCGACCTCGACGCGCTGGAGCGCCAGCACCACCTCGACCAGCTGCACGAGCCCGACCTCGGCTTCGCGTGGGCGGCGTACCGCTGGGCCGAGGGCGACGAGCTCGACGACATCCTGGACACGACCGACCTGGCGGCCGGCGACTTCGTCCGGTGGGTCAAGCAGCTGCTCGACCTGGCCGACCAGGTCGCCGATGCCTCACCGGACTCCTCGTTGCGCAAGGTCGCCCGCGAGGCCTCGAAGCGCCTGCGCCGCGGGGTCGTCGCCTACTCCAGCGTCAGCGAGTAGCGCGCACCGCTCGCAGCACCGTGTCGTGCAGGGTGACGTCCCAGCCGTCAGGGTGCTTGCCCGGCCGTCCGCGCGCCTCGCTGGTGACTATCTCCCAGCTCTCGTCGAGCTCGGCGGCGAGGTCCTCAGCCGTGAAGTAGAGGTCCGGCTCAGGAGGCCGGGGCACCACGCCGATGTCGAGAGGGCTGTGCGCCACCACGAGAAAGGTGCCGCCGGGCGCGACGGCATCGGAGAGCGCCGTGTAGACGGGAAGCCTGGCCTTGGACGGCAGGTGCAGGAACGACAGATACACCAGGTCGTACGACGCTGCAGGTGGCTGCCACGCCAGCACGTCCTGCTGGGTCCAGCTGACGCGGTCAGCGATCTCCGGTCCAGCGTCGCGGGCGTGAGCAGCCGCGCGGTCGAGCGCGACCTGTGAGACGTCGACGCCGTCCACCTGCCAGCCGCGGGCGGCAAGCCAGAACGCATCGCCGCCCTCGCCGCACCCGACGTCGAGCGCCCGGCCCGGGGACAGGTCGTCAGTCTCGGTCATCACGACCGCATTCACGTGGCCGCTCCACAGCGCTGGCGTCGACGCGTAGCGCTCGTTCCAGAAGTCTGCTGTCCAGCGCTCCATCGGCTCGGTGATCCCGTGGTCGTGGTGGTGGCTGTGGTCGCTCATGCCACCACCTTCTCGCGTGCGTCGCTCATCACCAGGTCGATGTTGACCGCGGCACCGGCTCGGGTGCCGGCCGCGGCGGCACCCATGACCTGGGCCCCGAGGTCTGTGACGTTCCCGGCGAGGTACACACCCAGTACGGCGCTCTGGCCGAGCAGGTCGACCTCGACGTGGTCGCCGACGCCTGACGGATGGGCCACCGTCTCGATCCCGAGGGACGCGAGCAAGGTGCCGTTGGGGACCGAACGTGGCGCAACCACCACGGCGCTGGCCGGCAGCAAGTTGCCGTCGTCGAGACGGAGCCCCCGGATCACGCTGTTCTCGGCTTCGACTCGCTCGACGTGCGCCTCCACGACCGCTACGCCGGCACCGGTCAACAGGCTTCGCGCCTCCGCATCCGGCACGAACGAGTGCGCCACGAGGGTTATCTCATCGGTGAGCTGGCTGAACAGCAGCGCTTGGTGGACCGAGTTGGCGCTTGTCGCGATCACGGCGATCCGCTGGTCGCGCACCTCCCAGCCGTGGCAGTAAGGGCAGTGCAGCACCCCGCGGCCCCAGTGCTCGCGGAGCCCGTCGATGTCGGGGAGCTCGTCGACGACACCGGTGGCCACCACCAGCCGGCGCGCGGTGACGCGGCTGCCGTCGTCGAGCGTGACCGCGAAGCCGTCCTCGAGGCGTTCAGCCCCAGTGGCCCGGCCATCACGGATCCCGCCCCCGTAGTGGCGCAGCTCAGCCCGACCCCCTCGGTCAGGTCGCGGGGACTGATCCCGTCGCGGGACAGGAAGTTGTGCACTCCTTCGGCGGGCGCGTTCCGTGGTTCGCCGGCATCGATCACCAGCACCGACCGGCGCGACCTCGCGAGCGCAATCCCGGCGCTGAGTCCGGCCGCGCCACCGCCGATGACGATCACTTCGTAGTCGAGTTCCATGTTCTGCTCCTGCCTCGTCCTGCTCGTGACCACACTTTGGCTCGACCGACTACGGATTGACAAACTCAGTTGCCGGAATGGCAAACTGATCCCATGAAGACCGAGGACGACGTGCTGCACGGGGTGGGGCCGCGCCTCAAGGAGCTGCGCCAGGAGCGCGACCTCACCCTCGCCGAGCTGTCCGAGGGCACCGGCATCTCGGTCAGCACCCTGTCCCGGCTGGAGTCGGGGCAGCGGAAACCGACGCTGGAGCTGCTGCTGCCGCTCGCCCGGGTCCACCAGGTGCAGCTCGACGAACTGGTGGGCACCGGTCCGGCGGAGGACCCACGGGTGCGGGCCAAGCCGATCCGACTCGGCACCATGACGATGGTGCCGCTGACGCGCCGGCCCGGCGGACCCACGGCGTACAAGGCGACGCTCCCCGGCGGCAGCGCCCGGCGGAAGCCGGAACCACGGACCCACGAGGGCTACGAGTGGCTCTACGTTCTCAGCGGTCGGCTGCGGATGGTGCTGGGCGAGCACGATCTCGTGCTCGAGGCGGGGGAGGCCGCGGAGTTCGACACCCGGCTGCCGCACTGGTTCGGCGGCGCCGACTCGTTCCCGGTCGAGTTCCTCACGATCTTCAGCCGCGAGGGGGAGCGGATCCACGTGCGCGCCAAGTCGACGGACTCGAGCCGGGGCGCCTGAGAAGTCAGAGCTTCTCGAGCACCTCGGTGAGCCGCGCGACGGGGCTCTTCAGACCCCACTGCTCGGCGATCGCCTCGAGCATCTCCGGGTCGGCGGGTGAGGAGGGCAGGGTCAGGTCGGGGGAGCCGAGGTCGATGTCGCGGGCCACCGCCACCACCGTCGGCGCCACCTTCAGGTAGTCGACCGCCTGCTTGATCTTGCCCCGCGGACCGGGTCCCATGTCGCCGTCGGGATCGTTCGCCGCCGCGATGATCGAGTCCAGGTCACCGAACCGGTTGAGCAGCACGGCCGCGGTCTTGTCACCGACACCGGCGACACCGGGCAGCCCGTCGGAGGAGTCGCCGCGCATGGTGGCGAAGGCGGCGTACTGGTTGGCGTTGACGCCGTACTTCTCCCGCATCACGTCGTTGGTCACCCGCTCGTGCTTGCCCACCCCGCGGGCGATGTAGAGCACGCGCACCTCGGCGTCGTCGTCGATGAGCTGGAACAGGTCGCGGTCACCGGTGACGATGTCGACCGGCATCCCGGCGTTCGTGGCGAGCGTGCCGATCACGTCGTCCGCCTCGTAGTGGTCGGCTCCCACGATCGCGATGCCGAGCGCCTCCAAGGTCGCGACGATGATCGGGACCTGCTGCTCGAGCGGGTCCGGGACCTCCTCGATGTCCGGCGCGTCTCCCGGCCGTGGGACGACGACCCGGTGCGCCTTGTACGACGGCAGCAGGTCGACGCGCCACTGCGGGCGCCAGTCGTTGTCCCAGCAGCAGACCAGGTGGGTCGGCTCGTACTCGTCGACCAGTCGAGTGATGAAGTCGAGCAGCCCGCGCACGGCGTTCACCGGAGTCCCGTCCGGCGCCTGCACCGAGTCCGGCACCCCGAAGAACGCGCGGAAGTACATCGAGGCCGTGTCGAGGAGCATGAGGCGTTGGGGCCGAGAGGACATGGGCCGAGGGTAGCGGGGGGCGTGAGCGGGTGATGGTCGCGTGCTACGTGGTGCTCTGCCTCGCGGTCGCGCTCTGGGCGGCAAGGCGTCGAGACGTCACGTGAGCGTGCCCCGCCCGTGACAGCGCGCGTCCCTGCGTGGAGACTGTGCGAGCGAGGCGGAGCTGCCGCCCGGAGAGGCAGGATCGCCGTGACGGTGCAGGGTGACTTTCCAGAGGACGAGTGGACGCGAGTCGTGCGGGCACCGTTCGTGGCCGGGCTGGCGATCTCGCTCGCCGACCCCGGCGGCCCCATCGAGGCCGCCAAGGAGTCGATGGCGATGATCAGGTCCGCCACCAACCCTCCCAGCCACGAGCAGCTCCTGACCGAGGTGGCGCTCGACCTCCAGGCCCAGACCCAGGCGAAGCACAACCCGCTGAAGGGCTACAAGCCCACGGGCACGCCGGCACCGGGGGAGCAGGTCCTGGCCGAGCTCCGGGAGGTGCGGGGCATCGTCGCCGCTCGGGCCACGCCCGAGGAGACGGCGGCCTTCGGGCAATGGCTGGTCGCGACCGCGCAGGCTGCGGCCGACGCGGCGAAGGATGGCGGCTTCCTCGGATTCGGTGCCGAGCAGGTCAGCGAGCGGGAACAGGCCATGCTCGACCAGGTGCGGGCAGCCGTCTCGGCGTGAGGCCGATGTCCCTCCAGCCGGGACGTGAACCTCTAGGCTCAGCCTCGTGGAGAAGACCGACCGCCAGATCCTTGGCCTGCTCGCCGACGACGGCCGGATGTCCTACACCGACTTCGGCAGGGCAACCGGTCTCTCGACCAGCGCGGTGCACCAGCGAGTCAAGCGGCTCGAGGAGCGCGGCCTGATCCTCGGGTACGGCGCCACGATCGACCATGCCGCTGCCGGCAAGCCGCTCACGGCGTTCGTCTCGATCACGCCCATCGACAACTCCCGCCCCGACGACTATCCCGACCTGCTGCTGCCGATCTCGGAGATCGAGTCGTGCTGGTCTGTCGCCGGTGTGGAGTCCTACATCATCAAGGTGCGCGTAGCGACGCCTGCCGACCTCGAGGACCTGCTCGCTCGGGTCCGCAACGCGGCCAACGTATCCACCCGGACGACGATCGTGCTGTCCACGCCGTTCGAGAACCGACCTACGCACTGACGCTCGACCCGCGAGGAGGTGACCCTTGAGTGGTGACGTCCTCGCGGTCTTCCTCGCGGTGGTCACCGCCCGGTTCCTAGGCTCAGGGGCGCTCGACCGCGTAGCGAAGGTGCGTCACATTGGGTGCGCCCACCACCCGGATGGGTCGCAGCGCCCACCCAGCGGTCGAGTCGTCGAAGAGCCGCAACCCGCGCCCGAACACGACGGGAACGACGTGCAGCTGCACCTCGTCGACGAGTCCGGCCGCCAGACACTGGCGAGCTGATGTCGGCGCCGCCACCGACTGGTGGCGTAGCGGGAGCCCGCAGCCTCGGTGGCGCGAGCGATCGCTTCCTCGATGCTGGCCACCTCGATGAACTCCACGGTTCGGCCCGGCGGTCGCGGGCGGCAGTGGACGATGGCTCACCACGAAGTGCGGGACGTCGTACGGCGTGTCGTTCCAGCCGCCCTCGTCCCCTGCGGAGCCGAAGGCTGTTCCTACCCAGCACGAGGGAACCGCTCGTCTCCACCAGCTCGTCAACGATCGGCTTGCTGACCGGAGTCGGGTCGAAGTACCAGTCGTGCAGACCGTCGTCGACGCTGCCGTCGGCTCGCGACACCATCCCATCGAGCGAGACCGCCATGTCCAGGAGAACCGGCACGACTCATCCCCGACCCTCGGAGGCAGCCTCGCGCGTAGTGGTGACCTTCTGCATGGCTGTCTCCTCGGGTTGTCTTCTCGGTGATGGAGACCGGTGACGGCGTACGGACTCATCGATTCCGGCCCACTGCGACTTCACGGTTTTGCTCCACGGTGTGTGATGGGTCACATCAATCGAGCGAGGGGAGCCACCATGACCCAGACCGTGAACACCGAGCGGAGCACCGATAACGCCGACAGCCCCCAGCAGCGAGTCGACGCATGGCTGGCCAGCTTCGAGTCGGCCCTGAAGGCGCGCGACGTCGAGGCGGCAGCGGCGCTGTTCGCGACCGAGAGCTACTGGCGAGACCTTGTCTCGTTCACCTGGAACATCACCACCGTCGAGGGGCGTGACGGGGTCTCCGAGCTGCTCACCGGGACGCTCGAGAACACCGACCCTTCCGGGTTCGCGACCGAGGAGCCGCCGGACGAGGCCGACGGCGTGGTCACCGCTGGATCACCTTCGAGACCGGTGTGGGTCGGGGTCGCGGGCTGCTGCGACTCAAGGAGGAGGACGGCGAGGACCGCGCCTGGACGCTGCTGACCACGCTCTACGAGCTCAAGGGACACGAGGAACCGCAGCAGGACCGCAGGCCCATGGGCGCCGAGCACGGAGCAAACAAGGAGCGGCAGACCTGGCTGGAACGCCAGCAAGAGGAGGCGGAGACGCTGGGCAGCACCACCCAGCCCTACGTCCTCGTCGTCGGCGGTGGTCAGGCCGGCATCGGGCTCGGCGCCCGGCTGCGACAGCTGGGCATCCCGAGCCTGGTCATCGACAAGCACGGCCGGCCCGGCGACCAGTGGCGCAGCCGCTACAAGTCCCTGTGCCTGCACGACCCGGTCTGGTACGACCACATGCCCTATCTGAAGTTCCCCGACAACTGGCCCGTGTTCTCGCCGAAGGACAAGATCGGGGACTGGCTGGAGTCCTACACCAGGGTGATGGAGATCCCCTACTGGTCGAGCACGACGGCCACGAGTGCGTCGTACAACCAGGAGAAGGGGGAGTGGACCGTCGAGGTCGAACGCGACGGCAAGCCGCTCACCCTGAGGCCCAAGGAGCTGGTCCTTGCCACCGGCATGTCCGGCAAGCCGAACATCCCCGAGCTCCCCGGCAAGGACGTGTTCCGCGGGGACCAGCACCACTCTTCGGCGCACCCCGGTCCGGACGCGTACGCCGGGAAGAAGTGCGTCGTCATCGGGAGCAACAACTCGGCCTTCGACATCTGCGGCGCGCTGTGGGAGTACGACGCCGACGTCACGATGGTGCAGCGCTCCTCGACGCACATCGTCAGGAGCGACACGTTGATGGACATCGGGCTCGGTGACCTCTACTCCGAGCGTGCGGTGGCGGCCGGCGTGACCACCGAGAAGGCTGACCTGATCTTCGCCTCATTGCCCTACCGGATCATGCACACCTTCCAGATCCCGCTGTATGACCAGATGCGCGAGCGCGACCAGGACTTCTACGACCGTCTCGAGAAGGCCGGGTTCGACCACGACTGGGGTGACGACGGATCCGGGCTGTTCATGAAGTACCTCCGCCGCGGATCGGGCTACTACATCGACGTGGGCTCGGCCGACCTCGTGGCCAACGGCGACGTGAAGCTGGTCAAGGGCCAGGTCGACCACCTCACCGAGGACGCGGTCGTCCTCGCGGACGGCACCGAGCTGCCGGCCGATCTCGTCGTCTACGCGACCGGCTACGGATCGATGAACGGGTGGGCGGCCGACCTGATCAGCAAGGAGGTCGCCGACCGGCTCGGCAAGGTGTGGGGTCTGGGGTCGGAGACCACCAAGGACCCGGGGCCATGGGAAGGCGAGCAGCGCAACATGTGGAAGCCGACACAGGTCGAGCACCTCTGGATGCACGGTGGCAACCTGCACCAGTCACGCCACTACTCGCTCTACCTCGCCCTCCAGCTCAAGGCGAGGTACGAGGGGATCCCGACACCGGTGCACGGACTGCAGGAGGTCCATCACAAGGCCTGAGCCGGGCGGTTGACTGGACCGCATGGACACCGTCAGCTCGATCAGCCTGTACGCCGCGTTGGTCACGACCGGCCTGATGGCCGGGGTCTACCTCGCGTTCAGCATTGCCGTGCTGCCGGGTCATTGCGCGCACCGACGACGACACCTTCGTCTCGTCCATGCGCGGGATGAACGCGGCGATCCTGAACCCGGTGTTCGGCCTGGTCTTCGGCGGGCCGCTGGTCTTCGGCATCGTTGCGGTCGCGACCCGGCTGCCGGACGGGGATGACATCAGCTCGATCGGCGCAGCGCTCGGGCTGTACATCGCGACGCTGCTGATCACCGGCGGGATCAACGTGCCACTGAACAACCGGCTGGACAGCACCGAGCCACCGCAGGCGGCGCGCGCCCTGTTCGAGCGGTCGTGGGTCCGCTGGAACGTCGTACGAACAGTGCTGTGCACCCTCTCGTTCGTCGAGCTCGCGGTCGCCCTCGGCTGAGCTGCCCACATCCGGTGCCGACGTACGCTCGAAAGGGTGATCATCCGCGGCCTGGTCGGTGCCCTCGTGGCGGGCGCCAGCCTCACCGGGTGCTCGGTGGGGGAGGACCGCAGCAGTGGCGCCAGGCCCTCGAAGACCGCTTCCACCAGCGACTCGCCATCGAGCACGGTGGCACCGCCGTCGTCCAGTCCGTCCTCCATCCCATCGGCAACCAGGAGCGAGCCCCCGCGGCTGGCCAGCGACGGCCGGGCACGGTTCTCCTCGCTCGGGATCCCGGCAATCGGTCTGAGCGGCCTACGGGTCGTCCCCTACCGAGGCTCGCCCGACGACGCACCCGGGACCCGCATCCAGAACGGCGGCGTCGCTGCCAGCCCCTCCGGTCCTGACGGGGGAGTCGGCCCGGGAGGCGTGGGCAACTACATCGTCACCGCGCACCGAACGTCGTCGACGCGGGCGTTCGCGGAGCTTCCGGACCTGCGTCGCGGCGCTCGGGTGCACGTGGAAGTGGGTGGCCGGAAGGGGACCGTGCGCTACACCTACAAGATCGTCCGCACCCGGAGTACGTCGTTCCGCTCCCCGGCCTCGCTCGAGCGACAGTCGGCGGCCGTCCCTGGTCATCCCGGTCGCAAACCCACCCGCGCGATGATCACCCTGTCGACCTGCGCGACGCCCGAGGATCACGCTGCCGGGAACTACTGGTCCGACGAGTTCGACAACCCCGAGCACCGGATCGACAAGATCGGCGTCCTTGTCGCCCGTCGTACGTTATGACGGCGACTTCCCGTAGAAACCTGTCACTTCCCGCGCTTTGCAAAGCACGGGAAGTGACGGTTTCCCACGGGACCGTGGGAAACCACCAGCTCAGCTCAGCAGGTCCAGGACCGCCTTCTCCAAAGCTCGCTGTCTGGTCGCGGGGGAGCGGTGCCGGGTGAGGATCGCGGGGTCGATGGTGGTGCCGCTCTCGTAGAGGTCGAAGATCCGGGGGTCGATGTAGGAGTTCTTCGCGATGGTCGGGGTGTTGCCGAGGTAGTCCGCCACCTCCTGCACGGCGGCCTTCGCCGCGCGGCGACGGGACGCCTTGGTGTCGCCGGGTTCGTCGGACGCCGCGAGCGCAGCGGCCGCGAGCACCGTCGCGTGCCAGGTCCGGAAGTCCTTGGCGGTGAGCTCCTCGTGCAGGCCGTTGAGGTAGAGGTTGACGGCCGCTGAGTCCAGGTCGCGCCAGCGCCGGTTGTCCTGGTAGGCGAGCAGCCGGTCGGTGCCACCGCGACGGCGGCGCAGGCTGTCCAGCACGTCCAGCACGTCGGGGTCGTCGATCTCCACGCTGTGCTCGATGCCGGACTTCCCCTCGAACCGGAAGACCAGCCGGTCGCGCTCCTTGCGCACGTGGCGCCTCTCCAACGTGGTGAGCCCGAAGCTGCCGTTGCTGTCGGCGTACACGTCGTTGCCGATGCGGAAGTAACCCAGGTCCAGCAGGCGTACGGCGACCGCGTCCGCCCGCTCCAGCGGCATCCCCTCGAGGGAGAGGTCGCGCGTGATCGCGCGGCGTACGGCCGGGAGCTTGCGCGCCGCCGCGAGGACCCGGTCGAACTTCAGCTGGTCGCGCTTGGTCCGCCAGTCGCGGTGGTAGAGGTACTGCCGCCGACCGGCGTCGTCGGTGCCGACCGCCTGGATGTGCCCGTTCGGGTACGGCGAGATCCACACGTCCTGCCACGCCGGAGGGATCGCTGCCGACCTGATCCGCTCGATCACGTCGGGGTCGGTGATCCGGTTCCCCTGCTGGTCGAGGTAGACGAAACCCGACCCCGCCCGACGACGGGAGAACCCCTTGGTGTTGGCGGAGACGGTCCTGAGTCGCGGCATGGCGACACAGTGCCGCATGCCAGCCGTCCTCGTGTCGCGTTCCCAACAGGCGATCCTTGACCTCAACCCAACTTGAGTTGTTCCACTGAGGACATGCCCATCATTCCGCTCCACCAGCCCGCGTTCGCGGCCGACCGATGATTCCTGCCGGACGTGTCAGTCCATCCCTACAGACTGCCGAGAGCAGGAGGAGACGATGACTGACCAGCTGACCTTGCCGGACGCACCGGAGGGGCCTGCACGTCCAGACCCGGCGCCCGGCTCGGGCAACGTGAGGTCGCTGCCGCGGGCGTTGCGGCCGTTCCGCCACTCCGCCTACCGCAGGCTCGGCCTCGCGCTGGCATTCTCGACCTTCGCGTCCGGGGTGTGGGTCGTGGCGATGGTGTGGGAGGTCATCCGGATCGGCGGCGGGCCGGCCCAGCTCTCCGTGGTCTCGACCGCCGGTGCCGTCGGCGTGCTGCTCCCGGCCCTGCTCGGTGGTGTTGCGGCGGACCGGATCCCCCAGAAGCGGATCCTGCTCTGCGTCGCAACCCTGGAGTTCGCCGCCATGGCCCTCGTGGCGGTGCTCTCGATCTCCGACCTCACCCAGGTCTGGCACCTCGCCGCGGTCTCCTTCGCCACCGGCATGGGGATGGCCTTCTACTACCCGGCCTACTCGGCCTGGCTCCCGTCCCTCGTGGACGAGTCCGACCTGATGGCGGTCAACGGGTTCGAGGGGATGGTCCGGCCGACGCTCGGTCAGGCGATCGGCCCCGGAGTGGCCGGTGCTGTCGTCGGCGCGGTCTCGTCGGGAGCCGCAGTCGGCGTCGCCGCGTGCTTCGCCCTCGCCGGCCTGGTCGCGCTCAGCTTCGTCCCGCTGACGCCGGTGCGCCGCGACCCCGAAGCCAGCCAGGAGGCGGTGCACCCCGTCGCCTCAGCCCTGCGGGACATCCGCGAGGGCTTCGTCTACATGGTGCGCACTCCCTGGCTGCTGGCCACGCTGCTGTTCGCCTCGCTGATGATCCTGGCGATGATGGGTCCCTTCGAGGTGCTGATCCCGTTCCTGATCAAGGACCGGCTCGGTGGCGGTCCCGGCGACCACGCCATGGTGATGGCCGCCTTCGGCATCGGCGGGGCGGTCGGCTCGATGGGGATGGCCTCCATCCGGATGCCCCGGCGCTACCTGACCGTGATGATCCTGATGTGGGGAGTCGGCTGCCTGCCCCTGATCGTGATGGGCCTGGCCACCGAGATCTGGATGCTCGTGGTCGCGGCACTACTCATGGGTGTGACGTTCTCTGCGCCGATGGTGATCTGGGGGACGCTCCTGCAGCGACGGGTGCCGCCGCACATGCTCGGCCGGGTGGCATCGCTGGACTTCTTCATCTCGATCAGCCTGATGCCGGTGTCGATGGCGCTGGCAGGTCCGGTCTCGGACCTGCTCGGGCTGCGGAGCACGTTCTACATCGCGGGCATCGTCCCCGGGGTCGTCGCCATCGTGGCGATCATCTGGGCGCGGCTGCCCCAGGACGAGATCGCCCACCCGCTGACCGACGACTGAGCTTCAGCCGACCGTGGTCTCCTGCACCGTCTCCTGGCGGGCCCACCACGCCTGGCCCTCGGGGGGCAGCGTGTGGATCGGGTCGTAGTACTCGTAGGTGCGGGTCAGCGCGTCCGCGTCGGCCGCCTCGATCGAGGTCCGGTAGTTCTTGGTCCAGTAGGAGATGCCCCGGACCTCGTCGTACGACGAGACCTGGTGCACCCACCGCTTGCCGACGAACGGCACGTCACACACGATCCGGGGCGTCGCGAACCCGGGCAGGTAGCCCATCATGTGGTGCTGCAGCCGCTGCGCGTCGGCGACCGAGACCCGCCAGTGCTCCGAGGCCGGGATCATGTCGCACATGTAGAAGTAGTAGGGCATGATCTGCGCGCCGTCGAGCAGCCGGAAGCACAGGTCGAGCAGTGCGTGCGGGTCGGCGTTGACGCCGTTGAGCAGCACCCCTTGGTTGCGTACGTCGCGCACGCCGGCCTCGAACATCGCACTGGCCGCGTCCGCCACCAGCGGGGTCACCGAGTTGGCGTGGTTCACGTGGGTGTGGATCGCGATCGCCACACCACGCGACCGGGCGAGCGTGCACACCCGCTCCATGCCCTGGCGGACCTCGTCCTGCAGCCAGTGCTGCGGCAGGCCCATCAGCGCCTTGGTCGCGAGCCGGATGTCCCGGATGTTCTCGACCTCGAGCACGCGGGTCAGGAAGTCCTCGAGACGTGGCCACGGCATGTTGGCCACGTCGCCACCGGACACGACGACGTCGCGGACCTCGGGGTGGCGGCCCAGGTAGTCGAGCATGTCGGCGTAGCGGTCGACCGGCTTGCCGAGGAACTTCAGCTTCGCGACGGTCGGGGTGGAGTTGCCGACGAGGTCCATCCGGGTGCAGTGCCCGCAGTACTGCGGGCAGGTGGGCAGCAGCTCGGCCAGCACCTTGGTCGGGTAGCGGTGGGTCAGTCCCTCGGCCGCCCACATGTCGTGCTCGTGCAGCGAGTCGCGGCTGGCGTGCGGGTGCGAGGGCCAGTCGGTACGGCGGTCGGAGAACACCGGGACCATGTAGTGGCGCACCGGGTCGGCGTAGAACGCCTCGGTCAACGAGCCCGGCCCACCGACAGGAGCGTGCGCCGCCATCGTGTTCAGCATCTGTGGCGGCAGCAGCATCGACATCGTGGCCCGCTCGGCCTGGTCGCGCTCGAGGTCGGCGTAGAACCGCTCGTCGACGAGGTCGCCCAGCAGCTCGCGGAGCTGCCGGACGTTCTTCACGCAGTGCGCACGCTGCCACTGCACGCTGCTCCACTCCGCAGGCGTGACGTCCTTCCAGCCCGGGAAGCGGGTCCAGTCGGGCTCGACGAGCTCCACGTGGCGGTAGGGGTAGGGCTGGCCGGTCTCACCCTCGACGATGGCGGCGATGGACGTCTCGATGCTCATGGGTCCTCCTGCTCGCCGTGGCGCGGTGATTGTGTGCTGCGTGCTCTACCTGAGACAGTATGGACAGGATCTTGCGGTTCGACAAACGCGACACCGCAATATTTCTCGTCTGATCTAGTTGTGACAGGAAGGCATGTGGGGAGTGGGACGCATGACAGGTGACCCGGTGGGCATGCACCGCGTGCTCGAACCGCTGGGCGCGCTGCCCCAGGCCGCGCAGCGGCTGGACACCGACCCGGCGATCCGCGACGACGAGGTCCGGGTCCGGGTGCGAGCGGCTCAACCTCGACGCCGCCTCGTTCCGCCAGCTGGCCGAGAAGCACGGCGGCGACGGTGCCGCGGTGCGCGCCGAGGTCCTCGAGATCGTCAGCACCCGCGGCAAGATGCACAACCCGGTGACCGGGTCGGGCGGCATGCTGGTCGGCACCGTCGAGGAGGTGGGGGAGGGCTCCCCGCTCGGACTTGCCGTGGGCGACCGGATCGCCACCCTGGTCTCGCTGACCCTGACCCCGCTCGTCATCGAGGACGACCTCGCAAGCTGGGACGGGCTCAGCTGAGCAGGTGCCGGCAGACGGCTACGCGATCCTGTTCGGCCGCAGCATCGCCGCGAAGCTGCCTGACGACCTGCCGATGCCCCTGGCCCTTGCGGTGATGGACGTCTGCGGCGCTCCCGCTCTCACCGAGCGTCACGTCCGCCGGTACGACGATCCCGTGGTCGTGGTCATCGGGGGCGCCGGCAAGTCCGGATCCCTGTGCCTCGCGGCGGCGCGCCGGGCCGGAGCCCGCCGCACCCTGGCCGTCGTACCCCACCAGGCCGAGGCCGAGCTGCTCGAGCCCACCGGCCTCGCCGACCAGGTGCTGGTCTGTGACGCCCGCGACCCGGTGGCCCTGCGCGACGCCGTCGCCGCCGCCGGGGGACCGGCCGACCTGACCATCGTGTGCGTCGACGTACCCGGCTGCGAGGGTGGCGCGATCCTGGCCACGGCTGCAGGCGGCACCGTCATCTTCTTCTCGATGGCGACCTCGTTCACCGCTGCGGCACTCGGCGCCGAGGGGCTGGCCGCCGACGTGACCATGATCGTGGGCAACGGCTACGTGCCCGGTCATGCCGACCTGGCGCTCGACCTCGTCCGCTCCGATGCCGGGGTGCGCGGGCTGTTCGAGAGGAGATTGGCCGATGGCTGACGAGCGACGAAGGAGCGTCTCGAAACCAAGTGCCAAGAAGCTCGACCTCGACCCGGCCACCGTCCGGAAGGCGCGCAGCCTGGCCCGCAAGGTCGGCAAGCCGATCGTGCACCTCGCCCAGGCGCACACCACGGTCTCGGTCGAGCGCGCGACGCTGCGGCTCGCCGGCCTCGCCGGTGCCGACCCCGACGGCACGCCCTGGGTCAACCGGCTGGCCGACGCCGTACGGGCCGACGTCGGGCTGGAGCACGGCCTCGCGCTGCCGGTGTGGGACGCCCTGCTCCGCGGCGAGGCCGAGGACCTCGAGACGCTCGCCCAGAAGGCATCGGCCGGATCAACCCGGTTCCGGCTGCCCGAGGGGCGGGAGGCCCAGAAGGCGCGCACCGCGTCGCGCAAGCAGGTCGCGGCCGGCGTACGCCGCATCGACGCCCGACGTCGCGAGCGCGAGCGGATGATCGCCAAGGTCGGGGACGCGCCCCGCCAGCCGTGGATCTACCTGATCGTCGCGACCGGCGACATCTACGAGGACATCCCGCAGGCCCAGCAGGCCGCCCGCGCGGGTGCGGACGTGATCGCCGTGATCCGGTCGACCGGTCAGTCGCTGCTCGACTACGTGCCCGAGGGCGCGACCCGCGAGGGGTACGCCGGCACCTACGCGACCCAGGAGAACTTCCGGCTGATGCGGGCCGCGCTCGACGAGACCAGCAGGGAGCTCGGTCGCTACGTCCGGCTGACCAACTACGCCAGCGGCCTGTGCATGCCAGAGATCGCTGCGCTGGCGGGTCTCGAGCGGCTCGACATGATGCTCAACGACTGCATGTACGGCATCCTCTTCCGCGACATCAACCCGGTGCGCACGTTCGTCGACCAGCGGTTCAGCCGGCAGGTGCACGCCCGCGCCGGCATCATCATCAACACCGGCGAGGACAACTACCTCACCACCGCCGACGCCGTCGAGGCCGCGCACACGGTCACCACGAGCCAGCTGCTCAACGAGTACTTCGCCAAGGAGGCCGGCCTCGAGGACTGGCAGCTCGGTCTCGGACACGCCTTCGAGATCAACCCGGACCTGCCGGACTCGTTCCGGATGGAGCTGGCCCACGCGCTGCTCGCGCGCGAGCTGTTCCCGAAGGCTCCGCTGAAGTGGATGCCGCCCACGCGGCACATGACCGGTGACGTGTTCCGCGGCTACCTGCTCGACGGCTTCTTCAACCTCGCCGGCGCGCTCACCGGGCAGGGGATCCTCCTCGTCGGGATGATGACCGAGGCGGTGGTCACGCCCTGGATCAGCGACCGCGACCTCGCCCTGCAGAACGTGCGCTACGTGATGGACGCGGCGGGCTCCCTGCACGAGGACTTCCGTCCCGCCCCCGACGGGTTCATCGCCCAGCGGGCACGCCAGGTGCTCGGCGAGACCATCGACCTGCTCGACCGGATCGCGGGCGACACCGACAGCTCCGGCAAGGCGCCCCTGCTCACCGCGATCGCCGACGGCACCTTCGGCCTGATGAAGCGACCGGCGGACGCCGGGCGCGGACTGGACGGGGTGGCCGCGAAGGCGGACGGCTACTACAACCCGGCCACCGAGATCCTGGAATCTCCGCTGGTTGAGGAGCGAGCGAAGCGAGCGTCTCGAAACCAAGGAGGCCGAGACGCTCGGCACTCCCTCAGCTCAACCGAGGGTTTCGAGACGGTCGCTGGCGCTCCCTCCTCAACCACCGGGGAGAGAAGCGACTCCTGCGTCCGTACGGCGACACCACCGGCGACGGGATGGTGCAGCTGTCGTTCACGCTGCCGATGCCGCACTCGAAGGTCGCCGAGGGCGCCGCCGTACAGCTGGCGAACAAGATGGGCATGGATCCCGCCCTGGTCGCACACGCGAGGCCGATGGGGCCGGACTTCACCTTCTTCGTGGTCTACGGCCGGGTGAACCACCTCGTCGACCCGTCGGTGGTCGAGGTGGTCGAGCGCGACTACGAGCTGCTGACGCCCAAGGAGGTGAACGCAGCGGTCAAGCGCGCGCTGCGTCGCCGGATGGTCGTCGTCGGCGGCTGCATCGGCACCGACGCGCACACGGTCGGCATCGACGCGATCCTGAACATCAAGGGGTTCGCGGGGGAGAAGGGGCTGGAGTACTACCGCGAGCTGAAGGTGGTCAACCTCGGCGCACAGGTCTCCGTGCCCGAGCTGGTGGAGCGCGCCGTGGCCGAGCGGGCCGACGCCGTGCTGGTCTCCCAGGTCGTCACCCAGCGCGAGGCCCACCTGCTGAACACCCGGGAGATGTCGGCGGCGTTCCGGGAGGCGTTCCCGCCCGCGCGCCGACCGCTGCTGGTGGTCGGCGGCCCGCGGTTCGACGAGAACATGTCCGCGGAGCTGGGAGTCGACCGCGTCTTCACCCGGGGTACGACGCCCGGCGAGGTCGCGAGCTATCTGGTGCACCGGCTGGTCACCCAGAAGGAGGCGTCATGAACGAGCGAGCCGAGGCACCCAAGGTCGGGCTGACCGTGGTGCACCGCCGCTACGTGTCCTACGCCCAGGCCCACTACGCCGGGAACCTGGTCGACGGCGCCTGGGGGCTGGGCCTGTTCGGTGACGTCGCCACCGAGATGTGCATCCGCACCGACGGCGACGAGGGCCTGTTCGCGTCGTACTCCGACGTGCAGTTCCTCGCCCCCGTGCGCGCGGGTGACCTGGTCGAGGCCAGCGCCACCCTCGTCCGGGTCGGCAGCCGGTCACGCGAGCTGGACTTCGCCCTGGTCGTGGTCGCCCGCGGTGAGGGCGACGTCCACCGCCGCGGCCCGGATCCTGCCCGAGCCCATCGTGGCCACCACGGCCACCGGCACGGTCGTCGTACCCCACTCGGAGTGACTGAGGTCTGGACCACTGCGGCGTGTCTGGCACGACACGCCGCGCAGCGGCAATTCACGAAACCTGGCGTTCATCTGCGGGCAACTGTGATGACCTGCACATTCGTTGCCCGGGCACCGCAGAACGGCCCGAAAATCGGGTGTTGACATCGGTCGGTCGCGCGGGTGAAGGTCTGCGGGTTACTCCGGGCAGAACGTCAGTCACTCGCTCGACAGATGCGGTTTCGTGCCATCTCGCCAAGATGGTCTCGGGAGTCGCACTTGGCGAGTTGAGCGTGTGGTCTCGACGGGAGGACACGGGGGGAGTCAGGTGACCAGTAGACAACGCCTGCGGCTCTGGCATCCGGCCAGGGCGTGAGCGGTCCGAAGGTCTCTCTCTCCCCCCGCCCTGCCGTTCTCATCGATGAGTGTGGTTCCCCCGACCCCGCCGGGCCGGGGGACCCATCGGGCCGGAGCGGTCCCCGCCCCCCGATAGGTTTCTGGGCATGTCTCCCCACCTCGTCCCCGGGCTCGGCCGGGTCGTGATGGTCATTCCGACCTACGACGAGGCGCTCAACCTCCCGCCTCTCGTCGAACGACTGCGGGCCGCACAGCCCGACGTGGATCTCCTCGTCGTCGACGACAACTCCCCGGACGGCACCGGGGCCCTCGCGGACGCGATCGCGGCCGCCGACCCGCAGGTCACGGTGCTGCACCGGTCGAGCAAGGAAGGCCTGGGGGCGGCGTACCTGGCAGGGCTTCCGGGTGGCCCTGGAGCGCGGGTACGACGTGATCGGCGAGATGGACGCCGACGGGTCCCACCAGCCCGAGCAGCTGCACCGGCTGCTCGACGCACTCCGCGAGGCCGACCTGGTGATCGGCTCGCGCTGGGTCCCCGGGGGCAGCGTCGTCAACTGGCCGCTGCACCGGCGAGCTGCTCTCGCGGGGCGGCAACTACTACACCCGCGCACTGCTCGGCATCGGCGTGCGGGACGCCACCGCCGGCTTCCGCCTGTTCCGGCGTACGACGCTCGAGCTGCTCCCGCTCGAGGAGATCGCCTCGCTCGGCTACGTCTTCCAGGCCGACCTCGCCTTCCGGGCCGTGCGGGCCGGTCTGCGGGTCGTCGAGGTGCCGATCGAGTTCGTCGAGCGAGAGCGTGGCGACTCGAAGATGAGCCGGCGCATCGCCACCGAGTCGTTTCGGCGGATCACCCGCTGGGGGCTCGCCGAGCGCAGCCGCCAGGTCCGGTCCGCGCTGCGCCGGCGCGACCACGACGCGGAACAGCCACCCGCTCCCGGACGTTGACCCAGACATGAGCAGCACCAGGCGACCCGGCACCAGGAGACGGGGCATCCCAGGGTGGCTGCTGGTGGTCGCCTTCGTGGTGGTGCCGCTGGTCGAGATCTACGTGATCATCCAGGTCGGCCAGGTGATCGGCGCCTGGTGGACGATCCTGCTGCTCATCGCCGACAGCATCCTCGGCTCCTGGCTGGTCAAGCGCGAGGGTGCCCGCGCCTGGCGGGCGCTGCGCACCGCGCTCAACGAGGGCAGGATGCCCGCGCACGAGCTCGCCGACGGGATGCTGATCCTGGTCGGCGGCGCGTTGATCCTCAGCCCCGGCTTCGTCCTCGACGCCATCGGGCTGCTGTGCATCCTGCCGCTGACCCGGCCCATCGGCCGGCGGATCCTCTCCAGGGTGCTCAGCCGCAAGCTCGTCGGCGTCAGCTTCCTCACGGAGGGCACCATGGGTCGCCCCGGCTCGGCAGCCGGTGGTCCCACCGCCACCGGTTTCGGCGGCGAACAGCCCTGGACACGACAACGCCCCGGAACACCCACTGACGAAGGGGTGGTCCAGGGCGAGGTCGTCGACGACGATCCCGAGCCGCCTCGCTGAGGTCGGCCCGGAAGTGCGGGCTTCAGCGCCCGACGGCAGCCTTCTTCTTGCGGGCGCTGGCACGGTGCAGGTGCGCCGGGCCGATCTCGCCGCCGCGCAGCAGCTCGAGGCGCTCGGTGAGGATGTCCTCGAGCTCCTTGATCGAGCGGCGCTCGAGCAGCATGTCCCAGTGCGTGCGGGCCGGCTTCTCGGCCTTCAGCTCGGGCTCGATGCCGGACGTCGCGCGTCCCTCCGCACCGCAGCGCGGGCACTCCCACAGCGCGGGCACGTCGGCCTCGACCGACATGGTGATCTCGAACTCGTGCCCGTGCGCGCAGAGGTACCCCACCTGCTGGCGAGCGGCGAACTCGATGCCGCGCTCGTCCTCGAAGCTCTGACCTCCGAGCCGGGCTCCACGTAGCGTTCGCTCTCCCATTGAGCACCTCCAAAGTTCTGCACCCGCAACCTGTCCGGTCGCGCGGTGTCTATCCCTCATGCGTACCGCTCGTGAGACGGTTCGGCAAGCCGGTCATGACGCCGGTCGGGTGGATTGAGTGGCTTGGCCCAACGTTGCGGGCCATCACCTGTCATCAACGAGCGTGACACACGAAGGATTCCCGTGCGTGAGGTGGCTGACACCTGGGAGCGCTCACATCCGGGTCTGGTCCGTCCGAACCGGCTAGATCCGGGCCGGCACGCGGTTGCCGGCGTCCCGGATGCCGCGCTCCGGGTCGAGGCGCAGCAGGAAGAACGCACCGAGCACGAAGAAGATGATCAGCGCGAAGATTGCCGGCCGGTAGGACCCGGTCACCTGGAAGACCACGCCGAACAGCAGCGTCCCGAACCAGGACGTCCCGCGCTCGGCGGCGCCGTACAGGCTGAAGTACTCGCCTTCCCGCCCACGCGGGATCAGCAGGCTGAAGAAGGACCGCGACAGGGCCTGGGTGCCGCCCAGCACGATGCCGATGGCGATCGCCAGGCCGAGGAACAGCGCGACGTTCTTCTCCGGCAGGAACAGGGCGAGCACGACGATCACCATCCAGGCGAAGGTGCCACCCAGGATGGAGCGGTAGGCGCCGTACTTCCCGGCCAGCCTGCCGAACCACAGCGCACCGCCGAACGCGACGAACTGGATCAGCAGGATGGTCGCGATCAGCACGTCCTGGTCGAACTTCAGCTGCTTCGAGCCGTACGTCGACGCGGCGTAGATCACCGTCTGGATGCCGTCGTTGTAGAACAGGTAGGCCAGCAGGAACGTCAACGTCATCGGGTAGTTGGTCATGTCCCGGAGCGTGGCGAACAGCTGGCCGAAGCTGCGCTGGAAGATGGTGCCCGTCTCGGCCACCACGTTCTGCGGCGCGTAGTTGCGCAGCTTCACCAGCGGGATGATGCGTGAACCCCGCCCACCAGAGCGCCGCAGAGAGCAGGGAAAGGCGGACCGACATGGCCTCGCCGAGCCCGAGCGAGTCGTGGAACGTGTAGACGGCCAGGTTGAGCAGCAGCAGCGTCCCACCGCCCAGGTAGCCCCAGGCCCAGCCGCGCGACGAGGCCCGGTCCCGCTCGTCCTCGGTCGAGATGTCGACGAGGATCGCGTAGTAGGACACCAGCGAGCAGCCGCCGAGGACGCTCGCCAGCACGACGGCGAACGCCGCCAGCTGCCAGCTCTCGCCCTGCATGAAGAACAGCAGGCCGGCGAAGAACGAGCCCGCGAACGCGTAGGTCGCCATGTGCCACTTCTTGCGGGGCGACCGGTCGACGAAGGCCCCCACGATCGGCAGCACGAAGGCACTGGAGATCGTGGCGAAGCTGATCAGGTAACTGGGCAGCGAGCCGGCGGCCAGGTGCAGCCCCAGCAGGTTCACGGTCTTGTTGCAGGTCTCGTCCGGGTCGGCGCAGCCCGCGGCCCTGCCCGCGACGGTGATCATGTACGGCGCGAACAGCACCGAGAGCACGGTTGTGTAGAACGCCGAGTTGGCCCAGTCGTACCAGTTCCAGGCCTTCTGCTGCTGGAGCCGGTCGATGGGGGAGAGGTCGGCGATCCCGGAGACCGTGGTCATGGTGTCGCCCTCCACTGGCCCCGTCGGACGAGAACGTCCTTGAGTACGTCGGTGCGGTCGGCGATCAGGCCATCGACGCCCATGTCGAGCAGCGTGTGCATGCTGTCGGCGTCGTCGATCGACACCCACTGGGAGTTCTCCTCGCCGGTCCACACGTGCACCTGCAGCCCGGCGCGGTGGGCGCGTCGTACGAACGCAGGCGTGGTGACGGCGAACCGATGGCGCTTGTGTCGCCAGGGCACCTGCAGCACGGCAGCCCGCGGTCGACGGCCGACCGGCGAGAACCGCATGGCAGCCACCTCGGCCGGTGTCCCCGTCGTGGCCACCCGACCAGCGGTGGCCCGTCGGAACGCGGTGAGCCGCCTTCCGGAAAAGGACCCGACACACACACGGTCGTGGGCGGCGCTCAGGTCGAGCAGCTCCACCAACGGGGACACCGCTGTGTCCGACTTCAGGTCGATGTTGAACCGGCAGTCCGGGAACTCCAGCAACAGCTCGGCCATGGTGGGCACGGCGTGCACCTCGGCGATACGTGCCAGTGCCACCTGCTCCGCGGTGAGGTCTGCGACCAGGCCGACGTTGTCTGTGACCCGGTCGAGCGCCTCGTCGTGGATGGCCAGCAACACGCCATCGCTGGTGGCGTGGACGTCGGTCTCGAGGTAGCGGTAGCCGAGATCGACCGCGTGCCGGAACGCGTGGACCGTGTTCTCGGCACCGCTGAGGTCAGGGTGCAGAGCGCCACCGCGGTGGGCCATCGCAATGACCGAGCGGGGTCGGCACGGCGTCGAGGTAAGGGAACCCGGTCACGGGTCTCGACCCGTGCTGCGAACTCCGGCCCGCGGTCACCAGTGAAGTATTCATCGGCATGCGTCGATGGTGCGCCCGAATCGCCGTCCCGGCCATCCGCGTTCCTACTCAGACGGGGAAGGGCCGAGCGGTACCGTCGGAACATGGACGAGATGACCTGCCCCAAGTGCGACGGCACCATGGCGGAGCGGTCCCACGGCCGGGTGCGGGTCCGGCAGTGCGACTCCTGTCAGGGCGTGTTCCTCGACCGGGCCGAGCTCGGCAACCTGATCGAGGCCGAGAACGACTGGCACTCGAACCGCTCGGCAGACACCGCCCAGCTGCCCCGGATCACCTCCGAGATGACCTCGGCCCCTCGTCCCACGAAGGCCCGCTCGTTCGTCGACAGCCTGTTCCAGAGCTGACCCGCGCGGTTTCCCACGGTCCCGTGGTAAACCGTCACTTCCCGTGCGTTGCAAAGCACGGGAAGTGCATGTTTCCCACGGGACCGTGGGAAACATGTGACTGGTGAGACCTCAGAGGTCGTTGAACGTCTCGATCTGGGCGCCGAGCACGTTGAGCCGGTCGGCGAGGCCCTCGTAGCCCCGGTGGATGACGTACGTCGAGCGCAGCACCGAGGTTCCCTTCGAGGCCAGCATCGCCAGCAGGATCACCACGGCCGGGCGCAGTGCCGGCGGACAGACCACTTCGGTCCCGGACCATCGCGTCGGACCCTCGATCATCACGCGGTGGGGGTCCATCAGGGTGACCTTGCCGCCGAGCTTGTTCAGCTCAGTGAGGTAGATCGCGCGGTTCTCGTAGACCCAGTCGTGCAACATCGTCTGCCCCTGCGCACATGCCGCGACGATCGCGAAGAACGGCAGGTTGTCGATGTTGAGCCCGGGGAACGGCATCGGGTGGATCTTGTCGATGGGCGGGCGCAGGATCGAGTGCAGCGTGGTGATGTCGGCGAGGCGGGTGTGCCCGTTGGCGGCGACGTACTCCTCGGACAGCTTGTAGCGGAAGCCCATCTCCTCGAGCACCGCGAGCTCGATCTCCAGGAACTCGATCGGCACCCGCTTCACGGTGATCTCGGAGTCGGTGACGATCGCTGCGGCGAGCAGGGACATCGCCTCGATCGGGTCCTCGCTGGGCGCGTAGTCGACGTCCATGGAGATGTCGGTGCAGCCGGTGACCACCAGCGTGGTCGTGCCGATTCCCTGGATGTCCACGCCGAGCTTGCCGAGGAAGAAGCACAGGTCCTGGACCATGTAGTTGGAGCTGGCGTTGCGGATGACCGTGGTGCTGTCGCACAGGGCAGCTGCCATCAGGGCGTTCTCGGTGACGGTGTCACCGCGCTCGATCAGCACGATCGGACGGGTCGGGACAATGCCCGGCTGGACCATCGCGTGGTAGCTGCCCTCGGTCGCCTTCACCTGCAGCCCGAAGGGGCGCAGCGCGGTCATGTGCGGCTCGACGGTCCGGGTGCCGAGGTCGCAGCCTCCGGCGTACGGCAGCTCGAAGTCGCTCGAGCGATGCATCAGCGGGCCGAGGAACATGATGATCGAGCGGGTACGACGGGCCGCGGTCTCGTCGATCCCGCCGAGGTCGAGGTTCGGCGGAGGAGTGATCTCGAGGTCGTTCTCGTCGTTGAGCCAGCGGGACTTCACGCCGAGGCTCTCCAGCACCTCGAGCAGCCGGTTGACCTCCTCGATGCGAGCCACCCGGCGCAGCGTCGTACGGCCACGGTTGAGCAGGGATGCGCAGAGCAGGGCGACACCGGCGTTCTTGGAGGTCTTCACGTCGATGGAGCCGCGCAGCGTCGTGGGACCGGTCACCCGGAGGTGGGTGGGACCCTGACCGATGCTCACCAGGGGTGAGTCGAGCGCCTCGCCGATGCGCGCGAGCATGTCCAGCGAGAGGTTCTGGTGTCCGCGCTCGATCCGGTTGACGGCGCTCTGGCTGGTGCCGAGCACCTCCGCAAGCTGCTGCTGCGTCCACCCGCGGTGCTTGCGCGCGTCCCGGATCAGGTTGCCGATTCGGCCCAGATAACCCTCAGTCACGGGCGCGACTGTATCTCAGATATGAGATACGTTCCCGTCTGGCACGATGCGTGTCATGCGAGTCACCACCATCCACGGCCCACGCGACATCCGCCTCGAAGAGCGTCCGGTGCCCGCGATCGAGGAGCCCACCGACGCGATCATCAAGGTGACCGCCGGCTGCATCTGCGGCTCGGACCTGTGGCCCTACCGCGGCGAGAACGACATCACTCCGGGGGACACCATCGGCCACGAGATGATCGGTGTGGTCGAGGAGGTCGGCTCCGAGGTCTCGTCGTTCCGTCCCGGCGACTTCGTGATTGCGCCGTTCTGCCACAGCGACAACACCTGCCCGAACTGCGTCGCCGGCATGACGTCCGCCTGCGTCAACGTCGGCTTCACCACCGGCGGTCAGGGTGAGTACGCCAGGGTCACCCAGGCCGACGGCACCCTGGTGCTCGGCGCGCCCCGCGAGGACGGGATGCCGGACGAGAAGCTGTTGCCGGGGCTGCTCACCCTCTCCGACGTGTTCCCCACCGGCTGGCACTGCGCAGTCGCGGCGGGAGTGCAGCCGGGGGACACCGCAGTGGTCGTCGGCGACGGAGCCGTCGGCCTGTGCGCCGTGCTCGCGGCGGTGCAGCTCGGTGCCGAGCAGGTCATCGCGATGTCGCGGCATGCCGACCGCCAGGAGCTGGCCCGCAAGTTCGGCGCCACCCACATCGTGGAGGAGCGTGGGAAGGAAGGAGCCGCGCGGATCAAGGAGCTCACCTCCGGTGTCGGCGCGGACGCCGTGCTCGAGTGCGTGGGCACGGATGGTTCGATGCGGCAGGCGTTCGCGTGTGCCCGACCCGGTTCGACCGTCGGCTTCGTCGGCGTCCCGCACGGTGTCGAGCTTCCGGTGTCGCGGATGTTCGGCAAGAACATCGGGCTCGCCGGCGGGGTGGCTCCCGTACGCCGCTACCTGCCGACCCTGCTCGAGCTCGTCACCTCCGGCACCGTCGACCCGGGGCCGGTCTTCGACATGCGGCTGCCGCTCGACGAGGTCGCCGAGGGCTACCGCGCGATGGACGAGCGCCGCGCGATCAAGGTCTACCTCGATGTCTGAGGCATGAGCGCACTCGTCCTGGGGCCGCTGGTCAGGTACGTCGACCACGACTCCGCCACCATCTGGGTGGAGACCGAGGACACCGACCTGGTCACCGTGACGATCGAGGACCGCAGCTGGTCCGCGCCCACGTTCACAGTGCACGACCACCACTACGCGCTGGTGGAGGTCGTCGGGCTCGAGCCGGGCACCGTCTCGCCGTACTCCGTGACACTGGGTGCAGACGGCGGCCGCCGCACTGTGTGGCCCCCTAGCTCGAGCGAGCTGGACCTGCCGCCCTCGGTGATCAGCACCCTGAAGGTCGGCAAGCCTCCGCGCCTCGCCTTTGGCTCGTGCCGGACAAGTGTCAAGCACGACCGGAAGGGCAACCGGACCCACGGCGTCGACTCCATGCGGGCCTACGCCTTGGCGATGGCTGGGGTCACCGACACCGGCGAGCGGCTGCCGTGGCCGGACATGATCGTCTTCCTCGGCGACCAGGTCTACGCCGATGAGACCACGGAGGAGATGCAGGAGTTCATCTCATCCCGGAGGGACATCAACGAGCCGCCGGGCAAGGAGCTGAAGGACTTCGAGGAGTACGCCTACCTCTACTCGCTGGCCTGGAGCGATCCCGCCAACCGGTGGCTGCTGTCAACACTCCCGAGCACGATGATCTTCGACGACCACGACATCCGCGACGACTGGAACACCTCAGCGTCCTGGCGCGAGGAGATGGAGCAGACCGACTGGTGGCACGGCCGGATCGTCTCCGGGCTCGCGTCGTACTGGGTCTACCAGCACCTCGGCAACATGTCCGCGAAGGAGCGGGCCGACGACGAGATCTGGCAGCGGGTCGCCGGCCACGACGGACCAGAGGAACTCGACCTCACCGAGGTGCTCGACAGCTTCGCGGACCGCGTCGACAAGGAGCCGGAGAGCTACCGGTGGAGCTACTCGCGTGACATCAACGGCAGTCGGCTCATCGTCCTCGACTCGCGCGCGGCGCGGGTGCTCGAGCACGACGACCGGCAGATGCTCGACGACGGCGAGATGGCGTGGCTCGACACCCAGCTCACCGGCGACGTCGACCACCTGTTCATCGGCACCTCGCTGCCGTTCCTGCTGCCACCCGGGCTCCAGCACCTCGAGGCGTTCAGTGAGGCCCTCACTCACGGGGCGTGGGGTGGGGCCGGTAGGCGGATCGGCGAGAAGCTGCGGCAGGGCGTCGACCTCGAGCACTGGGGCGCCTTCCAGGAGTCGTTCCGCAAGGTGGCCGAGATGGTGGTGCAGGTGGCGTCCGGGGAGCGGGGGAGAGCGCCGCGGACAGTCACGTTCCTGTCCGGCGACGTGCACCACAGCTACGTCTCCGAAGTGACCCGGCTGCATCGCAGGGACCGCCGCGAGCTGCAGAGCCGGGTGCTCCAGGTGGTGTGCTCACCGATCCGCAACCCGCTGCCGCACTGGATGCGGTTCCTCACCGCGGTCCTGGCGTACGGCGTGGCCGGAGCCGTGGGCGCACTGGCCGCCCGGTCCACCCACGTCCCCGCGCCGCCGTTCCGGTGGTCGAACCTCCGGGGACCGTGGTTCGACAACAACCTGGCCACCGCCGACGTCACCGACAATGCACTGGAGCTCTGGTGGGCCAGGGGAGATGTCCACAAGGGAAGGCTGCGTCGGCGGCAGGACGAACGGCCGCGACTCACCAAGGTGGCCGACGTGCACATCGACAACCCCGCAAGCAGGCCCCCGAGCAACCCCTAGGCGATCTCCTCCGGCGGCCCGGTGGGCGCGGCGAGGTGTCGCTGCATCCAGAGCACGTCGTGCCACGCGCCGAACTTCCAGCCGATGCGCCGCCAGGTGCCGATCGGCTCGAAGCCCAGCGACCGGTGGAGCCCCTCGCTCGCGGCGTTGGGCAGGGTCATCCCCGCGACCGCGGTCAGGTAGCCCCGTTTGACCAGGCGCGGGAACAGCTCCTCGTAGAGCTGGCGCCCGGCACCGTGACGCTGGTGCCCCTGCTCGACGTACACGCTGACCTCGCAGGCCCATCGATAGGCAGCGCGGCTGCGGTAGGGCCCGCCGTACGCGTAGCCGACGACGCCCTCAGGCCCTTCCAGCACCAGCCAGTCGTGCGTCTCCAGCGACCGGGCCATCCGTTGCTGCATCTCCGCCAGCGAGGGTGGATCCTCCTCGAGACTGATCACGGTTTCCCGGACGTACGTCGCGTAGATCTGCTGGCAGGGCGCGGCATCCTCGGGCCGAGCCCTACGGACCGTCCACGCCTCGCTCTGTGCGTCCATCCCGGAACCGTAGTAGTCGCTCCGGACTAGACCGGATGCGCGCTGGCATGGACCGGAGCAGGTCAACTCAGCATTGTCGTCACGACACACCAGCCACAGACATAGAGTCCTTCTGCGGTATTTCCCGGCGGCAGCCCCTCCCGTCGGGCACATCAGGTCCACCCGGACGGGCATCCGGGGGAAGGTCACCACGACCATGGATTCCTCGACCCAGCGAGGACAGGTCCTCGACCTGGCTGAGGCGCTGGCCGGCGAGCGCACGCCCGAGGAGGTCCTCGGCACTGCACTCCCACTCCTGCTGGAGCTGGCCGGAGCGGCCGCAGTGCTCGTGTTCTCCCGGACTGAGGCAGGTCTCCGGCTCACCGGCAGGGCCGGGCTGGAGCTGTCGGTCGAGGCGGCGCCGGACTGCACCGACTCCGTGGGCGGATCGCGACTGAGCGCCTCGCCCGTTCCGGCCTCGTGGCAGACCCAGGGCATCTCCCGGGTCGCGTCCCATCCGCTGCCGGCCGGAGCCGGCCTGCTCACACTGGCGTGGGCGCGTGCCGCCGACGATCCAGCGGTGCTCGCGCTGGCCATCACCGCCCTGGACGCGCACCTGGCCCGGGCACAGACAGAGGCGAGCCTGGCCGACCTCACCACCCGCGTCGACAACGCCCAGCTGCTGGCCGAGATGGGCGACTACGACTGGCACATCCCCTCGGACACCAACACCTGGTCCGACCAGCTGTTCCGGATCTACGGCTACGAGCCGGGCTCGTTCCACCCGTCGTACGAGAAGTTCCTGTCGTTGATCCACCCCGACGACCGGGAGCGGATCACCGAGGTGCACCAGAACGCCTACGCGACAGGTGAGCCCTACCAGATGATCGAGCGGATCGTGCGTCCCGACGGCGAGGTCCGCTACCTGTCCTCCAACGGTCAGGTGATCATGGACAGCGAGGGCACCCCGGTCCGCATGCGCGGCACCTGCGTCGACATCACCGAACGGGTGCTGGCCGACCGGGAGCGGGACCGGATCGCGGCACGGTTCCAGGGCCTGGTCGACTCCTCGCCCGACGCCATCCTCGTCCTGGGCGACGACCTGCGCGTGCTGGAGGCGAACCAGGGCGCCCGCCAGCTGCTGGGCGGCGAGGCCCGGGGCCATCGCATCCACGAGATCCTGCCGGGCTGGCCGGAGAACGGCACCTCCGCGGTCCGCGCCTCGGGGCTCCGCGGGAACGACCTCTCGCTGGACGTGACCACAGTGGCGGTCAAGCCGGCCGACGACGCGGCGCCGGCGAACCACACCCTCGTGGCCCTGTTCCTGCGCGACGCCCGCGCCCGGCTCGACCGGGAGGCGATGGCTGCCCGGCTCGCCGAGTCCCAGCTGCGCCGGCGCCAGGCCCTGGAGATCAACGACAGCGTCGTACAGGGTCTCGTGGCGGCCGTCTACGCGCTGGAGCAGGGATCGGTCAGCACCTCCTCGTCGTACCTCGACACCACCCTCGCCGCTGCGCGCGCCATGATGGACGACCTCCTCGCGCCCCTCGACGGACAGGGACTGCAGCCCGGCGACCTCGTGCGCACCGCCCCGGCAGCGATCGGTGAGCGGCCCGGAGTTCCCGACCCGAGACAGGAGCAGTCCATGCCGGAGCAGCGAAAGCACCGGGTACTGGTCGTGGACGACGCCGAGGAGCTGCGCATGCTGCTGCGCATGCGGATGGAGGCGCGGAGTGGTCTGACCGTCGTGGGGGAGGCGGGCGACGGCGTCGCCGCCGTGGAGCTGGCCTCCGAGCTGCAGCCCGACCTGGTCATGCTCGACGTGGCCATGCCGAGGATGGACGGGCTCGAGGCGCTGCCGCTCATCCGCGCCGCGGTCCCGGGCGTCCGGGTGGTCGTGCTCTCCGGGTTCAACCAGAGCACGCTGGCCGACAAGGCCCGCGAGGCCGGCGCCGACCAGTACGTCGTCAAGGGCGGGTCGATGCGCGAGCTGCTGGACATGGTCGAGCAGCTCCTCGAACCGGCCTCCTGACCGGCCTCCTGATCGTGGCGCCTGAACCGTCCCTTGTACGGTCGGCCCCATGAGTGGAGACCAGCTGCAGCCCGAGGACACCCTGGACGACCGCGGTGTCGACGACGTGCTCGACGAGGGCTACTCGCCCCCGGAGCGCGAGACCGACCACCTGCGCCACCCCGAGGGCGGAGAGTCGCTGGAGACCCGTCTCGACGAGGAGGAGCCGGAGGTCTGGGCGCAGGTCGACGCCGAGGCAGACGCCGACATCCTCGACGGCGACGTCGGTGGTGAGGTCGGCGGAGAGCGCACCGGCCGGCTGATGGCGCCGGACGAGGGATCGCACGAAGACCAGGAAGCTGAGCTGACTGCCGAGGACGAGGGCATCGACGGCGCCGGCGCCAGCGCCGAAGAGGCCGCCATGCACACCATCGAGGACGACCCTCTCTAGAACACCGGTCTAGGCAGGCACCACGAACCCGTGCCCGATTCGGGCCAAACCCGCCCGACTTGTTGTAGAAAGTTGAAGGTCTGCAACTCGACGGAGGGAACACCATGGCACGCGCAACGCGCTTGAAGGACGACCTGGACGGCAAGGACCTGCCTTCGGGGACGGAGCCTGTGCGGCTCTCGCTGGGCGACACCAGCTACCAGATCCACCTGTCCGAGGAGAACTACGACAAGCTGCTCGATGCCCTGAAGCCCTTCACCGAGAACGCGAAGGTCGAGGACGACCCGGAACGGCGGATGAACAACATGCGCCGGATGAACAACATGCGCATGGTCGAGCCGCAGCGCAGCTCGGAAGACGCAACGTCGAAGAAGTAGCGCCGAAGAAGTAACGCCGCGCCTTGGTGGTGACGATCGGCGTCTACGGCTTCGACGGCGAGTCCTTTCTGCAACGACTGCGGCAGGCGGACGTCCGCCTGCTGCTCGACGTACGTCAGCGTCGTGGTGTCCGCGGGTCCCAGTACGCCTGGGCCAACTCGCTCCGGCTTCAGGCTGCCCTCGCCGAGGCAGGGATCGCCTACGAGCACCACCCGGAGCTGGCGCCGACCACCGAGCTGCGCCAGCTGCAGTACGCCGAGGACGACCGGCAGGGTGTCGGAAAGCGCTCACGTCGCGAGCTCGCCAACGAGTACGCCGAGCGATACACGAGTGAGATCCTCGACAAGGTCGACTTCACGCAGATCGTGTCGGCGCTACCTGACGACGGAACCGCAGCACTGTTCTGTGTGGAGCGCGATCCTGCGGCCTGTCACCGCTCGTTGATCGCCCAGCGGCTGCACGAGGAGCACGGCGTCACCGTCGAGCACCTCCTCATGGATTAACCGCCGATAAGGTGCATTATGTCAACTAGTGTGGATCGCCTGGGAAAGGGGTCACCCCCTGATCCCCCGCATCAGTCCCGGACCACGTCGTTGAGACGAGCGGCTTCCCGGGTGAGGTGGTCGCGCTCGGCGAGATTGGTGGCAGCGCGGGCTGCGTCGGCGTACAGCTGAGCAGCGACTGCGAGCTCGCCGGCCCGTTCCCGGAGGTACGCCTCGACAGCCGAATGTCTCGGAACGGTCCGATCCACCTGTTCGAGTGCGGCCAGGCCGGCCTGCGGCCCGTCCGCCTCACCGACGGCGACGGCACGGTTCAGGCGGACGACCGGGTTGTGGGTGAGCCGGTCGAGCTCGTCGTACCACTCCACGATCTGCACCCAGTCGGTCTCGTCCACCGTCTGTGCGTCGGCGTGCAGGGCGGCGATCGCGGCCTGCGCCTGGAACTCGCCGAGCCGGTCGCGGGCCAGTGCCGTCTGCAGGATCGCCACACCCTCGGTGATGAGCTCGGTGTCCCACCTGGACCTGTCCTGTTCTGCCAGCGGGACCAGGTCGCGGTCGGGTGTCGTCCGGGCGGCCCGTCGCGCGTGGTGCAGCAGCATCAGCGCGAGCAGACCGGACACCTCCTCGTCGTCGGTCATCGACCTCACCTGACGGGTCAGCCGGATCGCCTCGTCGGCAAGGTCGACCTCGCCGCTGTAGCCCTCGTTGAAGACCAGGTAGAGCACCCGCAGCACGGTGGCCACGTCTCCGAGCTCGTCGAAGCGCACGTCCGACACGGTGCGCTTGGCCCGGCTGATCCGCTGGGCCATGGTCGCCTCCGGCACCAGATAGGCCTCCGCAATCTGGCGCGTCGTCAGGCCTCCCACCGCACGAAGCGTCAGAGCCACCGCGGAGGCCGGCGTGAGCGAGGGGTGGGCGCAGAGGAAGTAGAGCTTCAGGGTGTCGCCCGTGTCTGCGGTCCCGACGTCGATCGGCCCCAGCGGTGGCTCGAGAGCCACCCTGGTCTCGCGGGCGAGCCGGGACGTCTCCGACCGGTTCGCGTCCAGGAACTTGCGCCAGGCGGCCGTGATCAACCAGCCCTTCGGGTCCGCCGGCGGGTCCGAAGGCCAGGTGTCGAGCGCCCGCAGCAGCGCATCCTGTACGGCGTCCTCGGCCGTGGCGAAGTCGGCTCCGCGACGGACCAGGACGCCGGTGACCGCAGGAATCAGCTCCCGCAGCAGGGCTTCGTTCACTCGTTTATGACGCACGGAGAGCCGTAGAACGGACGGACCTCCAGCCACTCGCAGATCGGCTCACCGCCGGGGCCCGGCGCGGCGGAGTACTCCCCCGCCACCTCGACCGCTCGCTGGTAGTTCTCCACGTCGATGATCAGCCATCCGGCGATCAGGTCCTTGGTCTCCGCGAACGGGCCGTCGGTGACCGGCGGCTTTCCCTCGCCGCCATGCCGGACGAACGTCCCTTCCGGGGACAGCGCCTGGTGGCCGACGAACTCACCGGTCTCCTCCAGCTTGCTCGCGAAGTCGCTCATGAACTTCACGTGCGCGTCGACGTCCGCCGGCGCCCACTGGTCGATCGGGTCGAGGTCCAGGACGGGAGCGGGACCGCCGCGGTAGTGCTTGAGCAACAGGTACTTCGCCATCATCTTCTCCTCGGGTCTACGGCCATTGTGGCCGTGTTCAGTGCTGGGACGGAGCCGTCGACGCGTTCTCGACATCCCCGGCTTGGCATGGCTCCCTAGGGTCGGGACATGAAGTACTCCAAGCTGCTCTCGTTGCTCACCGCCGGCTACGGCGCCTTCGCACTGGCCAAGCCGCGGCACCTCGCGGACAACCTCGAAGCACCGGCCGACCAGGCGCCTGCCTACGACCGGATGGCCTACACGTACGCCGGCCGCGACCTTCCCCTCTCGGGCCTTGCGCTCCTGTCGCGCAACCCGTCGGTGATCACTTCCGCGATGGTGCTGCGGATCGCGAGCGACCTCGCCGACGCGACCATCCTGGGCACCGGTACGGCGTCGCGACCCACCGTGCAGAAGAAGGTCCTCGGCGTCACCCTGGGCTGGGCGGCGCTGAACGCTGCCGCACTGCTGGCCGACCGCCGGCAGCTGCGCTGACCCCAGGCGTCGGAGTCGTCGTCAGCGTCGACGCATCAACAGCCTCGCAGCCACAACGACGACGAGAACGACGATGACGATGACGATGATGGACCTCATTGCATGAAAGATACGCCGCCGGCGGGCTAGTCGGGGGGTGGCGCTAGCGGGTGCGAGACGCGAGAATTCGTCTCCTGCTGCAGGAGGCGTCATGACCACTCGAACCGCACTCGTCACCGGAGCCACGTCCGGCATCGGCCTGGCCACGGCACAGCGGCTGCTCGACAACGGCTACGACGTCGTCGGCACCAGCCGCAACCCCGTGCGGATCCCGGCCGAGTCGCGGCTGGAGGGCGTCCGCTACCGCCCGTTGGACCTTGCCGACATCTACGCCATCGAGGGCTTCGTGGCCGCCATCGGTGCCGAGGGGATCCACGTCGACATCGTGGTGAACAACGCTGGTGAGTCCCAGAGCGGTCCGCTCGAGGACCTGCCGATCGGTGCGCTCGAGCGCCTGTTCCGGATCAACGTCCTCGGGCCGGTGCACCTCACCCAGCTGCTGCTGCCGGGGATGCGCCAGCGCGGGTACGGCCGGGTGGTGATGGTGGGTTCGATGCTCGCCAGCTTCCCGCTGGCCTACCGATCGTCGTACGTCGCAAGCAAGGCCGCACTGAAGGGTTTTGCGACGGCGACCCGGTTCGAGATGTCCCCCCACGGCGTCTGGCTCAGCACGGTCGAGCCAGGCTCGGTCAACACCGGGATCAGCGACCGTCGCACGAAGTACATCGAGCCGGACTCCCCTCACGAGGAGAGCTTCCGCACGATGCTGCGCATCCTCGACCGTGCAGAGCGCGAGGGCATCTCCCCGGCGCGGGTGGCCCGCACGATCCTCCGCGCGATCGAGGCGGACGAGCCGGATGCGCTCTACGCTGCGGGAAACAACGCCTCTGCGATCTACGCGCTGCAGCGTGCGCTCCCCCAGTCGATCATCGAAGGAGTCGTGGCCCGCAAGTTCGGCGTATCGCGCCGGACCTCGACCGCCTGACCGTTACAGTCGCCCGCGTGACTTCCCTGCGCCGCCTCTCTGTCCTGTTCCTGGTTCCGCTCCTCGCACTCGCGACGGCGTGCGGTGACGACAGCTCAAAGGAGACTCCCAAGGCGGACAAGTCCCAGTGCACCTACGACACCGCCGGGCAGACCGCGACCAAGCAGGTGGACCCGCCACCCGGCGACCCGCCGAAGGATGCGCCCACCGAGGTGACGATCGCGACGGACCAGGGCGACGTGAAGGTCAGCCTGGACGCCGACAAGGCGCCCTGCACGGTCAACTCGTTCCTCTCCCTGGCCAAGCAGGGCTTCTTCGACAAGACCAAGTGCCACCGCCTGACCGTCCAGGGGA
>CAVVID010000008.1:0-47646 GCA_963748185.1 uncultured Actinomycetota bacterium | reverse complement strand
GCCTTGGCGGTCCAGAAGAACGTGGTCGCGAGGGTGGCACCGAGTGCCAGGCGTGAGGAGTTCATGGCTTCAGGATCGAACGACGGAGACATACAGGTCGTCCCTCTCGCGAGTGATGCCCGGTGATCCTGGCTCGGCCTACTCTCGTCCCATGCCCGAGGTGAGAGTCGCGCGCCGGCCGCTGGCAGCGGTCACGTTGCTGGCGGTGACCGCCTGCGGACCTCTCCTCGACCTCGCGGTCGGCACGAACCTCATGGACACCCCGGCGACGGTCCTCGTGGCGGTCGCTGCAGGTTTTGCGGCCGGCGCCTGGCTGCGTCCGATCCCGGCGGCGCTGGGGTGTGTGGTCGACGCCTGTCTGCTCACTCTGGCGAGCCAGGTGGCCGATCCGGGCGCCTACCCCGTCGCCGACGACCTGTTCTTCTTCACCATGCTCGTCGGCGGTCCGGCGCTGGGCGGTGCGCTGGTGACCGCTCGCCGCGACCAGGTGCGCGAGCTGCGACGGCTCTCTGCAGTGCGCGCCGAGCAGCGGGCAGCCCAGGTGCGCGCCGCCCAGCTCGAAGAACGCAACCGGCTCGACGCCGAGCGTCGTAGCGGGACTTGTCCAGCACATGGGCGCACTGGTCGTACAGGCGTCGGGCGCGGCCCGGGACCCGGGCGCGGCGGAGACCCCGGCGGCGCTCGACCGCATGGAGGAGAACGCGCGCACCGCCCTGACGGAGATGCGCGACGTGCTGGGAGAGCTTTCGGAGCCCGGAGCCCGACGGGACCGGCGGTCACACGGACCTCCTCGAGGACACGGCATCCGAGACTCGACCAAGCACCAACCTGATCTCTCGCCTGGTCTGACCTCGTCGTTGGGTGCTCAGGTCTCCCCCTGGCGTTCGAGGCGGTGGTGGGTGAGCACGCGACCGGGCCGGGATGGGCGAACGTGCTGGTCGGCGTGGCGGTTGGAGCGCCCTTGGTGCTGCGCCGCCGGTGGCCGGTCACCTCGGTCGCGGCCATGTTCGTCCTCGGCGCGCTGATGAGTGCAACGTTCACGCCGCTCCCACTCACGGGCCAGGCCCGCTGCTGCCGTTGACCCTGGGCGCGCATGCCATCGGCGACTACGCGCGAGGCTGGTGGCGTGGCGCCGGCCTCGGCGTGCTGGCGGCGGGTGTCGCGGGCGTGGTCCTGGCCAGCCCTCCCGGATCGGCTGACCCGGAAGGGATCGCGCCCACCTTGATGTGGATCGGACTAGCCTTCGGCGCAGGGGTGGCGGCCGCGCAGCACTCGAGCCGCGCGGCAGTCCTGCAGGCGTTGCTCATCGGCATCGAGACGGGACGCGGCCACGCTGTCCGCCTCGCGGTTGCCGAGCAGCGACAGCAGGTCGCCCGCGACTCTGCACGACTCCGTGGCCCATGCCATGACCGTCGTCTGCCTGCACGCTGCCGCGGCACGCGGCCATGCGTACGACGCGGAGGTGGTCCGAGCCTCCCTCGCGACCATCGAGTCGACTGTCCGGGGGAGGCATGGACGAGCTCCGCCAGGGCCTCGACGCACTGGACCCTGTCGGGGGCTCGACTCCCGATGCCTCACCGGGGGGCATCCTCGGAGGTGCCGTCACCGGTGAGGACCTCGGTCACGAGGTCGAGCACGTCGCGTCGACCATCGGCGTGACGACTGTGGTGGACGTGGCAGGCGGCCAGGTGGAGCTGGATGCCATGGTCGTGTCCGTGGCCAGGAGGGTCGTCCGCGAGGCGCTGGTCAACGTCGCTCGGCACGCGCGTACGGCGGACGCCCGGGTTCGGATCGTGGCGGAGCAGGGCCAGCTGGTCGTCGAGGTCACCAACGAGGCGCGGCATGGCGTCCGCTTCGACCACGGCACCGGCACCGGCTTGCGCGGGCTCGCCGAGGTCGTCCACGGTCACGGTGGCCATCTCGAGCACGGGTCCGCGACGGAAGCCGAGTTCCGGGTGACGGCGTACCTCCCGACGACCGCCGGTGTCTCCGCATGATCGGGGTGGTGCTGGCGGACGACCAGGAGCTCGTCCGCAGCGGACTGCGGATGGTGCTCGCCGCGGAGCCTGACATCGAGGTGCTCGCCGAGGCCGTCGATGGTGCCTCCGCAATTGCCGAGTCGTTGCGCCACCGCCCGGACGTAGTGCTGATGGACATCATGATGCCGGGCATGGACGGCATCGAGGCAACCCGGCAGCTGGCGACCCAGTCACCGACGACCAAGGTGGTCATCCTGACGACCTTCGACCGCTCCCGGCTGGTGTACGACGCCCTGATGGCCGGCGCGAGCGGGTTCCTGCTCAAGGATGCGCCAACGGCCCAGCTGGTCGGTGGTGTCCGCGCGGCCGCCCGAGGAGAGGAGCTGCTGGCGCCCTCGATCACCCGCCGCCTGATCGGGGAGTTCACCCGCGCGGAGAGGCAGGGCCCCCCGTCGGGCTATGCCGCGCTGACCGAGCGGGAGCGCGAGGTGCTCGTTCTCGTCAGTCGTGGGCTCTCCAACGCCGAGATCGCCTCAGAGCTGTTCGTGAGCATGGAGACCGTCAAGACGCATGTCGCCCGGGTGCTGGCCAAGCTGGGGCTGCGCGACCGGGTGCAGGCGGTCGTGACGGCGTACGAGTTCGGGCTGGTCCGCCCCGGCGAGTGAGCGTCGTACGACCTGGTCAGCTCACGGGTGGACGGACTCGCGCCTCGTACGCCGTCCGCTGTGCATCGTCGCGGTCGGAGATCACCTTGTCGGCACGGAACGCAGCGGCGATCCGCTCCTGCAGCCACCGCGGCAGCACGCCGGTCGCCTTGGTCATCCCTTGAGTCCAGCGCGGCACCCACAGCTCCGGGTGCGCGGTGCTGATCGCAGTCGCGATCACCTCGGCGACCTCCTCTGCCGTGACCGCCTTGACCCCTCGCGCTGTCGGTACGCCGGCGGCGAGCTCGGTCTGCACGATGGTCGGGAGCACCACGCTGACGTCGATGCCGTTCGGCTTCAGCTCGGCGCGGGTGGCCTCGCTGAACCCGACGGCGGCGAACTTCGAGGCCGAGTAGGTGGCGCCCTCGGCGACGGCGATGCGGCCGACCGCGGAGGCCACGTTGACGATGTGTCCCTTGCCCCGGTCGACCATGCCGGGCGCGACAGCCTTGGTGCCGTTGATGATCCCGTGCACGTTGACGTCGATGATCGCCCTGGCCACGGCGTCCGGCTCCTTGAGCACGGACCCGAGCGGCATGATCCCGGCGTTGTTCACGAGTACGTCGATCGGCCCGACCTCGCCGACGGCAGCAAGGAAGTCCATCCACGACTCCGGACTGGCGACGTCGAGGTGGGCTCCCACCGCACCGTTGCCGATCTGCTCCGCGACCCTTTGGACCAGCGCCGTGTCCAGGTCACCGAGCGCCACCGTCGCTCCCCGGGCCGACAGCAGCTCGGCCGTGGCCTTGCCGATCCCCCGACCCGCCCCGGTGATCACCACGGTGAGACCGGAGATGTCGCGCTTGCTCATGCGTAGTTCCTTTCGCGGAGGCGCAGGTCGACCGGTTGGCCGTCTGCGGGAAACGGGAGCGAGTGGTAGTTCAACCTGTCGCGGTAGTCCGCGTCCAGCGACCACTCGAAGCGGCGCAGCAGCTGGTGCACGATCAGCTTCACCTCGGCACCGGCGAACGCCATCCCCAGGCACTTGTGCACGCCGCCGCCGAACGGCTCCCAGGCGTGTCGGTGCACCTTGTCCTCGCGGCGGTGCGCGGCGAAGCGCTCGGGGTCGAAGCACTCGGGATCGGGCCAGTACTCCGGCAGGTGGTGGGAAAGGTGCAGCATGACCCCAACGAGACGACCTGCGGGGATGTGCACACCGAGCACCTCGGTGTCCTTGACCGTGCGCCGAGCCAGCACCGGGACCGGCGGGAGCAACCGCAGGCACTCCTTCATCACCATGTCGAAGGACACCAGCTGGTCGAGCTGGTCGAGGTCGGGGCAGTCGGGCAGTCCAGCCGCCTCGTCGCGCAGCCGCTGCTGCCACTCCGGATGCGCGCCGAGGTGGCGCACGATCGTGCTGACAGTGATCGTGGAGGTGTCGTGCGCGGCCATCAACAGGAAGATCATGTGGTTGACCACGTCGGCGTCGCTGAGCCCGGAGCCGTCCTCGTCGCGCAGTCCGCTCAGCACCGAGAACAAGTCGTCCCTCGCTGGGCCGTCCCGCGACGCCCGCTTGCTCGCCAGGTGTCGGCCGAAGAATTCCTCGAGCAGCCGTCGACCGGCCAGCGCACGTCCCCAGCGGGTGCCGGGGATCGGCAGCCGCACCAGCGCGGTCGCGGCCTGGAGGCAGGCGATGAAGGCTTCGTTGACCTCGTCCAGCTCCCCGGGGGTGGCCAAGTCGGCGCCACCCATGAACACCTGGGTCGCGAGGTCGAGCGTCAGTTCCTTCAGCGCCGGATAGACCGGGAACCCGGGACCGACCTCCCAGCCGTCAAGGCCCGCCGCGACGGCCGGTCCGAGCGCCGCGGTGTAGCCGGCGAGGCGCGGGCGTGTGAACGCCTCCTGCATGAGCCGGCGGTGCCGGTGATGCTCCTCGAAGTCGAGCAGCATCAGGCCGCGCTCGAAGAATGGCCCGACCAGCCTGCCCCAGCCCGGCCCGCTGGCGAAGGCCTTGTCGGCGTTCCGGAGCGCGGCTCCGCAGGCGTCTGGACCGAGCAGCACCGTCCAGCGGTTACCGAGGAAGCTGATCTCGGAGACCGGCCCGAACTTTGCGTACTGGGTGCTCATCAGCCGCAGCGGGTCGCGAACGTAGGCGAGCGTCGAGCCGATGAACGGGAGCGCCCGGCGGCGGCTGGCAGGAACACCGTCCGGGCGGTGAGTCGAGACCTGGGGTGGACGTCTTTGCACGCGACCTCGCTTCTCATCTGACAGGAATGCCTGTCAGTTTGTGGTAAGCGCGGCGACACGTCAAGATGCTCGGCGTGAGCACACCGGCCCGGAGCTACGGCGGCAGGACCGCCGAGGAGCGCGCCCGGGACCGTCGGGCGAGGCTGGTGGAGGCCACGATCGCGCTCATGGCCGAGCACGGCGAGGCCGGAACGACGATGACCGCGATCTGCGCACGGGCGGGGCTGACCGAGCGCTACTTCTACGAGAGCTTCGCCCAGCGTGAGGACGCGATGCTGGCGGCGCTCGACCACGTCAGCGAGCAGATCGCTGCGGCCGCGCAGGGGGTGAACGCGCAGACACCGGGCTCGCCCGAGGAGCGGGTGCGTGCCGTGATGGAGTCATTCGTAGGCCTGGTCAGCGACGATCCGGCGCTGGGCCTGGTCGCCGTCGTCCATTCCAGCGCAACCCCCAGCCTGCGGGCCCGGCGCCACGAGCTGATCGTCTCGTTCGCCGACCTCGTCGCCGACGAGGCGGCGGTGCTGTACGGCGATGACGCGTGGCCTACCGACCGGGCACGGGTGCAGGGCCTTGTCTACGTCGCCGGGTTCGCCGAGCTGATCGCCTGCTGGCTCACCGGCGAGGTCGACCTGAGCGCCGAGCAGCTGTCCAGCACCGCGAGCGACCTGTTCATCTCGCTCAGCCGCCGACCCTGACCCCCATCCGCGGACGCTTTACGCGTAGGGGTCGGCGATCTCCCTGATCCGCTCGAGCGCCTCCCGCAGCTCGCGGGCGGCGCGGACCCCGAGGTGCGCCACCCACTCGGCCTCGATCTCGGCCTCGGCGACGCGGGCGACCTTGATGGCCTCCTCCCCCCGCTCGGCGATCACCACCAGTCGAGCGCGCGCGTCGGTGGGATCCTGGACACGGCGCACGTATCCGGCGCGCTCGAGACGGTCGACGGTCGCGGTCGCCGTCTGCTTGGTGACCAGCGCCTGCTCGGCCAGGTCACCGATCCGGGTGCCGGAGGGACTGAGGCGTGCAGCGACCCGGCCCTGTGCGGGCGTGATGTCGGCGAACCCTGCAGCCGCGAGGGCTGCGAGAACCCGCGTCTCCACGGCTCGTGCGCCGATGAAGCACAGGAGCCCGAGATTGAGCTCGTCCTGTTCCTGCTGAGCCGCCATGTCACCCCTTGACATTGGTCAGTCGTTCGAACCATTATGGTTCGAACATCGTACCAAATGCGGAGGGCGCCGATATGGAGCGCGACGAGGTGTGGCGGACGATCGACCAGCAGCGTGCCGAGCTGGCCGACCTGATGGAGACCTTCACCGAGGCGGACTGGGAGACACCCTCGCTCTGCGAGGGCTGGCGGGTTCGTGAGGTGGCGGCGCACCTCACCCTCGCGCAAATGGGGCTGCTGCCCGCGCTCGGCGAGATCGTCCGTGCACGCGGGAGCTTCAACGCCGATGATCCGCGACACCGCCCTTCGGCAGGCGGAACGGCCGGTGTCGGACTACCCCGTCCTGCTCCGCGCGATGGTGGGTTCGCGCAAGAAGGCTCCGTTCGTCAGTGACCTCGAGCCGCTGATCGACCAGCTCGTGCACGGACAGGACATGGTCGTCCCCCTGGGACGCACCCGGGAGATGCCCCAGGCAGCCGCTGCGGCCGGGGCACAGCGCGCCTGGGACCTGAACTGGCCCTTCCGGGTGAAGAAGCGGCTGCACGGCTTCCGCCTGTCCGCCACGGACCATGACTGGACGGTGGGCGACGGCCTCCTGGTGCAGGGACCGATCCGGGCGCTGCTGATGCTCGTGGCCGGGCGCCATGTCGTACTCCCCGAGCTGAGCGGCCCGGGGGCCGACGAGCTGCGGGCGCGGCTGCAGCCCTCGCGGGTCAGCTGACGACGAGCGTCTGCTCCCGGCCGGGCCCGACCCCGACCGCCCAGAACCGCGAGCCGGACATCTCCTCGAGAGCGGTGATGTAGCGCTGCGCGTTCTTCGGGCAGGTCCTCGAACGCGCGGCACCCGGAGATGTCCTCGCCCCAGCCGTCGAGGAACTCGTAGACCGGCGTGGCCTTGTGGAACTCCGACTGCGTCATCGGCATCTCGTCGTGGCGGACACCGTCGATGTCGTAGGCGACGCAGACCGGGATCCGCTCCCAGGCGCTGAGCACGTCGAGCTTGGTCATGAAGAACTCCGTCAGCCCGTTCACCCGGGAGGCGTAGCGGGCGATGACCGCGTCGTACCAGCCACAGCGGCGGTCGCGCCCGGTCGAGACGCCGACCTCGCCACCGATGTCCCAGAGCTTCTCGCCGTCGGCGTCGAACAGCTCGGTCGGGAACGGTCCCGAGCCGACCCGGGTGGTGTAGGCCTTGATCACGCCGATCACCCGGTCGATGCGGGTGGGCCCGACACCGGAGCCGACGCAGACGCCGCCGGAGACCGGGTTGCTGCTGGTGACGAACGGGTAGGTGCCGTGGTCGACGTCGAGCATGGTGGCCTGGGCTCCCTCGAAGAGCACGGTCTGGCCGTTGTCGAGGGCGCGGTTGAGCAGCAGCGAGGTGTCGGCGACCATCGGCTGCAGGCGCTCGGCGTACCCCTGGAGCTCCTCGACCACCTCCTCGACGGTGATCGCGCGCCGGTTGTAGACCTTGGTCAGCAGGTGGTTCTTGACCTCCAGCGCGGCCTCGACCTTGTCGCGCAGGATCGCCTCGTCGAAGAGGTCGGCCACCCGGATGCCGACCCGGTTGATCTTGTCGGCGTACGCCGGACCGATGCCGCGGCCGGTCGTGCCGATCTTGTTCTTGCCGAGGAACCGCTCGGTGACCTTGTCGACGGTGGAGTGGTACGACGCGATCACGTGCGCGTTGGCGCTCACGACCAGCTGACCCATGTCGACGTCGCGCTCGATCAGCGCGTCGAGCTCGTGGAACAGCGCCTCCGGCGAGATGACGACGCCGTTGGCGATGACCGAGGTGCAGCCGGGCGTCAGGATGCCGCTGGGCAGCAGGTGGGTGGCGAACTTCTCGCCGTTGACCACGATGGTGTGGCCGGCGTTGTGACCCCCGCTGGTGCGGACGCAGAAGTCGATCGAGTCATCGGTGGTGAGCAGGTCGGTCGCCTTGCCCTTGCCCTCGTCACCCCACTGGGCTCCGAGTACGACGATCGCGGGCATGTCTCTCCTCAGGGCGGCGCAGCCATCAGACCGCGCCCCATCGTACGGGTGCGACGCCCCGACCACCCACACACGACCCATCTCGACGTGATTCCGGCCTCGAGCCGGGAAGCCTCTAAGGTGGCGGTCGTGGACCCCCTCCTGCTCATCACCAATGTCGACGCCGGAGGTGGGCGACAGGAGGGCCTGGACATCGCCCTCGGCGTCCTCCGGGAGGTCGCCGACGTCGAGGTCGCCGTCACCACCAACCCGGGCGAGCTCGACGGCGTGCTCCACCGCGCCGGGTGTCGCTCGATCGTGGTCGCCGGTGGGGACGGCAGCCTGCACGCCGTCATCTCGGCGCTGCACCGGCGGCATGAGCTTGCCCAGCGCACCCTCGGCCTGATCCCGCTCGGCACCGGGAACGACTTCGCGCGCGCCCTGGGCGTCCCGCTCGACGCGGGCGAGGCGGCTGCCGCGCTCCTGAATGGCAAACCCCGCGCGATGGACCTGATCGTGGACGAGCTCGGCGGTGTCGTCGTGAACAACGTGCACGCAGGTGCGAGTGCGCAGGCCAGCCGCTACGGCGCCCGCTGGAAGAAGCGCCTCGGCCCCTACGGCATCGGCATCCTCGGCTACCCGATTGGCGCTGCCATCGCGGCCGTCCGTCCGCCGTTCGTGCGGCTGCGCGTCGAGGCCGACGGTGAGGTGATCGCCGACATGGACCAGCACATCCTGATGGTGGCCGTCGGCAACGGGACCAGCGTCGGCGGCGGCACCGAGGTGACGCCCGAGGCCGATCCGGAGGACGGCAGGCTCGACGTGATGGTGTCCCTCGCGACCGGCCCGCTGGAGCGGCTCGCCTATGCGTGGCACCTGCGCCAGGCCGAGCACGAGGAGCGCCGCGACGTCGTGTCCGTCCGCGCCAAGCAGGTCACCATCTCCGGCGAGGACTTCTACCTCGCAGCCGACGGTGAGATCAGCGGCCCGGAGCGCCGGCGCTCCTGGCACATCGAGCCCGGTGCGTACTCACTGATCCTGCCCAGCTAGAGCCGCGGACGGGCTCTAGGTCGCGGTCTCTCCCTCGGCACCTTCGACGACCGGCCGGTTCTTCTCCACCCGCGGGTCACCCGCGTCCGCGAAGTAGTCACCTGCGGTCGTCTCGTCGGAACCGTTGGCGACCTTCGCTGCGTTCAGGATCAGCGTGAGCACGATCGCGATCACCAGGTTGAGGGCGAACGCGGTCAGCGCGATGTACCCCATGTCGCCGAGGCCGGGGATCTCACCGAGGGAGCCGCCGAAGTGCTTCTTGGTGACCGGGTTGATCACCTTGTAGGCCTCGATGGTGCCGTAGACCGTGCCCACCGCCCAGCCGACGAGCAGCGCCCACTTGTGGAACCACCGGGTGTAGAGGCTGAACACGATGACCGGGAACGTCTGCAGGATCCAGATGCCGCCGAGGAGCTGGAAGTTGATCGCATTCTGCCGGTCGAGCGTCAGCACGAACACCAGCGCGAACGCCTTCACCACGAGCGAGGCGATCTTGGAGACCTTGGCCTCCTCGGCAGGTGTCGCCTGCGGCTTGATCCACTCCTTGTAGATGTTGCGCGTGAAGGTGTTCGCCGCCGCGATCGACATGATCGCCGCCGGCACGAGAGCACCGATGGCCACCGCCGCGAACGCCACGCCCGCGAACCAGCTCGAGAACGAGTCCTCGAACAGCTGCGGGATGACCAGCTGCGGGTTCGGCTTGCCGTCGACACCGATCGGCTCGGTGCCGGCCGCGATCGCGACCCACCCGAGCAGGGCCAGCAGGCCCAGCACGAAGGAGTACGCCGGGAGGATCGAGGCGTTGCGGCGGATGGTGACCCGGCTCTCCGAGGACAACGTCGCTGTGACCGAGTGGGGATACATGAACAGCGCCATCGCCGAGCCGAGAGCGAGGGTGCCGTAGGCCCAGAACTGGTCGCTCGTCGGGATGAACGCGCCGTTCGGCTTCCCGGTCGCTTCGTTGGTCGCGGCCATCTTCTCCTTGGCAGCACCGAAGACGCCGTCCCAGCCGCCGTCGATGGTCGTCGGAAGATAGATGATCGCGACGATGATGACCAGGTAGATCAGCGCGTCCTTCACGAACGCGATCACCGCCGGTGCCCGCAGGCCCGAGGTGTAGGTGTAGGCCGCCAGCAGCGCGAACGCGATCAGCAGGGGCAGGTCCTTGGCGATGATGTTGTCCCCGCCGCCGAGCCCGACCACGTCCAGCACGGCCTGGATGCCGACCAGCTGCAGTGCGATGTAGGGCATCGTCGCGACGAACCCGGTCACCGCGACGGCGAGGGAGAGGGCCCGCGAGTCGTAACGGCCCTGAACGAAGTCGGCGGTCGTGACGTAGCCGTGCCGGTGGCTGACCGACCACAGCCGCGCCATGAAGATGAAGATGATCGGGTAGAGGATGATCGTGTAGGGCACCGCGAAGAACCCGGCGACCGATCCCATCGCGAACATCGCCGCAGGCACCGCGATGAAGGTGTACGCCGTGTAGAGGTCACCGCCGAGCAGGAACCACGTGACCCAGGTGCCGAACTTGCGTCCGCCGAGCCCCCACTCGTCGAGCGAGTCGAGGCTGTCGCCCTTCTTGAACCGAGTGGCCATGAACCCAAGCACCGTGACGACGGCGAAGAGCAGGATCAGGACGCTCAGCGCGACCCAGTCGACCTCTGTACGTGCTGCGAGGGGGTTCACCGGCCGGCCTCCTCGTCAGTGCCGGGCCGGGGATGACCCATGCGCTCTGTCTTGCCCGTGGTTCCGGGGCCGGGCTTGCGGGCTGCGAGCACCAGCCGGTGCGCGGCGTATGTGCACCCGGCACAGATGAAGACCCAGAGGAACTGGTACCAGAAGAAGAACGGGAACCCGCCCAGCTTTGGCGTCTCGCGTGAGTAGCTGCCTACCCACAGGAGGGCAACGATCGGGATCAGCAGCAGGACCGACGCGATCGCGATCAGGGTCTTGTTGGTGGGTGGGGCACTGTCAGGTCCGCCCGAGCGGTCGAAATCTGCCATGCCTGGTGACTCTAGACCGATGTGGGCCAGGTCTCACCCCCTGGTTTCCTCAGGTCAGCTCGGCGTGTCCCTCGGGGCTGGAGTCGCGCAGGAACTGGTCGCAGCGGTCTCGCTCGGGCTCCTCCCCGATGCGGCCGGCGGCCTCGGCGAGCGCGGCCAGCGACCGCAGGAACCCTCGGTTGGGCTCGTGCTCCCAGGGGACCGGGCCGTGGCCCTTCCAGCCGTTGCGCCGCAGCAGGTCGAGGCTGCGGTGGTAGCCGACCCGCGCGTAGGCGTAGGCGGTCACGTCGTCGACGTCCGCGTCGGCCAGCGACTCCTCGGCGAGGGTGGCCCAGGCGAAGGGCGACTCCGGGTGGCGGCGTACGACGTCACGCGCCTGCGCGCCGTCCGCCAGCTCAGCAGACGCCGGATCGGTGGGCAGCAGGGTGGGGGGCGGGCCGGCGATGAGGTCGCGGCCGAGGTTTGAGTCGCTCATGGCTCGATCGTGTCACGGGGCAGTGGACGGACGTGCGGACAGCCCCGAGCGATCGGCCCCTCCGACATGGTTCGGGGAGCCGATCGCTCGGGACTGGCGCGTTCCTGGGATCCGGATCAGTTGTCGACGCGCTTGTCGATCACCTTGAAGTCGGAGTCGAGCGTGACGTCCCAGTTGGTGCCGTTCGCCTTGCGGACGTCGGCCTCGTAGGCCTCGCCGCGGTCGTCGCTGGCGTCGAGGTCGGTGATGGTGCCGCCACCGACTGCGTCCAGCGCGGCCTTCTCGGCCGACTTCCGCTCGGTGGCGCTCAGGGCGCGGTCGTCGGCGTCGGGGGCGTCGTTCGCGTCATTCTCGTCGCCCTTGTCGTCGGTGTCGTTCGCGTCGTCCCGGTCGTCGGTGTCCTGATGAACGACGTTGAGGTCGTTGTCGAGGGTCACGTCGACCTCGGTGCCGTCGGTCTTGCGGACCTCGACCTCGAAGGCCTCACCGGGGTCGTCGCTGGACTCGGCGTCGACGACCTTGCCACCGCCGACGGCCTGGGTTGCGGCGGTCGAGACGCGGTCGCGCTCGCTGCCCTGGAGGTCGGCGTGCGCGGTCGATGCCCAGACCACGCCGCCGATCCCGAGGGCGGCGACGGCCGCGATGGTGGGGAGGATGACGCGCTTGGTGCGGAGCTTGGCGGTGTTCATGTCGGAGTGACCTTTCCGTTGCTGACTGGGTATGGACCCAGCCTGCGACGACCTCGCTGAAGCCAACCTGAACGCGTCTGAAAGCCCGTTCAGGTTGGGGGGTCAGGCCGACGCGTTCGCCGCAGCGGGGAGCCGTACGACGAACCGGGCCCCACCCAGCGCCGAGGAGGAGACCGCGACCGTCCCGCCGTGTGCGATGACGATCTCCTTGACGATGGCCAGGCCGAGCCCGCTCCCACCCGCGTCCCGGGCCCGCGCCTCGTCGAGCCGGACGAACCGCTCGAAGACCCGTTCCCGCTGGTCCTCGGCGATCCCGAGACCGTCGTCCTCCACGCTCAGCTCGACCAGGTGTCCCGACTCCCGGAGTGCCATCACGATCCTTGCGTCGGAGTGGCGTGCGGCGTTGTCGACGAGGTTGCGGACCACCTGCGCGAGCGAGGCCCGGTCGCCCCGGACCCGGCCATGCGCCAGCTCGGACGTGTCGACGTCGAGCCCGTTGCGGCGCACGCGGCTCGCCTCGGCGAGGGCCAGGTCGTCGAGGTCCACGTCGTGCACGGTCCGGAACACCGCCCCCTCGTCTGCCCGGGTGAGCACCAGGAGCTGTTCCACGAGTCGTTGCATCCGCGCCGACTCCGCGAGCACGGCGTCGGCCAGCTCACCCTCGGGCAGGGCACCCGGGTGGGTGTGCGCGACCTCGGCCGTCTGGCGGATGTTCGCGAGCGGCGAGCGCAGCTCGTGGGAGGCGTCGGCGACGAACTGCTGCTGCCGGTCACGGGAGGCCTGCAGACGGCCGAGCATCTGGTTCATGGTCAGGGCGAGCCGGTGGATCTCGTCGCGGGAAGTCGGCTCGGGCACCCGCCGGTCCAGCCGGTCGCTGGTGATCTGCTCGACCTCCCCCCGGATGCGCTCGACCGGCGCGAGCGCCCGGGTGGCCACCATCCAGGTGGTGCCTCCGACGACCAGAAGGACCAGTGGCACCCCGACCAGCAGCAGCGGGATCAGCGCCGCCGTCGAGTCGTCGACCTCCTCGAGCGAGACGGCCACGCTGACGACGTACTCCTGTCCGCCGGCGGAAGCGTCCTCGGTGACGACGACGTAGCCGTAGTCGGCTCCGGGAAGCCTGGCCTCGTCCGTGTCCTCGGTCGGCAGCGGTTTGCCCAGGGCCTGGGACGCGCGCACCACGGTGCCCGAGGAGTCGGTCACCTGCCAGACCTCGTCCTCGGGCTCGTTGTCCTCGCCCGGGTCGTCATCGCCCGGCTCCTCGTCCCCCGGCGGCCGTTCCGGCAGGCCGGAGCTCTCGATCTCGTCGGCGAGGGCCGAGGCGCGCTGCTCGGCACTGGCCTCCACGCCGTCGCGCAGTGAGTTCCCGACCAGGGTGACGAGCACGAACGCCCCGAGCATCAGGGCGATCGCCACCACCACGACTGCCGCTGCCGTGGTGCGCACCCGCACCGAGGCGCGTCCGAGCCGGCCCTCAGCCACCGTCGGTGCCCAGTCGATAGCCCGCTCCGCGCAGGGTCTGGATCCCCTCGCGACCGAACGGCCGGTCGATCTTGTTGCGCAGGTGGCGGATGTAGACCTCGACGATGTTCGGGTCCCCGTCGAAGTCCACGTCCCACACCGAGTCGAGGATCTGGCGCTTGGACACGACGTCACCCGCGTGGCGTGCGAGGAATGCCAGCACGGAGAACTCCCGGGAGGTCAGGTCCAGCTCGACGTCCCCACGAAAGGCTCGCCTGGCTGCCGGGTCCAGTCGCAGGTCCCCCAGCTCGACCTGGGTCGGCCGCTCACGCGCGCCGCGACGGGCCACCGCACGGAGCCGAGCGACCAGCACCGGGAACGAGAACGGCTTGGTCAGGTAGTCGTCGGCTCCGGTGTCCAGTCCCTCGACCTGGTCCCACTCGCCGTCCTTGGCGGTGAGCATCAGGATCGGGGTCCAGTTCTTCTCCTCGCGCAGGGCCTGGCAGACCTTGTAGCCGTTGATCCCGGGGAGCATCAGGTCGAGCACGATCACGTCGTACTCGTTCTCGCGCGCGAGCCACAGGCCGTCAACGCCGTCATGTGCCACGTCGACCGCGAAGCCCTCCGCCTCCAGACCCACGCGCAGGGAGCGCGCAAGACGCTGCTCGTCGTCGACGACGAGTGCGCGCATCGAGTACCTCCTGGAGTGGGAGCACCCATTGTTGCGAACCCTTGCTGAAGCAGCGCTGAATTGCGCATCAGGGATGGATCGTCGGAGCCCAGGTGTTGACTGTCGACATGGCCCAAACGACCAGACCTCCCACCCCACCCACAGCTGTGCCGGGTGCGGACGAGGTGCCGGCGGACGCGCGTCCCTGGCCTGCACTGTTCGCGCTGTGCATCGGGTTCTTCATGATCCTGGTCGACACCACGATCGTCTCGGTCGCGACGCCCGCGATCATCGCCGACCTGCAGGCCGACGTGAACGACGTGGTCTGGGTGACCAGCGCCTACCTGCTTGCGTACGCCGTGCCGGTGCTGATCACCGGCCGCCTCGGGGACCGCTACGGCCCGAAGAACCTCTACCTGCTCGGCCTCACCGTGTTCACGCTGGCCTCGCTCTGGTGCGGTCTGACCGGCAGCATCGAGGGCCTGATCGTGGCCCGGGTCTTCCAGGGTTTCGGTGCCGCCATGATCACCCCGCAGACGATGGCGATCATCACCCGCATCTTCCCTTCCGACCGTCGCGGGCAGGCGATGGCCCTCTGGGGTGCGACCGCGGGTGTCGCGACCCTGGTCGGCCCCATCCTGGGTGGCGTGCTGGTCGACGCGCTGGGCTGGGAGTGGATCTTCTTCATCAACATCCCGGTCGGAGTGGTCGGCTTCGTCCTCGCCTGGCGGCTGGTGCCCTCGCTGCCCACCCACAACCACAGCTTCGACTGGCTCGGTGTCGTCCTGTCGGGGGTGGCGATGTTCCTGCTCGTGTTCGGCATCCAGGAGGGGCACCAGTTCGACTGGGGCACCATCGTCGGGCCGATCTCGGTGCCACTGCTCATCATCAGTGGGCTCGTGATGTTCGCGGTGTTCATCGGCTGGCAGGCCCGCAACAAGAACGAGCCGTTGGTCCCGCTGCCGCTGTTCCGCGACCGCAACTTCAGCCTAGCCAGCCTGGCGATCTCGGCGATGGCCTGCGCGATCACGGCGATGGCCTTCCCGATCATGCTCTACGCCCAATTGGTCCGGGACCTCTCGCCCACCAAGGCTGCGCTGCTGCTGGTCCCGATGGCGCTGATGTCGATCGTGCTCGCGCCGTGGGTCGGCAAGCTGACCGACGCCGTGCACCCGCGCATCATCACCTCGTTCGGGTTCCTCGCGGCGAGTGCCTCGCTGGTCTGGCTCAGCGTGGTGATGACCCCTGACTCGGCGACCTGGGAGATCCTGCTGCCGATGGCCCTGCTCGGCATCGGCAACGCCTTCGTCTGGGCGCCCACCTCCGCGACCGCGACCCGCAACCTGCCGATGAGCCGCGCCGGCGCCGGCGCCGGGATCTACAACGCGACGCGCCAGGTCGGTGCCGTGCTCGGCTCCGCCGCGATCGCCGTGCTGATGGACTCCCGGCTCTCCGCCCAGGGCCTGACCTTCGACCCGAGCGAGGCCGGAGGCGGCAACCTGCCGCAGCAGGTGATGGTCCCGTTCAGCGAGGCGATGGCGCAGGCGATGCTGCTCCCGGCGGTCATCCTGCTCGTGGGTCTCGCCGCTGCCCTCTCCTTCGCCCGGCCCGCGCACCAGGTGCGTGCGAACAATCCGCTCTGACGCGGGTCAGTCGCGGGAACGGCGCCGAAACGCAGCCACGGCGAGCGGCGCGAAGGCGGCCGTGATCAGCAACGACCAGCCGATCGAGAACAGCTCGGGGTGGTGCAGGGGGAACGCGGCGTCCGCCGCCGCGGGCGGGCCGTTGCCCCAGAGCTCACGGCAGGCCTGCGCGAGCGCCGAGACCGGGTTCCACTCCGCGATCGTGCGCAGCACGCTCGGCATGTTCTCCGTCGGCGCAAACGTGTTCGCCAGGAACGTCAGCGGGAACATCACCGTGAACATGAAGCCCTGCACGGCCTCGACCGAGCTGAACAACGAGCCGACCCAGATCCCGACCCAGATCATCGCGAACCCGAAGAGCAGGATCAGGCCGAAGGCGAAGACGCCGTCGATGAAGCCGTTGCGGACGCGCCAGCCGATCAGCAGCCCGGTGAGCGCCATCACCGCGATGCCGATGCTGGAGTGGATCAGGCTGGAGATGCTCCGGCCGACCAGGATCGAAGCCCGGGAGATCGGCAGCGACTTGAGTCGGTCGACGATCCCCTTGTCGAGGTCGTTGGTCAGCCCGATCGCCACGATGAACGCGGCGAACACGATCGTCTGGACCATGATCCCCGGCACCAGGAACTCGCGATAGTTCGAGCCCTCCACCGCGATCGACCCACCGAACACGAAAGCGAAGAGAAGCACGAACATGACCGGCTGGATCGTCACGTCCAGCAGCAGCTCGGGCATCCGCTTGATGTGGATCAGGTTGCGACGCACCACCGCACCCGACGACGCGGCGAGGGAGAGCGGGTGGATCTGCGGGCGTGCATTGCCCGCGACGGGGTCGGCGGTCGTCGTCATCGGAGGGCTCCTTCCTTCTCGGCATCGGGATCGGCGGCCTCGGAGTCATCCGGCGCCTCCTCGGCGCGGTGGCCGGTGAGGCTCAGGAACACGTCGTCCAGACTGGGTCGCATCAGGCCGAGGTCGTCGATGGCGATCCCACTCTGGGCGAGGGCGTCGGCGATGCTGGTCATGTCGGTGAGACCGCCGGCCTTCGCGGTGACGCGACGTGCCTCCGGCTCGACGTACACGTCGTGGACGCAGCGCCGCACCAGCGCCTCGGCGGCGGAGAGGTCCGCTCGATCGGTGACCGTGAGTACGACGCTGGCGCTGCCGGCCTGCGCCTTGAGCTGGGTCGGCGTCCCGGAGGCGATGATCTTGCCCTTGTCGATGACGATGATGTCGTCGGCGAGCTCGTCGGCCTCCGCGAGGTATTGAGTCGTGAGCACGAGAGTGGTGCCGTCCCTGACCAGGCCGCGCAGCACCTCCCACAGCTCGTTGCGACTGTGCGGGTCGAGACCGGTCGTCGGCTCGTCGAGAAAGAGCACCGGCGGGTTGGCGATCAGGCTCACCGCGAGGTCGAGACGGCGCCGCATGCCGCCGGAGTAGTGCTTCACGACCCGGTCCCCGGCGTCGGTCAGCGAGAACCGCTCGAGCAGCGCGTCACCCTTCGGGCCGATCTCGCCCTTGGGCATCCCGGAGAGCCGGCCGATCAACCGGAGGTTCTCCCGGGCGGTGAGCAGCTCGTCGACGGTCGCAGCCTGGCCGGTCAGCCCCATGTTGCGCCGAACCATGTCCGGCTCCTTGACGACGTCGTAGCCGGCGACGCGGCCGGTGCCGCTGGTGGGCACGCTCAGGGTCGTGAGCATCCGGACGGTGGTGGTCTTCCCGGCGCCGTTCGGCCCCAGCATGCCGAGCACGGTGCCTTGCGGAACCTCGAAGCTGACGCCGTCAACGGCGGTGTTGTCTTCGAACTGCTTGACGAGGTCGATGGCCTCGACGGCGGGTTGCGGGCTCATGCGCCCATGTCAGCACACTCCACCGACAAACCGCTTCTGAATAAACGGGCGCTCGAGGTGGAGCGGTTGGTCGGGAGCTCAGGCGACCGAGTGGCCGACGCTGCGGAGGTTCTCGCAGGCCTCGAGGACGCGGGCGGCCATGCCGGCCTCACCGGCCTTGCCCCAGGCTCGGGGGTCGTAGGCCTTCTTGTTGCCGACCTCGCCGTCGACCTTCAGGACGCCGTCGTAGTTGGCGAACATGTGGCCGGCCACCGGGCGGGTGAAGGCGTACTGGGTGTCGGTGTCCACGTTCATCTTGATCACGCCGAAGTCGACCGCCGCCGCGATCTCCTCCGCGGTCGAGCCGGAGCCTCCGTGGAAGACCAGGTCGAAGGGCTTGGCGTCGGCGTCCAGGCCCAGCTTCTCGGCGACCGCCTGCTGGGCCTTCTGCAGGATCTCGGGGCGCAGCTTGACGTTGCCGGGCTTGTAGACGCCGTGCACGTTGCCGAAGGTCAGCGCGGTCATGTAGCGACCGTTCTCACCGGCACCGAGCGCCTCGACGGTGGCGATGGCGTCCTCGGTGGTGCTGTAGAGCTGTTCGCCGCCGCCACCCTCGACGCCGTCCTCCTCGCCGCCGACGACACCGATCTCGACCTCGAGCACGATGTTCGCCTCGGCCGCCTTCTTGAGCAGCTCCTGCGCGATCTGCAGGTTCTCGTCCAGTGGTACGGCGGACCCGTCCCACATGTGTGACTGGAAGAGGGGGTGCGCACCGTTCTTGACCCGGTCAATGGAGATCTCGAGAAGCGGGCGGACGAAGCCGTCCAGCTTGTCCTTGGGGCAGTGGTCGGTGTGCAGCGCGATGTTGACGGGGTAGTTCTTCGCCACCTCGTGGGCGTAGGTCGCGAACGCCACGGACCCGGTCACCATGTTCTTGATCGTCGGGCCGGAGAGGTAGTCCGCTCCGCCGGTCGAGACCTGGATGATCCCGTCGCTGCCTGCCTCGGCGAACCCGGCCAGCGCGGCGTTCAGTGTCTGCGAGGACGACACGTTGATGGCTGGGAACGCGAACGACTTCGACTTCGCGGCGTCCAGCATCTCGGCGTACTTGTCGGGGGTGGCGATCGGCATTGCGGGGTCTCCTCCGGAGTCCTCTGGGGCGCGGCGGCTTGCGGCCCCAACCCTATGTGACCGAGTCCAGCCCCGGGGAACGGTTGCGGCCCCGACTTCGGGGCGCACATGCGAGGATCCTCCTGCCAGCAGCCCGCCCCAGCACCGGAGAGTCATGCGCGCTCACCGCGACCGCCGCACCCCCGCCGCACGACAGCGGCTGTGGGCCGTGCTGGCACTCCCGCTCGTGGTCGCGCTCCTGGTGTCTGGGTGTGGCGGCAAGGACGAACCCAAGGCCAAGGAGAAGGAGAAGGACGCCGCGGCGGCCACGGAGCCGAGCGAGTCGAAGTCCGCTGAGGAGGAGATCGCACCCGACCCCGGGTACGGCGCACCGGTGCCGGGACGGTGCTACCGGATCTCAGCGGGCCGTTCGCTGGCGCCGGTGACCCGAGGCTCGCGGGTCAAGTGCAGCAGCAAGCACACGACAGTCGTGGCCCGCGTCGCCTACACGCCGAGGGCCGTCACCTCGAAGACACCCCTGGCCAAGCGCCGGGCCATCGGGAAGCGGCTGTGCGAGCCGGCGTACCTGAGAGTGGCCGGCGGGACGGTCGCGGACCGGGCCACCTCGCTGCTCACCTGGACGCTGTTCACCCCCTCGCGGGACCAGCTCGAGCGCGGCGCACGCTGGGTGCGCTGCGACGTCCTGGCTCGCAGCGGCGACCAGCTGGTCCCGCTCCCGGACTCGAAGCCGCTGCTCAAGCAGGGCGTGCCGGAGTCGTTGCGGGTCTGCCAGACCGCATCAGGTGCGGACGTCTCCTGCTCACAGACGCACGCCTTCCGCGTCGAGGCCGTCTTTGCGGCCCCGCCGAGGGTCTACCCCGACCCCGTCCGCTACACCGCAGCAGCCCGGAGCCGCTGCAAGCAGCTGACCGGCAACGACGGCGGCTACTGGCAGCCGCCCAGCAAGCCGGGCTGGAGATCGGGCGACCGCTTCGTCCGGTGCCTGTCCAAGGCCAGCTAGCCGCGCCAGGCGTTGCCCAGGTCGGCGTACTTGGTGATCCAGGAGTGCATCGCGATGGCCGCTGCCGCGGAGGCGTTGATCGAGCGGGTGGAGCCGAACTGCGCGATCGAGAAGGTCCCGTCGCAGACCCGCCGCGCATCCTCGGAGAGTCCGGGGCCCTCCTGCCCGAAGAGGAAGCACACCGACCTCGGCATCTCCCAGGTCTCGAGGTGCTCCGAGCCGGGCAGGTTGTCCACGCCCATCAGGGCGACACCCTGCTGGTGCAGGTGGGCGGCCAGGGCGTCGGGAGTCTCGTGGTGCCGCACGTGCTGGTAGCGGTCGGTCACCATCGCCCCGCGACGGTTCCACCTGCGCTTGCCGACGATGTGCACCTCGGCGGCGAGGAACGCGTTCGCCGTACGCACGATGGTCCCGATGTTGAAGTCGTGCTGCCAGTTCTCGATGGCCACGTGGAAGTCGTGGCGGCGGGTGTCGAGGTCGGCGACGATCGCCGCCATCGTCCAGTAGCGGTAGCGGTCGACCACGTTGCGACGGTCGCCGTGCGCCAGCAGTTCGGCGTCGTACTGCTCCCCGGTCGGCAGCGGTCCCGCCCACGGTCCGACCCCCACCTCGTCGGGCCCGTGCGGCATCGGGTCGTACGGCGCACGATCCTCTGGGCTCACAGCGGCAAGGGTAGAGCGAGACGCTCCGATCAGGCCCGCCCAGATACCCTCGCTCAGTGACACGCCTGCAGCCACTGCTCTTCGGCCTCGACTGGATGGACCCGAACTGGCTGCTGGACCAGTTCGGCCCGTGGTTCCTGTGGGTGTGCCTGCTGATCGTGCTCGTCGAGTGCGGGCTGTTCTTCCCGTTCCTGCCCGGCGACACCCTGCTGTTCGCGGTCGGCCTGTTCATCGCGAGCCGCGACGACATCGTCCCCGGACCACACGCCACCGACCTGCCCGTCGCCATCGCGCTGCTGATGGCCGCCGCGTTCGCGGGCAATGTCATTGGCTACGAGATCGGGCGCTGGATCGGACCTCCGATCTATGAGCGCAACGGGCGCATCCTGAAGCAGAAGTACTTCGACCAGACCGCAGGTCTTCTTCGACAAGCACGGCAACAAGGCACTCGTGATCGGCCGGTTCGTGCCGTTCGTGCGCACCTACATCACCGTGGTGGCCGGGGTGACCCAGATGCCGCGGCACCGCTTCTTCGTGTGGAGCGCCGTCGGTGCCGCGATGTGGGTCGTCAGCATCACCCTGGCGGGCTACTTCCTCGGTCACGCGTTCCCCGGCCTCGGCGAGAACATCGACAAGGCGATCATCCTGATCCTCGCGGTCTCGGTCATCCCGATCGCCTACGAGTGGTGGCGGCACCGTCGTACGTCAGGACCGTCGGGCGACGACAAGGACCACGACGGTCGCCCCGACGTCGACATCAGCGGCCGAGACACCGGCCCCCGCCGCGACGCAGAGAGCTAGCCCCGCTTTCTGGTGGTTGAGGAGCGAGCGCAGCGGTCTCGAAACCACACGGCCGAGTGCGCCCAACCCAGGGTGGTCGAGCAGCGATGCAGCGAGCGATCAGACGAGACCAAGGGCCGTATGCCGCACCGGGCCGCAACCACTAACTGGCGAGAACGAGTTCAGCGAGCCGTGCCTCCAGCGGCGAGCGCTGCCAGCGGGGTGAGGTTGGTAGTCGGCGGGTGCCGGTGTGGTCGACGAGGTAGGTGGCGCCGTAGGGGTCGCGCCACAGGTAGACACCTGGGAAGGGTTGTTTGACCTGCCATCTGCCGTGGGTCTTGATCCGGTGGTGCAGGCCGACCATGGGTCCGTAGTTCCCGATGCGGGACTGCTTCACGCCGGGCGCGGCACGCTCCTGCGTCCAGGCCACTGTGTGGTCGATCTGCATCGCGCGGGTGGTGTTGCTCGCGAACGGGAAGGTGTCGGCCGGGGTGAGCAGGTGTACGGCTTGTCGATGTCGGTCCGGGATCTCGTAGGCATCGACTGGGACCTGGTCGAGGGGGTCGAGGACCGGGGTGAGCTTGACCCGGCATCGGGCACCGAGGTGCTTGCGCACCCAATCGGTGGTCACCGGATCGCTGCCTTCGACCCGACCCACCGAACTGCCGGCGAGGTGGGCGAAGAGCCACACCGTGGGCAGCAGCTTCGCCTCATCGAGCAGCTCCGCCGCGACCGCGGGGTCGAACCGCTCCGGCGTGAGCGCTGGCGCTTCCGTGTCTGTGGCCGAGTCGGCGTCGGTGGTCTCGGTGGGGACCGGTTGGCGTTGCCACTTGGCGTACGCCTGCAGGATCTTCACGGCCTGGGTGGGATTCGCCATGATCAGCACCGCCTTGGTCCGACGGACATCCAGATTCGATGTGTCGCCCATCGCCAGCAGTGCTCGGGCGAGGTAGGCCACAGTGGCATCGATGCGGGCGATGGTGGCGAAGTCGGCGCGAACGTAGAACCCGCGCATGCCGTGTTCGGTGGACCGGGTGGCCTTGGCGAAGCAGTCCCGTGCGGTTGCTTCCTCCCGAGCTGCCGCAGCGTCAGGGTCGGCGGCGATGATGGCGGCCTCGACCAGGGTCTCGAACCGGGTCCAGGAAACCCGGCCGTCCGCGGATGGCGCGATCCGGGCATCGACGTAGGCAGCCTCGGCAGCGGTGAGGTGGCGGGTCTTGCGGGCCACGTACCGGGCGTGACCTTCGGCCACCTCGAGTGACTGCACCCGCGCCCATAGCTGCGGGAGGCGGTGGTCCAGGTCGAGAACGTCCGCGACCAGCCGACCTCCGGCATAGGCGGAGAGCCCCATCCGGGCGGCCAGCACCGCGGGTGCGAACTCGGCCACCATCGGGGTGCCCTCGCCCCCGAGCCGGACCGCGCGCTCACGACCGGGCAGCCGTGCCTGGACGGGGTCCACGGTCGCTTCGCCGTGTTGGCGGGCGAACTCCGCGACCAGTCGGAGCAGCTGCACCCCGACCTCCAGCTGACGCTCGCTGAGCACGTCGACCCGGTCGAGGAGCTCACTCTCACCCAGGTCCGCGATTGCCGCCTGCCGTCGTGGTCATGTATCAATCCAAGCACCGAGCACTGACAGTTTCGGTCGAGAATTCGTTTGTGTGGAAGTGGATTCTCAACTTTCTTCCGAACGCTGTTAGCTGGACGGTTTGTGGTTTCGAGACGCTCGCTTCGCTCGCTCCTCAACCACCGGGGAAGGAGCGGCGTGCATCATCGACCACCGCGTGGTTGCGGCCCCTCCGGCGTACGGACCTTTGGTCTCGTCTGATCGCTCGCTTCGCTCGCTGCTCGACCACCCTGTGGTTGCGGCCCGCTGGATCGAGCGGCTAGGCGCGGGCGGCGTCCAGCTGGGCTTTGGTGAGCACCGGGCGGACCTCGAGGTCTGCGTCGGCCAGGGGGTTCTCGCCCTCGGGGCTGCGGTCGATTGCGCAGACCACTGTCTCCACGATGGCGCCGGCGGCTCGCAGGGCACGGGTCGCATCTCGTACGGCGCCGCCGGTGGTGACGACGTCCTCGACCAGGGTCACTCGGCGGCCGGCCACGTCGGGGCCCTCGGCGAGCTTGCAGGTGCCGTACTCCTTGGCCTGCTTGCGCACGAACAGCGCCGGCAGGCCGGTGCGCGCGCTGAGCACCGTTGCGATCGGTACGCCGCCGAGCTCGAGTCCACCGAGGAGCTCGGTGCCCTCGGGGACCAGGTCGATCATCTGGCCGACGACCCGAGCCAGCAGGGCGGGATCGGCCTCGAAGAGGTACTTGTCGAAGTACTCAGTGGCCACCTGGCCCGACCGGAGCGTGAACTCGCCGGTCAGCCGGCAGCAGGTGTCGACGTCGCGGGCGAGGTCGGCATCGGTGGTGGCGTTCATGCCGCGGAGGCTACCGCTCCTTCTTGGTCGTCCTCACCAGGTGGCCGAACGCGATCATCCGGTCGTCGGTGTGGAAGATCTCCGAACAGGTGGTGAGCGTGATCAGCCGCTGCCCCTTCTTCTGCGTGGGCTGGGGGCCACCGGCCTGCGGGTTCTTCGGCAGCGGGTCGAGCACCCAGGTCCCCGTGAAGGGGACGATCAGCGCCTCGGGGTTCGTGTCGAGCCGGTAGACGTAGGTGGCGTTGACGGTCTCCACGACGACCTGGTCGCCCGGCCGAAGGTCGGGCATCCGGCGCAGCGGCTCACCGTGCGTGACCCGGTGCCCGGCGAGCGCGTAGTTGCCCACCTGCCCCGGGTCCGCCGACTCCTCGAAGTGCCCGAACCCTCGGGCGAGGTCCTCGGTGGCGACACCCTCGAGGACAGGCACGACGTAGGAGTTGCCGAACCGCGGGATCCGGATGAGGGCGGAGGCGTCTCCCTTGGGCACTCGCTTGGGCGCCAGCTGCGCGCCGTCCTCCTCCCACTGCGTCTGCAGCGTGCGGCTGATCTCCGCGTGCTCGCGCTGGGCGACGTAGTTGGTGCCCCAGAACTGCCAGCCGACGTACCCGAGCAGTCCCGCACCGGTCACCATCAGCAGGACGCCCACCCACAGCAGGATGCGACTGCGTCGGGACCGGGCTGCTCTCACCCGGCCATTGTGGTGGACGACCGGGCAGCGCAGGTCGGGCGGGACGAGTTAGGTTCGACGGCGTGACCCAGGAGACACCCCGAGGCAGGGCCCGGCGGGCCGAACGGTTGCGCGGCGTCGGGAGCACGATCTTCGCCGAGATGTCGGCCCTCGCCGTACGCACCGGCTCGGTGAACCTCGGCCAAGGGTTCCCGGACGAGAGCGGTCCGTCGTCGGTGGTCGAGGCGGCGTACGACGCCATGCGGGCCGGCCGCAACCAGTACCCACCCGGCCACGGCTCCCCCGACCTCGTCGACGCCATCGTCCGGCACCAGCAGCGGCACTACGGAATCGAGCTCACCCCCGACCAGGTCGTGGTCACGACGGGAGCCACCGAGGCGATCGCCGCAGCCATGCTCGGGCTCGTCGACCCCGGCGACGAGGTGGTGGTCTGCGAGCCGTACTACGACAGCTATCGCGCCACGATCCAGTTCGCCGGTGCGGTACGACGCCCGGTCACCCTGCGCGCCCCCGACTACCGCCTCGACGCCGACGAGCTCGAGAGCGCCATCACCGACCGCACCCGGGTGATCCTGCTGAACAGCCCGCACAACCCGACCGGTCGCGTGCTCGACGAGACCGAGCTGGCTGCCGTCGCGGATGTCGCCCGCCGACATGACCTCGTCGTGGTCACCGACGAGGTCTACGAGCACCTGACGTTCGACGGCAACGCGCACATCCCGATCGCCACCCTCCCGGGCATGTTCGACCGGACGGTGACGATCTCGAGCTCGGGCAAGACCTTCTCCTTCACCGGCTGGAAGATCGGCTGGGCCACCGGGCCCGCCGACCTGGTGAACGCCGTCGAGGGCGCGAAGAACTGGCTGTCCTACTCGTCGGGCGCACCGTTCCAGCCCGCGATCGCCCACGCCCTCGACAACGAGTCGGCCTTCCACGAGAAGCTGCGCGACGACCTCGCCCGGCGCCGAGACTTCCTCTGCGACGGCCTGGACTCACTGGGACTGGAGGTGCACGTCCCGCAGGGCACCTACTTCGTGACCACAGACGTGTCCACGCTCGGGCATGACGACGGCATCGCGTTCTGCGCCGACATGGCCGACCGCGCCAAGGTGGTGGCGATCCCGACGCAGGTGTTCTACGAGGACGGCTCCGAGCACGGTCGTCATCTGGTCAGGTGGGCGTTCTGCAAGGAGCAGGACCTCATCGTCGAAGGACTGCGACGGTTGCGGGCGACCGACCTGCACCGCGGCTGATCGCCGCGGCTGATCACCAGACAGGCGGCTTGCCTCCGGGCTGGTCCTGCGCTTGCTCGTCCTCCGGTGGTCCCGAGGGATAGCTGCTCGGCGGGTCGAGCGGCGGACCGGACGGTGGCCCCCAGTGCGGTCCCTGTTCGGCCCCGGGCGGTGGCGGACCCGCGCCCCAGGGCTCGAACCAGTCCCGCGAGGTGGAAAGGAACAGACCCACGATCGTGAGCACGGCTGCCAGCTGGGCCAGGAGGCCGAACGGGAATGCGAGCAACCCGACCAGGAACGCAGCACCAGCGCTGGTGGCGAGGAGCCAGCGCGCCCAGTTGTGCCGGCGCCAGGTGAACCAGGCCAGCACGCAGGCCCCGAGCGACCAGGCGAGCATCGCCAGACAGGTGAGCCAGAGCGCCGGCATGATGATGTCGTCCGGCACGTTGGCGCGCTGCCACTCCGGCTGTTCGACCACGTAGTCGACGATCTGGTCCTGGATCGTGACCAGCGCGATCAGCGTTCCGGCGTACAGCAGCGCGACCACGCCGGAGAAGACCCAGGTCAGGATGCAGGCGATCTTCACCGAGGCCGGCACCGTGCTCGCCAGATCGCCGTCCACAGGTGGTTGGGTCGCGGTGGGCGGCGGCCAGGCACCCTGCGAGAGGTCGTCGGCCGGAGCCGGGCGAACCCCGAACCCGGTCGAGGCGCCGGGCGCGGTGGACGAGCCGACGGTCGTGAGCTGGGACGCCGGTGGGGTGGGCCGATCAGACGGCTGGTCAGCGGGCTGCTCAGCGGGCGGGACCTGCTCAGGCTGGTGCAGCCGGTCCGACTGCCGGGGCATCGTGGTCTCCCAGGGCCCCTGCTTCGAGGACTTGTCGGGCCTCCCGGGCGCCTGCACCTCGCGGACCGGACGGCCGGCGAACCAGTCGCGCGCTGGGCCGCTCCAGAGCATCAGAACCGCGACGACCACCAGGGCCCCGGTGATCCCACCGGTCAACGGCGCTGTCAGCAGGATGGGTACGGCGAGGATGCTCAGTGCGAGCCGGGCAGCCCGGTTGGGCTGCAGGACAGCGACACCCAGCACCGCGGTCGCCGCGGCGCACGCCCCGGCGATCATCAGCCCCACGCGCATGCTGGTCAGGGCCTGGCTCATGGTGATCCCCAGGCCCTCGCCGGAGGGCGACGTGATCACCTCGGTGATCTTCTCGCGCATCTCGACCGAGTTGAGGGTGGTCAAGGTGTCGAAGACCAGGAGCAGCAGCAGGACCGAGCCCCCGATCACGAACCCAGCCGCCATCGTCAGCTGCCGGGGTCGGGCGGGGGCCTTGCCGCTGGACGGGCCCCTCGACGGGTCACTCATGGGGTCATTGAACCAACCGCACGGGCAGATCCCCTCATCCGCCGGTGAGCTGGAGCTCCTGGGCACCCTCGACGTGGTCCACCGTGACCTGCTCGCCGTCTGTGACCTGGCCGCCGATCAGCAGCCGCGCGAGCGGGTCGCCGATCGCGGTCTGCACGAGACGGCGCAGCGGCCGGGCGCCGTACGCCGGGTCGTAGCCGTTCTCGGTCAGCCACTTCCGGGCCGCGTCGGTCACCGTGACGGTGATCCGGCGCGGTGCCAGTCGGGTGTCGAACGCCGCCAGCTGCAGGTCGACGATGTGCGCGAGCTGTTCCTTGTCCAGCGCGTCGAACAGCACGACCTCGTCGAGCCGGTTGAGGAACTCGGGCTTGAACGCCTGCCGGACGACGGACATCACCGAGTCGCGCTTCTTCTCCTCGTCCAGCAGCGGGTCGACGAGGTAGTTCGAGCCCAGGTTGCTGGTCAGGATGAGCAGCGTGTTGCGGAAGTCGACCGTGCGACCCTGCCCGTCGGTGAGCCTGCCGTCGTCGAGCACCTGCAGCAGGATGTCGAAGACCTCGGGGTGGGCCTTCTCCACCTCGTCCAGGAGTACGACGGAGTACGGCCGACGCCGCACCGCCTCGGTCAGCTGGCCGCCCTCGTCGTAGCCGACGTAGCCGGGCGGGGCACCGACCAGGCGCGAGACGCTGTGCTTCTCGGAGTACTCGCTCATGTCGATCCGGATGATCGCGCGCTCGTCGTCGAACAGGAAGTCCGCGAGCGCCTTGGCGAGCTCGGTCTTGCCGACGCCGGTGGGTCCGAGGAACAGGAAGGAGCCGGTGGGCCGGTTGGGGTCCGAGATGCCCGCCCGCGAGCGTCGTACGGCGTCCGAGACGGCGTTGACCGCGGTCGCCTGACCCACCAGCCGCTCGCCGATGATGTCCTCCATCTTGAGCAGCTTCGCGGTCTCACCCTCGAGCAGCCGGCCGGTCGGGATGCCGGTCCAGGCCTCGACGACCTCGGCGATCTCTTCCGGGCCGACCTCCTCGCGGACCATGGGGTCCTCGATCGTCTCGGCGGCGTCGGCGCTCTCGATCTGCTTCTCCAGCGTGGGGATCCGGCCGTAGAGGATCTCCGAGGCAGCCCCGAGGTCACCGGCACGCTGCAGTCGCTCGGCCTCGCTCCGGAGCTCGTCGATCTGCTTGCGAAGCGCACCGGAGCCCTCGAGAGCAGCCTTCTCCCGCTCCCAGCGGACCTCGAGCTCGCGCAGCTCCTCCTGCCTGTCGGCAAGGTCGGCGCGCAGCCGCTCGAGCCGGTCTCGGGAGGCCTCATCAGTCTCCCGCTCGAGTGCCAGCTCCTCCATCTTCATCCGATCGACGGCACGACGGAGCTGGTCGACCTCGACCGGGGAGCTCTCGATCTCCATCCGCAGCCGTGAGGCGGACTCGTCGACGAGGTCGATGGCCTTGTCGGGCAGCTGTCGCCCGCTGATGTAGCGGTCGGAGAGCATCGCTGCCGCCACAAGCGCGGCGTCGGTGATCTTCACGCCGTGGTGCGCCTCGTACTTCTCCTGCAGGCCGCGCAGGATCGCGACCGTGTCCTCCACGCTCGGCTCGCCGACGAAGACCTGCTGGAAGCGGCGTTCGAGTGCGGGGTCCTTCTCGATCCGCTCGCGGTACTCGTCGAGCGTGGTCGCACCGATCAGGTGCAGCTCACCGCGCGCGAGCATCGGCTTGAGCATGTTGCCGGCGTCCATCGCGGAGTCACCGCCGGCACCCGCGCCGACGACCGTGTGCAGCTCGTCGATGAACGTGATCACCTGGCCCTCGGCGCTCTTGATCTCCTCGAGGACGGCCTTCAACCGCTCCTCGAACTCGCCGCGGTACTTCGCGCCGGCGACCATCGCGGCCAGGTCCAGGCTGAGCACCCGCTTGCCCTTCAGCGAGTCCGGAACGTCGCCCGCGACGATGCGCTGGGCGAGTCCCTCGACGACCGCGGTCTTGCCGACACCGGGCTCACCGATCAGCACCGGGTTGTTCTTCGTACGGCGCGACAGCACCTGCACCACCCGGCGGATCTCGGCGTCACGTCCGATGACCGGGTCGAGCTTGCCGGACTCGGCGCCCTGGGTGAGGTCGACGGCGTACTTCTCCAGCGCCTCGTACGTCGCCTCGGCCTCCTGGCTGGTGACCTTCCGGTTGCCCCGGACGGCCTTGATCGCCTCACGCAGGTTCTTCTCGTCCACGCCGTGCTCGGCGAGCGCCGTACGGACCGGGCTGTCCACGATCGCGAGCGCGAGCAGCAGGTGCTCGGTGGCGACGTACTCGTCGCCCATGTCCTTGATCAGGTCCAGCGCCTTCGCGAGCACCCGGGTGGTCGCTGCCGATGCGGCGGGCGTCTGCACGGTCGAGCCGGAGGCATTGGGCAGGTTCCACAGGGCCTGGTCGAGCGCATGGCTCAGCGCGGCCACGTCGGCACCGGTCTTCGCGAGCAGGGACGGCGTGATGCCCTGCTCCTGGCGCAGCAACGCGACGGCGAGGTGCACCGGGTCGACCTGGGGGTTGCCCTCGTTGACGGCAAGGGTGCTGGCTGCGTTGACCACCTCGACGCTGCGCGAGGTGAGCTTTGATGCGTCCACGTATATCTCCTGTGAAGTGCTGGGAACTCTATGTACCCAACGAACTCAAAGTTGAGTCCATTCCCCTCAACTTTGGGTTTTGGTGTCGTCTGTCGGCTCGCAGTTGCGGCCGTTGGAAGCCGTGCGGGGTTAGGCTCCGGCCATGTTGATCATCGCAATCATCCTGTTCGGCATTCTCGCTGGTGCCATCGCCCAGTTCGTGCTGGGAAGGCCTGCCGGGAGCATCGACTGGAGCCTGGCGTGCGGGGCCGGGCTGGTGGGCTCGTTCGTCGGAGGCCTGCTGATCAGCCTGCTCGCCGGGGACGGCCTGGACCTGCGGCCCAGCGGGCTCATCGGCTCGATCGTCGGCGCCGTGATCGTCACCGCCGGCTGGCTCTGGTTCAAGCGCCGGAGCACCACCGCCTCGTAGGGCGGTCTTACTCCTCCGGGATCTGGTGCGCCGGCAGGTCCGGAGTCTCATCGGCGTCGACCAGGCAGGCCTGGCAGAAGCCGACCCCGAACGGCGTCAGGTGGATGCTGCGGCGTACGACCTTGGGGAACCGCACCGAGTGCATCGCCTCGAGCACCTCGGGCTGGGCCTCGACGACCTGGTACTCCATCGGGTCCTCGAGCTGCTCGCGAGAGAACCAGATCAGCCCAAGCCGGAACAGGTTGTTGCAGTACGCCGGCACCTCGTCGAGGTAGCGGCACCCCGCGCGCGCTCCGATCATCGACATCCCCGGTGCCACCAGGGAAGAGCTCACCATCCCGACCGGCCCGCCGGTGCGGACGTCGACCGACGGCTGCGGGCCGCCCCGGAGCAACAGGAGCAGGATGCGGGCCTCGTCGGGCGCCAGGTCGTCCAGGATCCGTGCGTACGCCGGGTGCGTCTCCTCCTCGCCCCACACGTCGCGGGACCGCTCCAGCAACTGCTCACCGCGCTCACGCAGCGACCGCTCCGCCGGGGCATCGTCGTCGTCGGGGTTGTTCGGGAGCACGACGGAGGACAGCGTCAGCGTCGCATCGAGCAGTGCCTGGCGGATCGGGGCCCCGGCCGCGACGGCCCGGGCAACGTCGCTGACCGTGCGGCTGGCCTCGGCGACGTCGCGCGCCACCTCCTGCACCAGCTCCCCGGCCGTCTCCGGGTCGGTCAATGCACGGGCGAAGAGCCTGGTCGAGCGAACCCCGGCCCCGAACGTCCAGGCCGCAGAACGCACGGCGGTCGTGGCCGCGATGCGGGCCATGCCGGGTAGCGCCTCGGTGGCCTCGGTCCAGATCGCCGGGCTCGAGCGCCGGCCGTTCTGATCGCTCACTTCGCGCCTCCCACGCCGAACAGGGCCAGGTGCAGGAGTCCACCGGCGAAGCCCATGACCGCCCCGTGTGCGTAGAGCATCCACTCATCCTCCCTGATCGCCGCGCGCATCATCTCCGCGAAGTCGCGCGGTGGCAGCTCCTTGGTGCGCTTGACGATCAGGTCGTAGATCTTCGAGGCCTGCTGCCGGCTGAACTCCGGGTCCTTGAACGGCTTGATGGTCCGGTCGACCGCCTCGACGGCCATCGCCTCGCGGATGTTGTCGAACTGCTTGCGGCCGACGGCAACCCGGACGGCTCCGCGCACCGGGCCTGCCGCGTTGTCGATGGCGGGCCGCATCGCCTCGGCGAGCATCTGGCGGGTGCGGTCACCCCGGGGGCCGTCGAGCAGGAAGTCGCCGATGTTCTCGAGGGTGATCACGTCGTCGGCGATGATCTGCGCGTAGACCTCGGCAGCCTCGTTCTGGCGTCTGAGGAACAGCCCGTGCACCTTGATGCCGAGGATCTTGCGGGGCTCCGCCGGCTCGTAGATCAGCCACATGCCGAGCGCGTTGGTGGCCCAGCCGACGATGACCCCCAGCACCGGGAGCATCCACCACTGTCCGAACCAGTGGTCGAGGATCGCGACGGGGATGCCGAGCAGGAAGCCGAAGATGAACCCGAAGGCCACCATCCAGTTCAGCTCCCGCTGGCCGAAGTCGCGGAAGATTCGTACGACGAGGGCGGGGTTCTCCCGGAAGTGCTCGATCACCATGATCTTCGGGTCGAGCAGCTGGTCGATGTGCTCGCCGATCTCGTCGGTCACCGTGTGCACGACCTCCGGCAGCTGGGACTGCACCCTGGCGATGACTGCTTTGCGCGCACGGACCGGCAGGTCCCGCCAGAGCGCCGGGTGCTCCCGCGTCATGATCTCCTCGATCATGCCCGGCATCTCCGGTTCGAAGACCTGCACGATGTGCTCGGCGATCTGGTCCGGCTCGAGCTGCTGGTAGAACTCCTTCGGCGTACCGAGCTTGTCGATCGCCTTGTCCACCGCGATGCTGCCCATCTTGGCCGCGCGCGCCGGCACGATCCCCTGCCAGCCGAGGCCGCCCTGCAGGATGCCGGGCACCTCCTGCAGCTTGCGCGGCAGCACGCGCGAGAGCTGCCGCATGCCGGGCACCTTGATGCCGTGGAACTGGACCGGGGAGAACAACATGATCAGGCCGGTCCAGTTGATCAGGAATCCGACGATGCCGGTGAACAGCGGCACCGAGAGCAGATGGAGCCAGTCGACGTGCTGGAAGAACCAGTCGATCTGAAGCGCCATCGTCCTCCCTCTCCCCAAGCCCGCGTCGCGGACCGTGCTGACAGTAACGACCCGGCAACCGGTACGTCACTGCGGTGGGATACCCGGCACCGCCGGACCTAATCCGGGCACGGAACGTGCGGCGTCAACCGTGACCGCTCGGCCCGTTGGTCAGCCGCGGTCGGAGCACGTCCGTTCGTACTCTCGACCCGGTAGGTAGCTGCTCCACTCGTCCCGCGTCAGGTCGCGACCCGCCACGAGGCACGCGTAGTCGAGCCATCGCCGGGGGTCCAGCGGGTAGTTGCGGCCCGGTTGGGCGCCGACAACCGCGGCAACCGCGGTGTCCGACGCCGAGAGCACGAACGTGTAGGCGTGCGAGAGGTCTGCCGAGGCCGGCAGGCTCACGCGTACCAGGCCGCGCTCGGCGTCGTAGAGCGAGACGACTCCTTCGGAGCCGGTGGAGACGATGGTCCGTCCGTCCTCGAGCCACTCGACCTGCTGAACGAAGTCGTCGTGCACCTTCTTCGGCGCGTGCAGGACCTTCCCGGAGCGGGCATCGAACACGTACAGCTTGCCCTGCATGGTCCCCACCGCCAGGCGCGAACCGTCGGGCGAGAAGGAGAGGTCGAACGGGTGATCGCCCGTGCCCATCTCCAGCTCGCGCCGCAGCTCGAACGTGTTCGCGTCCAGGAGCTTGACGGTTCCTGGTGGGGCGTCGGTGACCGGCGGAACGGTCAACGCGACGGCGATCACCTGTTCGTCGGGACTGACCTCCATCGACTGAGCAGACCCGCCGATGTCGACCCGCTCGGCGGGCGCCTTCCAGGTCGCGGTGTCCACGACGGCCAGACCCCCGTCGTCGGGATCCAGCTGCTTCCCGTCTGCGCCGAGCAGCAGGTGGTCGCCGTCCGGGGTCCACACGGTGCTCCAGACCCGGTCCGGGTGGCGTCCGTCGAACTCCGCAACGTCGTCGAGGACGATGCGGGCCACCTCCTTGCGGGTGGCGGTGTCGAGCACGACGGTCCCCTCCCCGTGGGTGACGGCGACCAGGTCGCGGTCCGGGCTCACCGCCACCGAAGACCCGTTCGACGTCTCTTGCAAGGTGCCACCGACCTCGACCTCGTCCACGACCTCCCCCGTCCGGGGATCGAGGAAGGCCGCCGACACGTGTTCCCCGAGATGACCACCGTTCCTCGGCGCAGCCCGGGTGGGCGCCACCACCAGCTCTCCGGGAATGACGACCCCGGGGGTGTTGGAGATCCACCGGTCGCCCAGCCCCTTCAAGGGCGCCCCGAACCCGGCGCCAGGCGAAACGTCCCAGGAGATGGCGGTGCCGTCCGTGGAGACCGTGACCACCGTGCCCCCGCGGCGGTCGATGGCGACCCCCTTGATCCCCCCGGAATGACCGGTGAGCTCCTCACGGGGAGCCCACAGGCCGGTCCCCGGATTGATGTCCCAGACCATCGCGCGCCCCGAGTCGTCACCAGTGACGGCCCATCGACCGTCGGGTGACACGACGGCATCGAGCACGTCCGACTGGTGGACGGCCAAGCGCTGCGTGAACCGGCCGCGTTCGTCGTACAGCTCGACCGCGCCGCCCTCGAGCCCTCGGGCAACGCCGCCGGGGATCGCCAGGTACCACTGGTCTCCCCTCCTGGGTTCGACGACGAGGGGACTGACAGAGCCACGCTCGACGTCGATCAACGTCGGCCGCCGACGGCCCATCGACCATCGAACCGAGGGCTGTGCTGCCGTCGTCCGAGAACGACGTCCACATCCAGTGGTCCTGGTTGGCGGCATGCAGCACGGGATACGTCTGGACCCGGTCGCCGGAAGCGACGTCGTACTCCCGGACGCTGAGCCGGCGGCCCCCGCCTTCGAGATCGCGGAGCACGCCCATGCGCAACGTGCGCCCGTCAGCGCTGAACCCGAACGTCGTCGGGAACCCGCCGATGGCCTTGTGACCCCTGACCAGCAGGTGACGGCGTCCCTGGCTGTCGAACACCCCCACCTGGGGCTGCTCCTGGCTGTCCACGGACCACAGTGCCACCAGGTCGTCGGTCGGTGACGCCGCGATGTCCCCGGGCTGGTCCCACGCGACCACGCGCCGAGGCTTGTCGAGCTTGCCCACGTCCCACGCCAGGACACCGTTCTGCGACGAGACGAACAACGTCCTGCCCCCGTCAGCCAGTTCTCCGTCCATCGGGCTCTGACCGAGCTGCACCACCTGCGTGGCCCGTCGGTGCCGCACGAGCGACGAGAGCAGACCGTCCTGGGTGGCGGGGGTGTCCGCGGTCCGCAGCGCCGCGGCGGCGAGCAACATGGAGAGGTCGAGCGAGCCGACCGACCTCGACAGTGCAGCAAGCCGGTTGGCGTCCGAGGCCGTGGATGCTGCTGCGGCCTCCGAAGCCCGGTCGTCTGCCTGTTGCTGATACCAGGTCGCCAGGCCTGCCGCGGTCATCGCGAGGACCAGCGCCACAGCCAGCCCCATGGCGAGACGGCGGGTACGCCGTCCCGCACGAGCCTCACGTCGGGCCTGCTCCTGGGCTGCGTGGACCTCCGCATCGACCCGGGCGTGAGACGCCGAGAGGAAGTCCTGCTCGACCTCGGTCAGCGCCGGGTCGGACTGGGCTCGCCAGTCGAGGGCCTGGGCCAGTCGCACCCCACGATAGAGCTCACTCTCGGGTCGACCCATCGTGTCCCAGGCATCGGCGGTGGCGGTCAGGTGGGCCCGGATGCGCCGGCCCTCGGTGTCGTCGTCCAGCCACCGCCGCAGCCGTGGCCAGGCGCGCGCAAGCGCCTCGTGCGCGAGCTCCAGGATGCCGTCATCACTGGTCACCAGCCGGGCCGCGACGAGCAGGTCGATGATCTGCTGGCGCGGCTCGTCATCCCCGACCAGCCGCCGGGGCATCCGGCTGCGGGCGACCTCCCCCTCGACGCTCGGCGTGACCAGGCGAAGCATCAGGTCCCTGACGATCGCGCGGTGTCCCGGCTCGACCCGCTCGTAGACCTCTTCCGCGGACCGGGCGACGGCGCCCCTGATCCCGCCGGTTGCCTGGTAACCAGCCACCGTCAGGGTGCGTCCCTCGCGGTTCGTCCACGTCTCGCGCAGGGCGTGCGACAGCAGGGGCAGCGCACCGGGCTCACCTTCCACCTCGCGCACCAGCAGGTCGACGAGACCGTGCTCGAGCAACAGACCAGCCTGGTGGGCGGGCCCCTCGATGCAAGCACGAAGCTGCTCGGCCCCCATCGCGCCGAGCAGGAAGAGGCCGCGCTCGACGACCCGGGCGAAGGCGGCGTGCGTGGAGACCTCACCCATCCGGTCAGCCCGCAGCGCGACGACGAGCGGTGCACGACCGGCGTACGCCACCAGCTCGGAGAAGAAGGCTGCCTGCTCGTCAGGATCGGAGCACAGCGTGACCGCCTCCTCGCACTGGTCGACGACCAGGATCGGCGCCCGCCGTGCCGACGTCACCGCGGTCAACGCGTCGAGGGGCTTGGTGCCGGGCGTGACCACAACCACCCGGCTGCCTTCCCGCTCGAGGGCAGCGGCAACGCCAGCGCGGACCAGCGACGACTTGCCGCTCCCCGAAGGACCGACCACGACAAGGACGCCCCTTTCGCGGAGCCGGCGACGGGCTTCGGCGATGTCGTCGTCGCGTCCGAAGAACGACTCCCCGTCGCGCACGTCGTACGGCACCAGCCCTTGGTAGGGGCAGGTGGCGCTCTGGTCGGGGAGCGCGGCCTGCGCGACCAGCGCGGCGTCCTGGCGAAGGATCGCCTGCTCGAGGTTCACGAGGTCCGCCCCCGGGTCGATCCCGAGCTCGTCGGCAAGCACGGTGCGCACCTTCCGCAACGTCCCGAGGGCCTCGGCCTGGCGCCCGACCTGGTACTGCGCCAGCGCCAGCAGCGCCCACCGGCGTTCTCGCATGGGGGCCTGCGACACCAGCCGCTGAGCACTGCCAAGCACCTCGCGACCGTGCCCGGACCGGAGGGCGGCATCGACCCTCAGCTCTTCCGCGTCCCGACGAAGCTCATCGAGCCTCGCGCACTCCACGCGAGCGTCCTCCCACCCATCGAGCTCCCCGAGCGCTGGGCCGCGCCACAGTGCGAGCGCCTCGTCGAGCATGTACGACGCGCGCTCGGGTTCACCGAGGGTGAGCAGCTCTCGCGCCCGGCTGACGAGCCGCTCGAACTGGATGGCATCGACCTCTCCGGCAGGAACCACGAGCCGGTAGCCCAGTCGGGAGGTCTCGATGGCCTCGGGGCCGAGCACCTTGCGCAGACGCACCACGCACCCCTGGACGACCTTGCTCCAGGTCCCTGGCAGGTCTTCACCCCACAACGCCTCGGCGAGCTGATCAGGAGTGAGGACCTTGCCCGGACGCGACGCCAGTGCGGCGAGGACGGTGCGGTCTCGAGGTCCCAGGCGCCCGGCCTCCCCGTCGACGACGACCGGACCGAGCACAGCGATGCCCATCTCTGCACTGTCTGCCGACCTCGCACTCCCGTCAACAGCGCTGTTACCCGACTGACACCAGGACCAGACCGCGGTGACACCGCTCCGCGACACAAAGGAGGTGTCAGCAGTTCTCGAACCACCCTGGAAGGTGACCGACATGTACAGGACCACCCGAACCACACGGACACTCGCAACACTGGGCAGCGGCGCGGTCGTCAGCCTTGTCCTCTGCTTCCCCGCAGGCGCGGCCGACGGCGGCGGGCCTCCCGTCGGGGTAGACGTGGGCGCCGCCAAGCACGGCGGTATCGAGGCACCGTCCCGGACGGAGGCCTCGCCCACAGTCGATGTCGGGGCCGCCAAGCACGGCGGAATCGAGGCACCGGCCAAGAAGGAGGTCGAGCGCATGCTCAATGAGATCGACGGCACGACCGGGGCCCCGGAACAGGATCAGTCGTCCTCCATCGGCGCAGCCACAAGCGAGGAGTGGCCTGGAGTACGACCAGATCGTCCTCGGGGCACTCGGCGGCGTCGCCCTCGCCGGTGTCTCAGTCCTCGTCCTGCGGCGTCGGGGTGGGCACCACGCGCCCAGTCTCACGTGAGGCGCGGCGCCTCGCGGCAACCGAGGCGCGTCAGCGCAGGTCCTCGAACCGGCTGATGGCGCCCGGCGGACGCAGCGCCGGCAGGTTGGGTCGGCGCTCCTTGAGCGAGCTCGTCGTCAGCTCCAGCGCCGCGCGCAGCTCGGCGACCTGGTTGCGCAGCTCGCTGTTGCGGGCGCGCAGGGCGGCCACCTGGTGCTCGAGCTCGAGGATGCGGCGTACGCCCTCGATGCCGATCCCGGACGCGGTCAGCTCGGCGACCTCGCGCAGCAGCTCGATGTCGCGCAGCGAGTAGCGGCGACCGCCCCCACCGGTCCGGCCGGGCGAGACGAGACCGACCCGGTCGTACTGGCGCAGCGTCTGGGGGTGCAGGCCGGTCAGCTCCGCCGCCACGCTGATCACGTAGACCGGGGCGGTCGGCCCGGGGACGCGGGGGCTCCGACGCTCCCTGGGCATCACGAGCCGCCCTCGAACAGTCCGGCCCGCGGGTCCGAGCCCTTGCGTGCGTCACGGAAGGCGGTGACCGCCTCCCGGGTGGCGTCGTCGAGCTCGGCGGGCACCTGTACGTCGAGGGTGACGAGCAGGTCGCCCTTGGTGCCGTCCTTGCGCTGGGCACCTCGACCGCGAACACGCATCACCCGCCCGTTGGGCGTGCCCGGCGGGATCCGCAGGGTGACCGGCGGTCCACCGAGCGTCGGCACCTTGATCTCGGCGCCCAGCGCGGCTTCGTCGAAGCTGACCGGCACCTCGAGGGTGAGGTTGTCGCCCTTGCGTCCGAACATCTTGTGGCTCCTGACGCGCACGTTCACGAACAGGTCTCCGGGAGGTCCGCCGTTCTCGCCGACGGCACCCTTGCCCTTGAGGCGGATCCGCTGGCCGTCCTTGACCCCGGCAGGGATGCGCGCCGAGATCGTGCGGCTGGACAGTCCTCGCCCCGATCCGTGGCAGGTCGGGCAGGGCTCGTCGTACACCAGCTGGCGGCCGTGGCACTCCGGACAGGTCTCGTTGAGGGAGAACCCGCCGCCGACGGTGTTGACCACGACGCCGGCGCCGTCACACGTGGTGCAGACGTGCGGCCGGGTGCCGGGCTTGCCGCCGGTCCCCGAGCACGTGGGGCACGGGGCGTCCGAGCTCAGCCGGAGACTGATCGTGGTGCCCTCCATCGCATCGGCGAAGTCCAGCGTGGTGTCGGTCTCCAGGTCGCCACCCTTGGCGGGACGCGGTGCGCGTGTCCGCGCACCACCGCCTCCACCGCTGCCGCGGAAGATGTCCCCGAACAGGTCGGAGATGTCGAAGTTGACTCCCCCGCCGGAGGACCCACCACCGAAGCCGCCGGGGAACCCGCCACCGAAGCCTCCGCCGGCCCCGGCGAACATCGAGCGCATGTCGTCGTACTCCTTGCGCTTCGCTGTGTCGCCGACGACGTCGTAGGCCTCCGCGACCTGCTTGAACCGTTCCTCAGCCGCCTTGTCGCCCGGGTGGCCGTCGGGGTGGTTCGCTCGAGCCAGCTTGCGGTAGGCCTTCTTGATGGTCGCCTGGTCCGCGTCCTTGGCCACACCGAGGACCTTGTAGAAGTCCTTGTTGGCCCAGTCAGCATTGCCGCTCAACGTTCACCCCTCCTCCCAGGTCTGGTCTTTCTCATTCAGGATCCAGCACGGTCACCTTCGCCGCACGCAGAACACGGTCTCCGATGCGGTAGCCGGCGTGGGCCACCACGTCGACCGTGGTGGTCGCGACCTCCGACGAGTGACCGTGCATCAGCGCCTCGTGCAGGTTGGGGTCGAACTCGTCGCCCTTGGCGCCGTACTTCGTCAGCCCCAGCCCGTTGACGTTGCGCTCCAGCGAGTCGGCGACGGCCTTGAAGCCACCTTCGAGCTCGCCGTGCTCACGCGCCCGGTCGATGTCGTCGAGCACCGGAAGCAGCTCGCTGAGCACCGCGAAGATGGCGTTCTGCCGGACCAGCTCCCGGTCGCGGTCGACCCGTCGCTTGTAGTTGAGGAACTCCGCCTGCAGCCGCTGCAGGTCGAGCGTGCGCTCGGCCAGAGCGGTCTGGGCAAGGGTCAACTCGTCGCTCGCGGCAGTGTCCACATCACCCTCGGTCGAGTCCTCGTTGAAGCCGCCGGACTCGTCGGGGTGCATCTCGGGATCTCCGCCGGGGCGGCGGCCACCCTCCTGCGACGGTGCCTCAGGTGGCGTCTCGAGGGGCTCCCCGCCTGCCTCCTGCGGCGAAGGCGGGGCGGGGTGCTCCTCGGACGTCACTTCTTCTCCCCGTCTTCGGGGCCGTCCTCGTCCACGATCTCGGCGTCAACGACGTCTTCGTCACCTTCGCCTGCAGTGGCACCGGGGTCGGTGGGGTCTGCACCCTCGGCACCTTCGGCGCCCTCGCTGGCGGCGTAGATGGCGGCCCCCATCTTCTGGCTCGACTCACCGAGCTTGGCGATGGCCGCGTTGAAGGTGTCCTTGTCGGTGTCCTCGTCCTCGAGCAGCTTCTTCAGCTCGTCGAGGTCCGCGCGCACCTCGGTCTTGACGTCGTCGGGCAGCTTCTCCTCGTTCTCGGAGAGGAACTTGTCGGTCGAGTAGACGAGCGAGTCGGCCTGGTTGCGGGACTCCACGGCCTCGCGGCGGCGGGCGTCCTCCTCGGCGTACTGCTCGGCGTCCTTGACCATCCGGTCGATGTCGTCCTTGGACAGCGCGCTGCCACCCGAGATCGTCATCGACTGCTCCTTGCCGGTGCCCTGGTCCTTGGCGGACACGTGCACGATGCCGTTGGCGTCGATGTCGAAGGTGACCTCGATCTTCGGGACCCCACGCGGCGCCGGAGGCAGGCCGGTGAGCTCGAAGTTGCCGAGGGGCTGGTTCTGCGCCCACATCTGGCGCTCGCCCTGCGCCACCTTGATCTCCACCGAGGGCTGGTTGTCGTCCGCGGTGGTGAAGATCTCCGAACGCTTCGTCGGGATCGTGGTGTTGCGCTCGATCAGGGTGGTCATCACGCCACCCTTGGTCTCGATGCCGAGGCTCAGCGGGGTCACGTCGAGGAGCAGGACGTCCTTGACCTCACCCTTGAGCACACCGGCCTGGAGCGCGGCACCGATGGCCACGACCTCGTCGGGGTTGACGCCCTTGTTGGGCTCCTTGCCACCGGTGAGCTCGCGCACCACGTCGGCGACGGCAGGCATCCGGGTGGAGCCACCGACGAGCACGACGTGGTCGATCTTGCTCACGTCGAGGCCGGCGTCCTTGATGACCTGCTTGAACGGCGACTTGGTGCGGTCGAGCAGGTCGGCCGTCAGCTTCTGGAACTCGCTGCGGGTGAGCTTCTCCTCGAAGTGCAGCGGACCGGACTCACCGTGGGTGATGTACGGCAGGTGCACGGTGGTCTCGCTGGAGGAGGACAGCTCGATCTTCGCCTTCTCGGCGGCCTCGTTGAGCCGCTGGAGCGCGATCTTGTCCTTGCTCAGGTCGACGCCGTTGTTGTCCTTGAACTTCTTGACCATCCACTCGACGACGCGGGTGTCCCAGTCGTCACCACCGAGGTGGTTGTCACCGCTGGTCGCCTTGACCTCCACCACGCCCTCACCGATCTCGAGCAGGGACACGTCGAAGGTGCCGCCACCGAGGTCGAAGACGAGGATGGTCTGGTCGGACTGGCCCTTGTCGAGGCCGTAGGCCAGCGCAGCCGCGGTGGGCTCGTTGACGATCCGGCTGACGTTGAGGCCCGCGATCTCGCCGGCTTCCTTGGTCGCCTGGCGCTGCGAGTCGGAGAAGTACGCCGGCACGGTGATCACCGCGTCGGTCACCGGCTCGCCCAGGTAGGCCTCGGCGTCGCGCTTCAGCTTCTGCAGCACGAACGCGCTGATCTGCTGGGCGGTGAAGTCCTTGTCGTCGATCTTCACGTTCCAGTCGGTGCCCATGTGGCGCTTGACCGACCGGATGGTGCGGTCGACGTTGGTGACGGCCTGACGCTTGGCGACCTCTCCGACGAGGACCTCGCTGGACTTGGCGAAGGCGACGACCGAGGGGGTCGTCCGGGCGCCTTCGGCGTTCGCGATGACGGTGGGCTCGCCACCTTCGAGGACTGCGACGACGGAGTTCGTCGTACCGAGGTCGATGCCTACTGCTCTTGCCATGGTGTGTATTGCCTTCCGGTTGCTGCGGTTGTCTGTCGTACGGGGTTCTGGGTGCGGCCAGACTGCACCGCTGCGGTGAGTCTGACAAATAAGTTGAGTCCGTTCAACTCAACTTTCACGCTGTACAACGCGGGGCGGGCAGACATTGTTCCAGCGTTGGACCCCGTTTCCGGCACCCGGTTCTTGTCCCCCGTAGTTCACTCGGGGCATGGCCCGAATCGTGGCCGTCGCGGCGACCCTGGCCACCCTGATCTGCCTGGTGGCGTGCTCGGCCGACCCCGAGGCTGATCGTGCGTCTCCTCCGAACCAGGCCAGCCCCACCGCGTCACCGTCGACAAGTGCCCGGACACCCGACTCCCCGACAACAGGCGCCCCCACGCGCGCACCCCTTGCCGACATCGATGCGGTCCGTCCCGCGACCGCGACGGCGGCCGTCCGTCACCTCGCCGGTCAGGTGGGCCCCCGGCCGGGAACGTCGCCAGCCTTCCACCGCGCTGCTGACTGGGTCGACCGACGGCTCTCCGCGCTCGGCTGGCAAGTTCGTCGCCAGTCCTTTCCCACTCCCGCCGGGGTGTCCTGGGGAGTGCCGGTGCCGGGCGGACGCTCGGTGAACGTGGTCGCGAGCCGCGGAGACGCGCGCCCTGGAGAGCCGTGGCTCGTCGTTGGCGCCCACCTGGACACGGTGCCGCAGGCGCCCGGCGCCGAGGACAACGCATCCGGGATCGGCGTCCTGCTTGCCACGGCCGAGGCGGTCGCCGACGCAAGGACGCGGCTGCCCGTGGTCCTGGTCGCCTTCGGGTCCGAGGAACCCCGCGGGCCCGGCGACGACGAACACCATTTCGGCTCCCGCGCCTTCGTGTCCCGCCTCACGCCCGCGGAGCGACGCGCGCTTCGCGGGATGGTCTCGCTGGACCGGGTCGGTGTCGGTGAGGTGCTTCCGGTCAGCAGCGCCCGTGGCCCGGACTCGATGCGCGCGGAGCTGCTGGCTGCGGCCCGGCAGGCGGATGTCCCGGTCGTTGCCGAGACCGGGAACCGGGCCAGCGACCACTGGTCGTTCGTGCGCGCCGGGCTCCCCGGTGCGCGTCTGGGCAGCACGCCGTACGCCGGATACCACTCCTCGGCAGACGTGCCGGCCGTGGTCAGCCACGACCAGCTGATGCGCGCGGCCCGGACGGTGGTGGCCTGGCTCGGTGGGCGCTGAGCCGTCCGGACGGTCGGTGTCACCGAGCGGCGAACGGCCCTGTGCTGGTCGACCACACGTCGTCGAGGACCCGCGTGGCCGCCGCACCTGCGACCCTGCGTGGCGCGAAGCTCCCGGTGTCCATCCGGTACGGCAGCAGTCGGACTGCGCGGAGCCGCTCGCTCCGGAACGTCGCCTCCAGGACGACCCCCTCCATCGTCTGCTCCATGAAGTCCATGTCGAAGACGAAGTTTCCGAGTGAGTGCAGCAGCGGCACGTCGCCGACCGCGTCCACGCCCTGCACCCAGTGCGGGTGGCCACCCACGACCAGGTCGGCCCCGGCACGGGCCAGGGCGCGGCCGACACGACGCTGGACCGGTTCTGGCCGGTGCGTGTACTGCGTCCCCCAGTGCGGGAGCACCACGACGACGTCGGCCTGGCGGGCGGTTCGTCGTACGACGCGAAGCACGCGGTCCATGTCCGACTGCGCCAGTGGTCCGGTCCTCGGCGGCATCCGGAGGCTGAGCGCGCCGGGGGCCTCCGGTCCCGCCATCGGTGTCTCGCCGATGGCGTTGAACCCGACGAAGCCGAACCGCACGCCACCGCGCTCGACAACGGCCGGCCGGGACGCCGATGCAGTGTTCTCACCGGCACCGAACGGCTCGATCGAGCTGTTGGCGAGGGCCCTCACCGAGTCGAGCAGGGCTGTCTCGCCGTAGTCGCCGGCATGGTTGTTCCCTAGGGAGACCGCGTCGAAACCGGCACGGCGCAACGGTGGGATCAGGTCCGGCCCACCCCCGAAGGAGTCACTCCCCTGAGTGGGGGTGCCGCGCGTGGACAGGGTGCTCTCCAGGTTGCCAACCGTGAGATCGGCCTGACGCAGGAAGCGGGCCATGGGCGCGAGAGCCGCCGCCGCGTCGGGCACGCCACGAGTGAGCATGACGTCACCCACGACGAGCAGTCGCACGGCGTCCGCCCGGTCCCGGATTGGGTCGACTCCGTTCACCCGGGCCGCGACAACCGTCGGTCCCACGCTCCGGAGCGGTACGACGGCGAGGGTGCGCGGGTTGCGTTCGACTGCGTCGATGGCCCGTGGGGTCGACAGGCCGCGAACCACTCGCAGCCCGTGCCAGCGAGCCACCTGCCCGGAGATGAGCCGACGTGCCTGCGCGCGAGTGAGGTCGAGCTGCGGACGGGTTGCGTGCCCGACCACCACCATCGACCCGTTCGGCGGTTCGGCGACTGCAGGATCCGAGGCTGATGGCATGCGAGTGGGTGTCGCATCCGGAGACTCCGACCGCGAGCCTGCGCGATCGCCGCCGGTGGGTGGGTCAGCGCACCCGGCCAGCATCGCAGCGGCCGCGACGAGTGCGAGAAGCCGGCGAGGTCCCGACATGCGGCAACGCTACGGCGCACCCGGTGATGCGCCCCGGTGCCGGACACCGTCGGGTGCGCGCGGTACTCGCCTGGTTGCAGCGAGGCTGGCCACGTCGGGCACCCACGCAGGGCACCCGCGCGATGTTCCCGCAGCGTTAACAAATCCCGGGAGGCGTTCTCAAACCACGCCGGCAGGGGCAGTCTGGACCCATGCCGACACCCACGACCGTCGTCCTGTTCGGTGCGACCGGTGACCTGGCCCGACGCAAGCTGCTGCCCGGGCTGCTGCATCTCTTCGAGTCCGGGCTGATGCCCGAGCTCCAGGTCGTCGGCACCGCTCTCGACGAGCACGACCGGGACTCGTTCGTCGAGCTCGCCCGCCAGGCCATCGAGGAGTACGGCGGGGAGGGGCCCAATCCCGCCGGCTGGCAGGAGTTCGCCAAGCGGCTGCACTGGGCCGACGGGAAGGGCGGCGCCGAAGCACTGCGTACGACGGTCGCGGACGCCGAGGCGCAGTTCGGGTCACAGGAGCTGCGCCGGCTGCACTACCTGAGCGTCCCGCCCAAGGCGGCGCTGCCGGTCGTGCACCTGCTCAGGGACGCCGACCTCGTCGACCGCAGCCGGATCATCATGGAGAAGCCGTTCGGCACCGACCTCGCGTCCGCGCGCGACCTGAACAGCAAGCTGCACGAGGTCTTCGACGAGGAGCAGATCTTCCGGATCGACCACTTCCTCGGCAAGGAGGCGGCCCAGAACATCCTGGCGTTCCGCTTCGCCAACGGGCTGTTCGAGCCGATCTGGCACCGCAACCACATCGACCACGTACAGATCGATGTGCCCGAGGAGCTCGGCCTGGCCCAGCGGGCTGACTTCTACGAGTCGACCGGCGCCTACCGCGACATGGTGGTCACCCACCTCTTCCAGGTGCTCGCGTTCACCGCGATGGAGCCGCCGACCGCGCTGGAGCCCTACGCGATCGGCGAGGAGAAGAACAAGGTCTTCCGCTCGATGCTGCCCATCGAGCCGTCCGACGTCGTCCGCGGTCAGTACATCGGCTACCGCGACGTCGAGGGTGTCTCGCCGGAGTCGGAGACCGAGACGTTCATCGCGCTGAAGTGCTTCGTGGACAACTGGCGCTGGGCCGGTGTGCCGTTCTACCTGCGCACCGGCAAGCGGATGGCGCAGGGCGCCCGGATCATCTCGATCGCCTTCCGCGAGCCGCCGCGCTCGATGTTCCCGCCGGGCTCCGGGGTCGGCGACAACGGGCCGGACCACCTCACCTTCGACCTCGCCGACCAGTCGAAGATGTCGCTGTCGTTCTACGGCAAGCGGCCCGGCCCGGGCATGCGGCTGGACAAGCTCTCGATGCAGTTCGCGATGCACGAGACCGGCTGGGCGGGTGCGGTGCTCGAGGCCTACGAGCGGCTCATCCTGGACGCGGCACGCGGTGATCGGACCCTGTTCACGACGGCTGAGGGCATCGAGCGGCTGTGGGAGCTCTCCACGCCGTTGCTGGACAACCCGCCCGTCGTACGCCCCTATCCGCAGGGTTCCTGGGGGCCGAACCGGGTGCACCAGCTGATCGCCCCGCGGGGCTGGCGGCTGCCGTTCGAGCGGGGCTGGCGCGACCCCAACGTCGTCGGCGCCTGACCCAGCACTCGTCGGTCAGTCGATCGTGACCAGGACGACGTTGCTGCCCCGCTTCGTCGCGGGGTCGAACATCCGGAAGCGGTGCTCGCCGGACTGGCCGGTCATCACATAGGTCTCGTAGGTGCCGACGCGGACGGTCGCGTCGACGCCGAAGTTGCGCCACTTCCCGTCCTCGAACCGCTGCACCTGCAGACCGATGTTGTCGGCCTTCCGGTAGGTCCCGGTCAGGTTGATCCGCTCGTTCGGTCGCGCCATCACCGGCGACACGGAGAGCTGGAGCCTGCCCCCCTTTGGGCTCTTCGGCGTGATCTGGTCCTCCGGCTCCTCCTCGGTCTCGTCCTCACCGGGCACCGGGAGCGCAGTCGTGGGCAGCGGCTCGGTCGTCTCCGCCGGCGAGTCCGACCCAACCGGGGCGGAGGAGCTGCCCTCGTTCAGTCCGAGGGCGCGGACCACGATCGTGGTGCCCAGTGCGATGACCACACCGATCAGGACGATGGCCACAAGGGCTGTGCGCAGGACACTGCCGACCTGCTCCGAGCCTTCGTCGTCGTCGTACTCGTCGTCGTCCATCGTGTCGGTCCCCAAGTGGTCGATCAGGCTGTGCGGCGTACTCCCGGGGGAGCCTACCCATCTCGAGCGCCCGCCGAACCGGGGTTCCGAGGAGCGGCTGTTGACCGCCGGACCGGTCAGCCGGAGGTCATCTGGCCCTGCGCCTCAGCGTCCTCCGGCTCGACGGGGAAGTGGCAGGCCACGCGGTGCTCGCTGCCCGGGGCGCTGCCGATCTGGAGCAGCTGCGGTTCCTCGGTCCGGCAGATCTCCTGTGCCTTCCAGCAGCGCGTGTGGAAGCGACAGGCGGGCGGTGGGTTGATCGGGCTGGGGACGTCGCCGACGAGGCGGATCCGCTCGCGCTGGTGGCGCCGCTTTGTGTCCGGCACGGGTACGGCGGAGAGCATAGCCACCGTGTAGGGGTGCCGGGGGCGGTCGTAGAGGTCGTCGCGGTCACCGATCTCGACGATCTTGCCGAGGTACATCACCGCGACCCGGTCCGACACATGGCGTACGACGGAAAGGTCGTGCGCGATCATCACGTAGGTCAGGTCGAGCTCCTCCTGCAGGTCTTCCAGCAGGTTGACCACCTGGGCCTGGATCGAGACGTCGAGCGCAGAGACCGGTTCGTCGGCCACGATCAGCTTGGGCTTGAGCGCGAGCGTCCGCGCGATCCCGATGCGCTGGCGCTGCCCGCCGGAGAACTCGTGCGGATAGCGGTTGTAGTGCTCAGGACTCAGCCCGACCAGCTCGAGCAGCTCCTGCACCGCCTTCTTCCGCCCACCCTCCGGCTCGATGTTCTGCAGCCTGAAGGGTGCACCGACGATCTTGCCGACCGTGTGCCGCGGGTTCAGCGAGGAGTAGGGGTCCTGGAAGATCATCTGTACGTCGCGCCGCAGCGGCCGCATCGCCCCGTCCGAGAGATGGGTGATGTCGTTGCCCTCGAAGGTGACCTTGCCGCCGGTCGGCTCGAGCAGGCGGGTGATCAGTCGGGCCGTCGTGCTCTTGCCACATCCGGACTCACCCACGATCGAGAACGTCTCCCCGCGGCGTACGTCGAAGTCGACGCCGTCCACCGCCTGGACCGCACTCTTGGACCTGCTGAGGAACCCGCCACCGATCGGGAAGTGCTTGACCAGCCCCTCGACGTTCAGCAGGATCTCGCGCTCCCGGTCAGGAGTGCGGGACGCATGCCGAACCGGCGTCGGTGTGTCCTCCTGGGCCGTCATGAGGACAACCTCGGGGAGATCTCCTCGGCCCAGATCCGCTGGCGCTCGGCGACCGGGAGGTGGCAGGCGACCAGGTGGTCGCTGCCGCTGTCGACGAGTTCGGGGCGCTCGATCCTGGTCACGGATCCCGCCTTCTCGGCGTAGTCGCAGCGGGGGTTGAACGGACACCCCTCCGGCACCCG
>CAVVID010000007.1:0-27441 GCA_963748185.1 uncultured Actinomycetota bacterium | reverse complement strand
TGGGCCCCGTGGGACTCGAACCCACAACCCGCGGATTAAAAGTCCGCTGCTCTGCCAATTGAGCTAGGGGCCCCATGCCCGGTGGCAGTATGGCGCATCCGCACCACCACCAGACGGGCAACGCGGCCGTCCACCTCGCGCCACGCCTATGCGTTCATGATGCAACGCTTGAGAGCGTGAGGACCCCCGCTTGGCTCGGCGTCGACGTCGGCACCAGCTCGCTCAAGGTGCTGGTGGTCGGCGCTGACGGCTCACCACTCGCCGAGCAGGAGACCGCGTGGGCGTTGCAGCGGCCCGACCCCCGGATGGTGGAGACCGATCCGCGCGTGTGGACTCAGGCCGTCGATGAGGTGCTGATGCCCATGTCGGCGGCGTACGACGTCCGCGCGATTGGTGTCACCGGGCAGATGCACGGCACGATCCTCCTCGACGAGACCGGGGCGGTGGTCCGACCGGCAGTGCTCTGGCCCGACTCGCGTGCCGAGGTGATGCGTCCTCTCTGGGACGCGCTCCCGGATGAAGTGCTCGGCCGTCTCGGCAACCCGTGGTCGGCAGGCATGACCGGTCCGGTCCTGGCGTGGCTCGCCGAGCATGAGCCGGACGCGCTGGCCCGCACCGAGCGGGTGGCGCTGCCCAAGGACCTGGTCCGCGAGCACCTGGTGCCGGAAAGCACCTCGAGTGACCCCTCGGATGCCTCGGGGACCTTGCTCTGGGATGTCGCCAACGGGTCCTGGGCGCGCGAGGCAACGGCGTTGGTCCCCGCGCACCTGCTGCCGAAGATCAGGCCGTCCGTCGAGTTCGTCGGGACTTGGCGGGACGCAGAAGTCGTGGTGGGTGGCGGGGACACCCCGGTCTCCCTGGTGGCGCTCGAGCACGCGGTGGACGGTTGGCAGCCGGGCGATGTGGTGGTCAACCTCGGCACCGGCGCACAGGTCATCGATCCCCGGACGGGTCCGCCCACCGGCTCGGGCTGGAGCGACGTACACGTCTACGAGGGAGTGCTCGGCGACCACTACGCCATGGTGGCGGCCCAGAACGCAGGGCTGGCCCTCTCCTGGGCGCAGCAGCAGCTGGGCATCACCTGGGACGAGCTCTCCGCGATCTGCGAGCAGGCCCCCGCCGGCGCCGGCGGAGTGCTGTTCAGCCCGTTCGTCGCACCCGAGCGCGGAGCGCTCTCGCCGACGCATTCGGGCCCTGGCTGGATCTCCGAGCAGATGGGCGACCGGCCGCCCAGATCGCTGGCCGCACGTTCAGCAGCCGAGGCCCAGGCCTTCCTGGTGCGCCGCTCGTGGGAGCTGCTGGACGTCGAGGCCCGCAGGGTGTTCGTGCTCGGTGGGGGTGCACGTGATCGATGGGTGCGCCAGCTGCTGGCCGACGTACTCCGCAGGCGCGTCGACCACCTGCCCATGCGGAGCGCCTCGGCAGCGGGAGCAGTGATCCTCGCCGGCGGACCGACGCTGCAGGATGCCCGCCCCCCGAGCTCCACTGCCGAGCCGCGGGAGCTGCCTGACCTCGAGGACGCCTACCAGCGCTGGCGCTCGGCGATGTACGGCTGAGCGCCGGCTGACGAAACTGTTGCCTGGCCTGCCATGATCGCGGCGTGAGTCAGCAGTCTCCGGATCCGGGTCCCGCGCGTGCCCGACTGGGCCGCCGCCGCGTTGGTGTTCGGGGCCTCGGCGGCCGTCCTCGTGGTGGAGCTCGTAGCCCTCCGCCTGCTGGCGCCTTACCTCGGGCTGACGCTGGAGACCAGCACCCTCGTCATCGGCACCGCGCTCGTCGCGATCGCGCTCGGGGCGCTGTACGGCGGCCGCGCCGCTGACTCGGTGGCACCCCGGCGGGCGATCTCACCGTTGCTGGCACTCTCCGGCGCGGCCGTGGCGAGCACCCCGTTCCTGGTCCGCGCTGCCGGGGAGAGCGCTCCCGGGCTGCTCTTCCTGGTGGCCGGCGCTGACGATCATCGTCCCCGGTGCGCTGCTGTCGGCCGTGACGCCGATGGTCATCAAGCTGATGCTCACCACGCTGTCGGAGACCGGGACCGTTGTCGGCCGGCTCTCCGGCATCGGCACGGTCGGCGCGATCTTCGGCACCGTGATGACCGGCTTCGTGCTCATCTCCCGGGTGCCGGTGACCGGCATCATGGTCGGGCTCGGGCTGCTCCTGCTGATCGCGGCGATCGTGGTCGAGATCGGCGTACGCCGTCGCCCGCCGGTGCTACCCGCTGGTGCTGATCCTGCTCGGTGCCGTGGGTGCGGTGGTGGCTCCCGGGGGTTGTGACGCCGAGACGAAGTACCACTGCGCCGAGGTGGTCAGCGACTCCGCTCGTCCCGGCGGCCGCCTGCTGGTGCTGGACGGACTGCACCACTCCTACGTCGATGTCGATGACCCCACCTTCCTCGAGTTCTCCTACGTGAAGGCACTCGCGGGCGTGGTCGACGGCAGCTTCGAGCCACGTGAGTCCCTGGACGCCTACCACGTGGGGGCGGTGGAGTGACCTTCCCGCGCTACCTGGCCAAGACCCGGCCCGGCACCCGCAGCCTGATCTCGGAGATCGACCCCGGCGTCGTGAAGGTCGACACCGAGCGCCTCGGGCTGAAGACCGGTCCGGCCCTCCGGGTCAGGATCGAGGACGGCCGCCTCGGCGTACGACGGTTGCCCGACTCCAGTCGCGACCTGATCATCGGCGACGCGTTCGGCGGCGTGAGCGTGCCATGGCACCTGACCACCGTCGAGTACGTCGAGGAGCTGCGCCGTGTCCTCCGCCCAGAAGGGGTGTACGCCGTCAACATCATCGACTTCCACCCGCTCGGCTTCGCCCGGGCGGAGCTGGCCGACCCTGCGCCGCGTCTTCGACCACGTCGCCCTCGCCGCGGACGCCTACACCCTCTCCGGCCAAGGTGGCGGCAACCTGGTTGCGATCGCCTCGGACTCACCGATCGACAAGCGCGCCATCGACCGCGGATTCGAGAAGCAGCAGGTCGCCTGGGACGTCATCGACGGCGACCGGCTCACCAAGTGGATCGACGGGGCAGCCGTGCTCACCGACGACTACGCGCCCGTGGACCAGCTGCTCACCCCGCAGCCTGCCGCCTGAGAGCTCAGCGGAAGAAGATCAGGATCAGGATCGCCGTAAGCGCGAGAGAGACGATGAGGGAGCCGAAGCAACCGAGACGGTTGCTGAAGAACAGGAACATGCGGTCTCTTCCGTAGGGGCCAAGCGCGGTTTCCGGGGTACTGGTTCCCAAAGGAGGTGCGATGACACATCACGAAACGTCGCAAGGTTCGACGATCGCCGGACGACTGGTCCGAGGAGGCTCGTCGGCCGTGGGCACGGCGCTTTCGGCGACCATCCGGACGGTGGCTGCGTTGCGCCCGGAGTCCAAGCCACTGCACCCCGACGGCGCCGTGGTGACGGCCACCCTCGAGAGACGGGGTTCCACCGAGCCGTCCGGGGCGGCCTGGGTGGACGAGCCCGGTCGCGACGAGGTCGTCGTACGGCTCTCGCGGGCGATCGGCCTGCCGGAGGCGCTGCCGGACATCCACGGGCTCGCCATGCGCGTCCCCACGCCGGCAGGCGTCGGTGACCTGTTGTTCGCCTCGACGGGCTGGAGCCTGCTCGGGCGCTTCGTGCTCACCTTCGGCAGTGGGCCGGAGTCTCGGCCGTTGACGACCCTGTTGCCCTATCGCACCGCTGAAGGCCCGCTGCTGCTCGGCGTCCGCGCGATCGGCCCGCAGTCCTATGAGATGTCGTGGTGCCGACCTCGGGGGAAGTGGCGGTCCTTCGCGGAGCTCTGGCTCTCCGACGACGAAGCGCCGGACCGGTCGATCTCCTTCGACCCGGTGCGCAACCAGCTGCCCGGCCTCACGCAGTACGCCTGGGTGCAGCGGCTCCGCGAACCGTCGTACAGGACCGCCAGGAAGTCGCGCCGGAGCTGACCGTAGGGGTCAGCCGTTGTCCTCGCTCGACCCCTCGCTCGACTTCTCCTCCGGGTCGCGCAGGTTGCTGCGGTGGTGCTGCACGATCTCGGTGAACTGACGCGCCTTCACCTGTTGTGCTCGGATGACCACACTGCGGCTGTCCGGGTGGTCGATCACCGCCTTCCAGCTCGGGGAACCGGGCTTGTCGCCGAGCTCCACCTGGGTTGCCGGGTCACGCAGGTCGTACGTCGTCTCGTGTTGGCGGTTGGCCACCTCCAGGACGCCGTCCCGGATCGCGATGACCGACGGGCTCCAGCTGGACAGCGCCCACCCGGCAGCAAGCGCGACGGCGGCGAACACGGCAGCCATCGTCAGCCCGGCGGCGGTCGGGTCCGCTGCGGTGACGATGAGGGTCAGCGCCGAGGCACCCGCTGCCAGTGCGAGGACCGTGCCCAGGACGTAGAGAGGCAGGTTCGACGGGCTGTACTCGATGAACGCCGGGATCTCCTTGGGCGCCCTCTCCTTCGCCGGCCTGTCCTTCGCCGGACCGTCCTTCGTCGGGTCTTCCTCCTCTGAAGCATCGCTGTCGTCCGCCGGCTCCAGGTCGGCCTCGGACGTCGGCTCCGGTTCCGGCTCGGGTTCGGGTTCGGGCTCCGGCTCCGGCTCCGGTTCGGGTTCTGGCTCGGGCTCGGGTTCGGGCTCGGGTTCCGGTTCTGGCTCGGTTCGGGTTCGGGTTCGGGTTCGGGTTCGGGCTCGGGTTCGGGTTCGGGCTCGGGTTCGGGTTCGGGCTCGGGCTCGGGTTCGGGTTCTGGCTCGGGTTCGGGTTCCGGTTCGGGTTCCGGCTCGGGTTCGGGTGGGGGCTCAGCTTCCGAGGACGCATCAGTGAGCGCACCCGAGTCGGAGAACTCGTAGACGGTGCCGTCCTCGGCGGCCATCGCGCCGTCGGCGTAGTGGTAGAGCCATCCCTCGAAGCCGGCCGACTCCGGTCCCGCCTCGTGGAAGACCCAGCCCTCGTCGGCTGCTTGGTCAGCGTCCTGGGACGAGTCGTCGTCGGTGGGCGGAGCATCGGGTTCGCCGGTGGCGCTGCCCTGGCGCTTCGACTGCGCGGCGATGCCGGGCTCGATACGGGTCAGGATCTCGGAGAGCTTCTTGCGTACGACGCGGTGCCGGGCGGGGCCGTCGTCGCCATCCTTGTTGCCGTCCCCGTCGCCGCCCTTGTCGCCGTCCTGGCCGGTTCCCCGGTCGTCGCCGGCGTCCTTGGAAGGCGTCAAGCGCGAGAGCAGGCCACGCTTGCGGCCCGAGCCTGCTGACCCGTTCTCGTGCTCGGCTGGCTGCTCGTCGGCGAACGCCTCCCGAGCAACCTCGAGCGGGTCGACGGACGCGTGATCGCTCCCGGACGGGTGCTCACCCTCGCGGGCGGCGGGTTCCGTCGACGCCTCGGTGGGTTCACGCTCGGACACGACCCCTCCTCTCGCGGGTGCTGCGGACACGGTGGGTGCTGCAGTTGTCGTGTCTTGCCCAGACTGTACGACGGAACCCCGGGCCCGGGAATGGGCCGCCCACCCGCCGCGACAGCACCTCCGAAAGAACGCGCCCCCAGGGCTGGCTCGCGTTCTGCGCCAAGGTTGGTAGGCTCCTCGGTGCAGGGTGCAAGTTCCAGCGGTTACACAACGCTTGTTGGAGTTTGTGATCCAACGGCGTTTCTTCTCTTGGCTCCAAGCTTGCGAGGCGGGACGGCGTATCACCGCATCCTGTCGAGGCTGCCGAAGTGGTGGCCACGCCTCAGTAACAAGGAGAAAAAGAGCATGGCTCAGGGCACAGTCAAGTGGTTCAACGCCGAGAAGGGCTTCGGCTTCATCGCCCAGGAGAACGGCGGCGATGACGTCTTCGTTCACTACTCGGCCATCCAGTCGCAGGGCTACAAGTCCCTCGACGAGAACCAGAAGGTCGAGTTCGACGTCACGCAGGGTCCCAAGGGCCCGCAGGCGGAGAACGTGCGCGCTATCTGATACGCGTTACACAACAGAGGGGCTTCGATCGGCAACGGTCGGAGCCCTTTCTGTGTATTTCGACCGGCGAAAAGGCAAGCCGACCGTCCACATGTTGGTTTCGGGGGCTTGCACGCGGGTAGGAAAACAAGAACAGGCATCCAGGGCGAACCGGGGAAGGGCTGGACGCGTGGATCCGTTCGATGTGCGTCTCGAGGACGACGAGCTGCTCGACGAGGTTGAGCTGACCGCCAACCTGATCGTGGCCGCCAACCAGTCCGAGGCACGCATGTCCGTCTCCGAGATCGACGAGATCCTCGGCGTCATCCCGCACCCGCGCAAGGGCGACTGACGTTTCGCGCCGCGGCCCGTCCATCCGTGGCACAGTGGCATCGCGACGGGGCGTCCTCTCCTCGAGGAGTGGGTCGTCCGCCCGGGTTACACGTGCGGGTCATGCAGGCCCTAGCATGTGCAGCGTTCTGATCCTCCTCATCAGGAGTTAATCGTGCCCCTGCGCTTCAAGCCTGTGGACAACGTCTTCTACGAATTGCTCGGCCACCTCGGCGACCCACCTCGTCAACGGGGCCGGGATCCTGGCGGAGATGCTCGACGATGCGGCCGACCGCAAGGACATCGCCGATCGGATGCGGGACGCCGAGCACGAGTGCGACGAGACCACCCACGAGATCGCCAAGCGGGTCAACTCGACGTTCGTCACGCCGTTCGACCGTGAGGACATCTACGCCCTCGCCTCCGGCCTCGACGACGTCATGGACTACATGGAGGAGGCCGTCGACCTCTCGATGCTCTACGAGGTCGACTCGCTTGCCGACCGAGCTCGCCGAGCAGGTCGACGTACTCCAGCGGTGCGCGGAGCTGACCGCCGAGGCGATGCCCCGGTTGAAGTCGATGAAGGATCTCGAGGAGTACTGGATCGAGATCAACCGGCTGGAGAACGCCGGCGACAAGAGCTACCGCCGCATCCTGGCCAAGCTGTTCAGCGGCCAGTACGAAGCGCTCGACGTGCTCAAGCTCAAGGACATCGTCGACTCCCTCGAGCACGCCGTCGACGCCTTCGAGAAGGTCGCCAACATCATCGAGCAGATCCACGCCAAGGAGTCCTGACCGGTGGAGCTCGCGATCATCATCGCGGTCGTCCTTACTGCCCTGATCTTCGACTACACCAACGGGTTCCACGACGCCGCGAACGCGATCGCCACATCGGTCTCCACCCGGGCGCTGACCCCGCGCGTGGCGCTGACGATGGCAGCGGTGATGAACTTCATCGGTGCCTTCCTGGGTCAGAAGGTGGCGCAGACGGTGAGCGAGGTCATCAGTCCGGGGACGGGAAGCCACGGGCTGGTGATCGTGATGGCGGGGCTGCTCGGCGCGATCACCTGGAACCTGATCACCTGGTACTTCGGGCTGCCGTCGTCCTCCTCGCAAGCCCTGATCGGTGGCCTCGTCGGCGCGGCCATCGCTGGGGGTGTCTTCGTCAACTGGGCCACGGTGGTCGACAAGGTCCTTCTGCCGATGCTCATCTCCCCGTTCGTCGCCTTCGCACTCGGCTTCGCCATGATGCTTGCGATCATGTGGACCTTCCGCCGCGCGTCACCGGCCAAGGTTGGACGGGGTTTCCGGCTTGCGCAGGCCGTCTCGGCAGCCGCGATGGCGCTGGGTCACGGCCTGCAGGACGCCCAGAAGACCATGGGCGTGATCTTCCTGGCCCTGCTGTCGGGGGGTTACGTCGCTGCCGGCGACCCGCTGCCGATCTGGGTGATCGTCGCGGCCGCGACCGCGATCTCCTTGGGCACCTACTCGGGAGGCTGGCGGATCATGCGCACCCTCGGGCGGCGGATCATCCACCTCGACCCCCCGCAGGGCTTTGCCGCCGAGTCGATCTCCGCGGGCGTGCTCTACACCACGGCCTACGTCTTCGAGGCTCCCATCTCGACGACCCACACGATCACGAGCGCGGTGATGGGCGTGGGGTCCACGAAGCGCTTCTCCGCGGTGCGTTGGGGGGTCGCGCGCTCCATCGTGACCGCCTGGGTCCTGACCTTCCCGGCGGCCGGCACTGTGGCGGCGCTGACGTACTTCCTGATGAAGTTCGTCTTCCAGATGCCCTGACCTGCGCTGCTCAGCTGAGCGGGATGCGCAGCTTCCAGCCGACCTGGATCAGGTCCGGGTCCTTGATCTGGTCGTTCGCCACCACGATCTGCGCCACCGTCGTCTTGCCGAAGTCGCGGGCCTTGCGGACGATGCCGGTCAGGGTGTCGCCGGACTCGACCCGGTAGAGCAGCCACCCGGTCAGCTTGGGGAACATGATCACCTCGACCTCGCGCAGGTTGCTGCCCGGCCCGGGACCCGGCCCGGGGTTGTCGCCGAAGACCTGCAGGGTCAGCGGCGTACCGGCCCGAGGTGGTGTCTTGACCTTCATCGTGGCGGTGAACTCGCCGAGTGCCGCCATCCCGCCGGTCGACTGCGCGAACGCTGTGGCGATGACCTTGCCGGTGCGGTTGAGCAACCGCATCCCGATCGTTCCCTCGAAGCCGGTGCCGATCCCGGTCACCGTGAACTGACGCCCGACCAGGTCGTGCTTGGCCGGCTGCCGCACCCGGATGTCGCTGATGATCCCCATGATGTGCCTCCCGTTGGCTGGATGCTCGCCAACCTAGGGCTCACCGCAGGGGTTCGGATAGCCCCTCGTGGAAGTGGCTCACCGATACTGAGCAGCGACGGCTTTCTGGTGGAGTGGAGCGTGTAGCCGAACATGCGAATGTGGCGCGGTTGGCAGATGAAGCGTTCACGTCGTCACCTACGCGACATTCGCATGTTGGTGTGCGGATGCAACGGCCGCAAGCAGAGTTTCGTGAACGTATGCCGGCTCGTGCATCACCAGATACCAGCTGAACCGGATCACCTGCCAGCCGAGCTGGGTGAGTGCGTTGTATCGCCGGCAGTCCCTGGTCAGTGCTGCGGACTCGCCATGCCACTCGAATCCCTCAGCCTCGATGGCGATGCCGAGCCGCTCATCTGCCAGGTCGGGATGCAACAAGCGGCGGGTGCCGGGCAGTCGCACAGGGAGTTGAGCAACCGCGACAAGCCCGGGTACCAGCATGGTTTGAGCACGCAGCACCGACTCGAACGGATTGGCCGACTTGCTCGTGGCGGCGGCTGCCACGGCACGAATGCGCGCGCGGCCGCGACCCCGGGTCGAGCCGGCCAGGGTGATCAGCTCCGGGCCGGTGAAGTCATCACAACGGATGGCACTGTCCGCGATCGGGATTGACTCGTCGAGCGGAAGGTTCCGCATGCAGTCGACCAATGTGCGCTCCTTGGTGGTGACGATGCCGTCGATGTGCTCCGCTGCGAGATCGCTCCAGTGGGGGAGCACCAGCTTCCGTGCGCCGACGCTGATCCGTCGGTCGCGCGCCACAGTGATCTCCGGCTTGCTCGGCAGCGTCTTCTGTGGCCACCCGTAGTACTGCGCGGCACTCCGGTGGGACAAGACACCCGCGAACGCACTGGCGCGGCGTACGAACTCCGGGCTGGTCGGGAGGGCGTAGCGGCCGCGAGCCGTGCGCACCAGGGTGCCGCTGCGGATTGCGCGGTCGACCTCGCTGCGTCCGCGTAGAGCGACGATTGAGGCTCGGTCGCAGGCGCCGCCCATCAATGACACGTGGCTGGTCAAGTCCATGCGGCCAGCCTTCGACCGCCGGACACGCAGCGCCCGACCGTTTGCCAAGCCTGTGGAAAGCCCTGCGGTGTGGCGGCCTGTGGAGGGATGACTCGCAGCCAAACATGCGAATGTGGCGCGAGCAGCCAGTGGAGCGATCAGAGGCCAAACCAGCGACATTCGCAGGTTTGGCTACGCGGCGGTTGCGCGACGACCGGCGATCGAATGACCCGCGCTCGACGACCGGCGAGCCAACGACCGGACGCGGGTCGTGCAGCAGGCTCAGCCGAAGCGGCCGGAGATGTAGGCCTCGGTGCGCTCGTCGGCGGGCCTGCTGAAGATCTGCTTGGTGAGGTCGAACTCGACCAGGAGGCCGGTCCGGTTGCCGGTCGTCTCGTCGGGCTTCGCGGTGAAGAACGCGGTGCGGTCGGAGACCCGGGCGGCCTGCTGCATGTTGTGGGTGACGATGATGATCGTGTAGGTGCTGCGCAGCTCGGTCATCAGGTCCTCGATGCGCGAGGTGGCGATCGGGTCCAGGGCCGAGCACGGCTCGTCCATCAGGATCACGTCCGGCCGGGTGGCGATCGTGCGGGCGATGCAGAGGCGCTGCTGCTGGCCGCCGGAGAGGCCGTACGCCGACTGCTTCAGCTTGTCCTTGACCTCGTCCCAGAGCGCCGCCTGCCGCAGGCTCTCCTCGACGTGTGCGTCCATGTCGTCGACCTTCATCCCGATGACGCGGGGGCCGTAGGCGATGTTGTCGTAGATGGACTTGGGGAACGGGTTGGGCTTCTGGAAGACCATGCCGATGTGGCGTCGTACCTCGATCGGGTCGATGTTCTTCCCGTAGATCTCGACGTCGTGGTAGGTGACCGAGCCCTCGACCCGGCACCCGGTGACGAGGTCGTTCATCCGGTTCAGGCAGCGCAGCACGGTCGACTTCCCGCACCCGGACGGGCCGATCAGGGCGGTGATCTCGTTGCGACCGAAGGAGAGGTCGACGTCGTGGACGGCGTGGAAGTCGCCGTAGTAGACGTTGAGGTCACGCGTCTCCATGACGGGCGCGGTGGGCTGCGGCGGGAGGGCGCGCTCCGCGTTGGCAGCAGGTACGTCGACGAGGGAGCTCATGTAGGTGTCCAGACTTCCGCTGAAGCTTTCGGTGGATGTGAAGGTTGCCGGTTTGGTAGCCACGGGGCTCACCACTCTCGTTGGAACTTGTTGCGGATGAAGATGGCCAGGCCGTTGAGCAGCAGCACCATCACGAGCAGTACGACGATGGCCGCGGCGGCGGCCGTCTGGTAGTCCTCCTGGGACTGCGAGGTCATCGAGAAGATCTGGATCGGCAGTGCCGTGACCGGGCTGGCCACGCCGGTCGGGTCGAACCGGACCGCTCCCGGCGATCCCGAGCAGGAGCAGTGGCGCGGCCTCGCCGATGGCGCGCGACAGCCCGAGGATCGTGCCGGTCGCGATGCCGGGGATGGACGACGGGGAGCGTCTGGCGCCACGTGGTCTGCCACTGGGTGGCACCGAGAGCCAGGGAGCCGAAGCGGATGTCGTTGGGAACCGCCCGCACCGACTCGCGAGTGGTGATGATGATGACCGGCAGGATCAGCAGCGCCAGTGCGATCGCACCGCCGAGGACGACGCCCTTGCGCTCGAAGCCGATCAGCGCCATCACCGCGACCGCGAGCAGGCCGTAGACGATGGACGGCACGGCTGCGAGGTTCTGGAGGTTGACCTCCACGAACCGGTTGTACCACTTGGTGCCGTCGGCGAACTCCTCGAGATACAGCGCGGCTCCGATGCCGAGAGGCACCGCCATCACGGCGGTGACCCCCATCAGCCACAGCGTCCCGAGGATGCCCGCGCGGAACCCCGTGCGCTCGGGGAAGAGGGTGGAGTCGTAGCGCGTGAGCAGCGCCGAGTCGAACCGGGGTGCTCCCGTCGATGACGGTGTCGACGATCAGCACCAGCAGGACCATGACGCCGAAGAAGAGTGAGAACCAGAGCAGCACCAGGAAGACCAGGGACCCCGTGTTGCGGTCGCGGCTGCGACCCGTGGAAACCGCCTTCTGGACGGCCTCGCGGGTGTACTCGACAGTGGAGGAGGTCATTCAGTAGGCCTGCCTGAAGCGACGGACGAAGGAGATGCTGATCGCGTTGATGACCAGCGTGATCAGGAACAGCAGCAGGCCGACCGCGAACAGCATGTTGTAGTCGACCGAGCCGACCGGGTTCTCGCCGCCGGCTGTCTGCGCGATGAACCCCGTCATCGTCTGCATGCCCTCGCGTGGGTCCAGCGAGAGGTTCTTCTGGGCGCCGGCTGCCAAGGCGACGATCATGGTCTCGCCGACCGCGCGGGAGAGGCCGAGCACGACGGCGGCGGCCACGCCGGACAGCGCCGCGGGGAGTACGACGCGGAGCGTGGTCTGCATCCGGTTGGCGCCCATCGCGAGCGAGCCCTGGCGCATCGACTGGGGTACGGCGGACAGCGCGTCCTCGGACAGCGACGCGATGGTCGGCACGATCATCACGCCGAGCACCAGGCCGGCGGCCAGCACGTTGGTGAAGCCGACGTCCATGTTCAGGATGCCCTGCAGCAGGGTCGGTGTGACGAAGGCCAGCGCGAAGAACCCGTAGACCACCGACGGCACCCCGGCCAGCAGCTCGAGTGTCGGCTTGAGGGTCTTGCGGGCGCGCTTGCTGGCGTACTCGGAGAGATACATCGCTGCACCCAGACCCAGCGGGATCGCGACGACCAGGGCGACCAGCGTCGACATCACCGTGCCGCCGATCAGGGGGAGCACGGCGTACTTGCCTTCGGTGGCGAAGAAGTCACCGATGGCCACTTGCCCGAAGAAGTGGATGACCGGCTCGATCAGCGCCAGGACGATGCCGAAGGTGATCGCCACCGAGAGCAGCGCGGACCCCAGCAGCAGGGCCTTGATGACCGACTCGGCGCGACGGGGGCGGCGCCGCAGGTTGACGGGTGAGTGGGCCAGGCCCGCCCCGGAGGGCGGACCTGGCGTTGCACTCGAGCTGTCACTCATTCGTTGTCGCTGTCCTTGTTCTCTCTCGGTGTTCTCGGCCTCAGCCGATGCCGTCGAGAGTGGACTTGGTCTTGCTGTAGTCCTCCTCGTTGAGGGGGATGAACTTGCTCGCCGTGGCGATCTTCTCGAGGTTGTCGATGTAGAAGTCGGTGTACTCCTTGACGGCCTTGTTGTCCTTGTACGCCTTGTTGGCGACGTAGATGAAGAGCGGGCGGGCGAGCGGGGTGTACTTGCCGGCCTGCGCCGTCTCGGCCGAGGGCTTCACGCAGCCCTTGCCGTCGTCGATGGCGACGGCCTTGAGCTTGTCGGCGTTCTCCTCGTAGTAGGTGTAGCCGAAGTAGCCGGAGGCTCCCTTGGTTCCCTCGACGCCCTGGACCAGCACGTTGTCGTCCTCGCTGGCCTCGTAGTCGTCTCGCGTCTTCTCGGACTCGTCACCGATCACGTCGGCAGCCATGTAGTCGTAGGTGCCGGAGTCGGATCCGGGACCGAACAGCGAGATCTTCTGGTTCGGGAACTTCGGGTCGAGCTGGTTCCAGTTGTTGATCTTCGAGCCGGGGCCCCAGAGCTTGATGAGCTGGTCGGTGGTCAGGCAGTCGACGCCCTCGAGGTCCTTGTTCACGACCACGGTCAGGGCGTCGGTCGCCACCTGCAGCTCGGTGTACTCCACCTTGTTCTTCTCGCAGGTCGGGACCTCCTCGTCGTCCTTGATCGGACGCGAGGCGTCGGAGATGTCGGTCTCGCCGGCGCAGAACTTCTCGAAGCCGCCACCGGTGCCGGAGGATCCGACGGTGACCTTGATGTCGGGGTTCTCCTCGCTGAGCAGCTCGTAGGCGGCGTTGCTCATCGGGAAGACGGTGGAGGAGCCGTCGACTGCGACGGATCCCGAGGCGCCTCCGCTGCCGGAGCCGCCGGCTTCGGCGCCCGAGCCGCACGCGGCGAGGGTGATGGCCAGCAGGGCGGCGCCGGGGAGGGCAGCCCAGCGGATGGACATGCGTCGCACTTGATTCTCCTGGTCTTTGAAGTCAGTGGTTGTGTTCACGCTGGTGAACCTAGGAAGCAGAAGTGACTGGGTGCTTCGGCAAAGGTGAACGTGAGGTGAACGCTGGCCAGCGGGTCGGCGATGCCAACGAGAGGGCCGTCACAGGCGGCCCATCGAGCAGTGCTGCGAAAGAGCGCTGGTCAGAGGGCTCGCTGCGTGGGGGAGTGCCGTTCGGTGGCGACGACCGCACCCTTGCGGTGGTGGCACACGACGAGCTCCGCCGGAGCCAGCGGCTCCTCCTCGATCCCGAGGATCTCGAGCAGCTGGGGAAGCGCGGGCCGGTGGCTGCACAGCACGCTCGACTCCGAGGCTGGACATCAGCTCGGACAGGAGGGTGCGGGCCGCTGCTTCGTCGAAGCCCTCCTCGGAGAGCTCGTCGATCTCCGTCAGTCGGCAGCACCTGCTCGGCGGCGTAGGGCTGCACGGTCTGCACGCATCGCGTGCTGGTCGAGGTGACCACGCGGGCGACGCCGAAGGCGTGCAGCAGCGGGATCAACGCCTCGGCCTGCACCTCCCCGAGCTCGTTGAGCGGGCGCTTCGGGTCGCGGCCCTCCCAGCGGTCGCGCTTCTCGGCTTTCGCGTGCCGGACGATCAGCAGCGCCGAGGTGGTCTTGCGGCCCTGGTTGAACTGGTCGAGCAGGTCGATGTCATCGAGGTAGGTCATCCGCTCCTTCGCCGCGTCTTCGCTGAGCCAGGCGAGGTCGTCGACCTCCTCGTTGATCTCGTACGACGACACGTCGTCGTCGCCCATCACGTGGCCGACCCAGTAGTGCACCGTCTTGGCGCGGCCACCGCTCACGACGTACAGCTGGGGGCGGAGCGGGCGACCGAGCCTGATCTCCACCCCGGTCTCCTCGAGCACCTCGCGGACCGCGGTCGCGGTGACGTGCTCGCCGGGGTCCTGCTTGCCCTTGGGGAAGGACCAGTCGTCGTACTTCGGCCGGTGCACGAGCAGGACCTCGCGACCCTCCGGGCCCTTGCGGGTGACCACTGCCCCCGCGGCGATGACATCCGGACCGATCGCTTCAGGCAGCGGCGGGTTGGTCATGCGGCAGATCCTGACATGTCGAGGTGTACGGCTACCCTCGGGCGGTCATGCGTGCACGGGTCGCGCACCCGGTCAGAACGAGGGCGGAGGTGTCAGGACGTGCCGAACCGTCGCGTCCTGCTCCGGGTGGGCATCGCCGCCCTCGTGCTCGCGCTGGTCGCCGGGCTGCTCGTGGTCGGTGTCGTCGTCTGGCAGCGGCTCGACCGCTCCGACCTCGAGGAAGCGCTTGACCGTGTCCCGGCGAGCTCGCTGCGCGTGGGCTTCACCGACTGGGCCGCCGTACGCAGCAGGCTCAAGGCCGATCTGGGTGACACCCCGAACGGCAAGCAGGTCGAGACGCTGATCCAGAAGGCCTACGACAGCGACTACAGCGCCGCCTCGAGCATCAACGACTCGGCGCCCGCACTGCAGGAGAACTACGGGTTCAGTCCGGCCACCGCGCAGTGGGAGGCCTTCGCCCAGGGCCGCGAGGGCGCGACGATGGTGCTGAAGGTCGCTGACGGCGCCGACTTCGACGTACTCGCCGGCAACCTGCGCTCGGCCGGTTACAAGAAGCCCAAGGACGACGACGGTGTCTGGGTGGGCGGTGCCGACCTGATGCCCGAGATCGACCCGACGATCTCCCCGGAGCTGCAGTACGTCACTCTGCTCGAGGACCAGGGCCTGGTGGTCTCCAGCGACGAGGGGGGCTTCGCCGAGAAGGCGGCCCGGGTGGCTGCCGGTGATGCCAGCTCGTTCGCGTCCGTGGACGGCGTCTCCGACATGGCCGGGCGCCTCGGCGACCCGACCAACGCGATGCTCTGGGGCAAGGACTTCGCCTGCGACGACCTCGCCATGTCGCGGGCCGACGACGACGCCCAGGCCGAGGCCGAGCGCCTGGTGCAGGACGCCGGCGGCGTGACACCACTGGCCGGGCTGGCGATGGCGATGCAGCCGAACCGCACTCTCCGGGTCGTCGCCCACTTCGAGGACGACGAGCAGGCCGGGAAGAACCTGCGACCGCGCGCCGAGCTGGCCGTCGGCAAGGCCGTCGGGCGCGGGGGCTCGTTCTCCGACAACTTCGAGCTCGACCTCGTCGAAGGCCGTCGGTGGTGACGTCGTGCTGGAGATGCGCCCGAAGGACGAAGACCGGCTTCGTGCTCTCCATGGTGTACGACGGGCCGGTGCTGTTCGCGACCTGCTGAGCGACCCGCTGAGCGAGTCGCGAGCGGACCGGTCAGTCCTGCGCGAGCAGCGCAGCGTGCGGCGGGAAGGCAAGGTAGCCGGCCGCGAGGTCCTGGTCGCCCGACCTCCTCTGCCATCGCGCGCAGGTAGTTCCTCGCCTGTTCCAGGACCACACCGGCTCGTGGGTCACCCGCCTCGACGAGGATCCGGTGGCAGCAGACCAGCATCTCGCCGGGCTCCCAGGTCTGCGCCAGACCGGCCGTGTCCAGGTGCTCCAGCACCGGCGCGATCAGCTCGACGGCCGCGTCCACCTGGCCTCGCGCCGCCGCGACACTGGCGAGCCCGACGGTCGTCTCGCGGACCAGCGAGTCCAGCTCGAGGATCTTGAACAGGCGGTGGGCCTCCGCGAAGGCCGTCTCGGCCTCGTCCCACAGGCCCATCGCCGCGGCGGCATGCGCGTGTGCCTGCTGGGTGGTGCCGCGATCGAGGTCCGAGGCGACGTCGGCGGCGGCGGTGACCGCCCTTCGCCCCAGCGCCAGGGCTTCGTCGAGGTTGCCGGTCGCCAGCTCGACCGTCGACATGCGGGCCAACGTCTCTCCCTGCAGGGCATCCTCGTGCACGTCGTGCGCAATGGAGATGGCGTCGTCGAGGTGGCTCCGGGCGACGTCGAAGCGCGAGGTCAGCGTGGCGACAGCTCCCAGGACGAGCAAGTAGTTCGCCTCGGCTTCGAGCTCCTCGAGCTGGTGGGCGTTCTCCACGGCCTCACGGCCCCATTGCTCGGCGGAGGCCAGCTGGCCGCGCATCAGGGCGATCGAAGCGAGGTTGCCGAGGTTGATGGTCTCGCGGTAGCGATGACCCGAGCGCCGGAAGATCGGCAGGGTCTCCTCGAGCGCGGCCTGCGCCTCGGCGTACCGGCCCAGGTTGAAGTAGGTGTTCGCCCCCTGGGCGAGTGCGGTGCTCTCCAGCTCGGTGTCACCGGCTCGGGCGAAGACCTCGCGGGCCTCGGCGGCGTACTCCAGGGATGCGGGGAAGTCGCCGTTGTTGCTGGTCAGCATGGCCAGGTAGCGCAGCCCCTCGCCGATCAGAGCCGGCCGCCCGATCTCGCGGGCCAGCTCGACCGCTCGGGTCAGGCAGACGTGCGCGCCCTCGCCCTCGGCGGCCCAGGTCAGCGCCTTGCCCTGCGCCAGGGTCGACTCCGCGCGGAGGGCCAGGTCGTCGATCTCGGTGGCGATCTCCACGGCCCGGTCTGCGTGCAGCCGCGCCGTGTCGTACTCGCTGTGGCTGAACTGGAACCGGCTCTGCGCCAGCTCGAGCTGCACCTGGCGGGGCGGGTCCAGGTGTTCGGCCAGCGCGGTCATCGCGTCCAGGGCTCGCTGCTGCGGTTCACGTTCACCGCGGCGGTCCAGCAGGTCCTCCTGGGCGAGCAGGATGTCGAAGCGCAGGTGGGTGTCACCCTCGGGCGCGTGCTTCAGGGCGCTGTCGAGCATCCGGCTGGCCTCGGTCAGGGCGTAGACGGAGGCCGCGCGGGTCCCGGCACGGAGGTACCAGACGGACGCGGCCGGGTCATGCGCCCGGTCGTAGTGGTCTGCGATGTCGGCGGCGTACTCGTCGGCACGACCCACCGCAGAGCTCGTCTCGGCCAGCCAGGCGGCAGCGCGGCGGTGGTAGCGCTCGCGGTGGGCGCGCAGTACCCCGTCGTACGCCACGTCGCGGAGCAGTGCGTGCTTGAACAGGAACTCACGCGCCGTGGCGAAGTGGGAGACCTCGCGCTGCAGCACGACCTCGTGGCGCCGCAGGCTCTCGAGGCAGCGCGCGTGCTCGGGTGACATCAGACTCGCGACCGCCGTCGAGATGGGCGACGGCGAGGTCCCAGAAGACCCGGCCGACCACCGACGCACGCTGGACCAGGTGGCGCTCCTCCATGCTCAGCGAGTCGAGCCGTGACTGCAGGACGCCCTTGAGCGTGGAGGGTACGGCGACCCTGCGCACCAGCTCGTCGACGACGAACCAGTGCGGCTCGGCGCGGACGACCACACCGGCGTCCATCAGCCAGCTGACCAGCTCCTCGACGTAGAACGGGTTGCCTTCGGCCCTGTCGATGACGAGCGTCACCAGGTCCTCGGGGAGGTCCTTGACCTTGCGCAGGATCTGCCGCACCAGCTCGCGGCTGTCCCGTCGCGAGAGCGGGTTGAGCGTCAGGCGCGCGTGGTGGGCAAGTCCTTCACCCCAGCGGGGTTGCTCCTCCAGCAGCGAAGGCCGGGCCGTGGCCACCACCAGCACCTTGGACTCAGCGAGGACCGGAGCGACGGCGTCGAGCCACCGCAGTGTGCCCTCGTCGGCCCAGTGCAGGTCCTCGAGCAGCATCACCACCGGTGCCTGGCGAGCGAGCTCACGGAAGTACTCCCCGAGTGCCTCGGTGCCCTGGTCGCGCAGGGTCTGCGGTTCCGACGGCAGGTCGAAGGTGCCGTCCTGCGACGTCGAACCCCAGCCAGGCGCCGACCAGGGCCGCCTTGCGCGGCCCGGACTCCGGGCCGATGGCAGAGACGAAGCCATCGGTGAGCCGCTTGCGTACGACGTCGCTCGGGTCGTCGATCGAGATGTCGAGCCGCGAGGTGACCAGGTCGCGCAGCAGCACGTTCACGCCGTTCTGCCCCGACGGTGCCGCGCGCCCACGGAACCACCACACCGACTCGGGACGCTTGGCCAGCCAGGCGTCGTAGTCGTAGAGAAGCCTGGACTTGCCGACGCCGGCCTCGCCCATGACCGTGACCACTCGCCACCGCGACTCGTCGATGACGTCCCACAATCGGTCCTGGAGGAAGCGCAGGGCCAGCTCCCGTCCGACGGTGCTGGTCTCCACGCCCTCGACCACCGCGGTCGGGTCGAGCCGGAACTCGTGCCGGCGTTCCTTGGTGACCACGACGGCCTCGACCGGCTCGTCGATGCCCTTGAGCTTGAGGGACGTGGGGGCCTCGAAGTCGAAGACACCGCGGACCAGGCGCTGGGTGTCGGTCGAGATGAGGACGTGGTCCACCGGCGCGGCAGCCTGGATCCGGCTGGCCCGGTTGACCGTGGGACCGACCGCGACGAACCCGCCGCCTGCGCGTTCGCCGAGCGTGCTGACCACGACCTCGCCGGTGTCGATGCCGACCCGCATGTGCAGGGTGACCCCGAACCGGCGTACGAGATCGGCGTTGAGGTCGTCGAGGTCCGCGAGCATGGCCAGGGACGACCGGATCGCGCGGTGGGCGTCGTCCTCGTAGGAGCGGTTGAGCCCGAACACGGCCATCACGGCGTCGCCGATGAACTTCTCGACCACCCCACCCTGGTCCTCGATCGCCCGCTGCCAGCGGGCGAAGTAGGCGTTGACGACCTCGCGGGTGTCCTCGGCGTCGAGCTGGCGCGAGAGCACCGTGAAGTCGACGAGGTCGGCGAACACCACGGTCACCAGGCGCCGTTGCTCGGTCCGGGACGCCTCGAGCTCCGCCCGCCTGGCCCGCAACGGGTCCAGGGCGGTGTCCACCACGGCATCGCCCAGGATGGCCCGCTGGGCCTCGAGCGCGGAGATGGCTCGGTCGACCGAGGCGATCTCGTCAGCGGTGCCGCTGCCGCCGTCGGAACCGGGGCCGCTCGCGATGCGAGCTGTGCCCCCGTCGCGTGGACCCCCCTGCCGTCCGGACATGCGGCCACGCTAGTCCCCCGTGGCAGCGAAAGGCGCGATGAGTTGTCCGTTCTGTACGTTGTGGCTGCGAACCGGCGCGGATAAGTTCGAACATCCGCACTTGTGCTTGTCCGGAGGTAGGCAAAATGCGCGTCGAGGCAACCGCCCTGTCAATGTCCTGGATCCCTTCCGACTCCCTCAAGGGCGCCCTGAAGGCAGGCATGGACCTCCGGCTCTCCCACTGGGACAAGCCGCTGCCCGACCGGGTTCAGGGTGCCGAGGAGGTGCACGAGCTGTCCCGCCACGACAAGTTCCGGTTCGCCAACGTGCTCTCGGTGTGGGCCGAGGTCGAGGACGGTCGCATCGTCGACGCCGGTCACCACGACAACAGTGGCCTGGTGATGGGCTCAACGACGGTCAAGGTCGGTCGGATCGGGGCCACGTTCCGGGCGGCCTCCATGCCCGTCCTGCGGCGAGAGCCCGAGCGGGCCGACGGGGCGGTCCGCTTCCGGCAGACGGTGGGCGGACGCACCGGGGTTCCGTTGCCACGCCCGGTGCCGCACCCGCCGTACGTCCGTTGGCAGGCGCCGCTCGTCTGGACGACCCTCGCGGTGACCCTGCGCGCCGACGGCAGCAGCGACGTCGAGATGACCGGGGCGAGTGCGTTCCCGCGGCACTGGGTCTACGGCACCGACGGTCGGATCGTGCTCAAGAGCGGACTCGCCGACCAGGGCGGCTGGATGGCGCACTCCTTCGGCGTACGCACCCCGTGGGCCGACCACGACCGCGAGGCTCTCGTCGTCGCGGTCGAGAGCGACCTCGAGCGCCAGCTGTCGACCGACATCATGCAGGGCAACGCGCGCCCCGAGATCCGCAACCTCGAGAAGGGCACCTACCTCACCCGCCAGGGCGAGCCGGGCGACGAGCTCTACCTGATCCTGGACGGCGTGGTGTGCGTCAACGTCGACGGCAAGGACCTCGCCGAGCTGGGACCCGGAGCCGTGATCGGCGAGCGCGCGCTGCTCGAGGGCGGCACCCGCACCTCGAGCATCAACGCCATCACGCCCCTGCGCGTCGCCGTCGCTCCCCGCGAGGCGATCGACATGGACCACCTCCGCACCCTCGCCGAGTCCCACCACCGCGAGGACCTGGTCGACGCCGAGTAGCCGAGGTCGAGGTGGTTTCGAGACGCTCGCTGCGCTCGCTCCTCAACCACCGGGGGTGGCTGTACGCCGCAACCACAGGTGGTCGAGCAGCGAGCGAAGCGAGCGGTCAGACGAGACCAGGGACCGCAAGATGCGACGCCTCAGCAGCCGGTAGGTGGTTTCGAGACGCTCGCTGCGCTCGCTCCTCAACCACCGGGGGTGGCTGTACGCCGCAACCACCGGTGGTCGAGCAGCGAGCGAAGCGAGCGGTCAGACGAGACCAGGGACCGCAAGATGCGACGCCTCAGCAACCACCGCCTAGGCCAGACGGGAGCGGCGGCGCTTGTGCAGGGAGATCAGGGTCTCCTGGAGGTTGCGCATCGGGTCGTCGTCGGGGGAGGTGGCCTGGGTCCAGGTGCCGTCGGAGTCGAGCTCCCAGGCGGACGTGTGCGGGTCGAAGGCGAGGTCGAGCAGCCGGTTGACCTCCTCCACCGCCCCCGCTGTCGGCAGCTTGACCAGCACCTCCACCCGGCGGTCGAGGTTGCGGTGCATCAGGTCGGCCGAGCCGATCCAGGCGACCGGCTCACCACCGTTCGCGAACGACATGATCCGGCTGTGCTCGAGGTAGCGACCGAGGATCGAGCGCACCGAGATGTTCTCGGAGAGCCCCTCCACGCCGGGGCGTACGGCGCAGATCCCGCGGATCAGCAGGTCGACCTGCACCCCTGCGCGGGAAGCCGCGTAGAGCTCGTCGATCAGCGCCTCGTCGACGATCGAGTTCGCCTTGATCCGGATCCGCGCCGGCCGACCCTCGCGATGGTGGGCGACCTCGTTGCGGATGGCCTCGGTCAGCCCGGTGCGCACGGAGTCCGGCGCGACCAGCAGCTCCTCGTACGACGCGTTGCGCGAGTAGCCGCTGAGGTTGTTGAACAGGTGGGCGACGTCCTCGCCGGTCGCCTCGTCGGTGGTGAGCAGTCCGAAGTCCTCGTAGAGCCTGGCGGTCTTCGGGTTGTAGTTGCCGGTGCCGATGTGGGTGTAGCGGCGGATGCCCTCGGGCTCGTCGCGGACCACCATCGACAGCTTGCAGTGCGTCTTCAGGCCGACGAGTCCGTAGACCACGTGGCAGCCGGACTGCTCGAGCTTGCGGGCCCAGCGGATGTTTGCCTGCTCGTCGAAGCGGGCCTTGATCTCGACGATCACCAGCACCTGCTTGCCGGCCTCCGCAGCATCGACGAGGGCGTCGATGATCGGTGAGTCACCTGAGGTGCGATAGAGCGTCTGCTTGATCGCGAGCACCTGCGGGTCGGCGGCTGCCTGCTCGATGAATCGCTGGACCGACGTACTGAACGAGTCGTAGGGGTGGTGGAGGAGGACGTCGGACCGCCGCAGCGCCTTGAAGACGTCCACCGGCGAGGCCGACTCGACCGGGGCGAGCAGCGAGTGCGTGGCTGGGAGGAAGTTGGGGTACTTCAGGTCCTCACGGTCCAGGTCGGCGATGTCATGGAGCCCGCGCAGATCCAGCGGCCCGGGAAGCCGGAAGACCTCGGACTCGGTCACACCGAGCTCACTGGTGAGCAGGTCGAGGACGTGAGCGCCGATGTTCTCCTCGACCTCGAGCCGCACCGATGGCCCGAACCGGCGGCGCAGCAGTTCCTTCTCCAGGGCCTTGAGCAGGTTTTCGGCGTCGTCCTCCTCGACCTCGAGGTCCTCGTTGCGAGTGACTCGGAAGGTGTTGACGCTGAGCACTTCCATGCCGGGGAACAGCCGCTTCAGGTGCGCCCCGATCACATCCTCGAGCGGCACGAAGCGCTGGTTGCCGAGCGCCACGAATCGGCTGAAGATCGGCGGCACCTTCACGCGCGCGAAGTGTTCCTTGTCGGTCTTGGGGTTGCGCACCAGGACTGCCAGGTTGAGCGAGAGCCCTGAGATGTAGGGGAACGGGTGCGCTGGATCCACGGCAAGGGGCGTCAGGACCGGGAATACGCGCTCCTTGAAGAGACGCTTGCCATGCTTTTGCTCGTCCCTGTCCAGCTCGTCCCAGCGGACCAGCTCGATTCCGTGCTGGGCGAGAGCCGGGACCATCTCGTCCCGGAACACGGCTGCGTGCCGTGAGACGAGCTCACCGGTGACCTGCCAGATCTTCTCGAGCACTTCGCGCGGCATCATCCCCGACGCCGCGCGCTGAGCGACGCCCGCAGCGATGCGACGCTTGAGGCCGGCGACCCGAACCATGAAGAACTCGTCGAGGTTGCTGGCGAAGATCGCCAGGAACCGGGCGCGCTCGAGGAGCGGCAGGTTGGAGTCCTCGGCGAGCTCCAGGACCCGCTGGTTGAAGCGCAGCCAGGACAGCTCGCGATCCAGGAACCGGTCCTCGAACTCTCCCGGGGCGAACTCGACGTCCTCGGGGTTGTACGGCGGGTCTACGTCGAACGTGTCGGCCGGGACCACCCGCAGGCTCGGGTCGATCGGACCTTCTTCCGCGTCGGACCCGACCGCTGGCTGGAAGCTGTCTGTGGACATGGCCGCAGTCTGACACCGCGAGGTGAACACGGAGTAACTGTCGTAGGTTGACGCCTGTGCCAAACCTTCGGTTCCGCCTCGAGTCCGGGCTGCTCAGGCTTGCGATGGGGCTTCCGCCCCGGTTGCAGCGCGCCCTGGTCCGGCGTCCGGTCGTCCTCGACGGCCAGGAGCTCGCCCCAGAGGTGCAGCTGATGCTGGCCCTGGAAAAGCTCGCGCGGGTCCCGGAGGCAGCGACCCTGCCGCTGGCCGAGGCGCGCGCCGAGCTGCTGCGGCAGCAGCGCATGGCCGGCGGTCATCAGCACGTCGGAGCGGTGCGCGACCTCAAGGTCGACGGCGCCTCTGGGCAGCTGCTGGCCCGTCTCTACATACCCACCGAGCGCCTTGGCGCCGAGCCGGTGCCGACGATGCTCTTCTTCCACGGCGGTGGCTGGATGTACGGCGACCTCGAGAGCCACGACGCCCCGTGCCGGTTCCTCGCCGAGAAGTCCGGCGTGCAGGTCCTGGCGATCGACTACCGGCTCTCGCCGGAGCACAAGTTCCCCGCGGCGGTGGAGGACTGCCGGGCGGCGTACCGCTGGCTGGTCGAGCATGCCGACTCCGTGAACGCCGACCCCGACCGCCTCGCCGTCGGTGGTGACTCGGCCGGTGGCGCGCTGGCAGCCTCGACTGCTGTCTGGGCGGCCGAGCAGGGCCTGCCGCTGCGCTTCCAGCAGCTGATCTACCCGGGCACGGACTGGGTCGAGCGGACCGCGAGCCGCAAGATGTTCGGGGAGGGCTTCATCCTGACCGAGCTGTTCATGACCAGGGCCGAGGAGGCGTACTTCGCCCCGGACGCCGACAAGACCGTCCCGGACGCCTCGGGTCTGCGTCGCACCGACTTCCCCGAGAAGCTCGCGCCCGCCCACGTGGTGACCGCGGGGTTCGACCCGCTGCGCGACGAGGGGGAGGCCTACGCCCGGCTGCTGGCGGACAAGGGTGTCGAGGTGGAGCTGAAGCGCTACCCCTCGATGGTGCACGGCTTCTTCAACATGGTCGGTGTCGGCCGCGAGGCCCCGGCGTACAACGCCGAGATCGCAGCGCGGCTGCGGACCGCCCTGGCCTGACGCGCTGCTGGCCGCCAATTCCGGATAGTCCGAGACGTTCCAGTCGTCAATTCGGGTTTCGGACGACGAAACGTCTCGGACTACCCGGTCGTTGAGGCGTCACTACCCGGCCAGGGAGCGCCCTCGTAGCCACATCTCGCGTTGACGTGCGGTCAGCTGGCGGCGCAGCTCCACCGTGTGGGTCGGGGTCCACCACGGCGGGAGGTCGGTGGTCCACTGCCGCCGCGACTCCGGCTCCCACCGCGCTCGCCGCCGGGCGTCGGTCATCCGCTGGACCGCGTGCTCGGGGTGCGGGATCTCCGTGGCCAGGATGGTGAACCCCTCCAGACCGAGGTTCCTGAGCCGACCTTCCCTGGCGATGTCGCGCGACCGTTGCTTGCCCTCGAGGTGCAGCCCACCGTCGTACTCCCCGTAGGTGCCGGACTCGAGGTCCAGCAGGTCGGGCGTCGCGACGTGGTTGCCGGCTCGGTCGAAGATCGGCCGGTTGCTCAGCGGCGGCGGGAAGCCAGCGTCGAGCCGCCACACCAACCGCAGCCACGTCTCCCACGGGCGACCAGCTGTTCTCGTCCATCAGCACCAGCGCAGCTCGTGCCTGCGGGATCCCCGTCCATCCCGAGCACCTCGAGAAGTACGCCGCGAGCTCGGCCGTCGAGACCAGGTCGGAGAACGCCGCCATGTCGGCAACGGCGACGGCCTGGCGTACGTCGTGGGTGTAGCGCATCATCAAGCAGACCGAACGGACTGGCAACGTCGTACGCAGACCGTCCACCACGATCACCTCACGCGGCCACAGGCGCTCCTGGATGACGTGGATCCCTGGCTGGTTGCGGATGTCGTCGTAGCACGTGGCCAGATCGACCGGGAGCTGCTCCGTTCCGATTCTGCCGTCGAACCAGCTCCCGCCCTGCCACCTGAGCGACGCCCACCCGGTGACCCCGCCGACCCGTGGCAGCACGGCTGCCGCCTCGACTATCCGCTGTTCGACGATGTCCGGGTCCACTCTGGCCGGCACATAGAGGCCACGGCTCGTACGTCGCCAGTGCGGTCCGCGCGCCTGCCCTTCGGTCGGTCCGGTCAGACCCACTCGGGTCGGTCCGCACGGGCGCGACCAGATGCGGTCGGTGGCCATGGAAGGGCGGCGGGACGAAGTGCCTGCGCGGAGACATGCCGGGAGGATGCCGAGGATCGGTGGATCGTGCTTTCCCAATCCACAGGTGCTCGCCGAGCGGGAGATCGAGACCCTCATCCCGGGCCCGGTAGTCCGAGACGTTTGAGCTCCCATATGGCCCTCGGGACGACGAGAACGTCTCGGACTATCCCGAATGCGCGCGGGGGTCTCGGGAGGGGTCGCGCCCAAGTGGGGTCAGCGGCGCAGGCCCGAGGAGGTGCCGCGGTACTGCACCTCGGTGCGTTCCACGCCGAAGCCCTGTCCGGTGTAGACGGCGATCGCCGGATCGTTGTCGCCGTCGACATAGAGCACCACCGACTCCAGTCCACGGCTCGCCAGGTGCTGCAGCCCCACGCCGGTGAGCACGGTGCCGAGCCCGCGACCTGCGGCCTTCGGGTTGACCGCGACGACGTAGACCTCGCCGTACGGCGGGTCCTCGTCGCGGTGCTCCTTGGTCCAGTGGAAGCCGAGCAGCGGTGGTCCGTCCGGACCGGGATCAGAGGTACGGCGAGGAACAGGCCCTCCGGGTCGAACCAGGCCTCGCTGGTGCGCTCCCGGAGGTCCTCGAGAGTCATGTGGCCCTGCTCGGGGTGGTGCGCGAACGCGTGGGCGTTGACCTCGAGCAGCGCCTGCTCGTCGCCGGGACGGAACGAGCGGACCTGCACACCCTCGGGGACGTCGACCGGCTGCAGGTCCGAGAGTGACCTGCGCATGACCACGAGCTCGCGCTCGCGCCCGATCCCGAAGAGCTCGGCCAGCCGGGCGGCGCCGGGGTGGTCGCAGTGGGACCAGGCGTCGACCTTGTGCCCCTCGGGCATCGCCTCGACAGCGAGGGCGGTGCCGACGCCCTGGCGCCGGGACTCGGGATGGACCGCGAGGTCGAGGACGTCGCTGTGTCGCAGGGCGAACCCGCCGCCACCGAGCCACAGGGAGGCGTCGCGCAGGCCGCGGTGCTTGAGCTGCAGCAGGGCAGCCTCGTTGAGGGTGGTGGCGCCGTCGTGGGCGGTCGAGGCGCGGGCGATTCGGCGTACCTCGGCGGCCGGTCCTTCCTCGCTGGACCAGTCGAAGTCCTCGGGATCGACGCGAACAATCTCCACCATGTCAGGAGACTAAGCCACGACGAGGTGTGTGCATCAGCGGGACGGAGTCTCTGCGAGGTCCTTCGCGGTGTCCCTCGGCGGCAGCACGAAGCGGTAGCCCACGTTGCGGACGGTGCCGATCAGGGCCTCGTTGTCGGTGCCGAGCTTCGCGCGCAGGCGGCGTACGTGCACGTCGACCGTGCGGGTGCCGCCGAAGTAGTCGTAGCCCCAGACCTCCTGGAGCAGCTGGTCGCGGGTGAACACGCGACCGGGGTGCTGCGCGAGGTACTTCAGCAGCTCGAACTCCTTGAAGGTGAGGTCGAGCACCCGCCGCCCGATCTTGGCGGTGTACGTCGCCTCGTCCACGACGACCTCGCCGGAACGGATGATGTGCGACTCGGCGTCCGAGCCCTCGCGGCTGCTGGCCCGCCTGCCGATGGAGACCCGGATGCGGGCGTCGATCTCGGCCGGACCCGAGGTCTCGAGCAGCACCTCGTCCATGCCCCAGTCGGCCTGGACGACCGAGAGGCCACCCTCGGTGACGACGAGCAGCACCGGCTGGTCGGAGCCGGTGGTCCGGATCAGCCGGCACAGGTCCCGCGCATGGGCCAGCTCGCGGCGGCCGTCGACCATCAGCAGGTCGTGGTGGGGAGCCTCGAGCAGGGCGCTTCCCTCGGCCGGCAGGATCCTGACCTGGTGGCTCAGCAGGGCCAGCCCGGGCAGCACCTCGGCAGAGGGCTGCAGCGCCTTGGTGAGCAGCAGCACGGTGCTCATGGCATTCCCCTCGGCGGCGGTCGAGCCTGGTGAGGACGGGTTGAGCCGGTCGAATCCACGACGGTGTGGATGAGGCAGGATATCCAATGTGACGCCAGCCTCCGATCATCA
>CAVVID010000006.1:0-184252 GCA_963748185.1 uncultured Actinomycetota bacterium | reverse complement strand
TCCCTCCCGGCAAGCGGCGCACCTCGAGGATGGGCCCTGAAGGCCGTCTCGACGGTATGGGGACTAGAGCGACCCCCTGAAACGGGCGCGCCGGGCCGGTTCCGGGCCTCTGAGGGGCAGATTTCGGCTCGGATCCCCCCAAATCCTGGGCAGCACCCGTGATTGTGGGCCGCTGAAGGGTAGACTGAGCTCTGGTCGCCGACCCTCCGTGAGGCGGCCATTGTGTTGCCCCACCGCAGGTCACGCGCGAGCGCGCGCGAGACACACACATTCAGAATAGGAAGCCCTACGTGGCCGAAGAGACGCCCACTACGACCCCTTCCGACGCCGTTCCCGAGCATCCCCCGTTCGACCACCCGCCAGCACCCGAGGTGGTGCCCGCGAGCATCCTCGAGGGCCATTCGGTCGAGGCCGGAAACTACGACGCCAGCGCCATCCAGGTCCTCGAAGGGCTCGAAGCGGTCCGGAAGCGCCCGGGCATGTACATCGGCTCCACCGGCGAGCGCGGCCTGCACCACCTCGTGTGGGAGGTCGTGGACAACTCCGTCGACGAGGCGCTGGCCGGCTTCTGCGACAAGGTCGAGGTGACGATCCTCCCCGACGGCGCGATCCAGGTCTCGGACAACGGCCGTGGCATCCCCGTCGACATCCCGCCGGGCCAGGAGCTGCCCGCCGTCACCGTCGTGCTCACCGTCCTGCACGCGGGCGGCAAGTTCGGCGGCTCCGGCTACAAGGTCTCCGGTGGCCTGCACGGCGTCGGTGTCTCGGTGGTCAACGCGCTGTCCTCCCGGGTCGAGGTCGAGATCAAGCGTGACGGCTTCACCTGGTTCCAGGCCTTCGAGATGGGGGTCCCGACCGGGCCCCTCGAGAAGCGCGAGCCCACCGATGAGACCGGCACCACCACCCGGTTCTGGGCCAACCAGGACATCTTCGAGACAGTCGACTACTCCTTCGAGACGATCACCAACCGGTTCCGCGAGATGGCCTTCCTCAACAAGGGCCTCGAGATCGTCGTACGCGATGAGCGGCCGAAGGCAGCCGAGATCATCGAGGCGGTCACCGACGACACGGTGGCCAACGAGGTCGACGTACACGCGCCGGGCGGGCTGGAGCGCACCGACACCGGCGGCATGGAGCGTCGGTTCAAGTACGACCGCGGGCTGGTCGACTTCGTCGAGCACCTCAACCGCCGCAAGGACAAGGCCAATCCGACCGTCATCAACTTCGAGGCGGAGACGCCGGAGTCGGCCGAGACCCACATGAGCCTCGAGCTCGCGATGCAGTGGAACACGTCGTACAACGAGTCCGTGCACACCTTCGCCAACACGATCAACACCCACGAGGGCGGCACGCACGAGGAGGGCTTCCGGGCCTCGCTCACCACGCTGATCAACAGCTGGGGCGAGGAGTGGGGCCTGATCAAGAAGCGCGAGGACCGGGTCTCGGGTGACGACATCCGCGAGGGCCTGACCGCGATCATCTCGATCAAGCTCGCCGAGCCGCAGTTCGAGGGCCAGACGAAGACCAAGCTCGGCAACACCGAGGCCAAGGGCTTCGTGCAGCGCCTGGTCAACGAGCAGCTGGGCGACTGGCTGGAGAAGAACCCGGCCGAGGGCAAGGACATCGTCCGCAAGGCCCAGGCTGCGGCATCCGCACGCCTCGCTGCCCGCAAGGCGCGCGACCTGGCGCGGTCCCGCAAGGGCCTGCTCGGTGGCGGGGGACTTCCCGGCAAGCTCGCCGACTGCCAGTCCACCGACCCCACCGAGTGCGAGGTCTTCATCGTCGAGGGTGACTCCGCCGGTGGCTCGGCCAAGCAGGGCCGCGACTCGCGGATCCAGGCGATCCTGCCGATCCGCGGCAAGATCCTCAACGTCGAGAAGGCCCGCATCGACAAGGTGCTGGCCAACACCGAGGTCCAGGCGATCATCTCCGCGCTGGGCACCGGCATCCACGAGGAGTTCAACGCGGAGAAGCTGCGCTACCACAAGGTCGTGCTGATGGCCGATGCAGATGTCGACGGCCACCACATCAACACGTTGCTGCTCACGCTCCTGTTCCGGTTCATGCGGCCCCTGCTCGAGGGCGGCAAGGTCTACATGGCTCAGCCACCGCTCTACCGGCTGCGCTGGAACAAGCCCGCCGAGCACGAGTTCGTCTACTCCGACATCGAGCGCGACGCGATGATGCGCGACGGTCTCGCGTCCGGCAAGAAGCTGCCCAAGGAGAACCCGGTGCAGCGCTACAAGGGCCTCGGTGAGATGAACGCCGACGAGCTCTGGGACACCACGATGGACCCCGACCAGCGGCTGCTGCTGCAGGTGACCATCGAGGACGGCGCCCGTGCCGACGAGATGTTCTCGGTCCTGATGGGCGAGGACGTCGAGCAGCGCCGCTCCTTCATCCAGCGCAACGCTAAAGACGTCCGCTTCCTCGACATCTGATGAGCGCCGCGATCCGCACGTCCTGGCTGCGTTGTCGTCGGTCGACGTCCGCTCCGCTGCGCTCCGCTGAAGGACGCCTTCCCTCCTCCGCCTTGCCAGCCCGTACGCCTCACGACGCTCATGGGTCCGAACCTGAAAGCAAGAAGGTCTGATGACTGAACTACCCCCCGATAACCCGCGTATTCGCGAGGTCGAGCTGCAGGACGAGATGCAGCAGTCCTACATCGACTACGCGATGGCCGTCATCGTCGGTCGCGCGCTGCCCGACGTACGCGACGGGCTGAAGCCGGTGCACCGCCGGATCCTCTACGCGATGTACGACGGTGGCTACCGTCCCGACCGCGGGTTCTCCAAGTGCTCGCGCATCGTCGGCGACGTGATGGGGCAGTACCACCCGCACGGCGACTCCGCGATCTACGACACCTTGGTGCGCCTCGCACAGCCCTGGGTGATGAGCGCGCCGCTGGTCAACGGCCAGGGCAACTTCGGCTCGCCGGGCAACGACCCCGCGGCCGCCATGCGGTACACCGAGTGCCGGCTCGCCCCGCTGGCGATGGAGATGGTCCGCGACATCGACGAGGACACCGTCGACATGGGGCCCAACTACGACGGCCGCTCCGAGGAACCGCTGGTGCTGCCGGCGCGGTTCCCGAACCTGCTGGTCAACGGCTCCGCCGGCATCGCTGTCGGCATGGCCACGAACATCCCGCCGCACAACCTCTCCGAGGTGGCCGACGGCGTGCTCTGGTCGCTGTCCAACCCCGACGCCACGAGGGAGGAGCTCCTCGAGGCGCTGCTCGAGCGGATCAAGGGTCCCGACTTCCCGACCAGCTCGCTGATCGTCGGACGGGCCGGGATCGAGCAGGCCTACCGCACCGGTCGCGGGTCGGTGCAGATGCGTGCAGTGGTGGAGGTCGACGAGGACAACAAGGGCCGCACCTGCCTGGTCATCTCCGAGCTGCCCTACCAGGTCAACCCGGACAACCTCGCGCTGAAGATCGCCGAGCTGGCCGACACCGGTCGCGTGCAGGGGATCGCCGACGTCCGTGACGACTCGTCCTCGCGAACCGGCCAGCGGTTGGTCGTCGTACTCAAGCGCGAGGCCGTGGCCCGCGTCGTTCTGAACAACCTGTTCAAGCACACCGAGCTGCAGACCAACTTCTCCGCGAACATGCTGGCGCTGGTCGACGGCGTGCCGCGCACGCTGACGCTCGACCAGTTCGTCTCGCACTGGGTGACCCACCAGATCGAGGTCATCCAGCGCCGTACTCGTTACCGCCTCGCCGAGGCGGAGCGCAACGCGCACATCTACCGCGGTCTGGCGAAGGCACTGGACGCGCTCGACGAGGTGATCGCGCTGATCCGGCGCAGCCCGGACGTCGACGAGGCCCGCACCGGCCTGATGGACCTGCTCGAGATCGACGAGGTCCAGGCCCAGGCGATCCTCGACATGCAGCTGCGTCGCCTTGCTGCCCTCGAGCGCCAGAAGATCATGGACCGTCTGGCCGAGCTCGAGACGATCATCGCCGACCTCGAGGACATCCTCGCCAACGAGCCGCGTCAGCGGCAGATCATCAGCGACGAGCTCAAGACGATCGTGGAGAAGTTCGGCGTACCCCGCCGCTCCCAGATCGTCGCGGCCGACGGGGACCTCTCCATGGAGGACCTGATCCCCGACGAGGACCTCGTGGTCACGATCACGCGCGGCGGCTACGCCAAGCGCACCCTGGCCACGAACTACCGCACGCAGCGACGCGGCGGCAAGGGCGTGCGCGGGGCGACCCTCAAGGGCGACGACGTCGTCCAGCACTTCATGGCGACGTCCAACCACCACTGGCTGCTGTTCTTCACCACGGCGGGTCGGGTCTACCGGACCAAGGCCTACAACCTCCCCGAGGCGTCACGCGACGCCAAGGGCGGCCACGTCGCCGGACTGCTTTCCTTCCAGCCCGACGAGGACATCGCGCAGGTGCTGGCGATCCGCGACTACGAGCAGGCGCCGTACCTCGTGCTCGCCACCCGTGCCGGGCTGGTGAAGAAGACCCGACTGGGCGACTACAACAGCCCCCGCCAGGCCGGCGTCATCGCGATCAACTTCCGTGAGGACGACGACGAGCTGATCGGCGCCGAGCTGGTGAACTCCGACGACGACATCCTGCTCGTCTCCCGCAAGGGTCAGGCGATCCGGTTCACCGCCGACGACACCCAGCTGCGCCCGATGGGACGCGCCACCAGCGGCGTCATGGGGATGAAGTTCCGCGACGGTGACTCTCTGCTCTCGATGTCGGTGATCCGCGCAGAGCAGGTGGCGCTCGAGGAGTCCGAGGAAGCAGCGAAGCCGCAGTACGTCTTCACGATGACCGACGGTGGCTTCGCCAAGCGCTCGCGGATCTCCGACTACCGCACGCAGTCGCGTGGCGGGCTCGGGATCAAGGCGATGTCGCTGACCAACGAGGACCGCGGCGGCCTGGTCGGTGCGTTCATCGTGGTTGAGGGCGACGAGGTCCTCTCGGTCACCTCCGGCGGCCAGGTGGTCCGCAGCCCGATCAACGACCAGTTCCGTGCAACCGGGCGCTCCACCATGGGGGTGAAGTTCGTGACTCCCAAGAACGGTGACAGCGTCGCGGTCGTCGCCCGAAGCGTGGAGAAGGACGCCGCCGTGGACGAGGCGGTCGAGGAGGCCATCGAGGCCGAAGAGGCCCAGGGCACGACGCCGGTCGACCCCGAACCGGCCGTTCATCCCACGGTCGAATCGGTGGAGGACGAGGCAAGTGCAACAATCGACCCCGACACCGATGACGTGACCGGCGACGATCCTGGGGAGGCCTGATGGCTGACCGCAACGACGGGTCGATCGCACCCCGCCGGAGCCTGAGCGGACCGCCGATCCTGCCGCCCCCTCCGCCCGAGATGGCCGACGAAGCCCGGAAGGCCGAAGAGGCCCGGCAAGGCTGCTGAGGAGGCCAAGGCAAAGGCGCAGCGCGAGAAGGCCGAGAAGAAGGCAGCTCGTGAGGCCGCTCGGGCCAAGAAGGCCGAGGAGAAGGCAGCTCAGAAGACGGCTCCGAAGGCTGCCCCGACGCCTCCGACCCCTGCTCCCAAGTCTGGACCGGTGGAGCAGCGGACGAAGAACCGGGCCGAGGACCAGCAGTCGCGGCAGCAGTCCGCGCAAGAAACTGCACAGGATCCCGCGCAGGGCAGAGGGGACCACGACACCAGCACGTTGAGGTCGCCGATCTCTCCGACGCCGACGGGCACCACCGCGAGCACGTCGGTGGGCAAGGGCGCGGACAAGCCGAAGAGCCGGCCCCGGCGTACTCGTCGGGCGCGGCTGCGTCTCGTCCAGGTCGACGCCTGGTCGGTGATGAAGACCTCGTTCCTGCTCTCCATCGCGCTCGGCATCGTGCTGGTGGTCGCCGTGGCGATCATCTGGGCCGTGCTCGGAGCAGCCGGAGTCTGGGACTCGATCAACTCGATCGTGCAGCAGGCCATCGGCGGCGAGGGCGAGCCCTTCGACATCGAGGAGTACGCCGGCACCTCCCGCGTGCTCGGTTTCACGATGATCGTGGCGGTGATCGACGTCATCCTGATCACCGCGATCTCGACCCTCGGCGCCTTCCTGTACAACCTGTCCGCTGCCCTCCTCGGCGGCATCGAGGTCACCCTCGCCGAGGACAACTGAGACGTCCGCTGGCCGCTCCGCCAGGGCGGTCGCCGGCGTTTTGTAGGGCCTCGCAGGCATGGGGTAGCCTTCCCAATCGGTTCACCGGGGTTCTCCCCAGTCGCACCATCCCGGGCCTATAGCTCAGACGGTTAGAGCGCTTCCCTGATAAGGAAGAGGTCAGAGGTTCAAGTCCTCTTAGGCCCACCCTCACCACAGCCCATCTGAACAGCGCACCTGACGATCAGGCCGACTGTTTGCGCACCGGCAGCCAGAGCGCAGCGAGGACGCCGATCACGGCGAAGAGGATCACCACATCGCCCCACAGGTGCGCGTGCTCGCCCTGATACGTCAACGACTGCACCGCCATCACCGCGGCGTGGGCGAGGTTCGCGGTGATGGTGAAGTCGATGAAGAGACGGTGCTGCAAAGGTGCACGCGCTGCGATCCAGAGACAGACACCCCACACGATGTAGATCGCCGCCAGCATCTGTTCCTCGGCGTCGCCGATGTCGCCCCAAGCGAAGAGGCGGTAGAGGAATTCCGGGGTGTCGGTCTGGGTGACGGATGCCAGGAACAGCAGCGTGAACACCACGATGAACGCGACGGCAGTGAGGCGCAGCACCAGCGCGAGCGCGCGGGACTTGTCCATGCGCCGACTATGGCACCGAAGAGCCCGAGACAGATCCAGGAACTGGCCGACTTCCGGCATGAACGGACAGGTGCCTGGGTCTCGTCGGTTCAGCGCGTAGCGGACGAAGGACTACCGAGCACGGAGAGGACGGCCCGGGCGTACGCGCACTCGGCGTCGAGGTCTTCGTGACGCTGCTCGCGCCCCTCGTGATCGGCCACCACGACGTAGCCCTCCGGTGTCGCAGCCAGAGCGACGAAGTGGCGACCCAACATCGCTCGGAGCTGGTCCTCGCGCGGCAACCAGAGCGCCTCACCGGATTGGACGATGTCCAGCGCCCACTCCGTCGTCCCGTTGAACTTCAGGACTCGACCCGTCGACGAGTCGTCGACCTCGACGACCATGTGGCTCACGACGAAGAGGACGTCGTCGAGGTCACGGTCCGGGACCATGAAGCGGTCGCCGTCCCCCGGAACCCAGTGGACCCCGGCGTTCTCGAGCCGACGCGCGAGGTTGAGACTGATCATTACGTCGCACTCATGGGGCTTCGTCCTTGGAAACTGTGATGTACGAGAGCGGCTCGGGCCCGGGTTCAATCCATACCGCGAACCTCATGTTGCCTTTCGAGTAGACGCCGCCGTTCTTGTTTCCTTCTCTCAGCTCCCAGCCCTGCCTCGGCAGCTGTTGCCGGTAGTGCTTCACGGCGGTCTCTGCCTGATCCTCCGGGATGTCCGCCACACACATCTCGTCGTAGTCGCGGACGAACTTCAGCTTCAGGCCCTGTGGGTGAACCACGTCGCGAGCGACGGCCCGTTCCTCCTTGCTGCACGGTCCCGTGTACCCGTCGTCGTCACAACCCTCCGCAACTGCGAACAACAAGACAGCTGCGGCGACTCGTGTGGTCAAGACCAACGGTTCCATCCAGCTCCCCGCCCTACTGCTCTGGGTCGTCGTTGACAGAGATGAGGATGCCGGTGAACCCGGTGAGCTTCTCGTCCTCGACAGATTCGGTGAGGGGCTCGACGAAGAGGGTGACCCCGTCCTTGTGAGCCATCCGTCCTCCATCGGGGCTCGTCACCGTCCAGCCGGCCGTGCGCAGGGTCGAGGCGAAGTCGGATGTCAGCTCCTTGCTCGGCCGGTCATTGTCGAACCTGGCTTCACATCCTTCTGATGTTCCATCAAAGGACAGCGCCTTGCCACTGGGTGACTCAAGTCCAGCTACCGCTTCGAGTTCGCGGTCGCTGCACGCGACCCGTGCAAGCCACCACTCGTTGAAATTGGCCAAGCCCGCGATGATCCCGATGGTGACAACCGGGACAGCCAACAGCGCGATCAACGCGTTTCGTCGTCCCGTTCGATTTCCCACCGCCAGCACCAGGACGAAGCCCAAAATGGCCACGACGTTGGCCACCACATAGGGCCAACCGGCCCACAGCATTCCGCTCACGAAAGTCAGCGCGATGACGATGACCTGCAGCGTCGCTGCTACGCCCACCACAGCCTTCTGCCCCCCGGACGCCTCCCTAGACAGCGCCGCTGGTCGCTGGGTTCCGCTTGTGGACGCGTTTCCTACCCCTCGTTGTCTCACTTCGATCCCCCTGGTAGCTCCGTGACACGACCAGTCTGAACCGCTCACCGCCAGCTCGCCATGAGTCTTGGTACTCAGCTGACGGACGTCCCAGCGCACATCACGCGACTGCCGAACGGGCGGAAAACGGCCGCTGAGGACGCCGGGCACGGGGTGAAGTCGCGTACTGCGAGTGCTCGGCTGGCCGGATACACGGTGGGAACTCAGTCGACTTCTGGTCGACTACCGAGTCCACGAGACCGCGGGGCGATCAGCCCATCGTCCGAGCTTCGATGCGCTCCTGTGAGCTTCGCGAGGATGCCGGGCATCTCGGCGCGAGCCTGCCGTCGTACGACGAGCGGCACCAGCACCTTGCCGATGCCATGCCCCTCGAAGTCGACGGCGATGGTGAGCCGCGACCGCTGGTCGGTGACCGGCTCGACCTCGATCGACACGCTGGTCATCACGTCTCCAGCAGGGCGGCGTACCGCTTCAGGTAGAGCGGCCAGCCCTGGTCGCCGTCCACGCCCTCGTGCACTGCTGGCCACCCGGGACCGTGCCGATCGAGGTGACGGTGCTCCAGTTCCACCCTCGTGTGACCTGGCCCCTCGGGGAGGAAGCGAAGCTCGACCTCGCTGGCGTGCTCAGGGTCCTCGAGCTGCCACGTCGGGCCGATGTCCCAGCTGAACACCAGACGGTCCGGCGGCTCGAAGACCAGCACCCGCGCCCATCTGCACTCGCTGCCATCCTCGCCGGTGTCGACGATGTGACCGCCGACTCTGGGTTCGAGGACCGTCGATGCGATGGGGGAACCCAGCAGGTTGTGCTCCGGTGGCTTGAACTCACCCAACCGCTGGGTGAAGGTGTCGAACGCCCGCTCGGGCGTGCCGGCCACCACCACGTGGTGTCGAACGACGGGTGCCTCGGTCATCGGTCCTCCTCCATCAGCTGTTCAAAGCCGGACATGGTTCGCTTCCAGAACGTGTCGAGCTGGTCGCGCAGCGCCGCGACCCCAGCCTCGTTGAGCCGGTAGATCCGCTTGGTGCCCTCGGCGCGATCGGTGACCAGACCGGCGCGCTTGAGCACCTTGAGGTGTTGCGAGACCGCTGGCTGGCTGACCGGCAGAGTTTCCTTGAGCTCGCTTACAGTGCGCTCACCCTCCGCCAATTCCATCAGGATGGAACGACGATTCGGGTCGGCCAGTGTCGTCCACCCTTCGGCCGCTTCATAAGTCATGACGAATAGAAGGTATGACTTATGAAGAAGGTCGTCAACCCACCGGTGCACGCTGCCACCCTCGGGTAGGCCACCAGCTCATGAAGCTGTCCCCAGCCCAGACGCGCGAGCGTGCCGGTGGCTAGATACGATGCAGGCCCACTTCACGACTACATGGAGGCCACGGCCATGAAGAAGATCCTGTTGATCGGACTCGCCGCCGCCGGTGCCGTCTTCGCGAAGCGAAAGCTCGACCAGGGCAAGCAAGAGCAAGCCCTGTGGCAACAGGCCACCGACAACGTCGAGAAGGCCTGACCGCAGTTTCAAGAACCACCACCTGGGGCCTTGGCGCAATTGGTAGCGCACCTGCTTTGCAAGCAGGGGGTTAGGGGTTCGAGTCCCCTAGGCTCCACCAGATCCGGCTGTGGGGGCGCAATTGGTAGCGGCTCCTCCCTCTCCTGCGCTTTGCAAGCAGGGGTTAGGGGTTCGAGTCCCCTAGGCTCCACGCAAGGCCGGTGGCCTTCCATCTTGCAGAAGGCCCTTCCCCAGAGGTTATGAGCCCGGTTCTCGATCGGCTCACCACCCCAGCGAACGGCGTACCTTGCGAGCATGGCGACGCCGTCCAGTCCTGACCGGCCGACCAGTGCCGACCGCAAGTCGGCCAAGGCCCTGACTCTGGCGCTGCTGTCATTTCTGCCGCTTGGGTCCATCCCGATTTCAGGCCTGTACCAAGAAGTCAGGACGCCGATCTACGTTGCTCTCGGCGCTGCCGGCCTCTTCTTCACACCGGGATTCCTCGACGGTGGGTCTCGCCTGGACGCCGGCATCAGCGCACTCACCCTGATCCTGCTGTCGATCGGAGCCGTGCTGTACGCCGTCGGGGGCGTCGTCTACGGATTCCAGAGGCCCAACCCGTGGCCCGAGTGGTTCGGCTTCCACGAGGTGTTCCACACCCTGACGATCCTCGCCTTCGCGAGTCACTTCACCGGTGTCTGGTTGGCGACCGTGTCGATGCGGTGAGTGCCCTTGGTGAGGGCATGGGAACCGTCTCGAAATACTGAACTATTCTGGGGTTTGCGGGTCCGTATATAGCGGGGTTACAGTGCGAGGGTCTTCGCCTTCCCAGACCCCGAGGGCGCGGACCACTCGAGTCACCAGGCGGGCCGTTCTTCTGTCCACCGGAGGTCTGCCCGTGTTGATTCGCCGAGGGGTCCACCCATGTTGATGTCGCATCTTGCGGCTGAGCTGAGCCACGACATGGCGGTGCCGCTGACCTCGATCATCGCCAGCCTGGAGATGCTCGAGGAGCAGCTCGGAGAGCACCCGGATCCCGAGGCAGTCGCCCTGCTGGCTGGGGCTCAGCAGGCCGCGGACCGGATGGCGCGGATGCTCGGCCAGCACATGGGGATCGACCAGCAGCCGGCCGATCGGGTGCTGTCCGACGTCGACCTCGGCATCGTGGCCTTCGAGCTCGCCGTCGACTCGGCACACCTCCTGCAGTCGGCCGACGCCACGGTCAACATCGGGAGCCTGCCTGTCGTGCTGGCGGATCCGGACGAGATTTACTCCGTGCTGCAGAACCTCATCACCAACGCTGTGAAGTTCGCCCGGCCCGAGGTTCGCACCTGGGTTGCGATCTCGGCGCGACGAGTCCCCGATGCGTGGCGGATCTCGGTGACCGACAACGGCGTAGGGATCCCGGCAGACAGGCGCGCGGACGTCTTCTCCCTGTTCAGTCGTGCGCGATCCAGGGTCGAGGGCCACGGGATCGGCCTGGGCACGGTGGCACGCACCATCGGTGCCCGCGGTGGCCACGTCGGTGCAGAGCCGGTCGCCGGGGGCGGGACAGAAGTGTGGTTCGAGATACCCGCGAGTCCGATGCCAACCGGACCCACCTGCCCGTGACCAGTCAACGCCGCGAAGCAACGGACCGTAAGGACGCACCCGCATGCACCTGGTAACCCACATCAAGCGGTACCTGGCCAGCTGGTTGGTGGCCGACCAGGACCGCGTTGATCGGAGCAGGTCCAACCAGCACACCGCCCGCGCCAATGCAGCCGAGGCGAGCGCCACCATGCAGCAGCGCCGCCAGGACCGCGAGGACGTCGAGGAATACCTCGAGGCACATCGCGGTGCCGACGCGTCATGATGGGTCCATGGGTCGAACGGACACAGCCTCGCGGGTGATCGCGGCGCCGCCCGATCGTGTGTACGCCGCGTTCGTCGACCCGGACGCCCTCGCTGCCTGGCTGCCACCCGCCGGGATGAGCGGCAGGTTCGAACGGTTCGATGCGCGGCCGGGTGGGTCCTACCGGCTGGTGCTGACGTACGACGACGCGTCCACTGCACCCGGCAAGGCCACCGCTGACTCCGACATCACCGAAGCTCGCTTCGTCGCGATCGTCCCCGGCGTACGAGTGGTGCAGGCCGTCGACTTCGTCTCCGACGATCCCGCCTATGCGGGGACCATGACGATGACCTGGGAGGTGACCGACACAAACGAGGGGACGCGCGTGGACATGCGGGCGGACGACGTCCCCGCTGGCATCTCCGCAGAGGACCACGCCGCGGGCATGGCCTCGTCGCTGGCCAACCTCGCTGCCCACGTCGAGCGGACTCCATGAGCTCAGAGGATCAGGTCGCCTGGTCCGACATCGCCGGGACAGAGCTCGACGCACCCACGCTGTACGACGTCCTCGCGTTGCGGTCGGCGGTGTTCGTGGTCGAGCAGGAGTGCGCCTACCAGGATCCCGACGGGCGCGACCTGCTCGAGGGAACCCGCCACTTGATCGGCCGGCAGGGCGTCGTGGCGGCGTACGCCCGGATCCTGGCGCCGGACCCCGACCTGCCCGTGCCGCGGATCGGTCGGGTGATCGTGACGCGCCAGGCTCGTGGGCAGCAGCTCGGGCGACGCCTCATGGAGCGAGCGTTGAGCAGCTGCGAGGAGCACTGGCCGGGAAGGCCGATCGAGCTCGGCGGACAGGCACACCTGGTCGACTTCTACCGCAGCTTCGGGTTCGTGCCGATCGGTGCGCCGTACGTCGAGGACGGCATCCCGCACCAGTGGATGCGCCGGAACAGATAGCGGCCGCAGAGGCGCCCGTACCCTTGCCGCGTGCTCCCGCTCCTCGCTCCTCGCTACTGGGGCGTCCATCTGCTGATGGTGCTGGCAGTGGCTGCGTCGGTGGCCCTGGGGCTCTGGCAGTACGACGCGTGGGGGACCGGCCGCGCGGCCGAGGCGCGGGACCTCTCGAGCGCGACGCCGCGGCCCATCGGCAAGGTTATGGGCGGCGACGACCCGTTCCCGGGCCAGGATCTCGGCCGGCCGGTCTCGCTGCAGGGCGAGTGGCTCGGCGCGGGGACGCTGTACGTCGCCGATCGCGAGCTCGACGGCAAGCGCGGCTACTGGGTGGTGACGCCGGTGCTGGTGGGCGAGAGCGCCATGCCCGTCGTCCGCGGGTGGTCGGCGAAGCCGAAGGCATCCGTCCCGTCGGTGAGGTGGAGGTCGCGGGCTGGCTGCAGGCCTCCGAGGGATCCGGCGCGAGCGACGACGACCCGCAGGACGATGTCATCCCGGAGATGCGGATCGCAAGCATCGTCGAGCACGTAGACGCGGACCTCTACGGGGCGTACGTCGTGGCGAAGTCGAGCACCCCGTCGGTGGACCAGGACCTCTCACCGGTGACCCCGGGCTCGGTCCCGGAGGTGTCCACCTCGACGCACCTGCGCAACCTGCTCTATGCCTTCCAGTGGTGGATCTTCGGCGGGTTCGCGATCTACATCTGGGTGCGCTGGTGCCGCGACACCATTGCGGAGTCCCGGACCGGGACGGTCGAGGAGGAACAGGTAGCGTCGAGCCTGTGACCCAGTCCGCTCTTCCTCCGGACGTTCGCTCCGCCCTGCTGCGCTACCGGATCCTGGCGAACATCGTCGGCGTGCTGCTGATCCCGCTCGTGGTGTTCGCCTGGCCCCGCCACCTGCTGTACGACGAGGGCTCGGGCATCTACCAAGCAGGCGAGTGGGTGAACACCTACCTCGGTCCACTGCATGGCTTCTTCTACCTGCTGTTCTTCTTCTTCACCGTGCTGCTGTCGCGGCGAGTCCGGTGGAGCCTGCCGTTCACCGCCGTCACCGTGCTGCTGGGCACGGTGCCGTTCGTCAGCTTCTGGGCCGAGCACCGCGCCACCTCTCGGATACGCCGCGAGCAGGCCGTCCCGACCGGTCCGGTGTCCGGCGACGACGCCGCCAGCGTGAACCACTGAGCATGAGCTCGCGCACCGCTTTCGTCCTCGGTGGCGGTGGGCTTCTGGGTGCGGTCGAGGTCGGGATGCTGCAGGCCTTGTTCGAGCGCGACATCAAGCCCGACCTCGTCCTCGGAACCTCGGTGGGCGCCCTGAACGGACTGGTGGTCGCATCCGACCCGACGACGGGGGCAGTCGACCGGCTGCTGGACCTGTGGAGCTCGGTCGGGGAGAGCAACGAGGTCTACAGCGACCGCACCTGGAAGCAGGTGCGGCGAGCCGTCCGGACGGGGACGCACATCCACTCGGCGAAGCCGCTGCGCGAGCGACTCGAGCAGGAGTTCGGCGACCTCACCTTCGACCAGCTCGCCGTGCCGTTCCAGTGCTGCGCGGCCAGCATCGAACGCGCCGCCGAGCACTGGTTCACCGAAGGACCCGTGGTCCCCGCGGTGGTGGCGAGTGCGGCAGTGCCGGGCCTGCTCCCGCCGGCGCGCGTGGGCGGAGAGCACTACCTCGACGGGGGCATCGTGAACTCGATCCCGGTCGGCCGCGCCGTCGAGCTCGGTGCCGACCGGGTCTTCGTGCTGCAGGTGGGCCGCGTCGACCGGCCGCTCAGCGCGCCGCGCAGGCCGTGGGAGGTCGCGCGGGTCTCGTTCGAGATCGCCCGCCGGCACCGGTTCGTGCGCGAGATGGCCGCGCTGCCTGACGGCGTGGTCGCGCACGTGCTGCCGGCGGCCGGTTCAGCAAGGGACGACTCACCGACCGCCTACCGCGACACCTCGCAGGTGGCCACCCGCATCCAGGCGGCGTACGACGCCAGCCAGACCTACCTCGACGAGCACGTGTGATGCCGCGCCCGGTCACCCTGATCCTGCAACGGGTCGTGGTCGCCCCGCTGCTGATCGTGCTGACCGTGCTGCTGTGGACGACGCTGCCGCTCTGGCTGATCGGCGCGGGCATCATCTCGCCGTTCGTGCCCGGCTGGCTTCGCCCGGTGCGCCTGCTCTGGCTGGGCGTGGTGCACCTGACCTTGGAGAGCGTGGCACTCGTCGAGCTGTTCGGGCTCTGGATCGCCTCCGGATTCGGGTGGAAGATCCGCTCGCCGTTCTTCGAACGGATCCACTACGACATCGCGCAGTTCTACCTCGTGGTGTTCTTCCGCGAGGCCAGGCGGGTCCTCCGGCTGAAGATCGAGACCGTCGGTCCTGCCCCGGACGCCCACCCGGGCGAACCCTTGCTGGTGTTCTGCCGGCACGCGGGACCGGGGGACTCGTTCACGCTGATGTACGCGTTGATGCACTGGTACGGCCGGGAGCCGCGCGTCGTACTCAAGGAGTCGCTCGCGTGGGATCCCGCACTGGGCGTGCTCCTGACCCGGTTGCCGAGCAGATTCATCTCGGCCAGACCGGCCCCAGGGCGCGACGTGGAGGCCGAGGTCGGCGACCTCGCGCGCAACCTGGACGAGAACGACGCGTTCGTGATCTTCCCCGAGGGCGGCAACTTCACCCCGCAGCGCCGGGAACGCGCGATCGGACGGTTGAACAAGCTTGGCATGCACCGGATGGCCGAGCGCGCCGAGGAGATGATCAACGTCCTGGCACCCCGACCCGGCGGTGTGCTGGCCGCGCTCGACGCGGCACCCGAGGCCGACGTACTCCTCGTCGCGCACACAGGCCTGGACCACGTGGTCACCATCGTCGACGTGTGGCACTCGCTGCCGATGGACAAACGGCTGCTGATGGGCTGGTGGCGGATCCCCCGAGAGGAGATCCCGGCTGACCGCGACGGCCGCATCGAGTGGCTCTTCGAGTGGTGGTCCCGTGTGGACCACTGGGTCGACGAGCACCGGCCCGTGGACCTGCCTCGCCACCAGAGCAGTCGAACCAGCCGCAGTTGAGCCGAGCATGACGAAGGCCCGCCGTCCCAGTGGGGCGGCGGGCCTTCGGTCGTGTCAGGTCAGGACTTCTTGGGCTTCTTGCCCTGGGTCACCTCGACGTCCTCGGCGGGCGAGTCCGGCGTGGTCACCGGGTGCGGCTCCTCGGTTGCGTCGGAGAGCGACTCACCCGGGGTGGCGCCGACCGGCTCAGCCTCGGCGGCGTCGACCGGGACGTCGGCAGCGTGGCTGCCGGCCTGCGGTGCGGACGGGCTTGCCGGGGCCGGGGGCGCGGCGGGTGCCGTGCTCGGCGAGTACGACGTCTGCCAGTTGGCCGACTCCCCGCCACGGAGCTTCTGCACTGCGTAGGCGCCGAGCCCAGCGAGGGTGGCGAACACGAAGAGCTTGCGCTTGCGGCCCTTGCGCTTGACCGGCTCCTCGCCCTTGAGCGCCGCGCTGGCGTTGACTCCGCGACGGCGCGCCTCGACCACCACGGGTGTGGCTGCGGCCGTGGCGGCCGCGGCACCCTTGGCGAGGCGATCACGTGCGTCCTCGACGTGCGGGGCGAGGTTGTCCCGCGCCTCGGCCAGTCGGGGCGCGATCTCGTCCCGGGCCTCGGCCAGCTTGGGTGCGACCTGGTCGCGGACATTCTCGATTCGGGGGGCCAGCTCTTCGCGGGCCTTCTCGAGGTGCGGTGCGATCTCGTCACGAGCCCTCTCGATGCGGGGGGCAATGGCCTCGGTCAGGTCGTGGGCCAGGTCTTGCGCCTGGTCGACGAACTTCTCCTTGCGGCTCTTGGTGAACATTGTTGCGCGGCTCCCTCTCTGCGGTGTTTCTTCGGGGTAGGTGTCGATCATGCCCGTCGGGGGCGGGTAAATAAACCCGTGTCAACAGGCGGGCGTTGGGTAGCCCGGCACCGACGGCCCCGGGGGCGCCGGTCGAGGGGACAGGTGAGCGCGCCCGCGTGGGGCCGCGTGAAAGGATCGTGGTCGAGAAGCTCACTGCGCGAGAACCGAAAGGCTGTTCATGTCTGACCTCAAGGCCACGCTCAAGACCAACCGTGGCGACATCCTGATCGACCTGTTCCCCAACCACGCGCCGACCACGGTGGAGAACTTCACCGGTCTGGCCGAGGGCACCAAGGACTACAAGGACGACTCCGGTCGTTCCGGGGAGCGCTACTACGACGGTCTCGGGTTCCACCGCATCATCCCGGGGTTCATGATCCAGGGCGGTTGCCCGCTCGGCACCGGCACCGGCGGGCCGGGCTACACCTTCAAGGACGAGTTCCACCCCGAGCTGCAGTTCGACCGGCCCTACCTGCTCGCGATGGCGAACGCCGGTCCGGGCACCAACGGCTCGCAGTTCTTCATCACCGCCGGTGCCACCACCTGGCTGAACAACAAGCACACGATCTTCGGTGAGGTGACCGACCAGGCCAGCCGTGAGGTGGTCGACGCGATCGCCGGCACCCCCACCGGCCCGGGCGACCGTCCCGTCGAGCCGGTGATCATCGAGACCGTGGAGATCGATCGCGGGTGACCACCCCGCCGGTGGGTGGGCAGGGCACCGCCGGGAGTCTTCCGGAGGAGACCCCACCCACCTGCTATCGACACACCGACCGCGAGACCTGGATCAGGTGCCAGCGTTGCGAGCGCCCGATCTGCCCTGACTGCATGAACAACGCCGCCGTCGGCTTCCACTGCCCGAACTGCGTCAAGGAGGCCAACCGGGGGAGCCGCCAGACCCGCACGCCGTACGGCGGGCAACGGGTCGCGGACCCGCGGATCACCTCGTTCGTGCTGATCGGCATCAACCTGGCGGTGTGGCTGCTGATCCAGGCGACGGGGAGAGGCGCCAGCGTGTGGCTCGACAAGCTCGCGCTGTTGCCAGAATCGACGCTCCGCCGACAGCCCGACGGCAGCATCGTGACTGTCCAGGGCGTGGCCGACGGAGCCTGGTGGCAGGTGGTCACCTCGATGTTCGTCCATGATCGAGCCGTGGCACATCGGCATGAACATGCTGGCGCTGTACTTCCTCGGTCCCATGCTGGAGAACGTCCTGGGCAGTCCCCGGTTCCTGGCGCTCTACCTGGTCTCCGGCATCGCCGGCTCGGCCGCCGTGATGCTGCTCTCCGACCCGCACAGCCAGACCCTGGGCGCCTCGGGAGCGATCTTCGGGCTGGTGGGAGCGCTGGCCGTGGTCGTGCTGAAGGTGGGCGGCCAGGTGCAGGCGGTGCTTTTCTTCGTCGGGCTGCAGCTGGTGTTCACGTTCGCCGTCCCCGGCATCTCCTGGCAGGGCCACATCGGTGGCCTGATCGGTGGCGCGCTCGTCGGAGTGGCCATGGTCCACGCGCCGAGGCAGCACCGGGCACTGGTGCAGTGGACCGCGACCGGGTTGGTCCTGGCCGTTGCCCTGGCCGTGATCGTGGCTCAGGCGGTCGCGCTCGGCTGAGGCACCGGCGCGAAAAGTTGTCCACAGCTGTGCGTAACCCTGTGGGTAACTACACGCGTGTAACTAAGCTGGATTTACTCCCACTTGGTGGCGAACGTGAACCCCACGGCCATGAAGCCGATGCCGACCAGCAGGTTGTACTGCTCGAGGTCGTTCATGATCGGGATCGGGCCGTCCTGGCTGACGAAGTAGAACGTGACGATCCAGATCAGCCCGATCAGGAAGCAGCCGAGCATCCCGATCACAACGCCGCGCCCGCGACCCAGGGGTGTCGATTTGTGGGCCGAGACCGTGAGCCCGAGGAAGATCAGCCCGAAGCCGATCGCGTAGTTCCAGCGCTCGAGGTCGGCCATCCACGGCAACGGGTTGTCCGGCTTCTTGATGCCGGGCACGGCCTGGAACTCCGCGGCCTCCTTGGCGTAGTTGATGTAGACCACCATCCAGGCGATGCCCAGGACGACCAGCAACACCGCGATCGCCGTACGCGTGATCGAGGTCTCGTAGCCGGTGGAAATGACAGTCGACTTGCGCGCGGAGGGCTTGGACACGGTCGGGCCTCCTAGAGGCAGGGGGAAGTTGCTCCGTCGGCTAGCGTAGTCAAGCCATGTCCCCCCGAGAGAAGGCGCCCCGTTGAGCAGCCGCCGTCATCGCGAGCGACCCCATCGGGCGACCCGTTGGTTGGGCCGGTTGCTGCCCGGTCGCTCGGGCCGTGGGCTGACCGCCTGGCGGCTCGTCGCCGTCGTGGTCTTCGTCGTCGGCCGGCACCCTGTTCGTGACCAGCAGCCTCGCAGCTGGCGGACTGGATCTGCGGGCCTCCAGCGTGACCGACCTCGACACGGTGGTGCGCCAGGAGCGGCAGCGCGCCGACGACCTGCAGCAGCGCGTGGCCGCGGTCAACCGTGACGTGAACGCCCTTGGGAAGAACGTCGACGACGCCCAGGTCAGCGATCTGCAGGACGAGGTCGCCGCCCTGCGCGGCCCGGCCGGCTTCGAGGAGGTGCACGGTCCGGCCGTCACGGTGGTGCTCAGCGATGCCCCCAAGGACGAGATCAACAGCGCGGTGGAGAACGGTGAGGTCACCGCCGACCAGCTCGTGGTGCACCAGCAGGACATCCAGGCGGTCGTGAACGCGCTCTGGGCCGGTGGCGCCGAGGCGATGACGCTGCAGAAGCAGCGGGTGATCAGCACGACCGGGATCAAGTGTGTGGGCAACACCGTGGTCCTCCACGGCGTGCCCTACGCCCCGCCGTACGAAATCACCGCCATCGGGGACGTCGACGCGCTGCAGGAAAGCCTCGACTCGAGTGAGTACGTCGACGGCTACAAGACCTACGTCGATGCATACAACCTGGGCTACGAGGTGAGCACCGACGACGACGTCACGATGCCGCCGTACGACGGCAGCATCGACCTGCGCTACGCCAAGGCCGACACCCTGGCCAAAGTCGACCGGGACTAGGGCTGAGGACTAGGGGCTGGCCGAGGCCGAGGGTGACCGCGACGGGGTCGGGGTCGGGGTCGGTTCGGGCTCCTCGTAGGTGGAGACCACGATCGTGACGGTGCTGCCCTTGTCGAGCTTCTGACCGGCGTTCGGACTCTGTTGCAGCACGTTGCCCTTCTTGGCCCTGGTCGAGGAGTCGGTGACCCGGCTGACCCGGAACCCGGCGTCCTCGATCAGCTGCCTGGCCTCGTCCTCGGTCTTCCCGACGACGCGGGGCACGTCCTCGGGACCGTCGGACCAGAAGAGGGTGACCTTTGAGCCCTCCCTGACCTGGGTGCCGGCCGGGGGCTGCATCTCTACGACCTCGTCCTCCGGGTCGTCGGCGTCGCGCTGGGTCAGAATCACGCGCAGACCCTCGCCGCGCAGCTGGTCGGCGGCGTCGTCCTTGGTCTTGCCGACGACGTCGGGGAGGGGGACCTGTGGCTTCCCCTCGGAGACGACGAAGTCGACGCTGGCGTTGGGATCGACGAGGTCGCCGGCCTGCGGGTCCTGGGAGATGACCCTTCCCTTGGCGACCTCCTTGCTCGCCGCCGTGGTGACCTCACCCACCTTGAGGCTGCTGTCGGTCACGGTCTGCTCGGCCTGGGCCCGGGTGAGCCCGGTGATGGTGGGGACGGACTGCTGCTGGGGTGCGGACTCGAAGAGCCTGGGGCCGAAGATCAGGGCGGCGGCGACCAGGGCGAGCAGGAGGAGCACCAGCAGGATGATCGGTCCGCGCCGCCGGCGTCCGGGCTCCTCGTCATCGTCTGTCTCCGTCGTGGTGACCTGCGTGCGTCGTCATCGGCAGCTCGCCGGTCGCGGCCATGGCTGCCACCGGCGGCGCCTGCACCGGCTGGCCGGCGAGGTAGCGGTCGATGTCGGCCTTCATCGCCGCCGCGCTGGCGTAGCGGTCGCCGACGTTCTTGGCGAGCGACTTCATCACGATGGCGTCGATCTCGGGGGTGAGGTCCTCGTCGAGGCTCGACGGTGGCGGGGCCTGCTCGCGCACGTGCTGGTAGGCCACCGAGACCGGGCTGTCGCCGACGAACGGCGGCCGGCCGGTCAGCAGCTCGTAGAGCTGGCACCCGGTGGAGTAGACGTCGGAGCGGGAGTCGACGGTCTCGCCGCGGGCCTGCTCGGGAGAGAGGTACTGCGCGGTGCCGACGACTGCCGCAGTCTGGGTCATCGTGTTGGAGGCGTCGGAGACGGCGCGGGCGATGCCGAAGTCCATGACCTTCACGTCACCCGACGGGGTGAGCATCACGTTGCCGGGCTTGATGTCGCGGTGGATGATCCCGGCGCGGTGGCTGTAGTCGAGCGCCGCGAGTACGCCGGAGGTGATCTCGAGCGCCCGCTCGGGCAGGATCTTGCGACCTTCGCGGATGATGTCGCGCAGGGTGCGCCCGGCGACGTACTCCATCACGATGTAGGGCTGGGCGACGTTGCTGCCGTCGGTCGCCATCTCCTCGCCGGTGTCGTAGACCGACACGATCGCGGGGTGGTTGAGGGAGGCCGCCGACTGGGCCTCACGCCGGAACCGCGCCTGGAAAGTGGCGTCGCTGGCGAGGTCGGTGCGCAGCCGCTTGATCGCGACGGTCCGGCCGAGCCGGACGTCGGTGCCCTTGCGAACCTCGGCCATGCCGCCGCGTCCGAGGAGCTCACCCACCTCGTACCGACCGCCGATCCGGTGCGGTTCAGACATCGCTGCCTATTCTCCGTTCCCTGTGTCGGACTGGCTGCTCGCGTCGGGCCTCGCCTGTTCGCTCGCAGCAGGCTCCTCAGGACCCCCAGCCGGGTCGACCCCCGCACCACCACCCTTGGTGAGCTCGTCAGTGGGGCCTTTGCCGCCGCCCGGGTTCTCGCCCCCGGGGTCTTCGCTACCCGGGTCCTCGCCCGTCCCGCCTTCGTCCGGCTGCTCGGTCTCCTCGGGTTTCGGCTCCTTGGTCTTCTCGGGCTTCTCCGCCTTGTCCGGTTCCTCGTTCTGCGGCTCCTCGGTGTCCGGTGCCGGTGGGTCGTCCCAGACCTGCAGCGTGATGACCTCGCCCTTGTCGACCACCCCGGTGGGGCTCAGGTCGGCGACGGTCCCGGCGTCTTCGTCGCCAGGGTTCTCCTCCGTCTCGACCTTCGTCTCGAGGCCCTTGTCCTCCAGGTCAGCGCGGACCTCGTCGACGGGTTGGCCGACGTACGCCCCCTTGTCGACCTTGACGGTGTCTGCGGCCGGGTCGCCGTCGGTGGTCTCGGCGTCGTCCGACCAGGGGCTCCAGACGAGCAGTGCGACCAGGAGGAGCAGGGCGAGGGCGATCGCGGCGTACAGCGGCCCGCGCGAGCGTTTTCCGGTCTCCGCGGCGGCCGGTGGGGCGCTGTCCGTGGTGGTGACCCTTGTCGACGTCGCGGGTGCCGCGGCCATGACCCGGGTCGGTTCGACGGGAGGAACCGGGTCGGCGCCGTCGGCCGCACCACGCAGCGCTGCGGCGAGCTCGGCGCCGTCGGCGTAACGCTCGGCGGGATCCTTGGCCAGGCTGCGGGTGACCACGGCGGCAAGGGCGGGCGGGACGGTGTCCGGCAGCGGCGGGATGTCCTGCTGGATCTGCGCGAGCGCCGTGGCGATCGGGGTGTCGGCCTCGAAGGGTCGGTGTCCGCTCAGGCACTCGAACAGCACCACTCCGAGCGCGTAGACGTCGCTGGCGGCCGTGGCCGCATCACCGCGGGCCTGCTCCGGCGAGAGGTAGTGGGGGGTGCCGACGATCTGACCGGTCTGGGTGAACGCGACCGAGTTGGCTGCGCGCGCGATCCCGAAGTCGGTGATCTTCACCTGCCCGTCGGGGGTGACCAGCAGGTTCGCCGGCTTCACGTCACGGTGCACGACACCTGCGGCGTGGGCGACCGCGAGCGCCTCGGCGGTCTGCAGGGTCAGTGCCCGGGCCTGCTCGGGATCGAATGGGCGCCCGTCGGCCAGCAGGTCGGAGAGTGGCTTGCCGTTGACCAGCTCCATCACCAGGTAGGGCTGGCCCTCCTGGAGCAGGCCGTAGTCGAAGACCGAGGCGATGCCGGGGTGGTGCAGGCCGGCCGCGTGGCGAGCCTCTGCGGCGAAGCGGGCGCGGAACGTGGCGTCGTCGGCGTACTCGCGCTTGAGGATCTTGACCGCGACCTCGCGGCCGAGCACGTTGTCGCGGGCGCGCCACACCTCGCCCATTCCGCCGGTGGCGATGCGCTCGCCACGTTCGTAGCGCTCGCCGGAGTCGGGCGTGAGCATGGTGTCGTCGTTGCTCACTTGCCGATCACCGCCTCCATCACTGACTTGGCGATCGGCGCCGCCAGTCCGCTGCCGGAGATCTCGTCGCGGGCGACGCCGGCGTCCTGCACGACCACCGCGACCGCGACGGCGGGGGTCTCAGCGGGAGCGAAGGACACGAACCAGGCGTACGGCGGTCGGTCGGGCGAGCTCTGCGCGGTCCCGGTCTTGCCGGCGACCTCCACTCCCGGGATCGCAGCCGTGGCCGCGGTGCCGTTGTCGACGACCGAGACCATCATCTGGGTCAGGTCGCGTGCCGCCGCGGGGCTGATCGCGGGCTGGTTCGGCATCGGCTCGGGGTCGGTCTTGTCGATGACGTCGAGCTTGGGCGACTTGGTCTCGTCGACCAGGTAGGGCTTCATCACCGTTCCGTCGTTCGCGATGCCCGCGCCGACCATGGCCATCTGCAGCGGGGTGGCGGCGACGTCGAACTGGCCGATGGCCGACAGCGCGGTCTGGGGTGCGTCGGGGTCCTCGGGGAACCGGCTCAGCGCCTGCCGGGTGAGGGCGTCGTCGAGGTCGTGGAAGCTCCGCTGGCCGAACCCGAACTTCTCCGAGGTCTCTCGGAGCATGTCCGCGCCGACCTTCATGCCGACGTGGCCGAAGGAGACGTTGCAGGAGACCTCGAGCGCCCGGGTGAGGCTGATCTTGTCGCCGCCGCAGGCTCCGCCGCCGTCGTTGATCAGGTTGGTGTTGGTCTGCGGCAGGTCGAGGCTCGCGCCACCGGGAACTTGTGAGTCCGGGTTGAACTTGCCGGAGTCGAGCGCAGCCCCTGCGGTCACCAGCTTGAAGGTCGAGCCCGGAGGCAGCACCTCCTCGATCGCCCGGTTGTTCAGCGGGCTGAGCTTGTCCTGTTCCAGGCGCTGCTTGGCCTTGCCGACCCCGTTGAACTCGTGGCTGGCGAGCTTGTTGGGGTCGTAGCTCGGACTGGAGACCATCGCGAGGATCTTGCCGGTGCTTGGCTCGAGCGCCACCACGGAACCGCGGACGTTGTCACCGAGGTCGTTGAGGCCGTCGAAGGCCGCCTTCTGGGCGGCGGGGTCGATGGTGAGGGTGACGCTGCCGCCCTTGGGGGACTCGTTGTCGACGAGGTCGATGACCCGGTTGACGAAGAGCTTGGAATCGCTGCCGGACAGGATCGAGTTCTGGGTCGACTCCACACCGCCGAGCCCGTAGTCGCGGGAGAAGAACCCGGTCAGGTGGGCGTACTGCTCGGGAAGGGAGTACTCGCGCTGGAACTTGTACTCGTCGTCGGACTTGTTGCTCTCGGCCACGGCCTTGCCGCGCACCAGGATGGCCCCCCGCTCGCGGGAGAACTCTGCGTCGCGCACGCGCTTGTTGTCCGGGTGCTTGCTCAGCGAGGTCAGGTCGTCGGCCTGCCAGTACTGCACGTAGGTGGCGTTGATCAGCAGCGCCATGAACATCAGCATGCAGCCGACTGCGAGGTTTCGAATTGGCTTGTTCATCGGCGGATCCTCACCACCTGGGTGGCATCGGCGTCATAGCCCTCGTCCGGCTCCACCAGCTCGGGCGGTGGGCGGCGGGCCTGGTCGGAGATGCGCAGCAGCAGCGCGATGATCGCCCAGTTGGCGACGAGACTGGACCCGCCGTACGACAGGAATGGTGTGGTCAGGCCGGTCAGCGGGATCAGCTTGGTGACCCCTCCGAGGACCACGAACACCTGCACCGCGAACACGATCGCCAGGCCGGACGCCATCAGCTTGCCGAAGTTGTCGCGACAGATCAGGGCGGTGCGCAGGCCACGCTCGACGAGGATGCCGTAGAGCAGGATCACCGCCATCACGCCGGTGAGCCCGAGCTCCTCACCGATCGAGGGCAGGATGAAGTCGGAGTAGGAGTACGGCGTGATCTCCGGGTTTCCCTGACCCAGGCCGCGCCCGACCAGGCCTCCCCAGGCCAGGCCGTAGAGGCCCTGCACGATCTGGAACGCGCGGGCATCCGGGTCGAACGGGTCGAGCCACGCCTGCACACGCAGCTGCACGTGGCTCAGCGCGAGGTAGCCGAAGTAGGCGCCGACGACGAACAAGCTCCCGCCGACCACCAGCCAGCCGGGGCGCTCGGTGGCGACGTACAGCATCACCAGGAAGAGGCCGAAGAAGAGCAACGAGGAGCCGAGGTCGTTCTGGAAGACCAGGATGCCCAGGGAGACCAGCCACATCCCGAGGATCGGGCCGAGGTCGCGGCCGCGAGGCAGGTCGACGAACAGGAACCTACGCCCGGCCAGCGCGAGGGCGTCGCGGTGCAGCACGAGGTAGCCGGAGAAGGCGATCACCAGCAGCAGCTTGGCGAGCTCGCCGGGCTGGAAGCTCATCGGTCCGAGACGGATCCAGATGCGGGCACCGTTGATGTTGGTGCCGAGGCCGGGAATCAGGGGGAGGAGCAGCAGCACGATCGCTGCCAGCCCGGCGGTGTAGGTGAACGCCTGCAGCCGGCGATGGTCGCGCAGGCCGATGATCACGGCGACGAACAGCGCCACCCCGATCGTCATCCAGATCAGCTGGGTGCCGGCGAAGGTGCGAGCGCCGGCGTCCTTGGCCTCGTTGGCCAGGTCGATCCGGTGGATGATCGCGAGACCGAGGCCGTTCAGCGCGGAGACGATGGGCAGCAGGATTGGGTCGGCGTACTCGGCGAAGATGCGGATGACTATGTGGCACCCGACCACCAGCGCAGCCAACCAGGCGCCGTAGGTGAACAGGTTGACCGGAAGAGTTCCGTTGACGCCGAGGTCGACGGCGGCGTAGGCGCCGATGCCGACGACCAGGCTCATCACCAGCAGGACCAGCTCGGCCCCCCGACGCCGTCGATGGACGAAACCCCTCAGGCCCTGAGGGATGTCGCTACCGGAATTCGGGCTCAGCGAGCTCATGGCGACTCGGTGCACACGGCGGGGTCCGCTGACGGACTCGCGGAGGGTGACTTGCTCGGACTGGGCTTGGCCGTCTTGCTGCTCTTCGCCTTCGGGCTGGGGGTGGCGCTGCTCTTCGGTGACGGGGACGGGCTCGGGTCCTCGGGGTCGGGGCACAGCGCGAGCCGCCGCAGCCGGAGGACGATGCCGCGCGCGTCCTCGAGGTTGTTCGCGCTGATCCCTTCGCGCACCTGGCGGGCGTTGTACGTCGGCAGGTCCACCAGGGTCAGGTTGCTGCCTTCCTCGACCTGGTGCATCTCGATGCCGGGGACGTCGGCCTCGACACCGCGGAAGATCGCGACCTTGCCACCGTCGTCGGCCACGTAGAACTGGCTCTGGGTCCACTTGTATCCCGCAACTGCGACGATCCCGATCAGGATCGCGAGCACCGCCAGGAGGGCGAGGCGGCGGGCCCAGGTGAACCTGCGCGGCGCTTGCGGCGCGTAACGCATCTCCTCGGGATCGACGTCCTCCCGGTCACCGTGGTCGTCGGACTCGGGCACTGCGTCCAGCTCACCGGTGTCGCCGGAGCGGTTTGCCCCGCCGGCGCCGAGCCCGAGCCGTCGCGGCGCCTCGGCAGCGGCTCCCACCAGCAACGGGCCGGTGACGGCAGATGCGGAGGTCTCGGGGTCGTCGACTGCGTCGTCCTCGACGAGGTCAGCGACGACGACCGTGATGTTGTCGGAGCTGCCGGCGTCGAGAGATGCGCTGATCAGCGAGACGGCTGCGTGGTCGGGAGTTCCCTCACCGAGGATCCGCGCGAGCTCCTCGTCGTCGAGCACACCCGAACATCCGTCGGAGCACAACAGGACCCGGTCACCGAGGGAGACCTCGAGCGTGAACACGTCCGGCTCGGGCTCGTGTACGCCGTCCACGGCGCGCAGGATCAGGTTGCGGTGCGGGTGGACGCGGGCCTCGTCCTCGGTGATGCGGCCCTCGTCGATCAGACTCTGCACAAAGGTGTGGTCGGCGGTGATCTGCGAGATCGCGCCGTCCCGCAGCAGGTAGCCACGGCTGTCGCCGACATGACCCACACCGAAGCTGGTGCCGTCGAAGATCGCGGCAGTGACGGTGCTGCTGGTGCCCTCGATCTCCGGGTTCTCCGCGACCAGGTCCGCGATGCGGTCGTGCGTGCGGTGGATCGCTCCGGCCAGGGCGCCGAGCATGTCGTCGCCTGGGGGTGCGTCGAGCCGGCGCAGCTCCTCCACGGTGGTGCTGCTGGCGATGTCTCCGCGAGCAGACCCGCCCACTCCGTCGGCGATGACGAGCAGGTGCGGGCCGGCGTACCCGGAGTCCTGGTTGTCGCGTCGTACCTTCCCGACGTCCGAGAGCGCCGCGTAGCGCAGTCTCATGCTCGGCTCCGCGTGGGGGTCACTTGCGCAGCTCCAGGATCGTCTTGCCGATGCGGACCTGGGTGCCGAGCTGGATGGCGGTGGCCTGGGTGATGCGGCTGCTGCCGACGTAGGTGCCGTTGGTGGAGCCGAGGTCCTCGACGAACCACTGGTCTCCGGAGTTGGCGATCCGGGCGTGCCGGGTGGAGGCGTAGTCGTCGTCGAGGCGGATCGCGGCGTCGTTGCCGCGCCCGATCAGCAGCGGAGCCTGCTCCAGCGAGACGGCCTCGCCCTTGTTGCCGCCCTCGACGATCACCACCTGCGTGGGGACACCGCGACGCGGCTTGCTCGGCTTGGCCTTGCTCTTGCCCTTCGGACGACGCTCGGGACGCGACTGCCCGCGGTCGGAGGCCTGTCGGGCGACGCGGGCGCCGAACATGTCGGACCGGATCACCGAGATGCACGAGAGGACGAAGATCCACAGGATCGCGAGGTAGGCGAAGCGAATCAGCACCAGGGTCAGCTCGGACAACTCTCACTCACCCTTGTCGGAGGCGCAGGGACATGGTCGTGTTGCCGATCCGGATCGTCGCACCGTCGGCGAGTGTGGCCTTCTCGACGCGCCTGCCGTTGACCGACATCCCGTTGGTCGAACCCAGGTCGTGCACGGTGATGCGCGGTTCACCATCGGCATCCTGGGGCTCCTCGACGCGGATCTCGATGTGCTTGCGGGATACGCCGGGGTCATCGATCCGCAGGTCGGCGTCGTTGCCGCGCCCGATCGTGACGCCCGGGGGCGCCAGCGGCAGGGTCTCCCCGTTGAGCTCCAGGGTGGCCGTGGCTCGTCGCACCTGGGTGCTGGTGGGGTCACCACCGGCCAGGCTCGCGGTCGAGACGGCCTTGCTGCGCACCCGGAAGCGGCCGGTGGTCAGGTCTTCGCTCGTCTCCAGGACGATGTTCACCGGTCCGGTGAACACGTACGACTGCTGGGCGGCGTGCTCGCGCAGCATCTCGGTGAGCTCGCGCGGCAGCTGCGGCCCGAGTCCCTTGAAGCGCTCGTGGTCGGCCTCGGAGAGCTCGACGACGAAGTTGTTGGGCACCAACCGGCGGTCGCGGCTCAGGATCTGGGCCGAGTTGTCGACCTCCCGGTTGAGCGCGGCAGCGATCTCGACCGGTTGCACGGCACTGCGAAAAGTGCGCGCGAAGACACCGGAGATCATCTGCTCGAGCTTGTTCTCGAACCGCTGCAGTCCACTCACGGTGCCTCCCCTCTGATCTGCCTCGTCGGGCGCTCAGGCGATGGTAACGGGCGAGGTAGCGGGGCCTACCGCCGGTTTGGGTGGCTGAGACGCGGTGGGTTAGCCTGTGTCCGCTTCTGGCGCGAGTGGCGGAATAGGCAGACGCGCACGGTTCAGGTCCGTGTGCCCGAAAGGGCGTGGGGGTTCAACTCCCCCCTCGCGCACCAGGTGACTACGAGGGCGCCTGCGCCCTCTCGTTCAGCGTGCGCAGCTCGGCAGCGATCGCTTCGAGCTGTTCGGTGTTGGTCTTCCTCAGCTCTGCGAGAACGTCGGCCAGCAGAGCGTTCGTGGTGTTCAGAGCCTCTTGTACGGCGCCGATGCCGGACAGGTTGTTGAGCATGAAGTGTCCTTGTCGTCGGGGGAGTTCGGACGAACAACAGTCCGAGGCGGCGAGCAAATAGAACCCGACGCCCTTGTGGCGTGCAACTGTTCCCCGCCCTGCGCGAGACGAGTCCGGCCCTGATTCCGCCACCCGAGGGGACTTTCTGGTCTCGACTTGTGGAGTTCGCGCATACCTCCACTCGCATCGGGGGACTATCGAGGGTGTGACTGCACTGCAGAACAAGACGCACAACCAGGTTGCCCACCTCAGTTCCACCGACATCGAAGCCATCCGGCGCGAGCTCGACGAGATCCGACAATCCGTCCTCGACAGCCGTGGTGCACGCGATGCGGCGTACATCCGCCGGGTCATCGACACGCAACGCAAGCTGGAGCTCGGCGGGCGCGTCCTCCTCCTCGCCAGCAGGTACCGGCCGGCCTGGATCCTGGGTACGGCGTGCCTGACCGCGGCCAAGATTCTCGACAACATGGAGATCGGTCACAACGTCCTGCACGGCCAGTGGGACTGGATGCGCGACCCGAAGATCCACTCGACCACCTGGGACTGGGACCACGCATCGCCGCCCGAGCAGTGGAAGCGCGCGCACAACATGCAGCACCACACCTACACGAACATTCTCGGCAAGGACAACGACCTCGGCTACGGGATCATGCGCGTCGACGAGGACCAGCCGTGGAAGCCGCGCTACCTCGTCCAGCCGCTGTGGAACTTCGTGAACGCCTGCATCTTCGAGTACGGCATCGCGATGTATGACCTCGAGTTCGGCGAGCACCTCCGGGGGAAGCGTGGCTTCACCCCCGAGCTCCGCTCTCGCGTCAAGCAGGCTCTGGACAAGGCCCGCAAGCAGGTCACCAAGGACTACGTCCTGTTCCCCGCGCTCTCCGGGCCTTACTGGCGCAGCACCTTCGCCGCGAACCTGACCGCCAACGTGGTCCGCAACGTGTGGAGCCACTCGGTGATCATGTGCGGCCACTTCCCCGAGGGCGTGGAGACCTTCGAGTTGGAGGCGCTCGACGAGCAGGAGACCAAGGGCGAGTGGTACCTGCGCCAGATGCTCGGCTCGGCCAACATCTCGGGCAGCAAGGCCATGCACCTGATGAGCGGCAACCTCTCGCACCAGATCGAGCACCACCTGTTCCCTGACCTGCCGAGCAACCGGTACTACGAGATCGCCCCCAGGGTTCGTGACCTGTTCCAGCGCTACGGGCTGACCTACAACGCCCGCCCGCTCCCGCAACAGGTGGCGAGCGCTTGGCACAAGGTGCTGCGCCTCTCCCTCCCCAACGGCTGGCTGGAGGAGACGCGGCTGAGCAACGCCCCGCGGCAGATCGCCAAGCTGTTCCGGTCTGCGAAGCCGCGTGAGGTCGAGTCGGGCAGGCTCCGCCCGGCCGCGCTGATTGCAGCCACGATCTGACGTCCTGGTCACCTGCACTGCCGCCTCACGTTCGCCGGCTGAAGCGGACGCTGCCGTCGGGCATGGACTGATGGTTGAAGCCGGTGTCGTGGATCCATTGATGGTGTCGATGGCAGAGCGGTACGGCGTTGGCGAGGTCGGTCTTGCCGCCTAAGGCCCACGCTTTTCGGTGGTGCAGCTCGCACCAGGCGTAGGGACGTTCACAGCCGGTGGCGGCACAGGTGGTGTGCTCAAGCCCTTTCGCCAGACGCTGCGACTCGCTGAAGAGACGGGCTGTGTGGCCGAGGTCGAGGGCAACGGACCTGCCGCCGACCACGGCGGGGAGGATTCTCGCGTTGCAAGCGAGGCGGCGAGCCTCTCCGGCGGAGAGGGTCTCCCCGGTGTCGAGCCCCGCAGCCTTCATGGCGCCTTGCAGAGCTTTGTGGTCGATGGTGACGACCACAGTGGCGGCGCTCTTCGGGTGCAGGTGATCGGTCGGGAGGTGCTCGAGAAGCTCGGCGAACGCGAGCCCGCGGCGATGCCGCCAGTCGAACGACCGGTCCGGCGTCGCTCCTCTCTGGTGGTCGAGCTCAGACGAAACCCGCATGCGGCGGGGTGCGGTGATCGTGTCCAGGATCTTGGCCAGGATCGCTGCTGCTAGATCGGGGACGGTGAAGTGCCCGGTGCTGGTGCCGTCACCGTTGTCATGCATCGCGAACGAGCACTTCGCTTCAGCCGCCTGCTCCTCGGTGCGAATGAGTTCGTTCTCGTGGGCATCGACGACGCTCTGGTCAGGTTCGACGGCTTCGATCGCGCGACGGGCTATCCGGCGAAGCTGGTCGGGACTGAACCGGCCGGCCTTCTCGACCAAGTGGGCTTCGACGAGCTGGCGCTGCTCATCCGAGACTCCATCAGGCAACTGCCCCGTGGCGTTCACGATCACGGCGGCGTGACCGGGGGAGACCAAGCCAGCGTCGAGGGCTTCGGCCGTGGCGTCGTGGCCCGAGTCCAGCTCGGTGGCCAGCGCAACGTCGCGGGCTGCGTCTGGCCGCGACACGGTCGTGGTCCTGGCGATCCACGCGGTCGTGTCGGTGAAGCCGGCGTCCTTGGCCGTGCCGGCCTTCTCAGCGGCAACGACCACCTTGAGTTTCAGCGCCTCTATGCGGCGCGTGGCTCGGTCGAGCTCGGCGACCACCAGGGCGTGCTCACCTGACACCAGTGGTTGAGCCGCACCCGCGTGCATCCGGTCCAGCACGCCGTGCACCTCGGCCGCACCTGAGAGCACCGGGTGGGTGCCAACGTGGTGGAGGTCGAGGACTGCGGACATGCATACATTCTTTCTAGAACATATGTACGAGTCAAGAGGTGAGACAGAATGTGGACGACGGAAATGCGACCTACTTCATGGCAGCAACCACAACGGTCGAGTGAGCAAACGGCGAGACAAGAGGCAGGATGCGGAAGGTAGGACGACCACAGCGAACAGCAACCACCAATCAATTTTCTTTGTGGTTTCGAGACGCTCGCTGCGCTCGCTCCTCAACCACCTGGTGGTTTCGACCCACGGCCCGTTCGCTTCGCTCGCTGCTCGACCAGCGTGGGTTGCGATCGGCCCCTGCGGCCCGGGTCAGAACGAGCATTCATGTCTGGAACGATGCGCCCATGAGTGCTCCCGCTGGCTGGTATCCCGACCCACAGGGCCAGGTGCCCGGCATGCCGCCGCAGCAGCGGTACTGGGACGGCCAGAGCTGGACGCCACATGTCGCTCCTATTGAGCAGCAGTCGTCCTACGCCTCGTATCCGGCGGCCTCCACGGCCACGGCGTACGCCACCCCGCGCATCCCCACCACCCCCGACGGGGTGCCGCTGGCCGGGTGGTGGCACCGGGTGGGTGCCAGCGTGATCGACAGCCTGATCCTCTTCGGCATCGTCGGGGTGGTGGCTTTTCCGTTCATCCGGGATCTGTTGACCGCGTTCGGGGACTACTTCGACGAGGCGATGACCGCGGCCGAGAACGGTCGCCAGACCCCGCCGACCGCGATGTTCGCGGAGGACCTCGTCGGACCGATTCTCGCGATCACCCTGATCGGGCTGGCGGTCAACGTCCTGTACACGTTCGGGTTCTTGCTCTGGAAGCAGGCGACCCCGGGAAAGATGATCGTCGGTCTGCGGATTCGGCTTCGGGAGAGCCCTGACCTGCCGTTCAAGACGATCTTCCTGCGGTGGGGCACCCAGTCCGCAGTGCCGGGGCTGGTCGGTCTGGTGCCGTTCATCGGCTTCCTGGGGACCATCTTTTCCCTGCTCGATGCGTTGTGGCCGCTCTGGGACGACAAGAGGCAGGCGATCCACGACAAGGTCGCGAAGACCAACGTCATTCGGGTGCGGTGATCCTGCGGCGTACGGCGTTTGGTCTCGTCTGATCGCTCGCTGCGCTCGCTGCTCGACCACCAGTGGTTGCGGTCCGCTTGCTGCTCGACCACCAGTGGTTGCGGTCCGCTTGCTGCTCGACCACCGGTGGGTGCTGCCCCCTCGTCAGGCGAGGGTGAACCAGAGGCCTACTGCTGCGGGGATGAGGCCCAGAAGGAGCCAGGGGGTGAGCGGGGACTTGGCGTGGATCAGGCGCGCAGTGGCTACGGCGAGCATGCCGATGATGGCGGCGATGACGATGAGGCCGATGCGGGCGCCGGAGCGGGACTCGTCCATGAACACGGCCGCGATAACCAGACCGGCCGCCAGGTGCAGGATCGTGGTGGCCGCCAGCACGGACATCACCCAACGCTGCACGTTGGTCAGTGACTCGCTGGAGCCCTGCCTGCTGCGGTGACTCCGGTGCAGGTCGTTCGGGTCGAGCAGGTGACGCGGGCGGCGTACTGGAGGTGAGGCGGGTGCCGAATCAGTCGTCCGGTTTACCTCGCTGGGCATTGCGCTCTCCTGGTCGTGGCTCTCGGTTGTTCTTCTCGAGCCTAGGCGCTGGGTGTGCAGGTTTGATCAGCCCGTGAAGTCGAAGTGCACGCCGGTCTGCTCCTCCGAGAGCTCCCAGAGCTTCACCGCGAGGTCGTCGTTCCTGGCGTGGCGGCTCATCTTGGCGGTGCCCAGCTTGCCCCGGCTCTCCATGAGCCGGGTCGGGCCGACATAGGAGCCGGGCTCCGCGTCGGTTGCGGCGTACAGCGTCGGGTTGGCGCCTGCCGAGGAGGACTGGGCGACAAGCGGCATGAAATACGGCGCCAACTTGTTGATGACTGGGTTCGCACCCATGCCGTTCGGGTCCGCGACCAGCCCAGTGGCAGAGACACCCGGGTGGGCGGCCGTCGAGGTCAGCGCGACGCCGGCCTCGCTGGCGCGACGCTGCAGCTCGCGGGCGAAGAGAAGGTTGGCGAGCTTGCTGTTGCCGTAGGTCTTCTGGGGGCTGTACGACGTCTCGGGGTTGGCCTCGAGCACCGACTCGTCACCTCGGTGGTGCGCGATCGAGGCCACGGTGACCACCCGCGAGCTCGGTGCCGCGAGGAGCGCCGGCAGGAGCAGGCCGGTGAGCGCGAAGTGGCCGAGGTGGTTCGTGCCGAACTGCAGCTCGTGACCCTCTTCGGTCTCGCGGTACTTCGGTGGCGTCATCACGCCGGCGTTGTTGACCAGCAGGTCGAGCGGGCCCTCGAACCGGGACACGAAGTCCTTGATCGACTGCTGCGAGGCAAGATCCAGCTCCACCACCTGGGGCTTGTTGGCCATCTTGCTCGCGGCCTCGCGGCCCGAGTCGGTGTTGCGGCACGCGAGCACGACCTCCGCACCTCGGTCGGCCAGTGCCTTCGCGGTGTGGAAGCCGATGCCCGAGTTGGCGCCGGTGACCACCGCTCGGGTGCCGGTCAGGTCGGGGAGGTCACTGGCGGTGAAGCCGGCGGGGGACGGTGCGCTGGACATGTTGCTCCTTGGTGTTGCGGCTCGGGGTTGCGGTGAGCGTTCGGCGTACGGCGATTGGTCTCGTCTGTCCGCTCGCTCCGCTCGCTGCTCGACCACCGGTGGTTCAGTCGTCCAACCCAGCGAAAGGTGCCCGGGGTTGGCTGGGCTCAATCGTCGAGGGTGTGTGGGTTTGCTTACGGCTGGGGGTCGGTGTGCAGGTGGCCGGAGCGGTCCTTGTTGAGTGAGCGGCTGATGACCAGTCGCTGGATCTGGTTGGTGCCTTCGAAGATCTGGGTGACCTTGGCCTCGCGCATGAAGCGTTCGACCGGGAAGTCGCGGGTGTATCCGTAGCCGCCAAGGACCTGGACTGCGTCCGTGGTGACCTTCATCGCGGCGTCGGTGGCGGTGAGCTTGGCGATGGAAGCCTCGCGAGAGAAGGGCAGGCCGCGGTCCTTGAGGCGCGCTGCGTGCAGCATCATCGCGCGGGCGCTCTGCACGGCCGCCTCCATGTCGGCCAGCAGGAACGCGAGCCCCTGGAAGTCGATGATCCGCTGCCCGAACTGCTCGCGCTCACCTGCGTAGGCGACCGCATGGTCGAGGGCCGCCTGTCCCAGTCCCACCGCGACGGCGGCGATGCCGAGGCGGCCGGAGTCGAGGCCGGCGAGCGCGATCTTGAGCCCGTCACCCTCACTGCCGAGCAGCCGCTCGGCAGGCACGCGTACGTCGTCGAACCGCATCGTCGCCGTGGCCGAGCCGGTGAGGCCCATCTTGCGTTCGGGTGGGTCGGCGCTCAGCCCCTCGGTGTCCGCCGGCACAAGGAAGCAGGAGATCCCGTTGCGTTCGTCAGAGGTCCGGGCCATCACCTTGTAGAAGTCAGCGTGACCACCGTGGGTGGTCCACGCCTTCGCGCCGTTGATGACGTACTCGTCGCCGTCGCGCCGCGCACTGGTCTTCATCGCCGAGGGGTCGGACCCTGCGTGCGCCTCGGAGAGGCAATAGGCACCGAGGAGCTCGCCGGCCAGCATGTCGGGAAGCCACTGCTCCCGCTGTTCGTCGGTGCCCCTGGTCGCCAGGCCGAAGCAGGAGAGCGCATGCACCGAGACGCCCACCCCGACGGAAGCCCAGACACTGGCGATCTCCTCGACCACCTGGAGGTAGACCTCGTAAGGCTGCCCGCCGCCGCCGTACTCCTCGGGGTAGGGGAGCCCGAGCAGTCCGGCGCGGCCCAGCGTGCGAAACACGTCGCGCGGGAACGTCTCGGTGGCTTCGGCCTCGGTGACCTTCGGCAGCAGCTCGCGCTGGGCGATGTCACGGACCAGCTCGAGGAGGGCGGTGGCTTCCTCCGTGGGAAGCACTCGAGTCGCCGGCATGTCTGCAGACTAGTTCGGCCTCGCGGTGGCCTGCACAATGACGGCATGAGCGCCTATGAGCCCGCGGACGACCGGTACGACGACAAGCAGTACAGGTACTGCGGCAAGAGCGGGCTCAAGCTGCCGCCGTTGTCCCTGGGCCTTTGGCAGAACTTCGGCAACGACCGTCCGGAGGAGACCCAGCGAGCGATCTTGCGCAGAGCGTTCGACCGCGGCGTCACCCACTTCGACCTCGCCAACAACTACGGGCCGCCGTACGGCCGGGCCGAGGAGAACATGGGGGTCTACCTCCGCGACGACTTCGCGAACCTGCGCGACGAGCTGATCATCTCGAGCAAGGCCGGCCACGACATGTGGCCCGGGCCCTATGGCCAGGGCGGCGGATCGCGCAAATACGTCCTGTCCTCGCTGGACCAGTCGCTGAAGAGGCTCGGGCTCGACTACGTCGACATCTTCTACAGCCACCGGTTCGACGAGGAGACGCCGCTCGAGGAGACGATGCAGGCCCTCGACACGGCGGTGCGTTCCGGTCGAGCGCTGTACGTCGGCATCTCGTCGTACTCCCCATCGCAGACCCGTGAGGCCGCCACGATCGCCCGTGATCTCGGTACGCCGCTGCTGATCCACCAGCCGTCGTACTCGATGTTGAACCGGTGGATCGAGAAGGGCCTGCTCGACGAGCTCGAGGACCAAGGCATGGGCTGCATCGTGTTCTCCGCGCTGGCACAGGGACTGCTCACCGACCGCTACCTCGACGGCGTCCCCGAGGACTCGCGGGCGGCGCGTGCCGACAGCACCATTGGCGACGACCACCTCGACGAGGCCACGCTGAAGCACGTGCGCGCGCTGAACGAGATCGCGGTCAACCGTGGGCAGAAGCTCGCCCAGCTGGCGCTGCAGTGGGCGCTGCGCGACCCACGGGTCACCTCAGCCGTGATCGGGGCGTCGTCGGTCGAGCAGCTCGACACCAACCTGGACGCACTCGAAGGCCCGCCGCTCACCGACCAGGAGCTCGCCGCGATCGACCAGGACGCAGTGGCCTCCGGCATCAACCTCTGGGCCGGGGTCACCGAGGACTGACCGCAATCGGTGGTGGTTTCGAGACGGCTCGTTCCTCGCCTCCTCAACCACCAGAAGGTGGGTCAGGAGTCCTGCTTGTCGGCGGCCAGGGCTGCGGCGCCGACGATGCCGGCCGTGTTGCGCAGGGTGGCGGAGATGATCTCGGTTTCGATCTCGATGAGCGGGATGAACTCGCGGCCGTGCTTGCTGACTCCGCCGCCGACGACGATCAGGTCGGGGGAGAAGAGCTTCTCCAGGGTGCGGTAGTAGGTGGTCAGGCGCTGGGCCCACTTCTCCCAGGACAGGTCCTCGTTCTTGCGGGCCGAGTTGGCCGCCTTGCTCTCCGCGTCGTGCCCCTCGACCTCGAGGTGGCCGAGCTCGGTGTTGGGGACCAGCACCCCGTCGTACAGCAGGGCGGAGCCGATGCCGGTGCCGAGAGTGGTCACGATGATCAGTCCCTCCCGGCCGCGGGCCACTCCGTAGCGCGCCTCGGCCAGCCCGGCTGCGTCCGCATCGTTGATGACGTGGACCTCGCGGCCGAGGTGGTCGCTGAGCAGGTCGTCGGCGTCGGTGCCGATCCAGCTCTTGTCGATGTTGGCGGCGGAGGCGACCACACCGCCCTTGCGTACTACGCCCGGGATCGTCACACCCACGGCCGATGAGCTGTCCGGGAAGCGTTGGAGCAGGTCGGCCATCACCTTCGCAACGGCCTTCGGGCTCGACGCGCGGGGGGTGTCGATGCGCTCCCGGTCGGCCGAGAACTCACCCGTGGACAGGTCCACTGGAGCGGCCTTGATGCCGCTGCCTCCGAAGTCGATTCCGATCGGGTCTGCCATCGCCCCAATCTAATGCCCCGATCAACGCCGTCGGGCGTGGATGTTTGCCGAACGGATAGGTCCCAGGCCTTGACGAGCTGCCGGGTGGTCAAGCCCCGCTAGCCTGCGTTGGTGAATCGCGTCCTGGTGGTGCTGGTGGCGGTGTTCCTCGTGAACCTCCCGCTCGCCCACCAGGCCTTCACCGATCGTCAGATCAGCACTTCAGGGCGGGACGTCGAGGCGACGCTGCTGGCGTCGCGGACGATCGAGGGCGATCACCTCGTCGAGTACCGACTGCCGCGCTCGGTCGACCGTGCCCAGGCGCGCTACACGGCCCGCGTCGATGCGACCACCTATCGACAGGCGCGTGAGTCGGAGGTGCTCCTCGTTCGGGTGGTCCCGGGGAAGCCGTCGGCGAATCGTCCCGTCGGGGAGGTCGACAACCGATTGTTCGCCGTCGTCGCCCTCTCGGCGGATGTCGTCCTGCTCGCGGTGGGACTGCTTCTCTTCCGGCGCTGGCGCCGCACGTCGCGGCACGAGGTGGTCGCCGTCACGGACGACGAGGTCACCCTGGACTCGCGCGGCCACACCATGACGGCTGTCACTCCCGCGGGTTGGACCGCCCGGGTGCAGCCCGGTGATCGGGTCGGCGGCACGTTGCACCTGGTGGCCGAGGGCGACGTACATTCCGGTCCGCCGCTCAGTGGCCTCGAGCAGGTGCACGGTTCGGCGTACGTCGTGCGCGGGCGGGTGGTGGGTGCCCGCATCGGACGGGTGGAGCTCGAGCTCGACGACGGTTTCCGGCTGGCCGTCGAGACCGGGCCGCACAAGATCCGCGCCGACATCCGGGACTCCACCGAGGTGCGCGGCACCCTGTGCTTCACGCCGAGCGGCTTCAGTTCCACCGGCACCGGTTGAGTCGGCGCGCAACTTTACATTCGCGTCCCTCTTGTCAAGACGCTTTACATCCCCTACGGTCGTGTAAAGCCTTGTACATCTGCCCCCCGGATGTACACCCGATCCGAGGAGAACCGAATGGCCATCCAGGACACCCCCCAAGACGCGATTGCCAACTCGACGGTCCCGCAGGGTTCCAGTGCGAAGTGGACCGACAAGAAGCGATACCTGTGGCTGATCGGCCTGGTCGTCCCCTCGCTGGCTGCAATTGCCTTCGTCGGCCACCAGCTGACCGGGTGGGGAGTGTGGCTCTGGATCGGACCGATCATCATCCTGCTCGTCGTACCCGCCATCGACCTGTTCGTCGGCCTCGACCGGTCCAACCCCCCGGACGACGTCATCGAGCACCTCGAGAACGACAAGTACTACCGGTGGATCACCTACCTCTACCTCCCGATCCAGTACGCCGGGTTCGTGGCCGCGTTCGTCTGGATCGCCGAGCCCCAGTGGCTCGGCGTCGACGAGCTGTCCCTGTGGGGCAAGCTCGGTGTGGCGATCTCGATCGGCTGCATCGGCGGCATCGGGATCAACACCGCCCACGAGCTCGGCCACAAGAAGGAGAGCCACGAGCGCTGGCTGTCCAAGATCGCCCTGGCGCAGAGCTTCTACGGCCACTTCTACATCGAGCACAACCGCGGACACCACGTGCGGGTGGCCACCCCCGAGGACCCCGCCAGCAGCCGGATGGGCGAGAACTTCTACCAGTTCTGGCCGCGCACAGTCGCCGGCTCGGTGAAGAGCGCCTGGAACCTGGAGAAGCGTCGCTACGCCCGCAAGGGCAAGCACCCGTTCCGGATCGGCAACGACGTGCTCAACGCATGGTTGATGTCGGCGGTGCTGTGGGGCGGGCTGATGGCGCTGCTGGGCGTCGAGATCCTGCCCTACCTCGTGGTGCAGGGGATCGTCGGATTCTCGCTGCTCGAGGTCGTCAACTACATGGAGCACTACGGCATGCTGCGCCAGAAGGTCGGCAACGGTGAGCGCCAGCGCTACGAGCGGGTCGACCCCAGCCACAGCTGGAACTCCAACAACATCGCGACCAACGTGCTGCTCTACCACCTGCAGCGCCACAGCGACCACCACGCCAACCCGACCCGGCGCTACCAGGCCCTGCGCGACTACGAGGAGTCCCCGGTGCTCCCGACGGGGTACGCCGGCATGATCGTCCTCGCCAGCGTCCCGGCCATCTGGCGGCGCGTGATGGACCCCCGCGTGGCCGCCCACTTCGGCGGCGACCTGTCGCGGGCGAACATCAGCCCCCGCAAGCGGGACAAGATCCTCGCCGAGTACGGCGTCGAGGAGGCCCGGCGAGCCGCAGAGCAGGCCCGGATCGACGAAGCAGCGGCAGCCGCTGCAGCGGCCGCGGCCGACGAGGTGCTGGCCGCACGCTGTCCCTCCTGCGGCTACACCTACGACGTGGCCCGCGGAGACGAGCACGAGGGCTTCGCGGCGGGCACATCCTGGGCCGACGTACCCGACAGCTGGTGCTGCCCGGACTGCGGTGTCCGCGAGAAGATCGACTTCGTCCCGGTCACCTCCGAGCTGGAGTCGGCGTCATGAGGATCCAGGTGGACCGCGACCTGTGCGAGGGTCTAGGCATGTGCGAGGCCATGGCGCACGAGTTCTTCGAGGTCGACGACGACGACACCATGACCGTGCTGGACGAGTCACCGCCGGAGAGCGAGCGCTCGACCGTGCACGCCGCCGTCGAGGCGTGCCCGGTGATGGCCTTGACCCTGGCCGACTAGGTCCAGCTTGGTTGCCCTGCTGGTGCCGCCACCTAGGGTGGCACCCATGAGTTCGATCGCCTCCGCCCAGGTGACCAACCGTGACCGGCTGGTCACGGCTGCTGCGCGGTTCACAGCGGAGAACGGCTGGGGCGAGCTCACCATGGCCAAGCTCGCCGACCTGGTGGGGGTCAGCCGGCAGACGGTCTACAACGAGATCGGGGGCAAGCCGCAGCTGGCCGAGGCGATGGTGTTGCGCGAGCTGGAGCTGTTCCTCCAGGTCGTCGACTCCGCCTTCGAGCGACACCCCGACGACCTGGTCCCCGCGATCGAGGCGGCCGCGCTCGCCGTGCTCGAGCTGGCCGCCACCGATCCGTTGCTGCACGCGATCCTCAGCAGCAGCCAGGGTGCGGAGAGCGAGCTGCTCCCGTTGCTGACGACGAACTCGGAGCCGCTTCTCGGGGCCGCGGGCCAGATGATCCGCGCGAATGTGATGACCTACGAGTTCCATCTCGAGGAGCACCGGGTCGACGTACTGATCGACATGGTCGTACGGCTCGTGCTCAGCCACGTGATGCAGCCGACCGCCCAGCCGGCGGAGACTGCCGAGACGATCGCCTGGATCGCGGACCGGGTCCTGAGCGCCTGAGCGTCTGCTCACGATCCCGGTGTGCAGGAGCCTGCACGCGCGCTGGGACCCTGCGGTTACGATCGACGCGGGTCGGCGACCAGCCGGCGGGAGCGGATGCGATGAGTTTGAAGTCCACCTGGGGCCGGGTTGCGGCATGCGTCGTACTCCTGGCCGCGACTGCGTGCGGAAGCATCCAGCAGGACCAGGACGACCCCGCGTCGAGCTCCAACAGGGTCGAGGGTGGCGCCGACGGCGGCAAGGACGCGGTCGCGAAGCCGGCCGGCGACGAGATGGCCGTCGATCCGCCCAAGGACCAGAAGGGCTCGCTGCTCTCCTCCGACGTGCTGGTCTACAGCCAGAAGACTCTCGAGAAGGACACGATCGAGAAGATCAAGGCCATCGACGGCGTGAAGGCGGTCGAGCCGATCTCCATGGGTGAGTTCTACAGCGGCGAGGACGAGGTCACCTACGCAGGCGTGAACCCCTCGACGTTCTGGCGGTTCACGCCTCCGGGCACCGCTCAGACCCCCAAGGTCTGGGAACGCGTCGCCGAGGGGGAGATCGCGGTCGAGCCGGCGATCGGTCGCAAGCTGCAGCAGAAGAACGGCTTCATGGAGCTCGGCAACGCGTCCGACGCCCAGACGATCCACATCGGGGCGTACGCACAGATCCTCGCCCCCACCTTGGCCAAGCGCATCGACGCGGTCGTGAACTACAAGTGGGCCGAGAAGATGAACATGCCCAAGAACAACGCGATGCTGGTCGGGATGGGGTCGAAGTCCCCGCAGAGCATCCGCAAGCAGCTGCAGAAGTACGCCGGAACAAAGGCCAGCGTGCAGATCCTCGGCCCTGACCTCGACATCAACGCGACCCAGACCGCCTTCCTGACCGGTGGCAGCGTGGCCAAGGCCGTCGGGTCGTTCAGCTACAAGGCCAATCCGGACGGCACCGTTCGGCCGGACCCGGCGTGGGTCTCGGCGAACATCCGCACCATGCAGATCCCGATCATCGGGCCGGTCACCGGGCACCGGGTGATGTTGCCCCAGCTGAGGGGTGCCATGAGCGAGGTCGTGGCCCGTGGGTTGCGCAAGGAGATCAGGACCTACGACGGCTGCTACGTCCCGCGGTTCATCGGTCACGACCCGTCCCGGGGCCTGAGCTTCCACACCTACGGCACCGCCATCGACCTCAACGCCGCCACCAACTACCGCGGGATCCCCGGAGATATCAACCGCAACGTGGTCGCGATCTTCAAGAGCTGGGGCTTCGCCTGGGGCGGCGACTGGAACTACACCGACCCGATGCACTTCGAGCTGGCCAAGCTCGGGAAGGCCCGCTGACCTCCGCACCTGTGGAACCGCTGGCCAAGCACTGACCGCTAGCCTCGGCCCATGCGCGCAGTCCAGGTGACCAGACCCGATGGCCCGTCCGCGATCAGCATCGAGGAGGTGCCCGAGCCGACCGCTGACGGACCCTTCGGACCGCAGGTCCTCGTGGACGTCCACGCCGTCGGCATCTCCTTCCCGGACCTCCTGCTGAGCAAGGGCGAGTACCAGCTCAAGCCGGACCCGCCGTTCACCCTTGGTGTCGACTTCGCGGGCGTCGTACGTTCCGCTCCGGAGGGCTCCGGGCTCGCCGAGGGTCAGCGGGTCGCGGCCTGCCTCGGTCACGGCGGTGCCTCGGACGTCGTCGGGCTCGGACCCGACAGTGTCTTCCCGCTGCCCGACGAGCTCAGCTTCGAACAGGGTGCCGCGATCCCGATGAACTACCTGACTGCGCAGTTCGCGCTCGCCGAGCGGGGTTCGCTCAAGAAGGGCGAGACCGTCCTCGTGCACGGCGCTGCCGGCGGCGTCGGCACCGCCACCATCCAGGTCGCCAAGGGGTACGGCGCCCGCACCATCGCCGTCGTCTCGACCGACGAGAAGGCCGAGGTCGCTCGACGGGCCGGCGCCGACGAGGTCGTCCTCGTCGAAGGCTTCCGTGACGCGGTGAAGGAGCTGACCGACGGCGAGGGCGTCGACGTCGTCATGGACGTGGTCGGCGGCGACCTGGTCACCGACTCCCTGCGCTCGCTCGGCACCCAGGGCCGCCTGCTCGTCGTCGGCTTCACCGCAGGCGCCATCCCAGCGGTCAAGGTCAACCGGCTGCTGCTCAACAACGTCGACGTCCGCGGTGTCGGCTGGGGCGCCTACGCGATGGTCCGGCCGGGCTTCATGCGCAGCCAGTGGGAGGAGCTGCTGCCGATGATGGAGTCCGGAGTGATCGACCCACCGATCGGGCGGACGTACCCGGTCGAGGAGTTCGGCCAGGCCCTGCAGGACATGGAGGACCGCAAGACCCTCGGCAAGTCGGTGGTCACCCTTCGCTGAGCTGGTCCGGCGCTGCCATAGTTCGGGCATGTCAAAACGCAGTGACTCAGTCATCGTCTTCGACATCGACGGGACCCTGGTCGACTCGACCTACCACCACGCGCTCGCCTGGCAGCGGGCGTTCCACGGCAACGACCTGACGCTCCCGTTCTGGAGGATCCACCGCACGATCGGCATGGGTGGCGACAAGCTCGTCGCCCACGTCGCCGGCGACGAGGTGGAGGAACGGCTCGGCGACACGTTGCGTGACGTCTGGCGCGAGGAGTACATCAAGATCAAGCCGGAGGTCCGTGCACTCCCCGGCGCGACCGCCCTGGTCAAGAAGCTCGCCGCCGACGGCTACCTGGTGGCGTTGGCGTCGTCGGGTGACCCGGAGTTCGCCGACGAGGCGCTGGACGACCTCGACATCCGCGACGAGGTCAGCACGCTGAAGACCTCGTCGGACGTCGACGGCTCGAAGCCCGAGCCCGACATCCTCGACGTGACCCTCGACGAGGTCGGCACCCGCCGCGCGGTCCTCATCGGGGACACGCCGTACGACGTGACGTCGGCCGACAGGGCGGGGCTGAAGTGCATCGGCCTGCGCTCCGGCGGGTACAGCGAGTCAGAGCTCGTCGAGGCCGGGGCAGTCCTGGTCGTCGACGCGCCCGAGGACCTGATGGACGTGGACTGGGAGAAGTACCTCTCCTGAGCCCGCCTGCTGTGTCCGCCGGTTGAGGAGCGAGCGCAGCGAGCGTCTCGAAACCAAGGAGATCATGTGACGAACTTCGGCTACACCCTGATGACCGAGCAGGCCGGCCCCCGCGAGCTGGTGGCCCATGCCGTCCACGCCGAGCAGGCGGGCTTCGACTTCGAGGTGATGAGCGACCACTACTTCCCGTGGCTCTCGGCGCAGGGACACGCGCCGTACGCCTGGTCGGTGCTGGGCGCCGTCGCGCACGCGACCGCAGCGGGTGGGGCTGATGACCTACGTGACCTGCCCGACGATCCGCTACCACCCGGCGATCGTGGCGCAGAAGGCCGCGACCGTGCAGCTGCTGGCCGAAGGACGGTTCACCCTGGGACTCGGCAGTGGCGAGAACCTGAACGAGCACGTCGTCGGCAGCGGCTGGCCGGCGGTGCAGGACCGGCAGGCGATGCTGCGGGAGGCGATCACGATCATCCGTGAGCTGCACACCGGCGAGCTCGTCGACCACCAGGGCGACTACTTCCAGGTCGACTCCGCCCGCATCTGGGACCTGCCCGAGAAGCCGGTCGAGATCGCCGTGGCAGTCGGCGGCGATCGTGCGATCACCGAGACGGCGCCGATGGCCGACCACCTCGTCGCCACCGAGCCCGACGGCGAGCTGATCTCGCAGTGGAACGCGACCGACGGAGCGTCGAAGATCGGCGACCGGGCGCGGGCGATCGGCCAGATCCCGATCTGCTGGGACCCGGACAAGGACAAGGCGGTCGCGCGGGCGCACGAGCAGTTCCGCTGGTTCGCCGGTGGCTGGTCGGTGAACTCCGACCTGCCCACGACAGCGGGCTTCGCGGGCGCCACGCAGTACGTCCGGCCCGAGGACGTCGCCGACTCGATCCCGTGCGGTCCGGACCTCGACGCCATCGTGGAGAGCGTCAAGCCGTTCTGGGAGTCCGGCTTCACCGACGTCGCGCTGGTGCAGATCGGCGGCGACACCCAGGACCAGTTCCTCGACGAGGTCGCCGGACCGCTGCTCGAGAAGCTGCGTGAGGCGTCCGGCTGAGACGCTGGCTTTGGTACGCCCCTTGGGATGCAACAGGCGTCTGCCTAGGCTCGCCGGATGACTGAGAACACCGACCCCAAGGACCACCAGGATCCCCGCGTCGAGGCCCTTCAGGCGGCCTATGACCGGGTCAACTCGTGGGAGGAGACGGCGAACCCCGAGAAGATCCGGGCCGAGCTCGACGACGCCATCGACAAGGCGGGCGTGGACGTCACGGACGAGACCCGGCAGCAGCTCGTCGCGCACATCAGCGACGGCGGGGGTCGCGAGGACGTCGCCGACATCATCGGCTGAGACTCATCGACGAATGAAGGGCCCCGCACTGGTGCGGGGCCCTTCACCGTCCCCCAAATCCCCCGTGTTCCCCCTGTTTCCCCCGACTCCGGGGAGTCCCCCCAACTCCCTGGCCCCCGGTCTGTGCCGGCATCGTGCTCATCCGGCTGGAGCCAGGCTGGCTTTGGTGGTCCCGAAGGTGAACTGGAGCAGGTCGGTCATCTCGAACGTGCCCTTGCGCGGGCCCAGGATCGGCCGGAACTCGGTGTTGCGCACGATCGAGAACTTGCTGCCCTCCATCGCGCGGTGGAAGGTCTCAGCGACGATACGCGCACCGACCCCCTTGAGCCGGCCGTTGTTCACCTCCGCTTCGCGCAGGATGTAGAACCACAGCGGCGTCCGGTTCGCCACGGTGTTCTTCTCTGCCGCGGTCAGGCGGTCGAGCTTCGCGCCCCCGCTGCCGTTGAGGATCTGCGCACGGGTCAGCGGCGTGACGTTCACGCCCTTGCTCTTCAGCCGGGTGACCATCTGCTGACCGCTCGCGAGCCGGACCAGGTTGCCCCGGGCGAGGTTTCGGAAGGCCAGGTTGCGCCGAATCAGCGACGCGTTCTCGTTGCCTCCGAACGTGGTGGGCGGGAGGAACTCGAGGGCGGCGCTCAGGCGGGTGTCGATCCGCATCGCCATGTTGAGGCCGCTGTCGGGTGCCTTCAGGCCCGGCTTGCCGGCCGCTGGGAAGTCGTACATCCGGCGCCAGTCGGCGATCCAGCTGCTGATCAGCCGCTTCTCCCCGCCGAGGTCACCGCCGAGCGCGGAGAAGATGAACATCCAGTCCAGGCTGCCGAAGTCGCCGGGGAACTTGGCATTCCAGTTGTACTCCGTGCGGATCATGCTGTGGCCGAGCCGGAACGCAGCGACCGAGAACTCCAGCGGCATCGTCGGGATGTCGGTCGGTGCGGCGTCGGGCTCGACCAGCTTGCGGCCGTTCTTGAACACGTCGTTGACCACCGAGGGCTGGCAGATCCGCGGCAGGTAGTCGTGGCGCAGCATCCACTGGTAGTGCAGGGTCACCCGCTTGCGTGCCCGGTTGAAGCGCTGTGCCGGCGGGAGACTCGTCGGCACCTTGGAGAGGACCTTGTTGTGGAAGTTGATCATCGCCAGGTGGGTCTGCGCCACGATCAGGTTCTCGTCGTTGCGCGGGTCCGCGATCAGTGCCTGCTGGCTCGCTGACAGGGCGCCCTTGCCGACGCGAGGGAGGTCGTGCCCCTTCTTGGCCTTCACGCCCTCGGCCGGGATCGTCGTACCGACCTTCAGGCGCAGGCCGTCGGCCTCGTAGAGCTTCGCCGATCCAGGGCTGCCGGGACCGGCGCCGTACAGCGAGTCGAGGTCCAGGCGCGGCGACCGGTTCTGGACCATCTCGGCAGGGGAGACCTCGCCTTCGAGCGGCAATCTCGATGGGTCCATGGTCAGGTCGTGGTCGACGAACTGGCCGAGGTAGGTGTAGCCGGCGGGGACCTTGCCGTCGCCGCCCCCGCCGGTCACCATCGCCCGGGCCAGCTTCTTGGTGATCGTGAGGCTGAGGGGCGTGCCCTTGGGGCCCACCCTGGAGAACCGGAACGGGACCGCTTCCTTCGGGCCGAGGGCACGGGCTGCCGGGGCCTTGGGGGTGCCGCTCGCGTCCAGCGGGTCCGGCTCGTCGCCCGATGCGCCCGCCGACCTGGGTGACCAGGAGTCCTTCGCCCTCGATGTAGAAGGTCTCGGACCCGTGCTTCATGTGGTGTCCGAGCTTCCCGTGGTCAGCCGGCATTGCTTACCCTCCTGCCCGAGCGGTGTCGAAGCCGTGTCGTCCAGGAGCCGAGCGGAGCACCGACAGATCCTGCACATCTGCCCCACGAGCCCCCGCTGTTACCAGCCTTGCAGCCGGGAAGGGCGCGGGAACAGGCCGATCTTCAACTGGTATGGACCTGCCTTGACGAGACGCTAGGCCTGGTGCACCGCGACGCCGTCCACCCAGGTGGAGACCACGCTGTGCGGCGCCGATCTCGCTGGCCTCAGCAGCGAACGGGTCGCGATCGAGTACGACGAGGTCGGCCACCTGCCCGGGCGCGATCGTCGCCGGCGTCATCGCGGTGGTTCACCCACGCCGACCCACTGGTGTACGCCGCGAACGCGGTCTCGAGGGCCAGTGCCTGCTCGGGCAGGAAGGGCTCGCTCCCGCCTCGGCCCTCCTCGCCGTACGCCCACCTGTTGACGGCGACATGGATCGCCTCCAGCGGGTTGGGCGTGGTGACCGGCCAGTCGCTGCCGGCGACGAGCCGGGCACCGGACCGGTGCAGGTCGCCGAAGGGGTACTGCCAGCGCCCTCGCTCGGCGCCCAGGAACGGGAGGGTCAGGTCGACCATCTGGTCGTCCAGGGAGGCCCACAGAGCTCTGCACGTTCGCGGCCACGCCGAGCTCGCCGAACCGGCGTACGTCGTCGGGGTGCACCAGCTGGACGTGGGCGATGTGATGGCGACCGCGGCCGGGTTGCTCGAGGGCTGTGAACGCGTCCAACGCTTCGCGGACGCCGCGGTCCCCGATCCCGTGGACGTGCACCTGGAAGCCCTCGGCGTCGAGCCGGGAGACGTACGTCTTGAGCGCCTGCGGATCGACGAAGGAGTGGCCGCTGTTCTGGGTCGGGTTGCCGTCGGCGTCGAGGTACGGCGAGGTGAGCGCGGCCGTGTAGTTCTCGGCGACCCCGTCCTGCATCACCTTGACGCTGGTCGCCCGGAACCTGCCCCGGGTGTACTCCGCCCGCCGCTCGACCAGCGACGCGACCTGCTCCTCACCCCGGTCGCGGTCCCACCACAGCGCACCGACCACATGTGCCGTGAGGTCCCCGCGCTGCGCCGCGAGGAGGTACGTCGGACCGGCGTCGTCCATCCCCACGTAGTCACCGACGATCGCGTCCTGCCAGCCGGTGACGCCGAGCGAGTGCAGGTAGGACTGCGCAGCCAGCAGGCCCCGGTAGTAGTCCTCGTCGGCCGTGTCCGGAGCGTGCCGGGACACCACGACCATGGCGCCCTCGTGCAAGGTGCCGGTCGGGTGCCCGTCCGGACCGCGCTCGAAGCGCCCGTGCGGCGGATCGGGTGTCTCGCTCGTGACACCGGCGAGCTCCAGCGCGCGGGTGTTCACCCAGGCGCCGTGGTGGTCGCGGTTGGGCAGGAACACCGGGCGATCCGGCACGACGGTGTCGAGGTCGGCCGCGGTCGGCGTACCGCCCGGGAAGGCAGCCATCGCCCAGCCACCACCGAGGATCCAGGGGAGGTCCGGGTTCTGCTCGGCGTACGACTTGATCGTGGCGAGGTACTCCTCGCGCGTGCTGCCCTCGGAGAGGTCACACCGGGTCCGCTCGAGGCCTCCCTGTACGGCGTGCACGTGGGCGTCCACGAAGCCGGGGCAGAGCAGTCCGCCGGCAACGTCCACGACCGTTGCGCCGCTCGGTGGCTCCACGTCGCCGACGGCTCGGATGTGCCCGTCCTCCACGACGACCACGCCCGACGGGCCGAGGTAGCGGTGTCCGTCGAAGATCGCCGCGTTCACGAACGCCGTGGTGGTCATGGGTTGCATCCTCGCCCGAAACCGCGTCACTGTGCTCGGGAGATGACCCCGAAGATGACCGAGAACCAGGATCGTGACCGCGACGAGTCCGGCCGCGCGCGCCAGGCCCGTCCTCGAGATGAGCTCGGACGCCCACTGCCTTACGACGCGGTCGGCGTTGAGCCCGTCTCCGAGGACCCGCTGCCGCCGCTCGAGACCGTCGAAAAGGCACTCGCCCTCGTGCGCGAGGGCCGCCCGTTCTCGGCCCACGAGGTGCTGGAGGCGCGCTGGAAGGCCGGGCCGGACGAGGAACGCGACCTCTGGCAGGGTCTCGCCCAGATCTGCGTCGGGCTCACCCACTCCCTCCGGGGCAACGCCGTCGGCGCGAGCCGGCTGGTCGAGCGCGGGATCGGCCGGATCGAGACGTACGCCGAGTCGGGTGGCCCGACGTACGGGCTTGACCTCGACGAGGTCGCCCAGAAGGCCAGGGACCGGGTCGCGCGCTGATGGTCTACACGAGCGACTACCCGATCTTCTCGGTGACGGTGGATGTCGTCTGCCTGACCATCCGCAACGGCGCCTTCCAGGTGCTCCTCGTCGAGCGGGGCAGCGATCCATTCGAGGGACAGCTGGCGCTTCCCGGAGGCTTCGTCGAGATCGACGAGGAGCTCGAGCACGCAGCGCGACGGGAGCTCCGGGAGGAGACCTCCGTCGATGCGCCGTACCTCATCGAGCAGCTCGCGACCTACGGCACTCCTGACCGTGACCCGCGCGGACGCATGGTCAGCATCGCGCACCTGGTGATCGCGCCCGACCTGGGTGAGGCGGTCGGTGGGACCGACGCCGCCGCGGCCGGTTGGTACGACGTGCCCGAGCTCCTCGACGACCCGAAGGCGCTTGCCTTCGACCACCACCGGATCCTCAGTGACGCAGTCGACCAGGCACGGTCCAAGCTCGAGTGGTCGCCACTGGCGCCGATGTTCTGCCCGTCCGAGTTCACCATCGGCGAGCTCAGGCAGGTCTACGAGACGATCCTCGGACATCCGCTGGACCCGGCGAGCTTCCAGCGGCAGGTCACCAGCGCCGAGGGCTTCCTCGTCGAGACCGGGGAGCAGACCGATCGCGGCAGCGGTCCGGAGAAGCTCTACCGGCAGGGGTCGGCGGAGCGGATCCACCCGCCGCTGGACCTCTACGCAAGCGCCTAAAGGCTCCCTGTCGGACCGCGAAACTTTTCGTGGAACGGCCCGCGCATGCCTGACGAAACCGCCGGTACCGGCTCCCCACGAACCGCACCGAAGGGGATCATCTTGAGCTGACAAGCCGAAGGGTCCGATGCCGCCGAAGAAGGAGCACGGCCACCCCGAGACCCGCACGCCGACCGGTCCCAAGTCCGGCACATCAGCGAAGTCGTTCGCCCAGCAGGGCGCCTTCCTCACCACGGCCAACGGCACCCGGCTGCGCGACAGCGACGGTCAGCAGCTCGTCGGCATGGTCAGCCAGGCCGACGTCGCCAAGAACCTGCCCGACGACAATGTCGCCGATCTCGTCGAGGCGATCTCGAAGGCACCCGCCAACTAACGGTCCGCATTACCGATACCCCCACGAATAGGTCTATTCGTGGGGGTATTACAACGCTGTCATTAGACTTCGGCGCGCCTACGCCTTGTAGCTCAAAAACGGTGGAAGCGTCTCGTATATCAGTCACCGTGCTCGAGTGGGGGGCGGCCGGATTATCGAGCTGTCGGGCCTAGCACGAAAGGTTGTCCGATGAGTGGTCTCGGTGCGCAGATCATTGTTTTGGCACCCAGTTTTAACTCCGAAGGAGTTGTCGAATGGGGCGTCAAGAACATCATTCCGTTGATCTTGCTCGTGGTGGGCATCGGCATCATCGCCGGAGCTCGCAAGGGTCAGATGGCCCAGAACGCCATGACGGTCACCAACATCCTGTTGGGCTGCGTGGTCATTGCCGGCGCCGCCCTGTTCTACGGGTTCGCCGACAGCATTGCCAGCTTCGTCTTCGCGAGCTGATCGGCGGTGCTGGTCCGGCCCGATGACGAGGTGTACCGGGTCGACGCTGTTTGGCTGGGACCGCAGGGCCTGACCCTGCCCTGGACGGCCCGCTACTCGGCGTACGGCATCTGGGTGGTGCTGTTCATCGGCGTCCTCTTCGTGGAGGCGGTGCTGCCCATGCAGGTGAGCCTCCCTCCGGTGTGGGAGCTCGTGCTCACGATCCTGACCACCTATGCCCTGACCGGCATCATCGACCACGACCGCCCCCTGGTCACCGTCTGGCAGCTGCTCCGCTGGGAGTTCATGGCACCGCGAGCGCCGGCCCCGGACAAGCCGGTGCGCACCGAAACCTCAACGCTCCGACTGAGGGAGAACCGTGTTCGGACATTCTCGAAGTGACAAGACCCCCCGGTCACCACTGACCCTGCGCTACATCGAGGACAACCTCTGCTTCACGAACAACGAGGCCTGGGCCTGGTTCGTGCTGCCCACGCAGCCGTGGTCGTTCCGCTCGGACCGCCAGCGGGAGCAGCTGATGTTCGGGCTCGCCGACGGTCTGGCCTGGCTCGCGGGTCACCGGCTGCACCTGCGTGTCACCTCGCGTCCCTACCCGACCGCGGAGTGGGCCAAGGGGCTGCACGACCTGACTCCGAACCCACTCGAGACGCCCGGCGTCGACGACTGGTCGGAGCACATGGTCACCCTGCAGAAGCATCTCCGGCACCAGACGATGGCCGACAAGCAGGTGTTCCTCGGCGTACGACTTGCGAACCGTCCCACGTCCCACCGACTCATCTCCTCGGTCTGGCGACACCCGGGAAACATCGAGCATGCGCGACTGCTGTCCAAGGTCGAGCAGGTCACCGAGACCGTCAGGCTGCCAGGGCTGGAGGGTCGACCCGCGACCGCACGCGAGATGGAGTGGCTGGTACGACGGTCGATGGGGATCGGCCTGCCGTCGCCGGTGTCGCTGTGTCCGGCCGAGCAGAGCGAGTGGGACGCCGAGGACCTGCACAGCTTCGCCGACTCGGTCGACTACGCCGCCCCGCCGCTGGGCCGCACCGTCAAGCTGACCAGCCGTGGCCTGAACAAGCCGGTGGAGCGGCATGTTGCGGTGATGTCGGTCGGCCGGCTCGAGGAGCTCGAGGCCCCTGACCCGGGAAGGGAGCCGTGGCTGGCGCACACCGATCGGCTTCCTTTCCCGGTCGAGTGGTCGTGCCAGCTGGATGTCCTGTCGGGCGGGGAAGCCCGGCGGGCCATCCAGCGCAAGCTGCTCGTCGTACGAGACATGCAGCGGCACTACGCCGAGCACGACCTAGACGAGCCGCTGGCACTGGGCCGCCAGGCGACCCAGGCACGCGTGGTCGAGGACCAGATGACCCGCGGGATGGAGGTTGCCGCGGCCCGGATCCATGGCTGGTTCCGGCTGGCCGTTGCGGGGCGCACCGAGGAGGAGTGCCTCGAGCGGGCGCGCCACGTGACGACCTCGTTCAGGTCTCGGCGGGTCGGGATCGAGCACCCGCGAGGGCAGTACGGACTACTGCGGGAGTTCATCCCCGGCGAGCCGGTCTCCACTGCGGCGTACCGCCGGCGGCTGCCTGCGCTCTACGTCTCAGCGGGTGTGCCCACCGCCTCGAGCCGCCTTGGACGACCGCCGTGGGCCCTACATCGGCTACACGGTGGGATCTTCGCGGCGGGCGGTCATGTTCGACACCCACTACGCCACCGAGGTCCGCGAGACGTCGGGGCTGGTCCCGGTCGTGGGTGGGCTCGGCGCCGGCAAGAGCGTGCTGCTCGGGTTGCTGACCTATGAGTCGGTACGCCGAGGCATCCCCTCCGTCGTACTCGACCCTTCCGGGCCACTCGCCCGGCTGACCGAGCTGCCGGAGCTGCGCGAGCACAGCGAGCACCTCGACCTCACTGCAGCGGCCAACGGAACACTGAACCCGTTCGACGTCGTGGCCTCGCCGGTGCGCAGCGGCTACCCGACCGACGACGCCTTCGCCGAGGCCCAGGTGCTGGCTGCCCAGGACCGCAAGCTCCTCGCCATGGACGTCATCAAGATGCTCCTGCCGCCCTCGGTCAGTGCCCTTCCGCAGACCTCGTTGGTGATCTCCGACGCGGTCCGGGCCACCGGCGGTGACCGCAGCTCCTCGCTGTGGAACATCGTGGAGAAGCTCGACCGGATGGACGAGTCCCACGGCCACGTGGTGGCCAACTACCTGCGCGACATGGCGGAGCTGCCGCTGTCCCGGTTGTTCTTCCCCAAGGCGGAGCCGGGCGCTGCCCGGATGAGCTCCACGCTGACCGTGCTGACCATGCCGGGTCTCGTGCTGCCGCCCCGGTCCGTTCCCCGCGAGCACTGGTCCACCTCGGAGCAGCTCGCCGTGCCGCTGCTGCACCTCGCCGCGTGGTACGCCACCCGCGCGGTCTACGGCCGCGACATGCAGAGTCGAAAGCTCGTGGCGCTCGACGAGACCCACTTCCTCGGCGACTGGTCCGCCGGGCGTGCGCTGTTCACCCGCCTGGGTCGCGACTCGCGCAAGTGGAACACCTGTGTCCTCGCGTCCTCCCAGAACCCCGCCGACGTCCTCGGGATGGACGTCGCCAACTTCATGTCCGCGGCCTTCGTCGGGCGCATCGAGGACGAGGACGCAGCCAGGGACGGCCTGCGGATGCTGCGGGTCGCAACCGGCGTGGGCTACGAGCGTGCGCTGGCGACCCTCTCCTCCGGCAGGGGCGGCGATGCCCTGCGCGAGTTCGTGATGCGCGACGTCGACGGCAACGTGGACAAGCTCTGTGTCGACCTCTCCGCGAACCCCGGCCTCCTCGAGGCCCTGAACACCACGGCGGGGCGTGTCACCGGAGGAGGTGCCGCGGTGGGCGAACGGGAGCAAGTGGCATGAGGAGGGTGCCGCGGATCGTGGCTGCGGTGCTCACGGCATTCCTGTTGGTGGTGCTCTCCCCGCCCGTGGCACAGGCGGCGGACGGCCCGAAGGTCCCGATCCCGGTGCTCCCCGACCTACCGGTCTCACCTCCTGAGGTTCCGGGGATCAGTGACTGCAAGGACGCCCCTACGCCGGAGTCACCCGGCAACGGGATCGCGGGATTCTTCGCGGGCAAGCCCGACACGCTCCCGCCCGCCGGGGACCCGTTCGCTCCCGGGTCCAGCACGACGATCTACGAGCAGTACGGGTATGCCGGCCTGCACTGGCACACCTACGACCTCGGCTGTGGCCCCGACGCCATGCGCAACCCGGACGCCGTCATCGGAACGGCGGTCAGCAACTGGATCATGCTGGCGCCCATCGCGTTGACGGCGCTGACCGGATCCTTGACCGAGGTGGCCTTCCACCCCACGTTCCTGGACTCTTTCGACCCCGTGGTCGAGCGGGTCTCGACGGGCCTGCACGAGAACCTGTTCGAGTCCTGGATCCCGATCGTCCTGACCATCCTGGGTGCCTCGATCATCTTCATGGCCCGTCGCAGCGCGTTCGCCTCGACCGCCGCGGCCATTGCCTGGGCCCTGTTCGTGATCATCCTGGCGACCGCCTTGTTCCGATGGCCGATCGTCGCGGGCAACGCGGCTGACGACATCGTCTCCTCCACGATCGGGGAAGCCGTGGGTCGCCTGGACGGCGACTCGACCGGCACCGACCCCGGTGTCGCGGTGGCGTCACAGGTCCACCAGGCGATCCTCTACCGCGCGTGGGTCGCGGGAACGCTGGGGAGCCCGGACAGTGCGACGGCCGAGAAGTACGGTTCCGATCTCTTCAAGTCCCAGGCCCTCACGTGGCGTGAGGCAGCGGTGGTCCAGAAGGACCCTGAGGCGGGCAAGAAGATCATCGAGGCGAAGAAGCAGGAGTGGACCGAGGTCGCGGACAAGATCAAGGAGACGGACCCGGAGGCGTACGAGAACCTCACCGGCGAACGCTCCGAGACGCGCGTGGGATACGCGTCCCTCTCCGCGATCGGCACCTTCCTGTCGTTGCCGTTCCTGCTGCTGTCCGCGCTGCTGATGCTGGGGTGTTTCTTCATCGTCCGGCTCGCCGTGATGCTGTTCCCTGCGTTCGCCGTGCTCGGGGCGTTCCCGGCCTCTCGCGGCCTGGTCACGGGACTGGGGCGCACCGTGGCTGCGGCCGTCGTGAACGCCATCATCTTCGGTGTCGGGGCCGGGGTCACCGTCGCGGTGCTCGGGATCCTGTTCCATCCGGGGGGTGGTGCGCCCGCCTGGCTGAGCCTGGTGCTGATGCCGCTGTTCAGCCTGATCATGTGGCAGGCGCTGAAGCCGTTCCGGCGGCTGACCACGATGGTGAACCCGAGCAGCGAGCACTTCGGTGTCGCGAACGACCCGTCCCACCAGAGCAAGCACCGCATCCGGAAGCTCGCCAAGACCGGGGTGGCCGCTCTCGCTGGGGGGACTGCGGGGGTGGCAGTTGCGGAGGCGATGGACGACGACGAGCCCTCCCGCGTCGTACCCGAACGTGCCGAGGCGCGCCCCAGTCCGCACTCGCCCGTGCCCAAACCCTTGGCCCTGGGAGCTGCACCCGCCCCGACGGCGCACCCTGCGGACGCCCCCGCAAACCAGCCGCTGCACGCGGCTGCCGGTCCCGTGGCCGAGGACCCACCTGCTGCACCCGTGTTCGAGGCAGGCCGTGCGGACCACCGCCGGCCGGCTGCGCGCGCGCACTCCGAACCCGTGGTGACCGCCCTGAACGAGGGGTTCGTGCCGCGGCCGAGCTCAGACGGCCCACCGTTGCCGCCTGCCGCGACAGAGCCGGAGTGGTACGACGGGGAAGCGGTGTACCCGATCTATCGGCCGTCGGAGCACAGCGGCGATGTCGCCTGATCGCGCCGGGCGGAGGGCGTGAGCTGGCGCGGCCCTGCGCTGACCGCCGGGGTCGTCGTGGCCGCCGGTCTGATGCTCGCGCCCGCCCTGCTGATGGCCGCAGTACTGAGCGGTTCGGGCAGCGGCAGCTCGGGTGGCGCCTGCAGCGGCGGCGACACCGTCACCGCTTCGGACGAGAGCCTGTCCAGCGACGAGCTGAGCGAGGTCCAGCTGCGAAATGCCGCGGCGGTAGTGGCGGTGGGGAAGCAGATGCGGATTCCTCGCCAGGGCATCGTCGTGGCCCTGGCTACGGCGAGTCAGGAGTCGCGGTTCCTCAACTACGCCAACGACGGGCGCGGGGGTGACCTGCGGCCGGACCAGGCCGGCATCGCCAGCTCTCTGGAGCTTCCGCACCAGGCGGTCGGCACCGATCACGGCTCACTGGGCATCTTCCAGCAGCAGTGGCCGTGGTGGGGTTCGATGTCCGAGCTGATGAACCCGGCCACCTCGTCGTCCAAGTTCTACGAACGGCTGGTCGACACCCCGGGGTGGGCGAACATGTCGGTGACCCAGGCCGCTCAGGCCGTCCAGCACTCGGCGTACCCCGACGCGTACGCCGACGACGAGCAGCTGGCGGAGAGCCTGCTCGCTGACTCCGGAGCTCGCCGACGGGGCGGTGTCCGAGGCCTCGGTGTCCGAGGCGGCGTGGTCGGGTGGCGAGGACGACCTCTGCGACGTACCGGACGTGGTCGACGGCCCGGTCGCGATGCCCATCGCTGCCTCGGCGGCTTTCACCGACCGGCGCAACTTCGGCTCCAGCGGTGGCCGCTGGGCGCGCGGCCACACGGGCACGGACTTCTCTTCTCCATGCGGTACGCCGGTCCGCGCCGCGAGCGCCGGCACCGTCATCATCGAGCGGGACCAGGCGTGGGCGGGGCCCTGGCTCGTCAAGGTGAGCACCGGGGAGGGTCGGCTGACCACCTGGTACGCGCACATGCAGTCCCTCGACGTGACCGACCGCCAGATGGTCCGACCGGGCCAGAAGCTCGGCGAGGTCGGCAGCCGGGGCAACTCCACCGGCTGCCACCTGCACTTCGAGGTCCATCCGAAGGGCGGTTCGATCTACGAGGACGGCGTCGACCCCAGTGAGTGGCTGCAGACCCATGTCGGGCAGGAGGAGCCGGCGGCGCAGGCCGCCGCGGCAGCGCCACCGAGCAGCACGAGCTCGTCCACGCCGGGCTCGTTCGTGATGGCGAGCTTCAACGTCCTCGGGCACTCGCACACCCAGCCCGGCGGGCACCACCCCGCGTGGGCGTCGGGCGCAGCGAGGATGAAGGGTGCGATCACTCTGCTCGACCGGTACGGCGTCGAGGTGGTCGGCCTGCAGGAGCTGCAGCGGTCACAGCGCCGGGCGCTGACCCAGATTGCCGGTGATCGCTATGCCGTCTACTCGCCGCCGGGCGACACCGACAACTCGATCGCCTGGCGTCGCGACCGATGGGCCTTCGTCAGCGCCGACACGGTGCCGATCCCCTACTTCCACGGCAATCGGCGGGACATGCCCGTCGTACGCCTGCGCAGCCTGGCGAGCGGTGGAGAGGCGATCTTCATGAACGTGCACAACCCGGCCGACGTGCGCGGCAACGCGGCACGGTTCCGACGCGAGGCGATCCGCCGCGAGCTTGCGGTGATGCGATCGCTGGCATCGCGGTACGACGCTCCCGCGTTCCTGACCGGTGACCTCAACGAACGGAGAAGCGCCTTCTGCGCCCTCACAGCGGGCGGCACCCTGACTGCGTCCGCGGGCGGTTCGCACGCCGGGCGCTGCGTACCACCGAGACGCTCCGGCATCGACTGGATCTTCGGCACCAACCGCGCCACCTGGACCGGCCACTCGGTCGTGCAGACGCCGAAGCGGAGTGCCATCAGCGACCACCCGATGGTCGTAGCCCGCGTGGCCACCGGCACGTCGACCGGAGGAGGACAGTGACCGACGAGCGCCGCTACCCCTACTTCGGCAAGCCACCCGCCCGCGAACCCAGACCCGCTGTCGACGTCCCAGCCCTCCGCGGGAAGCGAGTCATCCTGTCCACCCCCGACGGCTTCGTCTACGACATGCGCGCGGTCAGCCAGATCCAGCGCGACGGCGACGGCCGGGAGGTCATCGAGGTCGTGACGGAAGAGGACTACTTCCGCTGGATGTTCACGAAGACCTCGCCGACACGTTCCGCCTTCCCCAAGGAGCTCGTCTGGGTCGAGTGAGCGGGAGCTAGTGATCGAGGTGAGCGTTCATCTCAACCTGCAGCTCGTCCAGCTGGGCCTGGATCGACTCCCGGTGCACCTTGCGCGCCTTGCGATCCTTGATCGGCATCTCCAGCCGGATCTTGAGGTTGCGCGAACGGCGGGCCCAGTCCGCCGCAAGGGTGCGCTCCTCGTCGCTGTCAGCCTTCTCAGCGAGACCATCAGCGAGCACTGCGGTGAGCTCGATGCGTCCCTCCAGTCGCTTCCTCGGCGACTGGCTCGCCAGGTCCCCGGCAACCTCCATCAGCTTCTGACGGTTCTTGGACTCGAGCAGGAGCGGCCACAGCTTCGGGAGCTGCTTGGCCAACGCGGGGGCGGCCTTGCCCGCAAGAGTGAAGAGCTGCGTCCAAGCCATCCGAATCCTTCCGCTGACGGCTGGTTTCCAAGCCGAGACTGCTGTGGGTCCCACAGATGTTCACACACCTCTGTCGGCGAACGCCTGTCGGATGACTTCCCTGCGACACGGTGGTGTGGGTATACCTGTTTTGTTGGGACGGCCGGCGGCCAGCCGGTGCATTGATGAGGGCTCCGGGAATGGGCGCCAGGACAGAGGGGGAACGATGGCGAAGGTGAAGTCGCTGCACATTGGCCTGAACGCGGTGGACCCGGCGAGCTACGGCGCGCCGTACGAGCTCAAGGCTTGTGAGGCGGACGCACGTGACATGGCCCGTATCGCAAAGGCCCGGGGGGCGACGACGAAGCTCCTACTCACCCCAAAGGCAACGACGAACGCGGTGGTCGAAGCCATCAAGGCGGCCGGCGCCGAGCTGGAGTCAGGAGACCTGTTCTTCCTCACCTACTCCGGCCACGGCGGTCAGGTCCAGGACGTCGACGGCGACGAGGAGGACGACCAGCTCGATGAGACCTGGTGCCTGTTCGACTCCCAGCTGCGCGATGACGACATCAACACCGCTCTCGCTTCGTTCGCGCCAGGCGTGCGGATCCTGATGCTCTCGGACAGCTGTCACAGCGGAACGGTGAGTCGAGGGATCGCGCTCGAGCGAGACGAGAAGCTGATCGGCGAGGACGCAGCCAAGGAGAAGCGCCTGCCCCTGGATGCGACCAAGAGGGAGTTCGCCCAGCATGCGCAGCAGTACCACTCTCGGGAGGTCATCCCTTTGTCGGCTGTGCAGGCGACGGGCGTCCTGATCTCGGGTTGCCGCGACAACCAGACCTCCCAGGACGGCGACGTCAACGGAGCCTTCACCGCAGCATTCCTGAGCGCCTGGGAGGACGGCGCGTTCGAGGGGAACCACAGCGAGCTGCACGAGGCGATAGTCAAGACTTTGAAGGAGCAGGACTACACGCAGGTCCCCAACTTGCAGACTGTGGCCAAGGCAGACGACGCCTACGAAGAGTTCCTCGCTCAGCGGCCGCTGAACATCTGAGAGCTCCGACGACGAACCAAACGTGACCTAACCAGCCGAGGGTCGGTGGTCGTTCTCGATGATGCGTGACCGGGCGGTGGCGCTCACCAGCTCATCGAAGTCCGGGAGCTTCTGGCGCGCCTCCTGGAAGTCTTCCTTGGGCCAGGCAATGGCCAGAACTGGGTCAGTGACCGTCACTCGAGCAGATCTCAGTGCGTGGTCGACCAGGCCCATCTCTCCGACGAACGCGCCGACGCCGAGACGCGCGATGACCTCGTCGTCGTCAACGACCTCCATGGTCCCCTCGAGGATGAGGTAGGCCTTGTCCGACGGGACCTTGTCCTGGATGGGTGTCCAGCCCTTCGGGATGTGCACGAGCCGACCGACCTTCAGCAGGTGCTCCACGCTTTCCGGAGCCAGCCGAGCAAGCCCTGGGACGGGCTGAATGTCTTCGCGCTCGTCTCTTGAGCGGATCTGCATGTGGGTCTCCAAGCTCTTCGGAACGTGCTCGAGTGAACAACGAGCCATTACCCAGTAGGTAACACTTGATTCTGGAGTGAGACGAAGGACAACCTGCCGGTCGCACTTCCCGTGAACGTCAAGCGGCGGGTCCGCTCGCGTGTATCGTTGAGCGCGCCGGTGAGAACGTTTTTGATCCCCCCGGATCGCACATAGTTGTCACCGATTTCCCCGCCCGGACCTCGCGGATCATCACGTTCTTTGGGGTTCCCCGTGGTAACTGAAGACCGCTTGTCCAGCGTGCTCAGCGAGTTCGCGCGGACGCTGGTCACGGATTTTCCGATCCAGGGGATCCTGGATCACCTGGTCCTGCGCATCGTGGACCTTCTCCCGATCGAGGCCGCCGGCGTCTCGCTGATCTCGCCGACCAAGCATCCGAGACTGATCGCTGGGTCGGACGAGTCGGCGGTGCGCTACGAACAGCTGCAGACCGCCCTCGGCGAAGGGCCCTGCATCGCCGCGTTCGAGACCGATGAACCCATCTCCATCCCGAACCTGTCCGAGGACGATCGCTTTCCCCGGTTCACCGAGCAGGCGCTGGACGAAGGCCTGGTGGCGGTCTTCACGTTCCCCCTTCGCAACGATGACCGGTGCCTGGGTGCTCTCGACCTCTATCGCACGACAGCGGGTGCACTCAGTGCGGAGGAGATGTCGGTGGCGCAGACGCTGGCGGATGTGACGACGGCGTACCTGCTCAATGCCGAAGCGCGGCAGGCCAAGACCGAGTTCGTGGCGACGGTGAGCCATGAGCTGCGTACGCCGATGAGCAGCATCACCGGGTTCATCGAGCTGCTCGGGGAGGACACCGGGCGCACGCTCACCGAGGATCAGAAGTGGTTCGTCGACGCCATTCGTCGCAACAGTGATCGACTGACGGGGCTGGCGGACGACTTGTTGACCCTCTCGAGTCTTGAGTCAGGAACGTTCGACCACGGGGAGTCGGACGTAGACCTGCGCCAGGTGGTCCTGACAGCTGAGTCGGTGCTCGAGCCGGTGATCGCGGCGCGGGACCTCGAGGTGCACTTCGAGGTTCCCTCGGACCCCGTGATGGTGCGAGGCGACGTGCAGAACTTCGAGTCGGTGGTGTCGAACCTGGTCAGCAACGCCCTGAAGTTCACCGAGGACGGCGGCTGGGTCCGTTGCCGGCTGCGGCTCCTGGCGGACAGTGCGCGACTCGAAGTGAGTGACAACGGTCTCGGCATCCCGGAGAACGAGCAGCCGGAGCTGTTCACCCGGTTCTTCAGGTCATCCACCGCTCAGGAGCACGCGATCCAGGGATCCGGTCTGGGGCTGACAATCGTCGACTCGATCGTGCAGGGCTACGGCGGCGACATCACGGTGGTCTCCGAGCACCAGGTCGGGTCGACCTTCACGGTGACTCTGCCTCGCCAACGCGATGCGCGATCCGTCGACGGGCCGCCACGCCAAGCCGACTGACCTCACGCATAACCGAAAGGTGGGTAGCGGAGCGTCATCGAAGACCCGTGGCAGGTCCGCAGGCCCGAGAAGTCAGGTTAGTGGTGGCTCGTCCTGCGGTGATCGTGTGGCGCGCCTGGAGAGATTCGAACTCCCAACCTTCTGATCCGTAGTCAGATGCTCTATCCGTTGAGCTACAGGCGCCCGTCCTGAGGACTGCGCAATGCTAGCCGACGGGCTGCGTGCTGCCGAAATCGGTCGATCGGTCCGCCGCGGCGTGGTTTCGAGGCGACGCTCGCTCCTCAGCCACCGAGAGGTCTGGGCAGAGGTGACACGCGGCCGGCCGTCCCACACTTGATCGATCCAATAGGCCCGCAGCGTCTCGGGACGTAGATTGCGCTCTACCTCGGTTACTCCCGCGCGTTCTGTGGCGTAACTTGAGGGACCACATCGGGTGATGCAACGGCGCCGCACCTGGTGGCAGAACTCAAGGACACACACCGCCGATCCGTTCGGTGGCCGGCGCGACTCTCTCCGGGCCGCGCCGCGAATGCTCGAGAGGGAAAAGGCCATGACAGCCGAAACGTCGACCGCCACCAGCGATGCCGCTCCGACCACGCACGCAGGCATCCTCGCCTTCGTCAACGAGGTCGCCGAGCTCACCACCCCGGACCGGGTCTACTGGTGCACCGGCTCCGACGAGGAGTGGGTGGAGCTGACCGACGCACTGGTGTCCACGGGCACCTTCGTGCGCCTCGACGAGAAGAAGAAGCCGAACTCGTTCTACGCGGCCTCCGACCCCACTGACGTGGCGCGTGTCGAGGACCGCACCTACATCTGCTCGGTCGACGAGAAGGACTGCGGGCCCACCAACAACTGGATGGACCCGAACGAGATGAAGTCCATCATGCGCAAGCTCTACGAGGGCTGCATGAAGGGCCGGACGATGTACGTCATCCCGTTCGTCATGGGCCACCTCGAGGCCGAGCACCCGATGTTCGGTGTGGAGATCACCGACTCGGCGTACGTCACCGCCTCGATGAAGGTGATGGCCCGCATGGGCACCAACGTCCTGCGCAAGATGGAGGAGCTCGACGCAGCCGGCGAGGACTTCCACTGGGTCCCCGCGCTGCACTCCGTCGGCATGCCGCTGGAGGAGGGCCAGGAGGACGTCAAGTGGCCCTGCAACGACACCAAGTACATCGTGCACTTCCCCGAGGAGCGCACGATCTGGTCCTTCGGCTCCGGGTACGGCGGCAACGCGCTGCTCGGCAAGAAGTGCTACGCCCTCCGCATCGCCAGCGCGATGGCGCGCGACGAGGGCTGGATGGCCGAGCACATGCTGATCCTCAAGCTGACCAACCCCCAGGGCGTCACCAAGTACATCGCCGCCGCCTTCCCGAGCGCCTGCGGCAAGACCAACCTCGCCATGCTCAAGCCCACCATCCCGGGCTGGAAGGTCGAGTCCATCGGCGACGACATCGCCTGGATGCGCATCGGTGAGGACGGCCGGCTGTGGGCGGTCAACCCGGAGTACGGCTTCTTCGGCGTCGCGCCGGGCACCAACGAGCACACCAACCCGCACGCCATGGACACCATCAACATCGGCAACTCGGTGTTCACCAACGTCGCGCTCACCGAGGACGGCGACGTCTGGTGGGAGGGGCTCGAGAACACCCCGGATCGTGCGACGTCGTGGAAGGGCGAGCCCTGGACCCCCGAGTCCGACGAGCTCTCCAGCCACCCGAACAGCCGCTACTGCACGCCGATCAAGCAGTGCCCGATCCTCGCCCCGGAGTACGACGACCCGCGCGGTGTCCCGATCGACGCGATCCTCTTCGGTGGTCGACGCAAGACCACGATCCCGCTGGTGACCGAGGCCCGCGACTGGGTACACGGCACCTTCATGGGCGCGACCCTCTCGAGCGAGACGACCGCAGCCGCCACCGGCCAGGTCGGCGTCGTACGCCGCGACCCGATGGCGATGCTGCCGTTCATCGGCTACAACGCCGGCGACTACTTCAACCACTGGATCAAGATGGGCAAGGAGAACGACGAGGCGAAGATGCCTCGCATCTACTACGTCAACTGGTTCCGTCGCAACGACGACGGTGGCTTCCTGTGGCCGGGCTTCGGCGAGAACAGCCGGGTCCTGAAGTGGGTCATCGACCGCATGGAGGGCCAGGCCGCCGCCGTCGAGACCCCGATCGGTCACGTCCCCGCGCCGGGCGCGCTCGACATCGACGGGCTCGACGTGACCGAGGAGGACCTGCGCAAGGCTCTCGAGGTCGACGTCGAGGAGTGGAAGAAGGAGATCCCCGAGATCACCGAGTGGTTCGAGAAGTTCGGCGAGCAGCTGCCCGCCGTGCTCTGGACCGAGCTCGACGGACTCAAGGCCCGACTGGGCGTCTGAGCCATTGTCTGCGTCACCGGACCCGCGCCCACTCGGGCGCGGGTCCGGTGCGTTTGTCATGATGCACGGATGAGCATCGACCAGGGGCCTGAACGGCGTGCGCTCCTGGCCGGACCGGCGGGCGAGCTCTTCCGCGAGATCATCAAGGTCGGCGTACTGCCCCCCGACGACCCCAGGCTGGCCCACGAGCACCCCGACCACCCCGCCCTGAGCCTGTTGCTCGATCTCGGGCTGCTGCGCGAGGACGAGCAGGCCGGTGGGTGGGTGCCGGTCGACCCGGTGTCCGTGCAGTCGGGAGTGGTCTCACCGATGGGGCGTCAGGTGGTCGAGCTGCTCAACGAGTCGGCCGCCTGGGCCGACACCTTGGGCTCGCTGGCCCAGACCTTCCGGCGTACTCCCGCCGCCGGCAGCCCGCTCGACGAGATCCGCGGACTGCCGAGCATCAACCGCTTCCTCGAGTCGGCCGTAGATGACGCGGAGCACGAGCTGCTCACCGCCCAGCCGGCCGGTGCCCGTCGGGCCGTGATCCTGGAGCAGGCCGTCGAGCGCGATCTGCGCGCTATCGAGCGGGGCGTCGACATGCGCACGCTCTACCAGCACACGGCCCGACGCAGCAAGGCGACCCGGGACCACGTGGACCGGATCCTCGAGCGCGGCGCACAGGTGCGCACGCTGGATGAGTTCTTCAACCGGCTGATCGTGGTCGATCGCCGGCTGGCCGTGATCCCCGGAGGTGCACCGGACGTCGCCGTGGCCATCCACGAACCGAACCTGGTGGCCTACCTGGCCGACATGTTCGACCGCTCGTGGGAGCGGGCGAGGGCCTACAGCGAACGAAGTGCCGACTCGGAGAGTGACATCGCCGCTGAGGTGCGCCAGCTGACCGTGCGAATGCTCACCGAGGGACACAGCGACCCGGCGAGCGCCAAGCGGGTCGGGGTGAGCACCCGGACCTACGCGTCCTACGTGGCCGCGCTCAAGGATGAGTACGGCGTGGAGACGCGGTTCCAGCTCGGTTACGCGATGGGGAGCAGGGACCCGGAGTCAGCCCCCGAGAGAGCCGACTGACTCAGAGTTCAACCTGCCCACCGATGGCCTTGGGCCTAGCCCCAGCCGGTGTCGCCCTTGGTCTGAACCGTCGGCGCCTTGCTCTTGATGCCGGCATCCGCGGGGGCCGCGGCACCGATCGTCAGTGTGCTGATGGCGAGGACGGCTGCTGCAACGGACTTGGAAAATCGACGTGATTTCATGGAGTACGGTCCTTTTCCCTCGGGGCAGAGTTCATCGTGCCCGGCCGGAACACCGGTTAACAGGATCGCCCGTCACAGGACTGTGCATTGCACGATCATGCAGGTTTTAGGAAGACTGCGACCGCCCCGAATCCACGAGGATCCGGAGCGGTCGGTTCTGCGGAGGTGGCGGGATTTGAACCCGCGAGAGGGTTCAACCCTCAACCCGCTTAGCAGGCGGGCGCCATAGGCCACTAGGCGACACCTCCCGAGCAGCAGGCCACAGGTTACCCATCCCCGGTCACCCCGGAAAATCGGGAGGCCCCGGCAGAGGTTGGAGCCCTCGCCTCAGCGCAGGCGGCGGTACCCGTGGCCCCGGTCGAGATGCTCGGTGAGGGTCTGGACGAGCACGGTCGAGCCGCCCTCGATCGCGTCGACCGGCAGTGTCGTCGTACGCCCGTCGCGGAGGCGGAGTACGACGCAGCGCTGGCCGGCCACCGTGGTCGCCTGCAGGTCGAGTACGTCGGTCCACCGCGCCGACCTCACCTCGGCAGTCCGCAGCGCCCGGACGCGGTAGCCGTGCTCGTCCAGCCGCAGCACCCAGTGGCGTCTTCCGACCAGCAGGCCCAGCGTGACCACCCCGACCAGGGCGAGCACCACCAGGCCGGAGACGAAGGCAGTGGGCAGGTCGGCCAACCAGGTCACCAACATCCCGATCAGGACGACGGTGCCGATCGCGACGAGACCGCTGCCGAGCAGCCGAGCGCGCAGCGCCGGCGCGAGGGAGAAGGATGAGGGGCCCACGACGGAGGAGTTGGGAGGCTGTGCCGGGGGAGTGCTCACCGGGTCATTACACCTTCCGAGGTCCGCCAGAAGTCCACCCTTGTCGAGATCGCATGACCTGGGTCACACTCTAGGTCCCCATCTGTGCACGACAAGTCGTGGAAGGTGGTTCGAGATGCCTCCTCTCGAGACCGCAACCAGGGAACTCAGGCAGATTCTTGCCTCCGACTACAGGGCGCCAGAATGGCGGTGGAACGTCCGCCGGCGGCTCTCCGAGGTGAAGGAAGCTCTCAGCAGCCCGCTGTCCGGCACCCAGGATGCATGGCTGGCTGCGCGAGCCCGGCTCTCGAACCGCGACCGGATCCAGCTGCAGGGTCGCGTCACCGCCCTCGGCACAGGTGTGCTCGACCGGCTCGACACCGACACGATCGTGCACGAGGTGAAGCGTCTGCTGGGCGACCTCGAGCGCTACGTGCAGCGCCAGCACGACCTGGTCTACGACTCGGTGTCCCTGGAGCTCGGCGGCTCGGAGTAGTCAGCGCAGGTCGTGTGCTGAAGCGGCCCCTTCCTTCGCGGGAGCCAGCACACGACTCGGTTGGCAGAGGGGGCGGGATTCGAACCCGCGGCTGACATCACTGCCAGCGACCGCTTTCAAGGCGGTTCCGATCGGCCGCTCCGGCACCCCTCCAGGTCCCTTGGGACCGGTGGTGAGTCTAGCCATCGTCACCGGGTGTGGTTTCGAGACTGCTTCGCTCCTCCTCAACCACCGAGGTCGGCCCGTCAGTGCAGTGGCTTGAGCCGCCCGGGTTCCTCGCGGGTGAAGGCAGCCTGTGCTGCGTGCGCCGTACGTCGACCGGGCCTGCCGGTGAGCAGTCGCTCCAGCCTGATCAGCACGAAGCCGAGCAGGAGGCCGAGGACCAGGGTGTACGCCGCCGCGAGGGCCACCTCCTGGGAGAACACGTCGTCCGCCAGCAGCCGGTGGGTCACCGGCGCCGTGGCGGCAGCGCCGAACGCGCAGACCCACCACCCCTGACGTCGCCGGGAGCGCATGGACACTCCCCAGACGAGGGCCGGGATGCCGACCAGTGCCTCCACCGGGTGGGGTACGCCGCCCAGGTGATTGCGCACCCATTCCTGGCCCGACCGGACCTGGAGGACGAGCTCGGGCGACCCGTACCTGGTCAGCGCAGCCGTGTAGACGAGCACCACGAGCAGCAGCACCGTGGCGCCGGCAGCCAGGATGAGTCCCCGACGGCCCAGGCTGTGCAGTCCTCCGGCGAGGCGGTAGACGAGCGCCACCGTCGCCAGGAACGCGATGCTGATCACGAGGTAGGAGAACCGCTCGACCTCGAGGCGGACCGAGAAGCTGGCCACGCCGAGTGCGCCGAGTGTCGCCAGCAGCAGGGCCAGCACGACTTCACGGATGGCGGCCAGGAATGTGGCGGCAGGTCTGGTGGCGAGCACGGCCAGGCATGCGGCGAGCACAGCCGTGGCCGCTGCGACGCCCGCAAGGAGAGCTGGCCACGCTCCGCCGACGGCGGCAGCGCCGGCCACAAGGGCGAGGAGGCCGGCCGGAATCGGCGATCCTCCACTGCGAACCGCGAGACCGATTGCGAGCAGGACGGTGAGTGCGGCCGCCAGTGACTGATGGACGAGGACGGGCGCGTCGACCACCCGCACCGCGCTCAGACCGACCGCGACGGCGAGAAGTGCGAGCACCCATGCCGACTGCAGGGCTGCGGATCGCTTCGGCCCGGTGCGCGGTTGGGGTTGCTGCTCATCACCGGCGACGCGTCCGACGCCGACGTGGTCTCGGGCAGTGGCGGGTCGTTCGCGGAGGGCTAGGCGTCCCGAGGGCGCGGCCGCCCCTCGACGGCCCGGCACGTTCTCCACCGTGGGCACGCCCGGACAATACCAACGGGCCCGAGATCGCTCCCTGAGACGGTTCTCAGAGCCGGCGGTTGGAGAGCGAGGGGTTGGTGCGGCGTACGTCGGCGACCGCCTGCCGGTCGAGCACCGCGTCGAGCACCGCATCGCCACCCTCGGCCGCCTCCGCGACGACGTCCCCGTCCGGAGCGATGACCATCGAGTGACCGCTGTAGCGGGGTGCCGGCTGCGCGACCCCGATCACCCAGACCGTGTTCTCGATGGCTCGCGCACGCAGCAGGGTGCGCCAGTGCTCGACCTTGCGTTCACCGGCGACCCAGGCCGCCGGGACGACGAGGACCTCCGCGCCCTGCTCGACGAGGGCTCGCGCGAGCTCGGGAAAGCGCAGGTCGTAGCAGGTCATCAACCCGACCGGGAAGCCGCGCACCTTGATTGGTGAGGGCTCCACGACGCCGGCGCTGATCGTGTCGGACTCTCGGTAGCCGAATGAGTCGTAGAGGTGGATCTTCCGGTACGACGTGAGCTCGTCGCCGTCAGCCAGCACCAGGGTGTTCAACGGCCGGGCGGGATCCTCGCCGGTCTCGAACATGCCGGCGAGCCAGGCCGCCCCTGTCCTGCCACTGAGCTGTCGGAGCTTCTCGACGAACGGGCCCTCCAGCGTTTCGGCGTACGGCGCGAGGTCCGACCCGGGCTCTCCGAAGTCGCGGGCGAACGCCTCGGGAAGGATGACGAGGTCGCTCTCGCCGGGAAGAGCGGCGACCTCCTCGAGCGCGGCGAGGTTGTCGGCCGGTTCGAGTCCAGAGGCGCGCTGCACGAGGCGGACGCGGAGCTGGTCGATGGGCAGGTCAGCCATGCCTCCAGAGTGCCAGCCGAGGTGCCAGACTGCGAACGTGAGCGAAAGTCCGGAGCTTGGTGGCGTCGTCCTGAGCGGCGGAACTGCGGCCCGCTTCCAGGGGGCGGACAAGGCCTCGATGGAGGTGGCCGGGCTGACCCTGCTCGAGCACGTCCTCGGTGCGCTCGCCGAGGTGCCGGAAGTCGTCGTGGTCGGCGACGAGGTGGGGGCCAGCCGTCCGGTGACATTCCTGCGCGAGGATCCGGCCGGTGGGGGGCCAGCGGCCGGCCTGCTGGCGGGGCTGACCGGGTTTCCGAGGCCGCCGCGCCTGGTCGTCGTACTCGCGGTGGACATGCCGCTGGTCACCACGGCGACGGTGGGCCGGCTGGTGCAGGCCGCCGACTACGATGGGGCGCTGCTGGTCGACGACGACGGCCGACAGCAGTACCTCTGCGCGGCCTACCGCACGGAGGCCCTGCTCGCAGCAGCGCCGCCGCTGGAGGAGCAGCACGGTCTGCCGATGAAGCGGCTGGTGGGCGACCTGCGGCTGGTGGAGGTCCCTGCGTTGGCCGGGGAGACCCGCGACGTGGACACCTGGGACGACCTCCGCGAGCTTCGCGAGCAGCTCGGTGGTTGAGAGGCAGTTCGGCCCACCAGGTTTTTCGAAGTCAGTTTGCGGAACCGGTTGCAACCACCTTCGGTCCATGTCAAGACTGTGGGCGTGAACCTGCACGACTGGATCGACGAGCTCTGCGACGTGCTGGACATCGAGGTCGAGGTGGACGAGGCCCTCATCCTGGATCTGGCGCGGGACGCCGCGCACCAGGTGGAGCGGCCGGCGGCTCCGATCACGACGTTCCTGCTGGGGTACGCCGCGGCCGGCTACAACGGTCACCCGCAGCAGGTCGAGCGGCTCGCCGGCCTGGCCTCGGTCCTGGCCATGCGCTGGGACAAGTCGCCCGAGGAGCTAGCGCACGAGGACGACGAGATCGAGGTCGAGGTGGATCTCGACGCCGCCGCCGAGGTCGAGGTCTGAGCACCAACCTAGGGTTGGCCGCATGCGTGCAATCACCGCACCCGAACCGGGTGGTCCCGAGGCCCTGACCGTGACCGAGCTGCCCGACCCGGAGGCGGGTCCGGGCGAGGTCGTGATCGACGTGGTCGCCAGCGCCGTCAACCGCGCCGACACCCTGCAGCGGCAGGGCTTCTACCCGCCGCCGGAGGGTGCGTCAGAAGTGCTCGGGCTGGAGTGCTCGGGCCGGATCAGCGCCGTGGGTGCGGGCGTCGAGGGCTGGAGTGAGGGCGACGAGGTCTGCGCCCTCCTCGCCGGAGGTGGGTACGCCGAGAAGGTCGCCGTCCCTGCCGGTCAGGTGATGCCGGTGCCTTCCGGGGTCGACCTCAAGGCCGCTGGTGCCATCCCCGAGGTGGCCTGCACCGTCTGGTCGAACGTGTTCATGCTCGCCGGTCTCCAGCCCGACGAGACCCTGCTGGTCCACGGTGGGGCAGGCGGCATCGGGAACTTCGCGATCCAGCTCGCCAAGGCCGTGGGGGCACGGGTGTTCACCACCGCCGGCTCGGCGGAGAAGATCGAGCTCTGTGAGTCGCTCGGCGCGGACCGGGCGATCAACTACCACGACGAGGACTTCGTCGAGGTGGTCAAGGACCTCGGCGGCGCCGACGTCATCCTCGACAACATGGGGGCCAAGTACCTCGGCCGCAACATCTCGGCGCTGGCTACCCAGGGCCGGCTCGTCATCATCGGCATGCAGGGCGGCGTCAAGGGCGAGCTCGACATCAGCGCGCTCCTTCGCAAGCGGGCAGCGGTGCTTGCGACCACGCTGCGCGCCCGGCCGGCCGAGGAGAAGGCAGCCATCTGCACCTCGGTCGTCGAGCACGTCTGGCCGCTGATCTCCGAGGGCAAGGTGCGGTCCTTCGTGCACGAGGAGGTGCCGTTCGAGGAGGCCTCGCGGGCACACGAGCTGATGGAGTCCGGGTCGCACAGTGGCAAGATCCTGCTGACCGTCAACGGCTGAACCCACACCCGTGACCACCGTCGGGCCGGCTGGGTAGGGTCGAAAGCATGTCGACACCCCAAGACCAGCAACCCGAAGACCACGTCATGGTGATCGGTCCTGACGGGCAGCCGGTGGCTGTTCCGGCGGCCCAGGCCGAGGGCGACGACGGGCACGGCGACGACGAGGACGCGATCAAGAACGTCACCGACCTCGTGGAACAGCCCGCGAAGGTGATGCGGATCGGACGGATGGTCCAGCAGCTGCTGGAGGAGGTGAAGTCGGCGCCGGTCGACGAGGCAGGACGCAAGCGCCTCGCGCGGGTGCTGCACACCTCGATCAGCGAGCTCAAGGACGGCCTGGCGCCCGAGCTCGACGAGGAGCTGGCCAGGCTGATCCACCCCTTCGAGGAGGAGACGCCCTCCGAGTCGGAGCTGCGGATCGCGCAGGCCCAGCTGGTGGGTTGGCTCGAGGGCCTTTTCCACGGCATCCAGACCGCGATCTATGCCCAGCAGATGTCCGCGCGCTCCCAGCTGGAGCAGATGCGACGCGCACTGCCGCCTGGGTCCATACCCGGCCTGGGCCCGGACCAGCAGCAGGGTGAGGAGTCCGGCGAGTCCGGCTCGCAGGGCGGCATGTACCTCTGAGCAGAGGCATGCCCGCGCCCGTATGAAGCGGTGCTGCGTCAGTCGCAGTAGTCGCAGACGCCAGTGCTGGGAACGGCGGTGTGGCAGGTCGGGCACAGCGGCGGCATCTTCTCGGCCGCGCGCGCACGCCGCTCGCGGCTGCGCGACGCGCTCAACCTGGGGGTCAACGCACGCACGCCCCCGCCCTTGGGCATGTCGGCACCGAATTGCCGGTAGCACTCGAGCCGTTCGAAGGAGGCATGGTCGTCAGCGTCGCCATCCTGTGAGCCGCGGGCGGCCACCACTACGCCTTCATAGGCCTTGCCCACGCTGCCCTCCGCGTTGACGCAGAGGGACGAGAGTAGCGGCTCGCCGCGTTCGGCACAGTCGGCAGATACCCGCCCGAGCACGTCGCCGATCCAGTAGTGCGTGGGTCGCGAGGTGGTGATGTTGCTGCGCACCATCACCTCGGCGGCGAGCTCCTTGGACGTGATAGTCGAGTGATAGGTCGAGGCCGTCTCCATCAGCACGTCCCGTGCGGATGCGGCCCACGCACTGCGCGCGACCTCTTCACCCACGTCGGCGGCGTCCTGCGGTGCGCCTGCTTCGGTCCCCTCGTCCTCGATCTGGTCAGCTTCCAGCACGTGCTTCGGCCCTGCGGCCTGAGTTGGGGACATGTCATTGACTGTACGTCGGTTTGGCGCTACTCCCCTAAATGGGCCGGACCATCACGAGCTCGCCATCCTCGGTCGAACCTCGCAGCTGGGTGAATCCGCAGGCGGCGAGGACCCGCAGGCTGGCGCGGTTCTCGGGCCGCACGCTCGCCCTCACGCGTACGCCGGCCCGGTCGGTCTCCTCGAGCAGGGCACCCAGCGCCTCCCGGACGGCGCCGTTGCCGCGGGCCTCCTCGACCAGCCCGAAACCGACCTCGGCCTCGGGCTGCTCGTCAGGTCCAGGTGAGGGCCCGCCAAAGAACCCGATCGACCCGACGACGAGGCCGTCGAAGCTGCGAACGATGTGTCGCCGACCCCAGGTGGAGTCGGGATCGTCTGCCTTCACCATCGCGGCGGCGTCCTGGTCGTCCTTGCTGGGGTAGTCCCGGTGCCACGACATCCGCCGTCGACCGGCGAGCATGCCGGCCGCGTCCTCCGGGGTGACCAACGGCAGGCGCAACCGCTCGGAAGAGACAATCTCCGGCAGCAAGGGGCTCATCGCCACTAAGGAAACCATCTGCGGAGCTCCACGGCCGCGCCGTCGTCGTACACCGTGTCGGTGGTGGCGTCGGCGGCCTCGTGGACCTCGGGCACTGCCTGGCCCATCGCTACTCCGCGGGCTGCCCAGCGAAGCATCTCGATGTCGTTGCGGCCGTCTCCGATGGCCAGTGTGTCCTCGGCCCCCAGGCCCAGCTCTTGGGCGACGTGCTCCAGCCCGGAGGCCTTGGAGACACCGACCGGTGCGAGGTCGAGCCAGGCCGTCCACCCGACGACGTAGTCGGTGCCGTGCAGCCCGAGCTTGTCGGCCATCCTGACGAAGTCCTCGGCGGAGGCGTTGGGGTCGCGGATGATCACCCGGCTCACCGGCCCACCGACGATGTCGTCGAGGTCGGTCTCGATCATCTCGCCGGAAAGCTCGCCGTTCGGGAACGGACGGTTGACGCGATAGCCCACGCCGCGCTCCTCGACTGCGACGAGCGCCTCGGGGTGCTCCTCGAGCACCCGGCGCACGGCCTCCCGAGCGTCGAAGGTCTCCTCGCGCACCACCTCGAGAGGCGGGTAGCGGAAGATCACTGCTCCGTTGGAGGCGACCGCCCAGAGCCGGCCGTCACCTTTCCCAGGCAGGTCGAGCAGGTCAGCGATGTTGTCCATGCCGTGCGGTGACCGACCGCTGGCAAGCACGATGTGTGCGCCGGCGTCGGCGGCTGCGTGCACGGCGTCGTACAGAACCGGCGAGATCTGCTCGTAGATCTGGCCCTCGCCCTCGATCCACTTCAGCAGGGTCCCGTCGATGTCGAGCGCGACCAGCTTGGGCTGCCAGCCGCGACTCCCGCCGTCCTCAACCACCAGTGACTTCCAGTACCTCTCGGCCCTGCAGGTAGGGCTGCAGCGCCTCTGGGACGCGCACAGATCCATCTGCCTGCTGGTGGGTCTCGAGGAGCGCCACGATGGTGCGTGGGATGGCGACCAGGGTGCCGTTCAGGGTTGCGATCGGCTTCACCGCCGCTGCCTGTCCCGAGCCACCTTCGGCCGGGAACCGGCCACGGATGTCGAGGCGGCGGGTCTGGAAGTCGGTGCAGTTCGAGGTCGAGGTGAGCTCGCGATAGCGACCCTGCGTGGGCACCCACGCCTCGCAGTCGAACTTGCGCCGGGCGGACAGTCCGAGGTCACCGGCCGCGACGTCGATCACGCGGTAGGCGAGCTCGAGCTTGTCCAGCCACTGCTTCTCCTGGTCGAGCAGGCGCTCGTGCTCCGCCGCGGCCTCGTCGAGCGTCGTGTAGGAGAACATCTCCACCTTGTCGAACCAGTGCACCCGGATGATCCCGCGGGTGTCCTTGCCGTGCGAGCCTGCCTCCTTGCGGAAGCAAGGGCTGAACGCCACGTAACGACGAGGCAAGGACTCGCCGTCCAGGATCTCGTCGGAGTGGTACGCCGCCAGCGGAACCTCCGAGGTGCCCACGAGATAGGTGTCCTGGCCCTCGATCCGGTAGACGTCATCGGCAGCCTGGCCGAGGAAACCGGTGCCCTCCATCGCCCGCGGCTTGACCAGCGTGGGCGGGATCATCGTGGTGAACCCCGCAGCCCGGGCCTGGTCCATCGCCATGTTGACCAGGGCCAGCTCGAGGTCGGCTCCCGGGCCGGTCAGGTAGTAGAAGCGGGATCCGGAGACCTTGGCGCCGCGCTCGACGTCGATCGCGCCCAGCATTCGACCCAGCTCGACGTGGTCGCGCGGAGCGAATCCCTCGGCCTCGAAGTCTCGGGGGGTGCCGTGCTCGGACAGCACGACGTAGTCGTCCTCTCCTCCGCTGGGCACCTCGTCGCCTGCGAGGTTGGGGATGGCGTAGATCGCATCGCGCCAGTCCTGCTCCGCGTCGGCCTGGGTCGCCTCTGCTGTCTTCACGTCGGCCGCGAGCGTCTTGGTCCGGGCGAGCAGCTCCGCCTTCTCCGCGCCCTGCGCCTGGGGAATCTGCTTGCCGAGCTGCTTCTGCTCAGCGCGCAGCCGTTCGAAGTCGACAATGGCGGTGCGGCGAGCGGCATCTGCTTCCAGGGCACGATCGACGCTCGACTCGGACAGGCCGCGCTTCAACTGGGCAGCACGGATCAGGTCGGGGTCGTCGCGGAGCAGTCGTGGGTCGATCACGCGCCGAGACTAACTGCCGTGCAGAGCGTCGAACTAACCACTTACTGGGGGGAGGACCAGCGGGAAGCCGGATGCGGCCGGGGCCACCGCCGTGCTGGGCTTGCCGTAGGCGGTCCACTCCTTGCCGTCCTCGGGCAGGTAGTAGGTCTTCACGGTCGGCTCGTCTGCACAGAAGGCCCAGGTGACCCCGTCGGGGTCGGTGTAGGCAGCGCCGACGCGACACGGGCTGGCGGGCAGCTCGGAGAGACCGGCGGAACCGTTGGCGAGCACTTCGCCACCCTGGCGGGCGACCGGGTCCTTGAAGTTCGTCCCGTTGCCGGCGGGCTTGGTCTTCTCGCTCGGTCATGCTCTCCACCCAGGGTTTGCCGGTGTTCGGGTTGAACCCGTTGGTGAACACCCAGGGGTCCGTGGGCAGGGTGCTTTCCTGTGCGCGCCTTCCCGCCGGCGACGTCCACGACCCACACCCGGCTCTTGGTGTCCACCACCCGCAGCGTGTCCGCCCGCTTGGGGTCGAAGGCCCACGCGATCGGGTTCACGTCGTCCTTGCCGGTGCGGTCGCGGATGTCGACGATCTTCGAGGTGTCCGCCAGAGAGCGAGTAGACCTTGAGCTTGCCGCTCCTCTCCTGCGCGCGGGGGATGGTCGTGTCGGGGATGGCCCAGGCGCGGTCGGCACTCACGAGGAGGGCAGCCTGCGCCGGCGTCGTGGTCCCTGCCTTCACGCCCGGGACCCGGCGGGAGGACGCCTGCCCGGTCGAGGGGTTGTAGGTGACGTAGACGGTGCTGTTGGTCTCGCCGTCGGCGCCACCGGCGGAGGTGACGCCCAGGACCCAGTTGCCCTCAGCAGCGCTGGTGTCCACCTCGGCGGGCGTGGGTGTCGGGGTCTCTCGGACGTGTCCTCGCTGGCCTTGCCGTCCTGGCTGTCCTTGCTCTTGACCTCCACGTCACCGCAGCCGGAGGCGACGAGCAGCATCGCGATGACCGCAGCCATCGGTGCGACCGACCACCTGGATCTTGTTCGGCTCACGGGTCCCCCTTGAAGAGAGGCCATGCACTTGAATGGTCTGCATGGCCGGTTCCGCTCGTCGAAATGATCCCACACCAGCCCTGATGGCAGCCGGAAATCGTCCCCGCCGCGCGGGTGTCACGACGACCGGACCCGATGCGGTGCCGGGCGCCCCTGGGGCGGCATACTCTCCCGGGACAGAGTTCTTCGGGGGCCACCTGACTGGCACAGGACAGGGATGTGACTGAAGCCGAGCTGCGCCCCACCCGTCTGGGATGGAGTGCGCTGTGTTTCCTGCTGTTCGCGGTGCTGGCCATCCTGGTCGTCACGGAGTGGGCGCCGCTGCAGGAGCTCGACAAGAACCTGGGCGAGTGGCCGGAGTCCTTCACGCAGGAGCATCACGGCCTCTTCGAGTTCTGGCGAGCGCTGTCCATCGCGACCTCGACGATCGCGATGGCCATTGCGACCGCGGTGGTCGCGATCGCGCTGGCCGCGAAGAAGCACCGCCGTGCGGCGCTCTGGACCGTAGGCGTGATGTCCACTGTCGGGCTGCTCACCCGGGGACTCAAGGAGCTGATCGCTCGCGACCGCCCCGCGTGGAACGACCCCCTGCTGGTGCTGGACAGCTACTCGTTCCCCTCCGGCCACGCCTCAGGGATCGCCGCTGCCGCGGGCGTGGCGATCGTGCTCACCCGGATGCTCGTGCGCCGTCGCGCCGTACGACGGCTGGTGCTCGCGCTCTCGCTGGCGATCGCCCTGCTCGTCGGCCTCGACCGCATCTTCCTCGGGGTGCACAACTTCTCCGACGTGATCGCGGGCTACCTGCTGGGCGCCGGGGTGGTGCTCGCCTGGCTGGCGCTCTACGACCCCACCCCCAAGTCGATCGCGCTGGTCAACGAACCCCTCACCGAGGCGCTGCCCAACGCGCGCAAGAAGCTCGCCGTCATCCTCAACCCGATCAAGGTCGACGACCTCGGGCAGTTCCGGACGCTCGTCGAGAACCTGGCGAAGGACTCGGGCTTCACCTCGATCGTCTGGTGGGAGACCACTGTCGAGGACACCGGCTACGGCATGGCGCACCAGGCTGCGGTGAATGGCTGCGACCTCGTCCTGGCGATCGGCGGGGACGGCACCATCCGCGCTGTGTGTGAGGAGCTGGCCGGGACCGGCATCCCCGTGGGGATCGTCCCCGCCGGCACCGGCAACCTGCTGGCCCGCAACCTCGACATCCCGCTCTACCTGCGCTCAGCGGTCGACGTCGGTCTGAACGGCCAGGACCGCGCGATCGACATGGTCGAGGTCAGCGGCGACAAGATGGAGGACGCCACCTTCCTCGTGATGGCCGGCCTCGGTTTCGACGCCGCGATCATGGAAGGCGTCAACGAGGACATCAAGGCGAAGGTCGGCTGGCTCGCCTACGTGTGGTCGGCGCTGAAGTCGCTGATGTTCCCCGCTGTCCGGGTCGAGGTGTCGGTCGACGGGGCGCCGTTCACCCGCCACCGTGCCCGGACGCTCGTCATCGGCAACGTGGGCTTCCTGCAGGCAGGGATGCCGCTCATTCCTGACGCCGCGATCGACGACGGCAAGCTCGACGTCGTGCTGCTCTACCCCCGGCGGTTCCTGTCCTGGCTGCCGCTGGCCGTTCGGGTGCTGACCAAGAACCCGCGGACCGACGAGACGATCACCAGGATGACCGGCACCGAGGTCGTCGTACGCACCCATGTCGACGCGCCCCGCCAGCTCGACGGCGACCTGATCCCACCCGGCCGGGAGCTGCGTGCGCGGTGCGTGCACGGGCGGTTGCTGGTGCGGGTGCCTCGCTGACGGTTTCCCACGGTCCCGTGGGAAACAGTCACTTCCCGCGCTTTGCAACGCGCGGGAAGTGACGGCTTCGTACGGGAAGTTGGTGCGGGTGTTTCGTACGGAAGTACGCCGGTCAGCTCGCCGGGTCGAGGAAGAAGACCGGGATCGTGCGGTCGGTCCGCTCGGCGTACCTCGCGTAGTTCGGCCAGGTTTGGATCATGTGCTGCCAGGCCTGCTCGCGCTCGGCGCCGGTGAGCTCGCGTACGTCGGCCTCGTGGGTGCGACCGTCGAACCGAACCCCGACCCGTTCGCCCTTCTCCTCCGCGGCGCGCACGTTGACCACCCAGACGGGCTTCTTCTCACCACCGAAGTTGGATCCGGCGATCAGGTGCCCGGACTCGTAGGGCACGCAGAGCAGCGGCGTCGTGCGCGGGACACCGGACTTGCGGCCCTTCACGGTCAGCATCAGGTTCGGCAGGCCGGCGATGTCGAGGATCGTCACCCGGCCGTTGCTGATCCGCTGGATGAACTTGTCGGTCGCGGTGATCTGGGGAAGCAGCTTGGGCATCCACGGGATCGCACCGATGCGGACGGCGAGCGGGGTCAGGAAGTTCACCCTCGGATCCTAGGGTTCTTCGCTGCCTCGGCCTCCCTGGCTCCTCAACCACCGAGATGGCCACCGAGATGGCCACCGGGACGATCAGGGGCGGGCGTGCGAGATCGCGTCCTCCTCCTCCGGGGAGAGCAGGGTCTCGCTTGCCCAGGCTGCGACGTTCTTGGCGTAGGTGCGCGACTCGTTGCGCCCCTGGATGGAGGTCAGCACGACTCCGCTGCCGCTGTCGTCGAGCAGCGCCATCGACCAGGAGAGCTGGCCGCCGGTGTCGGTGAAGGCGTCGTACCGGATCACCGCGACGTGCCGCAGCGCCTGGGCGCTCTCCGCCTTGAGCGCCGCCACCTCCTGGCGCAGTGCCCGCGGGTCCTCGGGAAGGCCGGTCGCATCGGCGCTCTTGCGCTGCCTGCTCGACGTACGCCGACCCGCGACCGCCACTCCCAGCGCAGCCAGTGACACGACGAGTGCAAGCACGGCAACGGCGACATCCACGATGCCGAGGGTAGATAGCAGGCGCGTTCGCCCAGTGGAGACTCGCGGGTGCCGAGCCGCACGACGTGGGAAACTCGAGGGTGTGACCACCTCGAGCCGGCGACGAATCGCCTTCCAGGGCGAGCCGGGTGCCAACTCCCACATCGTGAGCAAGCTCAACTACCCCGAGTGGGAGCCGGTGCCCTGCGCGTCCTTCGAGGACGTGTTCGCCGCGGTCGAGGGCGGCGACGCCGACCTGGCGATGATCCCGATCGACAACTCGATCGCCGGTCGGGTGGCCGACATCCACCACTTCCTGCCCGACTCCGGGCTGCACATCATCGGCGAGCACTTCCTGCGCATCCAGTTCGCGCTGATGGCACTCCCCGGCGCCACCCTGGACACGATCAGGACCGTGCACAGCCACGTGCACGCGCTCGGTCAGTGCCGCAAGGTCATCCGGGAGCACGCTCTGCGACCCGTGATCTCCGGCGACACGGCCGGCGCCGCCCGAGAGGTGGCGGAGGCGGGCGACCTGACCCAGGCTGCGATCTCGCCGCCCCTGGCCGCGGAGACCTACGGGCTCAATGTGCTGGCGAATGACGTCGAGGACGAGGACCACAACACGACTCGCTTCGTGGTGCTCTCCAGGGAGCTGGTCGAGGCCGAGCCGGGCAGCGGGCCGGTCGTGACCAGCTTCATCTTCAACGTGCGCAACATCCCGGCCGCGCTCTACAAGGCGCTCGGTGGTTTCGCGACGAACGGCGTGAACATGACCAAGCTGGAGAGCTACATGGTTGGCGGACATTTCACGGCGACCCAGTTCCTGGCCGAGGTCGACGGGCACCCCGCGGACCCGCCCCTGAAGAGGGCGCTCGAGGAGCTGGAGTTCTACACCCACGACGTGAAGATCCTCGGCGTCTACCCAGCGGACGCCTTCCGGTCCACCTGACGCGGTGCTACTGGGCCCTCTGTGTGGTCTAGGCCTTCCCCCAGGACACGACGTGTGATGGTTGCGCCAGAGGTGTTGACAGCGACAACATTCGCCCATGCGCACGACATACAAGATCCTGGGTCACTCCATTGCCGGCCTCGTCGCCATCCAAGCGGCGGCCATCGCCCTCTGGGTGTTCGGGCTGCTCATCTGGATCGACGAGGGCGACGGCAACACACTGACGCCACAGCTGTCTGAGGACCGGCTCGAGGGCGTCACCGGTGCCATCGGGATCACGATCCACAGCTTTGGCGCCATGGTGGTTGCACTGCTGGCGATCGTGCTGCTGATCATCTCCTTCTTCGCGAAGATCCCCGGCGGGGTCAAGTGGGCCAGCTTCGTGTTCCTGGCAGTGCTTGCTCCAGTGGGTCCTTGCGATCGCCTCGTTCAGCATCGCCGGGTTGGGTGCGGTGCACGGTCTGAACGCGATCGTGATCGCGTGGCTGGGCTGGCGCGCGGCCAAGCAGGCCAGCGTTGTGAGCCCGGCGGCGCCCACGCCGGAGGCGGCTGTCGCGCGGTGACACGAGCTCGGGTCCGACTGATTGTCGGGCTCGCCCTCACCCTGGCGATCGTCGGTCCGCTGGGCTGGATGTGGTGGGACAGCCGCCTGCCTTCGACGTACTCCGTCATGGACATGGGCGAGCTCGACTACGGCGGAGGTCCCGGCGCCTCGTCGAGTCAGCACCACGGCATGGAGAACATGTCCCACGGCTCGGCCGTGAGCGTGGCCGACCTGGGCACCACGTCGAACCGTCCAGCCGATGTCGTTGTCGACCTCACCGCTCGCCAGGGCAAGGTCGAGCTCGCGTCGGGGGAGACCGTGGAGGGCTTCTCCCTCAACGGCAGCTCACCCGGACCGCTGATCGAGGCGACCGTGGGCCAGCTCGTCGAGGTGCGGCTGCACAACGCCTCGGTCAAGGATGGAGTCACGCTCCACTGGCACGGGGTCGATGTCCCGAACGCCCAGGACGGGGTCGCCGGGATCACCCAGGACGCCGTCGAGGTCGGTGAGGACCACACCTACCGCTGGGTCGCACCCGACGCAGGGACCTTCTGGTACCACGCTCACCAGCAGTCGCACCCGCAAGTCTCCGGTGGCCTGTTCGGCGGTGTGCTCATCCACCCCGCTGACCGGGAGCCCGGCGTGCGCGACATCGTCGCCATGACCCACCTGTACGAGGCTCAGTCCACACGTGAACGGCCACACTTCCTTCCATCACGAGCCGGCAGAGCCAGGCGAGCGGGTGCGGGTCCGGGTGGTGAACACCGACAACGGTCCTCAGAGCGTGTGGACCAGTACGCCCTTCGTGCTGCGTGCGGTCGATGGGTTCGACGTCAACAAGCCCACCGAGGTCTCCGATCGGTCCGTTGGCATCCCCGCAGGGGGACGGGCAGACCTGGAGGTGCGGGTGCCGGACGACGGGTCTGCCGTCCGGGTCGCCATGCTCGGCGATGTCGGCCTCACCCTCGGGCCCATGTCCAGCACGCGCCCCGGAGGTCAAGAAGCCCGCCAACGCCCTGGACCTGCTCGACCTACGGCTCGCCGGAAGACGTCGGTTTCGACAAAGCGCAACCGGACCGGAAGTTCGAGTACTCCGTCGGTCGGCGGCCTGGGTTCCTCGACGGCAAGCCCGGGCTGTGGTGGAGCGTGAACGGCGAGCTCTACCCGGACATGCCCATGTTCGTGGTGCGCGAGGGCGACGTCGCACAGGTGCGCATGTCGAACAACACCGGTGAGGTGCATCCGATGCACCTGCACGGTCACCACGCGGTGGTGCTTTCCCGCAACGGGAAGAAGGCGACGGGCAGTCCGTGGTGGTTCGACTCCCTCGACGTGCAGAAGGGTGAGACTTTCGAGGTCGCCTTCGAGGCGGACAACCCCGGCATCTGGATGGACCACTGCCACAACCTCAAGCACGCACGCGAGGGGATGGTCACGCACCTGATGTACGAGGGTGTGACCACGCCCTACAAGCTGGGCTCGGACTCCGGCAACACCCCGGAGTGAGGCTGCGGGCGACCGGCTAGTTTGAGGCCGTGACCCACGCGCACCACGACGATCCCCGTGTCCACGATGGCTGAGCGCGTGGTCTGGGTGGATGCCGCGGCCGGAGCCAGCGGCGACCTGCTCCTCGGAGCCCTCGTCGACGCCGGGGTGCCGGTCGGCGTGCTGGCCGAGGCGATCGAGAAGGTCGCGGTCGGCGTCCTGCACGAGGAACGGTTGCAGCTGGGCGACGAGGCAGCCACCCGCTGCCGGGTCGAGGTCCAGGACATCGCGGAGCAGCGCGGCTGGCGCGAGATCGAGCTGCTGCTCGCCGGGGCGGGCCTGCACGAGGATGTCCGCTCGCTTGCGCACGACGTGTTCGCGCGGCTGGCCGAGGCGGAGAGCAGCGTCCAGGGTCTGCCGGCCGAGGAGGTGCTCCTCCATGACGCGGGATCGGCCCAGGCGGTCGCGGAGGTGGTGGGCGTGTGCGCGGGCGTCGTACACCTCGGCGCAGGGCGCACGGTCGTGTCGCCGGGACCGGCCGAGCTCGAGCTGCGTACGCCGATCGATGCGGCGTTGATGACGACACTCGCCGACGACTGGGGTCCCCAGCCCGCGATGGCGGTCTCCGCCGCCGGGATCGGTACGACGTGGGGAGATCCTGAAGGGCATCTCCTGCGGTTGGCGGTCGGCGAGAGCTGATGGATCTCGCTGTCATCGCCATCGTGTTCGGGGCGATCTTCGTCGTCGAGCTGCCCGACAAGACCTTCATCGCCGCACTGGTCCTGTCGACCCGCTATCCGCCGCTGATGGTGTGGATCGGGGTCGGCCTGGCCTTCTTCGTGCAGACCCTGATCGCCGTGCTGGCGGGTCACCTGGCGACGTACCTCCCCGACGTGCTGGTGAAGTCGGTCGCCCTGGTGATCTTCCTGGTCGGCGCGGTCGTGCTGTTCCGCTCGGCGCCGGGAGCCGACGCGGAGGAGAAGCAGACCGAGGAGGAGTACGCCGCCAAGGCAACCGACGCCCGCACCGGCCTGAAGGCGATCGGCGCTTCGTTCCTGGTGCTGTTCGCAGCCGAGTGGGGAGACCTCTCCCAGCTGCTGACGATCAGCATGATCGCCCACTACGGCCACCCGGCCAGCGTGTTCATCGGGGCCTGGTCGGCACTGCTCGTGGTCTCCGGGCTGGCCGTGCTCGCGGGTCGCGTTCTGCTGCAGCACGTGCGGCTCTCGCTGATCCACTACCTCGGCGCAGCGGTCTGCCTGGCCCTGGCGGGCTTCACGGCCTGGGAGCTGATCCGGGGCTAGCAGTCTCGGTTGGCCGCCCGGCCCGAGCACTAGAGTGTCGGCCATGAGCCAAGGTGTCGCCAGTGAGGTCGGCCGGCTGCGCACGGTGCTGCTGCACCGACCCGGTCCCGAGCTCCAGCGGCTGACGCCGCGCAACAACGACAAGCTGCTCTTCGACGGGATCCCGTGGGTGAGCCGGGCGCAGGAGGAGCACGACGCGTTCGCCGACGCCCTGCGCAGCCGCGACGTCGAGGTGCTCTACCTGACCGACCTGCTGGTCGAGACCCTGGCCAGTGAGGACGCGCGCAACCACGCGATCGAGGCGGTCACCGGGTCGCTGCGGCTCGGCGACACCCTGCGCGACTACCTGCGTCAGGCTCTGGGTGAGCTGTCTCCGGAGTGGCTCAAGGACGTCCTCACCGCCGGGCTGCGCAACGACGAGGTGCGCGGTGGCTTCGGGCTGGTGACGAGCATGCTGGCCAGCGACGACTTCCTGATCGACCCGCTGCCCAACCTGCTGTTCACCCGCGACTCCAGCGTCTGGATCCGGGACAAGGTCGCCATCACCTCCCTGGCGATGCCTGCGCGTGAGCGGGAGAGCCAGCTCACCGAGCTCATCTACACCGACCACCCGCGCTTCGCCGACGCACCGAAGATCCACGGCTGGCGCCGCGAGCACCTCGAGGGTGGCGACGTGCTGCTGCTCTCGCCGGGTGTGATCGCCGTCGGCGTCGGGGAGCGTACGACGCCAGCGGGTGTCGAGCGGCTGGCCCGCCAGCTGTTCGCCGACGGTGGCGCACACACCGTGCTCGCCGTACCCATTGCTCAGGAACGCGCCACGATGCACCTCGACACCGTGTGCACGATGGTCGACGTCGACAAGATCGTGATGTACCCGAATGTCGCCGACCACCTCACCGCCCACGCGGTCACCGCGGCCGACGACGGCACCCCCCTTGTGGCGGATGCCGAACCCTTCCTGGTCGCTGCCGCCAAGGCGATGGAGATCGACACCCTGCACCAGATCGACACCGGCCTGGACCCGGTCACCGCCGAGCGCGAGCAGTGGGACGACGGCAACAACACGCTGGCTGTCGCGCCCCGGGTGGCCGTGGCCTATGAGCGCAACGTCGAGACCAACACCCGGCTCGAGGAGGCGGGGATCGAGGTCATCGCGATCTCCGGTTCCGAGCTGGGCTCCGGCCGGGGCGGGCCCAGGTGCATGTCCTGCCCGATCGCCCGCGACGACGCCTGACGGGTCCGCTCGGGGTCAGCCACACGTCGTACGGCGGGACTCGGGTGGGCGGGCTCCCACCGAAACTGACCGCGCTGAAGGGCGCCCCTGGAAAGCAGGCGCCCGACCGGTGTTGACGGGGGGGACAACATCGGTCGGGCGTCTAATGAATGTACATGCTTGTCCAGAGACTGGACAACCGCTGGACGAAGTCGTTGTCGTGCGAGTTCCGAGAAGAGCGGTTCGGCTCAGCGAATCGTCAGCTGGCGGCTGGTCAGACCGGCGCGGGCAGCGCGCTCCTCTGAGGTCAGCGGGGTGGTCGATGCCATCGCTTCGGTGAGGGCCTCGGCGACCTTCGTGATGGGTCCCGACAGAGCCTCGGCACCGGTGCCGAGGGGGAGGTCCCAGACCGGAGCGACCAGGCCGTGGGCGCGGAACATCCCGATCAGGCGGTCGTTGTCGACCAGGTTCGCGCCGTGGGTCGCGTGCAGCCGGGCGAGGCCGTCGAGGACCTTGTCCTCGTCGTGGGGCAGCACCCAGCGGAGGTACTCCCGGTTCCCGACCGAGGTCCAGTACGCACCGTCGACACCGGAGAGCTTCTCGGTGGGCGCAGTGGTGTCGTTGGCCTGCTGAAGGGCCTCGGCCATCGAGCCGTCGGAGTCGTCGACATCGGCCACCCAGTAGTCGAACCCGCTGTGCACGGTGACCTCCAGCGGCTCGTCGCTGACCAGGTCCTGGAGGCGGGGGCCTTCACCGGGTGAGGTGGACAGGCCGACCATGGTTCCGGCTTCGGAATCCAGCGCCTCGAGGAGTACGGCGGCCAGGTCGCGGCTCGGGTCGCCGTACGAGTGCTGGACCTGGAGCCCCAGCCAGATCGTGTTGTCGTCGCGCACCAGTGCGGGTGCAGCCCCCGGGAGGAGCGAGCAGAGCAGCACGCTGCGATCGCTGTCGGTCAGCTTGAGCGGAGCAGTGGCCGCGGGGACGAACTCGCGCAGCGCGACGATGTCGGCCTCGCTCGTGAGGCCTTCGAACGGTCGGGCCACGAAGACCGGCGGGGCCCCCGCCTCACTGCCGTGACAGGCCTTGTAGCGGCGGCCGGAGCCACACGGGCATGGCTGCCGGGGCCCGACGGCACCTTCGGCTGCGGGCGCGCTCTGGTCGGCCGAGGTGCGGTTGCGCTGCCGAGACTTCTTTCCCATGCAGGAAGACTAGATGGGTAGGTCCAAGGGTTCGTGCATGCGCAGCGTGCGACCCCTTGGACCTAGCCATCTGTGGCCGGGCGTGGCCCTGCCCACGAATGGGTCAGGCTGAGGCCCGGGGAAGCTCGAGAAGAGCGTGGACCGTGGTGCGCGAGCGACTGGACTCGACCCACCAGCGCGAGGCCAGGGTCTCCACGATGGCCAGACCTCGACCGGCGAGGTCGGAGACGCCAGCATCCACCTTCTCCGGTGTGGTCCGCGCACCGCCGTCGGTGACCGAGATGTCGAGGCCGGTGGGGCCTGCTCCCCATGCAACGTGCATGGTGCCGTCGGCAAGGGGGCGGGCGTGGCGGATGGCATTCCCGACGAGCTCGCTGACCACGAGGCGGGCGTCGTGGCGGTTGTCGGCATGGGCGTCGAGCTCGAGCATCCAGGCGACGAGCTGCTTGCGGGCGATGGCCGCGCTCTCGGCCGTGAACGGGAGATCCAGGCCCATGAGGCGGCGCTGGTCAGCGACCTCCTGCGGTGTTTCAACCATGGACTGCTCCGCTCTACGAAGGGCGACCCGTCACCCGCCTGTGCCGATATTTCCCCCCACGCAGCGCAGTAAACTCAACCGCCGGAAGATCTCATGTGCGCCACTGCCGCCCCTGGGGTGTCGGTGATGATCGCTTCGATGCCGAGCTCGGAGCAGAGGTCGATGTCCGCAGGAGTGTTGACCGTCCAGCAGTGCACCCGGGTGCCGCTCTCGATGATGCGGGTGATCAGGTTCTGATGGAGCCTGACCATGTCGATCCCCGGCCCTGCCAGATAGTCGGAGTCGACGAACGGCCGGGAGCGGTACCAGTGGGTCGGGCTCTCCATCAGCATCACCAGATCGAGGTCCGGTGCCTGCCGCCGGATCCGGCGCAGCGCCACCCAGGAGAAGGACATGACGCGCACCGGCGACCCCTTGCCGGCCCAGCCGAACTCGTCGAGCAGCTGCACCAGGCGGCGCTCGACGAGGCCGGCGTAGCGGGTCGGGTGCTTCGTCTCGATGGCCAGCTCCACCCGCCCGGGGTAGTCGGCCACGGTCTCGAGCAGGCGACGCATCGTGAGCACCTTGGCGAGCTCGGGATCGCGGTCCGGCGCCTCGTCGTCCAGCTCCCCCCACGGGTTCTTCCAGGCCGCGAAGTCGAGGTCCTCGAGGTCGGCGAGCTCCATGGCGGAGACGATGCCGTCGGTCTGCGCGAGACGGCGCAGGTCCCGGTCGTGCACGCAGACCAGATGGCCGTCGGCAGTCAGGCGTACGTCGCACTCGAGGGCTTCGGCTCCCTCGTCCAGCGCCGCGACGTACGCGCCGAGAGTGTGCTCCGCATTGGTCGCACTCGCGCCGCGGTGGGCGACCACCTGCGGCCGGGTCCTGACCATGCCGCCATTCTGCACCGACAAGCGCCCGTGGCCAGCAGCAACGCGAGGTGGTTCATCAACCCCGGCGTCGGGGTGACAGCCCAGGCCCTCAGCTCCCGACGGATGCCGCTGGAGCGAACTCGTCGTCCAACTCTCGGGACGAGTCTGTGCCGCGAACCAGTTGTACGGCGATCCCGGTGAACGCAGCGACGTAGAGCAGTCCCGCCGCAGGAGAAGCCCACTCACTGACGTTGGTCAGCACGAACTCCGTGACGATGAACATCCACAGCGCAACGGGGATCCAGCGCGGCACGACTCGCGAGCGGAACAGGGCGATGCCGAGCAGCACCAGGCCGATGACGGTGCCAAGCAAACCCGCTGCCATGAAGATCACCGCCAGGCCTGACTCCACTCTGGTCACCACATCAGCAAGTGCCGCCCTGTTCGCGCTGTCGCCGGACATCGCCAGGTAGGCCAGGCCGATGCCGCCGAAGACGGCGTGCCCGAAGCCGCCGACGACGGCCAGTGCACCGCCCGTGATGGCGAGTCGGGGTGATCGGCCGCGGGCCATCACTGCGATGGCGACTGCGGCGACCATGAAGGGCAGCTGGGCGAGTACGAAGGTGAGCAACGAGACCACGCCCGCGGCGCCGGCAGCATCCATGGCTGCCAGGCGATCGGCCGGGTCGGCGCTGAACTCGGGCTGCGTCAACACCGAGATGGCGGACAGCAGGGCGGTGACGACCAGGCAGGTCGCAGCGAACAGGCGGGCAGGTGTGGCGGTCATCGGATCCTCCATGGGATTGGGTGTTCTCGACGCTAGGAGCCGGATCGGTCATCTGCCGTCGGCCCGCGGACGCTTCCGATGTCCTCCCGAGTCGTTGCTCCAAACGACTTCAGGTTGACGCGGTGATCGGTCCTGCGCCCTACGCTGGGTTCGTGAACCGGATGGTCACGCCTCGAGTCGGAGACCTCGCGCTGGCCGCAGCAGTCGCTGCGTTGGCCATGCTCGAGGTTTGGCTCCCGCTGCCGTCCGTCCTCGGTGATGGTTCTCGCGTCGTCTCGTCTGCGGTCGCGTTGCTTGCCTGCGCTGCCCTCACGCAGCGCCGTACGCACCCCTTGGCCGCTGCGCTCGTGGTCCTCATCGGCTGGCCGCTCGCGTACACGATCACCCCGATCCTGGTGCTGTTCTGGGGCCAGTTCGTGCCGATCGTGGTGGCGCTGTACTCCGTCGCCCGCTACGGCGACGCTCGGCAGCGGTTGCTCGGTGCCGTGGCGGGTGCCGCGACCTTGCTGTACTTCGACCTGCGCGTGCCCGAGCTCGGTGACCCCAGCGAGATCGTCTTCCACTGGATGGTCAGTGCGGTGGCTTTCGGCCTGGGCTTCTTCGTGCGCTCCTTCGAGCGGCGGGCGATCACCGAGGCCGAGCGCGCCGTACGCGCTGAGTCGACCAGCCGCGAGCAGGCCCTGCAGGCGGTGTCCGACGAACGTGCCCGAATCGCCCGCGAGCTGCACGACATCGTGGCGCACTCGATGAGTGTCATGGTCGTGCAGGCTGGGGCGGCGGAGAAGGCGCTCGACGACGACCCGGACTACGTGCGGAAGGCGCTGGGATCGATTCGGACCACCGGCACCAGCGCGCTCGCCGAGATGCGCAGGGTGGTCGCGTTGATCCGGGAGGAAGGTGGGACCGAAGGCCTGCATCCGCAGCCGGACCTCGCGGATCTCGAGAAGCTGGTGGCCGAGATGGACATCCCAACGACGCTGCGCATCGAGGGCGAGGAGAAACAGCTCTCGGCCGGGGTCGCACTCTCGACCTTTCGCATCGTGCAGGAGGCACTGACCAACGTGCGGCGGCATGCGCAGGCCGGCTCGGTGGGGGTCACCCTCCGCTACCTGCGCGACAGCCTTGAGATCGAGGTGGCGGACGACGGGGTCGGGACGGCCGTCGCATCCGGGGGCAACGGCCTGATCGGGATGCGCGAGCGGGCGCAGATGTACGGCGGGACCGTGGCCACGCAAACCGCGCCCGGACAGGGGTTCCTGGTTCGAGCCGTGCTCCCGATGACGGGTCCGGGATGACCCGCGTGGTCGTGGTCGACGACCAGGAGCTGGTGCGCACCGGTTTCGCGATGATCCTCGAGAAGGCGGGCCTCGACGTGGTCGGACAGGGTGCCGATGGTGAGGAGGGCGTTGCCCTTGCGGCGAAGCACCGGCCGGACGTCGTACTCATGGACGTGCGCATGCCTGGAGTCGACGGCATTGAGGCGACTCGCCGAATCGCCGCAACCGAGGACTCTCCGCGGGTGTTGGTGCTGACCACCTTCGACCTCGACGAACACGTATTTGCGGCCATGGAGGCCGGCGCTTCCGGCTTCCTGCTGAAGGACGTTGCGCCGGATGACCTGGTGCACGCGGTTCGGGTCGTCGCTCGGGGTGAGGCGATGCTCGCGCCGGCCTTGATCAAGAGGTTGTTGGAACGGTTCGCCCGGCCGGCTCCATCGCAGGCGGCAGCGGACGCGGTCGCACGGCTGTCCGAACGAGAGGGCGCCGTCGCCCGGTTGGTCGCGCGTGGCTGCTCCAACGCCGAGATCGCGGCCGAGCTGTTCCTCAGCGAGGCGACCGTGAAGACCTACGTCTCCAGGCTGCTCACCAAACTAGGTCTGCGCGACCGGGTACAGATCGCGGTCTGGGCCTACGAGTCCGGCCTCGTCCGCGTCGGTGGCGACCGCACCCCCTGAACCACAGGTGGTCAAGCCGCGAGCGACGCGAGCATCAGACGAGACCAGGGCCGTACGCCGGAGAGCTACTGCACCCAACCGGTGGTCGAGCAGCGAGCGAAGCGAGCGGACAGACGAGACCAAAGCCCGCACGCCGAAGGGCCACCGCAACCCCCGGTGGTTGAGGAGCGAGCGCAGCGAGCGTCTCGAAACCACACCTCGGCTCGGCGGTTGCGGGTGCGGTCCGACTTCTTGTCCACAGATTCCACGTTGTCTATTGACTCGAACATATGTGCGATAAAGAATAGTTCCATGTCAGCGTTCCTCGACCTCCACCCCGACGGCACCCACCCGGTCCTCTCGGGCGTCGACGAGATCGAGGCCGCGCTCGAGCGGATGCTCGCCAGTCCGACCATGGAGCTGGAGACCGGGGACTACGCCGCCGTGGTGACCGGACTCGAACGAATCAGCCGCCGCCTGGACGCGGTGAAGCTCAGGATGCTCGCTGCCGCCGACAAGACCGAGGCGGCGCGGGCTGCGGGGTTCACCGACACCGGCGCCTGGGTTGCGAAACAAGCGATTGTGTCCCGTGCCGAAGCGGCCCGACGCGTCGCGCTGGCCACTGAGCTGGAGTCGGGGCATGACGCCACCTCACAGGCCCTGGAGGCCGGGCTGGTCTCGACCCGACATGCCGCAGAGATCGTGCACGCCATCGGACAGCTGCCCATCGGGGTGAGCGACGCGCAGCGGCAGGTGGTGGAGGCAAGCCTGGTCGCGCAGGCTCGGCGCTACAGCCCCGACCAGTTCCGTCGAGTCGCGCGCCGAGCGGTCGAAGCAGTCGAAACCGACAAGACCGTGGTCGATGCCCACGAGAACGAGCTCGTCCGCTCCGAGGAGCAAGCAGCGCAGGGCAAGTGCTCACTGACGCTTCACGACAACGGCGACGGCACCACGACCGGGCACTTCACCGTCCCCGCTCTTGCCGCGGCGATTCTGGCCAAGGTCCTGGACACGATGACCGCACCCCGACGCATGCGCGAGCCAGCCACAGGCAACGGATCGCAGAGGTCGTTCGACTGGCGGCACCGCCGTGGGCTCGCGTTCGCCGAGCTTCTCGAGCACCTGCCCACCGACCACCTGCACAACAAGACGGCCACCACCGTGGTCGTCACCATCGACCACACCGTCCTGGCCGGCGCCATGAAGGCCGCAGGGCTGGACACCGGGGCGGCCCTCTCAGCCGGAGAGGCCCGACGACTCGCCTGCAACGCCGGCGATCCTGCCCGCGGTGCTCGGCGGCAGGTCCGTCGCTCTCGACCTCGGCAGGGAAGCAAGATTGTTCTCCGCCTCCCAACGCATCGCCGCCGGCCTGCGCCACGACACCTGTGCCGCCTCCGGGTGCGAACGCCCCTACGCGTGGTGCGAGTTGCACCACCGGAAGCCTTGGGCGAGAGGCGGGCGCACCGACCTCGACAACGCGATTCCGCTGTGCCATCGACACCACCAGTGGGTCCACGACGACAGCTTTCACCACCGGCAGTTGCCCGACGGCAGCCTGAGATTCAGCAGGCGCACGTGAGAGGGCAGACTCTCGGACTGTTGCCGGGTAGCTCAGCGCTGGCTGCGGAGGAACTTTCCGAAGTGGGGGACGGTGAAGGCGACCGTGCCGCGCTCGCCGGAGAACACCAGGCCCTTCTTGATCAGGCCGTCGCGCGCGGGGGAGAGCGACTGGGGTCGGCGGTTGAGAAGCTTGGCGATGTCGGCGGTGCTGACCGCGAGGTCGTCGGTGCCTTCGCCCAGGTCGGCCATGGTCACCATGTAGTCGCGCTCGGCGGGAGTGGCGCGGTCGTAGCGGGCGCCGAAGAAGCCGACGGCCAGCTCCGACTCCGCATCGGGTGCGGCGGCCTGGACGTCCTCGGCCCGGATGGGGGTGTCGACTGCGACGTCCCAGGTGACCTTGCCGTAGGCCTGCACGAAGTAGGGGTAGCCGTCGGTGAGTCGATAGAGCTCGTCGAGGGCCTCGGGCCGGTAGGTCACGTCCTCGGTGGCCGCCGGCAGCTTCCAGGCGCGCTCGGCCATCTCGCGGGGCAGGCGGTCGACCACGACGTAGCGGAACAGGCGCTCGGCGTAGGACTTCGAGGCAGCCAGCGCCACAGGCAGGTGCGGCAAGCCGGCGCCGACGATGATCAGGGGCGCGCCCTGCTGGCTGATCTCGTGACACGCGCCGCAGAGGGCTCCGAGCTCGGGTCCGGGGATGTCCTGCATCTCGTCGATGAACAGCGCGATGCCGACCCCGAGGTCACCGGCGAGTGCCGCGACATCGGTGAACAGCTCGATGAGGTCGAGCTCGAGGTCGCCGGAGTCCGCGCGACCCGCGGTGGCGACGGCGTCGATCGGAGGCTGCCAACGGTTCTGGCGTGGGCCAGCCTTCCGGTCCTTGAGCTCGGTACGCAGTGCGAACGACTTGAGCACGCCGGTGACCTCGTCGACGCGGTCGGGGTCGCGGTGCCGGTGGGACACCTCGCGGATTGCGGCATGCACGGCCTGGGCCAGCGGCAGCCGCAGGGACTGGTCAGGCCGGGCCTCGAGCTTGCCGGTGCCCCACGCGCGTTGCACAGCCAGACTGCGCAGCGAGTTCAGCAGCACCGTCTTGCCCACGCCGCGGAGCCCTGACAACACCATGCTGCGATCGGGGCGACCGGCGGCCACGCGCTCGAGGGTGACCGCGAACTGCTTCAGCTCGCGGTCCCGGCCGGCCAGCTCTGGTGGGCGCTGCCCTGCTCCGGGCGCATAGGGGTTCCTGATCGGGTCCACGATCGGAGGGTATCGACGCGTCTAGTGGATTCCGTAGATTTCGCTAGCGAGTCGTAGCGACAGCTGGCTGTCGGCTCAGCGAGTGTCGTCGTACGCCGAGTCGAGCCCTGCGCGAAGGGCGTCGATCAGGCCGGGCACCTCGTCGATGGGCAGCCGGAAGGTGCCGGTGCACTCGTTGCCGCGCCACAGCGAAAGCAGCACCAGGCCGTCCTCGCGGTGCCAGCGGACCCGCAGGGAGCGCGCGTCACCACGGGTGTCGAGGAAGAACTCGGCTCCTCGGGGTGAGTGCGAGACGGCGGCCATGACTGATTCTCCCTCGCTCATGGTTGGGAGACCAGTCATGGCTCAGCAGCCGCCGACGCCGGCGATGTCGCCGTTGGACAGCACCCGGGATCCGGAGCGGAACCCGTAGGCGGAGCAGTAGTAGAAGCTCAGCAGGGATCCGCGCCGCAGGGTCACCGGCTTCCACAGCCCGTTGCCTGCCGGTTCGAGGTACTTGAAGGTGCTGCCGGTGAGGGCCGGGTCGTTGCGCTCGTGCTTCAGGTAGCGGGCCAGCCACGCCTGGGTGTAGTGGCTGGAGAGGGCCTGGCCGTAGCGGCTGGCGGGCAGCACGAGCGGGATGTCGGTGTACTCCAGGTGAGTGGAGGCGCGCGGGACGACGAGCATGCTGTCGACCCCGGCGCTGCGCCAGGCGTCGTACCCGGTGGCGCGCTCCCGCTTCGGGTCCGGACCCTCGGGGGTCGGCTGCGGGGTGAGGGAGGAGCCGCCGCTGGTGAGGTACGGCGAGACGGTGAAGCCGTACTCCGACTGCAGGGCAAGGGCCGGCACCACCGGCTTGTTGCCGCTGCCGTCGAGTGCGCCGGAGGAGCCGGGTCCAGCCAGCTTGTCCAGCGCCACCACTGCGGCCACGCGCCGGTCGGTGCCCTGGAGCTTGGAGACGGCCGCGGCACCCATGGAGTGACCGATGATCGCGATCCTGGAGGTGCGACCGGGGGTGGCGGTACGCCGGTCGGCGGAGCGGTCGAACTGCTTCCAGTAGGGGTTGAACGCACTCACCTTGGCGCCCTCGGAGCGTGGGTTGGCGTAGTGGCGCGACGGGGTCGAGGTGAAGAACGACAGGGCGTCCTTGGTGCCGACGACGAAGTTGGACAGCTGCTGGGCCGGCGCGCCGGGGCAGCCGAACTGCTCGCCGTCCTTCGGTGCGGCGAACGGGTTGCAGAACGGCAGCGCGTTGCTCTCGCTGCCGGGCACCGGCTCGTGCGGGAGGGTCTCGCCGCCACCCTGGCCCTGGACGTCGTAGGTGAGGACCACGTAGCCACGCTCGGCGAGGTCCTGGGCGAGCCAGCGGTACATTCCCTCGCTGCCCTGGACGGAGCCGGTGGTGATCACGACACCGGGGAAGGGTCCCCGCAGGGCGCGGCCGGTGTACGGGTCGACGCGACCCGGCTTTGGCCGGTAGACGGTGCCGTGCAGCAGGGCGCCGTAGCGGTTTGTGAAGGAGACCCGCTGGCTGAGGCCGCGGGTGCCGTTCCAGCCCATCCGCAGCGGGTTGCCGACGTTCCAGCCGGGCACGACGCGGCCGGGTGTGATGGCGAGCCGGGTGGGGGAGGCGGCCTGTTCCATCAGCTGCTGCGTCTGGTCGGCCGTGCCGGCGAGGGTGAGCGCTGCGAGGTAGGCCGGGTTCATCAGCTGGCCACCCGGCCCGATGATCCGTCCGTAGGCGTCCTTGATGTTCTGGGCGTCCCGGGCGACGTACGCCGGAGTGCCGGGCTCCGGGTCTGCGGCGTACGACGAGGCCGGGGCGACGGCGAGGGCCACTGCCGAGAGCGTCGTGAGGACCATTAACGAGCGGAGCGGGTGACGGCGCATGTGGTGTCAACGAAGGGCCGCGCCCGGGGTTATCGCAGTACGGTTGGCGCGTGCCCGAGCTGCCCGAGGTCGAAGCCCTCGTCCAGGACCTGTCGCGGCGCCTGGACGGCCGGGCGATCGTCCGCGTGGACATCGCCGCGTTCAGCTGCCTGAAGACCTACGACCCGCCGATCACGGCACTGTCCGGCGGGATGGTCGACGGAGTCAGCAGGCACGGCAAGTTCCTCGACATCGACGTCTCGGGCACCCACCTGGTGCTGCACCTCGCCCGCGCCGGCTGGATCAGGTGGAAGGACGAGGTCCCGCCGGTGCCGCCGAGGCCGAGCAGCAAGTCGCCGTTGGCGGCGCGGATCGTGCTGGACAACGGGTCCGGGCTCGACGTCACCGAGGCCGGGACCCGCAAGAGCCTGGCGTTGTACGTCGTCCGCGACCCCGCAGACGTGGAGGGCGTCGCGCGGCTCGGCCCGGATCCGCTCGCCGAGGAGTTCACCGTCGAGGTGCTCGGCGACATCCTCAAGAAGGCGGGTCGGGCACAGATCAAGGGCGTGCTGCGGCACCAGGGGACGATTGCCGGCATCGGCAACGCCTACTCCGACGAGCTGCTGCACGCCGCGAAGATGTCCCCGTTCAAGCCCGCCAGCAGCCTCAGCGAGGCCGAGCTGCAGACTCTCCACGACGCGATCCGCAATGTCCTCGGCGACGCGGTGAGCCGCTCGGCCGGGCTGGCCGCAAGCGAGCTCAAGGGTGAGAAGAAGAGCCACATGGCGGTGCACGGCCGCACGGGCCAGGAGTGCCCAGTGTGCGGGGACACGGTGCGCGAGGTGAGCTTCGCGGACTCGAGCCTGCAGTACTGCCCCACCTGCCAGACCGGGGGGAAACCTCTCGCAGACCGGCGCATGTCGCGGTTGTTGAAGTAGCCTGCCGGGATGATTGAAGTTCCGACGATCGAGGTCGCCCAGGTCCCCGATCCCATTCCCGAGGGCGTCACCATCCTCGACGTGCGCGAACCGATCGAGTGGCACCACGGCCGCATCGACGGAGCCGTGCACATCCCGCTCACCGAGATCCCCGGCCGGGCCGACGAGCTCCCCGTCGACCAGCAGCTGCTGGTGGTCTGCAAGGTGGGCAGCCGTTCCGCGCAAGCCACTGCGTTCCTGCGTGAGAAGGGTTTTGAGGCGGTCAACCTCGCGGGCGGGATGATCGACTGGGTCGACGACGGCCGGCCGATGGTGAGCGACGCCGAGGGCGACCCCCTGGTCGTCTAGGTCCCAGCTACTGCGCGAAGACGTGCGGCAGCGGGAGCTGCAGCGCCCGTTCGAGGCGCCGCAGGTAATCCTGCCGCGGCACCTCCACGACCCCGAGCGTCGCAAGGTGCGGGGTCTGCCACTGGGTGTCGAGGACCCGGTCGGCGGCGTACTCGTCGCTGAGCAGGTCGACGAGGCCCATCAGCGCGATCTTCGAGGCGTCGCGGACGCGGGTGAACATCGACTCCCCGGCGAACAGCCCGGCGATGGCCACGCCGTACAGGCCCCCGGAGAGCTCGTCGCCGTGCCAGGCCTCGACCGAGTGCGCCCAGCCCAGCCGGTGCAGCTCGGTGTACGCCGAGGCGATCTGGCCGTCGATCCAGCCGCCGGACCGGCTCGGGTCACCGCAGGCCGCGACGACCTCCTCGAAGGCGGTGTCCACGCGGATCTCGAATCGGCGCGCGGACTGCCGCATCGACCGGGTCACCCGCAGGCCCGAAAGGGGCAGCACTCCACGATCTTCAGGCGACCACCAGGCCATCGCCTTCGCGCCGTCCACGGCCATCGGGAAAAGCCCGCCACGGTAGGCCGCCAGCAGGGTGCCTGGGCTCAGATCGGCGCCGATGGCCACGAGGTCTCCGTCGCCGGAGTCGGCCGGCGGGAACGCCCAGGGCGACGGCGGGGGTTCGACGGGCACGAAACCATCGTGGCAGGGACCCGGTTTGTAGGCTGCAGGCATGAGTATCTCCTCGCGCGTGGGCCGGAACCTGGCACCCAAGGTGACCGAGCTCGCCCCACACCTGACTGCCGGCTTCGTGCACCAGGCGCTGGACCGCGCGATCCGCGGCGTGGGGCCGCTCGACGGTGCGGCGCTGGCGGCCGAGAAGCAGCTCGACGAGCAGAAGGGCGATGTCGACAAGGGCATCCGTGAGGTGATCGAGAACAACGTGCGGATGGCCGGGGCGCAGGGCTTCCTCACCAACATCGGCGGGCTCGTCACGATGGCGGTCATGGTGCCGGCGAACGTCAGCGGTCTGGCGCTGCTCCAGAGCCGGATGATCGCGGGCATCGCGCACCTGCGCGGCTACGACCTCGACGACAAGCGCACGCGCAACGCGATCATGGCGTGCATGCTGGGAGAGGAGCGGCTGCTGGCGCTGATCAAGAAGAAGAAGCTCCCCGGGACCCCGATGGCGCTGGCGACGGCCCCGGTCTACGACCCGCACCTCTCCACGGTCCTGGCCAACGAGGTGGCCTCCGAGCTGATCACCAAGGTGGCCGGCATCAGGCTCGCCGTCACTGTCGGCCGGCGAGTGCCGGTGGTCGGGGGCCTGGTCGGGATGAGCGCCGACGCGTACGCGACCTGGCGGGTCGGCCGTTACGTGGACCGGGAGCTCTTGCCCCGCAACCGCCGGTAGACCGCCAGCCCGAACCGGGCCAGTGGGTTGGTCCGCGATATGGCGACCAGGCGTTCCTTGGCCCGGTAGGTCCGGGTGCCGCGGAACCTCTCGAGCGCTGCGACCAGCTCGTCGATCACCCCGTGCAGCTCGATCTCCACGTCACGCAGGCGAGCAGTCTCGTTGGTCATGATCGCGAGCGCGTCGATCGCCGCCTCGGAGACATCGTGCTCGTCGCAGTGGTCGGGGTCGACGTACGGCAGGGCCGGCCCGGGGACCAGGTCGTCGAGCTCGCCGACGACGTCGTAGCCACGCAGCGCCAGCTCGCTGACCCAGGACCGTCCGAGCGCGCTCGCCCAGCGGTAGGCATCCTCCGGTAGCGACAGTCGCGGCGAACCCGGGCGGCCCGACAGGTTCTGGTGCACCAGCAGCTCGCGGACGAAGGTCCGGTAGTGGTGGTTGGGGAGTACGTCGTTGAGCCGCTCGTTGAGCCGGCGGACCATCGCCGACTCCGGCACGCCGAGGGAGGCGTTGGCCTTGTTCGTGGGCTTGAACTCCTCGGGGTCGATCCCGAACAGGCCGGCAAACCGCTCCCACAACAGGGTCGGGCTCGACCCGCTCGGGGGCACGGTGACGAGGTGAACCCGGTCGCGGGGGATCGACTCGGCCCAGCGGTCCAGCACGTCCGGCACCTCCTGGACGCCCCAGAACCATTGGGCGACCTCGGCGCTGCGCTGCTCATCGCGGAGGTCCTCCAGGAACTGGCCGTACTGCTTGGTGCGACGGTGCTTGACGTTCTCCTGCCACTCGGCCGGGATCTGTCGCACGAGGTCGCGCGCGGAGTAGACGATGTGGATCTCGCTGTCGTCGTGGGCGCCCAGGGACTCGAGCGCCCGGGCCACATGCACCCGCGAGGCGGTGCCCAGGATCTCGTGGCTGATGATCGCGGTGCCGGTCCACTCCCGAACCTCGGCGACGAGCCGGTCCCAGGCCCCACCGGCCTCGCGCTCGAGCCCGCCCCAGGGGAGCTCCATCAGGTCGAGCGCTGCGAGGAAGTGGGCGTCGTGCCGGTCCGCGGGGTAGAGGATGCCGCGCTCACGCAAGGTCGCGCGGTGGGTGAACAAGATGTCCTGGACGAAGGACGTGCCGGTCTTGGGGGCGCCCACGTGGAGGAGTACGCGTCGGGTCACGGGTTACCTCTCAGGTGCCAGCTCCGCAGGCAGGCCCTCACGGCCAGCTCGAGGGTGCGTCCTCGGTCGACGGTGCCGGGCAGCCGGTGGTCGGTCGGGTTCAAGGCGTCCAGCTCGCCGTGCACAGCGTAGCCAGCGTCGCGGATCGCCTCGGCGGTGGACGCGGCCTGCGCGCGCGCCCAGGCCATCGAGGGGGGTGGTGGCGCAAGCGAGGTCACGGAGTACGCCGGGCTGGCCACCTCGCCGAGCGTGGCCGCCAAGGTCCTGGCCAGCTCGCGGACGCGGCCAGGTCCCCGGGCGAGCGCCGTGAGCCGGTTCAGCCGGCGCAGCAGGTCGGAGACAGCTGGGTCGCCGCTGACCTGCATCTCTGTGGGAGGCGCGCCCGCGACCTCGGCTGCGAGAGCCGCAGCCTCCTGGGCGCCGCTGGCCACGACAACGTGCACGTTCTCGGTTGGCAGCCTGTGCAGGATGCCGGTCACGTCGATCGCCGGTGGCAACCGACCGGCGGCCTCGGCGCGACGCCACGCGGTGCTCCACTTCAGGATCCCGCCGCCGCGGACCGAGGTGGCCCACCACTCGCCCATCATCACCGGCACCGGGCGGGCGACCACGATGTGCGTCGCACGCCAGTCGGTCTCGACGAGGCCCTGGGCGAGCAGGTGCGGGCGGACGCCGGAAACCGTGCCGGGCGAGCCGTGCAGCCGGATGCGACGACGCCAGGGAAGCGGCCACCGGCCGGGGAGATCCTCCGGAGTCGGGTGGGGTACGTCCGGCAGCAGGCGCGCGAGGACGCCCACGGCGAGCCGGATCAGCTCCTCCTCCGGCAGGTGGGTCGGGTCCATTGCCGGCGTACCGAAGGGACGCGGCGCGTCCGGCCAGGGGAGGGGTACGTCGATCAGGCCGCGACCCGGCGCGGCAGTCGCGAGCACCAGGTCGGCCAGACCCTGGAGGTCGCGGGTGTCCCGCGCACTGAGGTTGATCCGCCGGATCAGCTCGAGGTGGATCGCGTCCGGGAGGACTCGCGGCCTGTCGGCGCCTTCCGGCTGGTCGGTCCGGGTGTCGCGCCAGGCCGACCAGTCCGTCGTACCGCCGGCGCGCAGGTGGGTCGTCCACGCCAGGACTGCCTGCTCGTAGGTTGCGTCCCGGATCAGCATGGGGGCGTCAGCCGCGCAGGCGGCGCGTCAGCCGCGCCACCGGTCGGTCGTCGTCGGCGGGGGTCCGGAGCTCGTCGAGCACGTGGGCCAGTGCCTGGATCGCCGCATCGGCGACGATCGCCGGGTCGGCCAGGTCGGGATCGAGCCAGGTGTCGTCGTCGTCGGGCCACACCGACTTCAGGTCCTTGAGGTCACCGACGATGTCGACGCCAGACTTGCGGATCTCGGTCAGCCACTTCTTGGTGATGGCTTCGATCCAGGTGCGCCGGCTCGGCGGGACCGTCGCAGGCACCATGCCCGGGCGGTTCGCGAGCCCTTCCCTGACGATTGTTTCGCGCACCCACGCCACATAGACGTCGCGAGGCACGCCTCGTTCCTTCAGCTCGTGGTTGAGGCGGCGCAGCATGGTGACCTCGGCCCCGCCGAGCGAGGCGTTGGTGGTCTCGCTCTCGGCGTACGACGCACGGGGGTCGAGCCCGACGACTCCGGCGAACCGCTCCCAGAGCAGCCCGCGAGGACTACCACTGGGAGGGACGGTCACCAGGTGCACGCGCTCGGCCGGAAGGGCCGCACCCCACCTCGCCAGGATCCGCGGCACGTGCTGGACCCGCCAGAACCACATCGTCGTGTCAGCGCGGCGGTAGTTCCGGAGCACCGCGCGGATGAATGCCGTGTAGTCGCGCCCCCCGCGGTGCTTGATCTGCTCCTGCCACTCCGCCGGGATCTGCCGACCGAGGTCGCGCACGGTGAGGACCACGTGGACCTCGCGGTCGGGGAAGTCGGTGATCGCCCTGGCGATGCTCTCCGGTCCCGCAGCGGCGAGGATCTCGTGGCTGATCAGGATGTCGCGCCGTGCCCTACGGGCCTCCAGGACGAGCGCGTCCCACTGTCCGCGCGCGGCCTTCTCCTCGCCCGCCCAACGCTCGCCGATCAGGTCCAGCGCGGCCTCGAAGTGGTCACCGGTCCGGGTCTGGAGGTAGTCGAGTCCCTCGCGCTCCAGCCGGTCCCGGTTGAGCGCGAGCTTGTCCTGCAGATAGCTCGTGCCGCTCTTCGGTGTCCCGACATGCAGGTAGACCCGGCGGCTCATGGAGTCATTGTGCCGGTGACAGGGCCGCCACGACGCGTGAGGGGCTGGGCCGGCCGAGCACGCCGGCCATCCAGGAGCTCGTCTCCACCAGCGCGGTGAGGTCGACTCCGGTCTCGATGCCCAGACCGTGCAGCATCCAGGCGAGGTCCTCGGTTGCGAGGTTGCCGGTGGCGCTCTCGGCGTACGGGCACCCGCCGAGGCCGCCCGCGCTGGCGTCGAACGTGGTGATGCCGTGCTGCAGAGCGGCGAACGCGTTGGCGAGCGCCTGCCCGTAGGTGTCGTGGAAGTGCACGGCGAGCGCGTCGTTGGGTAGACCGGCCGCGTTGAGCGCGCCCAAGAGCTCGCGCACGTGACCCGCCGTCCCGACGCCGATGGTGTCCCCGAGCGAGAGCTGGCTGGCACCGAGGTCGTAGAGGCGCTTGCCGACGTCGACCACCTGGTCGATCGGCACGTCCCCCTCCCACGGGTCCCCGAAGCACATGCTCACGTAGGCCCGCACGTCCAGCCCGGCGTCGCGGGCGCGAGTCACCGTGGGCTCGAACATCGCGAACTGCTCGTCCAGGCTGCGGTTGAGGTTGCGCTGAGCGAAGGTCTCGGTGGCGCTTCCGAAGATCGCGATGTGGCGGCAGCCGAGCTCGAGGGCACGGTCCAGCCCGCGTTCGTTCGGCACGAGCACCGGCAGCTCCTTGCCGGCATCGCCGAGGTCTCCCTCGATAAGCAGGCCCATCAGCTCGGCGGCATCGGCCAGCTGGGGGACCCACTTCGGGTGCACGAAGCTGGTGGCCTCGACGACGGGCAGGCCAGCGGCGAGCAGGCGCCGGATGAACTCGGCCTTCGCCTCGACCGGCACGATGCCCTGCTCGTTCTGCAGGCCGTCGCGGGGGCCGACCTCGTAGATCGTGACGCGATCGGGCATCTCTCGTGGTTTCGAGACGGGTCTCGTCTGTCCGCTCGCTTCGCTCGCTGCTCGACCACCATCGCGTGCGCGCTCCTCAACCACCGGATTCTCCTGTCACCTCGAAGAGCACCTGTCCGAGGGACACCAGCTCGCCGGTCGCTGCACCGACAGTCGTGACGGTGCCGGTGTGCGGCGCCCGGAGCGCGACCTCCATCTTCATCGCCTCGAGTACGCCGAGCCGCTGGCCCTCCTCGACAGCATCCCCCTCCACCACGTCGACGGCCAGCACGGTGCCCGGCATCGGCGCGAGCAGGGTGCCGTCCGTCGTACCCGATCCGGCGCCGGGGCCGAACGCGTCCGGCCGGGTGAACCGGCGGGTGTGGCCGCGGTGGGCCACCTCGACGACGTGCGCCTCCACCACCACGACCGCTTCCAGGACGAGCCCGTCGACCTCGAGCCGGAGCACCTGTCCGCGTCGGTCTATCTGAGCCACGTCGTGGTCGCCAGTAGGCCCAGACACGCCGCTTGCGGAGACCAGCCAGCGGTCCTCGAGCTCCACGGTGACGGGAGCAGCAGGTCCGGCCGAGCGCCAGCCGTCGCCGACACCGAACGGGCTGTTGTCACGGGGGACGTCCTGGGCGACGACCCAGGCCGCGAACACCGCGGCTACGTCGTCGTCGGGAAGGTGTACGCCGTCCGGGTTGCGGTCGAGCCAGCCGGTGTCGATCGCGGCGTCGCGGAACTCGTCGCTCGCAGCGAGCTCGCGCAGGAAGCCCGTGTTGGTCGTCAGGCCGATCACTGCGGTGTCGTCGAGCGCGGCGACGAGCTTCTTCCGCGCTGCCTCCCGGGTCGGGCCGTGCACGATCACCTTGCCCAGCATCGGGTCGTACGACGTGCCGACGGTCTGCCCGCTGGCCAGGGCCTCGTCGTTGCGGGCGAGGTCGGACCAGTGCACGAACGTGGCCGTGCCGGCCTGGGGGAGGAAGCCGTTGAACGCGTCCTCGGCGTACACGCGAGCCTCCATGGCGTGCCCGGTGCAGGTGAGGTCGTCCTGCTCGAAGGGCAGCGGCTCACCAGCGGCGATCGCAAGCTGCAGGTCGACGAGGTCGAGCCCCACGGTCAGCTCGGTGACCGGGTGCTCCACCTGAAGCCGGGTGTTCATCTCCAGGAAGTAGACGCCATCGGCGCCGCGGTCCGGGTCGACGAGGAACTCGACGGTGCCGGCGTTCATGTAGCCGACGGTTCGGGCTAGTGCGACGGCCGACTCGGTCAGCACCGCGCGAACCTCCGCGGTGACGCTGGGGGAGGGGGCCTCCTCGATCACCTTCTGGTGCCGGCGTTGTGCCGAGCAGTCACGCTCGAAGAGATGCACGACGTGCCCCTGGGTGTCGGCGAGCACCTGCACCTCGACGTGGCGGCCGTTCTCGACGTACCTCTCGATGATCAGGGTGTCGTCGCCGAACGAGCTCTTCGCCTCCCGGCGGGCGGAGTCGATTGCCTCCTGGAGGTCAGCCGGCTTGCGTACGACGCGCATGCCCTTGCCGCCACCGCCGGCAGCGGCCTTGACGAGGATCGGGAACTCGCCCTCGGCCAGGTTGATCGAGTCGACGGGGTGGTCGGGCACGACCGGTACGCCGGCGCCCACGGCGATCTCGCGGGCCCGGTCCTTGCGGCCCATCTGGTCCATCACGTCGGCGGACGGCCCGACGAACACCAGGCCGGCGTCGGTCACTGCCCGCGCGAACTCCGCGCGCTCGGACAGGAAGCCGTAGCCCGGGTGGATCGCCTGGGCCCCGCTCTCCCGTGCGGCCGCAAGGATCGCCTCGATGTTCAGGTAGGACTCGCTCGCCGGCGTCGGTCCAATGCGGCAGGCGGTGTCGGCCTCGCGCACATGGGCGGCCTGACGGTCGGCGTCGGAGTACACCGCGACGGTGCGCAGCCCGCGCGCCTTGGCGGAGCGGATCACGCGTCGCGCGATCTCGCCCCTGTTGGCGACCAAGAGGGTGTCGAACACGCGGTTCACATCCTGAAGATGCCGTAGGAGGGCGGGGGGATCGGCGCATTGGCTGCTGCGGCCAGACCCATGCCAAGGACGCGTCGGGTGTCCAGTGGATCGATGATGCCGTCGTCCCAGAGGCGCGCGGTGGAGTAGTACGGCGAGCCCTGGTGCTCGTACTGCTGCCGGATCGGTTCCTTGAAGGACTCCTCCTCCTCGTCCGACCACTCGCCACCCTTGAGCTCGATGCCGTCCCGCTTCACAGTGGCAAGAACGGATGCCGCCTGCTCGCCGCCCATCACCGAGATGCGCGCGTTCGGCCACATCCACAGGAAGCGGGGGTCGTAGGCACGTCCGCACATGCCGTAGTTTCCGGCGCCGAACGAACCACCGATGACGACGGTGAACTTCGGCACGACCGAGCAGGCGACGGCGGTCACCAGCTTGGCGCCGTCGCGGGCGATGCCGTTGTTCTCGTACTCCTTGCCGACCATGAAGCCGGAGATGTTCTGCAGGAACACGATCGGCGTCTTTCGCTGGTTGCACAGCTCGATGAAGTGAGCACCCTTGCGCGCGGACTCGGAGAACAGGATCCCGTTGTTGGCGACGATGCCGACGTCGTGCCCCCAGACCTTCGCGAAGCCGCAGACGAGGGTCTCGGCGTAGAGCTGCTTGAACTCGTGGAACCGGCTGCCATCCACGATCCGGGTGATCACCTCGCGGACGTCGTACGGCGTGCGGGTGTCGGCGGGCACCACGTCGTACAGCTCGGCGGGGTCCTTGACCGGCTCCTCGACAGCCATCTCGGTGGTTCGAGGAGCGAGCGCCAGCGAGCGTCTCGAAACCACGGCGCAGGCAACGTCGCGATGATCGACCGAATGATCTGCAACGCGTGCGCGTCGTCCTCGGCCAGGTGGTCGACAACTCCGGACTTGCGGGCATGCACCTCGCCACCGCCGAGCTCCTCGGCCGTGACCACCTCACCAGTGGCTGCCTTCACCAGCGGTGGCCCGCCGAGGAAGATCGTGCCCTGGTCCCTGACGATCACCGACTCGTCGGACATCGCGGGGACGTAGGCGCCGCCGGCCGTGCAAGAGCCCATCACGGCGGCGATCTGCGGGATGCCCTCGGCCGACAGGTTGGCCTGGTTGAAGAAGATCCGGCCGAAGTGCTCCTTGTCCGGGAACACGTCGTCCTGCATCGGCAGGAACGCCCCACCGGAGTCGACGAGATAGATGCACGGGAGCTTGTTGGCCCGGGCCACCTCCTGCGCGCGCAGGTGCTTCTTGACCGTGACCGGGTAGTAGGTGCCGCCCTTGACGGTGGCGTCATTGGCGACAACCACGCACTCACGGCCCTCGACCCGTCCGATGCCGGTGATGATGCTGGCGCTCGGCACGGCGAAGTCGTCACCGTCCGCGCCGTACATCCCGTACGCCGCCAGCGGGCTCAGCTCGAGGAACGGGCTTCCGGGATCGAGCAGGGTGTCGATCCGGTCGCGGGCGAGCATCTTGCCGCGGTCGGTGTGCTTGGTGCGGGCCGACTCGGATCCTCCCTGCCACGCCCTCGCTGTGCGCTCACGCAGCTCGTCGACGAGCGCGGCCATCTCAGAGGTCATGCGTGCCATGTTAGCGATCGTTAACCTCCGTGACTATCCTGTGCGGGTGAGCGAGCGCAGGGAGCAGATCCTGGCCATTGCGGCAGAGCTGTTCGCGCAGAAGGGATTCCACGGGGTCTCGATCGTCGAGCTCGGTGCAGCGTGCGGTTTCTCCGGCCCCGCTCTCTATCGGCACTTCCGATCCAAGGACGCCGTGTTGGCCGAGATGCTGGTGAGCATCAGCGACGAGCTCCTGACAGTCGGCCGCCGACGCGTGCGCGAAGCCGGTTCACCTGAGGAAGCGCTGCGCGCCCTCGTCGACTGGCACGTCACCTTCGCCCTCGAGCACCGGGCGCTGATCGTGGTCCAGGACCGCGACTGGGCTGCGCTTCCGCTCGAGGCGCGCGAAGAGGTGCGCGGGACCCAGCGGAAGTACGTCGAGGTGTGGGTAAGGCAGCTGCGCAAGATCCGTCCCGATCTCGCCCCGAGGCCGGCGCGAGCGAGTGTGCACGCGACCTTCGGGCTGCTCAACTCCACCCCGCACAGCGCGTTCCTGCCGCCGGAGGAGATGCGAGGGCTGCTGGCCGGGATGGCCGCGAAGGCGCTGGGTGTCGCCTGACCTCTCAGACGGTGATCGCGATCTTGCCGCGGACCTCGCCGGCCTCGAGTTGCCGCATGGCGTCGGGTGCCTGGTCCAGCGGATAGGCCCGATCGATGCTCGGCGTCACCTGACCCGCCTCGATGAACCCGGTGAGCTGCTCGAGATCGCTCGTCTTCTGCCCGGCCACGAACATCTTGAGCTGTTGCTTCACGAATGGCGAGAGGGCCACGCCCCGGAGCCCGCGGCTCATCCCACCGGAGAACTTGCCACCATCCTCTCCGCCCACAAAGACGGCAGTCCCGTCGGGAGTGAGGGCACTGCGCAGCCGGGAGACGCTGGGCCTGCCCCCGATGTCGAGCACCACGTCGTAGTGGTGGCTGCCGTCCGCCCAGTCGTCGCGGGTGTAGTCGAGGACGCGGTGCGCACCCAGGGACCGGACCAGGTCGACCTTGCCCGTGCTGCACACCCCGGTGACCTCGGCGCCGAGCGCCTTCGCGAGCTGTACGGCGTAGCTGCCGACACCGCCGGACGCCCCGACGACCAGCACCTGCTGCCCGGGCTGCACGTCGGCGACCTGGGTCAGGGCGATGAGCGCCGTTGCGCCCGACACCGGGACCACGGCGGCCTGCTCGAACAACAGGTTCTTCGGCTTCCGCGCGAGCTGGTCAGCGGGTGCGACGGCGTACTCCGCGAACGTGCCCTTGCCGAAGCCGTAGACCTCGTCTCCCTTGGCCCACCCGGTCACCTGCTCACCGACCGCCTCGACGACACCCGCCACGTCGAGCCCGGGCACCGGGTTCCTGGGCCCACGGAAGCCGGTGAACGGGCGCATCAGGTAGGGCAGCCCAGCCATCAGGTGCCACGTCCCACGGTCGAGGCCCGCTGCCCGGACCTGCAGCAGCACCTCGTCCGCACCGGGCTCGGGCCGGGGCAGCTGCGCAGCGTGCAGGACCTGGGCATTTCCGTAGCTGTCCTGCGCGATTGCTCTCATCGTGGTCGTCTCGTTCGTGGACATGGTGTCTCCGGTGGCAGTCATGGCTCAGGCGCTGACGAGCGAACGGTCCGCGGGCTGCGTGCTGGTCGGCGGTGTGCTGTCCGCAGGAGTCCGGACGCCCTTGATCAACAGGTACGCCATCATCCACACCTCGGCAACGATCACGACCGGGATGAGCACGGGACCGGAGACGACGTCCGCGACGTCCTTGGCGAGGAACTGCAGTCCTGCATCGATCAGGTAGGCACCGGTGGCCACCATCAGGAGGACGCCCAGCGCGCGCGGGAACATGCCGGAGCGGTAGGCGAGGAGACCGAGCGGGAACAGCCACAGACCGAAGAAGATCTGCGCGACGAGGTAGCCGTTGTGCTGCAGGTCCATCAGCAGCAGCACGAGGGCGTTGGTCCCTTCGTCGCCGAAACCGTTCGCGTACGCCGGCTGGGTCGCCACCATCAGGGCCCCGAACTGGTGCACGAGGTTGAGGCAGGTGATGCCGACCTGTAGCACGACGAAGATGACCATGGCGCGGGCAGTCGACGGGCCGGCGTGCCGGAGCAACCGGTATAGCGCCATCACCAGAAACACCGCGAACGTCGCCTGGACGAGGTCGGCCGCGAAGCTGAACCGAACGAGGTCGGCATGCGCGACGACGTTGTCGGTGGTGGCAGTGGCATCGCCCGGGACGTAGACCTGCGTGCGGACGGCGTGGGCGAAGCCGCCGAAGATCGCCACCACGAGGTAGTAGACCCCGGCGGTTCGTGCGAGGCGCTTTGGTGTGGTCATGGTGGGCTCCCGGGTTGGTTTCGTACTTAGTACGGTTACGGTAACGTACTAAGTACGAAACCGCTAGGGCAGGAGCGAGATGCCGAGAAGCAGCAGGACGACACCTCGATCGGACCCCGCTGACTCGGGAGCGCGTGCTGACCGGCGCCGTCGCGGTCGCCGACGCCACCGGCATCGCCGGCCTGACCATCCGATCGCTGGCGCAGGAGCTCGGGGTGAAGCCGATGTCGGTCTACCACCACGTCGCCAACAAGGAGCAGATCCTCGACGGCATCGTCGACATCGTCTTCGGCGAGATCGAGCTGCCGTCGGCCAGCGGCGACTGGCGCCCGGAGATCTCCCGGCGGGCACATTCGGCCCGCGTCGTGCTCAGACGGCACCCGTGGGCCATCGGCCTCCTCGAGACCCGCACCAGCCCCGGCCACGCGACCCTGCGCCACCACAACGCCGTGCTGGGTGCCCTGCGTGCGGGGGGCTTCTCGGTGGAGCTGACCGCGCACGCCTACGCGCTGCTGGACAGCTATGTCTACGGGTTCGCGCTGCAGGAGGCCACGCTGCCGTTCAACGACCAGAGCGTCGAGGAGGTCGCCGCGCCGATGATGGAGGCGTTCGAGTCGGGCGACTTTCCCCACCTCCTGGAGCTGGTGACCGAGCACGCACTGAAGCCCGGCTACGACTTCGCGGACGAGTTCGAGTTCGGGCTCGAGCTGGTCCTCGACGGTCTGGAAGAGCGGCTCAGAGCAGCCGGCTGACCGCCTCGTCGTACGCCGCCACCGAGGCGTCTGCCAGTCCGTGGCCGCCGGGGGCGTCCTGGGCCAGCGCCAGCACCTGGGCTGCCCGGATCCGCGCCTCCTCGCGTTCCTCGAGGCCGGGTGTGGTGCCGCCGGAAGCCAGGGTGCTCACCTCTGCGAGCAGGGCCTCGCGGGTGCGGCCGCGGAGAAGCAACAGCACGTAGGGATCGCGGTCGACCTGCCAGGCCAGCTGGTAGAGCAGCGCCAGGGCGTGCACGCAGGGCTGGGCCCAGGAGTCGCAGTCGCACGCCGTGTCGATGTCCCCGGGTCCGGGGAGGACCTCGGAGCCGGCCTCGTCGGCGTGCTCCACGAGGTCTGCCGGGAGGTCGCCGGCCTCGAGGGCTGCGGCGTACCCGCTCTCTCGGGCGGCCTCGCGTGCGAAGGTCGTCCAGCCCTCGGTGTCGAGCCGGTCGACCTTCACCTGCGCCATCAACGGACCCTCGCTGCCGGGGTCCACGACCGCCGAGGCCATCGCCTCCAGCACGACGATCGCGCCCAGCCGGCCCGACCGGGCGAGAGCGCGGGCCGCGACCAGGTCGGCCGCCTCGACGGTCAGCTCCTCGAAGGAGCGAACGAAGGCGCGACCCCACCAGGTCGAGCTGCGCGCCGCGGCCCCGCGGACGCGGGTGAGGCGGGCCAGCACGATCGGGTCAGGCATAGGGGGTCCGGAGCGACACGAGGTCGCGCAGCTCCTCGTTGCTCAGCTCGGTCAGCGCCACCTCGCCGGAGCCGAGCACGGACTCGGCGAGGCTGCGCTTGCGCTCCAGCAGCTGGCCGATGCGCTGCTCGATGGTGCCCTCGGTGACGAGCCGGTGCACCTGTACGGCGCGGGTCTGGCCGATCCGGTGGGCCCGGTCGGTGGCCTGGTCCTCGACGGCCGGGTTCCACCAGCGGTCGAAGTGCAGGACGTGGTCGGCACGGGTGAGGTTGAGGCCGGTGCCTCCGGCCTTCAGCGAGAGCAGGAACACCGGAGCGGCGCCGTCCTGGAAGTCGCGCACCATCTGCTCGCGGGCTCGGACAGGAGTGCCGCCGTGCAGGAACAGGGTCGGGATGGATGCCGCGGCGAAGTGGCGTTCGAGCAGGCGCGCCATGGCGACGTACTGGGTGAACACGAGCACGGAGCCGTTCTCGGACAGGATCGTGCCGAGCAGCTCGTCGCACAGGTCGAGCTTCTCCGAGCGGCCCTTGAGCCGACCGCTCGCCTGGCGGAGGTAGTGCGCCGGGTGGTTGCAGATCTGCTTGAGGCCGGTGAGCAGCGCGAGCACCAGTCCACGGCGGGAGTCCTCGTCGGCTCGCTCGATCCGCTCCATCGACTCGCGGACCAGGGCCTCGTAGAGCACGACCTGCTCGCGGGTCAGCCCAATGACGTGGTCGGTCTCGGTCTTCGCCGGCAGCTCCGGAGCGATGCCGGGGTCGGACTTGCGGCGACGGAGCAGGAACGGCTCGACGAGCTGGGCGAACCGGCGCGCCACCGACGGGTCGACCCCGCTCTCGATCGGCGCGGCCCAGACCTTGCGGAACGCGTTGCGCGAGCCGAGCAGCCCTGGCGTCGCCCAGTCGAGGATGGCCCAGAGCTCGGTGAGGTTGTTCTCGACCGGCGTCCCTGTCAGTGCCACCCGGCACCTGGACTCGATGGTGCGCAGGTTGCGGGCGGTCGAGGAGGTCGCGTTCTTGATGTGCTGCGCCTCGTCGGCGACGACCAGGTCCCACGGCACCTTCGCCAGGGACTCGTGGTCGCGACGCATGGTGCCGTAGGTGGTGAGCACGAACCCGTCGTCCACCACATCGGTGGTTGAGGAGCGAGCGCCAGCGAGTGTCTCGAAACCACCTAGGTCTCGCGACGAGCCGTGAAAGCGGCGTACGGCGACACCGGGTGCGAACCGATGGATCTCCGCCTCCCAGTTGCCCATCAGGCTGGCCGGGCAGACGACCAGGGTTGGCCCGTGCGCGAGCCGTCGCTCCCGACGATGCAGGTGCAGCGCGATCAGGGTGATCGTCTTGCCCAGGCCCATGTCGTCGGCGAGACAGGCACCCAGCCCGGCACCAGTGAGCTCGGCGAGCCAGGTGAAGCCGTGCCGCTGGTAGTCGCGAAGCGTGGCCGCCAGACCCGCGGGGTTGTCGAGCGGCGCCACGACCGCGGCATCCACCACGCGATCACGCACCTTGAGCAGGGACGCGCCGGGATGCACCTCGACCTGTTCGCCGTCGAGATCGATCGTTCCGGTCAGCGCGGACTGCAGGGCGACGACCGGCGGGACCGTCCGCTTCCGCTTCTCCACCCGCTTTCGGGCCCGTCGAGCCACGAGCGGATCGATGATCATCCAGTTGTCGCGCAGCCTGATCACCGGAGTGGTGGCATCGGCGAGAGTGGACATCTCCTCATCCGTGAGCGGGTCGTCGCCCAGGGCGAGCCGCCAGTCGAACTCGAAGAGGGCTCCAGGTCCGAAGAGGCCGTCCATCAGCGGCCCCTCCTGCGGCCGCTTCGCCACCTCGACCCGAGCCTGCGGGATCAGCTCGCCGCGAAGTCCCCGCGGCCAGAACACGTCGATCCCGGCGGCGTCGAGAGCCACCAGACCGTGCTCGAGCAGGTCCGCGAGCTCGTCCGCGTCGAGCACCATTCGGTCGGGCACCTGCTGGCGCTGAAGCCGGTCGAGGGGCGCCCACGCCGTGGTTGCCCGGCGAAGGGCGGTGCTGAGGTTGAACCGCGCCCGGCGGGAGAACCCGTGGTCCTCGGCGAGCCACAGCCGGTCGGCATCGACGACGTGGGTGTCGTCGTCCACCTCGTGCGCCTGGAGTACGACGACCACGCCGCCGCCCTCCAGCACCTCTTCGGGTGCCTCGACTCGCAGGCTGATCCGGACCTTGTCGGGAAGGTCGGCGCCATCCGGGTCATCTGGATCGTGCTCGAACCTGTCGAGACCCCGACGGGCCACAGGTGGGGCCACCGACATCTCAGGTGGCCGGGCCATCGTGTCAGCCACCGCGTCGAGCAGCTGCCGGATCAGGTCCTCGGCGTCCTCGACGCTCGTATCCCCATGAGCGCGGGCGCTCGCAAGGGCGTGCAGCCGGTCGTCGTCATCGGGCTGCAGCGGGCCGACCCGCCAGGAGTCGCCGGTCTCCGAGAGCCGGATCCTGTCCGGCCGCGACCAGCTTCATCGCCATCAGCGTGGCTCCGCTGAGCAGGCCGACCGACGGGTGCGCGTCGTCGACCCGCATCGCCCGGGTGAGCACCGGGATCGCCCCGCGCATGGGCATCCGGATCGTGCGCGTCGGCCCGGAGAACTCGACCTCGCTGAGGCGGGGCGGGTGGCTGGGCACCCACGTGGCGCGGCCCTGCAAAGGTACGAAGCTCAACGCCTGGTCCGCCTCCCCTGTCTTCTCCTGAGAAGTTAGCCGGTGGGGCCGACAGCCCGTCGCTGCCCGGGCCGGGCGAGGGGCGGGATCAGTCCTCGAGGCCGCGGATCGCCGCAGCGACCTTCTTCGGCACCTTGTCGTCGAAGACGCTCGGGATGATGTAGCTCGCGTTGAGCTCCTTGTCGGTCACGCACGCGGCGATCGCCTGGGCGGCGCGCAGGAGCATCTCGATCGTCACGTCGCTGGCCCGTGCGTCGAGGAGGCCACGGAACACCCCTGGGAAGGCCAGCACGTTGTTTATCTGGTTGGGGTAGTCGCTGCGGCCGCTGGCGACCACGGCGGCGTACTGCATCGCCTCGGCCGGGTCGATCTCCGGGTCCGGGTTGGCCAGCGCGAAGACGATCGGGTCCTTGGCCATCCCCTTGATCATCTCGGCCTCGAGGACGCCGGGCCCACTGACCCCGATGAACACGTGCGCGTCGGACAGGCCGTCGCGGAGGTCGCCCCGCACCTTGCGGGGGTTCGTGCGGGCAGCCAGCTCGGCCTTCGCCTCGGAGAGGGAGTCGTCGTCCGAGGAGAGACAACCCTCGCGGTCCCAGACGACGACGTCCTCGGCCCCGGCGGCGAGCAGCAGGGTGACGATCGCCGAACCCGCAGCACCGGCTCCGGCCACGAGGATCCGGACGTCGGCGAGCTCCTTCTCCACACAGCGCAGCGCGTTGGTCAGCGCCGCCTGTACGACGATCGCGGTGCCGTGCTGGTCGTCGTGAAAGACCGGGATGTCGAGCCGCTCACGCAGGCGCTTCTCGATCTCGAAGCAGCGAGGGGCCGCGATGTCCTCGAGGTTGATCCCGCCGAAGCCCGGCGCGATCGCCTCCACGACGTCGACGATGCGGTCGGTGTCCTGGGTGTCCAGGCAGATCGGCCACGCGTCGATGTCGGCGAACCGCTTGAAGAGCGCGGCCTTGCCCTCCATCACGGGCAGTGCCGCACCCGGCCCGATGTTGCCCAGTCCGAGCACCGCCGACCCGTCGGTGACGACCGCGACGCTGTTGCCCTTCACCGTCAGCCGGGGAACGTCCTCGGGGTTCTCGTACAAGGCCATGCTGACCCGGCCGACCCCGGGGGTGTAGGCCATCGAGAGGTCGTCGCGGGTCCGCAGCGGCACCTTGGAGTGCACCTCGATCTTGCCGCCGATGTGCAGCAGGAAGGTCCGGTCGGAGACCTTGTGCACGGTGATGCCATCCAGCCCCCTGATCTCGGCGACGATCTCCTCGGCGTGCTCGGAGTCGGTGGCCGAGCAGGTCACGTCGACCACGAGCCGGTCGTGGCGCGACTCGGCGACGTCGAGCGCCGAGACGATGCCGCCGCCGGACGCGATGCTCGTGGCGACCCGGCCGATCACCGCCGGGTCGACCTCGGTGTGCAGCCGCATCGTGATGGAGTACGACGCGCTCGTCGCCGCACTGCGCTTCTTGCGCGGGGTCTCTTCACCCAGGTCGGGAGCATCCGTCGTGTCCGGTGCATCGTCGTGTCGGGGGCGTCCGTGTCTGAGGCGTCCGTCTCGGGGTCCATGCTCTGCATCCTCCACCGTGGCGCCGCGGCGGTCGAGGCGGTGACCACTGTCACTGCAATTGTGGTCCGGTCGAGTCTCGTTACGCACGTAGACTCGATTGGTGAGCCAGAACATCGATGTGCAGCAGCCGGCGAACCCGGCTCAGAACCCAGACCAGGCGTCCGACAAGCTCGACCGGGGTGTGCTCCTGGTCGCCGGCGTGGTCGTGCTCGGCGCCATCATGTCGATCCTCGACATCACCGTTGTCTCCGTCGCTCTGAAGACTTTCCAGACCGAGTTCGACGCCACCGCCGCCCAGGTCGCGTGGACGATGACCGGCTACACGCTGGCCCTGGCGAGCGTCATCCCGCTGACCGGCTGGGCAGCCGACCGGTTCGGCACCAAGCGCCTCTACCTGCTCGCCGTCAGGCTGTTCACCGCAGGCTCCGTGCTGTGTGCGACCGCGACCACCCTGGAGATGCTCACGTTCTTCCGGGTGCTCCAGGGCCTCGGCGGCGGCATGCTGATGCCGCTCGGGCATGACCATCCTGACCCGCGCGGCCGGCCCGGACCGGATCGGCCGGGTGATGGCCGTCCTGGGCGTTCCCGATGCTGCTCGGCCCGATCTTCGGCCCGATCCTCGGCGGCCTGATGATCGACTCGCTCAGCTGGCACTGGATCTTCCTGATCAACCTGCCGATCGGCATCGGCGCCTTCGTCTACGCGTTCGTCGTGCTGGAGAAGGACGACGCGCACCCCTCGGAGTCCTTCGACTTCGTCGGCATGCTGCTCCTCTCTCCCGGCCTCGCGGCGTTCCTGTACGGCGTCTCCTCGATCCCCGAGGCGGGCACCATCAACGACACCAAGGTGCTCACCTGGATCGCCGTCGGGACCGTGCTGATCATCGCGTTCGTCCCGTGGGCCCTGCGCCCGAAGAACATCCACCCGCTGGTCGAGCTGCGCCTGCTGAAGAACAGGAACATGACCGTCGCGGTGATCGCGATGATGCTGTTCGCGATCGCGTTCTTCGGCGCCAGCCTGCTGTTCCCGCTGTACTTCCAGGAGGTCCGCGGCGAGACCGCCCTCGGCGCCGGCCTGCTGCTCGCACCGCAGGGGATCGGCGCGATGCTCACCATGCCGCTCGCGGGCTTCCTCGCCGACAAGATCGGCCCCGGAAAGATCGTGCTGGCCGGCATCTCGGTGGTCACGCTCGGCATGGGGATGTTCACGCAGATCAGCGCCGACACGGGCTACCTCTACATCATCGTCGCGCTGTTCATCATGGGTCTGGGCATGGGCGGCACGATGATGCCGATCATGTCCGCGGCGCTGGCCACGCTCAGCGACCACAACATCGCGCGGGGCTCGACCTTCCTGAACATCAACCAGCAGGTCGCGGCGTCCATCGGCACCGCGCTGTTCTCGGTCCTGCTCACCAACGGCTTCAAGGACAGCCCGAGCATCCGGCTGGACGCAGCGGCCGGTGCGCTCGCGGACCAGCCGGGGAAGCTGTCGGCCCTGCTGGCCAAGGCCGGACTCTCGCCGCAGGACCTCGACGCGCTGCACGCCCGGGCCCTGGTGGACATGGCCGACGCGTTCAGCTCCGTCTTCGTCGTGGCCACGATCCTGGTCGCCCTGCTGCCTGATCCCCGCGTTCTTCCTGCCCCGCAAGAAGGCCGAGCGAGTCGATCGACCCGGTCGCGGTGGTCGGTCACTGACCCTTTGCATCCACCACCATCCCGGTGGTTGAGGAGCGAGCGCAGCGAGCGTCTCGAAACCACGTCGTCGCTACGACTCCACGCCCAGCGTCAGGGGGAGTACGGCGCTCGCGCCGGCTGCGCGTAGCGCGCGGGCGGCGAGGGTGAGGGTCCATCCGGTCGAGACGAGGTCGTCGACGAGCAGCACCGGTCCGCCGTCGAGCGGCTGGTCGACCGCGAGGTCGAAGCGCCGGCCGACTGCCGCGACTCGCTGGGCGGAGTTGGCTGCTCCCTGTCCCGGCGCGACGTCCGGATCGACGATCTGCCAGCGCGCGACGAGGGGCAGCTTCAGGTAGCGAGCCAGGCCCTCGGCGAGGTCGCGGGTGAGCTGGGGCCGGCGCGCCGACTCGACGTACGCCACCCCGGTGGGCCGGGCCGGCCAGGCCGGGTGCCAGTCGCCGAGCACCTCGAGCACCGCGTCGACAAGCGGCTTGGGGACCGGTCCGTCCTCCGCGTCCGGGCGGAACAGCTCCCGCAGCGCCTGGCCGTGGCCGAGGTCGGTCAGCCGGCCCACGGCGCGGCCGTCCTCCGCGGCCTCGGTGATCCTGCCCTTGAGGTCGATGCCGAGGTTGGCCAGCGCGGTCGGCCACATCTTGCGTGCTGCGATCGTCACGCCCGGTCGCTGGAGCCGCTCACCGGCCTGCTCGACGGCGGTTCCCGAGATCTCGAGCGGGAGCCGGAGGCCGGCACAGTTGTCACAGCGTCCGCAGTCCTCCGCGCCGCGGGTCGTCGAGCTGCTCGCGCAGGAACCGCATCCGGCAGCCGTCGGTGGCGATGTAGGTCAGCATCGCCGCCTGCTCCTCGCGTCGCGCCGCCGCGACCCGGTCGTAGCGCTCCTGGTCGTAGGCCCACTCCTCGCCGGTCGCGGTCCAGCCACCGCGCACCCGGACGACGGCGCCGTCGACGTCGAGCACCTTGAGCATCGTCTCGAGACGGGTCCGGCTCAGGTCGACGTACGTCTCGAGCGCGGCCGTCGACATCGGCGCACCGGCCTCGGCCAGGACGCGCAGGGTGGTGCGCACGTGCTGCTCGGGAGGGAACGCCAGGGAGGCGAAGTAGCGCCAGATGTCGCGGTCCTCCTGGGCCGGCATCAACACCACCTGGGCGAGGTCGGTCCCGCGCCCGGCGCGGCCGACCTGTTGGTAGTAGGCGACCGGTGACGAGGGCGCCCCGAGGTTGACCACGAAGCCGAGCCGCGCGTCGAAGCCCATCCCGAGGGCACTGGTGGCGACCAGCGCCTTGAGCCGCCCGGCGAGCAGGTCCTGCTCGAGCGCGAGCCGCTCGGTGGCCTCGGTCTGCCCGGAGTACGCCGCCACGGCGTGCCCGTGCGACCGCAGGTGCTCGGCGACCTCCTGGGTCGCGGCGACGGTGAGCGTGTAGATGATCCCGGACCCGTCGAACCCGTCCAGGTGCTCGGCGAGCCAGGCCAGCCGCTGCTCCGGTCGCTCGAGCCGCAGCACGGTGAGGTGCAGCGACTCGCGGTCCAGGGACCCGCGCAGCACGAGGACATCGGTGCCCAGCTGCTCGGCGACGTCCCGGGTGACCCGGGCGTTGGCGGTCGCTGTCGTGGCGAGCACCGGGATGCCCGGCGGGAGCGTGGTGAGCATCTGCCGGATGCGCCGGTAGTCGGGCCGGAAGTCGTGGCCCCAGTCGGAGATGCAGTGCGCCTCGTCGACGACGAGCAGGCCGGCGGTCTCGGTCAGCTGGGGGAGGACCTCGTCGCGGAACGACGGGTTGTTCAGCCGCTCGGGGCTGACCAGCAGCACGTCGACCTCGCCCGCGTCGACCTGCGCGCGGATGGCCTGCCAGTCCTCGATGTTGGTGGAGTTGATCGTGGCCGCGCGGATGCCTGCTCGCTCGGCCGCCTCGATCTGGTTGCGCATCAGCGCGAGCAGCGGCGAGATGATCACGGTCGGCCCGGCACCGAGCCCGCGAAGCAGGGCGGTGGCGACGAAGTAGACCGCCGACTTGCCCCAGCCGGTCTTCTGTACGACGAGCACCCGGCTCTGCTCGACCACGAGTGCCTCGATCGCCGCCCACTGGTCGTCGTGCAGCCGGGCGTCGTCGCGGCCGACCAGAGCACGCAGGTGCTTCTCGGCCTCGTCCCGGGTGCTCGTCGTCGTGGTCATGGGGTCTGTCTACCAACCCGACCCGACATGTTCACCGAGCGATCTCCTGTTGGGCACCTGGGTGGGCGAGCGTCGTGGCGACACCACTCTTCTCGGAAAGGTCTCCTCATGTCTCACAGGCGCAGAGCAGTCGCCCTCGGGGTTCTCGTGCTGGCCCTCTGCACGGCCGGCGGCGCGGTGGTCGCGGATGGCCGCCTCCCCCTCATCGACCGCGCATCCACCGGCAAGGTCGACGAGTACGGCGGTGCCACCCGGCTGCGCGGCGACCAGAGCAAGGTGATCGCCGGGTCGGTCAAGTCGGGGAAGGCGAAGAACGTCATCTTGATCATCGGGGACGGTATGGGCGACTCCGAAATCACCGTGGCGCGCAACTACCTCGAGGGTGCTGGTGGCGCCTTCCCCGGCATCGACGCCCTGCCCCTGACCGGTCAGATGACGCACTACAGCGTCAACAAGGACACCGGGAAGCCCGACTACGTCCCCGACTCGGCCGCCACCGGGACGGCCTGGGCCTCCGGGGTGAAGACCTACGACAACGCTGTCGGGATCGACCGCAAGGGGACGCCGTACCCCACGCTGCTGGAGCTGTCGAAGCGGGCCGGGCTGGCCACCGGGAACGTCAGCACCTCCGAGATCCAGGACGCCACCCCCGCCGTGCAGGTCAGTCACATCAGCCAGCGCGCCTGCTACGGACCTGTGGTGACCGTCGACCAGGTGCCCTGAGGCAGCCAAGGAGAACGGTGGGCCGGGTTCGATCAGTGAGCAGCTGCTCGACACCCGCCCGGACGTGACGCTGGGCGGGGGGTCGGCCACGTTCGCCGAGACCGCCACGGCAGGCGAGTGGGCGGGCAAGACGCTCGCGGAGCAGGCGAAGGCACGTGGCTACAACTACTTGACCGCGAAGAACGACCTCGCCGGAGTGGCGAGCGCGGATCAGAAGAGGCCACTGCTCGGACTGTTCTCCGCGGGCAACATGCCGGTGCGGTTCGCCCCGCTCGTCGCGACACCGGGTGGTGCCGGCGGCGCCGGCCAGAAGTGCACTCCGGAGTCCACCTTCAGCCAGGTTCCGGACCTGAGGTCGATGACCGGCAAGGCGATCGACCTGCTCTCCAGGAACTCGGCCGGCAAGAGGAACGGTTTCTTCCTGCAGGTCGAGAGTGCCTCGATCGACAAGAAGGACCACGGAGCCGACGTGTGCGGCCAGATCGGCGAGACCCAGCAGATGGACGAGGCCGTCTCGAAGGCCCTGGACTTCGCACGCAAGGACGGCAACACCCTGGTGATCGTGACCGCCGACCACGCGCACACCAGCCAGATCGTGGACGGCAACACACCTGGTCTGAACGCGAAGCTGACCACCAAGGACGGCTCGGACATGATCGTGGCCTACGGCACCTCGGCCACCCCGGGCAGCATGCAGCACACGGGCTCCCAGCTACGGGTCGCCGGCTATGGCCCGGCAGCGGCCAACGTGGTCGGGCTGATCGACCAGACCGACCTGTTCTTCATCATCAGGAACGCGCTGGGCATCAGTCGGCGCTGACTCCCCCCTCGAAACCGCCACTTCCCCACCGTTGCAACACGTGGGAAGTGGCGGTTTCACTGGGGACCCAGTGAAACCGCGTGCCCGAGCGTCGTACGGAACACCGGCCCCACTTCCCGTACGAAACTGTCACTTCCCGTGCTTTGCAACGCACGGGAAGTGACGGTTTCCCACGGGACCGTGGGAAACCGCGGCCACCTACTCCCGTCGTACGACGACCGCGCCGGTGTTCGTGGCGACCGCGATCAGGCCGCCGCTGACTGCCAGCTGGTAGGGCCAGTACGTCGTGTTGATGCCGTCGGTCGGCAACCGGGCCGAGGTCATCGTGCCGGTCCGCAGGTCCAGGGTGTGCAGGGCGGTGGTGCCCCCGATGAGTGCATGGTCGGCGTCGAGCAGCGGGACGCTGTCCAGCTCGAAGCCGTAGGGCAGGAACTGCGGCCGCTCCGGCAACAACCGCGTCCACAGTCGGCGGCCGTCCTCCGTGTCGTACGCCGACCACCGGTTGCCCGGCGCGGACGAGGATGCCGCCCCGCCATCAGGGCCGCGTCGAACGTGGCCTCCCGGGTGGGCGTCCTCGACCACACCTGTTCGCCCTTGTCGTCCAGCGCGGTCAGTCGGGTCTGTCCGTCCTCGGCGGCCCGCTCCTGGACGAACGCCCTGCCGCGTGTCCGGGTCGGTGCCGAGCACGTGCAGGTCGGAGCCGGCCGGTGCGCGCTTGGTCCAGATCGTCTTTCCGTCCTTGGCGGAGACCAGCACGAGCGCAGGTCCCTCCGGACGGTCGGCCAGGGACTCCGGGTCGAAGAGCCGGAACTGCTCGCGCCCGCCGGCCAGCAAGGTCCCGTCACCCATCTCGCCGAGGAAGTCACCCGAGTCGGCGTCGAGGCTGCGCGTCCAGACCTGCGACCCGTCCTCGCCGGAGAGCCGGACCAGCCGCTCCTTGTCGCCGTCGCCCGGACCCAGCACCGCGACCCCCTCGTCGGCGAGGATCTGCGTCGCGAACGGGTCGTCGCCCCCCACGCGCGGGCCCTCGAGCGTGGTGCACCACTGGCGGTGGCCGGTGTCGGCGGAGAGCCGGACCAGGTCGGGGGCGGTGTCCGAGGGCAGCGTCGCGACGAGGTAGCTGCGGTCGCTCGCGTCGTACGTCGACTTCTTGGTGCGCACCGCGACGCTCCACGTCGGCTGCCAGCTCCTCCTCGTCGAGCATCGTGAAGTCGGGGTTGTCGTCGCGTGCGCACCCCGATTCCCTGCGCGTACGCCGAGACCTGGGCCCACTGCTCGTAGTGGTAGCCGACCGCGCCCAGCACCTCGCCGAACGGAGGCGGCGCCGCCTCGCATGGCCGCGACCAACCTGTCCCGGTCGCGGTCCGGCTGCTCGGCCCGCTCGTCCGCGTCGAGGAAGGGCGAGGTCGAGCGCGAGGCCGGGATGCTCTCCACGGCCTCGCCGCACTGGTGACCCAGCCGGGTGACGGCCACGGCACCGGCGCCGGCCAGGACGACCGCCCCCGCCACCAGGCCGATCACCCAACGCCGTCTGCTCACGCGGGTCAGCGTAGGCCCGCGCGCGATGAGTGGAGTGGCGTCGGGTCAGCCCCGGCGGCTGCGGATCTCCTCGTTGATCGCCGGCACGACCTCGTGCATGTCGCCGACGACGGCGTAGGTCGCCTTGGTCATCATCGGCGCCTCGGCGTCGGTGTTGATCGCGATGATCACCTTGGAGCTCGCGCAGCCGGCCCAGTGCTGGATCGCGCCGCTGATGCCGCAGGGGATGTAGACCTCGGGTGCGATCCGGCTGCCGGTCTGGCCGACCTGCTCGTGGTGGGGACGCCAGCCGAGCGAGGTGACCACGCGCGAGACACCGAGCGAGCCGCCGAGCAGGTCGGCGAGCTCGATCACGCCCTTGAAGCCGTCCGGTCCGCCCGCGCCGCGTCCGGCCCCGACGACGATCCGGGCCGACTTCAGGCTTCCCGAGTCGTCGGGCGCTGCCCGCTCCACCGAGACCACCCGCACGAGCAGGTCCTCGGGAGCGAGCTCGACCTCGAGCGACTGCAGGGTGCCGGTGCCGGGTTCGGCCGCAGGCTCCGGCTCGACGGCGTGGCCGGCGACCGTGAAGACCGCTGGTCGTTGCGAGAGCCGCATCTCCTCGAGGGCAGCACCACCGACGACCTGCCTGGTCACGACGAACGGCGAGAGTCCGCCGAAGGCCACCACGTTGGCCGCCATCGCGACGCCGGCCCGCGTGGCCACCCGGGCCATCACGTCCATGCCCCGGTTGGTCCCGCCGGCCATCACGACCACCGAGCCTGCGGCCTCCCTGGCAGCGGCGACAGCAGTCGCGGTCGCCGCTCCGGAGAATCGGTCGAAGTCGTCGCCGTCGGCGTGGTGCACAGTGCGGACGCCGTACGCCGCGAGCTGGGCCGGCACGCCCTCGGGGGCAGGCCCGACCACGACCGCGTCGATCGGTACGCCGCCGCCGGCCGCGGAGAGCTTGCGGGCGAACGTCACCGTCTCGAGCGAGACCTCCTTGACCCCGTCGGCGGTCGTCTCGACGTACACCAGGATCATCGGCCGACTCCCAGCTTCCGCAACAGGTCGACCACGGCGCCGGCGGACTCGGGACCCTCACCGAGCACCTCGACCGTCGAGGGGGCCGGCGGAGGCAGGCTCAGCCGCACCCGGCCGCTGCCTGCCGGTGCCTGGGACACCGGCCGCGTCTCGATCTCGATCTTCTTGGCCTTCATGCGCCCGGTGATCGTGGGGTAGCGCGGCTCGACGCCACCCTCCATGACGGTCACCACCGCCGGGAGCGGGACCTCGTAGGTCTCGCGACCGTCCGGCCCCTCACCCTGCAGTCTGGCGACGCCACCGTCGACGGCCACGGTCTGCATGCCCGTCACGACGGGTCTGGCCAGCTCGTGCGCCAGCCGGATGCCGACCTGGAAGTCACCGGAGTCGGCGGCGTCGTTGCCCAGCAGCACCAGGTCGTACGACGTGCCGGCGGCCTCGTGGTCGCGGACCACCGCGGCGATCTCCCGGGCCACGTCGGCCGGACCCAGGGTGACGGGCTCGGCCTCGACGAGCACGGCAGCGGTGCAGCCGAGCACCGAGGGCGGAGCGGAGCTGCTCCACCGCGTCTGCGTCACCGACCGAGAGCACGGTCGTGGTCCCCTCGGTCGCCGAGGCAACCTGCACCGCCAGCTCGACGGCGCAGCTGTCGTGGTTGCTCAGCGTGTAGCCCACGAAGCGGGCATCCGCGGACTGCGCGTCCTCGGTCAGCAGCACCTCACCCGAGAAGTCCGGCACCCGCTTGATGCAGACGAGCACGTTCAGGTCATTGGCTCACCTGATCCGCTCGTTGCCCGGGTCGAGCAGCGGAGTCGCGTCCACCGAGCCGACCGTGACCGGGTAGAGCTCCTCCATGTAGGAGACCGCCAGCTCGTTGCCGATCGTGGCCTGGTCGGGAGGCAGGTAGGCCATCAAGATGTGCTTGCCGAGCGAGGGCGCCGACCCGGCCGAGGTGACGTAGGGGTGGTGCCCGTGGCCGTCGGTCAGGATGCCGCCGTCGCGCGTCAGGATCGGCTCGCCACCGAGCATGTAGCGCTTGGTCCCGCTGGCTGACGTGTGGTCGTCGACGGTCATGGTGCAGAGCACCGCGGCCGGTGCGGCCTCACGCTGCGCCAGGTAGGCCTCGCGGCCGACGAAGTCAGCCGCCTTCACCTTGGGTCGCTGCATCGCTGCCTCGACGATCGTGCGCTCGGCGTCGAGCTCCGCGCCGTACGCCCGGTAGCCCTTCTCCAGCCGGCCGGTGGCGCCGTAGACGCCGATGCCGACGGGCACCGCGCCATGGTCCTTGCCGGCCTCGAGGACGGCGTCCCACAGCTGGGCGGCCTGCGCGAACGGCACGTAGAGCTCCCAGCCGAGCTCGCCGACGTAGGAGATCCGGGAGGCGAGGACGGGGCTGTCCACGCCCTTGACCGGGATCTCGCGGCAGTTCAGGAAGCCGAAGCCGCCGTCGGACACGTCTTCGGAAGTCAGCGACCCGAGGATGTCGCGAGCGCGGGGGCCCCACAGGCCGATCGTCGAGATCTCCTCGGTGCTGTCGTGCAGCTGGGCACCGTCTGCGAGGTGGTTGGTGAACCACTGGAGGTCGGCATGGCCGTGTGCGCCACCGGTGACCACGCGGAAGTGGTCTTCGCCCAGCCGCATCACGGTGAGGTCGGAGAGGAACCCGCCCTTGCTGTCGAGCACCGGGGTGTAGATCACCTTGCCGATGGCCACGTCGCACTGGGCGACGCAGGTCTGCTGCACCGAAGCGAGGGCGCCGGGTCCGGTGATGTCGAACATGGAGAAGGCGGTCAGGTCGATCACGCCGGCGTTCTCCCGCATCGCGAGGTGCTCGGCGTTGATGATCGGGCTCCACCAGCGCGAGTCCCACTCGTGCTCGCGCGGCATCACGGCGTCGCCGTACTTCTCGACCAGGTTGGCGTTCGACTCGTACCACCAGGGCCGTTCCCAGCCGACGGTCTCGTAGAACACGGCGCCGAGCGCCTTCTGGGACTCCGCCATCGGTGCCCAGCGGACTCCGCGGTCGGACTCGTACTGCTCGCTGGGGTGGATGATCCCGTAGGTCTTGATGAACGCCTCGCTCGCACGGGCGCGCACGTGCTCCCGCTCGTTCTCGTGCGGGTAGAAGCGGGCGATGTCGCTGTGGCGAGACGTCGATCTCGGAGTGTCCGTGGGTCATCCACTCGGCGACGGCACGACCGACGCCCGGCCCCTCCTTGATCCACACGGCGGCGGAGACCCACAGACCCTGGACCTCGCTCTCGCCGAGGATCGGCGACCCGTCCGCGGTCAGCGAGAGCAGTCCGTTGATCGCGTAGCGCATCTCCGCGCCCGTCAGCCCCGAGGAGCTCGGGCATCAGCTCGAGCGCCTGCTCGAGCTGCGGGTCGAAGTCGTCCTCGGTGAATGGCATCTCGGTGGGCGACAGCTTGGCCTGGTCGAGGGAGGGGATCTCCTCCGGCTCGTGCAGGATCGCCCGGTGGGCGTAGGAGCCGACCTCCATGTCGGCGCCGTGCTGGCGCTCGTAGCAGAGGGCGTCCATGTCGCGCACGATCGGGAACGAGATCTCGCCCTCGCGCTCGGCCAGCTGCGGGCACGGGCCGACCGAGATCATCTGGTGCACCGCGGGAGTGAGGGCGATCTTCACCCCGGCCATGTCGCCGATCTTCGGGCTCCACACGCCGCAGGCGATCACGACGTACTCGGTCTCGATGTCGCCCTGGTTCGTGACCACCTTCGTGATGCGTCCGTCGCTCACGCCGAGGTCCTCCACCTCGACGTTGGGTACGACGGTCAGTGCGCCCTTCGCCAGCGCGTTCTCCCGCATGATCGTGCCGGCGCGCAGCGAGTCGACGACGCCGACCGACGGCGTCCAGAAGGCACCGATGATCTGGTCGGGGTCGAGGAACGGCACCTTCTCCACCACGAACTCAGGAGAGACCAGCTCGGCCTCGATGCCCCAGCGCCTTAGCGCTGGACATGCGCCGCCGCAGCTCCTCCATCCGCTCCTCGGTGCGGGCCACCTCGAAGCCGCCGGACTCCGTGAAGACGCCCATCTCCTTGTACTGGCGCACCGAGTCCAGCGTGAGATCTGTGATCTCGCGGGAGTGGTCGACGGGAAAGATGAAGTTCGACGCGTGCCCGGTCGAGCCGCCGGGGTTGGGCAGCGGGCCCATGTCGAGCTGGACGATGTCGGTCCAGCCGAGCTCGGCGAGGTGGTGGACGAGGCTGTTGCCGACGATGCCGGCTCCGATGACGACGACCTTGGCGGTGGCGGGGACTGTGGCCACATCGGCCTCCTGAGTGTGTTGCGTCATGCGCAACGTGATGCGTGATACGGAACGACCCTAGAATCGGTCAGGGCCCCGCACATGTCAAGGTGCGGGGCCCCGAAACGCCGGTGCTGCGTCAGATCACTTGAGCCAGGCGTCGACCTTCTCCTGGTTGGCCTCGACCCACTTGGCCGCCGCATCCTCCGCAGACATCTTGTCCTTGGCGATGTACTTGCCCACCGTGTTCTGGTCGTCGTTGGTCCACTTGAAGTTCTTGACCAGGTCCACGGCCGGTGAGTCCTCCTCGACCCAGGAGGTGGAGACGATCTTCTTCAGGGTGGTCTCGGGGTAGTCGCACGCGACCTTGGCCGGGTCGTCCTGGCAGCCCTCCTTGTACGGCGGCAGCTTCACGGGCTTCAGTGGAATCTCGGCGAACAGCCACTGTGGCTCGTAGAAGTAGCCGATCAGCCACTCCTTGTTCTTCTCCGCCTTCTCGAACGCCTGGATGCTGGCGGCCTCTGAACCCGAGAAGACCACCTTGAAGTTCAGGTCCAGGTTCTTGGCGATCGCTTCGTCGAACTGCACGTAGGACGGGTCGGCGCCGAGGAACTGCCCCTTGCCACCGGACTCTGAGGTCTTGAACTTGTCGGCGTACTTGTTCAGGTTCTTGTAGTCCAGGATGTCCGGGTGCGCCTCGGCCAGCCACGGCGGCACGTACCAGTGGATGATCCCGACGTTTCCGTTCGGGCCGAAGTCGAGCGCACTGCCATCGCCCTTGGCCTTGAAGAACTTCTTCTCCAGGTCAGGGTGTCCCCAGTCCTCGATCACCACGTCCACGTCGCCGGTGCCGAAGCCCTGCCAGGAGACGTCCTCCTTCAGCTCCTTGTACTCAACCTTGCAGCCCAGCTCTTTCTCGGCGACGTGACCGACGACGTAGGCGGAAGCCTCGTAGCCGACCCAGGGGTTCACGGCCATGCCGAGCTCGCCACACTCGCCCTTGGCGCCTGCCTTGGACTCGTTCTCCTTGGTCTGCTCGTCGATGGAGTCACCGCTGCCGCAGCCCGCAAGGGCGAGGGTCGCGCACGCCAACAGGGCGAGCAGTCGCCCAGATGTTCTGCCTGTCTTCCTCATGCTGTCTCCTGTGTCTCGTTGTGGAAATCTTCGGTCCCGGGCCGGGCCGGGCCTGTTAGTCGTCCTCCTCACGTCTGGCTCGCCTTCGAGCCAGTCGTCACCCCCGACATCTGTGTCGGGCGCCACCACCGCCAGCGGTTGGTCGTCGGCGCCCCGGACGTGCCACTTGCCGCCGCCTTGGTGATGCGGTCGAGCATGATCCCGAGCAGCACGATGGAGATGCCCGCTGCGGCGCCCTTGCCCCACTCCTCGCTGCGGGAGAAGCCGAGCACGACGTCGTACCCGAGGGCGCCTGCACCGACCAGGCCACCGATGACGACCATCGCCAGCACGTAGAGCAGCCCCTGGTTGGCGGCCAGCACGAGGGATCCCCTGGCCATCGGGAGCTGCACCTGGGTGATCTCCTGCCAGGCCGTGGTACCGGTCGAGCGGGAGGCCTCGATCGTGGTGGCCGGCACAGCCTTGACCCCGTCGGTGACCAGCTTGATTGCGGCCGGAGCGGCGTACACGACGCCAGCCACGATCGCGGTGAACCGGGTGGGTCCGAACAGCGCCAGGACAGGGATCAGGTAGACGAACGCAGGGATCGTCTGGCCCGCGTCGAGGAGTGGTCGCAGGACGAGGTCGACACGGGCGTTTCGTGCCATCCAGACGCCGATCACGATCGCCAGCACGATGACCAGCAGGGTAGCCACCAGCGTCATGTTCAGGGTGATCATCGTGTCGTGCCACAGGTCGAAGTACCAGATGCCCGCCAGGCAGACGAGGGTGGAGACCAGCGCGCGGAGGCCTCCCAGAAGGAACGCGATCGAGGAGATCGCGAGGGCGGCGAGCCACCACGGCGAGTCGGCGAGCAGCGCCTGCATCGGGTTGAGCAACACCGCGCTGATGAAGTCCTTGAAGGCAGTGGCCGGCCCATCGAGCAGGTCGACCGCACTGGTCACGAAGCGATCGAGCCCGTTGGAGAGGGAGGTGCCGAGCCCGGTCGACGGGAAGGTCGCCGCGTCGGGATAGGTGCGGGAGGCCCACACCAGCACCAGCGCGACGACCCCGCTCACGGCCAGGACGACCTGCCGCGGACGGCCGACCAGCCCGTGACCACGCGCGGCCAGCTCGGCGCGTTCGCTCGCAGCGGTCGTGGTCCGGTCCAGCATGATGGCGATCGCGACGATGAGCAGACCGGGGACGATCGCGCCCCCCACGTCGTTGCGCACCAGTGCACTCAGCACGGGCTTGCCCAGGCCGGGGCCGTCCACGTAGGAGGCGATGATCGCCATGGAGAGCGCGGCCATCGTGGTCTGGTTGAGCCCCACGATGATGGTCTTGCGAGCCATCGGTATCTGCACCTTGCGCAGCCGCTGCCACGTTGTCTGCCCCGCCGAGTCAGTGGCTTCGATCGTGGTCTCGGACACTGCACTGATGCCGTAGCCGCCGATGCGGATCAGCGGCGGCAAGGCATAGATGAGCGTGCAGACGATTGCACCCGAGACGCCGATGCCGAAGAACAGCACGACCGGGATCAGGTAGACGAAGGTGGGCATCGTCTGCATCAGGTCGAGCACCCCGGTGATCGGCGTACGCCATCTCGGGCTGATGCCGACCACGACCGCGAGCGGCATCCCGATGAGTACGACGAATGCGACCGACACGCCGGTCACGAGCAGCAGGTCGATCGAGTCGGTCCAGAAGCCGAGCAGCCCGAAGGAGACGAAGGTGCCGGCAATCAGCAGCGCGATCCGCCAGTTGGCCACGGCCAGTCCCACCCAGGTCGCCAATGCGGTCACGCCCAACCAACCGATCTGGGGGACCGGCCGCGGGAAGTCCGGGATGGAGACCATCCGCTGCAACCAGTCGAACGCGGCCCGGAAACCATCGGCGATGCTGGTCGTCAGCTGGATGATCGGGTTGGTGTCGCGGCTGGCAAGGACGGAGTCGCGGAAACCAGTGAGGCTGTCGTGCAGGTCGGTGTGTTCCCGACCAGGAAGCTCGAGAGTGTTCGTCCCGCGCGTGATGGACCACAGCACGATCCACACCACCAGGACGCCGAGCACCAGGGCCCAGCGTGGTACCTGCCGCCCCGGCTGCTCCGGCGGTGGCGGTCCTTGGGCTCCCGACTGTGAAGGGGTAGGAGCAATCGTTGCCGTCACGTTTGCGGCCCCGCTCGATCGACCTTCTCCTCTGCGACGACGACCCGCAGGATCGCGTCGTCGTCGACGATGCCGACGAGCTTCCCGTCGTCAACGACCCGCATGGGGTGGGCCGAGGCAAGTGCTGCCTGTGCCGCCTCCCGGATGATCGTGCTCGAGCTCATCACCGGCCCCTCGGTGGAGTCGTCGGGCCGGGGCTCGCGCATCACCCACTTCAGCGTCAACACGTGGGACCGGGGAACGTCGGAGGTGAAGTCGGCGACGTAGGCGTCCGCCGGAGCGCCGACGACCTCATCGGGCGGGCCCACCTGCACGACCTCACCGTCGCGCAGGATCATGATCCGGTCGCCCAGCTTCAGCGCCTCTGCGAGGTCGTGGGTGATGAAGACCATCGTCTTGCCGACCTCGTGGTGGAGCCGGATCACCTCGTTCTGCATGTCCCGGCGGATCAGCGGGTCGAGCGCGGAGAAGGGCTCGTCGAAGAGCATCAGGTCCGGGTCACCGGCAAGCGCGCGAGCGAGTCCGACGCGTTGCTGCATGCCGCCGGAGAGCTGGTCCGGGTAGTTCTTCTCGTAGCCCGCCAGACCGACGAGGTCGACCACCTTGCCGGCCTGCGCACGCCGTTCCTTCTTGCCCATCCCGCGGACCTCGAGTCCATAGGCGACGTTGTCGATCACCTGCTTGTGCGGGAGCAGCCCGAAGTGCTGGAACACCATCGAGACCCGGTTGCGCCGCAGCTCCCTGATCTGCGCGGCCGAGGCACCGGTCACGTCGTCGTTGCCGATCCTGACGGTGCCCGAGGTGGGTTCGATCAGCCGCGTCAGACAGCGAACGAGGGTCGACTTGCCCGAGCCGGAGAGCCCCATCACCACGAAGACCTCGCCGGGGGCCACGTCGAAGGAGACGTCCTTCACTCCGACGACGCAGCCGGTCTTCTCTTCAGGTCGGCGCGCGAGAGGTCGGCATCCGGGGTGCCGATGATCTTGTCCGCCTTGGGCCCGAAGATCTTCCACAGCCCTTCGACGTGCAGGGCCGGGTCCTCTGTGTCCCTCGGACCGCTGTGCTTGCTCATCTCGGGGGTGCTGGCGGTGGCTGTCATGGCGTTTCCTCACGGTTGCGGCTGTCGCCGGGAGGATAGAGAGGGTAGCCCTCGCGGTGGCGGTAGAACGGCGCGTCGTCGGGGGGCAGCGGGGTGTTGCCGAGGATCAGGTCGGCGGCCTTCTCGGCGAGCATCATCACGGGCGCGTAGATGTTGCCGTTGGGGATGTAGGGCATCGAGGAGGCGTCGACGACCCGCAGGCCACCGACCTCGTGCACCCGCATGGTCTCGGGGTCGAGCACCGAGTCGGCGTCGACCCCCATACGGGCGGTGCACGACGGGTGCAGGGCGGTCTCGGCATCCTCGGCGACCCAGTCGAGGATCTCCTGGTCGGTCTCGACGGCGGGTCCCGGCGACAGCTCGCCGGCGTTGAACGCCGCGAAGGCGGGTTGGTTGAGGATGTGCCTGGCGGCCCGGACCATCTCGATCCACTCGCGGCGGTCGTTCTCGGTCGAGAGGTAGTTGAACTGCAGCGCGGGGTGCTCGAAGGGGTCGCGTGACTTCAGCTTCACGGTGCCGCGTACGTCGGAGTACATCGGCCCGATGTGCACCTGGTAGCCGTGCTCGCCGGCCGGGCGGGAGCCGTCGTACCGGATGGCGATGGGGAGGAAGTGGAACATCAGGTTCGGGTAGTCGACGTCGTCGTTGCTCCGGATGAAGCCGCCCGCCTCGAAGTGGTTGGAGGAGCCCACGCCACGACGCAGGAAGAGCCACTCGGCGCCGATCCGTGGCTTGTGCCGGTGCTTGAGCCAGGGACCGATCGAGACCGGCTGCTTGGACGCGTACTGGATGTAGACCTCGAGGTGGTCCTGCAGGTTGCTGCCGACCCCGGGAAGGTCGGCCACGACGTCGATCCCGAGCTTCTCGAGGTCCTCCTTCGGGCCGATCCCGGCGAGCAGCAACAGCTGCGGGGAGTTGATCGCGCCGCCGCACAGGATGACCTCGTCGGCGTGGACACGACGGTCGCCGCGACCGGTCCGTTGGTAGTCGACTCCGGTCACGCGGTCGCCCTCGACGACGAGACCGGTCACCATCGCCAGCGTCTCCACGCGGAGGTTGGGCCGCGACATCACCGGGTGCAGGTAGGCGCGAGCGGCACTGAGCCGGCGGCCGCGGTGCACGTTGCGGTCGAAGGCGGCGAAGCCCTCCTGGCGGTAGCCGTTCACGTCGTCGGTGAGCGGGTGTCCGGCCTGCTGTACGGCCTCGAAGAAGGCGCCGAACAAGGGACTCTTGGCCGGTCCTCGCTCGAGCACGAGCGGACCGCTGCCGCCGCGCCACTGGTCGGCACCGGCGAGGCAGGTCTCCATGCGCTTGAAGTAGGGCAGGCAGTGCGCGTAGTCCCAGGACTCCATGTCCTTGTCGGCCGCCCAGCGCTCGAAGTCGAGCGGGTTGCCGCGCTGGAAGATCATCCCGTTGATGCTGCTGGAGCCACCGAGCAGCTTTCCGCGGGCGTGGAAGACCTTGCGGCCGTCCATGTTCGGCTCGGGCTCGGACTCGTACTTCCAGTCGTAGAGCCGGTTGCCGATCGGGTACGGCAGTGCCGCGGGCATGTGGATGAACGGGTCGATGCGGAAGTCGGAGTGGCCGGCCTCGAGGACGAGCACAGAGGTCCCGGGATCGGCACTCAGCCGGTTGGCCAGCGCGCACCCCGCCGAACCGCCCCCGACGATGATGTAGTCCCAGCGGTCGCGACGAGGGCTGCTCATTGCACCCCACCGCCCTCAGGTAGCTTGAGAGAGCGAGCGCCCTTCCCGGTGGTTGAGGAGCGAGCGCCAGCGAGCGTCTCGAAACCACGAGATCCAGTGGTTTCGAGACGGCCTCGTTCCTCGGCCTCCTCAACCACCGAGGGCTGCGCGGCCCCCTCAATCACCGGAGGCTCCGAACCAGCCCTGCGGTGCCGGCGCGATGTTGTGCCAGATGTGCTTGGTCTCGCGGTACTCGTCGAGGCCGGCCTGTCCCAGCTCGCGTCCGATCCCGGACTGCTTGTAGCCGCCCCACTCGGCCTGGGCGACGTAGGGGTGGTAGTCGTTGATCCACACCGTGCCCATCCGCAGCCGTGCCGCGATGCGCTGCCCCCGGCCCGCATCCTGCGTCCAGACGGCGCCCGCCAGGCCGTAGATCGAGTCGTTGGCGATCCGGACCGCGTCGTCGTCGTCGGTGAAGCTCTCCACGGTGAGCACCGGTCCGAACGACTCGTCCTGGGCCACGGACATGTCCGAGCGCACATCGCCGAGGATGGTCGGGGCGAAGAAGTAGCCCTCGGCCAGCTCGCCCTCGGTGACCCGGTGGCCACCGAGCAGGACCTTGGCGCCCTCGGCCACGCCTGCTTCGACGTACGCCGTCACCTTGTCCAGGTGGCCTTGCGAGATCAGCGCGCCGGTCTGCGCCTTCTCGTCGAAGGGACCCCCGAGGCGGATGTCCCCGGCGCGGGCGACCAGCTCCTCGACGAACGAGTCGTGGATCGACTCCTCGACGATCAGCCTGGCGCCGGCGGAGCAGACCTGACCGGAGTGCAGGAACACCGCGGTCAGTGCCATGTCGAGCGCACTCTCGCGGTCCGCGTCCGCGAAGACGATGTTCGGGTTCTTGCCACCGAGCTCGAGCGCGATCTTCTTCACCGTGCCCGATGCGGCAGCCATGATCCGCTTGCCGGTCGCGAGGCCACCGGTGAAGGAGACCAGGTCCACGCGCGGGTCCTCGCTCAGCGGGGCACCGGCGTTCGGTCCGTCGCCGACCACCAGGTTCGCGACGCCGGCGGGCAGCCCGGCCTCGGCGAGCAGCTTCATCAGGTGGATCGCCGTGTGCGGGGAGAGCTCGCTCGGCTTCAGGACGAAGGTGCAGCCCGCCGCGAGCGCGGGCGCGACCTTCCACGAGACCTGCAGCAGCGGGTAGTTCCACGGGGTGATCAGCCCGCACACCCCAACGGGTTCGTGCACCACCCGGCTGACCACGTCGTCGCGTCCGGTGTCGACGACCCGGCCCGCCTCGGCGTCTGCCACCAGGCCGAAGTGGTGGAACACGCTGGTGACGTCGTCGATGTCGATCTCGCTCTCGACCAGGCGCTTGCCGGTGTCGAGCGACTCCATCCGGGCCATCTCGGCCTTGTCGCGCTGGAGCAGCTCCGCGACCCGGAGCAGGACGTCGCCTCGCTCGCGGGCGCTGGTGGCTGCCCAGGGACCGGTGTCGAAGGCGGTCCGGGCAGCTGCGATGGCGGACTCGGTGTCGACGGCAGTGGACTCGTCGATCTCGGCGACCAGCTCGTCCGTGGCAGGGCAGCGAATCTCCCGGCGTCCGCCCTGCTGGGCAGCCACCCAATGTCCGTCGATGAAGTTCTCGGGCAATCTAGGTCCGTCCTGCCCAGGCGTTGCGCTGCTTGCAACGCCTTGCGCTATGTGAAGCACAATGGTGAAGGGGGAGGTGCCCGTCAAGGCTCGTCACCACATCGGTACCGACCGTTCTGGACCGGCGCTCGAGGAACCTTGCGCACATCGACGCGACCGCCATCACCGCGTGCCCGGCTACCTGATGCCCCAGCCGAGACGGTGCGAGAGCTCGTCGGCTGCCTCGACGAGCAGTGGTGTCACCTCGCCGACTCGCTCAGGTGGCAGCCGGAAGGTGGGCCCGGAGAGGCTCATCGAGCAGACCACGTCGCCGTGCGCGTTGCGGACCGGTGCGGCGATCGCGGTGAGCCCGACCTCGAGCTCGTCCACCGCGACGGCGTACCCCTGCTCCCGGACGACTCGCGAGCGCACGCTTGAACTTGGGCTTCGTGGTGATGGTCGCGCCGGTGAGCGCGGGCAGCCGGCCGAGCAGCTCGTCGAGCTCTGCCTCCGGGAGCCAGGCGAGCAGCACCTTGCCGTTGCTGGTGGCGTGCAGCGGGATGTGCTGACCGACCCAGTTGTGCGGCTGCAGGGCGGAGGAGCTGGCGATCTGGTCGAGGTAGAGCGCGCTGTGCCCGCTCAGCGTGGCCAGGTTGACGGTCTCGCCGGTGCTCGCCGCGAGCTGCTTGCACAGCGGACGCGCCTCCTGCACCACATCGAGCCGGGCGCTGGTCGCGCCGGCAAGGCGCAGGAGTCCCACGCCGAGGCGGTACTTGCCACGTCCCTCGACCTGCTCGACGAGACCGTGCTGCTCCAGCGTGGCGACCAGCCTGAACGCCGTGCTCTTGTGGACCTCGAGAGCTGCTGCGACCTCGGTGACACCGGACTCCCCGGAGCGGGCGAGGATCTCCAGGATCCTGCAGCGCCCGGTCCACCGATTGCACACCGACTGCCGACTCGACGACCGGGTTGCTCATGGCGCAACCGTAGACCTGCTGACGCAACCCCGCTAGCGGAAAGACGTTCGATCAGTACGTCTCGGCGAGGATGGGGCCATGAGCGCACCGGTCACCCGCGTCCCCGGCGATGTGCTCGTGCACCTGCGACGGGCCCGCGACCACGTCGACAGGCGCTACGCCGAGCCGCTGGACCTCGAGGTGATGGCGCGGGCGGCCGGGCTGAGCAAGTTCCACTTCCACCGGCTCTTCGCCGCGACGTACGGCATCACGCCGGCGGCGTACGTCTCCCAGCGCCGGGTGGAACGCGCCCAGGACCTGCTGCGCGCCACCAACCTGACCGTCACCGAGGTGTGCCACGCCGTCGGGTTCAGCAGCCTCGGCTCGTTCAGCAGCCGGTTCAAGGAGATCGTCGGGGAGACGCCCCGGCAGTTCCAGCAGCGGTGGGGCGCCAACGCGCCCCGGATTCCCGGCTGCTTCGTGCTGATGTGGGGGTTGGCCGAGCGTGGTTCGAGCTCCGCAAGCCAGGAGAAGCGGGCCGACTGGGGTGGGGTCTAGCGTCGTCGCATGATCACGAACATTTCCCTGGCCTCGGTCTTCGTCAAGGACGTCGACGCGTCCAAGAAGTTCTACGTGGAGGTCCTCGGCTTCGACGAGGGTGAGGACATCACGCTCGGCGACTACCGCTGGTGCACGGTGCGCCACCCCAGCCAGCCCGAGCTCCAGGTCCATCTGGCGTTGCCGGGTCCCCCGCACTCACCGGAGATGGTCGAGTCCATCAAGCGCGCACTGGACGAGGGCGGCATGCACGGCCTCGGCCTCGCCACCGATGACTGCCGCAAGACCGCCGAGGACCTGAAGAACCGCGGCGTGGAGTTCATCCAGGACCCGGAGGAGCGCCCGTACGGCGTCGAGGCCGTGATGCGCGACAACTCGGGCAACTGGATGGTGCTCGTCGAGCAGAAGGAGTACACCCACGCCGACTTCGAGAACTACACCGGCTGACGCCTCCCGCGGTCCTGTGGGCCCGGGTTGGCCGGCAGGTCACTAGCGGAAGACGACCGTCCGGAGCCCGTTGCGTCGGACGCGGGACTCGGAGTGCCAGCGGACGGCCCGGGACAGGACCTGGGCCTCGACGTCGCGTCCGGCTCCGGCGAGCTGGTCCTGGGTGTGGGTGTGGTCGACGCGGATCACGTCCTGCTCGATGATCGGACCCTCGTCGAGGTCGGCGGTCACGTAGTGGGCGGTCGCGCCGATCAGCTTCACTCCTCGCTCGAACGCCTGGTGGTAGGGCCGTGCGCCCTTGAAGCTGGGCAGGAACGAGTGGTGGATGTTGATCGCCTGGCCGGAGAGCTGGCGGCACACGTTGTCGGAGAGGACCTGCATGTAGCGGGCGAGTACGACGAGATGGATGCCGAGCTCTTCGTGCAACGACATCAGCTCCTCCTCGGCCGCGTCCTTGGTCTCAGGGGTCACCGGGATGTGGCGGAACTCGATGCCGTGGCTGCGCACCAGGGCCTCGGCGTCGCGGTGGTTGGAGACCACCACCGGGATGTCGATCTGCAGGCTGCCGTTGGAGGCGCGGAACAGCAGGTCGTTGAGGCAGTGCAGCTGCTTGCCGACCATCACCAGGGTCCGGTAGGGAACCCGCGCGCCCCAGATCTCGAAGGTCAGCTCGAAGCCACGCGCGATCTCGGCGAAGTCCGCGCGCAGGGACTCGGCCGTGGTGTCGGTGCCGGGAAGCGTGAAGTCGATCCGCATGAAGAACCAGCCGCTGAGCCGGTCGAAGAACTGCTGGCTCTCCATGATGTTGCCGCCGCGCCCGAACAGGAACCCGGAGACCGCGTGCACGATGCCCGGGCTGGTCGGGGCCGTCGAGGATCAGCACGAAGTCGCCGGCGGGCAGGCCGGCGTTGGCGGAGTCGCCCCAGCTGGACTTCGCGCAGCTCCATCAGTCCCCCAGCTCCGCGCGACGGCGTACGACGAACTCCTCCATCTCGGCGCGGATCGCCTCGTCGAGGGGTGGCTGCTCGTAGGACGTGAGCTTGTCCTGGTAGATCTTCGAGGCCCGGGCGGCAGCGTCGTTGCCACCGTTGCGCGACCATCGCTCGAAGTTCTCCGAGGACGAGAGCAGGGGACGGTAGAAGCAGGTCCGGAACCGCTCCATGGTGTGTGCCGCACCGAGGAAGTGGCCCCCGGAGCCGACCTCCTCGTGTGCTCCGAAGGCAAGCGACTCCTCGTCGATCTCCAGCGGCGTGAACTCGGCGTGCATCATCTGCAGCAGCTCGATGTCGACGATGTACTTCTCGTAGCCCGCGACCAGGCCGCCCTCGAGCCAGCCGGCCGAGTGCATCACCCAGTTGGCGCCGGCCAGGAACGTCGGCATCAGCGTCATCAGCGCCTCGTAGCCCGCCTGGGCGTCGGGGACCTGCGAGGAGGTGAGCGTGCCGCCGGACCGGAACGGGAGCCCGAAGTGGCGCGCGATCTGACCGGTGCAGAGCAGGCCGATGCCCGACTCCGGAGTGCCGAAGGTCGGCGAGCCGGACTGCATGTCGATGTTGGACAGGAACGAGCCGAACACGACCGGGCAGCCCGGGCGGATCAGCTGCGCGAGGGCGATGCCGGTGAGGGCCTCGGCGATCTGCTGGACCAGTGCGGCCGGGATCGTCACCGGCGACATGGCGCCCATCAGGATGAACGGCGTGAGTACGACGGCCTGGTTGGCCTCGGCGTACTCGAAGAGCGAGTCGAGCATCCGGTCGTCCCAGCGCAGCGGGGAGTTGCAGTTGATCAGCGAGATCAGCGCGGGGGTCTGCTCCATGCTGGCCCGGCCGGCCTCCCGGCCCGCTGCACCGCCCAGCAGGATCGAGGTCAGCTCGATGGTGTCCTTCGCGTTGGGCCCGGAGACCACGTTGCCCATGAACACCTTGTCGGTGAGCGTCGCCAGCGCGTAGGTCATGTCGAGGTGGCGGCTGTCCAGGGGAGTGTCGTTGGGCTCGCAGATCACGCCACCGGCGGAGTCCATGATCGGGAACGACTGGGCGAGCTTGGTGAAGTTCTTGAAGTCGTCCATCGTCGCGTCGCGGCGTACGGCGCCCTCGCGGACGAACGGCGGACCGTAGACCGACCCGAACGCCATCATGTCCCCGCCGATGTGCAGGTTGTTGTCGGGGTTGCGCGCCTGCAGGTCGAACTCGCGCGGGCGCCTTCGCGACCTGCTCGAGGATGAAGTCGGGGTCGAAGAAGACCTTGTCGCCCTCCACGCGCTGCCCGGCCGCGCTGAAGAGGTCGAGCGCCCGCTGGCTCATGAACTCCACCCCGAGCTCGGAGACCAGCCGGCGCCAGCCGGCATCGAGGGTGCTCATCGCCTCCGCAGACAGGATCTCGTAGCGCGGCATCTGGTTGCGAAACATTCGTGGCTCCCGAAGTTGTGCGGTTGGTGCTTGACCGGCGGGACCAGGAAACCTAGCCTCACCATGTGGGCACACAGTTCCACATGGTGGGAGCAGTCTCAACCACCTCGAGCCGAACAGCGAAGGATGGGCAAGCGTGAGCAGCACCTCGACCATCGAGAGCCCGAGTGGCGCCTCCGGAAACGGACAGGGCGGCACCCAGGCGGTCGACCGCGCCGCGGCGTTGCTCACTCACGTGATCGAGGCAGAGGTCGCGGTGACCTTCGCCGAGCTGAGCGAGGCCTCCGGGCTGGCGCGCTCCACCACGTCCCGGCTCCTCGCGGCGCTCGAACGCACCCGGCTGGTCGAGCGCGTCGACACCGGCGAGTACATCGGCGGTCCCCTGTTCGCGCTGTACGCCGCGCGGCACGACCGCACCTGGGAGATGGCTCGCCTGGCCCGGCCGATGCTCGAGGCGGTCGGCGAGGACACCGGCGAGACCGTGCACCTCGCCGTGGCCAACGGCGGCCGGGTCGCACACGTCGACCAGGTCGACTCGACCTTCCTGCTCGGGGCGCGCGACTGGACCGACGTCGAGGTCCCTCCGCACTGCTCGGCACTGGGGAAGGTGCTGCTGGCCTGGAAGGTGCTCGACCTCCCGGACGGACCCCTGGAAAGGGTCACCGACCAGAGCTTTCGCACCACCGAGGACCTGGAGGAGGACCTCGAGGAGGCACGCTCCCGAGGCTTCGCGGTCACCCTCGACGAGCTCGAGATCGGGCTCTCCGGTGTGGCCGCGCCCGTCTTCGGGCCTGAAAGAACCGTCGTGGCGAGTGTGGGCATCTCGGGTCCCACCGCACGAATGGAAGACAGGATCGACCACCTCGGTCAGCTCCTGAAGGAACAGACGGAGGCGCTCTCCGCGCTTCTCCGTCGCGGCACCCGCACGGAGGGCAAGACATGACACCCGAAGAGATCTTGAAGGGGCTCTACGACGAGACACTGGTGGGCAACGCCCCCCGGGTCCTGGAGCTGACCTACGAGGCGCTGAGCATGGACATGGAGCCGCAGAACCTGCTGTTCGATGCGCTCATCCCGTCCCTCGAGGAGGTCGGCGCACGCTTCGAGCGGGGCGACTTCTTCGTGCCCGAGATGCTGATCGCCGGGCGCGCGATGGCGGGTTCGATGGAGGTGCTGCGGCCGCTGCTCGCCGAGACCGGCGTCGAGACCGTCGGCAAGTTCCTGATGGGCACCGTGAAGGGCGACGTCCACGACATCGGCAAGAACCTCGTGAACATCATGCTGGAGGGGGCGGGGTTCGAGGTGATCGACCTCGGTGTCCAGGTGGCGCCGGAGACGTTCGTCGCCAAGATCGAGGAGCACCAGCCCGACATCGTGGGGTTCTCGGCGTTCCTCACCACCACGATGCCCATGTTCAAGGCCAACATGAACGCGCTGGAGAAGGCGGGCATCCGCAACAACGTCATCGTGATGGTCGGCGGTGCACCCGTCACCCAGGAGTACGCCGACGCGGTCGGCGCCGACGGCTACGCCGCCGACGCGTCAGGTTGCGTCAGGAAGGCCAAGTCGCTGCTGTTCGACCGGCGCGCAAAGGTCCCTGCATGAACGCGCCGATGCACGAGACCCGGCTCCGGTCGGCCACCCGCGAGGTCGTCATCGGGCGGCAGCACCGGTTCTGCCTGATCGGTGAACGGATCAACCCGACCGGCCGACGGATCTTCCAGGACCAGATCAAGGCCGGTGACCTGTCCGCCGTCGAGCGTGACGTCAAGTCGCAGGTCGAGGGCGGTGCCGACGTGCTCGACGTGAACATGGGCGTGCCCCTGGTCGACGAGGCGGAGCTGCTCTCACAAGGTCGTCACGATGATCCAGTCGCTCACCGACCTACCCCTGTGCATCGACTCCTCGGTCGTCGAGGCGCTCGAGGCCGGCCTGTCGGCGTACAACGGCAGGGCGCTGGTCAACTCGATCACCGCGGAGGACGAGCGGATGGAGCAGATCCTCCCGCTGGTCAAGAAGTACGACGCGGCAGTGATCGCGCTGCCCAACGACGTCGACGAGATCCCGATGGAGCCCGACAAGCGCCTCGCCCTCGTCGAGAAGATCGTCCGGGTGGCGACGACGGAGTACGGCATCGCGATCGAGGACATCGTGATCGACCCGCTGGCGATGCCGATCGGGGCCGACGTCACCAACGGCCTCGCGACGCTGGAGACCATGCGCCGGATCCGGGACACCTACGGGCTGAACATGACCTGCGGCGCGTCCAACGTCTCCTTCGGCATGCCCGGTCGGCACGAGCTCAACGGCACCTTCCTGAGCATGGCGATGACCGCGGGCCTGACCAGCGCGATCATGGACACCCGGACGCCGGCCGTGGTCTCCGCGGTCAAGGCGACCGACCTGCTCATGGGTCACGACGAGTGGGGGATGGCCTGGATCTCCCGGCACCGGGCGGCCCAAGCACAGGCAGAAGCAGGCCGCGAACGCGTGACGGTTCCACTGGAGGGCTCGGAGCCTCCCTCGCTGGGCAACATCGGGCGAGAGGGGCTGATGGCCCTGCCCGGAACCACGCCCGCTGCCCACGACGGCAGCGGTCGCGTGCAGCTGTCGTTCACCGTCGAGGGCGGTCAGGACCGCGACGTGCGGGTGCCTCCCGGCGTCACCGTCTTCGACTCGGCGTCGTGGAACGGCATCGCGATCGACTCGACGTGTGGCGGCCACGGCACCTGCCACAAGTGCAAGGTCCAGGTCGACACCCCGTTGCCGGTCTCGCGCCACGACCGCAAGACCTTCTCCGAGTCCGAGCTCGCGGGTGGCTGGCGGCTGGCCTGCCTGGCAACCGCGACGCAGGACCTGAAGGTCGTCGTGCCGCCGCTGACCACACGTCCCAAGGCAGCGACCGTGGGCGTCGGACGCCAGGTGATCCTGCGTCCTGCCGTGCAGAAGCGCTACGTCGAGCTCGCCGACCCGACGCTGCAGGACCAGCGCAGCGACCTGGTCCGGCTGACCGACGCGATCGACGACCTCGAGCTGACCTTCGACCTGCCGGCGCTGCGCCGGCTCCCGAAGGTGCTCCGCGAGGCCGACTTCAACGTGACCGCCGTGGTCGTCGACGACGCGCTGATCGACGTCGAGCCCGGGGACACCACCGCGCTGCGCTACGCGGTCGCGTTCGACCTCGGCACCACGACCGTGGTCGCCACCCTGCTCGACCTCGGCACCGGCACACCGGTCGCGGTCGCCTCCCGGCTGAACAAGCAGCAGCCCTTCGGTGGCGACGTGATCACCCGGATCAGCGCCACGATGATGGATCCCGATGCGCTCGGCCGGCTGCAGTCGCTGGCCGGGGAGACCCTGGACGAGCTGGCCCAGCAGGTGTGCCTCGAGGGCGGCGTCGATCCCGCACACGTCTACGAGGTGGCGATCGCCGGCAACGCGACGATGACCTCGCTGGTGCTCGGCATCGACCCTGAGCCTCTGGGTGTGGCGCCGTTCGTGATGACCAGCGCGCAGCCACCCGTCGTACTCGCCGAGGACATCGGGCTGCACCTCCACCCTCGTGCCCGCGCCGTCATGTTCCCCGCGCTCGGTGCCTATGTGGGCGGCGACATCGTCGCGGGCATGCTCGCGACCGGCATGGATCGCGACAAGCGCACCCGGCTGTTCATCGACGTCGGCACCAACTGCGAGATCGTGCTCAGCAACGGCGACACGATCCTCTCCACGGCAGCGCCCGCCGGACCGGCCTTCGAGGGAGGCGCCATCCGCTGCGGCATGCGCGCCGCCGACGGAGCCATCGAGGTGGTCAAGCTCGACCCCGGACGAGCAAGGGGTCACGCTGCAGGTCATCGGCGACGTGCCGGCCAAGGGCCTGTGCGGTTCCGGGCTCGTCGACGCTGTCGCCGAGCTGGTTCGCGTTGGCCTGCTCGACGCCAGTGGTCGGTTCCTGCCCGAGGACGAGATCGCCGCGAAGGCGCCGGCGCTGGCCGACCGGTTCACCAAGATCGGTGAGGAGCGGGTCTTCATCCTCGACCGACCGACGCCGGAGAGCGACGTCGGCGACTGTGTCTACCTCTCCCAGCGCGACGTGCGCGAGCTGCAGTTCGGCAAGGCGGCGATCGCCACCGGCTGGACCCTGCTGCTCGAGGAGCTCGGCCTGGAGCACGACGACATCCAGCAGGTGCTGCTCGCCGGATCGTTCGGCTCCTACCTGTCCCCGGCAGCGGCGGTCCGGATCGGGCTGGTGCCCAAGCTGCCGGTGCTGCGCATCGTCTCGGCGGGCAACGTCGCCGGCGAGGGCGCGAAGATGGCGCTGCTGTCCCTGCGCGAACGCGTCGGCGCCGAAGCGCTGTTGGAGGAGGTGAAGTATGTCGAGCTCTCCGACAGGCCTGACTTCAACGACAAGTTCGTCGACCAGCTCTCCTTCCCTGCCGTCGGCTGACGAGCGAGGGCCCGCACGGACCGCCTGATCGCCTGCGGAGCGATCGCGCAACCAGCGGCCCGGATCGTCGAGCAGCACCGCTGGGACGTCGACGTACACCCGCTTCCCCCGCTGCTGCACAACCAGCCGCACAAGATCGCCGGCGAGGTCGAGCAGCTGGCGATCACCCTGCGGGCGTCGTACGAGAACGTCGTCGTGGGGTACGCCGACTGCGGCACCTACGGCTCCCTCGACGAGGTGTGCGAGCGGCTCGGTCTGCAGCGGCTGGAGGGCCTGCACTGCTACGACGTGTACGCCGGCGCCAGCCAGATCGAGACCTTCTTCGCCGACCAGCCCGGCACCTACCTGCTCACCGACTTCCTGGTGAAGTCGTTCGCCCGGACGGTGGAGACCGAGCTCGGCCTGGACCGCTGGCCGGAGCTGCGCGACGAGTACTTCCGCCACTACACCCGCGTCGTCTGGCTCGCCCAGGAGCAGACCCCCGAGCTGCTGGCCGCCGCGGAAGCAGCAGCAGCCCGGCTCGGCCTCCCGCTCACCGTCGTACCCACGGGCAACGGCGGCCTCGAGAGGGCCTTGGCCCACCTGCTCGGTTCAGAAGTCGCGGCTTTCCCGAAATGAGTCTCACCATGCGCCATAAAGCGGCAACGCGGCACCACGCAATCCAACGGCTGCTGACCCATGCCCGCTATGAGGTGCTGCCGACCGCAAGCACCGAGGACAAAGTGCTGGCCAGCGTCCCGCTCGACGTCGGGGTGACGGTCACCGCCTCCGGGGCGAAGGGACTCGAGGCGACGCTGGCGCTGGCCGAGACCCTGGCGCGGGACGGCTACATCACTGTGCCGCACCTCGCTGCACGAATGATCTCGGGACGCAGTGAGCTCGTCGAGATCCGTGCGCGGCTCGGCGCAGCCGGCATAACGCGGGTGTTCGTGCCAGGAGGTGACGTGGACCCGGTCGGTGACTACCCGGACGCGTTCAGCCTGCTCGAGGACCTGGCCACCCTGGCGGAACCCTTCGAGCAGGTGGGAATCACCGGCTACCCCGAGACCCATCCCAAGATCACCGACGACCTAATCGTGCAGGCGATGTGGGACAAGCGGCGGCACGCCACCCACGTGGTGAGCAACCTGACCTTCGACGCGGACGCGATCAAGAGCTGGGTGACGCGGATGCGAGCCCGCGGCGTCACGATGCCGGTGCTGCTCGGGATGCCCGGCCCGGTCGACCGGACCAAGCTGCTGGCCATGGCCACCAAGATCGGGGTCGGCGAGTCGACCCGCTTCCTGGCCAAGCACAAGAGCACCTTCGCCCGGCTCGCCGCACCCGGTGGGTTCACCGGCCAGCGGTTCCTCGAGGAGTGTGCCGCCACAGCCGCCCGCCCCGACGCGGGGATCGAGGGGCTGCACATCTTCACCTTCAACCAGATCGCGGAGACCGAAGCCTGGAGACAGGATCTCCTCGAGCGGTTGTAGCTCTTGGGCTGATCGGTGCTCGACCGCTTGGGCGTCGGCCGCACGCGCCGGCTGCCCACGGTCCGGCTCGCTGGCGGCCCCCTGTCGCCAGGGTGCGGCGACTGTCGCTTCGTGCCCCGGCGTAGGCGTGCCGCGCCACGCGTCGCTTTTACGCGAGCCCGAACCGCGTCCCCCGTCGCGCACGGCCGCCGCAGAAGGCGGTCGAGCAGGCGACTTGGGTCGAGCAGCGAAGCGAAGCGAGCGGACAGACGAGACCCGGAGCGAGCGATCAGACGAGACCACTCACCGCAACGGGAGCGGTCGCCGCACGGGGTGTCCGGGTCCCAGGGTCCAGCCGATGCGATGATCCGGCCCATGGTGATGCGGGCGAGGTACGCCGGTCGGTGCACGGCCTGCGGGAAGCGCATCGAACCCGCAGCGGAGATCGCTCGTTCGGCGGACGGATCGGTGTGGGTGCACGCGGCCTGCGCCGGCGCGAACAGTGCCGGCTGCGCGCAGCGGCGAAGAAGGCGGCACCGCCTGTGCTCGCGCCCGACGAGCCGGTCCCCGCGGGCACCACCGAGGTGTTCACCGACGGCGCCTGTCGAGGCAACCCTGGGCCCGGCGGCTGGGCGTGGGCGGTCGAGAACGGTCCGCAGGGGAGCGGGCACGACCCGGCGACGACCAACCAGCGGATGGAGGTCAGGGCGGCCTACGAGGCGATCGTCGCGCTGCCCGGCACGTTGGTCGTGGTCAGCGACTCGACGTACGTCGTGAACTGCTTCAAGAACGCGTGGTGGACCGGCTGGCGTGCTCGCGGCTGGCTCAACGCCGCGAAGAAGCCGGTCGCCAACCGCGACCTGTGGGAGCCGCTGATCGACCTGGTCGAGGAGCGCGGCGACGTCACCTTCCGGTGGGTCAAGGGCCACTCGGGTCACCCGATGAACGACCTCGTCGACCAGCTCGCCGTGGACGCCAGCCACCGCCGCTGAGCGGCGTACGCAGCTACCAGATGCGGACGCGGTCCTCCGGCTCCAGCCAGAGCCCGTCGCCGGGCTTGGTGCCGAAGGCCTCGTGGAACTCGACGAGGTTGCGAGCGATGTTGGCGCGGAACTCCGGCGGGCTGTGCGGGTCGGTGGTCAGGAACTGCAGGGCCAGCTCCTTGCGCCGCTTGGTGCGCCACACGTAGGCCCAGTTGAGGAACAGTCGCTGCGGACCGTTGAACCCGTTGGCGGCTCGAGTCGTCCGTCGCCTGCTCGGCCGACTCGCTCTCGCCCTCGAGGGAGATCAGGTAGGCGCGGTGCGCGATCGTGAGCCCGCCGAGGTCGCCGATGTTCTCGCCCACGGTCAGGGCGCCGTTGACGTGCTCCCCGGGGAGGTCGCGCGGCTCGAAGGCGTCGTACTGCTCGATCAGTGCCTTGGACTTCACCTCGAAGGCGGCCTTGTCCTCGGCGGTCCACCAGTCGTTGAGGTTGCCGAGTCCGTCGAACTGCGCACCCTGGTCGTCGAAGCCGTGGCCGATCTCGTGACCGATCACGGCGCCGATGCCGCCGTAGTTCTCGGCAGGTTCGGCATCGGCGTCGAAGAACGGCCGCTGCAGGATGCCGGCCGGGAAGCAGATCTCGTTGGTGCCGGGGTTGTAGTAGGCGTTCACGGTCTGCGGAAGCATGAACCACTCGTCGCGGTCGACCGGTGACCCGATCTTGCGCAGCTCGCGGTCGGTCTCGAACGCCGTTGCCGCAAGCACGTTGCCGAGCAGGTCGTCGGGGGTGACCTCGAGCGCGGAGTAGTCGCGGAACTTCTCCGGGTAGCCGATCTTCGGGCGGAAGGTGTCCAGCTTCTCGAACGCGCGCTGCTTGGTCTCCTCGCCCATCCAGTCGAGGTCGGTGATCGAGCGGCGGTATGCCTCGAGCAGGTTGGCCACCAGCTCGTCCATCAGGTCCTTGGACCGCGGCGGGAAGTGTCGCGAGACGTACTCGCGACCGACGGCCTCGCCGAGCGCGCCCTCGACCAGCCCGACGCCGCGCTTCCAGCGCGCGCGCAGCTCGGGCGTGCCGGAGAGGGTGCGGCCGTAGAAGTCGAAGTTGGCCTCGACGAACGGGCTGGAGAGGTACGCCGCCGCAGTCCGGATCGCGCGAACCGTCAGGAAGGCCTTCCAGTCCTCGATCGGGGTGTCCGACAGCACCGTCTCGAGGTGGACGAGGTACGACGGCTGCCGCACGACGGTCTCGGCGACGGTCTCGTCACTGCCGCCGAGGGCAGTCACCCACGCGTCGAAGTCGAAGCTGGGCAGCGCCGCCTTCAGCTCGCTGAGCGGGGTGAGGTTGTAGGTCTTGATGACGTCGCGGGTGTCGGCGCGCTCCCAGTGACCCTTGGCGATGCGGGTCTCCAGCTCCAGCACCCGGGCCGCGGTGCCGTCGGGGTCGGGTCGCTCGGCCATCGCGAGGATGCGGCTGAGGTAGGCGAGGTACTTCTCGCGGATCTCGGCGAACTTCTCCTCGCGGTAGTAGCTCTCGTCGGGAAGCCCGATGCCCCCCTGGACCACGTTGACGATGTAGCGCTCGGAGTTGCGGTCGTCGGAGTCGATGTAGGAGCCGAACAGCCCACCGCCGCCGCGGCGCTCGAAGAAGCCGAGGAACTCGCCCAGCTCGGAGACGTCGGTCAGGGCGTCCACCCGCTCGAGCAGCGGCAGGATCGGCGTGTGGCCGAGCTGCTCGATGCGCTCCTCGTCCATGAAGCTGGCGAACAGGTCGCCGATCTTGCGCGCCTCGTCACCCTCGATCCCACCGTCGGCGCAGGTCTCGATGATCTCTCGGACGTGCTGCTCGGCAGCATCGGCGAGCATCACGAAGGGGCCCCACGAGGAGCGGTCACCGGGGATCTCGGCGGTCTCCAGCCAGGTCCCGTTCACGTGGCCGAAGAGGTCGTCCTGGATGCGAATGTCAGGGTTCATGCCCTCGCGGGCGTCGTCGAGAATGCTCACTCCGCAAACCTTACGTGTCCACCCCCTGTGGCTCCGGCCTAGGCTGGCGGCAATGCCTTCCCCTCCCACGAGCCAGACGAGCGCCGCCGGCAGCCCCCGGGTCTGCATCATCGGCGCGGGCTCCTCGGGCATCACCGTCGCCCGGACTCTCCAGGAGCGCGGGGTGCCGTACGACTGCTTCGAGGCGGGCAGCGAGATCGGTGGGAACTGGCGCTACGGCAACGACAACGCGATGTCCTCGGCGTACGAGTCGCTGCACATCAACACCTCGCGGCAGATGATGGAGTACGCCGCGTACCCGATGCCCGAGTCGCTTCCGGACTACCCCAACCACCGCCAGATCGCGCAGTACTTCGACGACTTCGTCGACCACTTCCACCTGCGGGAGACCATCACCTTCCGCACCGAGGTCACCAAGGTCGAGCCCCTCGACGAGCGGGTACGACGTGACGTTCCGGTCCCGCGACAGCGACCAGCCGGAGACCCGTCACTACAGCGACGTGGTCGTCGCCAACGGGCACCACTGGGACCCGCGCTGGCCGGAGCCCTCCTTCCCCGGTGCCACGACCTTCCCCGGCGAGCAGATCCACGCGCACTACTACCGGACCCCTGACGTGCTGGCCGGCAAGCGCGTCCTGGTCCTCGGCATCGGCAACTCCGCCTGCGACATCGCGGTCGAGTCCAGCCGGGTCGCCGAGTCGACCGACCTGGCGATGCGACGTGGCGCGCACATCCTGCCGAAGTACATGTTCGGCATGCCGACCGACCACCTGACCGACTCCGCGCTCTCGCGGGCACCGTTGAAGGTGCAGCAGGTGTCGTTGGCGGCGATGCTGCGGCTCGCCCAGGGCAAGGTCACCGACTACGGCCTGCCCGAGCCGGACCACGAGGTGCTGCACGCACACCCGACGGTGAGCCAGGACCTGCTCACCCGGCTCGGTCACGGCGACATCACCGTGCGCCCGAACATCGACCGGTTCGAGGGCGCGAAGGTCTTCTTCACCGACGGGTCCTCGGGCGAGTACGACGTCGTCGTCTACTGCACCGGCTACAAGGTGAGCTTCCCGTTCTTCACCGACGCTGTCGTCGACGCCGAGGACAACCACGTCGAGCTCTACCGCCGCGTGGTGCACCCGGACCATCCCGGGCTCTACTTCGTCGGCCTGCTCCAGCCGCTGGGCGCGATCATGCCGCTGGCCGAGGCGCAGGCGGAGTGGGTGGGCGACCTGGTCACGGGAGCCGGCGCACTTCCCTCCGTGTCAGAGATGCGGCACCAGATCGCGGCGTACGACGAGAGCCTGCGCAAGCGGTTCGTCGCCTCCAAGCGGCACACCATGGAGGTCGACTTCCACAGCTACCGCGCGGAGCTGGCCAAGGAGCGCAAGCAGTCGCAGAAGCGTGCCGTCCGGGGCTGATCCGGGCCCGCGCCAGCTTGGAGACACGGGGCGTCCATTGGGTCAGGGCAGGTCGAAGACCAACAACGTGCTGGTGGCGGTGGCCACGACTGCGCCGGACTCGTCGGTCACGACACCCTCGGTGAAGCCGACTCGCGAACCCGCCTTCACGACGGTGCCGACAGCGGTCAGCATCCCGCTGCTCGCGCGAACTGCCTTGAGGTAGCTCACCTTGATCTCCACGGAGGTGTAGCCCTTTCCGGCCGGGAGCGTGCTGTGCAGCGCGCAGCCGGCGACGGAGTCGAGCAGGGTGCAGACCAGGCCGCCGTGGACGGCGCCGATCGGGTTGTACGCCGACTCGTCCGGCCGGCAGGTGAACACGACCCGGCCGGGCTCGGCCTCGACGAGGTCCATCTGGATCAGCTGCGCGATCGGTGGGGGCGGGATCGCGCCGACGACCATCGCCTTCAGGTAGTCGATGCCGGCCATCGCGAGCCCGACGGCCGCCGGCTTGGCCGGGTCGTGCCAGGTGACGGTGCGCGCCTGCTCGGGTCCCCAGTCGGTGTCGGCGATGGAGCTGAGCTGGTCGGTCATGGGGTCTCCTGGCTGGTCGGGACAGGCTTGGGCGCGTCGGACGAGCGCTTGCGCACGGTGCGGTAGCGGTCACGGTCCGGGTCGTCCGCCGCCACGGCGTACGCCCTTCCCCACGCCAGCAGCGCGTCGAGGGCCGGCACCAGCGCGCGGCCGGACTCGGTGAGGTGGTACTCGAAGCGGTCGGGACCGGACTGGTACTGCCGGCGCTCCACGACGCCGGCCTCGACGAGCGCCTTGAGGCGTGCCGCGATCCGGTCTCGGGGGGCGCCGGTGCCGGCGACGATGTCGGTGAAGCGGTGGAAGCCCAGCGACAGCTCGCGGACCACGAGCAGCGACCAGCGTTCGCCCACGAGCTCGAGCGAGGCGGCGATGGGGCAGGGACGCCCCGGCAGGTCGGCCAGGGTGATGGGTGCGGCTGGTGCGGTCGTCATGGTGCTGCTATCTTCCCAGAGTGAGTTCGAAAGTCAAACTGACTCCGAGTGAGTCGTCCAGTGTCCTCCTTGCCGACCCACCGGGAGCGCCCCACTGCCCTGGTCGCGCTCGGGACCGCGCTGGTCCTGGTCACCTACGTCACCCCGATGGCCAGCGTTCCGCAGACCGTGGTCGACCTGGGCTCCGGCGCAGGTGCCCGCGCCTGGATCCTCAGCTCGATGAGCGTGGGTCTGGCCGCCGGACTGCTCGCCTCGGGCGCGCTCGGCGACGCCTGGGGGCGTCGCCGCGTCTACGTGGCCGGGATCGCCCTGCTGGCGGCGGGGTCGCTGGGCTCGGCAGTGGCGCCGTCGAGCGCGGTCTTCGTGGGAGTCACGCGTGCTCGAAGGACTCGGCGGCGCCGCCGTCCTCGCGTGCGGGCTGGCCATCCTGGCGCACGCCTTCACCGAACCCGCTGCTCGCGCCCACGCCACCGGCATCTGGGGTGCGAGCGTGGGCCTGGGGATCACAGTCGGTGCGCTCCTCGCTGCGGTCCTCGACTTCGGAACGGGCTGGCGCGAGACCTACGCCGTGGTCGGGGCCGTGGCACTCGGGTTGCTCTGGCCGAGCGTGCGGTGGCTGCCCGACTCGAAGGCCGCGCAGCCGCGGCGGCTGGACCTCCTCGGCGTGCTGACCCTCGCCGCCGCTCTCACCCTTGTCGTCAGTGGGCTGACCCAGGCGCGCTCCGGTATCTCGACCGGCACCTGCGTGCTGCTGGGCCTCAGCGCGTTGCTGCTGGTCGCGTTCGTCCTCGTCGAGAGGCACACCGCCGAGCCCATGCTCGACCTGGCCTGCTGCGCTCACCGGGGTTCCTGGCGGCCACCGTCGGCGCGCTCGTTCTCGGCATCGGCATCATCGGGATGACGTCCAACGTGCCGTTCCTCGTCCAGGTCGGACTGGGTGGCTCGCTGTGGGTGGCCACCTGGCTGGTGGCCGGCTGGTCCGTGACCAGTGTGCTGGCCTCGTTGCTGCTGCGCCGGTTCAAGGTCGCACTGTCGGGGCCGAACCTGATCGCGGTCGCGCTGCTGGTCGTCGGGATCGGGCAGCTGCTCGCCCTCGGGATCGACACCGGCTCGTCCCCCTGGCGGCTGCTGCCGTCGCTGCTGGTTGCCGGGTTGGCGACGGGCGTGCTCAACGCCGTGCTCGGTCGCGAGGCGGTGGCCAACGTCCCGGCCGACCGGGCGGCGATGGGGAGCGGTTCGAACAACACCGCCCGCTACCTCGGAGCGGCGTGCGGCATCACCGTGTTCTCGGTGGTCCTCAGCCACGCGGGCAGCGGTGTGGGTCCCGCCAAGCTGGTCGACGGATGGTCCTCCGCGGTCCTCCTCGCGAGTCTGGTCTCGATAGCGGGCGCCGTGGTCATTGCAGCGATTGGTGTCTTAGGCAGGACGGGTGCTCAGCCTCCGGCGCGCGTTCGAGCGTTGACCCGCCAGTGACCGGCCGAACACTCAGGACGGACAAAACGGATGGGGTTCTCGGGCAATCCCTGACGTTTTCGGGTGTTGCTTTGCCGTAGAACCACATGGATCCCCGGCTAGCCGGTGAAACCAGCCTTGCGGCAATAAAAGTCAGTCTTGACTGTTTGTTGTTGCTCGGTCAGGATGCGCGAGTGACCAACGCCCGAGTCGCTTCACCGCGCGTGCCGCAGGAGGAGCGGACGCGCGCCATGCGGCAGCGGCTGCTCGAAGCGACGGTGGAGTGCCTGGTCGAGCACGGCTGGAGCGGCACCTCGACGACGCTGGTGTCACAACGGGCCGGCGTCAGCAGGGGGGCACAGCTGCACCACTTCCCGACGAAGACGGCACTGGTGGTCGCAGCGGTGGAGCACCTCAGCGAGGTGCGCGGCGAGGAGCTGCGTGAGGCGGCCACCCGGCTGCCGAGCGGCAAGCGACGCACCCGCGCTGCGCTCGAGATGTTCGCCGACCACTTCACCTCGCCGGTGTTCACGGCGGCTCTCGAGCTCTGGGTCGCCGCGCGCACCGACGAGTCGCTGCACGCGGCCGTCGTACCCCTCGAGCAGCGGGTGGGCCGGGAGGCCCATCGCATCGCGGTGGACGCGCTCGGGGTCGACGAGACGCAGCCACGGGTCCGCGAGCTGGTGCAGGCGACCCTCGACCTGGTCCGTGGTCTCGGGCTGGCCAACACGATCACCGACGACACCGCCCGGCGGCGCAGGATCCTCAGCGCCTGGGCGCGCACCCTCGACGCAGAGCTGAGGCAACCGTGAACCCGGCCCCTACGAAGAACGTCCTGGAGCAGGTGCTCGGCGACCTCGACGCCGAGAGCGCCGCCCTGGAGGAAATGGTCGCCCCGCTCGACGAGGCCGGTTGGCGTACGCCGACCCCGGCGGCCGGCTGGGACATCGCGACCCAGATCGCCCATCTCGCCTGGACCGACGAGGTCGCCGTGGCTGCGGCAACGGACAAGGAGCAGTGGGACGCGTTCGTCATCAAGGCGATGTCGGACCCGACGGGCTATGTCGACGTGGAGGCGCTGGAAGGTGGCAAGGCGGCTCCGAACGAGCTGCTTGCGCGCTGGCGGGAGGCGCGGGAGGGTCTGGACGTCGCGCTGCGGAACTACCCGGGCGGGCAGAAGATGCCGTGGTTCGGACCGCCCATGAGTCCGACGTCCATGGCGACTGCGCGGTTCATGGAGACGTGGGCCCACTCGCTCGACGTCGCCGAGACACTGGGCGTCGATGCCGGAGCCCAGTGACCGGATCCGGCACGTGGCCCACCTCGGCGTACGCACCCGCAACTTCTCGTTCGCCGCGCACTCGCTCGAGCCGCCCAGCGAGGAGTTCCGGGTCGAGCTGCGTTCGCCCTCCGGTGAGGTGTGGGAATGGGGACCGGGCGACGCTGCACAGTCGGTGCGGGGGTCGGCGTACGACTTCTGCCTGCGGGTGACCCAACGGCGGCACCGCGACGACCTCGACCTGACCGCCGAAGGCCCGGACGCAGACCGCTGGCTGGACATCGCCCAGGCCTTCGCCGGTCCGCCCGGACAGGGTCGGCCCCCGTCGGTTGAGGAGGCCCGCCCGGGCCGTCTCGAAACCAAAGGGGGCAGCCATGAGTGGTTTCGAGACGCCTCGTTCCTCGGCTCCTCAACCACCGGGCGTGTTGCGCGTCGGCAACTGCAGCGGCTTCTACGGCGACCGGCTCTCCGCCATGCGCGAGCTGCTCGAGGGCGCCAGGGACGGGCAGAGCATCGACGTCATCACCGGTGACTACCTTGCCGAGCTGACCATGCTGATCCTCGGCAAGGACCAGCTCAAGGATCCGTCGCTCGGCTATGCCCGCACGTTCGTCAAGCAGGTGGCCGACTGCCTCGACCTTGCCCTGGAGCAGGGCGTGAAGATCGTCGCCAACGCCGGCGGGCTCAACCCGGCCGGGCTGGCGGAGAAGCTGACCGAGGTGGCCGCGGAGGCCGGGGTCCAGCCCCGGATCGCGTGGGTCGACGGCGACAACCTCACTTCCCGGGCGGCGGAGCTCGACCTCGGCGGCGCCCTCACGGCGAACGCCTACCTCGGCGCCTTCGGGATCGCGCGTGCGCTCGAGGCGGGTGCCGACATCGTCGTGACCGGCCGGGTCACCGATGCCTCTCTCGTCGTCGGACCGGCGATCTGGAGGCACGGCTGGACGCCGGAGCAGTACGACGAGCTCGCCGGCGCTGTGGTGGCCGGTCACATCATCGAGTGCGGTACCCAGGCGACCGGTGGCAACTTCTCCGGCTTCCTCGACCTGCCGCGCGACGACGTACCCCTGGGCTTCCCGATCGCTGAGATCGCCGCCGACGGCAGCTGCGTGATCACCAAGCACGCCGGCACCGGAGGGCTGGTCTCGGTCGACACCGTCACGGCGCAGCTGATGTACGAGGTGCAGGCCGAGCACTACCTCGGCCCCGACGTGACGGCCGACCTCACCACCATCGAGCTGGCCGATGACGGCGACGACCGGGTGCGGGTCTCCGGCGTACGTGGTCAGGCGCCGCCGGCACAGCTGAAGGTCTGCGTGAACACGATCGGCGGGTTCCGCAACCAGGTGGAGTTCGTGCTGACCGGCCTCGACATCGAGGCCAAGGCGGAGTGGCTGCGCGCGCAGCTCGAGGGACGCCTCGACGCCGACGTCGGTCGACTGGTCGATGGGCGGCCTCCCGGTGCCGGACTCCGCCACGGAGGAGGGCGCCTCCTGCCTGCTCAGGTGCACCGTCAAGGACAGCTCGGCGGCAAAGGTGGGCAAGCCGTTCACGAGCGCGGCGGTCGAGCTGGCGCTGGGGTCCTACCCGGGGTTCACGATGACGGCCCCTCCCGGACCGGCGTCCCCGTTCGGCGTCTACCGTCCGGCGTACGTCGACCGCGACGTCGTCGAGCACACCGTGCACCTGCCCGACGGGACCACCGAGGTGATCCCGGACCCGCAGGTCGCCGAGCAGCCCGCCGTGCAGACCAAGGCCGACCAGACGGTCGCACCGCAGATCGAGGGCATCCGCGACGACGCGATCACCCGCGAGGTGCCGCTGGGCACGTTCGTGCACGCCCGCTCCGGCGACAAGGGCGGCGACGCCAACGTAGGGCTGTGGGTGCGTGCTGGCGAGAAGCAGGCCGAGCGGGCGCAGTGGCTCACGCACTTCGTCTCCGTCGACCGGGTCCGGCTGCTGCTCCCCGAGGCGGCCGACCTCGACATCGAGGTGTTCGCACTGCCCAACCTGCACGGCGTGAACGTGCTGATCCACGGGCTGCTCGGCGACGGTGTCGCCGCCAGCACCCGGTTCGACCCGCAGGCCAAGGGCCTCGGCGAGTGGCTGCGCTCGCGGATGGTGCACGTCCCGGAGGAGCTGCTGTGAGCTGGGACGACGAGCAGCTGGCGCTGCAGGCGACGACCGCTGAGTTCGTACGCCGGGAGGTCGAGCCGCACCTCCAGGACTGGGAGGACGCAGGCGAGATCCCTCGCTCGCTCCACCTCGTCTGCCGCGAAGGCGGGTCTGCTCGGCGTCTCCTTTCCCGAAGAGGTCGGCGGGCAGGGTGGCTCGCTGCTCGACTCGGTGGCGTTGCAGGAGGCGTTCTTCGAGGCCGGTGGGTCATCGGGCCTGGCTGCCGGGCTGTTCACCGGTGGCATCGCCCTGCCGCACATGGCGGCACACGGTTCGCCTCGGCAGATCGATGATTTCGTGCGCCCGACGCTGGCCGGCGAGAAGATCGGCGCGCTCGCTGTCACCGAGCCGGGTGGCGGCTCCGATGTCGCGGGCATCCGGACGACCGCCGTACGCGATGGTGAGACGCTACATCGTCAACGGCAGCAAGACGTTCATCACCAGCGGCGTACGCGCCGACTTCGTGACGACAGCCGTCCGGACCGGTGGCCCCGGTCATGCCGGCATCAGCCTGCTCGTCATCGAGAAGGGCACGCCCGGGTTCACCGTCGACCGCGGCCTGGCCAAGATGGGCTGGCACTGCTCGGACACCGCCGAGCTCTCGTTCGTCGACGTGCGGGTGCCGGCTGCGAACCTCGTGGGTGAGGAGAACGCGGGCTTCCACCTGATCGCGGAGCAGTTCGTGGTCGAGCGGATCGCCCTCGCCGTACACGCCTACGGCATCGCCGCCCGCTCGCTTGCCCTGACCGCGGCGTACTGCCGGGAGCGCGAGACCTTCGGCAAGCCGCTGATCGCACGCCAGGTCGTGCAGCACAAGCTCGTCGAGATGCAGAGGCAGGTAGAGGCTGCGCGCTCTACACGCGCCACGTCGCCGGAGCGGCCACGTCAGGCACGTTGCAGGGGAAGAGCGTCGATCGCCGAAGCCTGCTTGGCGAAGCAAACTGCGGTGGAGGCGTGCGACCACGTCGTCGACCAAGCCGTGCAGCTGCACGGCGGCACCGGCTACATGCACGGGACCGAGGTGGAGCGGCACTACCGCGACTCCCGGATCCTCGGCATCGGAGGAGGAGCAACCGAAGTGCTGACCGACCTGTCCGCCCGCCTGCTGGGCTACACCCCATGACCCCCATCCGCCGACCCGTCACAGAAGTGCACCCAGAACCCGCTGACCCGTCGCAGAAGTGCACTCAGAACATCGAGCCGTCGCAGAATGCATCCAGAACGGAGGCACAGATGACTGACCTGGCGCGCCGCGAGTCGATGCTCGCCAAGATCGCCGACCTCGAGGCACAGCACGCCGTTGCGGTCGCCGGTGGCGGTGAGAAGTACGTCGAGCGCCACCACTCCCGCGGAAAGCTGATGCCGCGCGAGCGGATCGAGCTGCTCGTCGATCCGGGCAGTGCCTTCCTCGAGCTGTCGCCGCTGGCCGGCTGGGGCTCGGACTTCACCGTCGGTGCCAGCGTGGTCACCGGCATCGGTGTCATCGAGGGCGTCGAGTGCATGATCACCGCGAACGACCCGTCGGTGAAGGGTGGCGCGTCGAACCCGTGGACGGTGAAGAAGATCTTCCGCGCCTCGCAGATCGCCGAGGAGAACCGGCTGCCGACGGTTGCCCTGGTCGAGTCCGGCGGGGCTGATCTGCCGACGCAGAAGGAGATCTTCATCCCCGGCGGCAAGCTGTTCCGCGACATCACCCGCTCGTCGGCCGCCAAGGTGCCGACGATCGCGATCGTCTTCGGCAACTCCACGGCCGGCGGGGCCTACGTGCCCGGGATGAGCGACTACACGGTGATGGTCAAGGAGCAGGCCAAGGTGTTCCTCGGTGGCCCGCCGCTGGTGAAGATGGCGACTGGCGAGGAGTCCGACGACGAGTCGCTCGGTGGTGCCGAGATGCACGCGCGGGTCTCCGGGCTGGCCGACTACCTCGCCGTGGACGAGCACGATGCGTTGCGGATCGGGCGCCGGATCGTGGCCCGGCTGAACCGCACAAGCCCTGCACTTCTGCGACGGCTCGGCGGGTTCTGAGCGCACTTCTGCGACGGGTCGGCGGTTTGTGGGGTTCGCCGAGCCGGAGGGGGATGTCGAGGAGCTGCTGGACCTGATCCCGACCGACCTCAAGGAGCCGTTCGACCCGCGGGAGGTGATCCGGCTCGTCGCGGACGGTGTCTCGGCGGACAACGGAGTCGTCTTCGACGAGTTCAAGCCGCTCTACGGCAGCTCGCTGGTCACCGGTTGGGCGCGGATCCACGGCCACCAGGTCGGCATCCTCGCCAACGCGCAGGGCGTGCTGTTCAGCGAGGAGGCGCAGAAGGCGACCCAGTTCATCCAGCTGGCCAACCAGGTCGACGTACCCCTGCTGTTCCTGCACAACACCACCGGCTACATGGTCGGCAAGGAGTACGAGCAGGGCGGCATCATCAAGCACGGTGCGCAGATGATCAACGCGGTGAGCAACAGCAAGGTGCCGCACATCTCGATCATCATGGGGGCGTCGTACGGCGCGGGGAACTACGGCATGAACGGCCGGGCCTTCGACCCGCGGTTCCTGTTCACCTGGCCGAGCGCGAAGTCCGCGGTGATGGGGCCGGCGCAGCTCGCCGGCGTCCTTAGCATCGTCGCGCGAGCCGCGGCGGAGGCCAAGGGCAAGGAGTACGACGACGCGGCCGACGCCGGCATGCGCGAGTTCGTCGAGGCCAGCGTCGAGGAGCAGAGCCTGCCGTTCTTCCTCTCCGGGATGCTGTACGACGACGGCGTGATCGACCCGCGCGACACCAGGACGATCCTCGGCATCTGCCTGTCCGTGATCACCGCCAACCAGCCCATCGAGGGCACCGAACGCTTCGGCGTCTTCAGGACGTGAGCGCGATCAGGAGACTGCTCGTCGCCAACCGCGGCGAGATCGCGCGGCGGGTCTTCGCGACCTGTCGCCGGCTCGGCATCGAGACGGTCGCCGTGCACTCGGATGCCGACGAAGGGCTGCCGTTCGTCCGCGAGGCCGACGCCGCCGTACGGCTGCCCGGCAACAGCCCGCGGAGACCTACCTGCGCGCGGACCTCGTGCTCGAGGCAGCGCGTCGCACTGGCGCTGACGCGATCCACCCTGGCTACGGGTTCCTCTCCGAGAACGCCGACTTTGCGCGGGCGGTGATCGCCGCCGGCATCACCTGGGTCGGCCCGGCGCCGGAGTCGATCGAGCAGATGGGCTCGAAGATCGAGTCGAAGAAGCTGATGGACGCGGCCGGCGTACCGGTGCTGACCAACCACACCGTCGAGACGGCCACGGAGAACGACCTGCCGCTGCTGGTGAAGGCATCGTCCGGTGGCGGCGGACGCGGGATGCGCATCGTGCGCACGCTGTCGGACCTTCCCACCGAGATCGCCGCGGCCGAGGCCGAGGCGGAGTCGGCCTTCGGCGACGGCACGGTGTTCGTCGAGCCGTACGTCGAGCAGGGCCGCCACGTCGAGGTGCAGGTGCTCGGTCACCGCGACGGCGTGCTGGTTCTCGGCGAGCGGGACTGCTCGCTCCAGCGCCGCCACCAGAAGGTGATCGAGGAGGCGCCTGCCCCGAACCTCGCCGACGCCACGCGCCCCGCCCTGCACGAGGCGGCGCGGGCAGCGGCAGCTGCCATCGACTACCGGGGCGCCGGCACGGTCGAGTTCCTGTACGACGCCGAGACCGAGCGGTTCTTCTTCCTGGAGATGAACACCCGGCTCCAGGTCGAGCATCCGGTCACCGAGCTCGTGCACGGGGTCGACCTCGTCGAGGCCCAGATCGCCGTCGCCGAGGGGCAAGCGTCGACTCGATGCGTGGTTTCGAGACGGTCGCTCGGCGCTCCCTCCTCAACCACCGGGTACGGCCACGCCATCGAGGTGCGCCTCTATGCCGAGGATCCTGCCCACGACTGGCAGCCCCAGAGCGGCGTGCTGACCAGGTTCGACGTCCCGGGTGTCGCCGGCGAGTTCGACCTGCTGAACCGGCCGGGCCTTCGCCTGGACTCCGGGTTCGAGGCGGGCAACGAGGTTCGACGCACTACGACGCGATGCTTGCCAAGGTGATCGCGTGGGCACCCACGCGAGCAGAAGCCGCGCGCAGGCTGGCCGATGCGCTCTCACGTGCACGACTGCACGGCGTGACCACCAACCGCGACCTGCTCGTGGCGTGCTTGCGTGACGAGGCCTTTCTCGAGGGCGATGTCAGCACGGACTTCTTCGATCGTCGGAGCATCGTCCCGACCGGAGAGCAGCTGCCTCCCGACGAACACCTGCTGTTCGCGGCAGCGGTCGCCCTGGCGGAGCTGGACCGCGCGAAGCGGCGCACCCAGGCAGGGACGCCGGTCGCCTGGCGCAATGTCGTGTCCCAACCCCAGCGAACAGTGTTCGCTGTCGCCGACGAGGAGCACGTCGTCGAGTGGTACGGCGGCCGCGACGGCTACTCCTCGCGTGACGGTGACGTGAGAGTGGTGTCCGCCGCCCCTGATGGCGTGACGATCGAGGTCGACCGGATCAGCACCCGGGTCGACGTCGCCATCGGGGACCCTTCGGCCACGGGGGTGCGCGACGTCGAGGTCGACTCCCGGATGGGCTCGTTGCACCTGCGCGCCACCCCCCGGTTCATGGACCCGGCGGACGTCGTGGCCCAGGGATCGCTGCTCGCGCCGATGCCGGGCACCGTGATCGGCGTACCCCTCGAGGCAGGCGCCGAGGTGACCGCAGGGCAGACCGTCCTCGTCCTCGAGGCGATGAAGATGCAGCACACGATCAGTGCCCCCACCGACGGCGTGCTCAGTGAGCTCGCCGTCGCGATGGGGCAGCAGGTTTCGGCGGGCGAGGTGCTCGCCGTGGTCACCCCGCCAGACCAGACAGAACAGCCAGAGCCAGAAGGAGAGTCATGAGCAGCTTCACCGAGTCCGAGGAACGCCTGACCCTGCGCAGGGAGGTCGCCAAGCTGGCGGGCAACTACGGCCGGGAGTACTTCACCCGTTGCGCCCGCAACGGCGAGAAGACGACCGACCTGTGGCTGGCGATCGGCAAGGCCGGCTATCTCGGCATCAACATCCCCGAGGAGTACGGCGGCGGTGGTGGCGGCATCGGCGATGTCGCGGCGGTCTGCGAGGAGCTCGCCGCCAAGGGGTGCCCGCTGCTGATGATGGTGGTCTCCCCGGCGATCTGCGGCACCGTGATCACCCGCTTCGGCACCGACGAGCAGAAGCAGAAGTGGCTGCCGGGCATCTGCGACGGCACCGAGACGATGGCCTTCGCGATCACCGAGCCCGACGCCGGCACCAACTCGCACAACATCACCACCACCGCGCGGCGCGACGGTGACGAGTGGCTGCTCAAGGGCCAGAAGATCTACATCTCCGGCGTCGACGAGTCCAAGAACATGCTCGTCGTCTCGCGGGCCGAGGATGCGAAGACCGGCAAGCTCAAGCCGTGCCTGTTCGTCGTACCCACGGACGCGGAGGGTCTCAGCTTCACCCCGATCCCGATGGAGATCGTCAGCCCCGAGCAGCAGTTCCAGGTCTTCATCGACGACGTCCGCCTCCCCGCCGACGCACTCGTGGGTGACGAGGACGCCGGCCTGGTGCAGCTGTTCGCCGGGCTGAACCCCGAGCGGATCATGGCGGCGTCCTTCTCGACCGGGCTCGCGCGGTTCGCGCTGGATCGCGCGACGGAGTACGTCAAGACCCGCGAGGTCTTCGGCGCACCGATCGGCAGCCACCAGGGCATCGCGCACCCGTTGGCGCAGTCGAAGATCGAGATCGAGCTCGCGCGACTGATGACCCAGAAGGCATCCGCCCTCTATGAGGAAGGCGACGACATCGGTGCCGGCGAGGCCGCCAACATGGCGAAGTACGCCGCGGCGGAAGCAGCCTGCGACGCCGCCGACCGTGCCGTGCAGTCCCACGGCGGCAACGGCATCACCCAGGAGTACGGCGTTGCCGGGCTCCTCGTCGCCGCACGGGCCGGCCGGATCGCCCCGGTCAGTCGCGAGATGATCCTGAACTACGTCGGCATGCACTCCCTGGGGCTGCCGAAGTCATACTGATGCCCTTGAGGGAGGGAGTCATCATGCAGAGCGACGCCGAGTCCGTGGAGGACTACCTCGCCTCACTGCCTGAAGATCGTCGTGCCGCCATCAGCACGGTGCGCGACCGGATCAACGCGCACCTGCCCGAGGGCTACGTCGAGCAGATGGACTGGGGGATGATCTCTTGGATCGTCCCGCTCGAGACCAAGCCGGACACCTACAACGGCAAGCCCCTGCCCTACGTCGCCCTCGCCTCGCAGAAGCACCACATGGCGGTCTACCTGATGGGCCTCTACACCGACGGTCCCGAGCTCGCGCGGTTCCAGGAGGAGTACGCCGACCGCGGCCTCGACCTCGACATGGGCAAGTCCTGCGTGCGCTTCAAGCGTCTCGAGGACCTGCCGCTCGACGTCCTGGGTGAGGCCGTGGCCTCGATCCCTGTGGACGAGTTCATCGCGCGCTACGACCTGAGCAGAGGAGCAGAATGACCGACGAGCTGGTGCATCACGAGGTCGCCGACGGGGTCGCGACGATCACGCTCGACTCTCCGCACAACCGCAACGCGCTCTCCCGCTTGCTGGTGACCCAGCTCTTCGACGCCCTCGACGCGGCCGAGCAGGACCCTGACGTGAAGGTTGTCCTGATCCGCTCCGCCGACCGGGTGTTCTGCTCCGGCGCCGACCTCAGCGAGGCCGCGGAGGGTGGCATGGAGGAGGGCGCGCAGGCGCTGGTCGCGTTGCAGCGCCGCATCCTCAGTCACCGCTCGCCGGTCGTGACTCGGCTTGCCGGCCCGGTGCGAGCAGGCGGACTCGGCATCGTGGCCGCCAGCGACATCGTCCTGTGCAGTGACGACGTCACCTTCGCGTTCACCGAGGTGCGGCTCGCGCTCACGCCCGCCGTGATCTCCCTGACCGTGCTGCCCCGGCTCACCAGTCGCGGTGCCGCGGACAGCTTCCTGACCGGCCGCAAGTTCGACGCCGCCGAGGCGGCGCAGATGGGCCTCGTCACGAGGTCGGTCGCACCTGAGGCGCTCGACGACGAGGTCGCCCTTGTTTGCGCCGACCTGGTCAAGGGCCACCCGCAGGGGTTGCGCGAGACCAAGGCCCTGCTGGCCGCACCGGTGCTGGCCAACCTCGACGCGCAGGCCGACGAGATGGCCAGGCTCAGTGCCCGCCTCTTCGGTTCCGACGCGGCACGCGAGGCGATGACGGCCTTCCTCGACAAGTCGAGCTAGATACCCGCCGCCGGGAGCGAGACCCAACCGCGCACGAAGGCGGACTCGTGCCGCACGCCGGCATCCGGGTCGACGGTGACGTGTGGGTGCGCAGCGAAGAGCTCCTCGACAGCGACCCGAGCCTGCAGCCGCGCGAGGTGGCTGCCGATGCAGAAGTGTGGACCGCTGCTGAAGGCCAGGTGGCGCGCGATCTTGCGGCGTACGTCGAGTTGGTCGGCCGTCTCGCCGTACTCCCGTGGGTCGCGGTTCGCCGACCCGTAGAGCATCAGCACCTTCTCGCCGGCAGGGATCTCCACCCCGCCAACCTCCACGTCCGCCAAGGTCGTGCGCGCCAGGCCCTGCACCGATGACTCGTAGCGCAGGCACTCCACCAGTGCATCCGGGATCAACGCAGGATCGGCCAACAGCAGCTCGCGTTGCGCCATCTCCTGGCCGGTGAGCAGGACGGTGTGCGAGATCAGGCTGGCTGTGGTGTCGGCGCCACCGGCAGTGACCACGAAGCAGAAGCCGAGGATGTCCCAGTCGTTGAGCGTCTCGCCGTCGATCTCGGCGGTGACGAGCCGGCCGAGCAGGTCGTCGCCGGGGTCCTGCTCGAGCCGCGGCGATGGCGGCGGTGAAGTACTCGAACATCTCGCCAAGCACCTGCACACCCGCGCTCGCATCGGAGTCGGCACCGCTGTCGCCGACCAGCGCGTTGGCGTCGAAGCCCTCGTTCTGGAGACGCGTCAGGGTCTGCACCCACGGAGTGAATCGCTCGCGGTCCGAGGCTGGGAGGCCGAACAGCTCGGCCAGCACGAACGTGGGAATCGCCGAGGAGAACTCGGTGTGCAGGTCCACCGACTCGTCGTTCGCCGACTGCTTGGTCATCTCCGCGATCTGACCCCGCGCGAAGGACCTGATGCTCTCCTCGAGCCGCGTCACGTGACGAGGTGTGAAGCCGCGACCGATCAACGCACGCAGGCGGGTCTGCACGGGCGGGTCCAGCATCACGATGGTCGGCGGCAGACCGAGCTGGTCGATCTCGTCGCGGAAGAACGTGAGGCCAGAGGCCGAGGAGAACACCTCCGGTCGGCGTACGGCGTCCCAGATGTGCTCGAACCGGGACAGCGCCCAGAACCCCGGCGCGCGATGGTCGCGCTCGCGGTGGTGCACCGGCTCGTTGTCGCGCAGCCAGGCGTAGCCGGGGTAGGGGTCGGCCAGGAACTCCGGGTCCAGTGGGTCGAACCTGGTCATCCGAGCCAGCCGCCGAGCCGGTCGAGTCCCTCCGGGATCTCCTCCGCGCTGCCGGCGAAGGAGAACCGCACGAACTCGTTGCCCCGGCTGGTGTCGAAGTCGATACCGGGCGCGGTGGCCACACCCGTGTCCTCCAGTAGCTGCAGGCTCCAGGCGTGCGAGTCGTCGGTGAGGTGGCCGATGTCGGCGTACGCGTAGAAGGCGCCGTCCGCCGGAGCCAGCTTGCCGATCCCCAGCCTGGGCAGGCCGTCGAGCAGCAGCGCACGGTTGGTGGCGTACCTCGCCACGTGACCGTCGAGCTCGGCGTAGGACTCGGGCGTGAACGCGGCGATGGCGGCGTACTGCGCCAGGACTGGAGGGCAGATCGTGAAGTTCCCGGTGAGCACGTCGACCGGCCGCCGCAGGTCCTCGGGCACCAGCATCCAGCCGAGCCGCCAACCGGTCATCGAGAAGTACTTCGAGAACGAACCGAAGACCACACCGGTGCGCGAGGTGTGCCACGCCGACCTCCGACCTCCGGTGGTTGAGGAACGAGCGCCAGCGAGTGTCTCGAAACCTCCGGACCCACTGCCGTAGGTGATCCCGTGGTAGATCTCGTCGCTCACCAACCGAACGCTGTTCTCCTCGCACCAGAGGGCGATCGCGTCCAGCTCGTCGGGCAGCAGCATCGTGCCGGTGGGGTTCGCGGGGGAGGCGACGACCAGACCGGCGACAGGACCGGGGACAGAGGCGAGCTGCTCGACGGTCGGCTGGAACCGGGTCTCCGGACCACAGTCGATCTCGACCACCTCGCAGCCCAGCGCAGTCAGCACGTTGCGATAGCAGGGGTATCCGGGCCGTGCCATCACGACACGGTCACCCGGCTCGAAGGCGGCTAGGAAGGCGAGCAGGAAACCGCCGGACGAGCCCGTGGTGATCACGACGTCGTCGAGGGTGACGTCGATGCCCGTCGTACGACGATGGTGCGCCGCGACAGCCTCACGCAGCCCGGGGATTCCCGTCGCGACCGTGTAGCCCAGCGGCCCCGCGTCGAGAAGCCGCTTCGCCTCCTCGCGCACCGCTTTCGGCGCGCCGGTCGAGGGCTGACCGGCGACGAAGTTGACCAGGTCGCCGTGGGTGACCATCCGCCGGTGCGCCGCCGCGAGCAGGTCCATCACGTGGAAGGGCGGCACGTTGGATCGCTGCGCCACCTGCATCCGGCTGGTCATTTCGCGACCCTAGCCGCGTGTCCACGACGGCGAGCCGCGTGCAGGCCCCGGACGCTAAGACTCTATTGTTGACTAAGTTAGTCATATATAAGGAGTCTCGGTTGACCGCCACCACGCGACGCGTGCTGCTGCCGCTGTGCGGGATCGCCCTCGCCATCGGCGTGTGGTGGATCGGCAGCGAGGTCGACGACCGTACGCCGAGCCCGGCCACCGTCTTCGACACCCTGGTCGACGGACTGACCAGGAACGACGGCCTGCTGCTCGACACCCGCCTGAGCGTGCTGCGCGTGCTGATCGGCATCGGGATCGGCTGCACCGTCGCCCTGCCAGTGGGGTTCGTGCTCGCCTGGTTTCCCGTCGTGCGTGCCATGTTCGACCCGCTGGTCAGCTTCTTCCGCGCACTGCCCCCGCTGGCGTTGATCCCGCTGGTGATCGTCTACCTCGGCATCGAGGAGACGGCCAGGATCTCGATTCTCGTCTACGCCGCGTTCTTCTCCGCCGTGATCGTGATCTACGAGAGCGTCGCCGCGATCGACGACGTCTACATCCGCGCCGGTCGCGCGCTCGGGGCCAACCAGCTCGAGCTGTTCCGCCGGGTCGTCGTACCCCTGACGGTGCCGCAGATCTTCGTCGCTGTGCGCGTCGCGCTCGGCGTGTGCTGGGCGACCGTCGTGGCGGCCGAACTGGTCGCCGCCCAGCGTGGCATCGGGTCGATGATGCAGAAGGCGGCGGGCTACTTCCGCCAGGACGAGGTGTTCGCAGGCATCATCCTGGTCGGGGTCTGTGCCCTGGTGATGGACCGCATCGTGCAGCTGGCGATGTCGCGGACCGTCCGCTGGCAGGAGCGGACGGCGCGATGACGACGCAGTTGCGCGACCAGGCCGTGGAGCGGATCAGGTTCGGCGACGTACGCCTTGGATTCGGTCCCGCCAAGAAGCGGGTCGAGGTGCTCGACGGCGTTGACTTCGGCGTACGCCCGGGTGAGTTCGTCAGCGTGCTCGGTCCCAGCGGCTGTGGGAAGTCGACGCTGCTCAACCTCGCGGCCGGTTTCCTGCAGCCCGAATCCGGACTGGTCGAGGTCGACGGCGAGCAGGTCTCCGGACCTGAAGCACGGCGCGGGGTGGTCTTCCAGCAGTACGCGATCTTCCCGTGGCTCACCGTCGAGAAGAACATCGCGTTCGGCCTGACCCTGAGGAGCAACAAGCGCTCGCGCGCAGAGATCGCCGAGGTCGTGGCGAAGTACGTCGACCTGATGGGTCTCGGCGGCTTCGAGAAGGCGCTGCCCAAGACGTTGTCCGGCGGCATGCGCCAGCGGGTCGCGCTCGCACGTGCCTACGCGACCGATCCCGACGTGATGCTGCTCGACGAGCCGTTCGCTGCCCTCGACGCTCAGACCCGCGAGTACATGCAGGAGCTGCTGGCCGAGGCCAGCCAGCGGGAGCGCCGGGCGGCGATGTTGATCACGCACTCCGTCGAGGAGGCGATCTACCTCAGCCACCGGGTCGTCGTACTCACCAACCGGCCGACGCACGTCCACGAGGTCGTCGAGGTCGACGTGCCGTGGCCGCGTACGCCGGAGGCACGCACCGCACCTGCGTTCATCGAGCTCCGCAAGCACCTCGAGCACGTCATGCGATCCATGACCACCAAAGCCCCAGCACCGCCAAGTAGACCCACAGAGAGAAGGAACATAGATGACATCCCTGCGACGACTGATCGGAACGGCCCTGATGGTCGTGTTGGCTCTGGTCCTCAGCGCGTGCGGCGCCCTTGACGAGGGCGGCGACACCAAGAACGTGGCCGCGGCCAAGAAAGACGCGACCGTGGTCAAGGTCGGCTTCCTGCACACGATCGCGGTCGACGACAAGCTCTGGCTCGGTCAGGTCGAGGGCCAGTGGGCCGACGCCGGGCTGGACGTCAAGACCACCCGGTTCGAGACCGGGATCGAGCTCAGCCAGGCACTGGCCGGCGGCAGCGTCGACGTGGCGATCATGGGCGGCGTCACCTCCAGCTTCCCAGCGCAGGGACAGGGCAAGATCTTCATGCTGAACTCGCGCGAGACCGCCACGGCCAGGCTGTTCGTGCAGGGTGACAGTGGAATCAAGTCGGTCGCCGACCTCAAGGGCAAGAAGGTCATCACCACCGAGGGCACCACCGCTGACATCTACCTGCACCGCGCACTGGAGAAGGTCGGCCTGAGCCGCAAGGACGTCACCGTGGTGAACGCCAAGATGCCGGACGCCGTGACGGCCTTCATCGGCGGCAGCGTCCCGGCCATCGCGCTCTGGGTCCCGTTCGACCTGAGGGTCAACGAGGCGGGCAAGGGCGCCAAGGAGATCGACAACGCCGGCAACTACCCCGACGCCGGAGTCGGCGACGGGTGGGTCGCCAACAACAAGTGGTACGACGCGAACCAGGACACCGTGAAGAAGATCATCGGTGCCTGGCTGAAGATCAACGACGCCTACCGCGCCGACCCCGAGGGTTCGCTGAAGAAGGTCCACGAGATCGCCTACAAGGAAGACGCGAAGCTGACCGACCTCCAGCACCAGGTGGAGTTCCAGAAGGACTACACCAACGAGGAGTGGCTCGCGGCGTACGAGAACGGCGACGTTCTGAAGTGGGTCGGCGACGCAGAGAAGGCGTACGTCGAGCTCGGCGGGGTCCCGAAGTACGTCGACCCCAAGGAGTTCTTCGACACCAGCCTGTTCATCGAGGCGGCCAGGGCCAGCCAGTAGTCGGCGCTGCGGCCCGCAGTTGGACTAGTCACCTGCGGGCCGCAGCGAGTCAACAAGTGCGAGCGCCCGGGGGTCGTGCTTTGGTTGCCCGGTGACGCGCATGGTGGAGGCTGACTACCTGGTGGTCGGAGCCGGGGCGATGGGAATGGCGTTCACCGACACCCTGATCGACCACGGTGAGGCGCGCGTCGCCATCGTCGACCGCCGCCTGGCACCCGGTGGTCACTGGCTCGCGGACTACCCCTTCGTGCGGCTGCACCAGTCGTCCACCTACTACGGCGTCGCCTCCACACTGCTCGGCGGTGGGCGAAGGCAGCAGGAGGGACCCGAGGCGGGCCTCCACGAGCGGGCCGACCAGCCGACCATCTGCGCCTACTACGAGGACGTGCTGACGAACCGGATGGTGGCGTCGGGGCAGGTGGAGTTCTTCGGGGGCTGCGAGTACGTCGGGGACCGCGCCTTCGTCTCGCTCGACTCGGGTGAGCGGTTCGAGGTGCCGGCGGCATGCAGGATCGTCGACGCGCGCTACCTCGCCCCCGACATCCCGGCCGAGGCGCCGCCGAGGTTCGGCATTGTCGACGGTGCGCAGGTGATCCCGGTCAATGACCTGGTGCGATCAGAGCTGACTCCGAGCCAGTACGTCGTCGTCGGCTCGGGCAAGACAGCGACCGATGCAATCGTCTTGTTGCTCTCGCGTGGTGAGGACCCCGACGCGATCTGCTGGGTCAGGCCCCGGGACCCGTGGATGCTGAACCGCGCGCTGATCCAACCGGATCCCGTCATCTACCTCGGCATGGTCGCAGAGATGATGCGCCTGGCGGGGTCGGCTGCATCGTTGCCGGAACTGTTCCTCCAGCTGGAGGAGGCCGGGATCATGCTGCGCATCGACCGCTCGGTCACTCCGACCATGGCAAAGGCCCCCACCCTCGGCACGTGGGAGCTCGAGATGCTGCGCACCGTCGAGAACGTCGTACGCCTCGGCCACATCGACTCACTGAGCCGCGGTCGTCTCGACCTCCAGCACGGGTCGGTCTCCATCGCGGACGACGCCCTGGTCGTCAACTGCGCGGCGGACGGCCTGAAGATGCGTCCGCTGCTCCCGATCTGGCAGTCGGAGTCGATCACCCTTCAGCCGGTCCGGGCCGGGTTCCCGTGCTTCGGTGCTGCGATCGCGGGGTACGTCGAGGCGACGCGCGACGACGATCGCGAGAAGAACCGGCTCTGCTCGCCGTCCTCCTTGGGCAACAGCCTGGCCGACTGGGCGAGGATGAACGTGCTGGGCCTGCGGAACACGGCGTCGTTCAGCTCCGAGCCTGACATCAAGGCGTGGTCCCACCGGGTCGCACTCAACCCCTCGCGGGTTCCGCCCGAGCACCCCGCCTCGCCGGAGCTGGACGACACGTTGGAGCGGCTGCAGACCAACGTGCCGGGCGGCACAGCCAGGCTGGCCGAGCTGAGCGAGTCGGCCTCGCGATGAACACGGCCCAGCCCGGGTTGGACTAGTCAGCTGGGGCTGTGGCAACGCCAACTGGTGCAACCCGCCTCGTGGCGTGCTTTGGTGGTTCGATGACGCGTCTAGTCGAAGCTGACTACCTGGTCATCGGGGCCGGGGCGATGGGGATGGCGTTCACCGACGCCCTGGTCGACCACGCTCAGGGGCACGTCGCGCTCGTCGATCGTCGCCAGGGCGCAGGCGGGCACTGGCTGGCGGCGTACCCCTTCGTGCGCCTGCACCAGACCTCGGCCTTCTACGGCGTGGCATCGACGTTGCTCGGGGACGGGCGGATCCAGGAGAGCGGGCCCGAGGCGGGGCTCGGCGAACGGGCGGACCAGCCGACGATCTGCGCGTACTACGAGGAGGTGCTGACCGAGAGGATGCTGGCCTCGGGGCGGGTCGAGTTCTTCGCGGGCTGTGAGTACGTCGGGGATCGCGTCTTCATGTCGATGGACTCAGGTGAGCGCTTCGAGGTGCCGAAGACCTGCCGGGTCGTGGATGCGCGCTACATCGCCCCCGACATCCCGGCGGAGACGCCACCCGCCTTCGGTGTCGCCGACGACGCGCGGGTGATCCCGCCCAACGACCTCGTGCAGCTGGAGGAGTCACCGAGTCAGTACGTGATCGTGGGCGCGGGCAAGACCGCGACCGACTCCATCATCTGGTTGCTGGGGCGTGGCGTTGAGCCAGACGCCATCTGCTGGGTGCGGCCGCGCGATCCGTGGATGCTGAACCGCGCGTTGATCCAGCCGGATCCCGCGATCATCTTCGGCATGGTCGCCGACGTGATGACCGCGGCCGCGGCGTCGGAGTCGTTGGAGGACCTGTTCCTGCGGCTGGAGGACGCAGGCATCCTGTTCCGCATCGACCGCTCCGTCTTCCCGACCATGGCGAGGACGCCCACCCTCGCGACGTGGGAGCTCGAGAAGCTGCGCACCATCGAGCACGTCGTACGGCGTGGCCACATCTACACGGTGAGCCGGGGCCGGATCGACTTCGCGGACGGGTCCGTCGCTGTCGCACCCGATGCCGTGTTCGTGAACTGCTCTGCACAAGGCATCCGGATGCCGCCGCTGGTTGACATCTGGGGGCCAGAGACGATCACCGTGCAACCGATCAGAGCGGGGTTCCCGTGCTTCGGGGCCGCCCTCGCGGGGTACGTCGAGGCGACCCGCGACAGAGACGACGAGAAGAACCGGCTGTGCCCACCGTCGCCGCTGCCCAACACCCTGGTCGACTGGACGAGGATGCAGGCCGTAGGCATGCGCAACTCGATGTCGTTCAACTCCGAGCCGGACATCAAGGCATGGGGCGACCGGGTCGCGCTCAACCCAGCGCGAATCCCACCTGATTACCCAGGGTCGCCCGAGCTGGACGCCGCGATGGATCGCCTTCAGAGGCACGCTCCGTCCGGGCTGGAGAGAATGGAGCAGCTCAGCGAGCCGGTGTCTGTCTGACACGTTCCACCGGCACTGACCTGCCGGGCGCGCAAGCACTACGCTCACTTTCGTGAGCCGGATCTTCACCATCAGCGTCGCCTCGGTCTATCCCCACTACGTGGCCAAGGTCGAGAAGAAGGGGCGCACGAAGGCCGAGCTGGATCAGGTGATCGAGTGGCTGACCGGCTTCGACGAGTCAGCGTTGAATGCTCACCTGGCCGAGGGCACGACGTTCGAGGACTTCTTCGCGGATGCGCGCCTGAACCCGCTTGCATCGTCGATCACGGGCTCCATCTGCGGGGTGCGCGTCGAGCAGATCGAGGACCCGCTGATGCAGAAGATCCGCTACCTGGACAAGCTGGTCGACGAGCTGGCCAAGGGCAAGGCGATGGACAAGGTCTTACGGGCCTAGGCACCGTGCTGGGGATCAGCCGCCGCTGCCGTAGGGCCGGGTGATGATCTCCAGCCAGTGCCCGTCGGGGCCGTCCCAATAGAGACCGCGGCCACCATCGCCATGGTTGATCTCCTGCGGTTGGCGCTTGAAGGGGTCGGCCCACCACTGGCGCCCGCCGTCCTGCAACCGACCGAGGATGACGTCGAAGTCGTCCTCGCTCACGAGGAAGGCGTAGTGCTGGCCGCGGATGTCGCCGTCGGTGTCCATGAAGTCCAGGCTCGCGCCGTTGTCCAGCTTCAGCTCGGCAAACGGGCCGTACGCCGTCGCCTCCGGCAGCCCGAGCACCTGGCCGACATCGCTGGACGCAGCCCACCTGTCCTTCACATGCACGATCGTGTGGTTCAGCTCGATGCTCATCGACTCTCCTCAGTGCCGTCCGCATTTGGCGCTTGAGCATCACTCTGCACCTCGACACCCGTGCCGGTGAAGAGCCTTTTCAGCTTGGATAGACCTTGGCGCAGTATCGATCGAGCAAGCCCCACAGCCGTAGCTGGGTTGCCTTGTCCGGGACCTTGATGTTCCGGTGCACCGGGTCGTCTCCCGTGCGGGTGTAGACGCTGAACAGGAATGGCTGCGAGGTGTTGCCGCGACTGTGCGGCGAGCACTCCCGCGTGGGACCGACGCGGATCGGGATCGTCACTGACTTGGTGCCGGGCGAGAGCCGGACCGGGCGAAGCCGTCGACCTTCTCTGGGCAGCACGTTGAACAGGATGCTGCCGCCCAGGTCGACGACCGCTATCGGTTCCCCTGGGACCTGATGGCGCACCACGGTGACGGTTCCGGCGTAGAACGGCACCCCGTTGTCACGCAGGACCGACTTACCGATGGACAGTGTCAGCGTCGCAGCATCAGTCAGGCGCTGCGCGGCGCAGACGCTGGTCTGCAACCTCTCGAAGAGTCCAGGCTGATCCAGACGAAGCGGCAGGTCGCGGCGTACGCCGTTGACCACGGCACGAAGCCTTGGCCCGGAAGGTCTCGCCGTGCAGTTCGCGCGGCCGAAGTGACTGATGAACGCGGCTGTCTGGTCGGGCAGCACAGGGCCCTCCGGCAGCTTTGCGGCCGACCACTTGAAGCCGTCCCAGCTGATCCTCGCAGCCGTCACCGTGATCGGTTTCGAGCTGTTGTTGGTGATCCCCGTGCGCACGTTGCGAGTGCCTTCATCGAAACGGAACTGACCGGCCGATGCGGCCAGCTCGCTGGACGGTGGCGTGGGCTTCTGGCGATCGCTACCTGGTGAATCGGCACATGCGCCGACAACACCGAGCAACAGAACCAGGCTGACCGACCACGTCCATCGACGCGCGAACTTCACCTCGACACCCTGTCTCAGTCCGCCCACCGCAGCAAGAAACGACGACGAGCGACAGCCGCACATGCCGGCGTAGGAGGCCGGCTACTGGGGTCCGAGTCGGTCGGCGGCGATCGGCTCATCGAAGCCGGTGGTGTCTGCCTTCAGCTCGACGAAGAGCACGTGCGTCGGAGTCTCGCCGATGTTCTCCCCGTGGTGCGTCTGTGCAGGGAGCCAGCCGACGGTGCCGGAGCCGAGCTCGACCTCCCGCTGCATCTCGCCCGAGACGAGACGCCGGCGGAACGAGCTCAGCGTGTACATGACGCTGTCGGGATGCTCGTGAGGCGTTGTCTGGTCCCCTGGCTGATCGGTGTACTCGAGCACCCGGACCTTGTCGTTCTCGAAGATGACCTTGTAGTGCTCCGGGTTCGTCACCGCGGGGTCGAGGCTCATGCCACCAGCATGCGCCACATGCGCGTTCCTGGAAATCCCGTTGGAACAACCTGCTCAGCCCTCTTGATCCTGCGAGTCAGCAGTCGCATCCTCGAAGGAGGAGGCCGCGATGAAGTCCACGAGTGTTCCGGACGGCGTACCGGTCCTGTCTCACGGCAGGCATCGATCGCCTCGACGTGGTGCATGTTTCATGGAGTTCGCCTCCTATCTGGCAGGGGAGAAATGGAGCGATCACCCCTCGTGCACGCACCCTTTGCTGGCCCAGCTGGCCCGGCACGTGAATGACGTACTCAGTGACGGGGACCGCCAGCTGCTGGTGCCGCTGATCCCTTCGGTGGTGGGTCGGCGCGGGGACGAGCACACGTGGCTCACTCTTCCGGTGGCTGTTGCATCCGGGCCGATCCTCGAGGTGTCCGAGGAGACGCAGCGCATCCTCGCTGCCGGTCTGCTGGGAGCCGAACAGCTCTGCGCGCAAGCAGGACCGGACCTGGCGGCGACGCAGCGCCAGGCCCGGGCAACGCTCGACCTCATTCCCGGAGCGGTCGCTTGGGTGAAACGGTTGGGAATCAGTCCGCGAATCACGCCACGAGTCTTTGCTGATCGGGTTGCCCCCACCATGGTTCGGTGCGTCGCCGACGGCATCGTCGAGAGTGACGCACCCGACCGCGACCTGCGCCTGCGCCGCCTGCTCGAGGAAGCCATCGCCGCTTGCCCGTCGCCGGAGCGGGTGGCTCGCGCGACCGAGGTTTCGAGGGCGTCCCAGGTGACCACCGCGCGTTGATCGGCCGTTAGCGCGGCTGGATCAGCCGAACTCGAGCCGCTCCGCGTTCGCGGAGGCCTGATCGGCCGGCGGTGACCACGGTGTGATCGGCCGGCGCTGCAGCTCGCCGTCGACCCGGAGGTCGATGCGCTCGTTCCAGAACGCGACGTGGTCGCGCGCCCGGAGCGCGTCCGCGAGCGGGTGAGGGTAGGTCCAGCCGATGTCGCGGCCCTCGGGCCGGCCGTCTGCGGTCGAGAGGTACGACGCGATGCCCTTGTAGGCACAGGTGCTCCGCGTCTCGCTCGGGCTCAGCAGCGAGGACGCCACGTCGTCGGGCGGGATGTAGTAGCGCGTGGGAAGGTGGGTCTCGAGCAGTGCCAGCGCGTTGGTGGTGGAGGCCAGCACGTTGCCGTCGAGGCTGACCTCGACAGGTCGATGACAGGTGAGTACGTCGATGCGCTTGAACGGGTCATGGGGGTGGCCGAGCAGCTCCTCGTCCTCAGCGAGCCAGCGGTCGAGGGCGACGAAGTCGAGAACCACGAGCCCGGCCAGGTCACGGTCGTCCGGCCGGAACCCAGCCCGCGCGATCCGCCTGGTGCTGGTTACCAGGTCGACGACTTCCCCAGGCGTGGTGTGCGGCTCGAAGCTGTCCGGGCCGAGGATGTGCGGGAGCGCGTCGAGGTCTGGTGGCTCGGGCGGCGGGTCGGTGGGCTCGATGCCGACGAGCAGGTCGCCCTCCGGTACGGCGTACATCGGCACGATTCGCCTCGGCTCCCACACCAGCACGCCACGCTGGGTGTCCAGGGCAAGTTCGCCGTCGACGTACGCACGCAGGCGCATCGGGACCCGCTCGTAGCCCAGTTGAGGGACCGACTGGCCGATGTGCCACTTCATCCGCAAGGCCATATTTGATTGAACACCCGCCGGCGCCCGGTTCGCGACCGTCGGGCGGCGGCAGATCCGTCGGCAGATCAATGACCGCTCGAGGTGCCTGGCTCGGGTCCGTCTCGGCGGAGGACTTCTCTGCAAGCGCAGTTCGCGTCTCCAGCCCCTATGCTCCTCGGACTTGCGCCGTCGTCGGAGGAGGAGCTCGGGTGGGACGACTCGATGAGCTCGACATGTCACTGTCGCTGCCGAAGAAGAAGGCGAAGAAGCGGCTGAAGGAGGAGCAGCGCCGGTTGTTGGCGCTGCGGCTGAGGCTTGCCGGCCTCACCGGCGACGGCGAGATCGGCCCGCCGGTGTGCGTCGTCTTCGAGGGCTGGGACGCCTCCGGCAAGGGCGGGGCGATCAAGCGACTCGTCAGGAAGCTCGACCCTCGCCACGTGCGCGTGCGCGCGTTCTCCGCGCCCACGGAGGACGAGAAGCGGCACCACTGGCTGTGGCGGTTCTGGCCGGTGCTCCCCGGCTGGGGCGGCATGGCCGTCTTCGACCGTTCCTGGTACGGCCGGGTGCTGGTCGAACGGGTCGAGGGGTTTGCCGACGAGGACGCGTGGCAGCGGGCGTACACCGAGATCCGGGAGTTCGAGTCGATGCTGGTCGTGGAGGGCACGATCCTCGTCAAGTTCTGGATGCACATCTCCGACGAGGAGCAGCTGCGGCGGTTCGAGGCCCGCAAGGAAGACCCGCTGAAGACGTGGAAGCTGACCGACGAGGACTGGCGCAACCGGAAGAAGCGCAAGGACTACGCCGAGGCTGTGGAGGACATGCTGGCGCAGACGAGTACGACGCAGGCGCCGTGGCACCTCATCGAGGGTGACTCGAAGCGGTTCGCGCGCTTCCGTGTGGTCGAGACGATCAACCAGGCCATCGAGGCCGCGATCGGTGGCGGCCAGGGCTCCAAGGGCAGCTAGCCGCTCGCGGGCTGGCCCTACACTCGGGCTCTCGCAGGCACAGCACCTGCGTCGCAAGATCACGCTGGAGATCGAAGACGCATCAACAAGGGAGACATATGTGCCGAGTGCTTGCCTACATCGGGCCGGAAATACCGTTGGAGAGCCTGCTGCTCACTCCGGAGAACAGCCTCATCAACCAGACGCTCGACCCGGAGCGACACCCGCTGCTCCAGCTCGCAGGTTGGGGGTTCGGGGCCTGGGGCGAGAGTCTGCTGAAGCCGGAAGAGCCCTTCCTCTACCACCGCCCCATGGCGGCGTTCTATGACGACAACGCCGACACCATGATCCCGAGCCTGCAGGCCAGCACGATGCTTGCTCACGTGAGAGCAGCCGCCTACGACGCGAGCTGTGTCCTGGCCGACGAGAACTGTCACCCCTTCTCCTACAAGTCCACCCCCTGGATCGTTGCGCAGAACGGTGACATGCCGCACTGGAAAGCACTGCAGAGGGAGCTGCTGCAGCACTGCAAGGACGAGTACCTCGAGCAGATGCGGGGCACGACCGACACAGAGTTCCTCTTCGTGCTGCTGCTCTCCCTGCTCGAGAGCGACAGCAACGAAGACGTTCAACGCGCCTTCGAAGCAATGTTGCGGCACATCGTCCAGGCAATGAAGGATCTCGACCTCGAAGGGCTGGTCAAGCTGAAGATGGCCCTGGTCTCTCCGAACCGGATCATCGGGGTCAACTGCGGCACCGGGCTCCATGGCGAGACTTGATCCCGATGGCGACTGGAAAGAGCTGCGGAAATCCGGCCCGGGAACCGATGACTACGCGCTCTCGATGCTCCTGGAGCCGATGTACCTGATGATGGGTCGCAATTTCCACCACGACGAGAAGTCGTATGAGTTCGAGGAGTGCACGGTCGAGAACGCGACTGCCGCCATCTTCGCCTCCGAGCCCCTGACCGAGAGCTACGACGACTGGTCGAACCTGGAGTTCGGCGAGATCGTGTTCCTCGAGAAGGACGGCGAGGACATCACCAGAACCTTCAACAAGCTGAAGGTGTAGCCGCGCGCCAGGAATCGATCGCACCCGCGGACGAACGTAGTCTTGAGTCGTTCCAGACAAAGGCCTAGGGTGGCGCCATGTCGGAGGCAGGTCTCGAGAGCCGGTTGCGGGAGCAGGCGCTCCGGGTGACGGCTCCCAGGCTGGCGGTCCTTGCGGCGGTGCACGAGCACCCGCACGCGGACACCGACGCGCTGGCCAGGGTGGTGCGGTCGAGACTCGGGTCGGTGTCCCACCAGACCGTGTACGACGTACTGCGCACCCTCACCGAGGCCGGCCTTGTCAGGCGCATCCAGCCTGCCGGCGCGACCGCCCGCTACGAGGCGAGGGTCGGTGACAACCACCACCACCTCGTGTGCCGCTCGTGCCAAACGATCGTCGACGTCGACTGCGCGGTCGGGCACAGCCCGTGCCTGCACGCCGATGACGACCACGGCTTTCAGGTCGACGAGGCAGAGGTCGTCTACTGGGGCACCTGTCCCGACTGCTTGGCAACATCATCCGCAAGTGAACTCCCGAGAGAAGGAATCAGATGAGCACCAACGACGAGGAACCCACCAGCCCGCAGGGCGTGGACGCGAAGGCCGAGGCAGGCTGCCCGGTCGCGCCCGACTCAGCCGCCGCCGACGGAAGCGAGAGCGAGAACCCCGCGATCGACTCCCCGACGCCCAAGACAGGGGGGCGTCCGCACACCATCAAGGACTGGTGGCCCAACTCGCTCGACCTGTCGGTGCTGCACGCCCACTCGTCGAAGGGCAACCCGCTGGGGGAGGACTTCCGGTACGACCGTGAGTTCGCGACGCTCGACGTCGAGGCGCTCAAGCGCGACATCACCGAGGTGCTCACCACCTCGCAGAGCTGGTGGCCGGCTGACTTCGGCCACTACGGCGGGCTGATGATCCGGATGAGCTGGCACTCCGCCGGCACCTACCGCATCTACGACGGTCGTGGCGGTGCGAGCGATGGCGGTCAACGGTTCGCGCCACTGAACAGCTGGCCCGACAACGCCAACCTCGACAAGGCGAGGAGGCTGCTGTGGCCGGTGAAGCAGAAGTACGGCCAGGCGATCTCCTGGGCCGACCTGATCGTGCTCGCGGGCAACGTGTCGCTCGAGTCGATGGGCTTCGAGACCTTCGGCTTCGGCTTCGGGCGTGAGGACGTCTGGGAGCCCGAGGAGATCTTCTGGGGACCCGAGGACACCTGGCTCGGTGACGAGCGGTACGCCGACGAGCGCGAGCTGCACGAGTCACTGGGTGCGGTCCAGATGGGGCTGATCTACGTCAACCCCGAAGGTCCCAACGGCAATCCCGACCCGCAGGCCTCGGCGCGCGACATCCGCGAGACCTTCGCCCGGATGGCGATGAACGACGAGGAGACGGTCGCCCTGATCGCGGGCGGACACACCTTCGGCAAGACCCACGGTGCGGGTGACGCCGACCTCGTCGGCCCCGAGCCGGAGGGTGCCCCGCTCGAGGAGCAGGGCCTGGGTTGGAAGAGCTCGTTCGGGTCCGGCAAGGGCGAGGACGCGATCACCAGCGGACTCGAGGTCACCTGGACCGACCGGCCGACCGAGTGGACCAACCGGTACTTCGAGATCCTCTTCGGGTTCGAGTGGGAGCTCGAGGAGAGTCCCGCCGGCGCCAAGCAGTGGGTTGCCAAGGACGCCGAGGCGATCATCCCCGGGCCGACTCCCGAGTCCCCGAAGCGCAAGCCCACGATGCTCACCAGTGATCTCGCGCTGCGCTTCGACCCGGCGTACGAGAAGATCTCGCGGCACTTCCTGGAGAACCCCGAGGAGTTCCGGCTCGCGTTCGCGAAGGCCTGGTACAAGCTGCTCCACCGCGACATGGGTCCGGTCAGCCGTTATCTCGGCCCGTGGGTCGCCGAGCCGCAGCTGTGGCAGGACCCCGTGCCGGACGTTGACCACGAGCTCGTCGCCGACAGTGACATCGACGATCTCAAGGCTCGCGTGCTGGAGTCCGGCCTCACCACTGCTCAGCTGGTCTCGACCGCCTGGGCTTCGGCTGCGAGCTTCCGCAGCACCGACAAGCGCGGTGGGGCCAACGGCGCCCGCATCCGGTTGGAGCCCCAGCGCAGCTGGGAGGTCAACCAGCCCGACCAGCTCGCCACGGTGCTCGAGACGCTCGAGGGCATTCAGCGCGACTTCAACGCGAACGGCAACGCGCAGGTCTCCCTTGCGGACCTGATCGTGATCGCCGGATCAGCGGCCGTCGAGAAGGCGGCTCGCGATGCCGGGGTCGACGTGAAGGTGCCGGTCCGTCCCGGCCGCACCGACGCGACGCAGGAGCAGACCGACACGGATTCCTTCCGGGTGCTCGAGCCGCGGGCTGACGGGTTCCGCAACTACCTGCGGCCGGGGGAGAAGACCCAGCCGGAGGTCCTCCTGCTCGACCGCGCGTACATGCTGGACCTGACCGCGCCGGAGATGACCGTCCTCGTCGGTGGTCTCCGCTCGCTCGGGGCCAACGTCGGCGGCGCCGCGCACGGCGTCTTCACGGACCGCCCGGGCGTGCTCAGCAACGACTTCTTCGCCAACCTGCTCTCTCCCGGCGCCCGCTGGAAGGCAGCGGAGGACGGGGAGAACGTCTACGAGGTCCGCGACCTGGAGACCGACGAGGTGAAGTGGACCGCCACCGCGGTCGACCTGATCTTCGGCTCCAACTCCCAGCTGCGTGCCCTCGCCGAGGTGTACGCCAGCAGCGACGCGACCGAGAAGTTCGTGCGCGATTTCGTAGCGGCGTGGACCAAGGTCATGGAGCTCGACCGCTTCGACCTCACCTGAGATCACCCAACAGGCTTGAGCCCGCGGTCCTCCCGGACCGCGGGCTCAGTCTTGTGCGGGCATGCACCGCCGCGTCGCCGGTGACCAGGCGCGCGTTCCCGCAAACCGCATCGAGGGTCGCAGTGACTCGTCCCTCGCGTAGGTCGGCTCGTGCACGAAGCGAGTTCACCTTGGCGCGACGATCGCTCTGGAGGAGCAAACGCGGCGGTAGGACTTCGTACAGGCTTGTCCAGTCTTCGCTCCTGGCACGAGGTTGCCCAAGGCGCTCTCGCGGGCCGGACCGCAAGTGGTCCGAGAAGCGATCGGAACCACAGGTGGTCGAGCAACGAGCGCAGCGAGTGGACAGACGAGACCAATGCCGTAGGTCGAAAACCAGACCACAACCCACCTCCTCCAACAAACCAGAACGGGTCTCGTGATTTGGACGAAACCGCAGGTCAGAGCCACTTTTCTGTCAGTGCTCGGTGCTTGAATTCATCCATGAGCAGCCAGCCGGTCGAGCACCTCCACCCGGTGCTCGACTTCGCGCAGCGGCTGGTCTCGCGCCTCGACTCCCTGGCCGATGCACCGCTGATGTCGATGCGGCCGGAGGACAAGCGCGCCGCCCTGGTGACCCTTGCCCAGGGCCGGGCGCAGCTCGACGCGCTCGCCCTGCGGTTGCTCGCCGACGCCGAACGCATCCGAGGCCACGGTCGAGTCCGGTGCCGGCACCGCGGCGGACTGGGTCGCGACCGAGACCCGGCAAGTACGCCGCGAGGCCCGCGCCGACCTCCGGCTCGCGGAGAAGGTCGAGGGCCATGAGGTCCTCGCTGCGGCGATGGCCGCTGGGCGGGTCAACCTCGCGCAGGGCCGCGCGATCGTCGCGTCGTTGGAGCGGCTCCCGCGGACCGGACGGTTCGCGGTCTCGGCCGAGCAGAGGGCGGCCGCAGAGGCACACCTGGTGGAGCTGGCTGCCCACCACGACGCGAAGGCATTGCGGATCCTGGGTCGCCGCGTCTTCGAGGTGATCGCACCCGACCTGGCCGAGGAGTTCGAGGGCCGGGCACTCGAGCGGGAAGAGGCCGAAGCGCTGCGGCGTACGACGTTGACGATGTGGGAGGACGACGAAGGCACCTGCCACGGACGCTTCCGCCTACCCGCCCTGCACGGGCAGATGCTGACCAAGATGATCCTCGCGATCTCCTCACCCGCCCGCTCCACCGGCTCCCAGGTGTTGCGACGCCGATGCGCATTGCGGGATCGACCCCGACCTGCCCACCCCGGTCCGCCACGGCATCGCGCTCACCCAGCTCCTCGAGTCCATCCAGGCCAAGGACCTGCCTCGCACCGGCGGCTGCGGTGCCACGGTCGTGGTGTCGATGACCCTGGACCAGCTGATGGCCAAGACTCGACGCCGCCGGCGTGTGCACCCTCGACACCGGCGGACGCATCTCCGCGACCGAGGCCCGCCGGCTCGCCTGCAGCGCCGGCATCATCTCGATGGTCCTCGGCGGCCGAGGCCAGGTCCTCGACGTCGGCCGCAAACGCCGCCTGCACACCGAAGCCATGCGCCTCGCGATGGGCGTGCGCGACGGCGGCTGCACCGCCGTGGACTGCGAAGCCCCCCCAGGCCTGTGCCACGCCCACCACGACAACCCCTGGTCCGAAGGCGGCCACACCAACGTCAAGACCGCACGCCTGATCTGCCCGCACCACCACCGCCGCATCCACGACCCGCGCTACCAGACCAAACACCTCCCCGGCGGCAAGGTCAGCTTCCACCGACGCGAGTGACGGGCGCGTTGGTCATCCCGGCAGCAGGCGCCCGCCCGCTCGTGATTGCCGCGCCCACAAGCGGCGGAATGACGCAAACTTCTAACCGGACGACGGCAAACAGCGGTGAGCCAACGCCCGGTCTCGATTATCGGGTCGGACTGCGCCCGATCTGTCTCACTGGAGCGCTCGGCCGACGTCGGGAGGCCGTCGTAGGGTTGCTGCGTGCCTGACGTGCCTGACCATCCCATTGCCTACACCGCGCTCCAGCCGGGAACGCCGGTGCAGACGAGCGATGGCCATCGCTTCGCCACCGTGGAGGCCGTGCTGGTCGACGAGAAGGTATCGGTGTTTGACGGCATCGTCGTTCAGACGGCGGACGGTGCACGGTTCATCGACGCCGATCAGATCAGCTCGATCTACATCACCCGCGTCCGCACGACACTCACCGCGGAGCAGGCGGCGAACCTTCCGCCGCCCGATGGGTCGACCCTGGTCGAGATCAAGCCAGCGAGGTCGATGGCTGATCGATTGGGCCGCATGTTCGGTCGAGGGAAGCGGTAGTACTCGCGCGCAAGCGATCGGGCAGCTATCCGGCATCTGACCGGCGGTCGGCGCAGACCGACAGGGAGCCGGAAAGATGCAGCGGGTGATCCGATCGACGTCGGCGCGGTTTGGACTCTGGTGACCACGCACTTGTGGACTGACCCGCCAGCATCCGCGTCTTGGCTCTACTCCGGTCTCAAGTTCATGCGCAGCTGCGGCACGTGTCGACCAGGGCCGCAGCCCAGCAGCGCATCGGCCGGGACTTTCGAGCGAGCCATTTACGAGCTTCGGCCGTGACCACCCCGCCGCCCCTGTCGCCGGGTCATGCCACGCATCGACCTCAGGTCGGTATCGAATCAATCGACGTCACTCTGCAGAGGGACGCGGGCGCCGCACCGCCTCCCGCATCGTGGCAGCATGAAGATCTCACCCGTTACCACCGCCGCGGCCGTCGCGGCCGCTCTGTTCTGGGCCGCCAAGGCGGTCGCCATCGGCGCCTTCGGCCGAGACTCCTACGACGACCCGGTCGCCTCGGCGCTCTTTCTCCTCGGGCTGCTGTCCTTCTTCGTCGCTGTGGTCTCCCTCGTCTGGCGAGCACTGAGGGGCAGGCACGTGGGGCTGCGGTTGCTCGCCTGCATCGGCGCTGTCGGAGTCACGGCCGGGTTCTCGGCCGCCACGACGCCGCTGTTCGAGTCGCTGTTTGACTCCTGGGTGGGGGCCGAGTTGAACCTATGGATCCTCGCGATCGGCCTGCTCGCAATCGTGGCCTGCAGTTCGGGTGACCCCGGTCGCAGCCGACGTCGGTCGCGCTTCCAGGGCGCGTCCGAAGAGCGTGTTGACTGCGCGGCAAGTGGATAGGCCGCCTCGGAACCAGGCACGGGAGAATGGCCAGAAGCTGTTAGCCACCAACACCCCAAGGGAAGCGCGGTTGCTCTCTCGGGGAGCATTTGTGCGTAGCCCCAGGATCTCTTGACGGTTCACACGCGGTGAAGTGACGCAGCCCAGGCTGTAAGTGGCCGGGTCGTGAGGAGTGGCCAACGGTGGCACCCTGAGATCATGAACGGTGAGCTGCCTCGACCCGTACGGGTCTTTACGCCAGCCGATCTGACTTCGACCGACCCGACGCCCGGTATGAATCGCGCCCTGGCCTTCGAGCTGCCGCTGCTCTGGGCCGGCCAGGTGGTGACCGAGCCTGGAGCGGTGTCAGGCTGGCACCACCATGAGCGCAACGAGTCCAGCCTGTACATCGTGCGCGGCGTGCTACGCCTTGAGTGCGAGGGTTACGACGGCTACCTCGATGCCGGCCCGGGCGACTTCGTGCACGTGCCGGCCTGGACCGTTCACCGCGAGTCGAACCCCACCCGTGAGCCATCCCTGGCGGTTATCGCCCGGGTTGGTGGCGGCATCCCGACCGTCAACGTCGACGCTCCTGCGAATCGCTGACGCCAGTTGCACCCCGGCTTGCAGCGCGCCCGGCTCGGGCGCTTTGCAGCGTCCTGAGCGGCGTTGTGACGCGGCCCGGGCGAAGCCTGTGAGGGCCGTGTCCAGGGCGATGAGTAGGCAGTCCTAGATCACGCGGCGCCTGCGTGGTAGTCGCGGTAGGGCTGGTAGAGCCGCCACAGGAACGTCTCGAGCTCCACCGCGAGTTCCGCGTCCAGGGATGGGAAGGAAAAGGTTGCCCTGCCGGTGCGAAGGGACTGGAATCTCTCGGAGGAGCCCTCGAGTGCCTCTGGCCAGGTGTCCACGGCGATCGCGTAGAGGCTGACCTTGTGTGCGCTCCGATTCACCGCCGCGAAATAGTCGTGACTGCCAGATCCGGGCCAGCGCAGCGAAGGCATGCCGTAGATGGTCGCTTCCTCGAGCTCATCCCTGTAGGGGTCGAGCAGCGCCCAGATCCGAGCCTCGACAACCTCCAGCTCCGCCATCGGACAAGTCTAGAACTCCGAATGGCGGCGGTAAGACTGTGAGGATCGCGCAACGCAGCCTGATGGTGATGGGCTGTGGGTTGGTGACTGCGAGTGTGACCCCCGGAAAGACTGGCTTTCGTGCCTTGCTGCGACCTGTCCGCTCGCGGTTGCCGGCCCCGGCCCGGTTGGAGGAGCTGGCCTGATCAGGACGCTTGACCACCTGGCGTTAGCGGCGCCGGATGTGTCTCATCAGCAGTCCTGCCGAGCCTCCGTCCCGGACCGGAACCACGTCCCGTCCGGCGAAGGAGAGAACGCATGAACAGTCTGACCGATCTGCGCGAGGTGGTCGATGTCGTGATCGGTGTCGACACCCACGTCCACACCCACTCCGCGGCGGCCCTCGACACCGCGACCGGCGGTGTCCTCGACGAGATCACCGTCGAGGCGACAGCCGAGGGCTATGCCGAGCTGGTGGAGTTCGCCGGCAACCACGCGGTGTTGCGGGCTTGGGCGATTGAGGGGACCGGTGGTCACGGCGCTGGGTTGAGTCGCCTTCTGCTTGAGTCCTCAGAGATCGTCATCGAGCTGGACCGACCCAAGCGCGCTGCACGACGCAACGGTGCGAAGTCCGACCCGCTCGATGCGATCCGAGCTGCTCGTGAAGCGATGGCTCGACCACAGTTGGGAACTCCCCGCACCGGAGGCGAACGCCCTCACGAACCAGCGAAGGCCGATCCCCTACGGGCTCCGCGATGGACTGCTCATCAGGCGCCTCACTCGTCATGAATGATCGCTGCGCGTCGAAGGGGTGCGGTTCACTCGGTTGCACAACTAGCGAAAGGGACAAGTGATGGCTTGCGCATGTGTAAGGAGCGGCAAGCAAGAGTGCGCTCGGTGCAATGAGGCCGAGGCGCACGGCTTTCCGGCCTGGCGCCACAATTGCTCGCACTTTGGTAATTGTTCATGACCCGAATCCACCGATGGCTGGGCCCGCACAATGAGGCGGGGAGAGTCGCGTCGGCTGACGGCGGGCGTGACTAGCTGCTGTAGCAGCAGCGTTAACAGCGGCAGGGGAGCGCATGCCACCTACGTCACTGCAGCCACAATGATGCAGACGCCGTAGCTATCGCGCGGGCGACGGCATACGCGGCCGGAACCCAACTCCTTGGAACGCCGCCCGGCGTATGCCCATGTTTCTTAGTGCGCATGAGTCCACCCAGCCGCTCTGCAGTCCGCTTTCGCCATGTGTGGTGGTCTTCAAGGCGCATTGCGTCCTCGGTTGCGTCAACCAGGTCTCTAGCGCGAACTCCCAATCTCTCGGCGATAGTCGTGAAGTTCTGCTCCGTCATGGTGCTGAAAATGTTTCCTTCCGGCGCCATTGACGCTCCGGGGATCAGCTCACACCCAGGGGACGCGCATTGGTCTGAGTCCTACCGCTTCTTAATGCGTGTCCGCAAGCCGTGCCTCGAGGCCTTGGCGAGGAGTCATTAAAGCCGGGCTAGTCATCAAGGTTCAGGCACTATTCTCGTTCGCGGGCGCGCCCTATGGTGACCTTGGAACTAATCCTGAGCAGACGGGGGAATGCAATGGTTACAAGGACTCCAGAGGCGGGCACAGCGCAAGCGCAGAGCGCGATGCCAGGCCTGGCACTGGTCGTGGCTGGAATCGGAATCATCATCGGTACCGTCGGCAGTGAACTCACCGAATGGCTCGCTATCGGGCTGCTGGTGGGCGTTCTCGGCATCGCCTATGGAGTGCCCGGAGTGCACCGATACCAGGCGCCCGCAGACGGGGCGCTCGGCAAGTGGAGCGCCATGCTCGCCAGCTTCGGCGCCAGCGTCTTGGCACTGCTGGGGATCGTCTTCCTCGCGTGGGAGGCCGTCGGCGACCCGCCTGAGGAAGGCCCCGCCTGGGCGGACGTCGCGTGGCCCGTCGGCTTCTTCGCTCTGGTGATCGGAGTGATTCTGTTCGCGATCGGGGTCATCCGGGCCAAGGTGCTCCCGATGTTGTCAGGTGTGCTGATGCTCCTCGGCCTGGTGAGTGCGGTCGCCATCGATATGGCCACGGGTGCGTTCTTCGAAGACGACGGGAGCACGACCGAGTGGGGCTTCTTCATCGGCCTTCCTGTGTTCGCCATCGGGCTAGCATGGGCCGGATACGCGGTCTGGAAGGGCAGCGACGTTCGGTCTCAGGGGACTCAGGCAACGGCCGCCTCGGCTTAACACACTCCGCGAGGGAGTTCCTGCAGTTCGTCTAATGACACGCTGTCTCGTCCCAGGTACGCGGATCCCGCGTGGCCGTGCACGGCCAAGTACAGAACTTGGCAGCTGCCGTACCGCACGCACACGCGGTGCGCGGCTGGCGGCCCATCTCCTTGACGAGACCGCGTTCATCGCCTGCTTGCGTGGTGGAACGGCTTCTCCGAGTCCTTGGACTGCGGGTTCAGTCCCCCGCCCGCCCGGTGTCGTAGGCCCACATCGCGATCTCGACCCTGTTGCGAGCGCCGATCTTGGTCAGCAGGCTCGCGACGTGGGTCTTGGCGGTCGTCAGTCCGATGAAGAGGTCGGCGGCGATCTCGGCGTTCGTGCGGCCTCGGGCGACCAGTGCCAGCACCTCCTCCTCGCGTTCGGTGAGCGGCTCGATCGGTTGAGTACTTCGTTTCGTCGGTCCCCTGGCAGCCAAGGTGGACAGCAGCCGCCGGGTGATGTTCGGCGCGATCAGGGCATCGCCGACGGCGGCGGCATGCACGGCCTGGACGAGCAGCTCCGGCCCGGCGTCCTTGAGTAGAAAGCCTCGGGCGCCGGCCCGGAGCGCGCCGTGGACGTACTCGTCGAGGTCGAAGGTCGTGATCACCACCACCGCCATCGGGTCTGGAACGCCACGCCCGGCGAGGAGCTCGGTCACCTCGATGCCGTCGAGCCCGGGCATCCGGATGTCGACCAGGCACACGTCGGGGCGGAGCCGACGCGCCAGCTCGACCGCGGCGTGGCCGTCGGCGGCCTGGCCCACGACCTCGATGCCAGGCTGCGCTTCAAGGATCATGGAGAGCCCGGTGCGCACCAGATCTTGGTCGTCGGCCACCAGCACGCGCAGCGTCATCGGCGTACCTTCGTCGGCAGCTCGGCGTCGACCGTCCATCCGCCCCCAGGCGCCGGCCCGGCACGCAGCGTGCCGCCGAGCAGCTGCACGCGCTCGGTCATGCCCAGCAGCCCGAAGCCGTGGCTCGGCGGCCGCACCGGGTCAATCTGTCCGTCGTCGGTCACGCGTAGTCGCAGCCTTCCCGCGGTCTCGACGACCCGGATCTCCACACGTGAGGCGTCGCGGGCGTGCCGCAGGGCGTTGGTAAGCGCTTCTTGCGCCAGACGGTAGACCGCCGCGTCGACCTGGAGCGGAAGTTCGTCCAGGTCACCCGGCACCTCCACGTCGACGACCGGCACCGGTTCGCGGCGGGCGAGCGACGCCAGGTCGGCAACGCCGGGCTGGGGGGCGTACTCCGCCGGCGCTCCGTCGCGCAGCACCCGGACCATCGCCCGCATCTCCGCCAGCGTCCGCGATGCTTCCCCTTCGATGACCGCCAGCGCCTCGAGTGCCGCCTCAGGTCGCTGCCCGGCCAGCGTCCGGCCCGCCTGCGCCTGCACCGCGATCGCCGAGACGTGGTGGGCCACCATGTCGTGCAGCTCGCGCGCGAGGCCGACCCGCTCCTGGCTGCGGATCTGGTCCAACGCCCGGCGCCAGCTCTCGGCGCGGTAGCGGAACGCCGCTCCGCCCGCCGCTGACGCCGCCAGGATGCCGAACCCGCCGATGACGTCGGACGGGCCGGTGTAGTCGGCGACCGTACCGACTACCGCAGCGACCAGCACCCCCGTCAGCCCGATCACGATCTCGCGCCCTGAGCCCCAGCGGACCAGCGCGTAGACGAGCACCAGGACGTAGATCATCGTGGTGAGGCCGACACTGGGGGGCCCGCCCGCCAGGGTCGCCAGCCCCAACGCCATCGCGGTGCCGAAGCCCACCAGGACGCAGGCCAACGGCTGGGTACGCCGCCACAGCAACACCGGCGCGAGTCCGACCGCCACGATCGTCGCGAACGGCCGCCAGGCGACGTCGTCCCGGAAGACTCCCTCGAGCAGCGCCGTCACCATCACCACCCCGACCAGCACCCAGTCGCGCGAGACCCGTTCGGGAGCGTCCGTGGCGCGGGGCTCGGCCCACAGCGAGCGCAGGGCGTCGGTGATCACACACCCAGCCTAGGGACCGCCGAGGCCTCGGGGACCGACCGAAAGAACGAGACGCCGCTCCTCCCAACGGCGGAGGAGGGTCCGGCCTCGACGCCG
>CAVVID010000005.1:0-207368 GCA_963748185.1 uncultured Actinomycetota bacterium | reverse complement strand
CGACCTCGTCGATCAGCAGGACTGTCGGCTCCTCGCGCCGGATGGCTGTCAGCAGCGGCCGGGTCAGCAGGAACTCGTCAGTGAAGATGTCGTCGTGGGTCTTGTCCCACGCCTGGTCGCCGGCGGCCTGGATGCGGAGGAGCTGCTTCTTGTAGTTCCACTCATACAGGGCCCGCGCCTCATCGAGGCCCTCGTAGCACTGCAGCCGGACCAGGTCCGCTCCTGTCGCGCGGGCGATCGCCTTCGCCAGCTCGGTCTTGCCGACACCGGCCGGTCCCTCCACCAGCAGCGGCTTCTCCAGCGCGCCGGCGAGGTAGGTGGTGGTCGCGGTGGCTGTGTCGGAGAGATAGCCGACCGCAGCGAGCTGCTTGTCGGCATCGGCAGGGGACTCGAACCAGCTGAACTTCTGGGTCACCGGTTCATTGTGCCCGGCCCTGAGATCACCAGCGGTCGTGGACCAGCTCCCGCACCCGCTCGTCGTAGATGCGCTGGACGCCGTCCATGAACTCCACGCCGAGGTTGCGTGCCTCGCCGGCCGCTGCGTTGGAGCGCGCCTGCTCCTCGTTGCGCGCGCCCGGGATCACGGTGCTCACGCCTGCCTGCTGCCAGACCCAGGCGATGGCTGCCTGTGCCGGGGTCAGCTGACCCGGCGAGGAGCTCTCGACGAGCCGCGTGAAGTCGCCGGCGGCATGCAGCCCGGCGTCGTACGGCACCCCGGAGAAGGTCTCCCCGACGTCGAAGACGCTGCCGTCGCGGTTGAAGTTGCGGTGGTCGTCGTCGGCGAACGTGGTGTTCTCGTCGTACTTGCCGGAGAGCAGGCCGGAGGCCAGCGGGACGCGGGCGATGATGCCCACCCCGGCCTCCGCGGCCGCGGGCAGCACCTGCTCGAGCGGCTTGAGGCGCAGGGCGTTGAGGATGATCTGCACGGTGGCGAGGTGGGGGTGCGCGATCGCCGCAAGAGCCTGGTCGACGGTCTCGACGCTGATGCCGTACGCCGCGATGACGCCCTCCTCGACGAGCGAGTCGAGCGCGTCGTACGTCGCCTCGTCCTCGATCACCGCACTCGGTGGACAGTGCAGCTGCACCAGGTCGATCGTGTCGACGCCGAGGTTGCTGCGCGACCGGTCGAGCCAGCCGCGGAAGTTCTCGAGGGTGTAGTTCTCCGGGACCTGGTCCACCCGGCGGCCCATCTTGGTGGCGACGGTGAACCCGGCGTCGGGATGTGCCGCGGCGAACCGGCCGACGATCTGCTCGCTGCGTCCGTCGCCGTAGACGTCCGCGGTGTCGTAGAACGTGACGCCCGCTTCCGCCGAGGCCTCCAGGACCGCGCGGGCGTCGGACTCGGTGACGTCACCCCAGTCGGCACCCAGCTGCCAGGTGCCCAGTCCTACGGCCGAGACAGACCGTCCGGTCCGCCCAAGAAGACGCTGCTCCATCGACTATCCCTCCTCCAGCGGGAGCTCGTGCTCCCGCCTCACTTCTACAGGGTCAGTCCTCGCCGGGCTCGAGCCCGGTCGGGTCCAGTGACAGGAACCGCCACTCCAGATGGCCCGGTAGGTCTCCCCGGGACGCAGCACGGCTGTCTCGGCGTCGGGACCGTTGGGGGTGTTGGGGAACACCTGGGGCTCCAGGGCGATGCCTGCCCAGCGCTGGTGGAAGCCACCACTCACCGACGGTGACGTCCCGTCGAGCTGGTTGCCTGTGTAGACCTGCAGCCCCGGCTGGTCCGTGCTCAGCTCCAGCCTCGTCCGGCTCCTGTCTGACTCGAGCACGGCCACCCGGCGCCGACCGGCACCGTCGAGGACGAAGCAGTGGTCGAAGCCCTCCGTCGCCATCTGCGGGTGCGGGTCGTGGATGCGCTCGCCGAGCTGGGCGGGCTGGCGGAGGTCGAAGGCTGTGCCCGCCGCTCGCACAGGGCGGGGCAGCGGGATCCCGGTCTCGTCAACCGCCAGGAACTCATCGGCATCGACTCTGAGCAGGTGCTGCTCGATCGTGTCGGCACCCTCGAGGTTGAAGTAGGCGTGGCTGGTCAGGCAGACCACCGTCGCGGCATCGCTCACTGCCTGCAGCAGCACGCGCACCACCTCACCGTCGATCTCGAAGCGCACCTCGGCGTCCAGTCGGCCGGGGAAGCCCTGGTCGCCGTCGGGGCTGACCAGCCGCAGGACCACGTGGGAGTCACCTTGTTCGACGACGTCCCAGATCCGCTTGTCGAAGCCGTCCGGCCCGCCGTGGAGGAGGTTGCCTCGGTCGTTGGTCGGGAGCTGTACGCCGTGTCCGTCGAGGCTGAACCGACCGCCGGCGATCCGGTTGGCGTAGCGGCCGACCGTGCTGCCCAGGTAGTCCGGCGAGGTCAGGTGGTCCTCGGCTGTGGGATGGCCGAGCACCACGTTGCGTCGTACGCCGTCACCGCACGTCACCCAGAGCCGGTGCACGGTCGCGCCGAGGTCGAGCACCTCGAGCACGGGACCCGGTTCGGCGCCGATCGTCAGCACCTGCACCGGCCCGAGGGACGACTCCCCGAACGACTCGACGCGCATGTGGGCCACGCTAGACCCGCGCGACAGGGGGTCTAGGCAGTGGTGCCCGGAGCGAGCCGGGCACCGGGCTTCTGACGCGTGCTGACCTTGCACTCTCGTCCGACGATCGCGATGGCGTCGGGGTCGTCCAGTGCCGCGGAGGCGTCGCCCACCTCTGCGCCGTCGTACAGCTCGCAGCTGTTGTCGACGATGGAGCGGGTGACGGTGGCGCCGCTCCGGATCGTCGTGTCCGCGAAGATCACGCTCTCCACCACCTCTGCCCCGGCCTCGACCACGACACCGGGACCGATGACGCTTCGGACGACGGTTCCGGCCACGACGCAGCCGGAGCTGAGCAGGGCGTCGCTGATGCTGGCGCCCTCGAGCACCTTGGCCGGTTCGCGCTGCGGCTGCTGGGTCCGGATGGGCCAGTCCCGGCGGAACATGTCCGAGTCGGCGTCCAGCAGCTCCAGGTGCGCATTCAGGTAGTGATGCGGCTGCCCGAGGTCGCGCCAGTAGCCCTCGAGCTGGTGGGCGTAGACCTTGCCGCGATCGACGAAGCGCGGCAGCAACAGGTCGCCGAAGTCGCCGAGCCCGGAGTCGCCCACTCCGTCATCACCCTCGTCGGGTTCGTCGGACTGCACGTGGTGCAGCTCCTCGAGGACCTTGATGAGCGCGTCGGGCTCGTAGACGAACACCTCCGTCGCCACCGTCGTGGAGGCCGCCTTCTCTGGCTTGTAGGCGAACGAGGTCACCCGACCCAACCGGTTCACCTCGACGACCGCGTGGTCGCGAGCGTCCTCGCCGAAGACCTCCGCCAGGTCAGTCGTGACCATGGTGGCCTCCGCCTGCTTCTTCCGGTGGGTGGCGATGACGTCGCGGTAGTCGAGGCGGTAGATGTGGTCTGCGCTCATCACGATGACCAGGTCAGGTGCGGCGGTCCTGATCTGGTCGCGAAGGCGGAACAGCTCATCGGCGTTGCCCTTCGCGAACCCCTCCTCGTCCAGCGACCCGGTCCCCTCCTGGGGCACCAGCATGCGCAGGCCACCGCCCGAGCGGTCGAGGTCCCAGGGACGTCCGTTGAGCACCTGCTCCTCGAGGGCCGACGCTTGGTACTGCACCGAGAGCCACACGTCATCGACGCCTGAGTTCACCAGGTTGGAGAGCGGGAAGTCGATCAGTTGATAGCTGCCCGCGAAGGACAGCGCGGGCTTGGCTCGCTCCAACGTGAGCACGTCCATCCGGCCGCCGGCACCGCCGGCCTGGATGATGGCGAGCACATTCTCGGTCTGCATGGTCGCCATGGTGACACCCGTGCCCACACGGGTGATCTAGCCTCCGGGAATGGACCGAAACGACGCAGCACAGGATCGCAAGCAGCACGACGGACGCAGCGTGTTCGAGAGGTTCGTCGAGGCCGTGCACGGTCGGGTCAGCCAGGCGCCGTTCTTCCTGGTCTGCCTGGCCATCGTGGTCGTCTGGGCAGCCAGTGCTCCGCTGTGGCCCGACCTCAAGCAGTGGCAGGTCGCGATCCACACGATCTCGAGCGTCCTCGCGCTGCTGCTGCTCGTGCTGCTCGAGAACGCAGGCCGCCGCGCCGAGGAAGCGTCACAGGAGAAGCTGAACGTGCTGGCCGAGGCCCTCGCGGAGCTGATGGAGTCCCAGTCGCGCAACGACAAGGAGCTCGAGGACGCCACCCGCAAGCTCCGGGAGGCGATCGGACTGGAGGAGCGCCACTGACGGCACCTGTCGTCAGCCCTGCCCCTCAGCAGCCGCCCGGTGTTGCTGCCGACTCGCGCCTCACGGCTTTGGTCTCGTCTGTCCGCTCGCTTCGCTCGCTGCTCGACCAGCGGTGGTTGCCGCCCCGACCACCGGTGGTTGAGGAGCGAGCGAAGCGAGCGTCTCGAAACCACACTCCCGCAATCCGGGACTCATCAGGAGCCCTCACCGGGAGCGCGGTGGCGGAAGGACCACGCTCCCGGTGAGGCACTCACTCGATCGGGCGCAGCTCGTCAGCGTATGAGAGCGACACCCGACGCAGCACGCCGGCGTCAGTGACGGCGTACTGCCCCATCCGCCAGAGCGGGGGGCTGTAGGCGTGCACGCTGATCGAGCCGTGCACGGCTCCGTTGAGCCGGTGGATGTGGTCCGGCCCGAAGGAGAAGACCCGGCCGGCGCCCACGCGGGTCTCGCGGGCGCCCTGAGCCAGGGTGAGGTTGTTCTCGACCAACTCGCCGGAGACGACCGCGACGGCTCCCGAGGACACGTCGTGGTCGTGCCAGCCGGTGTCGTTCTCCGGTGTCCAGCAGAGCACCCACACATCCACGTGGGCGTCCCGGTGGAGCGAGACGTAGACCCGCTGCTCCCCGTCGAAGGCGACATGGTGCGACCACAGCTCAGGCTGCTGGGCGATCGAGGCTGCCAGCTCCTCGAGCTCAGCCTGGGTCAGGTCGCGGTTGGGCAGGTCGACGATCGCAGCACCGGCTGGGTACGACGCCAGGTCTGCCGCATGCTCCGCAGGCACACCCGCACCACCGAGTGCCGGGGATCCGACGGGATCGACGACAGTCAGCTCGCCACTGGCCATGGCCGCTCACCTCCGCTCGTGACCTGCGCCGGGCCGAGCAGGCGGTTCGGGTTCGTCACCCGCACCGCCCGTGTGGCCGCGTCGCCGAGGAACTCGGCCAGTGGCTCGCCGTACGGGCGGTCACTGCCGAGCACGAGCGCGTCGATGCCGAGCACCCGCACGACCGCTTCGAGGGCACGTTCGCCGGTGCCGGAGGTGTCCACGAACACGTCTGGGTCGACGGGCTTGCGAGTCCCACCACGCAGTGCGTGCCGCTCGGTCAGGACCGGCGCGAGCCCGGCGCCGGCCGCGAACGCGAGCCGCAGCCGCGGGAACAGCTCGCGACCACCCACCGCATGCCAGCCCCACCACGCTGCCTGCAGCTGAGCCGTGTAGCCCACGACCGGCGCCCACCATGCGGGAAGGCTGCCGACGAACGCTCGGCGCGGCTCGGGACCGGGATGCACGAACACCGGCTTCCCGGCGAGCTCGGCCACGCGCAGCAGCGGTGCGGCCCGTTCCCAGGCGAGCGGGCTGAGCAGGTCGGTGGCGGGCAGCTGCAGGCCGACGAAGCGGTCCTCGGCCAGCAAGCCGATCAACCCGGTCACGTCTGCGTCCTCGCTCGGCACCGAGGCCCAACCCCGGAAATGTGCCGGCAGCGAGCGCAGTCCGCGATGCCACGCGTCGATCAGCGGCTGCGCCTCGGGACGACGCAGGCTCTCGATCCCGAGCGGTGCGGAGAGGCTGAGGCAGGCCGTGGTCACCCCCGCGTCCTCGTTCGCCGCGATGCGTGTCGCGACGTCATGGCCACTCGCATCCACGTCGTACGGCGGTTCCCCGTCGGTGTGCAGCGTCCAGCCGCGCAGGTACGGCGCGCGCGAACGCGCCCGCAACCGATCGACGAGCTCGTCGGGCCACAGGTGCTGGTGCACGTCGACGGTCCCGAGCTTTGCGCCGGCTTCCGCGCCGGCGCCCGCCTCGTTCTGGTGATGTTCAGGCATCTGACTCAACCTCCCCACAGTGTAGTAAGTAGAGTGACTTTATCGTATTAAGCCCTCTGCCACTGCCAAGTCCGTTTTCGGAGAGTCGAGCGGGAATTCAAAGCAGCCCCTGACGCGGGGCTACGCCTCGTCAGGGGCTGCTTCTCTGTCCGGCTGGCGGTGGCGGAGGGATTTGAACCCTCGGTTGGCTTGCGCCAACAAACGCTTTCGAGGCGTTCTCCTTAGGCCGCTCGGACACGCCACCGCGGGGAAGGCTACCGGACGTCGTCGGTGCCGCCGAAATCGCGGTGGCGGGCGAAGAACGCCTCCAGCAGGGCGGTGCTGTCGGTCGCGAGGACGCCCCCGATGACCTCCGGGCGATGGTTCAGCCGGCGGTCGCGTACGACGTCCCAGAGCGACCCGACCGCACCGGCCTTCTCGTCGTACGCCGCGAACACGACGCGCTCGACCCGCGACAACACCGCCGCGCCCGCGCACATCGTGCACGGCTCCAGCGTGACGACCAGGGTGCAGCCGGTGAGCCGCCACTCCCCCACCGATGCGGCAGCCGCACGCAGCGCGACGACCTCCGCATGACCGGTCGGGTCGCCGTCGCGTTCGCGGACGTTGTGCCCGGAGCCGATGACGTCGCCGGTGGCCGAGAGGACCACTGCGCCGATGGGTACGTCGCCCGACTCAGCGGCCAATGCTGCCTCGGCGAGGGCAGCACGCATCGGTGGCTCCCATGCGCCCTGCGCAGGACCGGCCACCTCTAAGAAGGGCCGAGCAGCTCGTCGAGCTTGGTGCCGAACCCGACGTTGTCGGCGACGTCGCTGAGGATCTCCTCGGGGTAGAGGTCGTAGTCGTCGAGCAGCGCGCCCATGTCCTTCGCCGACATCCCCAGGTCAGCCAGGATCGCGAGGTCGCCAGCGGGGGCCTGGTCGTCCTCGTCGTCGACGAACACACCGATGTGGTTGATCGCCGAGCGCGCGAGGGTCCAGTCGGTCGAGGCCGTGACGTCCGAGAGCAGCACCCGCACGAGCGATCCCTGGGCGCGCACGAAGAGCACGAAGTCCTCGGCCACCGAGAGCATCGCCAGTGCGCCGTTCTCGCCGGGATAGCGGCGCAGCTCCCTGGCGATCGTGTCGACCGTGTCGAGGGACCGGTCGGGCAGCTCGCCGACGTTCCAGTCACCCTCGTCGCGGTAGGCGACGATCGCGAGATCGATCTCGCCAACCTCAGCATCCGTGATCTCAGACATCTCGCTTCGCCTCCTCACAACTCAACCCGCATCGTCGCAGACCAGAGGAGACAGGGCCACCGAGATCCCCGGCCACTACGGTGTGGCCATGCGCCTGCAAGTCGTGGACCACCCGCTGATCTCGCACAAGCTCACCACTCTGCGCGACCGCAGCACGGCATCGCCGGAGTTTCGCCGCCTCACCGAGGAGCTGGTGACACTGCTGGCCTACGAGGCGACGCGCGATGTGCGTGTGGAGCAGGTCAGCATCGAGACCCCGGTGGCGCCGACCGACGGGGTGAACCTCAGCCGGCCACGACCCCTCGTCGTACCCATCTTGCGGGCGGGTCTCGGCATGCTCGAGGGAATGATGCGACTGATGCCGACTGCGGAGGTGGGCTTCCTCGGGATGGTGCGCAACGAGACGACGCTCGAGGCCTCGACGTACGCCGAACGCCTGCCGGCCGACCTCTCCGGCCGCCAGTGCTACGTGCTCGACCCGATGCTCGCGACCGGTGGCACCCTCGCCGCCGCTATCAAGTTCCTCACTGACCGTGGCGCCGACGACATCACCTGCATCTGCCTGCTGGTCGCACCAGAGGGAGTGCGCAACCTCGAGAACGGCCTGACCGGGATCGACGTCCCGGTCACGGTCGTCACCGCGGCCCTCGACCAGCACCTCAACGAGAAGGGCTACATCGTCCCCGGCCTCGGCGACGCTGGTGACCGGCTCTACGGCCTGGCCGAGTGAGTCGTGTGCTGAAGTGGCCCCCTTCCCCGCGAGGCCCAGCGCACGACCCGGTCAGCTTCGGGGGACGCCGAGCGAGATCAGGTCTGTCATCACTTCGTCGGGCTCGTGCCGGATCTCGTACGACGAGCACCGGACCACCATCCGCTCTGAAGTGGTGATTCTGCGCTGACGCCGCATGTCGCTCGTGTACTGGCCGAACTCCATGTGGAAACCCCCATCCACCTCCAGCACCAACACCTGCCCTTCGCCGAGGTGCCACTCGCAGTCGGTGAACCGAACCCTGCCGTGGGAGTCGCGGCGCCGGCGCTGTCGGGTGGGTCGCCGAACCCCGAACTCGGTGCAGGCACGGTTGACGTCGACCTCGGCGAGGGACTGCGCCCCGCCACTGATGTCCGCAAGCAGGGTGCGGAACTCCTTCGCGCGCCGCAGTGGCTTCAGTCGCTCCACCCAGTCGCGCAGCCTCTCAGCGTCGGTGAGTCGCTGCTGCACGACCGCCGCGACTGCGCCGTGGGCGGTGCGCCTGTTTGGTTCGTAGCCCGCGAAGAGCAGGATCGCCGGCTCGATCATGCAGAGTGGCAGGTCGCCACGTGCCCGCATGTCCGCGAGCGGCCGACGCGACCTGAAGAACTGCACCCCCTCGATCGGTTCGAATGAAAGCTCGTCGTCGAGCACGACTGTGATGTGGTCGCGATCCCAGTTCCTGAGCCCGTGCACCTTGGCGGCAGTGAGGCCACCGATCAGCGCCGTCGGTCCGGCGTGCAGCACCGCCAGCCACAAACGCTGGTCCCAGGACAGCGGCCCGGTGGTCGTGCTGAAGACATGGGATGTGCGCTGGGCCCAGCGGCGTACCCGCAGATGCCTTCGCACTTCGCTCCGCGAAACCTGTAGCCCGGTTAGCTGGGACTGCGCGATCATGCCGGCCTGTACCGCAGCCAGCTCTTCCCAGTGCGCACCCATGACCGGTGAGTGTGGCCACTGAACGCCTCATGCGTTCGCGCGATCCACAGGCCCTCGAGTCGTGTGCTGAAGTGGCCCCTTTCCCCGCGGGGCTCAGCACACGACCTGGGTGGTTAGAGGTTCTCGACTGCCTTGAGCAGCTTGCTCATCGAGTCCTTGGCGTCGCCGAAGAGCAGCGTGGTGTTCTCCTCGAAGAGCAGCTCGTTCTCGATGCCGGCGAAGCCGGGACGCATGGAGCGCTTCATGAAGACGACCTGCTTGGCCTCGTCGGCGTTGAGGATCGGCATGCCATAGATCGGAGCCCCCGGTGTCGTCTTGGCCGCCGGGTTCACCACGTCGTTGGCGCCGACCACGAGGACCACGTCGGCTTCCTTGAACGAGGCGTTGATGTCGTCCATCTCCTTGAGCTGCTCGTAGGGCACCTGGGCCTCCGCGAGCAGGACGTTCATGTGGCCGGGCATCCGTCCCGCCACCGGGTGGATCGCGTAGTCGACCTCGGTGCCGCGCTCGATGAGTACGTCGACGAGCTCACGCAGCCCGTGCTGCGCCTGGGCGACCGCGAGTCCGTAGCCCGGCACGATGATCACCCGGTCGGCGTACCCCAGCATGATCGCGACGTCCTCGGGGTTCGCCGACTTCACCGGCCGGTCCGAGGCCACGCCCGCACCCAGGGTGGAGCCACCCTTCAGCGCGCCGAACAGGATGTTCGCCACCGAGCGGCCCATGGCCTTGGCCATCAGCAGGGTCAGGAACGTTCCGGAGGCGCCGACGAGCGTGCCCGCGACGAGGAGTACGACGTTCTCGAGCACGTAGCCACCGGCGGCCACGGTCAGACCGGTGAACGCGTTGAGCAGCGAGATCACGATCGGTACGTCGGCACCACCCACGGGCAGCACGAGCAGGAGCCCGAAGACGATGCCGACAAGGCCGAGCACGATGCCGACCCAGAGCACAGGTTCGAGCACCAGCTGCGTCGAGAGCCCCACACCGGCGAGGATTCCCGCCCCGAAGGCGACCGCCAGGCCGGGGAAGACGACCGGAGCGGAGGTCATCAGCTCCTGCAGCTTGGCGAAGGTGACCACCGAGCCGGAGAAGGAGACCGAGCCGACGAAGATCGTGAACGCCGTCGCCGCGAGCACGAACCAGTTCACGTCGTGCCCGATGTCGATGATCTCGTGCAGCTCCAGCAGCGCGACCAGCGCCGCGGCGCCGCCGCCGACACCGTTGAACAGCGCCACCATCTGCGGCATCTGGGTCATCTGCACGCGCTGGGCGCCGAAGACGCCACCGGCCGTGCCGATCAGGATCGCGACCAGGATCAGGGGAATGTTCGACAGCTCGAGGTAGAAGAACGGGACCGCGCACGCGATGACTGCGGCGACGGCGCCGATCAGGTTGCCGCTGCGGGCGGTCTTCGGACCCGAGAGACCCTTGAGAGCGAGGATGAAACAGACGGCGCAGGCGAGATAGGTCAGCTGGACCCAGGTCGGCGTCACTTGGTGGTTCCCCCCTCGACGGTCGTCGAGACCGGCTTCTTCTTCTTGCGCGTGAACATCTGCAGCATCCGGTCGGTCACCACGAATCCGCCGACCATGTTGACCGCGGCCAGCACGATCGCGACCAGCCCGACCGCAATGGCCAGGCCGTTCTCGGTGGTGCCCGTGACGATGATCGCGCCGAGCAGGATGATCCCGTGGATCGCGTTAGCGCCCGACATCAACGGGGTGTGCAGGGTCGAGGAGACCTTCGAGATCACCTCGATGCCCACGAACACGCTGAGGATGAAGATCGTCAGCCAGACGACTGCTTCGCTCACTTGTCGGCCTCCTGGTCGAAGGGGAGATCGAGCTGCTGGTCAGGCTCGGCGACCCTGGTCTCCGGCTGTGGCTCGGGTTCGGGCTCGACGGGCGGTGGTTCCAGTGCTTCAACCGGTTCGGGTTCGTCGGCTGAGGGATCGGGGCCTTCGATGGCCTCGCGGGTGGGCTCGTGGAGGATCCGGCCGGCGTGGGTCACGGCTGCGCCGGCGACGACCTCGTCGTCGAAGTCAGGGGCGAACTGGCCCTCGACGGTCATCAGGGTGAGCAGGCTGATGAGGTTCTGCGCGTAGAGCTTCGAGGCCGGCCCCGGCATCTGCGACGGCACGTTCTCGCCACCCCAGACCTGGGCGTGCCCGATCCGGACGACCTTGCCCGGGACCGAGCCCTGCACGTTGCCGCCGGACTCCGCGGCCATGTCGACCACGACCGAGCCCGGCTTCATCTGCTCGACCATCTCGGCGGTGACGAGCATCGGCGCCTGCCGACCGGGTACGGCGGCGGTGGTGATCAGCGCATCCGCGTCGGCGATGTACGGCGCGAGCAGCTGGCGCTGTCGATCGGCCCGGTCCTCGGTCATCTCGCGTGCATAGCCACCGGATCCCTCGAGCGTCTCGAGCTCGAGGTCGATCGACTTGGCGCCCATGGACCGGATCTCCTCGGCGGCCGCGGCACGCACGTCGTATGCAAGCACGACCGCACCCAACCGCCGGGCCGTCGCGATCGCCTGCAGCCCGGCCACACCGGCACCGAGCACGACCACCTGCGCGGGTTGCACCGTGCCGGCGGCCGTCATGTTCAGCGGGAAGAACCGACGCAGCAGCCCGGCCGCCACCACCGCGCAGCGATAACCCGAGACCAGCGCCTGGGAGGACAGTGCGTCCATCGACTGTGCGCGGGAGATGCGCGGAACTAGCTCCAGTGCGAACGCGGTGATCCCCAGGTCGCGCAGGTCCGTGACGAGGTCGTGGGAGGAGTTCACCGGCAGGAAGGACATCGTGGTCGTGCCCTCGCGGAGCCGTCGGGCCCGGTCGTTGCTCAGCGCGTTGACGCCGAGTACCACGTCGGCATCGACCAGCGCGTCGTCGGAGACGGTCGCACCGGCCTCGACGTACAGCTCGTCGGCGTACTCCGCTCGGGCGCCTGCCTCGGGCTCGACGAGGACCTCGTAGCCGAGGTCGGTCAGCTTGCTGACGAGCTCGGGGACCATCGCGACCCGGGACTCGCCCTCACGGGATTCCCTTGCTACTGCGATCTTCACGCGTCAGAACCTAGTCGACTCGACACCTGCTTCCGGACTTTGAGATGGGCGTCTCACCGGTTTCCCCGCAAAGCGACAGATCTGCAGCGTGGCCGGGCGAATCTCCGGGCGATTCCTAGGCCAGCCCGAGGCCGATCAGCGAGCCGATCCCGTACGTGACGGCCATCGCCAGCAAGCCACCGACCACCACACGTCGTACGGCGGGGCCGGCGGGCGCGTCGCCGACCCGAGCGCTCAAGAAACCGGTCCCCGCGAGCGCGACGCCCACCGCGACGAGCGTGACCACCGCCCGGAGGCCCGGGGAGAACAACAGGATCGTCAGCAGGGGGAGCAGCGCGCCGATGGTGAACGAGATCATCGACGCCCACGCGGCCTGCCAGGGGTTGGTCAGCTCGTCGGGGTCGATCCCGAGCTCGATGTCGAGGTGCGACCGGAGCGCGTCGTGGGCGGTCAGCTCTAGAGCGACCTGGCGGGCGAGGCCGTCGGAGAGCCCCTTCTGGCGGTAGAGCTCGGCCAGCTCGGCCAGCTCGTCCTCCGGCTCCTCGCGCAGCTCGCGGGTCTCCTTGGCGATCAGGGCCCGCTCCGTGTCGCGCTGGGTGCTCACCGAGACGTACTCACCGACCGCCATGCTCAACGCACCCGCTACGAGCCCGGCCAGGCCGGCGATCAGGATCGTCTGGCGATCCGAGGTGGCACCGGCGACGCCCATCACCAGCCCGGCGACCGAGACGATGCCGTCGTTCGCTCCGAGGACCGCCGCCCGCAGGGCGTTGAGCTTGCCCGCGACCGAGTCGGAGTGCGGCTCGCCCGCGTGCTCACCCATGGGCGGGAACGGCCCGGTCGGCGAGTCAGTGGTCGAGGAAGGCATGTCTCGATGGTCCCGCGCGACCAGGTGCCCCGCAACGAAGGACAGGCTGCGCTCAGTGCAGGTGAGGGCTTCGTCGGGGTTCAGCTGACCGTCCGGAACGTGTACTGCGTGTCGTAGTTCTTCGGATCGACCCGGGTGACCTTGACCTCCACCGCGAGCTCGTCCTTCCCGGAGACCAGCTTGCAGGTGAACTTGGTGCCGACCTTTCCAGCGAGGTACGCCGGGCAGCTGCCGGTGGGCGTCTTGACCTTGTACCTCGCGGCGTACTGCCTCGCCAGGTCGGCGAACACGGCCTCCCCGGTGATCCCGAACGCTGCGGGCTCGTTGTCGATCTGGACCTCGAGGTGCCCGCCGTCCTTCACGCCGTCGATGGTCACCGTGGCACCGCTACGCACAAGCCGGCCGTCGTCGAAGACGACGGTGCGGGTGCAGCGCGACGTCGCGCCCACCTTGAACCTGACCTTCTCGCAGGTGAGCGCACCCGGTGCGAGCTGAGGATTCTGCTTCTGCAGCAGGGCGTTGGCCCGCTTCGCCAACGTCGCACCGTCGAGGCTCTCCGGCATCGAGGAGACGCTGGCCTCGGCACCGCAGCCGGAGACCAGCAGGGCCAGCACCAGCCCGGCAAGGATCCTCATCGCAGCATCTCCTCCACCCACGCAGGGACGTTCTCGGTCGCCGGACCCTGGCGCACCTGCGCGAAGTCGCTCACGGGGTCCGGAGCGAGGTTCAGCTCGAGGGTGTCAGCACCGTTTCCGATGGCGTAGTGCACGAACGCAGCCGCGGGGTAGACGACACCCGACGTGCCGATCGCGACGAACAGGTCGCAGTCGAACAAGGCCTCGTGCACGGCGTCCATGCCGTAGGGCACCTCGCCGAACCACACCACGTCCGGCCGCAGCGTCGACCGGCCGCACGCCGGGCAGACAGGCCGGTCGCCGAGGCTGCCGGGCCACTCGTGGCGCCGGCCGCAGGTCGTGCACCACGCGGACCGGAGCTCCCCGTGCAGGTGGTGCACCCGTTGCGACCCACCGCGCTCGTGCAGGTCGTCGATGTTCTGGGTGACGAGGTAGAGGTCGTCGCCGAGGTGCTGCTCCAGACGCGCGAGCGCCACGTGCGCGGCGTTGGGCTGGACGCGCGCGAGCACCGCCCGCCGCTCGTCGTAGAAGCGGTGCACCAGGTCGGGGTCCGCATCGAAGGCCTCCGGCGTGGCCACCGTCATCGGGTCGTGGCCCTCCCACAGGCCGGCGGCGTCACGAAAGGTGGGCAGGCCGCTCTCGGCCGAGACCCCTGCACCGGTGAGTACGACGACCTTCACGGCGGCAGGCTATCCACCCGCTCAGCGGTACTCGGGGTTCTCGTAGTCGAACCGGGCCCCGGCGTCCCACTCCGGGCGCAAGTTGCCGTACGCCGGGATGCCGCCGGCCTCCTTCAGCATCTTCGCAAGGTGCATCAGGTTCCAGGTCATGAACGTCGTGTTCCGGTTGGTGAAGTCGTTCTCCGGCCCGCCGCTCCCCGGGTCGAGGTACGACGGTCCGGGACCCGCCTCGCCGATCCAGCCGGCGTCGGCCTGCGGCGGGATCGTGTAGCCGAGGTGCTGCAGCGAGTAGAGGATGTTCATCGCACAGTGCTTGATGCCGTCCTCGTTGCCGGTGATCAGACACCCGCCCACCCGGCCGTAGTAGTCCGACTGCCCCGCGTCGTTGAGGTTCCCCGACCCGGCGTACAGCCGCTCGATGACCTTCTTCATCACGCTGGAGTTGTCGCCGAGCCAGATCGGTCCGGCGAGCACGAGGATGTCGGACGCCATCACGTCCTTGTTGATGTCGGGCCAGGCGTCGCTTGCCCAGCCGTGCTCGGTCATGTCGGGGTAGACCCCGGTGGCGATGTCGCAGTCGACCGCGCGGACCACCTCCACACCGACGCCGTGCTTCATCATCACGGCCGCGCTGGCATCGATGAGCCCCTCGGTGTTGCTCACTTCGGGCGAACGCTTCAGGGTGCAGTTGATGAACAGCGCCCGCAGGTCGCTGAAGTCCTGGGCACTCTCGCGGTCGCTCATGGCTCAGTATTACCAGCGGCATGCGGCCACCAGCGATGAGTTCTAGTCCGGCCGCTGGTCAGTGACAACGCAGTCACGAGGAAGAGGAGCAAGACCATGGCCGATCTCGACATCCTGCGTCCGGGCGACGCGGCGTACGACCAGGCACGCACGGTGTGGAACGCAATGGTCGACAACCACCCGGCGCTGATCGTCCGTTGCCGGGAGACTTACGACGTCGTGAGTGCCGTGGCGATGGCCCGGCGCGAGGGCCTGGAGATCGGCGTCCGCTCCGGTGGGCACAGTGTCGTCGGGCTGGCCGTGCCCGAGGGCGGCCTGATGATCGACCTGAGCCCGATGGGCGAGGTCCGCGTCGACCCGGAGCAGCGCCGGGCATGGGTCCAGGGCGGTGCCCTGCTCGGTGCCCTCGATGCGGCGACCCAGCCGTACGACCTGGCCACCACGGCCGGCAACGTCTCGCACACGGGGGTGGGTGGCTTGACCCTCGGCGGCGGGATGGGCTGGCTAGCCCGCGAGCACGGCCTGTCCTGCGACAACGTGATCTCGTTCGAGGTGGTGACCGCGAACGGCGAGGTCGTCCGCGCCTCGGCTGACGAGAACACCGAGCTGTTCTGGGGACTGCGCGGCGGCGGCGGCAACTTCGGCATCGTGACCGAGTTCGAGTTCCAGCTCCACGTGACCGGCACGCGCGCCTTGAGCGCGGAGTACGACTTCCCGGTCGCGGACGCCGCGGCGACGGTGGCCCGCTGGCGGGACCTGAGCCTCGACGCGCCCGCGGCAGGCGACGTACGCCGCCACCGTCCTCGGCGGCGTGGCAACGCTCGGCTTCGTGTGGGTCGGCGACCCCGAGCTCGGTCGTAAGCACGCCGAGGCTCTCGAGACCCTTGGCCGACCGAGCGAGCGGCGCGTGGTGGACCTCTCCTATGTCGACCTCCAGCGCCGGGATGACACCGTCGAGGGACACGCGCTGCGCCGCTACTGGAAGGGTCACTACTTCAGTGACCTGCCCGACGTGGCGATCGAGGCACTCCTCGCGCATGACCCTTCGGTGGCCGCCAGCCTGCAGGCGTACGGCGGGGCCATCGCGGAGGTGCCCGACGACGAGACGGCCTTCAGCCAGCGCCAGACAGCGTTCGAGTACGTCGGCGCGGCCCGCTGGACGGACCCGGCCGAGGACGACATCCAGATCGAGACCGCCCGGGAGAGCGCCGGTGCCCTCGAGCTGTTCGCGAGCGGCGTCTACGTCAACGTGCTCGGGGACGACGGCCCTGTCGGGGTGAGCCGCGCCTACTCACCCGCGAAGCTGACCAGGCTCACCGCGCTCAAGGACGCCGTCGACCCCGAGAACATCTTCCACCGGAACCAGAACATCCCGCCGAGCATTGCCGTGCCAATTCAGTAGGTAGATCCGAACCGGCTGCGATTTGAGCACCGATACTCATGCGGGAGAGGCCCAATCGGGCGAACAATCGGATCATGACTCCAGCACCCGCCACTCGATTCGAAGCGTTCACCGTGGAGCACTTCCTGCTGATCGCCGCCTTCCTGGTCGTCTGCTTGGCGCTCGTTGCGTTGGGACGGGCACACCGTGGCACCGCCGGCGAGGTCCGCTTCCGCCGGGCCTATGCGTTGCTGATTCCGTGCTTCACGGTGCCGATGCAGGTGCTGCAGCTGGTGCCCAGCGAGTTCGACTTCGCAAAGTCGTTGCCGTTGCAGCTGTGCGACTTCGCCTGGATCGCGGCGGTCGTCGCCCTGTGGACACGGCACTGGGCCGCCACGGCGCTGGTGTACTTCTGGGGGCTGACGCTGACCATCCAGGGCATCATCACGCCGTCGCTGACCGACCTGTTTCCGCACCCGCAGTACTTCATGTTCTGGGGCATGCACTTCTTCACGGTGTGGGCCGCCGTCTACCTGACCTTCGGTCTCGGGGTGCGTCCGACCTGGCGCAGCTACCGGTTCACGCTCGCCACCACGGCTGTTTGGGCGGTGACCGTGATGGGCTTCAACGCCGTCACCGGCACCAACTACGGCTACCTGAACCGCAAGCCCGCCGTGGGCACGCTTCTCGACTGGTTCGGTCCCTGGCCGGGATATGTCGTGGTCGAGATCGCCCTGGTCGCCGGTATCTGGGCCCTGTTGACGTTGCCCTGGACCCGAACCGCTGAGCCCGTCAGTGCCGACGAGACTGCCGGCCGGGCCGGGGCGAGTCAGTAGAACCAGGGGAAGCACTACCGTGCGAGGCCGGAGAGGACCGGTTGGAGCGGTGCACCATAGCTGTGATCGGCCTGCCTACGCCGCATTAGCGGTCAACCCCGACAAGGAAGCCCACCATGAACGAATCCTCGTAGTAGCCATCACGTCACTCACAATCGCGCTCTGCTTCCCTGCGCCGCCTTCGCTCTAGCGGCACTTCGTCTGTACGCCGACATGTACCGACGTAGGCACGACCGTCGATGCCCGGACAACGTCCCCGCTCTCTGCGGAACCACCTTCGAGATCACCAACGACGCCGAAGTCTCGCTAGCGTCCAGTGCACCAACGCCGACGGCACGTCGCACCCGGACAAACACCAGGTCCCCGCCGGAACCAGAGCATCCCGCCGAGCAACTCGCACGGCCAGAACTGGTTCTGCGTCTCGACCGACGACCCAGAGTCCGCTTCCGCCACTCCTACCTGCCCCAACAACCAGTTTACCCCCAACATCTTGTATGTTGATTTCACAAACTCTACCCTGGTTCCCGATGTTGGCGTTCTTACGCCGTCGGTCCCACGGGTTCCAGGACCGCAGCTACGGACGGCACCCAATTGGAGGGTGCAGGTGTGCGCTCGGGTCCGGGGGTGCGCTGTGCGACCAGGGGCGGATAGTGGTCGAGGATGGTGGCCAGCGCGCCACGTAGTTCCTCATGTCCGCCGACGCGTTCGCTGAGCGCGAGCAGATCGCTGAACTGGATGAAGTCGTTGCGCGTCTTGATCCGTAGGGCGGCGACCTTCTCGATGTCCAAGGGATTCGGGAACGTCTGGAAGTCCTTCAGGTGACCCAGAAGCTCCAGCGTCGACATGGTCCGCAGGCACTTCACGCAGTTGCCACCAGTTGTCTTGCCGATGCTGCATGAAACACACCCGCAGGAACTGTTGCGACAGCGGCTCCGCCGCAATCCGGACCACCTTGTCGACGCGAGTCGCGACCCCACCGGTTCGGACCGACCCGCTGAATCCCTGGATCACCTCGTGCGACTTTGTTGACCACAGCGGGTCGAGCTCCGGGTGTGACCCCCACTTGATCTGAACGCCCTCGCCGTGAGTCGAGGGAATGAGGAACTTCTCGTACCTCGGCGACAGGAGACTCGCGATGGCGGCCAGAGCAGCCCTCGTACGTCCGGACGGGCGACTCGCGCGGCGGCTCAGAGCAGCGCCATGTCCCTCGAACCCCCAGCTCACACCAGTGTTCTTGAGGAAGTAGCGGATGTTGCTCACGACCCGGTGATAGTGAATGCCCTGGGCACTGGCCACTGCGCGGTTGGACTTGCTCACCCGCTTGAGGGACTCCGCGGCTGAGAGCGGCACGTCCAGCCCATCCACGAAGACGATCCCCTCGGCCTCAGGATGGGTGACCAACGAATAGAACGAATCGACACCCCCGGTGAAGCACGAGACGGTCCGCGGTGTCGGTTTGCCACCGCGCAGCAGGCTTCCACGCGGCACCTCCTTCTCGGGCCTGGGCGACGTCACCGAAACGCGCTGCATCCGATGCGGTATACCCACCCGACTCAACTTGTCCTGTCACTTCGATCGAGCGCGCTGAGTCGAGCACTACTTCGACAAGGGCTCCTCGAACACGAGATCACGGCCCGCACGGCATGGCAGCCAGCAGCACGACCGGCGCTGACAGATCGCCGCGGTTTCGCTCCAGGTGCGGAATCCGCCGGACCCGGAACCAGAGCTTGCGCTTCCTGTCGCCGAAGTCGACCTCATACGCGTGACAAAGATGTTGCGATTCGGGGTGTGATGGAGTGACGGTCCAGCTCGCGCTCGGCCTCGACCGCGACGAATAGGCTCCATAGTTCGGCACTTGTGACCGACCGTCGAGGATTGGACCCGCAGCGTCGTCTCGACTCGCCACTCCGGTCACCCACGTAGTCTCTCGGACTGCCACTCCGGCCGAGTCTCTGACCAGCCATACCAACTATTCAGTAGTACCAGGGGTAGGCCGACCAGTCCGGCTCGCGCTTCTCGAGGAACTGGTCGCGGCCCTCCTGGGCCTCATCGGTCATGTAGGCCAACCGCGTGGTCTCGCCGGCGAAGAGCTGCTGGCCGACGAGACCGTCGTCGATCAGGTTGAAGGAGTACTTCAGCATCCGCTGCGCCGTCGGGCTCTTGCCGTTGATCTTCGCGCCCCACTCGAGCGCGACCTTCTCCAGCTCGGTATGCGGCACCACCCTGTTCACCGCGCCCATCCGATGGGCGTCCTCGGCGGAGTACTCCTCACCGAGGAAGAAGATCTCGCGGGCAAACTTCTGGCCGACCTGGCGAGCGAGGTACGCCGACCCGAAGCCGCCGTCGAAGCTGCCCACGTCGGCGTCAGTCTGCTTGAACCGGCCGTGCTCGGCGCTGGCGATGGTCAGGTCAGAGACCACGTGCAGCGAGTGCCCTCCGCCGGCCGCCCAGCCGTTGACCACGCAGATGACGATCTTGGGCATGAACCGGATCAGCCGCTGGCACTCGAGAATGTGCAGTCGACCCAGCTTGGCCTTGTCGACGGTCTCCTCGGTCTCGCCCTGCGCGTACTGGTAGCCGGTCCGGCCACGGATGCGCTGGTCTCCTCCGGTGCAGAAGGCCCACTTCCCGTTCTTGGCGCTGGGTCCGTTGCCGGTCAGCAGGACACAGCCCGACGTCGCTCGTCGTACGCGCGTGCTCGAGGACCCGCAGCAGCTCGTCGACCGTGTGCGGCCGGAACGCGTTCAGCACGTCGGGCCGGTCGAACGCGATCCGCACGGTCCCGTGGGCGCGGGCCCGGTGATAGGTCAGGTCGGTGAGGTCCTCGAAGCCGGGGACCGCGTCCCAGTCGGCCGGGTCGAAGATCTCGCTGACTCCCTCGATCGCACTCATGCGGGTGAGGCTATCCGTCGGTCTCCGCTGCAACAGTCGAGCTCGGAACCAGCACGGCCGCGACACCCAGCCACACCGGGATGAGCAGCGCCGAGATCCATGTGGTCATCGGCACGAACATCACCACCAGGAGCACCCATGCCGACACGGTGACCGACCTCGGCAGCCGGCGTCGCGCGGCAAGGACGGCGGCAACGAGCAGCAGCCCCGGCGCGTACCGGGCGAGGTCCAGTCCGTTGAGCAGCACCAGCGTCGCCTCACCCACACCGGCGCCGGGTTCGTCGATCACGAACGAAGCGACGTTCGACCCTGCGGCGTAGGCGGAGTAGTACGCCGCGCACAGGAATGCGACCGCGGCTCCAGCCACCATGGCCACGGACCCGGCCCGTCCGCCGATGTGACGGCCCAGACGGACCGCAGCCAGGCCAAGACCTGCTGCTGCGAAGATCGCCAGGATCGACGCGAGCTGGTAGCGAGCCGAGTTGTCGGTGAGCCGCTCGGTCACCTCCGCACCGGTACCGGCGCCGGAGCCGATGCCGAGGACGAAGAAACAGCCTGCGGTCATGGCTGCTGACAACAGGCAGATGGCGCCCTCCAGTGAGATGCCGGCGAGCGACCTGGTCTCGGCCGTGGCGCTCTGTACTCGGGTGGTGGCCATGGGGGCCTCCTTTCGAAAGGGGTCCCACCAAGGTCGCGCGGCCAGGTCCGCAGCGGCTCCCCCGTGCGGCCATTTCGCCTATGCCGCGCGGCAGAGGACAACCCGAACCGCCGCGCCTACGCTCTAGTGGCATGAGAGTCCCAAGCTCCATCGCAGTGCGGGACCTGTTGTGGGCGGTGCTGCTCACCGCGATCACGCAGCTGGAGCTGGTGCTGGCGTCAGGCCGGATCGACAACCAGCTGGCGCAGCACCTCGTCTTCCTGCCGATGACCATGGCGATCGCCCTGCGGCGTACGGCGCCAGTGGTGGCTGCTGGCGTCCTCGGCGGCGCCATGGCACTGCAGACGTTCGCCGGAGAGGCGCCGGCAGTCGGCGGGTTCCTGGCGATGTTGATCGTGCTGTTGTCTCTCGGCTACTACGCCAACCTGCGCCAGGGCCTTCTCGGGGTTCTTTGCATCGCTGCCGGGGCACTCGTCTACGACCTCGTCGCCGACGACTTCAACGTAGGTGATCTCGTCGCCAACGCGGCCATCGTCGTGACGGCCTGGGCGCTTGCCCACGCCGTACGCCGCTCGAACGACGCCCGCGTCGCCGCGGAGCTCTCCCGTGAGCGTGCAGCCCAGAGCGCGGTCCAGGCAGAACGCGGCCGCATCGCGCGCGACCTGCACGACTCGGTGGCGCACACGCTGACTGTGATGACACTGCAGGCGGGCGCTGCGCGCGAACGCACCACGGAGACGGTCGCCGCCGAGGCGTTGGAGTCGATCGAGACCGGCGGACGCGAGGCGCTGGCTGACATGCACCGCTTCCTGCACCTGATCGACGAGGGCGCACCGGGACAGGCGCCCGGCCTCAGGGACCTCGACGACCTGGTCACCCGAGTCAGGGCCGCAGGGCTCGACGTGGTGCTCGAGTGCTGCGAGGGGCTGGACCAGCTGCCCGTGAGCATCTCGGCCACCGCCTACCGCGTGGTCCAGGAGGGTCTCACCAACGCCGCCAAGCACTCCGGTTCGCCCACCGCCAAGGTGCGGATCCGGCACCACCAGGGAGCCCTGGAGGTCGAGGTCACCGACGACGGCTCCACGTCCTCTTCTTCGCCCGGGCTACCTGTGGGCTCGGGGCGAGGCCTCTCCGCGCTGCAGGAGCGAGTGGCGCTCTTCGACGGCACCCTGACGACCGCCCCCGGAGCGGACGGCTTCTCGCTCGCCGCCACCATCCCCTTGGCGCAGCACCCGTGACGGATCTGCGGATCGTGGTCGCGGACGACGAGCCCCTGGTGCTGCAGGGGCTGCGGATGGTGCTCGAGGCCGAACCGGGAATGAAGATCGTCGGTGAGGCGGGCCAGGGCGCGGAAGCCCTGACGCTGGTACGGCGACACCGGCCTGACGTACTGCTGACCGACATCAGGATGCCTGGCACCGATGGGATCGCGCTGACCCGAGCTGTCCGCCAGGACCCATCGCTGGTGCACACCCACGTGCTGCTGCTGACCACGTTCGCAGAGGACGACTACCTGGTGGCCGCGGTGCGGGAGGGTGCCGCGGGATATCTGCTGAAGTCGATGCCCCCGGCCGAGATACGCGCTGCGGTCCGGACAGCCGCAGTGGGCGGGACCCCGCTGGCGCCGGCGCTCGTACGCCGCCTGCTCAACGATTACTCCGAGCGACGGATCGAGCGCGACAGCCGGCTCGACGTGCTGACCGAGCGGGAGTCAGAGGTCCTGGAGCGGCTGGCCGCCGGAGACAGCAACAGCGAGATCGCCGGTCGACTGTTCATCGGGGAGGGCACAGTCAAGACCCATGTTGCCGCCATACTGCGCAAGCTCGGCGTCCGGGACCGCACCCAGGCGGCCGTCGCGGCGTACGAGCTCGGGCTGGTGCGCCCAGGGCGTTGACGGTGGAATCCTCCAGGACGGTGCGTTGTTGTGGCCGGCATGACGCTTCAAGGTGAATATGTCCCCAGCAAGGCCAAGTGGGTTCGCGACCAGGTGGAGAAGTTCGAGGCGACCGATGGAGCCGAGGCCAACACCCTGCGCGACACGGGCTACCCCATCGTCGTGATCACGTCGCGAGGAGCGAAGTCGGGCGACCTCCGCAAGAACCCGGTGATGCGGGTGGAGCGCGACGGGATCTACGTCGCGATCGCCTCCAAGGGCGGCGCGGACGAGCAGCCGGAGTGGTACTACAACTTCATTGCGCATCCGGAGGTCGACCTCCAGGACGGGGCCCAGCTGAAGACCTATCGCGCCGAGATTGTCGACGGCGATGAGCGAGCCGACCTCTGGCAGCTGTCGGTCGACACCTGGCCGACGTACGCCGAGTACCAGAAGAAGACCGATCGACAGATCCCGGTCTTCAAGCTCACCCCGATCGACTGACCCCAGTTGACCCAGGTTCGCCCCGAGAAGAAATGTCTGGTTTAAGGGGTTATACCCTGTGCAACTGGGTACCAGACAGCCGCCTGAACAACCGTTCCCGCTTTGCCAGCCCTAGCCCCCCAGCGAGGTTGGTCAACAACGGGAAACGGCAGAGTGGGTGCGCACCACGGCGGCCCACTCGGCCGGACCCCCGAACCCCATTTCTCTCAGGGCGGTCGGGGGTCCGGTCTCCCCTGCCGTGACGGTCGTGTGCTGAAGTGGCCCCTGCTCTCGCGGGGCTCAGCACACGACGTGAGTCAGCGGGCGATCGAGGCGGCCAGCGCCGACAGGTGTGAGAGCCGCGCGATCTCGGAGTCGAGGATCTCGGGGCCGCCACGGCGGGCGATCACGATCATCTCGTCGTCGCCGAGCACGCACCCGGCCACCAACAGGTCCGCGAGCCGCTCGGGCACCTCGATCCGGCTGCCGCGGGTCAGGTCCCGCGGCCAGAAGATGTCGTCAGGTATCTCCGTCGGCGCCGCGGTCGTGCCGTGCAGCACCTTGGCGCCGTCCCCGACCCGGCGGACCCTCGCTGCCCAGTCGACGACGAAGGCTGCCGGCAGCAGGTCGACCAGGGTGTCTCGCGCGACGCCGGGACTGGTGGTCATCGCCTCGACGACCTCCAGGTCGCGGGTCAGGTTCGAACCGGCGCCGTAGCGGGAGATCCAGAGCACGTCGACGTCCTCGAGCGACGTGCACGCGGAGATGATGCTGTCGGGCATGATGCCGGTGTTGGCCGCCAGGAACACGTCGTCGACGGCGCGACCGTCGTGGGTCCGCTCGACGATCTCGATGGCGTCGATGTTCCCGCCTGCGGAACCGATCGCCGACGCCAGGCGACCCAGCGAGCCGGGGACGTCCGGCAGCGCGACCCGGAGCAGATAGGACATGTGCTGACCCTAGCCAAAGCGTGTTTCTGCGCGGTGTCTTCCGAGCAGATCAAGCCGCGCCGTTCCGAGTGTGGCCTTCGAGCGGTCAGCGCACGACCTTGATGTTGAAATCAGCCGTACCGAGCGCACCCATCAGGCGCACCCACAGCGGCAGCCACATCTCCAGCCCCCGTGCGTTCTGCAGACCGTCGAGCTCGACGATGTCGCGCCATCCCAACTCACGCAGGAGTACGGAGACTTGCTCGCGCGCCGCCGCGTCGTCACCGGCGACGAACACGGTCGTGTCGCCGTCGCCCACCGTCGACGGGTCGACCATCACGGAGGCAGTGACCGTGTTGAGGCTCTTCACGACCCGCGCCTCGGGGAACGCGCGCTGGAGCTGTTCGGCCAACGAGTCGGTGTCCTTCACGCTGAGGGTCGGCGGGAACCCCTGGGAGAAGTCGAGCGGGTTGGCGACATCGACGATCACCTTGCCGGCGAGGTGGTCAGAGCCGACCTCACCCAGGGCGGACAGGCTGGCCTGACCATTGGTCGCGTTCACCACGAGGTCCGCATCGGCTGCGACCATGCCGAGCGCTGCGAGCGGTACGTCGAGGCCGTGCCACTCCTCACGTCCGCGGGTGGCGTCGGGGTCGCGGGTGCCGACCACCACGTCGTGGCCGATTCGCTGGAAGCCTTGCGCCAGGGTCCGTCCGGCGTGGCCCGTGCCGATCACTGCGATTCTCATTCGCCGAGCCTAGGCCCGGCGGCGACCCCTGTGGGGGGTGCGGAACGGCTTGTTCTTCGGGGGCCCTCGGGGTCGCCTTCTAGGGTTGCCCCCATGAGCCGCATCCTCGTCACCGGCGCCACCGGCTTCATCGGTCGCCGCCTTGTCCCTGCCCTGGTCGACGAGGGGCACGACGTACGCGCGATGACGCGCCGTCCAGAGAAGTACGACGGCCCGGGTGAGCCGGTCGCCGGCAACGTCGACGACCGGGACTCGCTGCTCGAGCCGTTGAAGGGGGTGGAGGTGGCCTACTACCTCGTCCACTCACTCGACGACGCCGACTTCGAGCGCAAGGACGCCGAGGCCGCCCGTCCTTCGCCTCGGCTGCCGCCGAGCAGGGGGTGAAGCAGATCATCTTCATGGGTGGCCTCGGTGACGACGGCGACCTGTCCGCCCACCTGCGGTCCCGCCGCGAGGTCGAGGGACTGCTTGCTGAGACCGGGATCCCGGTCACCGTCCTGCGGGCTGCCATCGTCGTCGGAGCAGGCGGGATCTCCTGGGAGATCACTCGCCAGCTGGTGAAGAACCTCCCGGCGATGATCGTGCCCAAGTGGGCGGCCACCAAGACCCAGCCGATCGCCCTCGACGACGTGGTCCGCTACCTCGTCGGCGTCTGCGGCAAGGAGGCGGCCCTGGGTGAGGTCTTCGAGATCGGCGGTCCCGACCAGCTGACCTACATCGAGATGCTGCGCGTGGCCGGAGAGGTCGGCAAGGGAAGCAGCCCGCCGATCATCCAGGTGCCGGTGCTGACGCCCGGCCTGTCCTCACGCTGGCTGGCGCTGGTCACCGACGTCGACGTCACCACCGGCCGCAACCTGATCGACTCCATGGGGATCGAGGTCGTCGTCCGGGAGCAGCGGATCCGCGAGATCGTGCCCGGCGAGCCGATGGGGTACGCCGAGGCGGTGCGCCGCGCCCTTGCCGAGGACGAGTCCTAGGAGGTCGTGACGTTGGTCGGGGTCTCGACGATCTCCCGCAACGTCTTGAGGTGGTTGTCGAACGCGGTGCGACCCTCGGCGGTGAGCTTGAGCCAGGTGCGGGGCCACTTGCCGACGTGCCCCTTGCGGATGGCGATGTAACCGGCCTGCTCGAGGGTCGAGGCCTGGCGGGAGAGCAACGAGTCGCTGATCTGGAGGGTGTCGCGGAGGAACCGGAACTCCAGCTCGTCGGCCTGCGCCAGACCGGCGAGGATGGAGAACCGCACGGGCTGGTGGACCAGATCGTCGAGTCGCTCCCGCGGGTGTGCGGTCATGCCGTACGCCGGAGCCGCTCGGCCCAGAGCAGGAACGGCACGGCACCGACGACGCCGCCCAGGGTGAAGGAGAAGCCGATGCTGCCGTCGAGCAGGAACCCGATGCCGAACACGGCGGCCGCGCTCCAGAGCCCGAGCGCCCACTCCAGCCACTTCGGGGTGCTCCGCGACCGCACCTGCCGGTAGCGGCGCAGGTAGCTGAGATTGGTGCACATCGTGACGGCGAAGGCGACCAACACGAGAGTCGCTCCCACCACACTGGCAACCCCGCCCGCGTCGTTGAGGTCGACGGCCATCCCGAGGAGCAGGATCGTGATGCCCATCCCGACGTACAGCGGGAACTCCTGCGGTGCCCGGGCCCGCACCGCGGTCTCGACCTCGCCCGCGCCCCTCAGCATGGCCTCGGCATCCTGCTGGGTCGGTTCCATGGCCTGTCCCCGCTCGCTTGGTTCAAGTACTTGACGATATGGAAAGTACATTCCAAGCGGAGACCAGTCAATGACCCGAACCGAGCCGAGACCTCGAGCGCGCGGACGCTAGGCGATCGGCGGGAGGATCGCCGGCAGCGCGTAGAGCATCGTCACCGACCAGACGAGGTGCGTCAGGATCGGCGCGAGGATGCCACCGCTCGCCCGCCGCTCGAGGCCCACGACGACGCCGAGCACCAGCGCGGCGAACGCGAGCATCACGTTGCCGGTGGCAGCCGTCGCGACGGCGTAGGCGATCGAGGTGATCAGCACCTGGTGCTTGCGGATCGACGCATAGAGGGCGCCCCGGAAGAACATCTCCTCCGCGATGCCATTCAGCACGGTGACGGCCAACAGGAGCAGCGGGTCGGACCCCTCGCCGGCAAAGTCCAGGACGGAGCGCACCTGGTCGGCCAGTGGCGGGATCAGCCGGACGATAAAGGCGCCGACCACGAACACGATGGACAGCCCGGCCCCGACGAGGATCGGCTGCAGGATCGGTCGCGCGGCCTTGGTCGGGTCGAGGCCGACGCGGCCGAGGTGGAGCGGACCGGACGCGAAGGCACCCGCCGCCCAGACCGAGGCGAGGAGCAGGGTCGAGGCGTAGAACTGCACACTCCCGGGCTCGGTGCGCCCCAGGGCGAAGGCGAGGATCAAGGCCCCGACCACGACGACTCCGGCGCTGACCAGCTGCCGGCGCCGGAAGGCTTGCGGCGTCTGCCGGTGGTCCCGTGGGGTCATGTCCCACAGCGTGTGGCGCAGCTGGAGACCGAGACGTCGCATGCGCAGACCCTAGCCCTCGGGGTTCAGGCACCAAGACGGTCGTGTCCGGTCTCACAAGGCGGCTGTGCGGCCCCTCGTAGGGTCGTCGAATGACCTCGATCATGTGGTTCCGCCGGGACCTCCGTCTGCGCGACAACCCCGCGCTGCGCGAGGCGGCTGCTGCCGGACCCGTACTCGGACTGTTCGTCCTCGACCCGGGCCTGTGGGACAACGCCGGCCCGGCCCGGCGGGCCTGGCTGGCCGCCACCCTGCGCTCGCTGGACGACTCGATGGGCGGCCGGCTGTGCATCCGGATGGGCTCCGCGAAGACGGTGGTGCCGGCGATGGTCGAGGACGTGGACGCCGACCAGCTGCACGTCACCCGCGAGTTCACCCCCTACGCCCACAGTCGCGACCACGCCGTCGTGAAAGCGCTTCCCGATGGTGTCGAGGGGGTCGCGACCGGGACGCCGTACGCCGTAGCACCGGGGACGATCAAGAACGGGTCGGGCGATCCCTACAAGGTGTTCACGCCCTACAGCAAGGCGTGGCGGGCACACGGGTGGGAGGACCCGGTCCGCGCGCCGACGAAGATCGACTGGGTCAGTGCCGAGGGCGACAAGCGTGTCGAGAAGATGTTCGACAAGGCGCTGCGGGACGCGCCCGAGGGGATGCCCGCAGCCGGGGAGGACGCTGCCCGGCGGCGGTTCGAGAAGTTCGTGGAGCAGGACCTGGCGGAGTACGCCGACCAACGTGACAACCCTGGCGCCGACCGGACCTCGCGGATGTCGCCGTACCTCAAGCTCGGGGTGCTGCACCCCCGCCAGCTCCTCGCGCTGACGTCCAGTTCGCGCTGCAAGGGGGTGACCACCTTCGAGTCCGAGCTCGCTTGGCGCGACTTCTACGCCGACGTGCTCCACCACAACCCGAGGTCGGCCTGGGAGGACCTGCGGCCGGTCCCGGGCATGAAGTACGACGACCACCAGGACGCGATCGAGGCCTGGAAGAGCGGCACGACCGGCTTCCCGATCGTGGACGCCGGGATGCGTCAGCTGCTCAGCGAGGGGTGGATGCACAACCGGGTGCGGATGATCACCGCCAGCTTCCTGACCAAGGACCTGCACGTCTGGTGGCCCGTCGGCGCGCGGCACTTCCTCGACCATCTCGTCGACGGTGACCTCGCCTCGAACAACCACGGCTGGCAGTGGGTCGCCGGCACCGGGACCGACGCGGCGCCGTACTTCCGCGTGTTCAACCCGATCACCCAGGGACTCAAGTTCGACCCGCAGGGTGACTACGTCAGGCGCTGGGTCCCCGAGCTCGAGCACCTCGCCGGCAAGACGGCGCACGAGCCGTGGGACGCCGAGGACGGCTACGCCCACGACTACCCGAAGCGGATCATCGACCACGCGAAGGAGCGGCAGGAGGCGCTGGACCGCTACCAGAGCGGCCGAGACTGAACGTCTCGACGACCTCGTGACGCGGCCGTTTCCGCGGGCCCTCCCCCAGATGTGAGGCAACGAGGGCGAGCTCGTCGATCTGCCAGGTCGGACCGGCGTAGCCGTCGAGCAGCCGGACCCAGTTCGTCGCCTCCACCGGACGGCCGATCCGGGCCAGCGTGAGGTGAGCCCGGAACCGCTGGCCGTCCACCTCGGCGCCGGCCTTTGCGAGGGCGGCCCGGGCGCCGGTGGCTGCTCGGCGAAGCTCCTCGCCGTCTGTTTCTCCGCCGGGCTCGAGGGCGGTCTCGATGCCGGCGAAGAGCACCTTGGCCCGTCCCACGTTCGGGAACGCACCTCCGCCGGCGATCCGTGCCTGCATCGGTCTCCGCTTCGCCGCCGCCCTGGTCAGCCGGGCCACCAGGTCGTCGTACGACCGGTCAGGGACGTTCGCCGAGAACGCCAGCGTGAGGTGCCACTGGTCCGGCACCGTCCACCGGAAAGCCCCCGCCTCCCGCCTCGGCGCGAGGAACTCCTCGAGGTGCTCGACCACGTCGTCGGGCGGCACCACTGCCACGAACATGCGGGTCATGAGTCTGAGGTGTGGTTTCGAGACACCCGCTGCGCTCGTTCCTCAACCACCGAGGTCATCACAGACCCAGGTCGCGGCCGATGAGCTCCTTCATGATCTCGTTGGAGCCGGCCCAGATCTTGGAGACGCGGGCGTCGCGCCAGGCTCGGGCGACTCGGTACTCGTTCATGTAGCCGTAGCCGCCGTAGAGCTGGACGCAGGCGTCGAGCACGTCGTTCTGTACGTCGGCGGTCCACCACTTCACCTTCGCGGCGTCGACGGCGGTCAGGCGCTTCTCGGTGTGCGCAATCACCGCCTGGTCGATGAAGGCCTGTGTGACCTCGACCTTGGTGACCAGCTCGGCGGCGACGAACTTGTTGTACTGGAACGAGCCGATCGCCTGGCCGAACGCCTTGCGCTCCTTGATGTAGATCAGCGTCTCGTCGAGGATCTCCCGGGCCTGGGCGAGGTTGCCGATCGCATTGGACAGGCGCTCCTGCGGCAGCCAGTTCATCATGTGGATGAAGCCCATATCGAGCTCGCCGATGAGGTTGTTGCCTGGGATGCGGACGTCCTCGAAGTACAGCTCAGCAGTGTCGGACTCGTCCTGCCCGACCTTGTCCAGCTTGCGGCCGCGGCTGAAGCCCTCCATCCCGGTCTCCACGCCGAACAGGGAGATGCCCTTGGCCTTCTTCTCCGGCGCCGTGCGCGCCGCCACGATCACCAGGTCGGCGGAGTAGCCGTTGGTGATGAACGTCTTGGAGCCGTTGAGGATCCAGTCGTCGCCATCGCGGACCGCGGTGGACTTCAGGTTGGCGAGGTCAGAGCCCCCTGACGGCTCGGTCATCGCGATGGCGGTGAGCACGTCGCCGCTCACGAAGCCGGGCAGCCAACGCTCGCGCTGCTCCTCCGTCGTCAGCTCGACGAGGTACGGGGCGACGATGTCGGCGTGGATGCCGTGGCAGGAGCCCAGGGACATCGAGAGCCGGCCGAGCTCCTCGCCGAGGATGGCGTTGTACCGGAAGTCGCCGGCCTCGGAGCCGCCGTACTGCTCGGGGATCTCCAGGCCGAGCAGGCCCTGGGCACCGAACGCCTTCCACAGCTCCCGTGGGAACTCCTTGGCCTCGATGTACTTCTCCCAGTGGGGAGTCACCTCGCGGTCGAGGAACCCGCGGACTGAGGCGCGGAACGCCTCGTGGTCGTCGTCGTAGATCGTGCGCTTCATGGGCGCCATCGTAGGTTCGGTCACTCCCCGGCGGGTGTGTGGCAGGACACCAGCGTGGGGTCGGCGTGATCCGGGTACATATGATCGCCGGTAGTTTGATCGTTACAACAGCACCAAGGAGACACCTGTGGAGATCTGGCCCGGCAAGGCCTACCCGCTCGGCGCCACGTTCGACGGCAGCGGGACCAACTTCGCCCTGTTCAGCGAGGTGGCCGACCGGGTCGAGCTGTGCCTGTTCGAGATCGGACCCCGCGGGGCCACCAACGAGACGCGGGTGGAGCTGACCGAGGTGGATGCCTACGTCTGGCACTGCTACCTCCCCAGCGTCCAGCCGGGTCAGCGCTACGGCTACCGCGTGCACGGCCCGTGGGACCCCGCGAACGGCATCCGGTGCAACCCCAACAAGCTGCTGCTCGACCCGTACGCCAAGGCCACCGCCGGTGACATCGACTGGGACCAGTCGCTGTTCGGCTACAACTTCGGCGACCCGGACTCGCGCAACGACGACGACTCGGCCGCACACATGACCCACGGCGTGGTGATCAACCCGTTCTTCGACTGGGAGGGTGACCGGTCGCTGGAGATCCCCTACAACGAGTCGATCATCTACGAGGCCCACGTCAAGGGGCTGACCCAGCTGCACCCGGACATCCCCGAGGAGCTGCGCGGCACGTACGCCGGCCTCGCCCACCCGGCCATCACCGACCACCTGACCCGGCTCGGCGTGACGGCGATCGAGCTGATGCCGGTCCACCAGTTCGTCCAGGACAGCACCCTGCTCGAGAAGGGCCTGCGAAACTACTGGGGCTACAACACCCTCGCGTTCCTGGCCCCGCACGCGTCGTACTCCTCGAACGCGAACGACTCGAGCAGCCTCGGCCTGCAGGTCCAGGAGTTCAAGTCGATGGTGAAGGCGATGCACCCGCCGGCATCGAGGTCATCCTCGACGTCGTCTACAACCACACGGCCGAGGGCAACCACCTCGGCCCGACGCTGAGCTTCAGGGGCATCGACAACCAGGCGTACTACCGGCTGATGGAGGACGAGCCGAAGTACTACATGGACTACACGGGCACCGGGAACTCCCTCAACGTGCGCCATCCCCACTCGCTGCAGCTGATCATGGACTCGCTGCGCTACTGGGTCACCGAGATGCACGTCGACGGCTTCCGCTTCGACCTCGCCTCGGCCCTGGCCCGCGAGTTCTTCGAGGTCGACCGGCTGGCGACGTTCTTCGAGCTCGTGCAGCAGGACCCGATCGTCAGCCAGGTCAAGCTGATCGCCGAGCCGTGGGACGTCGGTCCCGGCGGCTACCAGGTCGGCAACTTCCCGCCCCAGTGGACCGAGTGGAACGGCGCCTACCGCGACACCGTCCGCGACTTCTGGCGCGGCGAGCCGAACCTGGGCGACTTCGCCTCCCGCCTCGCCGGCTCCTCGGACTTCTACGAGAACTCCGGTCGCCGCCCCTTTGCGAGCATCAACTTCGTCACCGCCCACGACGGCTTCACCCTGCGCGACCTCGTGTCGTACAACGAGAAGCACAACGAGGCCAACGGCGAGGACAACAACGACGGCGAGAGCCACAACCGCTCCTGGAACCACGGCGTCGAGGGGCCCACGGAGGACCCGGAGATCCAGTCGCTGCGGGCGCGCGAGCAGCGCAACCTGCTGGCGACGCTGCTGCTCAGCCAGGGCGTGCCGATGCTGCTGCACGGCGACGAGCTCGGCCGCACGCAGAACGGCAACAACAACACCTACGCGCAGGACTCCGAGATCGCCTGGGTGCACTGGGACCAGGCTGACCGGCCGCTCCTGGAGTTCACCGCCGCGCTGATGCGGCTACGCCGCGACCACCCGACCTTCCGGCGCAAGCAGTTCTTCACCGGCACCGCCGTACACACCGGTGAGCGACTGAACGACATCGTCTGGCTCCATCCCGACGGGCGGCCGATGGAGGACGGTGACTGGAACAGTGGCGGAGGGACACTCGGGATGTTCCTCAACGGCCACGGCATCGCCGGCCTGGACAGCCGCGGAAACCCCATCGAGGACGACCACTTCCTGCTGTTCTTCAACGTCGGGGACGAGCTCGAGGTGACCCTGCCGTCATCGGAGTACGCCGACGCGTGGGACGTCCTCGTCGACACCGGTGGCGGCGCCGTCGAGGAGCGCACGTTCGCCGCCGGCGACCGACTCAAGGTGCAGCACCGGTCGACGGTCGTGCTCCGCGAGCACCACGAGCCGGTTGAGGAGGTCGACCACTCGGTCGCTGCTTCACTGGCTTCCTACGGCGGGAACAGCCAGTGACCAGGGGCCGCGTGCCGGCGTCCACGTATCGGCTGCAGATCAGCGAGGACTTCGACCTGTTCGAGGCGACCACCCGACTGGAGTACCTGCACGACCTGGGCATCGACTGGGTCTATCTCTCGCCGCTGCTCGCCGCGGAGCCCGGCAGCTCGCACGGCTACGACGTGGTCGGCTTCGACCGGGTGGACTCGTCCCGGGGTGGGTCTGAAGGACTGGCGGCGCTGTCCGCCGAGGCCCGACGGCTCGGCATGGGAGTGCTGGTCGACATCGTCCCGAACCACGTCGGCGTGGCGAGCCCGCACCTCAACCCGTGGTGGTGGGACGTCCTCAAGCACGGTCGCGACTCGGTGCACGCCGAGGCGTTCGACATCGACTGGGAGTTCGGCCAGGGCAAGGTGCTCGTGCCGGTGCTCGGCGACGACGACCTGCCTGTCGACGATCGCCCGACCGGTCACCTCGAGGTGGTCGACGATGAGCTGAGGTATCACGACAACCGGTTCCCGATCGCTCCGGACACGTCGTACGGCACTCCCGACGAGGTGCACCGGCGCCAGCACTACGAGCTGGTCAGCTGGCGGCGCGGGGACAGCGACCTCAACTACCGGCGCTTCTTCACCGTGAGCACGCTTGCCGGCGTACGCGTCGAGCAGCCGGAGGTGTTCGCGGACGCGCACGTCGAGGTGCGTCGGTGGTTCGACGAAGGGCTCGTCGACGGCCTCCGTGTCGACCACCCCGACGGCCTGCGCGACCCCGAGGGCTACCTCGATCACCTCGCGAGCCTCACCGGAAGCAGCTACACGCTCGTCGAGAAGATCCTCGAGCCGGGTGAGGAGCTCGCGCACGGCTGGGCGACGGACGGCACCACGGGGTACGACGCCCTGGCGCTGCTCGACCGCGTGCTCACCGATCCCGCGGGACAGCCGGCGCTGGATGCACTCGAGTCACGACTGCGTGGCGGGCCGGTCGACTGGGCGCAGCTGGTGCACGACCGCAAGCGCCACGTGGCCACCGGAAGCCTGCTCGCCGAGACCCGGCGGATCGTCCGCGAGCTGCCCGACCTGCTGCCCGAGCCGACCGAGCGGCTCGAGGACGCGGTCGCCGAGGTCCTCGCGTGCTTCCCGGTCTACCGCTCCTACCTCCCACTCGGCCGCGGGCACCTGGACGAGGCAGTCGAGAGTGCACGCTTGCACCGGCCGGACCTCGCCGACGTGCTCGACGTACTCGCTCCCGTGCTTGCCGACCCCGACCAGCCGGCCGCGCTGCGGCTCCAGCAGACGAGCGGGATGGTGATGGCCAAGGGTGTCGAGGACTGTGCGTTCTACCGGTCGTCCCGGCTCACCTCGCTCAACGAGGTCGGCGCCGACCCGAGCATCTTCGCGATCACGCCGCAGGAGTGGCACGACGCGATGATCGTCCGGCAGCGCGACTGGCCGCATGCGATGAACACGCTGACGACGCACGACACCAAGCGCGGCGAGGACGTGCGAGCTCGTCTCGCCGTGCTCGCTGAGATTCCCGAGGTCTGGGAGGAGTCGCTCGACCGGCTGCTGTCGCTGGCGCCGCTGCCCGATCCTGGCTTCGGATCCCTGCTGTGGCAGGCGATTCTCGGTGTCTGGCCGGCCGGCGGGGAGGTTCCCGGCGATCTGCGTGAGCGACTGCACGGGTACGCCGAGAAGGCGATGCGCGAGGCCGGTGACCACACCACGTGGACCGACCCGGACGAGGACTACGAGAACGCCGTACACGCCGCGGTGGACGCGGCCATCGACGACGCAGATGTCCGGTCGGTGCTCGACGAGCTGGCACAGCAGATCGCTTCTGCTGGGTGGAGCAACAGTCTTGCGATGAAGCTGGTGTCGCTCACGATGCCGGGTGTGCCGGACGTCTACCAGGGCAGCGAGATCGAGCAGTTCAGCCTGGTCGACCCGGACAACAGGCGGCCGGTGGACTTCGACTCCGCCGCCGCTTCGTTGACCGACGGCTCCAACGCCAAGCAGGCGATCACCGCGGAGGCGCTCGGCCTGCGGCGTGACCGGCCTGAGCTGTTCACGGACTATGCGCCCCTCTTGGCCGAGGGCCCTGCGGCCGAGCATGTGCTCGCGTTCGACCGGGGTGGCGCCGTCACCGTTGTCACGCGGTTGCCCTTCGGCCTGGCCGCCAAGGGTTGGGCGGACACGAAGATCTCCTTGCCGGAGGGCCGTTGGACGAACGTTCTCAGCGGACGTGGTTTCGAGACGCTCGCTGGCGCTCGCTCCTCAACCACCGGGGATGGCGCTCGCTCCTCAACCAGCGTGGTCCTGGGCGAGGTTCTGGGTGATCTGCCGGTTGCACTGCTGGTGAGGGACGCCTGATGCGCGGGCGGTTCGACGTGTGGGCGCCGATCCCGCAGCGGGTGCGACTGTGCGTGGGCGACGAGGTCATCGAGATGACCAGGGGTGCGGACGACTGGTGGGTTCCGGTCGGTCCGGTGCCCGAGGGTGAGGTCGACTACGGATACCTCATCGACGACAACCCGACGCCACGACCTGACCCGAGGTCGCGACGCCAGCCGGCCGGCGTACACGAGCGCTCGCGCACCTTCGACCCCGCGACCTTCGAGTGGGGTGACGACCGGTGGACCGGGCGCCAGCTCGCGGGCTCGGTGATCTACGAGCTGCACCTCGGCACGTTCACGCCGGAGGGCACCCTCGATGCCGCGGCGGCGCACCTCGACCACCTCGTCGAGCTCGGCGTCGACCTGGTGGAGCTGCTGCCGGTGAACGCGTTCAACGGCACCCACAACTGGGGCTACGACGGCGTGCTCTGGTTCGTCGTCGATGAGGAGTACGGCGGCCCGGAGGCGTACCAACGCTTCGTCGACGCCGCCCATGCAGCCGGCCTGGGAGTTGTGCAGGACGTCGTGCACAACCATCTCGGTCCGTCCGGCAACTACCTCTCGGAGTTCGGGCCCTACCTGAAGACCGACGCCACCAACACGTGGGGCGACCTGGTCAACCTCGACGGCGAGGGCTCCGCGGAGGTCCGGCGCTACATCCTCGACAGCGTGCAGGCGTGGTTCACCGACTTCCACGTCGACGCCCTCCGGCTGGACGCCGTGCACGCGCTCTTCGACGGGTCCGAGACGCATCTCCTCGAGGAGATGGCGATCGAGGTCGCCGCACTCTCCGCCCACCTGCGCCGTCCACTGACACTGATCGCGGAGTCGGACCTGAACGACGCGCGACTCGTCACGCCGCGCGAGGGGGGTGGGCTCGGCATCGACGCACAGTGGAGCGACGACTTCCACCACGCCGTGCACGTGGCGCTGACCGGCGAGACCGATGGCTACTACGCCGACTTCGAGCCGCTGGCGTCCCTTGCGAAGGTGTGCGAGCGCGGCTTCTTCCACGACGGCACGTACTCGTCGTTCCGCGGTCGCGACCACGGCGTGCCCGTCGACACCGACACGACGCCGACCTGGCGGCTGGTGGTCGCCAACCAGAACCACGACCAGATCGGCAACCGCGCGGTCGGCGACCGGCTCAGTGAGCACCTCGACGAGGACCAGCTCGTGTGTGCGGCGCTGCTCACCCTGACCAGCCCGTTCACCCCGATGCTGTTCCAGGGCGAGGAGTGGGCCGCGTCCACGCCGTTCCAGTTCTTCACCTCGCACCCCGAGCCCGAGCTGGGCGAGGCGACGGCGGCGGGACGACTCACCGAGTTCGCCCAGCTGGGCTGGGACCCGGCCGTCGTACCCGACCCACAGGACCCCGAGACGCTCGAGCGCTCGAAGCTGGACTGGTCGGAACCGAAGTCCGGCCTGCACGCCCGCGTGCTCGCGGCGTACCAGCGCATCATCGAGCTGCGCCGGTCCATCCCCGCACTCACCGACCCGTCGTTCGGCTCCGTCTCCTGCACCGCCGACGAGGAAACCCGGGTCTTCACGATGCGGCGCGGCGAGGTGCTCGTCGTCGTGAACTTCGGCGACCAGCCCGCTGAGGTGCCAGTGGATGAGGACCTCCACCTGGTGTTCCGTACGCCGAGCCAACCGACCCTCGCCGACGGCGTACTCCACCTTCCTGCGCACGCCGGGGCCCTGCTCGCTCCGTAGTACGGCTGGGTGCTGAGGCGTCGCATCTTGCGGCCACCACCCGGTGGTTGAGGAGCGAGCGAAGCGAGCGTCTCGAAACCACGTACGTCTGGTTGCGGCTGCTTCTCGGCTCGCGGTCTTGGTCTCGTCTGATCGCTCGCTTCGCTCGCTGCTCGACCACCGGTGGTTGCGGCTCTACCCTCCCTGCTCACGGCCGCCGTCGTACGACGCCTGTCCTCAAGGTGGTCGAGCAGCGAGCGCAGCGAGCGGACAGACGAGACCACGGCCCAAGGCGGGAGGCAGCCGCTACCACCGAGGGACCTAGGGTCGTGGACGTGAAGGTTCGCGCGGTCGTGGTTGCTGCCCTGCTGGTGGTTCCCCTGGCTGCGTGCGGCGCGGACGACGGGGAGCCGGCGGATCCGTCGCCGGGGGCCAAGGCCTCCCCCAGCGCGACCGCGAGCGACTCGCCCTCGCCGAGGGCATCGAAGTCCCCGCGTAAGCCGAGGCTCAGCGGACGTCCGGTCGTCGGCCGCGCGCCGCCGCCGTGGCTCGGCCAGCGCGTACTGCCGCGCACGGCCGACGGCTTCGGGGAGGTACGCCGCACCCCGCCCGAGCTGGTCCAGCGGCGGTTCAACCTGCCCGACCAGCTGCCTGCTCTCCCGGGAAAGGGGTTCGCCTCCCGGGTGACCTCGCCGGCACCGGCCAAGGTGATCGCTCGGTCCACCTGGAAACAGGGCTGTCCGGTGGCTGCGACCGACCTGGCGTGGCTGCGGCTGGCGTTCTGGGGGTTCGACGGCCGACGCCACACCGGCGAGCTGCTGGTCAACCGGTCGGTGGCCGGCGAGATCGTGTCGGTGTTCAATCAGCTCTACAAAGCGCGGTTCCCGATCGAGGAGATGCGGATCACTCGGCTCGACGAGCTCGACGCTCCACCCACGGGCGACGGCAACAACACCGGATCCTTCGCGTGCCGGCCGACGCGGGGCGCCTCGACGTACTCCCAGCACGCCTACGGACTCGCCGTGGACGTCAATCCGTTCCAGAACCCCTACGTCAAGGGCGACATCGTCCTGCCGGAACTCGCTTCCGCCTACCTCGAGCGGGGCTGGAGGCGTCCCGGGATGATCAACGGCCAGGTCGTGCGCGCGTTCGACAGCATCGGCTGGAGCTGGGGCGGCGAATGGCAGTCGCTGAAGGACTACCAGCACTTCTCGCAGAACGGGCGCTGATTGCAGGATCGAGGTCCCAAGGTCTTGTGCCCGCGCCGGGATCGGAGTTGGTTGGTTCCATGGCCGATCGGAGCACTGGCCGGGGCACCAGCCACCATCTCGAGGTGACGTCGCCCGCCCAGGTCCGCAACGTCGTCCTCGTCGGTCCCAGCCAGTCCGGGAAGACCTCCCTCGTCGAGGCCCTGCTGCACGCATCCGGCGCCGTCTCGCGAGCCGGGTCCGTCGCTGAGCACAACACCGTGTGCGACTTCGAGGACGTCGAACGCGCGCACGAACGGTCGAGCTCGCTCGCGGTCGCGCCGCTGGTTCACGAAGGCTGCAAGATCAACTTCCTCGACACCCCCGGCTATGCCGACTTCGTCGGGGAGGTGCGGGCCGGTCTCCGCGCGGCCGACTGTGCACTGTTCGTGGTGGCCGCCAACGAGGCGGTGGACGAGAGCACCCGCCGGCTGTGGCGCGAGTGCGACGCCGTGGAGATGCCTCGCGCCGTCGTGGTCAGCAAGCTCGACCACGCACGCGCTGACTTCGACGCGACGTTGCGCGCGGTCCGGGAGGCATTCGGCGAGCGAGTGCTGCCGGTCGTCGTACCCGATGCCGCGGGTGTGACCGGCCTGCTCGACGGCGACACCACCGACGAGCGTCGGGGTGCGCTCATCGAGGCGGTGATCGAGGAGTCCGAGGACGAGCTGCTGATGGAGCGCTACCTCGAGGGCGAGCCGGTCGAGGAGAAGCTGCTGGTCGGTGACCTGGAGAAGGCGGTGGCTGCGGCCAGGATGCATCCGGTGCTGGCGGTCTGCGCCACCGACGGCCGCGGGTGCAAGGAGCTGCTCGACCTGTGCGTGCGCGGGTTCCCCGCTCCCCCGGAGCACCCACCTCAGGAGGTCTACTCGCCGAGCGGAGCCAGCCAGGGGACCGTGACCTGCGACCCGGACGCGCCCTTGGTGGCCGAGGTGGTGCGGACGACCAGCGACCCGTACGTCGGCCGGGTCAGCATCGTCCGCGTGTTCGCGGGCACCCTGACGCCAGACGTCACGGTCCACGTCTCCGGACACTTCTCCGCCTTCTTCGCCGACGGGTCCGGTCACGAGGACCACGACGAGGACGAGCGGATCGGCGCGCTGGCGCACCCCTTCGGCCAGCACCACGTCCCGGCAGCGCGCGTGGTCGCCGGCGACATCGCCACGATCGGCCGGCTGACCCGAGCGGAGACCGGGGACACCCTCTCCGATCCGGCCAAGCCACGCGTCCTTCGCCCGTGGACGATGCCGACCGGGCTGCTGCCCGTTGCCATCGAGGCGATGTCGCGCTCGGACGAGGACAAGCTGTCCACGGCGCTGGTCCGGCTTCGGGCCGAGGACCCGAGCCTCCGGATCGAGCAGAACCCCGAGACCGGCCAGGTGGTGCTGTGGGTCATGGGCGAGGCCCACTCGGAGCAGGCGCTGGACCGGCTGCGCAGCAGGTACGGCGTCGCGGTCGCACCCCAGCCGGTGATCGTCGCGATGCGCGAGACGTTCGCCGCCCCCGCCAAGGGACACGGGCGGCACGTGAAGCAGTCCGGCGGACACGGCCAGTACGCGATCTGCGACATCGAGGTGGAGCCACTGCCGCAGGGCGACGGGTTCGAGTTCGTCGACAAGGTGGTCGGCGGCGCCGTACCCCGCCAGTTCATCGGCTCGGTCGAGAAGGGCGTGCGGGCCCAGATGGAACGCGGCGTCGCCAAGGGCTTCCCCGTGGTGGACATCCGGGTCACGCTCACCGACGGCAAGTCACACAGCGTCGACTCCTCGGACGCCGCATTCCAGAGCGCCGCAGCGCTGGCGCTGCGCGAGGCCGCTCGCGACACGACGATCGCGCTCCTCGAGCCGTACGACGAGGTCGAGGTCGTCGTACCGGAGGATCTTCTGGGTGCAGTGATGAGCGACCTGTCCTCGCGACGGGGACATCTCCTCGGCACCGACCGGGTCGACGCGGAGCGGACGTCGGTGAAGGCACACGTGCCGCAGACCGAGCTGGTGCGCTACGCGGTCGAGCTTCGTGGGTCGACACATGGGAGCGGAACGTTCACCCGCTCTTTCGCGCACTACGAGGCGATGCCCGAGGACCTGGCCAGCGAGGTCGGCCAGCGCAGCTGAGCTGGGTGGCTCAGGGCTTGAGCAGGGACTCGAAGTCGCCCATGCCGGCGACGTCCCGATCGAACTGGTCGACCGGCTTTGGCGCGGGACGCGCCGCGACCAACGCCGCCAGCTCTGCGGCTGCGCGGTCGATCCGCGCGCGCAGTCGGCCGTCGACGCCCGCAGCGGCCCAGTCCTCGCTGGCTGCGAAGACAGCGGTCGGCACGACCGCGGCGTGCAGGTAGGTGAACATCGGACGCAGCGCGTGCTCGAGGACCAGCGAGTGGCGGGCTGTGCCAGCGGTGGCAGCGACCAGCACCGGCTTGCCGTCGAGGGTCCCCGGCTCGAGCACGTCGAAGAAGGTCTTGAACAGGCCTGAGTAGGACGCGTTGAAGACCGGCGTGACCGCGACGACCGCGTCCGCCTCGGCCACCTTCTCGATCGCGTCGGCAAGCTCGCCGGCAGCGAAGCCCGTCAGCAGGGCGTCGGTCACGGCGTGGGCAAGCCTGCGCAGCTCGACGACCTCGACGTCGGCGCCACCGAGCGCCTCCGAGCTCGCCTCGCCGAGCAGGTCGGCGAGGAGTCGCGTGGAGGACGGGTCGGAGAGGCCGGCGCTGATCACCAGGATGCGACGCCTCGGCGCCTTTTCGGCCGCCAGATGCGACGCCTCGACGAGCTTGAGACCTTCATTTGCGACGCCTCGCGGGTCGTTGGGGCGGTGAGTCTCACGGGTCTGGCGCGTCATGCTGCTGCCTCCGCGTCGTGCTTGCGGAGCTCGGCGACGACCTCGCCGAGCAGGTCGAGCTGGTTGAGCACCGTCTTCAGCGGGAGACCGGCGTGGTCGACGAGGAAGAGCTGGCGCTGGTAGTTCCCGGCGTACTCGCGGAACGAGAGCGTGCGCTCGACGACCTGCTCGGGCGTGCCCACGGTCAGCGGGGTCTCGCGCGAGAACTCCTCCAGCGACGGGCCGTGGCCGTAGACCGGGGCGTTGTCGAAGTACGGGCGGAACTCGCGTACGGCGTCCTGGCTCTTGCGGGCCATGTAGACCTGTCCGCCGAGCCCGACGATCGCGTCCTCGGCCTTGCCGTGGCCGTAGTGCTCGAAGCGCCGACGGTAGAAGTCGACCATCCGTGCGGTGTGCGATGCCGGCCAGAAGATGTGGTTGGAGAAGAAGCCGTCGCCGTAGTACGCCGCCTGCTCGGCGATCTCGGGGCTGCGGATCGAGCCGTGCCAGACGAACGGCGGCTCGCCGTCGAGCGGCCGAGGAGTGGAGGTGAAGCCCTGGAGCGGCGTACGGAACTTGCCCTCCCAGTCGACGTTCTCCTCGCGCCAGAGCCGGCGCAGCAGCGCGTAGTTCTCGATCGCGAGCGGGATGCCCTCGCGGATGTCCTTGCCGAACCACGGGTAGACCGGGCCGGTGTTGCCGCGGCCCAGCATCAGGTCCATCCGGCCGTCGAGCAGGTGCTGGAGCGTCGCGTAGTCCTCCGCGATCCGCACGGGGTCGGTGGTGGTGATCAGCGTGGTGCTGGTGGAGAGCTTGATCCGCTCGGTCTGGGCACCGATGTAAGCCATCGTCGTGGTGGGTGCGCTGGCCACGAAGGGCGGGTTGTGGTGCTGGCCGACCGCGACGACGTCCAGCCCGACCTCCTCGGCCTTCTTCGCGATCGCGACGGTGTTCTTGATCCGCTCGTGCTCCGTGATCGTGTGACCGGTCGTGGGGTCGGTGGTCACGTCGCCGACGGTGAAGATCCCGAACTCCATCAGATTTGCCTCCAGAAGTAGTTGCCGGTTCAACGACAAGTACGACTCCACTATTCCGGGCGCGTGGATCAGAGGCGCTTGGAGAACCAGTGGTCGGCGAACGGCTCGTCGTTGAAGGGCTCGACCTCGAGGTACCCACTCTTCCGGTAGAGATCCATCGCCTCGGTCAGCACGGCATTGGTCTCCAGCCGTACGACGCTGTCACCGTGCTCGACCGCACGCCGCTCCAGCTCCGCCAGCAACCGGCGGCCCACACCCCGCCCGCGGGCGCCCTCGTCCACCCACATCCGCTTGAGGTCGCTGACCCCGCCGGCGTGGTGCTTGAGCGCTCCGCAGCCCATCGCGATCCCGCGCAAGTAGGCGACCAGGAAGACGCCCCGTGGAGGTCGGACCTCCTGGGGTTCGGCGGTGGAACCGGTCGACGGGTCGAAGGGCGCCCGGGAGCGGGCCTCCAGCTCGGCGAAGTAGGCGGCCAGGCAGCGCCGGGAGTCGGGATGCTCAGGATCTACCGCGCGAACCTCGACCTCGCCCGCCGTGAGGAGACGCTCGACGGTGCGCATCGCCGCCGTCAGCTCCTCCTGCTCGCCTTCGTCCAACCGCTCCAGCATGCCGAGCGCAAGGCCATCAGAGCGCTCGTCGAGCAGCGAGTGCTCGACTCGCCCTTTCTTGGTCAGGCGCGCGACCCGACTGCGTCGGTCAGCGGGGCTGGGCTCGACGGTGACCAGGCCGCGGTCGACGAGCTGGCCGACCAACCGGGTGAGGTAGCCGGAGTCGAGGCCCAGCCGGGCCCGCAGGGTGCGCAGCTCGGTGCCGGTGGACCCGATCTCCCAGAGCAGCCGGGCCTGTCCGAGAGTCAACCCACGGCCGAGGTAGTGGTCGTGCAGCACGCCGATGTGCTCGGTGACGGTGCGGTTGAACCGGCGTACGTCGTGGACCAGCGAGGGCATCCTCTGACCTTAGTCAGAGAACGCGCTCCGGGTCCAGCCGGTGACTCAGCTGCCGGCAGCGGCGTCGAACGGACCCACCACCGGGGCTGCATCCGGGTCGAGGAAATGGTCGGGCACGGGAGCGGCCCGCGGGAAGCGAGAGGTGCGCTCCACCTCGTTGAGGTCGAGGTGGTTGCGCATGTAGAGCTGGCGTCCGTCGTACGGCGGGTTGTACTCCCAGGGCGTGACCGTCCCCTGGCGCAGGGAGTGTCCGATCAACCGGCGCCGGGCCTGGTCGGCGAGGACGTCCTGGTGCACCGCGCCGAGGTCCCAGCGCCAGTCCACCTCCCGGCGCAGCTCCTTGATCCGCGGGCTGAAGTCGGGGTCCTCGGCGAGGTTGACGCGCTCGTCGGGGTCGGCGGCGAGGTCGTAGAGCTGGTCGGGGTCGACCGGTGAGTGCACGAACTTGAGGTCACCGCGACGGATCATCACGATGGGTGCGATCGAACCCTCGCCCATGTACTCCCCGAACACCTCACGCGTCTTGCCCTCCTCGGACGCACCGGACGGGTCGCGGCACAGGTCGAGCAACGACTGACCGGGCAGCGGGTCGACGCTCTCGATCACGCCCTCACCGCACAGCTCCATCAGGGTCGGGAGCACGTCGACCAGGGAGACCGGTTGCGCCACCCGGCGAGGGGAGAAGCGCGTCGGGCTGTGCACGATCAGCGGGACCCGCGCCGAGTCCTCGAAGAAGTTCATCTTGTACCAGAGCCCGCGCTCGCCGAGCATGTCTCCGTGGTCGGCCAGCAGCACGACCACGGTGTCGTCGGCCACGCCGAGACCGGTCAGGGTCGAGGTCAGGCGGGCAGTCCACTCGTCGAGGTAGGTCAGGTTGCCGTAGTAGGCGCGGCGGGCCCGGCGTACGTCGCGGTCGGTGATCTCGACCTGGTCCATCGCGCTGACATTGCGCAGCCGCGCCGTGTGCGGGTCGAGCGGCACGTCCCCCGCGGCGAGCCGGGGCATCGGGATGTCGACGCCCTCGTAGGCGTCCCAGTACTCGCGCCGCGTGACGTAGGGGTCGTGCGGGTGGGTGAAGGAGACGACCAGCATCCAGGGTCGTTCGTCCTCGTCGCGCGCCAGCTCGTGCAGCGCGCGCACTCCCTGGTGGCCGACCTCGTCGTCGAAGAGCAGCTGGTTGGTGACCTCGGCGACGCCCGCCTGGGTGACCGCATCCATGTTGTGGAACCACCAGTCGACCCGCTCGTCGGGCTGCAGCCAGTCGGGGGTCCAGCCGAAGTCGGCCGGGTAGATGTCCGTCGTACGCCGCTCCTCGAAGCCGTGCAGCTGGTCCGGCCCGACGAAGTGCATCTTGCCGTCGAGCACGGTCCGGTAGCCCGCCGAGCGCAGGTAGTGGGCGAAGGTCGGGATCGTGCTGGCGAGGTACGCCGCGTTGTCGTAGCCGCGCGTGGCCGAGGGCAGCTGACCGGTCATCATGCAGTAGCGCGCCGGCGTGCAAAGCGGGCTGTTGGAGTACGCCGCGTCGAAGACGACGCCCTCGCGGGCCAGCCGGTCGATGGTCGGCGCCTTCACCACCGGGTTGCCATAGCAACCGAGGGCGCTGGGGGCCACCTGGTCGAACATCACTACCAACACGTTGGGGCGGTCCGCCCCGGGAATCTCACTCACTACCTGAGTGTGCACCCGCACAGGCTCACCCGCGCACCAACGACGCGAGGAGGTAGGCCGCTGGCGTTCTGTCCCAGCAGCCATTGACCGCCGAGGAGGCCCACCCCCAGACTCAGAGCACCCACGGCGCACGGGAGGACTGAGGGAATGGCCAAGTCACGGGTGGACTACCAGGACGTCGACGAGGACTACCTCGAGCACCGCTCCCTGAAGAAGGGCGCCGCCGGCTGGATCCTGCTCGCCGGCCTGGGGGTCAGCTACGTCATCTCCGGCGACTTCGCGGGCTGGAACTTCGGCCTCGACGAAGGCGGCTGGGGCGGCCTGCTGATCGCCACCATCCTGATGGGCCTGATGTACACCTGCATGGTGTTCGGCCTGGCCGAGATGTCCTCGGCCCTCCCGGTCGCCGGCGCCGGCTACGGCTTCGCCCGGCGCTCGATGGGGCCACTCGGCGGCTTCGCGACCGGCATGGCCGTGCTGATCGAGTACGCCGTGGCACCTGCTGCCATCGCGACGTTCATCGGCGGGTACGTCGAGGCGCTCGGCCTGTTCGGGCTCACCAGCGGCTGGCTGGTCTTCGCGATCGCCTACGTGGTGTTCATCGGCATCCACCTCTACGGCGTCGGCGAGGCGCTGAAGCTGATGTTCGCCATCACCGCCGTCGCCGTGGTGGCCCTCGTGGCCGCCATCGTCGGGCTGCTGCCGTCGTTCTCGGCGGACAACCTGTTCGACATCGCTCCGACGGATGCGGCGGGGGCGAGCGAGTTCCTGCCGATGGGCTTCGCCGGCGTGGTCGCGGCGCTGGTCTACGGCATCTGGTTCTTCCTCGCCGTCGAGGGCGTACCGCTGGCGGCCGAGGAGACCAGCGACCCCGCCCGCGACATGCCGCGCGGCATCATCGCGGCGATGCTGACGCTGCTGGTGTTCGCGGCCCTGATCCTGCTGATCGTGCCGGGCGCGGCGGGCTCGGAGACCATTCGCGCGAGCGACAACCCGCTGCCGGAGGCGATCCGCGCGGTCCGCGGCGACGGCTCGATGCTGGCCGACTTCGTCAACTGGGCGGGCCTGGCCGGTCTGGTGGCGAGCTTCTTCTCGATCATCTACGCCTACTCGCGCCAGCTCTTCGCGCTCTCCCGGGCCGGCTACCTGCCCAAGGCCCTCTCGCTGACCAGCGTCGCGGAACACCCCGTGGGTGGCGCTGCTGGTGCCCGGCACCATCGGCTTCGTGCTCGCCGGCGTCCTCGAGGCCAACATGGGGGCTGCCGCCGGTGCGCTGCTGATCAACATCGCGGTCTTCGGCGCCACGGTGTCCTACGTGCTGCTGAACCTCAGCCACATCATGCTGCGGCGTCGCGAGCCCGACCTGGAGCGCGCCTACCGCACCCCCGGCGGCGTGGTCACCACCGGAGTCGGCCTGGTGCTCAGCATGGTCGCCGTGGTCGCGACCTTCTTCGTCGACATCAAGGCGCGCCGGCATCACCGCCGCTGTCTTCGCGGCGGCCCTGGCGTACTTCTGGTTCTACAGCCGGCACCACCTCGTCGCGAGCGCGCCCGAGGAGGAGTTCGCCCAGATCAGCGACGCGGAGTCCGGGCTGAAGTAGCGGCGGTCAGCCGTCCTGCAGGCGACGCGCCAGCCCCGACGCGCGCTGCACCTTGCGCGCCACGGCTGCGCGGACGGACTCCTCGGTGCCGATGACGCGCACCTTGTCCTGGGCGCGGGTCACGGCGGTGTAGAAGAGCTCGTGGGTGAGCAGGCGGGAGTCCTCCGGCGGCATGATCACGCTGACCTCCCGGGCCTGCGAGCCCTGCGACTTGTGCACGGTCATCGCGTGCACCGTCTGCACGCCCGCGAGGCGGGTGGTGGCGAACTCCTTGAGGCCGTCGGCTCCGGGTACGACGACGCGCAGCCGTCCGTCGGCCGCCCGGATGGTGACCCCGATGTCGCCGTTGTAGAGCCCCTGGCCGTAGTCGTTGGCGGTGACCAGCACCGGCCGCCCGGCGTACCACTCCTCGTAGTGGGTGACGCCGGTGCGCTCGGCCACCAGCCGCTCGACCTGACGGTTCCAGCCGGCGACGCCGTACGGACCCTCGCGGTGGGCGCACAGCAGGCGGTGCTGGTCGAGCGCGTCGACGGCGGCCTGTGCCTCGCCGGACTCCGCAGCGAGGCGTACGTCGAGCGCAGCCTGCGTGGTGACTGCCCGGAACTCCGCCATCGCCTGCTCGTCGTCGGGGTCGATCAGCTCGACCGGACCGCCGCCGCGCAGCACCTCGATCACCCGGTCGGCATCGTCGTCGCGCAGCGCCTGGGCCAGGTCGGCGATCTCCCCGCCGAAGCGGTGTGAGGTGGTCAGCGCTGCCACCGGCGACTCGGAGCGCCGGCCGAACCCGTCGACCAGGTCGGCCAGCACGGCGCCCGCCTCGACCGAGGCCAGCTGACCGGGGTCGCCGACCAGCACCAGCCGGGTGTCCGGGCGAACCGCCTCGAGCAGCCGGGCCATCATCGTGAGCGACACCATCGAGGTCTCGTCGACCACGATCACGTCGTGGGGCAGCCGGTTGGCGCGGTTGTGCCGGAACCGGATGCTGCTGTCCGGCCGCCAGCCGAGCAGCCGGTGCAGGGTCGAGGACTGCAGGCCGGCGAGCCGGTCGCGGTCGGCCTGCGGCAGCTTCCGGGTCTCGTCCTCGACCGACTGCTGCAGCCTGGCCGACGCCTTGCCGGTCGGGGCGCTCAGCGCGATCCGGAGGTTGCGGCCGGTGCCGAGCCGTCCCTGCTCGGCCTGCTCGGCGAGCAGGGCGAGCAGCCCGGCGACGGTGGTGGTCTTGCCGGTGCCGGGGCCGCCGGTCAGCACCGTGGTCCAGCGCCGGGCGGCCTGCCGGACGGCGTCGCGCTGCTCGTCGTACCCCTCGTCGGGGAAGACCCGCAGCACGCCGGCGTCGAGGACCGCGGAGTCGACCTCGGGCGCCTCACGGTCGAGGCGGCCGACGATGTCGTGGCAGACCTGCACCTCCTCGCGCCAGTAGCGGTCGAGGTAGAGCAGCGCGTTGTCGAACCGGAGCACCTCCAGCCGCACCAGCGGGCTCGCGGCGACCGCGGCCTCCCAGGCCTCGGGCTCGGGCCAGGGCAGCACCTCCGGCGCATCGGTCTCGTCCTCGAGCGGGACGTCGGCGACGGTGGTGAGGTCGAGGCAGGTGGAGCCCTGGCGTACGGCGCGGACGGCGAGGGCGGTGGCGAGCAGCACCTGCTCGTCGGTCTCCTCGGTCATCGCCCCGAGGCGGGTGGCGACGTGGACGTCGGCCGCACTGAGCACGTCGGCGCGGTTGAAGATCGCGAGCAGGCCGGGAGCCCGCAGGGCCAGCCGACGGTCGTTGCCGGTCGTCGATCACGGGACCGCCACCGCCCCGGACAGCAGGTCGGAGAGCTCGAGCACCATCGCGGCCGGCGGGTGCCAGGCGAACACGCCGCACGGCTGGCCGTCGACCTCCGGCGTCTCCGGGCCGCACATGCCGCGCACGTAGAGGTAGAGGATGCCGCCGAGGTGGCGCTGCGGGTCGTAGTCGGCGCAGCCGCCAGCGCAGGTAGCGGTGCAGGACGACGGAGTAGAGCAGCGCCTGCAGCGGGTAGTGCGAGTGCAGCATCGCCTCGGTCATCAGCGCCGGCGTGTAGTCGAGCGCGGTCAGCGGGCGCTCCGGGTCGCCGAGCTTGTTGGTCTTGTAGTCGACGACGACGTAGCGGTGCTGGTCGCTGCCGGGTGAGTCCGGGACCCGCAGCACCACGTCGATCGAGCCACTCAGGTAGCCGCGCAGGAGCTGGCCGCCCAGCGACGGCGACTCCAGCCGGTCGGCGTAGGCCCGCATCGGGTCGTCGGCAGGCAGGTGCCGGCGGAGCACGGCGGCGATCAGGCCCAGGTGCACCTCGGGGAGCGCCCTGTCGGGACGGTCGCCGCCGACGAGCGGGAACTCGAAGTCCAGCTCGCGCAGCCGGTCGGGCAGCCCGATGTCCAGCGAGCCGCAGGCCGCCGGCGAGCGGACCGAGCGAGGTGTGCTGCATCGGCAGCAGCGCCTCGGCCAGCTCGTCGGTGGGCGTGTCCACCGACCACCAGCGCCGCTGCTCCGCGACGTGGCGGCGGAGCTCGGCCTGGAGGTCCGGGGCCTGCGGGTCGGCGTGCTCGAGCACGCCGTGCACCAGCGAGCCGAAGGTCGCGCCGGCGGGCAGGTCGGCCATCGGCGAGGGAACGTCATCCCCCTCGGTGGTTGAGGAGGGAGCGCCAGCGACCGTCTCGAAACCCTTGGGTTGAGGAGCCGAGGTACGAGGCGTCTCGAAACCACTTGTCAACACGCCTCCTCGTCGACCGTCCCGGGAGCCTCCGGCTCGACATCGACGGCGATGCTGGCGGCCTGCTCCTCGGCGCGGATCAAGCCCGAGTAGGACGTACGACGCCAGTCGGTGTCGATCGTCCGGGTGAAGTGGCGTACGGCGACCCGGTCGGCCGCTCCTCCGCCACGGAGCACCGGCCCCGGCTCGTGTCCCGCGAGCTCGTGCACCAGCGCACCCGCCTCCTGCCACTCGGCCAGCGCAGCGGTCGCCTCGAAGTCGGTCGGCACCGGGACCCGTTCCGGCACCGCAGGCTCACCGGCCGTGCGCCCGAAGAGCAGCCGGCTGAGACCGGAGTGGGCGGCGTTCTGGCTCGGCCCCCACCAGGTGACCACCTGCGACTGGGCGCGAGTGAGCGCGACGTAGGTCAGCCGGAGCTCCTCGCCGGCGCTCTCCGCGCGGGCCCGGCGCAGCGCATCGGGCGACCCGGCCAGGTCCAGCCGGCGGGTCCCGTCGTCGTCGTGGAAGAGCAGCTCGTTGGGCTCGGGGACGTAGCAGTCGAAGAAGTGGGGCAGGTAGACGACGGGGTACTCCAGCCCCTTGCTCCCGTGGATGGTGAGGATCTGCACCGCGGCCGCGTCGGTGTCCAGCCGACGGGTGCGCTCGGTCGAGGCGAGGGCGTCGCGTCGTTCGGAGCGGAACCACTCGAGCAGCGCCGGGAGCCCGAGCCGGTTGCGGCGGGCGGTCTCGTGGAGCATCTGCCCGAGGTGCTCCAGGTCGGTCAGCAGGCGTTCGCCGTCGGGCTGCGCGAGCACCCGGCCGGCAAGCCCGGCGGCCCGCGCCGCCTCGTGGACCGCGGCGATGCCCCGGGTCCGGAACAGGTCGAGCCAGCCGCGGACGCGTTCGGCGACGTCGTCGGCGAGCACGTCGCCGCCGGAGTCGAGCGACTCCGGCGTCTCGCCGATGAACGAGGTCAGCGCGACGGCGCGGACCCGGTTGGTGCGCTGCTGCTCCAGCGCCTCGAGCAGCACCAGCCACTCGTCGGCGGCCTGGCTGAGCATCACGTTGCTGCCACCGGCGACCACCGAGGGGATGCCGTGGGCAGCCAGCGCCGCACGGATGGCGTCGACCCGCTTGACGCTGGAGAGCAGGAGCGCGATGTCGCCCGCCTCGATCGGCTCGCCCTCGAAGGTCGCGCCGGAGCCGAGCAGCCGCGCGACGTCGGCCGCGAGGTCGACGGCGATGTGCTCGCGCAGGGCGTCGATGCGCACGGTGCCGTCGCGGCCGGTGGCGAAGTCCTGCCGCCCGGAGCTGACGCACCCGCAGCGGCGCGGGTGCAGGAGCACCCGCCAGCCGGCTCTCCTGGTGATGCGCCTGGACGTCGAGGACGGTGATCCGGGGGTCGCCCAGCTCGGCGCCGCGGCTCAGCTTCTGCAGGGCGTCGACCAGGGGCGCGTCGCTGCGCCAGTTGGTGGCCAGGGTCCTGCGGGTCGCGGCCGTGCCGGCGGCTCGCAGGTAGGCGACGACGTCGCCCCCGCGGAAGGCGTAGATCGCCTGCTTCGGGTCTCCGATCAGGATCAGCGTCGCGTGGCCGGTGAAGGCGCGGTCGAGCACGTCCCACTGCACCGGGTCGGTGTCCTGGAACTCGTCGACCAGGACCACCTTCCAGCGCTGGCGCATCCGCTCGCGTGCAGGTGCGTCGTCGTCGACGAGCGCGTCGGCGAGCCGGCTGAGCAGGTCGTCGTACGACAGGACGCCGCGGCGGTGCTTGCGCCGCTCCACCTCGTCGCGCACCGACTCGGCGAAGTCGACCTTGGCCCTCGCCGCGCTTCCCGGCTCGGCATCGGTCGGCGCGAGCTCGCGCCTGCGGGTCCCCGACCGCTGCCCTGGCCAGCTGCAGGGCCACCGCGCGCTTGAACGGAGGCGGCTCCGCGTCCGAGCCGTACTGCCGGAGGTAGAGGTCGTCGGTCACCTCGACCACCAGCTCGTCGAGGTTGTCCACCAGCTCCGCACGTGAGTCGGTGTCGCCGGCGACGCCCAGGGAGCGCAGCACGAGCTGGCAGAACTGGTGGGTGGTCGCGATCGTCGCGCCGTCGAAGCCGGCCAGCGCGTCGCTGATGCGCTTGTGCCGCAGCTCGACGTCGTCGCTGACGAGATGGGTGAGGAGTACGTCGTCCGGGCTGACCGTCGCCGGGTCGGACAGCGCACGCTCGGCGGCGACGAGCTGCTCGCGGACCCGTTCGCGCAGCTCCTGGCTGGCCGCGCGGCCGAAGGTGATCACCAGCATCTCGTCGAGGGTGGCCACTCCCCTCCGCGACGTAGCGCGCCACCAGGGCACCCACGGTGAACGTCTTGCCGGTGCCCGCGCTGGCCTCGAGGATCGTCGTGGATCGCCCGTCGGGCAGGGGATCGAGGATGTCGAAGGGCGCCGGGTCGTCGGATGGTTGCTGGTGCGGTCATCGCTTGGCCCGTTCGAGCATCGGCTGCCAGAGCCGCATCGCCAGGGCGCCGAGGCGGGTGCTCTCGCCGTCGTACTCCTCGCCGGGGCGCGGCTCACCGAGGAGCACCTCGAGCGGAGCATCGGCACCCCACACCGCGACGTGGGCGGCGTCGTCGTTCTCGCCGGGGAACCTGTTCGAGAGCCACTTGAACTCCGCGTCCTTGCGAACGGCCACGTCGTTGCCGGGCCGGCGTCGGGATGCCCAGGCATGGCCGGTCTTCAGCGGGAGCGGGAGCGGCTCGCACTGGCCGGCGTCGTACATCGCCACCAGGTCGCGCAGCAGGTCGGTCGCCTCGTCCACGCTGGCGAACGCGACGCGGGCGACCTCCTGGTCGGGGGCGCCGTAGCGTCCCTTCTCCCCCTTGCCGATCGCACCCGCCGACCAGTGCCGGCCGGGATGGGTCGCGCACAGGGCGAGCAGCGGGATCCAGGCCTCGAGCCACTGCCGCGGGCCGAGCCGGGAGAAGGTCGCGATCACGATGCGTTCGCCGTACAGACCGGTGACCGTGCCGCGGAGCCTGCGTCCGCCGCCGAGGTCGACGTCGACGTCGACCGCGCGCGGCTCCTGCCCCTGGGTGACCGACTCGACCATCTCGGCGACCGGGCTGGCCGCCTGGGTCAGTCGCTGGCCGAGGCGCCAGCCGAGCCGTCCGGGTGGCAGCACGCCACGCCGCCACTCCGTCGCCAGCGCGTGCTCGGGAGTCCGGCCACGCAGCAGGTCGCGCAGCAGCCGGTCGCCCACCGCCCACTCCTGCAGGTTGTCGAGCTCGACCGGGAGACCGTCGGCGACCTCGTCACCCTCGTCGAGCAGGGAGAGCCCGAGGCGGCCGCGGAGGAACGCCCTGACCGGGTGCCGGAAGAACGCCACCAGCGAGCCGAGCTCGAGGTCGGCTGCCTCCCGCGGCGGAAGTGGAGCACTGGCCAGCGACGGCACCGGGACCCGCGTCCCCGCAGCCGCGCGGGCTCCGTCGAGTGCTGCGCGGTCGAAGGAGAACGGCACCGGTGGCTGCAGGTTGCGCGCGTCGAACGCCTGCAGCGGGTGCCGCTCCAGCGCGTGGTCGCGGCCGCCCTCGACGGTGTCGTCGAGGGCGTCGAGCAGCTCGCCGAGGGGTACGGCGGGCGGCCGCAGCTGGCCGGTCGTCTCGTTGGCCCCGCTGTAGGTGACCACCAGCTGCTCGCGCGCGGCCATGATCGCGTCGAGCATCAGCTGCCGGTCCTCGCTGCGCAGGTCGCGCTCGCCGGTCAGCGGGGTGCGCGCGAGCACGTCGTCGCCGTCGACCGCGGGAGCGCGCGGGAAGACGCCGTCGTCCAGCCCGAGCAGGCAGACCACGCGGTGCGGCACCGACCGCATCGGCACCATCGTGCAGACGGTCAGCGTGCCGGTGCGGAAGTTGGCCCGGGTCGGCTGCCCGGCGAGGCGCTCGGACATCAGCGCGCGTACGTCGGGCAGGCGCAGCTCGAGCTCGGCCCCCTGTCGCGCGGCGTCGTCGGACAACCCGCCCAGCTCGCGTTGCACCTGACCGGTCTGCCACTCGTCGCCGCGGGCGACGGCCGTGAGTGACTCGATCCCCTCGCGCAGGGTGTCCAGCCAGTGGCCGACCGGATGGCTGCCGGTGAGCTGGTCGGTGACGTGCTGCAGCCGGTCGACCAGCTCCGCCAGCCGGCCGGCGAGCTCGATGCTGGTCGACCCGACGTCGTCGAGCGGCAGCGTCGTACCGATCCAGCGCTCGGCGTCGTCGGACATCGCCACGCCCGCGAGCACCCGGTCGAGGCCGAAGCGCCAGGTGTTCTGGACGTAGCCCTCCAGCCCGTACGGCGACCGGTGCTGCTCGTCGTAGGACCAGCGGACCCCGGCCTGCTCCACCCACTGGGCGATCGTCTCGAGGTCGTTCTCGGCGAACCCGAAGCGGCGGCGCACCGGCTCGGCGGCGATCAGGTCGAGGACGGCACTGGCCTCGGTGCGGCCACCGGCGAGGTCGAGCAGCTTGCTCGACCACGCCGAGCAACGGGTTGGTCTGGGTGAGCGCGCGGTCGGCGAGCCGCACCTGCAGCAGCTGGCCCGGATGTCCGCCGGCCACGGCCTCGCCCATCCCGAAGGCGGCCTCGATCAGCGGAGCGTAGGCCTCGATGTCGGGGCACATCACCAGGATGTCGCGGGGCTCGAGCGGCGGCTGGCCGGGCGCGGGGTCGTCGGCGAGCAGCCCGAGCAGCACCTCGCGCAGGACCTCGACCTGACGCGCCGGACCGTGGCACGCGTGCACCTGGACGCTGCGGTCGGCCGGGTCGAGCGTGCGCGAGGAGCGATCGGGCAGCGCGTTGGCCGCGATGTCCTGCTGCAGCCAGGACAGCAGGTCGGTCCCCGACCCCGGTGGTTGAGGAAGGAGCGAAGCGACTGTCTCGAAACCTCCGGACACGTGGTTTCGAGACGCCTCGTTCCTCGGCTCCTCAACCACCGACGAGAGCGTCCGCTGGAGCTCGCGCAGGTCCCGGCCGAGGGAGGAGAGCAGGGGGTGGCCGACGCGCAGGTGGGAGTCGTCGGCCCGGCGCGGGACGGCGCCGGATGTGCCGACGAGGGAGTCCCAGAGCGCCGCGGAGGGGTGGGGCAGCCACAGGTGGACGTCGCGGTGCTCACCGAGCGCGGCGAGGAGCTCCACCTCGGTGACGGCGATCCGGGTGTGCCCGAACAGCGAGAGCCGCGGCGGCAGGTCCTCGGCTCCGGCGCCTCGGCGGAGCGCCTCGACCACGCGCACGTGCCGCTGGCCGGGCGTCGGCTCCCCGACCTCGGTGGCCAGCCGGCGCCAGAGCTCGGGTTGCCAGGTGAGGTCCGTCGGGAGGGCGCCACCGGCTCCGTCGGTGTCGTCGTGCCGCTCCCAGCCGGCGAGCAGGGTGGGGCGCTGCGCGGCGTACGCACCGAACAGCCGGGCCAGCCGCCGGGCGACGGCGTAGCGGCGCCCGCGCCGGAGCTCGCCCTCCTCACCGTCCTGGCCGTGGCCGAGGTGGGTGCTCAGCGTGCGTGCCCAGGCCTCGCCCGCGCTGGCGTCGACCACCGTCAGCAGCGGCCAGACCAGCGCGTCCGGCGCCCAGGGGTCGTGCTCGCGGGTGCCGGTGACCTCGGCGACCAGGCTGGCCGGCGACCGGAACTCGACCCCGGCACAGACCCCGTCGTCGCGGCCCTCGGCGTGACCCAGCCGGTGGGAGAGCCGCTGGCTGAGCCAGCGCTCGACGCCGCGAGCCGGGACCAGCACCAGCTCCTGGGCGAACGGGTCGTCCAGCGGCGTCCGCAGCAGCTCGGCCAGCCCGTCGGCGAGATGGTCCGCGCGCGGTGCACGGTGGACGATCAAGCTCACCGCTCGTGCCTCCCGAGTCCCGCCTTCAGGTCCCGGTCAACCTAACCCAGCCCTCTGACACAGCTCGCCGGCAGGCGCGCCCGCTCACCCCACAGGCTGGTGCGTCCGTTCGGGTGCGGGAGCAGGCGGTGCTGCCTCGGTCTCGCGCAGGCCGTGGCGCTCCCACCAGCGGACCATCGGCCCCGGCGCCCACCAGTTCCACTTGCCGAGGAGCTTCATCGTGGCGGGAACGAGCAGGATCCGGACCACGGTCGCGTCGATGAGCAGGGCGACGAGCATGCCGATCCCGATCATCTTCATGAACACGATGCCGCTGGTCGAGAACGCCCCGATCACCACGGCGAGCAGCAGTGCGGCGCTGGTGATGATCCGGCCGGTCCGCTGTACGCCGGTCGCCACCGACAGCGTGTTGTCGTGGGTGAGGTCCCACTGCTCCCGGACCCGGGACAGCAGGAACACCTCGTAGTCCATCGACAGCCCCACCAGGATCGCCAGCATGAAGATCGGCTGGGTCGCGTCCAGGAACCCGGTCGAGGTGAAGTCGAGCCAGCCCTCGAGGTTCCCCTCGGCGAAGATCCAGGTGATCACCCCGAACGACGCGCTGATCGAGAGCAGGTTCACCAGGATCGCCTTCACCGGCAGCACCAGCGAGCCGAACGCCAGGAACAGCAGCACCATCATCACCACGGCGATGATCGCCGCCATCCAGGGCAGTCGCTTCTCGAGCGAGGTGAGCAGGTCGACCGTGTCCGCGGTGAGACCGCCCACCAGCACGTCCTCCCCGCCGGGGCCGGGGACCTCGCGGATCTCGGACACGACGTCCTGGGACGCCTCGGTCTGGCTGTTGCCGGCCCACGACGCGCGCAGCAGGGTGACGCCGTCCTGCGAGTCCACGGTGCGTACGTCGAGGACGCCGTCGACCTGCTTGACCTCATCGGTGTACGCCGCGACCTCGGCCTCGTCGTCGGTCTCGAGCAGCAGGTTCGCGTTCGACCGCTCCTGCCCGAAGTCCTCGTTCAGCGCGACCGTGGCCACGTGGGCCGAGTTGTCCGGGGGCAGCACGCGGTAGTCGACCGACCCCCACTTCGCGCTCAGGAACGGCGAGGCCACCACCAGCAGCGCGGCCACGACGACGACCATCACCAGGACGGGGCGGCGCATCACCCCGTTGGCGATGCGCGCCAGCAGGCCGTGGTCGTTGATGACCGCGACCGGACGGTGCCGGCGCCAGGGCAGGCGGCCGCCGTCGATGCGGCGGCCGAGCAGCAGCAGGATCGCCGGCAGCACGGTCATCGCGGCGACCACCGCGACGAGGACGGCCGCGACCCCGCCGTACCCGAGAGAGCGGAGGAAGTTCTGCGGGAAGATCAGCAGCGAGGACATCGCGGCCGCGACCGTCAGGCCGGAGAACAGCACCGTGCGCCCGGCCGTCGCCATCGTCACCCGGATCGCCTTCGCCGACGCCTGCGGATCGTCCTCGGGCAGTTCGGCCAGCTCCTCGCGGAACCGGCTGATCATGAACAGCGCGTAGTCGATCGCGAGGCCGGTGCCCAGCAGGGTGATCACGTTGATGGAGAACACCGAGACCTCGGTGAAGTTCGTGATCAGCCGCACCACGGCCATCGCCCCGAGCACCGAGATCGCGCCGACGACGGCCGGCATCAGGGCAGCGACCACGGACCCGAAGATCAGCAGCGAGAGGATGATCACCAGCGGGAGCGAGAACACCTCGGCCCTGGCGAGGTCCTCAGCGACCGTCTCGTTGACGCCCTTGTAGACCGCCCACGGACCGGCGATCTGGGTCTCCAGCTCGTCCGCCTCCAGGGTCGGCACCAGCTCGTCGTTGAGGTCCGACTGCTCGGCCTGGCCGTCACCGGCCAGGGAGATCGTGACGGTGGTGGCGTGCTTGTCCGTGCTCACCATCGAGGGGTCCTTGGTGTCCCAGTACGTCGCCACCGAGGTGGTGGTGCCCTCCGGGATCCGGGACAGCGTCTCGTCGACCTCCTCCTTGAAGGCGGGGTCGCTCACCTCGAGGTCGGCGCTGCGGTAGATCGCGATCACGTCCACCGACTTGTTGCCGAACACCTCCTGCTCGCGGGCCAGCTCCTTCGATGACTCGGTGGCGGGGTCGTCGAAGCCGCCCTGGGTCAGCGAGCCGAAGACGCCGATGCCGAACAGCGCCGCCAGGACCGTCACGAGCACGCCGGCGGTGAGGACCCAGCCGGCCCTGCGGATGAGGATCTCTGACCACCGGTGCAACATTGGGGACTCCTACCGGGCGAGTAGTGAACGGTGTTAACAGTTAACGGTGTAAACTAAGATCCTGTCAACCCCCACCTCCCAGCCCCCACTTCTCAGAGAGGCTCGCGCCACGTGACGCTGACCCGCGAACAGAACCGCGCCGACACGATGCGTCGCATCGTCGAGGCCTCGCGCCGACTCGTGACCGGCACCGGCGAGATGACGCTGCGCGCGGTCGCCAACGAGGTGGGCATGACGCCCCCCGCGATCTACCGCTACGTGGACAGCCACGAGGACCTCGTGCGGGTCGTGGCGATGGACATCGACGCCGGCGCAGCGGCCCAGATCGCCGCGGCTCGCGACGCCCAGCCCGAGGACGACCCGGCCGGCCGGCTGGTCGCCTCCGCCACGGCATTCCGGCAGTGGGCGCTGAACAACCGCGAGGAGTTCTCGCTGGTGTTCACCAACCTCGACGTGAGCTGCATCGAGGAGCTGCAGGCCGAGTCGAAGACGGGGATGCTGTTCTCCGAGCTGCTCTTCCAGGTGTGGGCCCGCTACCAGTTCCCGCTGCCGCGGCTCGAGGACCTCGATCCCGAGCTGGTGGAGATCCTGCGCGACCCGAAGGTGCCGGCCGACCTGACCGGCGTACCCGACGAGATGCGTCCGCTGATCTGGCTGCTGCAGCGCGCCTGGGCGGGTCTCTACGGCACCGTCACGCTCGAGGTGTTCGGGCACATCGACCCGCGCATCGTGGAGCATGCGCTGCTGTTCCGCGCGATGATGGACGACCAGGCCGTCCCGCTCGGCCTGACCGACGAGCTCCCGCGGCTGCAGGAGCTGATCAGCTCGATGCTGGCCTGAGGCTGCTCAGGACTCGCGCTGCTGCCAGAGGCCCATCAGGTTGCCCTCGACGTCCTTGAAGTACGCCGCCCAGCCCATGTCGCCCACGTCCTGGCGACCAAGCACTGTCATCCCGCCGAGCTCCTCGATCTTGGCCAGCGCCTGGTCGATGTCCGGCACGTCGATGGTGATGACCGGCCGGTCGGCGGGGCTCTCCCGCTTGAGCATCCCGCCGCCGATGTAGCCCGTCTCGGTCGGGAACCCGTCGTCCTTGGTCGGCCCGGTCTGCACGATCGAGTAGTGCAGGTCGGGGATCTCGTTGATGGACCATCCGAACGCCTCGGCGTAGAACTTGCGGGCCCGGTCCCCGTCGTCGTAGGGGATCTCGAAGTGCACAACTCTTCCGCTCATGCGGCCGACGATAGCCGCCTGCTTGCAGCTTGCCGAGAGCTCCCGGCGTACTCGAGAGTCGGCCACGACCAGCGCCGTCAGGTGGCGGCGATCCTCGTACCCAGACATGCGAATGTCGCGCAGGAGGCGGATGACCGCCCTACTGATCCCTCTGGCCACATTCGCATGTCTGGCTACGGGCCGTCGCCAGCACGACCGCGCGTCAGTCCACAGCAGCGGCGGCCGCACGCCCGGCGATCCGGCCGGAGAAGATGCAGCCGCCGAGGAAGGTGCCCTCGAGCGCGTTGTAGCCGTGCACCCCGCCGCCACCGAAGCCGGCCACCTCACCCGCGGCGTAGACACCCGGGAGCGGCTCGCCCGAGGACTGGAGCACGCGGGCGTCGAGGTCGGTGTGCAGGCCACCGAGGGTCTTGCGCGACAGGATGTGCAGCCGCACGGCGATCAGCGGACCGTTGGCGGAGTCGAGGAACTTGTGCGGGGAGGCGGTCCGGATCAGCTTGTCCCCGCGGTAGTTGCGGTGCCCGCGGATGAAGGTGATCTGGGCGTCCTTGGAGTAGGTGTTGTCCAGCTGCCGGTCGCGCTCGGTGAGGGTCCGGCGCAGCGACTCCTCGGTGATCAGGTCGTCCCCGGTGACCTTGTTCATCCCGGCGACCAGCTCGGTCAGGTTGTCCGCGACGACGAAGTCCTCGCCGTGCTCCTTGAACGCCTCCACCGGCCCGGGCGCACCGGACTGCACCCGCTTGAGCAGCAGCTTGATGTCCTTGCCGGTCAGGTCGGGGTTCTGCTCCGAGCCAGAGAGCGCGAACTCCTTCTCGATCACCTTCTGCGTCAGCACGAACCACGAGTAGTCGTAGCCGGTGCGCATGATCGCGCCGAGGGTGCCGAGCGAGTCGAAGCCCGGGAGGTACGGCGCAGGGAACCGCTCCCCCGTCGCCGAGAGCCACACCGACGATGGCCCGGGAAGGATGCGGATGCCGTGGTTCTCCCAGATCGGGTCCCAGTTGCGGATGCCCTCCGTGTAGTGCCACATCCGGTCGGGGTTGATCACCTCGGCGCCCGAGTCCTGGGTGATCTGGATCATCCGGCCGTCCACGTGGGCCGGGACTCCGGAGACCATCGACTTCGGCGGGTTGCCCAACCGGTCGATCGGCCAGTTGCGACGGACCAGGTCGAGGTTCGCGCCGATGCCGCCGGAGGTGACGATCACGGCCTGGGCGGCGTACTCGAAGTCGCCGATCTCCTCGCGGTTGGAGGCGCGACCGCGGTCCATGCCGTCGGCCGCGAGCCGGGCACCGCGTACGCCGGTCACCACGCCACCTGACTTGACCAGGTCGTCCACGCGATGCCGGAACCCGAAGGTGACCAGTCCCTGTTCGGCGGCCGCACGCACGCGGCGCTCGAACGGCGCGACCACGCCCGGACCGGTCCCCCAGGTCAGGTGGAAGCGCGGCACCGAGTTGCCGTGGCCGCCCGCGCGACCGTCACCGCGTTCGGCCCAGCCGACCACCGGGAAGACGCGCAGGCCCTGGTCGTGCAACCACTGACGCTTCTCACCGGCCGCGAACGCGACGTAGGCCTCGGCCCAACGGCGCGGCCAGTAGTCGCTCTCGCGGTCGAACTGTGCGCTGCCCATCCAGTCCTGCAGGGCGAGCTCGTAGGAGTCCTTGATGCCCATCCGCCGCTGCTCCGGACTGTCGACGAGGAACAGTCCGCCGAGCGACCAGAACGCCTGCCCGCCGATGCTCTGCTCGGGCTCCTGGTCCAGCAACATCACCCGCTTTCCCGCGTCGGCGAGCTCTGCAGTTGCGACGAGGCCCGCGAGCCCGGCGCCGACGACGATGACGTCTGCATCCATTCGGTGATCCTGACATGCACCGGCTGCTTAGCCCGCAGTGGCAGTGTGGGGTCGTGACCGATGCAGCACAGGACCCCCTCCCCGCGATCACCAACCCGGCGTTGCGCGACCCCGCCCACCAGGTCTCCACCAAGGCGCCGGTGCTCTGGATGGTGTTCGCGGCCTTGAGGTCGCTGTTCCTGCTGGCGGGACTGGTGGCGGTCCACCTCTTCTGGTTCGACGTGCCGGTGTGGGTCTGGCCGTTGTACGGCGTCCTCGCGATCGCCTACGTCATCGCGATGCCGCGGGTGCGCTACCGGATCCACCGTTGGGAGAGCACCGACACTGCCGTCTACACGCAGACCGGCTGGCTCTCGCGCGAGCGGCGGATCGCCCCGATGTCACGGGTGCAGACCGTGGACTTCGAGCAGAGCGCCATCGGCCGGTTCTTCGGTCTGGCGTCCGTCACCGTGACTACCGCGTCCGCGGCGGGACCGCTACGGATCAGCGAGATCGACAAGCCTGTCGCCGACCGGTTGGTCGACGACCTGACCCGTCGTACCGAAGCAGAGGCCGGGGACGCCACGTGAGCGAGTTCTCACCCGCGTCCTTTCCGCCACCACAGGGCCCTCCATCGCAGGGTCCCGAGCCACCGCCTCCCATCGTCGAGCCGCTCCCGTGGCAGCGGCTCGACAGGCGGATGCTGTTGGTGAACCCGGTGCAGGAGCTGATCAGGTTCCTGCCGTTCGTGATCGGTGCGTTGCGTGCTGGGCAGCGGCGGTGACCGCAACTACTGGCAGCTCCTCGGCATCGCCGTGCCCGTGGCGCTCGGGCGTGATCCGCTACCTGACCACCCGCTACCGGATCACCCCGACGCAGGTCGAGCTCCAGCGCGGCCTGCTCAGCCGCAAGGTGCTGACCGCGCCGCTCGACCGGGTGCGCGCCGTCGAGCTCACCTCCTCGCCCATCCACCGGGTGCTCGGACTTGCCAAGGTCGAGATCGGCACCGCCAGCGCCGGCCGGTCGGACACCGAGAAGTTCGTCCTCGACGGGCTGCCGCTGGTGCAGGCACGAGAGATGCGGGCCGCGTTGCTGCACCGGGCCCAGCCCGCCACGTCGGAGTCGGGCGACCCCGAAGCTTTGCCCGAGGCCCGGGACGATGTCGTGCTGCTCCGGCTGGACCGGCGGTGGGTCCGCTACGCGCCGTTGACGTCCTCGGGCAACGTGATCGCGGCCGGCCTGATCGCTGTCCTCGGGCAGTTCGGCGATGCCGTCGGCGAGCGGGTCTTCGAGAACTTCGACGTCGTCGGCTGGGTCCAGGGCCTCTCGCTCGCCATCGCCGTTCCCATTGCGGTTGGGGGGTTCCTGGTCGTCTTCCTGCTCCTGGGTGCGATCTTCTCCGTGCTCGGCTACCTGATCACCAACTGGAACTTCACGCTCTCGCGGGACGCCCGCGGCCGCTCCTTCCACGTACGCCGCGGGCTGCTCACCAGCACCGAGACCAGCCTCGAGCGCGAGCGGGTCCGTGGGCTGGAGGTGATCGAGCCACTCGGCCTGCGGCTGGTCGGCGCGGCCCGGCTCGCCGCCATCGTCACCGGCGTCTCCAGCGGAGAGTCGAGCAGGGCCCAGCTGGTGCCGCCGGCTCCCCGAGACGTGGTCGACGCGACCGGCGCGGAAGTCCTCGAGCTCTCGGAGCCGCTGCAGGTTCCGCTCGTCCAACACGGTGCTGCGGCAATGCGCCGGAGATACACCCGCGCGCTGATGGGTGCACTCGTGCTGCCGGTCGCGGCCGTCGTTCTCGCCGTTGCAACACCCGTGGGCTGGTGGGTGGTGCTGCCGACCCTGCTCGCCGTGCCGATCGCGATGCTGCTCGCCGCCGACCGCTATCGGCGGCTGGGGCACGCCCTGAGCGAGGGCTATCTCGTGGTCCGCTCCGGCAGCCTGCGCGGGCGTCGCGACGTGCTCCAGCGCTCGGGGATCATCGGCTGGAACGTGCAGCAGTCCTGGTTCCAGCGTCGTGCCGGGCTGGTCACCCTGGTCGCGACGACCGCCGCCGGCCACCAGGCGTACGCCGCCATCGACATCCCCGAGGACCTGGCGATCGAGCTGGCCGACACAGCGGTCCGCGGCCTGGTCACGCCGTTCCTCGCTTGACTCATTCCTCGGGCGCCAGAGGTCGTGCTCGCAGGCAGCTGCCACGTGACCGCGCGATGCTAGGTTCGACTCTCATCGAGCATCCTTCAGTTGTCTGCGGCTGGGTGTTGGGGCACTGGGAATGAGCGCGAGGATGCCGGTGGTGGTCAGCGATGACGGCGAGTACGGGCTTCGTGGTTTCTTGAACCGCGGCGGCTTCTGGCGTCTGTTGGCGCTGGTGGTCGTTTACCTGGCGATCTACCTGGGTGCCGGCTGGATGAGCGACAAGGTCGGCGGTCACTTCGTGGAGGACGACCTGCTCAGCAGCCTGGGAAGCGTGTTCTTCCAGCTCACGTTCGCACTTGTCGTCGGCGCCATCGTCCTGGTTGCGTTCTCGGCGTACATGGGCTGGAACCGCGAGCTGTACGGGCGGCAGCGCATCTACAGGTCATGGTGGATGTGGATCGCTCCGGTGACGGTGCTCGCACCGATCGTGCTCCGGGTGCTCGGGATCGACTGGGGCCAGAACGGGTTCGACGTGGTTGCTCTGGTGATGGCCACTGGCCTGCTCATCGGATTCGTCGAAGAGCTCCTCACTCGCGGCATCTGCATCAAGATGCTGCGCAGCGGCGGTCACGGTGAGTGGGCCGTGGCAGCGCTCTCGTCCCTGGTCTTCGCACTGCTGCACAGCATCAACCTGCTCACTGGCCAGCCAATCGCGACCGTCGCCTTCACGGTTGTGTACGCCTTCGCCTTCGGGGTCCTGATGTACCTGACGCTTCGGACGACAGGCTTCCTGGTCGGCGCGATGATCCTGCACGGCCTGACCGACCCCACGACGATCCTGGCTGTCGGTGGGATCGATGAGCTCCAGCCCGGCAATGAGCCGAGCGGCGTCCTCGAAGTGGCCGGCCTGGTCACCTTTCCGCTGATTGCCATCGGCTTCCTCCTGCTGATCTTCATCCGCGGCAGGGTTCCCGTACGGCGCTCCGGCGGGGACGCTCGGCCCAACTGACGGGCGCCCCGTTCTATTGCGCTACAGGTCCAGCTCGTAGGCGATCATCAGTGGCCCGCCCTCGCCCTCGGTCTTGCGGAAACCGGCCGCCTCGTAGAGCCGTTGGGCCAGCCGGTCCTCCTCGCTGGTGACCAGGAACGCGTAGTCGGCGCCCCGTTCACGGGCGGCCCGGATGGCCTCGGTGATCAGCTCCCGTCCGAAGCCGTGGCCTCGACGGTCCGGTACGACGTACAGCTCGGCCAGATATGCCTCGTGCGCCTCGCTCCACAACGACGGCTGCACGCGCATCACCGCGACGCCGACCGGTGCATCCTCGTCCGCGCGGGCGACGAGAACGACGACCTGGTCCTGCTCGACGAGGTCCGTCAGCCGACCTGCGATCTGGCCGGGCGGAGGCGATGGCTCGTCGTACTCCACGTTGAAGTCGTGCAACAGCTGCGCTGCGGCGGCAATCCCGTCGCTGCTCGCGGTGAGGGTCTCGACCATGTTCGACATTCTGCCGGTCACGAACACCGGTCACGAACACGGTCACGAACGAAGGGCCACCCAGAGCTCCTCCGCGGGCCATCGGGTCGCCCAGTCCTTCGACACGATCTCGTAGAAGGAGTGGTCATCGGCCTCTGGCGGCGCATAGATCTCGTGCAGGGCCTCGACCACGAAGCCAGCCTTGCGGAGCAACCGCACCCAGTCCCCGTGCGAGGGGTGGAACTCGAGTCCTCCGCCGGACCAGTGCACGCGATATGACTCACGCTGACCACGCAGCAGTTGCTCGCCCGCGACGCCCTCCTCGGTGGGGACGCACAGCGCCGACAGGTGGCTGTTGGTCATGAAGGCCAGACGTCCGCCAGGTCGGAGCAGCCGAGCCGCTTCCGGCAGCCACTTCTCCGGGTCACACCACGCGGCGGCTCCGTGCTCACTCACCACGAGGTCGTACCGTCCGCCGGCCAAGGGAATGCTTTCCCCGTCCCCCTGGACCAAGGGAAATGCTGGTCCGACCTCGGTCTGCATCCTGCGCGCGGTCATCAGCTGCTCGTGCGAGATGTCCACGGCCACCGTCCTGGCGCCGGCTCGGGCCAGCCACGCGGAGAAGTAAGCAGTACCGCATGCCAGCTCCACGACATCGAGACCGTGGACGGTGCCCAGGACTCCGAGCTCACGCTCCGGGACCGCGAAAAGCCCCCAGACCGCCTCCGGTCGTGACCACAGATCCGCGGCCGCCGCGTCGGTGAACCGCTCGTTCATCACCGCCCACAGCGCCTGGTTCAGCGCCTTGTCGGAGTCGCTGACCTCGGTCATCGGATCAGCCTATAAGGGCAGGCGGGCAACGGGATTGCGCGTCCGCCTCATCGCAGAGCCGGGGCTACGCTGCCGAGCGTGTGGTCACTCTGGTCAGAGAACTCCATCCTCTCGATCTGCTCCCAGGACTCTGTCCTCTCGGTAGGAAGCGCTGCATCGTTCGCTTCATTCGCGAGCATCGGCTCGTTCGCCTCGGCCGGGTCCATCGGGTCGGCGATGTCAGCCGCGTCGCTGCTTTCGCACCAGAGCTCGGGGTCGGCCCTGTCCCACCGGAGCAGCGGATCCGTGCTGTCCAGCGAGTCCAACCGCGCGTTGCTCAGCCGGCACAGCGACCGGCAGGTTCCCGCAGGGGCCGTCGGCGCCGTCGTGCTGGCGACCCTCCTGGCGGCCGCCGTACATCGCGCGCTGAAGTGAATCTGCGCGGACGACGATGGCGCGTCAGCTACCGGGCGTCACGCGGCTGAGAACTCCGCTGCCAGCTTCTGATGCACGCTGTTGCTCGCCGGCGAAGGCGCTGACGGCCACCAGGGCGCCGGTGAGTGCAGGCACGGCCCACTGCAGAGCACGCAGCTGCGCCTGCGCCTTGGCGACGTCCTCCGGGGTCTCGGGCACAGGGGTCGTGGCGTCCCAGGCGGGCACGTCCTTGTGCTGGGAGACCTTCTTCCCGAGGACCCGGCTGTACGCCGTGACGCCGAGGGCCGCCGCAGTGAGGGTCGTCTTGGCCAACGCCATGGAGGCGACGCCTTGCTGACCGCTCAGCCGGCCCTTGTTCCCGGCGATCTGACCCAGACTGCCGACGACGTGGAGGCCGATCGCTGCCGCGTTCACAGGCGTCCACCGGTCCCACCCGGCGTTGGCGACGGCACCGGTCGCTGGCGCGTTGCCGGCCCTGGACGATGCCTTGTTCAACGACACCGCGTTGGCCAGCGTGCCGCCGAACCAGGCAGAGAGGCCGAGGTCGTGCATCGAACGCGAAAGGGTGTTGCGGGCCATGGGCGACTCCTTCGGACGAATGGGCGCGAGAGGCGCCGGGACGGGATTGATCCGCGGGTACCCGACCGTTCCATCGTGAAACGCCCTTGTCCCTCGTCGGCCCCGCGGCCGGTTTCGCCTTCCGGCCACGTGGTCAAAGATTTCGAAAATGCGTCTCGTGATCTGGACAAAACCGCAGGTCAGAGGCCACTTTTCTGTCAGTGCTCGGTGCTTGAATTCATCATGAGCAGCCAGCCGGTCGAGCACCTCCACCCGGTGCTCGACTTCGCGCAGCGGCTGGTCTCGCGCCTCGACTCCCTGGCTGATGCACCGCTGATGTCGATGCGGCCGGAAGACAAGCGCGCCGCCCTGGTGACCCTCGCCCAGGGCCGGGCGCAGCTCGACGCGCTCGCCCTGCGGCTGCTCGCCGACGCCGAACGAAGCGAGGCCACGGTCGAGTCCGGTGCCGGCACCGCGGCGGACTGGGTCGCGATCGAGACCCGGCAAGTACGCCGCGAGGCCCGCGCCGACCTCCGCCTCGCGGAGAAGGTCGAGGGCCATGAGGTCCTCGCTGCGGCGATGGCCGCGTGGGCGGGTCAACCTCGCGCAGGGCCGCGCGATCGTCGCGTCGTTGGAGCGGCTCCCGCGGACCGGTCGGTTCGCGGTCTCGGCCGAGCAGCGTGCGGCCGCGGAGGCACATCTGGTGGAGCTGGCTGCCGACCATGACGCGAAGGCGTTGCGGATCCTGGGTCGTCGCGTCTTCGAGGTGGTCGCACCCGACCTGGCCGAGGAGTTCGAGGGCCGGGCACTCGAGCGGGAAGAGGCCGAGGCGCTGCGGCGTACGACGTTGACGATGTGGGAGGACGACGAAGGCACCTGCCACGGACGCTTCCGCCTCCCCGCCCTGCACGGGCAGATGCTGACCAAGATGATCCTCGCGATCTCCTCACCCGCCCGTGCCACGGGCGTCCCAGGTGCTGCGATGCGGATGCGAGTTGCGGGATCGATCCTGACCTGCCCACCCCGGTCCGCCACGGCATCGCGCTCACCCAGCTCCTCGAGTCCATCCAGGCCAAGGACCTGCCTCGCACCGGCGGCTGCGGTGCCACGGTCGTGGTGTCGATGACCCTGGACCAGCTGATGGCCAAACTCGACGCAGCCGGCGTGTGCACCCTCGACACCGGCGGACGCATCTCCGCGACCGAGGCCCGCCGTTTGGCCTGCAGCGCAGGCATCATCCCGATGGTCCTCGGCGGCCGAGGCCAGGTCCTCGACGTCGGCCGCAAACGCCGCCTGCACACCGAAGCGATGCGCCTCGCGATGGGCGTGCGCGACGGCGGCTGCACCGCCGTGGACTGCGAAGTCCCCCCAGGCCTGTGCCACGCCCACCACGACAACCCCTGGTCCGAAGGCGGCCACACCAACGTCAAGACCGCACGGCTGATCTGCCCGCACCACCACCGCCGCATCCACGACCCGCGCTACCAGACCAAACACCTACCCGGCGGCCAGGTCAGCTTCCACCGACGCGAGTGAGGACCGCGAGTCATCGCAGCGTGACCTGTCCCCGGCTACAAAGACGAGTCCCGATCGGGAGCAGCCGCGCAGGGCCGTCGGCTGCGAGACGTCGGAGTTTGCCGCAGCAACAATGCGGCTGACAGGGTCGCCCCATGGGGATCGAGGTTCGCCCGGCCACCGACTATGAGGACGTAGCGACGATGCTCGGCCCCAGGCGCTCGGACGCCAACGTCTGCTGGTGCTTGAGCTACCGCCTGACCTCCTCGAGGGACAATCGAGAGCTGGTGGGCCCGGCACGCGGCGAACACGTGCGCCAGCTGGTTCAGGAGACACCGCCTCCCGGCGTTCTGGCGTACGACGGCGGGGAGGTCGTCGGCTGGGCCGCGGTGCACCCTCGAGCCGACACCAGCTTCGCCCGCAACCGCAAGATCCCATTCGTCGATGACATCGACGTCTGGTCTGTCTGGTGCATCCGCGTACGGCCCGGGCACCGCGGCAGAGGCATTGCGCACCACCTGCTCCCGGGCGCTGTCGAATTTGCTCGTAGTTTCGGCGCGCCTGCGATCGAGGGCTACCCCGTCGACAATCAAGGAGCGAAGGTCGACCTGACGATGGCCTATGTCGGCACCAGGACCCTGTTCCGGCGAGCCGGGTTCCACCAGGTGGCCGAGACTGACTCCGTGCTCAACGGATTTCCTCGCGTCGTCATGCGGTTCGACCTCCGCGATGACGCGGACCCAGAGGCGATTGGCAACACCGCGTCCTCAGCGGGAGAGGGCTGACTCCTCCATCATTCTCGACAGCTTCTCGGGGTTGCGGACCGTGTAGATCGCGGACACCAAGCCCTCGTCCACCCGCACCGACAGCACAGAGTCGATCTCGCCTTCGAGGCGGATGAGCAGCGCCGGCCACCCGTTGACCTGGACGAGCTCCATCGTCATCCCCATGCCCCGGGCGGTCGTGATGCCGTACCCCATCAGCTTTCCGACCTTGTCCGCGCCCATCACTGGCCGCGGCAGCGCTTGCTTGATGCCGCCACCGTCGCCCAGCGCCACGACGTCAGGGGCGAGTACGTCGACCAACGTCTGCAGGTCCCCCGTGTTGAGCGCCCGCATGAATGCCTCAAGCGCCGAACGGGTTTCCGCCTGCGATGCGGCCTTGCGCGGCCGTCGCTCGGCAACGTGGTTGCGGGCGCGATGGGCGATCTGCCGCACGGCCGCCTCCGACTTCCCGACCGCCTCCGCCAGTTCTCCATAGTCGAGGTCGAAGACGTCGCGGAGGAGGAAGACCGCACGCTCCGTCGGCGTCAACGTCTCCAGCACAAGCAGCATCGCCGTGGACAGGCTGTCCGCCAGCTCGACGTCCTCGGCCACGTCGGGCGCGGTGAGCAGCGGCTCAGGCAGCCACGGTCCGACGTACTCCTCCCGCCGCCGCGTGATCGTGCGTACTCGGTCGAGAGCCGTGCGTGTCACGACCCTCACCAGGTATGCGCGCGCGTCGCGTACGTCGCCTCGGTCGGCGCGGCTCCACTTCAGCCAGGACTCCTGCAGCACGTCCTCCGCGTCGACCGCCGAGCCGAGCATCTCGTAGGCCACCGTGAACAGGAGCCGCCGATGGGCGACGAACGCGTCGTCGCTCACGGCATCGCCGGCGTGGATCTGCTCGCCAGAGGCTCCAGCCCGCAGGCGTCGGCGAAGTGCTCGGAAGGGATCCCGAGGGCTACGTTCGATCGGGCCGCCAGATTCATGAACCCGATCTTCGCAGTCAGCTCGATCAGTCCGTCGGCCCCGAGGGCCGCGAGCAGCGACGCCGACATGTCGTCGTCCACCGTTGGCGGCGTCTGGCACACCGCCTCGGCGTACTCCATCACCTGCCGCTCCAGAGCGGTGAACACCGTGGACTCGCGCCAGCGCGGCACCTCGCGCGCCTTCTCCACCGCCAACCCACGGTCGTTCGCCATGAAGTAGTTCAGGTCGAGGCACGCTCCGCACCCGATCTCGGCGGCCGCGGCCATCACCGCGAACGACGCCAGGTTGGCGTCGAGGCGATCCCACTTCTCGGTCCTGGCTCCCGTCCGCATCAGGTCCTTGAAGACCGCAGGGTGGTTCCACATCACCGCGACGTTGTCCGGGACGCGGCCGATCTTCTTACGGATTGCGAACTTGAGCAGGCTTCCCTGCACGCCACGCAGCTCGGCCTTGGGGATGCGAATGGTCGCGGTCATCTTCGGCTCCTGTCGTCTTCAATTTCGTTGTCGACCATCAAGACGCCGGCGGGGTCGTTGCTGTGACATGGAACGCCGCAACGGCCGGCTTTGGAGCCAGGCATACTGCGGGCGCTTTACTCCGCCCCGGGCAGCCACGCAGGATGGCGGCGAGCTCGAAAAAGTTCGATGGTCGATGTCGAAACGACTGGAAGCCGTTCGACGTACGTGCGACAAGCAACCCCGGCAACCAGTAGGAGTGATCGAAGATGCCGCGTTTCATGGGATTCGTGAGGATGGAAGAAGGCGTCGGTACGCCGCCACAGGCGCTGTTCGAGGCGATGGACACCTACATCGCCGGACAAGCCGCGAAGGGTGTGTTCCTCGACGGCGGCGGGCTGTACGGGACTGAGGACGCCGTGAACTTCGTGGTCCGCAAGGGCGAGGTCAGCAGGGTCGACGGACCGTACGCCGAGGCCAAGGAGGTCGTCGGCGGCTGGGCCATCCTGCAGTACGACACCCTCGAGGAGGCCGTGGCCGAGCAGGAGGAGTTCGCCGAGCTGCACGCCAAGCACTGGCCCGAGGTCACCGTGATCTCGACCCTGCGCCAGATCTCCACCGGCCCGGAGGCGCCCGGCGACTGAACGGGCCTCACTACGCTGGCGTCGTGCCGGCTGAGACCAGACCGGATGACCCTACGGAGGCCATCTACGCCACGTGGCGGGCCGAGTCGGCCCGCCTCGTGGGTGCTCTCACCCGCATGACCCGGGACGTGGAGCTCGCCGAGGACCTGGCGCAGGACGCTGTCGTGGCCGCGCTCGAGCAGTGGCCCACCGCCGGGGTCCCCGAGAACCCGAGCGCGTGGCTGATGACCATCGCGAAGCGGCGCGGCATCGATCACTTCCGGCGCGTCGACACCCTGCGGCGCAAGAGCGCGGAAGTCGCACACGCACGCGCGGGAGAGGAGGACGAGATGCCCGACCTCGAAGGCCAGGTCGACTACATCGAGGACGACGTCCTCCGACTCATCTTCCTGTCCTGCCATCCTTCGCTGACGGCCGAGTCCCGCGCCGCGCTCACGCTGCGCCTGGTCGGAGGCCTCACCACCGCCGAGATCGCCCGCGGGTTCCTGGTCACCGAAGCGACCATGGGACAGCGCATCTCGCGAGCCAAGAAGACCCTTTCCGCGGCTCACGCCGAGTTCGAGCTGCCCACCGGCCCCGACCGGACGCGGCGCCTCGACGATGTGATGGCCGTGATCTACCTGATCTTCAACGAGGGCTACACAGCCACCGCTGGCGAGGACTGGATGCGTCCCAGCCTGGCGAACGAGGCGATGAGGCTCGCTCGCATGCTGGCCGCGCTGTCTCCCGAGGAGCCCGAGGTGCTCGGACTGCAGGCGCTGCTGGAGATCCAGGGCTCGCGGATCGCTGCCCGGCTCGATGACCAGGGCGCACCGGTCCTGCTGGAGGCGCAGGACCGGACGCAGTGGGACCAGCTACTGATCCGACGCGGGATTGCGGCCTTGAACCAAGCCGAGCAGCTCGCCGCGCGCGGGACGCCGATCGGGAGGTACTTCCTGCAGGCCTCGATCGCCGCCCAGCACGCACGCGCGGAGCGTCCCGAGGACACGAACTGGCGTCGGATCGCAGCCCTGTACGACGTCCTGGCCAACGCCGCGCCGGGACCGGTCGTCGAGGTCAACCGGGCCGTCGCGCACGGGCGGGCGTTCGGCCCAGACGCCGGCCTCGCCGTACTGGAGGAGATCGACGCAGGTGAGCTCGGTGACTCTCCGCTCGTGCCGAGCGTGCGCGGAGACCTGCTCGAGCGGGCCGGGCTTCATGCGCAGGCAAGCGAGGCGTTCACCGAGGCGGCCGCACGCACCAGGAACGAGAGCGAGCGCGCCCTCCTGCGCCGCCGGGCCGAGCAGAACCTGACGCGCGTCCCGAGGTCGACCTAGCGTGGTCGAGCGCTATGGGGCTCGCTCCAGCTGTAGCCGAGCAACAAACGCGCGGCGACCGGCCGGCAGCCGACGAGACTCCACCAGCAGCTCAACCGCGATTTCGGTGTCGTCGGCGCGCCTCACCGGCACGACGACGGTGCGGCCCAGCAGAGGACTGCGCCCGTTGGTGAGATGGAGCGTGAACCCCGCCAGGTGCGCTTGCTGGTAGCGAGCCGGGATGATCGAAATGAGCCGTCGTCCCACCAACTGGTCCGGCTCCTGGTATCCGAGCAGCTCGCAGGCGTGCTGGCTGACAACGACGATCTGGTCAGTGTCGTCCGCCACGATCACTGCCTGTCCCTGCAAGTTCGCCTCCTCGTCCTGCCAAGAGATCGGCGGGAGGTCGACGGCCGGCGCCGCGTCCGGGTCACGCACCCACGGGGTCGGCCGTTCGCCATTGGCCTGTGCAGACACCTCCTGACAAAGCCAGCGCCGCAAGTCGCGCAGCTCGGGCTGGATCGGAGGCGTCAGGAAGGCCCCGGCATCCGCCAGCACCAGGGCAGAGTCCAGTGCCTCGTCGAGGACCCGGAAGTGAGCGAAGAGACGCCCGCGGCACAGGGAGCACCTCATGCTGGGACGAGACACCCGGCTCCACCGCCTGCGCCATGAGCTCTTCGGGGTCCTCGCCAAGGTCGGGTTCGGGTAGGTGCGCCTGCAGCAAGGAGATTGCGTCGCTTGCGGCAGCGTGCATCTCGAGCGCCTCCACAGGCTCGTCCGCATCAAGGCTGACGAGCAGGTACTCGCGAAGCAGGCCCTCAGCGTGTTCCTGCCACGCGGCGTGCAGCAAGAGCGGGAGGTTGAGAAGCTCAACCTCGACCACGTGCTCGCCGGACGAAGCCGGAGTGAAACCGGCATCGGTGGCATCGGTGGGCAATGAAGCGATCGAGTCCAGGTGCTCGCCGGAGTCCAGCTCGAACCAGACCATCTTGCCGTCCGGGCGCGCTTGAGCTCCCCAGTCGTTGACGAGTTGCTGGACCAGTCGCAGGCCTCTACCAGTGCCAGCCATTGCTGCGTACCTACGTGGGGCCGGGACCTGCGTGCTGCCGTCCGAAACCTCGACGCGGAGACCGACATCTCCGACGGAGGCGTGAAAGTCGATAGGCGTGCCCGCATGCACCAGCGCATTCGTCACGACCTCGCTCACCAGGAGCTGCGCAGTCTCGATCAGGTCCTCGCGCTGGGCCACTGTCAAGACGTCGCGCACCACCTTGCGAGCCATGGCAACGCTGGACGGGTGAGCCTGCAACAGGCGGTTGTTGCCGTCGTCGACCCGGCGACCCATCCGAGGAAGCTCACCGCCGCGCGTCATGGGCGCGTCCGTCCCAGGAGCGAACCCAGTGCCCACGGCAGTGCGCGCATGCCCGCACAACGAACATGACGACCAGCGGTTATCCCTCGGTTTGTCAGTTCTTGGGCAGTGCCTGCTCCTGGCCATGGCAGGCCAGTCATCGGGCTGCCCGGTCGACCGGTATCGCCTGCATCGTGCGCTTGCGGACACCCAGCGGCGGGTGCTCGTGGGTGCAGGTCCGCTCGAGTCGCCAGGCCCGGCCGTTGAGGTCAACCGGGCCGTGCGCACGGCCAGGACGCGGGGCTCGCTCTGCTCGAGGAGATCGACCCAGGTGAGCTCGTTGACTCCCCCTCTTACCGAGTGTGCGCGGAGAACCTGCTCGAGCGGGCAGGCCTTCATGCCCAGGCAAGCGAGGCATTTCGAAGCGGCCGCACGAACCAGCAACGGAGACCGAGCGCGCTCTCCAGAACCGCCGGGCCTAGCAGAACGTGAGGCGCGTCTATGAGTCGACCTAGTTCACCTCAGGGGTCTTGGCCGACCAGATTCCGGCGCCGAGCCGGATCCCGTGCGCCGACTCGTCCTGGTTTTCGCCCTGCACCGCTGCGTGGCCGAGAATGTCAGAACGCATCTCGTGATCTGGACAAAACCGCAGGTCAGACGCCCTTTCCTGTCAGTGCTCGGTGCTTGAATTCATCCATGAGCAGCCAGCCGATCGAGCACCTCCACCCGGTGCTCGACTTCGCGCAACGGCTCGTTTCGCGCCTCGACTCGCTGGCCGATGCACCGCTGATGTCGATGCGGCCGGAGGACAAGCGCGCAGCCCTGGTGACCCTTGCCCAGGGTCGGGCCCAGCTGGACGCGCTCGCCCTGCGCCTTCTCGCCGACGCCGAACGCTCCGAGGCCACGGTCGATTCCGGTGCCGGCACCGCGGCGGACTGGGTGGCGATCGAGACCCGGCAAGTACGCCGCGAGGCCCGCGCCGACCTCCGGCTCGCGGAGAAGGTCGAGGGCCATGAGGTCCTCGCTTCGGCGATGGCCGCTGGGCGGGTCAACCTCGCGCAGGGCCGCGCGATCGTCGCATCGTTGGAGCGGCTCCCGCGGACCGGCCGGTTCGCGGTCTCGGCGGAGCAGTGGGCGGCCGCGGAGGCACACCTGGTCGAGCTGGCTGCCCACCACGACGCGAAGGCGTTGCGGATCCTCGGTCGTCGGGTCTTCGAGGTGATCGCACCCGACCTGGCCGAGGAGTTCGAGGGCCGGGCACTCGAGCGGGAAGAGGCCGAGGCGCTGCGGCGTACGACGTTGACGATGTGGGAGGACGACGAAGGCACCTGCCACGGCCGGTTCCGTCTCCCCGCCTTGCACGGGCAGATGCTGACCAAGATGATCCTCGCGATCTCCTCACCCGCACGCTCTACAGGCGCCGGTGTTGCTGAGCCGGGTGCAGGGGCGCGTGCGGATGGCGGGATCGACCCCGACCTACCCACCCCGGTCCGCCACGGCATCGCGTTCACCCAGCTCCTCGAGTCCGTTCAGGCGAAAGACCTGCCCCGCACTGGTGGCTGTGGCGCCACGGTCGTGGTGTCGATGACCCTGGACCAGCTGATGGCCAAGCTCGACACGGCCGGGGTCTGCACGCTCGATACCGGTGGCCGCATCTCCGCGACCGAGGCCCGCCGGCTGGCGTGCAGCGCAGGCATCATCCCGATGGTCCTCGGAGGCCGGGGCCAGGTCCTCGACGTCGGCCGCAAACGGCGCCTCCACAGTGAAGCGATGCGCCTCGCGATGGGCGTGCGCGACGGCGGCTGCACCGCAGTGGACTGCGAAGTCCCGCCGGGTCTGTGCCATGCCCACCACGACACCCCATGGTCTGAAGGCGGCGTGACCAACGTCAAGACCGGACGCTTGATCTGCCCGCATCACCATCGGCGCATCCACGACCCGCGCTACCAGACCAAGCACCTCCCCGACGGCAAGGTCAGCTTCCATCGACGGGAGTGAGGGTGGCTCACCCGCGGGTGGCAACGAGAGTGCCGTATGCGACGACATTCGCGTCGTAGCTGTCGCTGTCGGCGTCGTACTGGCCGCCACAGGTGATCAGTCGCAGCACGGGTCGATTGCCCGGTCGGTAGATCTTGGCTGTCGGGAACTCGTCCTTCTCGTACTGCGCGATCTTGGTGATGGCGAAGATTGCTGTCTGACCATCTGCGCGTCGTACGCGCACGCGCTGCCCTGGGTGGAGTTCGCCGAGCTCGAAGAACACGGCCGGTTCTTGGGCCCACGTCACGTGTCCTGCGATCACGGCAGCGCCTGCAGCACCAGGTGCAGAACTCTCCTCGTACCAGCCGGCAGCGCCGGGGTCAGACGGCACCTCCAAGTGCTGGTCCGAGTCCACCCCGAGTCGCTCGATGGTGGCATCCACCCCCAGCGCTGGGATGGTGACCGACACCGGTCGAGACGACTGCATCGGTGCGACCTGCCGCACGGCGACGGCATCCGTCGACTCAGGGGTTGGCGGCGCAGGGTCTTGCCGAAAGACTGCGACGACCAGCAGTGCGCCACCAATCACTGCCAGCCATTTCGCCAACACGACCATGTGGTCAGTCAGTCGGTGCGAGCAGCGAAGCGGCGGCGACGATAGAGAACGAGCCCGCCGGCGCCGGCGAGAGCGAGACCCCCGTAGGCGAACAGTTCTTTCGATTCGAGACCGGCTGTGCCGCCCGCGCCTGTCGCGACGCCGTCCTGCGGGGCCGAGGCTGGAACTGAGCTTCCGCCTGCCGCATCGCAAGCGATGCCGTCGTTGTCGGCGTCCAGCCGGTTGGGGTCGGAGGGGTCCTGGTCGTATACGGCCTGCGCCTGACTCTGAGTCTGGAAGTCAGGACAGTCGTAGTCGGCACTACTGACAGCGACGGCCGGGGTCGCTGCGAGGACGCTTGCTGCTACCGCCAGGCCGCTCACCACGGCTACTCGATGAAACCCCATGTGCCCTCCTACGGCTGGCTTGGGAATTACCGGTTCGTGACCCACGTCACTATGGGAAGCAACGAGGCATCCACCGACGGGTTACGTAGCGCAGTGCGTTGTGGCCGTGCGCAACTCGTTCAGCTCCAGCGTTTGTGGGGCGGCACGACGTGGAGCACTCCCGTAAGTTGAAGAGATGACCAGCTATCTGACCGATCAGCGCGATCGTCCGGTCAGCGCGTTCGTCGCCGTGCTCGTGGCGCTGCTCACCGGCGGCTACATGCTGCCGTGGGCCGTCGCAGCCCTGCGCGGCAAGTCGAACCACTGGACGATCTTCTGGATCAACCTGCTGGGCGGCTGGACGGTCATCTTGTGGATCGTCGCCCTTGTCATGTCGTTCGCCGCGCACAAGCCGATCAGCCGCTTCTGATCCTGTCCCGCAAGGGATCGTCAGCCGGCGGTCAGTCAGCGATCCGTGAGGTTCAGGTCCGCTCGAGTCGCTGAGCAAGGTACGGCGCGGTCACGCTGCCTTTCGCCTTGGCGACGTCGGCCGGCGTACCGGTCGCGACGACCCTGCCACCCGCGTCTCCGCCGCCCGGGCCGAGGTCGATGACCCAGTCGGCGGTGGCCATCGCATCGAGGTCGTGCTCGACCAGGACAACGGTGTTGCCGGCATCGACGAGTCGATGCAGCTGGCGCAGCAGCAGTGCCGTGTCGGCAGTGTGCAACCCCGAGGTCGGCTCGTCGAGCAGGTAGAGCGCGTGGCCGCGACGTGCCCGTTGGAGCTCCGTGGCGAGCTTGATGCGTTGCGCCTCTCCGCCGCTCAGCTCCGTCGCCGGCTGTCCCAGCCGCAGGTAGCCCAAGCCCACGTCACGCAGAGTTTCGAGGCTCCGGGCGGCACCGGGCACATCAGCGAAGAACTTCGCCGCTTCATCGACGGACAGGGCGAGGACGTCCGCGATGTTCAGGTCGCGGTAGGTGATCTCGAGCGTCTCGGTGTTGTACCGCGCGCCATGGCAGGTCGGACATGGTGCGTAGGTCCCGGGCAGGAACAGCAGCTCGACCGCCACGAATCCCTCCCCCTCGCAGGTCTCGCAGCGGCCCTCGGCGACGTTGAAGGAGAAGCGGCCAGCGGTGTACCCGCGCGCCTGCGCATCGTCGGTCGCGGCGTACAGCTTCCGCACGGTGTCGAACATCCCGGTGTAAGTGGCGAGGTTCGACCGCGGCGTACGACCGATCGGACGCTGGTCGACGAGCACCAGTCGATCGAACGACTCGAGGACCGTCGGGTCCTCGGCGAGCACCTGGCTGACCAGGCTGGACTTCCCGGAGCCGGACACCCCGGTGACTGCGGTCAGCACGCAGAGCGGGATGTCGACCGACAGGTCACGCAGGTTGTGGCGGGACACTCCGGCCAGCTGCAACCAGCCCTGCGGGGCACGCACGTCGTGCTCGAGCCGTTCGGCCCGACCGAACAGGTAGGCACTGGTGACCGACTCGGTGACGTCCTCGAGGCCTGCGACCGGGCCGCTGTAGAGCACGCGGCCGCCGGACTCGCCCGCCCCCGGCCCGATGTCGACGACCCAGTCCGCACGCCGAACGACGTCAAGGTCGTGCTCCACGACGAACAGTGAGTTGCCGGAGGCCTTCAACCGGTCCAGCACGTCGAGCAGCGGCTCCGCGTCGGCCGGATGCAGTCCTGCTGAGGGCTCGTCGAGGACGTAGACCACCCCGAACAGTCCGGAGCGCAGCTGGGTGGCGATCCGGAGTCGCTGCATCTCACCGGGCGACAGCGTCGTCGAGCTCCGCCCGAGGCTGAGGTAGCCCAGCCCGAGGTCGAGCAGCACCTCAACGCGGGCGACCAGGTCGGCGCAGATGCGCACCTCGACCTCGTGAGTCTCCTCCGGAAGATCGGCGTACGGGCGCAGCAACTCGACCACCTCGGCGAGCGGCAGGTCCTTGACCTCGGCGATCGAGCGCCCGGCGAAGGTGACAGCGAGGGCCTGCGGGCGCAGTCCGCTGCCGCCACACTCGGGGCACGGCGCGTCCTCGACGAACCGGAGGGCGCGCTCGCGCATCCGCTCGCTCTTGGAGTCGGCCAGGACGTGCATGACGTGCTTGCGAGCGCTCCAGAACTTCCCGTAGTAGCCGTAGTCGACGCGGTCACGCTCCGGCTCGATCAGGACCGACGGTTGCTCGTCGGTGAAGAGCAGCCAGTCGCGGTCCTTCTTCCGCAGCCTGCGCCAGGGGCGGTCGATGTCGATGCCGAGACCGGAGACGATGCTGCGCAGGTTCGCACCCTGCCAGGCACCGGGCCAGGCGGCGATCGCGCCTTCGCGGATGCTCAGCGACGGGTCCGGAACGAGCAGCTCCTCGGTGACGTCGTGCACGACTCCGAGGCCGTGGCAACGCGGACATGCGCCGGCCGCTGTGTTCGGCGAGAAGGCCTCCGCCGGAAGGTGGTCGGCCCCGGCGGGGTAGTCACCGGCTCGCGAGTAGAGCATCCGCAGCAGGTTGGACAGCGTGGTGATGGTGCCGACCGACGAGCGGGATGTGGCCGCTCCGCGTCGCTGCTGCAGGGCCACAGCAGGCGGCAGCCCGGTGACCTCCTGGACGTGTGGAGCGCCGACCTGCTGGAGCAGCCGGCGCGCGTACGGCGCCACCGACTCGAAGTAGCGTCGCTGCGCCTCGGCATACAACGTGCCGAAGGCCAGCGACGACTTCCCCGAGCCGGAGACCCCGGTGAAGGCAACGAAGGCGTCCCGCGGGATCTCGACGTCGACGTCGCGCAGGTTGTTCTCGCTGGCACCGCGGACGCGGACGAAGTGGTCAGGCGCATCGGTAATCACGCACCACTCGTACCCAGTCCGAGCGCGACGCACCCGATCGCATCGGATGCCGCAGCCTCGGCGCACCGGAGCCGGGGCGAGGATCAGCTGCCGCCGGCGAGAGTGAAGAGAGAGAACGTCGGTCAATGGCGGGTGTAAAGGCCCTTGGCTTCGCGCTTCCCGAGTATGCGTACGGCGAGCAGCGGCCCGGCTACGGCCAGGATCAGGAATGCCATCATCGCCAGCATCGCGCCGGCTGAGTACAGAGTCGTCATGGCGGATCTCGTTTCCCTTGTCGACACGCGGTCCCCAATCGATGGGGTCTGGAGGCGTCGCTGTGCCTGGTCTTCGGAGGCGGTGGAAGTTCGGATTGGCCAGTGCGCTACGGCCTGAGTCGACTCTGCCCGCGCTACCCGGGGAATCCGCGGGCAGGACGGCTCCGAATACCTGATGCGAGAGGGATTCGCACAGACACCTGGGAGGACGCGTGATGACACATCGAATGCCACAAGGCGCGCTTCGTGCCCCCAGCGTGGTCCGTGGGTTTACCGACACAAATGGCCGCCAAGGCCCCGCAGGACGACCAGTTGTGGCCAACGAACGCACCTGCGGGTGCGGTCAAGCACTGGAGTGCTCCCACTCGACGCACTGCCCGCGCTGCGGCGTCATCCTGCACGCTTGATGCGGTCGGACAGTTGAGTGCATCGACTCCGCCTGGCGCGCAATCGCTCACATCATGCGCTTGAGCACACCCAGCGGCGCATGCTTCATCACGACGCTCATCGGGGCCCACGGGAGCGGCGGGACGCAGGCAGAATCCTTCTCCTTCTCGATCGCGTCGACCATCGCGCGGACACCCTTCTCCGTGGAGACCATGCCCTTGACCTTGTTCGGGTCGACCTTCTCGTTCATCTCGGAAGCGATGTAACCCGGGTAGAGCACGGTCACCTTGATCGGCTTCCCGTACAGCTCGTTGCGCAGGCCCTCGGCAATGTGGGCAACGCCGGCCTTGGTCGCGGCGTACGTCGTCATCTGCTTGGGCATCCCGCGCATGGCCGACATCGAGCTGATCATCACGAAGTGGCCGGCGTCCTGCTCGCGGAAGATCTCCATCGCAGCCTCCGACTGCGCGAGCGCGGCGACGAAGTTGGTCATCGCGGTCTCCCGGTTGGCGTCGTACCGCCCCGTCCCGATGGGCGCGCCCTTGCCGAGGCCGGCGTTGATGATCACCCGGTCGATCGTCCCGAAGTCTTTCTTGAACGCTCGGAAGACCTCGAAGACCTGGTCGTCGTCGTTCACATCCAGCGCCCGGACCTCAACGCGGCGATCGGGGTCGGCGGCGAGGATGCCGGTCTTGAGGGTGTCCAGCTTCTCGGTACGACGCGCGCACAGCGCCAGGTCGTGCCCCTTGGCGGCGAGCTGTCGCGCCATCTCCGCCCCCAGCCCGCTGCTCGCGCCGGTGATCAGGACGTTCTGTCGCTTGGTGGCCATGGCGCTCATCCTGCCAACGCGGTCGGAGGCGTCCAGACCAGGGTGGCGCCCGGACAAGAGTCAGCGCCGCTTTCACCCGAGCGATGCTTGGGCAGTTGGCTAGGTTCAGAGTGCAGATCGCCCGCCAGGGCGTCGACTGAGATGTTCCAGGAGCGTGGGCGGTGTCCGGTCTGACTCGGGTCGTGGTCGGGCGTGCCAGCGCACTCGTCAGCCTGCTGATGCTCGGCCTGGGCGTGCTGCTGATCGTGGGCCTGGGCAGTGCGACGCACCAGGCGCAGGTGGACGACCAGCTGCCCGAGGGCTACGACAGCACCCGCGCCGCGCAGCTGAGCGAGCAGCTCCCCGACGAAGACACCTCGACCGCTGTCGTGTTGTTCACCGGCGACATCGACCGCGCCGCGCTGGGCGAGCTGGGCACCGTGGTGAAGGACCTCTCGGTGGACCGGGTGGCGGTCCCGGACGAGGACGCGGCGGTCATCCCCAGTGAGGACGGCCAAGCTGCGATCAGCATTCTCGAGATCGACGCTACTGGGGCCACGGAGACCGCCGACGCGGTGAAGGCGCTGCGCGCGCAGCTCGACGACGTGACCCCTGACGGCATCGAGGCGCAGGTGACCGGTCCTGCCGCGATCCAGGCTGACCTCGCGGCGGTGTTCGACGGCGCCGACTTCAGGCTCCTGGCGGCGACGGCATCGGTGGTCGCCATCCTGCTCGTGATCACCTACCGCAGCCCGATCCTCTGGGTGATTCCCCTTGCTGATCGTCGGCATCGCCGACCAGGTGGCGTCGGTGCTCGCAACCCACACACTCGCGCTGCTCTCGGTCCCGTGGGACGAGTCGACGACGGGGATCCTGTCCGTGCTCGTCTTCGGAGCCGGAACCGACTACGCGTTGCTGCTGATCTCGCGGTATCGGGACGAGCTCCGCACCCATGAGGATCGACGCGAGGCGATGGCGATCGCGCTGCGGCGTACGTCGCACGCGGTGCTTGCCAGCGCGACCACGGTCGTCCTCGGGGTGCTCAGCCTCGTGCTGTCGCTGTTCCCGACGACGCGTGGCCTCGGCATCGCCTGTGCCGTGGGGATCGTCGTGGCGGCGACCTTCGCGCTGGTGGCGTTGCCTGCGACGTTGGTCGTCTTCGGCCGTTGGGTGTTCTGGCCAAAGGTGCCCCGGATCGGTTCGGAGTCCCTGGCCGACGGACGCTCGCTGTGGCGTCGGGTCGGCGACGCGGTGAGCAGGCGTACGACGGCGTTCGTCGTCGCGACCCTTCTCCTCCTCGGCGGCCTCTCCGCCGGCCTCGCCGACATCGAGCTCGGTCTGCCCACGGCGGACCAGTTCCTGCAGAAGCCGGAGGCGATCTCCGCAGGCGAGGACCTGGCGAAGTACTTCCCCGCCGGCAGCTCCGACCCCGCTTCCGTGCTCACCCGCACACCGGACGAGGCCAAGCCTGCGCTCGAGGACGTCGACGGGGTCGACTCGGTGATGCAGCGCGCGTCCGGCAACGGGTGGACCGAGCTGAGTGTGGTGCTCGACGACCCACCGGACAGCGCGCAGGCACGGGCCACCGTCGAGGCCATGCGCGCGGCCCTCGGGGAGCTCGACAGTGACAGCTTCGTCGGAGGCACCGCTGCCGAGGCGCTCGACGAGGGCGAGGCCGCGACCCGCGACCGATGGGTGATCTTCCCGGTGATCCTGCTGCTGGTGCTCGGTGCGCTGCTCCTCCTGCTCCGCTCGGTCGTGGCTCCGATCCTGCTCGTGCTGACCGTGCTCGCCACCTACGCGGCAGCGCTGGGCGTGAGCTGGTGGCTGTTCCAGGAAGTCTTCGGGTTCAGCGGGGTGGACGTCGGCATGCCGCTGCTGGCGTTCCTGTTCCTGGTCGCCCTGGGCGTCGACTACAACATCTTCCTGGTCACGCGGACCTGGGAGGAGACGGCCGGGCACGGCGCGCGCGATGGCATGCTGCGTGCGCTCGCCGCGACCGGTGGCGTGATCACGAGTGCCGGCATCCTGCTGGCCGCGGTGTTCGCCGTCCTCGGCGTGCTGCCGCTCGTCGTACTCGCCCAGCTCGGCGTGGTGATCTGCATCGGGGTGCTGCTGGACACCCTCGTCGTACGTACGGTCCTGGTGCCGGCGCTGGCCCTGCTCCTCGGCGACCGGTTCTGGTGGCCGCGCAAGGTCCCGGCTGCTCCGGTGGTCAGCGGTAGGTGAGCACGTCGGGTACGCCGTCGAGGTGGGCGTGCTCGTTGAAGCTGACCAGGGTGGTGCCGCGCCGGCCGTTCACCAGTCGGGTCAGGCCGGAGTTCACGCAGACCGGGTTCAGCTTGCGCCACAGCTTCTGCGCGGGTCCGGAGTCCTCGGCGAGCAGGCTGGCCGCTGCCCAGGAGATCGGTCCACCGCTGCTGAACACGAGTGCGGTGCCTGACCCCACCTGTTCCGCCGTACGACGGAGCGCTGATCCGACCCGGTCGGTGAACGCGCCGAACGGCTCGGTGTACTCGTCGTCGTACTCCCCACCGGTCCACCGGTCGGTGGCCGCCTCGAACCACTCCTGGAACTCCCCACGCGTGGGCTGGCGTCCCTCGAACGGCGCCCGCAGCTTCTCCAGCATCGCCACGTGGTCGAACTCGTCCCAGCCCTCGTCGACCAGCGGCTCGAGGTCACCGGGCAGCTGGCCCAGGCAGGCCTCGGCGGTCTCGCGGTGCCGGCGCATCCCGCCCTGCACGGCGACGTCGGGAACGATCCCGCGGTCGGCCAGCGCCTTGCCGAGCAGCCGGGACTGCTCCCAGCCCGTCTCGGAGAGCACGTCGTAGTCGGCCGACCCCCAGGACGCCTGGCCGTGCCGGACGAGCAGCAGCAACCCCACTAGCGCCCCCGCCTCATCTGACCAGCCCTATCTGACCGGCCCTCATCCGGCGGCCGCGATGATCTGGTTGCAGCGCTGCTCGAGATGGTTTGCGGCAGGGCCGAAGATCTCGTAGGCCTTGTTGGTCGTCTGGCCGTGGAAGAAGCGGTAGTAGATCTGCTGCGCGATCACCCCGAGGCGGAACAGCCCGTAGACCTCGTAGAAGCGCCACTCGTCCGGGGTGACGGAGTAACCCATCCGCTCGCAGTAGTAGTCGACGACCTCCGACCGCGAGAGCATGCCCGGCAGGTTCGTCGGCTGGCGCCGGAACAGCCGGAAGAACTCGTCGTCGGTGTCCTGGACCCAGTAGGCGAGCGTCCCGCCGAGGTCCATAAGCGGGTCACCGACAGTGGCCATCTCCCAGTCGAGGACTCCCACGGGGCGCGTCGGGTCGTCGCGGTCCAGGACCAGGTTGTCGAACCGGAAGTCGTTGTGGATCAGGCAGCTCGCGACGTCCTTCGGCTGGTGCTCGTCGAGCCAGGCCATCACGGTCTCGTAGTCGCCGATGTCCTCGGTGTGCGCGTTGCGGAACCGCTTGGACCACCCGGAGATCTGGCGCTCGACGTACCCCTCGCCCTTGTTCATGGAGGCGAGCGGCGTCGCGTCGACGTCGATCCGGTGCAGCTCGATGAGTACGTCGAGCGCCTTGGTGCACAGCGCGCGGGCCTGGTCCTCGTCGAGCGAGACACCGGGCGGGAAGTCGCGTCGCGGGATGATCCCGTCGACGCGCTGCATCACGTAGAACTCGCTGCCGATGACCGACTCGTCCTCGCACAGCGCGACCATCTGGGGCACGAGCGGGAAGGTGTCGGCGAGGCCGTCCTGAATGCGGTACTCGCGCCCCATGTCGTGCGCGCCCTTCGCCTTCTGGCCGCTGGGAGGGCGCCGCAGGATCAGGTCGTTGCTCTCGTCGCGCAGCGAGTAGGTGAGGTTGGAGGCGCCACCACCGAACTGCTGCACCTCGACGCCCTCGTCCAGCTGCGTGCCCTGCGTCGCCAGCCACTCCCGGACCGCGTCGACATCGAAGCTGTCCTCCTCGCGCACCACCGAAGCCCCGTCGATCTCGCCCACCTCAGTCACCGTTCTGTAGCGGGGTCGGACCCCATCGCGTTGAGACGTGCGGCCTGCTTGCGCATCACGTGGTCGTACGCCGCCCGGTCGCCCACCTTCAGCTGGTAGGCCCCACGTGCCGCGTCGTCAGGGAGGATCAGCTCCTCGCCGCGGTCGAGCCCCTCGAGCACAGCTGCTGCGATCTCGTCGGGGCCCAGTGGAGCCTCGGCGACAAGGCTGGCGTTGATCGCTGTGACGGCTGTGTCACCAACGCCTGGCGCCAGCGCCTCCGAGTTCGCGACCAGGTTCGTCCGGAAGTAGGACGGACAGACCACCGAGCAGCGCACGTCGTACTCCGCCAGCTCGTGGGCGCACGTCTCGCTGAACGCCACCACCGCGGCCTTCGTCGCGTTGTAGGAGCCCATGCCGGCCGGGTGCACCAAGCCGGCGAGCGAGGCGACGTTCACGATCTGGCCGGACCGCTGCTGCTTGAACATCGGCACGAACGTGCGCGTCCCGCGGACCACGCCGAACAGGTTGATCTCGGTGATCCACTGCCACTCGTCCAGGCCGGCGACGTCGACGCGCCCACCGCCGCCCACACCCGCGTTGTTCACCAGCACGTCGAGGCCACCCCAGTGCTCGGTCACCCACGCGAGCGCCGCGGCCCAGTCGTCGTCGGAGCGGACGTCGAGCTTGAGGACGTGTGGTTGCGGGCGTGGTCTCGTCTGTCCGCTCGCTTCGCTCGCTGCTCGACCACCTTGTACCTCCGGCTCGTTCAGGTCCCCGATCAGAACCTCGTCGCCGCGATCCAGGAATGCCGCGGCCAGTGCGGCGCCGAGACCGGACGCCCCTCCGGTGACGAGGACTCTCATGACTGGTGCTTGCTGATCTCGAGCCGGGCGACGACACCACGGTGGACCTCGTCGGGCCCGTCCGCGAGCCGCAGCGCCCGTGCGTTGGTCCACATCGCTGCAAGCGGGAAGTCCTCGGACAGCCCTCCGCCACCGTGCAGCTGGATGGCCATGTCGACCACCTGCTGGGTCACGTTCGGAACGATCACCTTGATCTGGCTGACCTCACTGAGCGCGTTGAGCGGCCCCCCGACATCGAGCTTCCAGGCCGCGTTCAGCACCAGCAGGCGGGCCTGGTCGATCGCGATCCGGGCGTCCGCGATTCGCTCCCGGTTGCCACCGAGGTTCACGAGCGGCTTGCCGAACGCCGACCGCTCGAGACCGCGCTTGATCGCCAGCTCGAGGGCCACCTCGGCCTGGCCGATCAGCCGCATGCAGTGATGGATCCGCCCCGGGCCGAGCCGTCCCTGGGCGATCTCGAAGGCGCGGCCTTCGCCGAGCAGGATGTTGTCCTTCGGCACGCGGACCTCGTCGAAGCTGACCTCTCCGTGGCCGACCGGCTCGTCCTGCACGCTCATCGTGGAGAGCAGCCGCTCTACCTTGACTCCAGGAGTGTCCATCGGCACCAGCACCATCGTGTGCCGGTTGTGCCGGTCGGCCTCGGGGTCGGTGAGCCCCATGAAGATCAGGATCTTGCAGTCGGGGTGACCCACGCCGGTCGACCACCACTTGCGACCGTTGATGACGACCTCGTCACCGTCGACGATCGCGGTCGCCTCCATGTTGGTGGCGTCCGAGGACGCGACGCCAGGCTCGGTCATCGTGAACGCCGACCGGATCTGCCCGTCCAGCAGGGGCTCGAGCCACTCCGCCTTCTGCGCGTCGGTGCCGTACTTCAGCAGCACCTCCATGTTGCCCGTGTCCGGCGCGTTGCAGTTGAAGACGTACGGCGCCAGGAAGGTGGCCCGACCCATCTGCTCGGCCAACGGGGCGTAGTCGGAGTTCGAGAGACCCTCACCGCCGTGGGTTCCGAACTGCCTGGCGTAGTGGCCGGTGTGCTCGACGGGGAGGAAGAGGTTCCACAACCCCTGGGCCCGCGCCTTGGCCTGGAGCTCGCCGAGGATCGGCGACTCCGCCCAGGTGCCCGACGCGGCTGACTCGCTGACCTGGCGGTGGTACTCCGCCACGACCGGTTCGATCTCGTTGCTGACGAAATCCGAGACCAGGGAGACGAGTTCGGCAGCACGCGGAGAGGGGGAGAAGTCCATACCGCCGACCCTACCGACGCCTGCTCGGCGGCCGAAGCGCTGACCTGGCAGTGGTATCCCTCGACGACCGCTTCGCCGGCCGAGACGACCCCACGACCGCGTGGCCAACCTCTACTGTGCTGTGCACATCAACCAGGAGGAGACCTACGTGACCGGAGCTGTCAAAGCGAACTTCAGCCACCTCTACAACCGTCCGGACCCGCGAGAATACGTCCGCTCGCTCAGCAAGCTCGAATACGAGATCCCGCAACGTGCACGACCGGTCTTCGAGACGATCTTCACCGCCATGCGTGCAGCTGGCGCTGTCGGCGACGAGCCGCTGCGTGTGCTCGACCTCTGCTGCTCCTACGGCGTGAATGCCGCGTTGCTGTGTCACGACCTGCAGCTGGAAGACTTGGTCGACCGCTACACCAGCCCGGAGCTGCAGGATCTGACCGCTGACGAGCTGTGCGCGGCCGACAAGGAGTTCTTCGCCGACCGTCTCGTTCCCGACGCCGCACGGGTCCGCGGTCTTGACGTCGCTGCCAACGCGGTCGCGTATGCCTGTCGCGCTGGCCTGCTCGTCAACGGGTGGGCGGAGAACCTGGAGACCGACCCGGCCTCGGCTGACCTGGCCGCCGATCTCGACCACGTCGATGTAGTCATCTGCACCGGCGGAATCGGCTACATCACCGAACGCACCCTCTCCCAGGTCGTGCGCCCGCGGCCCGGACGACCGGCGCCCTGGTTGGCCGCCTTCGTGCTACGCCAGTATTCCTACGAGCCGATCAGCTCGGCACTGTCGCAGCACGGAATAGTGACCGAGCAGCTGCACGGCACCAGTTTCCCGCAGCGACTCTTTGCATCGGTCTCCGAACGTGAATCAGTGCTGCGCGCCGTCACCGACCGAGGGCTCGACCCATCGGGCTACGAGGACTCCGGCCGGTACTACGCCGACTTCTACCTCTCCCGGCCCAGCAGCGACGGTGGGATTCCGGTGAACAGCCTGCTCACCCCGGTCCTCCCCTGACTGCGGTTGACCCCCAATATTGTCCGAGTTGTACAGGTTTGGCATGGTTGTACACGGGCAGGCTTTCTACAGGTGCAGCAGCCGCCGAGACCGGAAACACCACGATGGCCGGGGGGCTCGTCATGATCCGAATCTCAGCACCGTCGATCTACAAGTCTTCGCGAACGGCATGCACCGAAACTGGTCCGGACGAGTCCCAGAGCTGGGGCCGGGTCCAGATGCTCTACGCGTTCTGCCGCGCCCGTGCCATCGATCGGCTCGTGCTGGCGGCCCAGGAGCCGGCGCATGTCCGCAAGCAGCGCCGCCAGCTGCACGTGCTGGAGTCGATGTACTGCAAGGCCAGGCAGCACGGCGACATCGTGACCGGCTGCGCCGTGACCTACTTCCGGGCCCAGGCGCTGCAGGACGCCGACCACCCGGACTTCCTGGGCGAGTGGATCTGACCGCGCGAGCTCAGCCGCCCGAGACGATCGCCACCACGCGCGAGCGAACGACCGGGTCCTGCCAGCGCTGTGCGGCCCGCTCCAGTCTGTATGCCGACCACAGCAGGAGGATGACGGTGACGGAGACGGCGTACCGGATGTCGTCGAGCTGCGCGAGCCCGGAGAACACCAGACCGGTGACCGTGGTGACCATCGCAAGACGTGCGCTGTAGCCCGCCATCACGACGGGAGGTGCTGGGGTGGCCCGGGCGCTGCGCAGGTCCACGGCGAACGGTCGGTTGATGCTCCAGCGCATTCCGGCCGCGACCACCTGCGCGGAGACGACCAGCGTCGAGCAGACCAGCGCCACCAATTCCGCAGTGGTCGGTTGCCCGGCTCGTACGGCAGCCAGGCACAGGGTGACGGCGGCAGTGCAGAGCAGCACCTCCATCAACACCACGCAGCGCGAGAGGAACACGATCCGCGGCGAGACCGGCAGGCTGTCGCGCCACAGGGCTCCGCGCCCGTCGAGGCACCAGGTGTTCACCCCGAACAGCAACGCGGCGCCGGAGGCGACCAGCCCCGGAAGGAGGGTCAGCATCTGCCACTCCAGGTTGCCGGCCAGCGCGACCACACCCGGCATCAGGGCCAGCACCATCAGGCCACGGCGCAGCGGCACGGAACGCCACACGGCGGCACGGTCGATGCGCAGCATCATCATGAAGTCCGAGTGCGCGTTCGTCTTCGCGGAGTGGCGGCCGGACTCGAGCCGAAGCTCCTCGCGCATCGGGCGGTGCAGCGCCCATCGGGCAGGAACGGTCCCGAGCACGGCGGCGCCGACACCCAGCAGGAGGAGGATGAGGATCCCGGTCGTCCACGAGACCCAGTCTCCGGTGCGGGCGTCGAAGGTCAGGTCCAGCAACTGACTGGTCGGGCTGCGGTCGAGCAGGGGTGTGAGGTTGCCGGTCACGACGAGGGCGACGGCACCTGCGCCGAGCAGCCCCACCACGCTGCGGAAGACGACGACACCGTGCCGGCCGCGGCGTACACCCTCGGAGAGCCAGCCCACCACCTGCGCCAAGGCCGTCGAGACCACGACCCACAGCACGATCGGGAGCTCGTAGGCCCACAGCATGTGTGGCCCGAGCGCGTAGGAGGTGACGCCCAGCAGCGTCCAGGCCTGCGCGATCCACGCGATGTTCAGCGGGGCGAGCAGCAGCGCGCCGAGATGGTCGGTGGTGGTGGAGACGGGGAAGGCGATCGCCTGCTCGCGCGGGATGACCTCGCGGCCACCGGCGGCCGCGACCGCGTTGAAGAGGGCGAGGACGAGGAATCCCAGGCACAGCGTCGGCAGCAGCGCGAGCATTGCGCCGGAGTGCTCACGGGGCTGCTCGCCGCCGAGGTACGCCGGGCCGACCGCAGCACCAATGGTGAGGAGCAGCAGGATCGCGCCGATCACGTGCATGCGCCGCCGGTTGCGCCTCGCCAGCCCTGAACGGCGGAAGGCCAGCAGCGAGCCCAGGTCCTGTCGGCTGGCGCGGAGCTCAGTCCAGGAGAGCGCGGTAGACACCTGCGCCCTCCTCACCGACGAGCTCGTGGGCGTGCAGCTCGGCGACAGTCGAACCGCCCCGCAGGACGAGCGCGTTCTCACAGGCCTGCATGGCGAGGTCGCGCAGGTGCGTGGAGACAAGTACGGCGGCACCGCGGGCTCGCGCGTCGGCGATCACCTCGAGGGTGGCGTCGACACCGAGCGGGTCGACACCGTCGAACGGCTCGTCGAGGAGTAGGACGGTCGGGTCGTGGAAGGCCGCGAGGATGACCGACATCCGCCGGCCCATGCCATGGCTGAACCCGGAGGTCACCCGGTGGGCGGCGTCACCGAGGTCGAAGCGTTCGAGGAGGTCCTGGGCGCGCGCCTCCCAGTTCTCGAGGCGGCGCAGCCGCGCGGCGAGCTGGAGGTGTTCCCAGGGCGTGGCCCTCGGCACCAGGCCACCGACGTCGGGGCAGTAGCCGGTCATCCGCTTCACGGCCAGGGGGTCGTTGCGTACGTCGATCCCGCCGACCTCGACCGTGCCCTCGGTCGGGGGGATCACGCCAGCGAGCACGCGCATCGTCGTGGACTTCCCGGCCCCGTTGCGGCCGAGCAGCGCGGTAGCCCGTCCGGCTTCTGCAGTCAGGTCGATCCCGCGGACAGCAGCCACGGACCCGAACCGGACCCAGAGCCCCTGGATCTCCACCCGTCGCTGGCCCTGCTGTCTCAGTTCGTCCACGCGGGCCATTCTCGCCGAGATTTAGGAACGGCGTGTCCGAATTGCGGCGATTGTAGGTTTCACCGGCTGACCGGGGATCCCTGACGATCTCAGGCGATGCTTCGCCCGAAAACGTCATGGGTTGGCCGAACACCGCGCCCCATTTATCCGAGGTCTCGGGTCAGGCGGGGAAGGACTCGCCCTTCTCCGCCATCTCGACCAGCCTCGTCGTGGGCGTGAAGCGCTCGCCGTACTTCTCGGCGAGCTCCCTGGCCCGGGCGACGAAGCCCTCGAGGCCACGGCCGGTGCGGCCGTCGTACCCCTGCATGAACTGGACCGTGCCGCCGGTCAGGGCCGGGTAGCCGATGCCCATGATCGAGCCGATGTTGGCCGCGGCCGCGGACTCGATCACGCCCTCCTCGAAGCACTTCGCGGTCTCGAGAGCCTCGATGAACAGGTAGCGGTCCTTGAGGTCCTCGATGTCGGCAGGCTGGTCGTTGGGCGGGAACAGCTCCTTGAGACCGGGCCAGAGGTCGGCTCGGCGACCGTTCTCGTCGTAGTCGTAGAAGCCGGCGCCACGGACCCGACCGGGGCGACCCTCCTTGATCATCGTCTCCACCACGGCCGTCCCGGGGTGCTGCACGTAGTCGCTGCCCTCAGCGTCGGCGGTGGCCTTCGCGATCTTGGCCATCAGCTCCATGTTCAGCTCGTCGGAAAGCTGCAGCGTCCCGACCGGGTAGCCGGCCTGGGTCGCGGCACGCTCTACGGACATCGGGTGCACGCCCTCGCCGAGCATGGCCAGGCCCTCGTTGACCATCGTGCCGATGACCCGGCTCGTGTAGAAGCCGCGGCTGTCGTTGACCACGATCGGGGTCTTGCGGATCGCCATCACCACGTCGAGCGCCTTGGCCACGGCGACGTCGTTCGTCTTCGCGCCCCGGATGATCTCGACGAGCGGCATCTTGTCCACCGGCGAGAAGAAGTGCAGCCCGATGAAGTCGTCCGGACGGTTCACACCCTCGGCCAGCTCGGTGATCGGCAGCGTGGAGGTGTTCGAGCAGAGCAGCGCGTCCGCGTTGACGATGTCCTGGATCTCGCCGAACACCTGCGCCTTGAGGGTCGGGTCCTCGAAGACCGCCTCGATGACCAGGTCGCAGCCCTTGAAGTCGTTCGCTTCGGTGGTCGCTGTGATCCGGTCGAGGATCTCGGACTTCTTCTTCTCGTCCATCTTCCCGCGCTGGACCGCCTTGGCGAGGATCTTCTCGCTGTAGGCCTTGCCCTTGTCGGCTGACTCCTGGGCGACGTCCTTGAGCACGACCTCCATGCCCGCCCGGGCACAGGAGTATGCGATGCCGGCGCCCATCATCCCGGCGCCGAGTACGCCGACCTTGGTCGGCTGGAACTGGGGTACGCCGTCAGGGCGGAGCGAGCCACCGGTGATGGCGGAGAGGTCGAAGAAGAACGCCTGGATCATGTTCTTGCTGTTCGAGCCGGTGATCAGCCCGGCGAGGTAGCGCGACTCGATCCGGCTGGCGGTGTCGAAGTCGACCTGCGCGCCTTCGATGGCGACGGCCATGATCGCCCGCGTGGCCGGATAGTTCGCACCCTTGGTCTGCTTGCGCAGCATCGCCGGGAACGCGGGCAGGAACGCCGCCAGGCTGGGGCTCGACGGCGTACCGCCGGGGATCTTGTAGCCGTCGCGGTCCCACGGGTTCGAGGCGGCGATCGCGTCGTCCTTGTGGGCCTTGACCCACTTCTTCGCGGTGGGCACCAGGTCGTCGCGGCTCTTGACGAGGGTGTCGACCAGGCCCTTCTCCTTGGCAGCAGCCGGCTTGAAGCGCGGACCCTGGAGCAGCACGTCCATCAGCGCGGCCTGGATGCCGAGCATCCGTACCGTGCGGGTGACCCCGCCGCCCCCGGGCAGCAGGCCCAGTGTGGCCTCGGGCAGGCCAAGGTCGACCTTGGGATCGTCCACGACGATCCGGTGGTGACACGCCAGTGCGATCTCGAGGCCGCCGCCGAGTGCGGCGCCGTTGATGGCGGCCACGACGGGCCTGCCGAGCTTCTCCAGCCGGCGCAGTCCTGCCTTGACGGACTGGGCCATCTCGAAGACCTGCTGGGCGTCGTCAGGTCCGGCAGCGAGCATCCCCTTGAGGTCACCACCAGCGAAGAAGGTCTTCTTCGCGGACGTGATCACCACTCCGGTGACGCCGTCCTGCTCGTCGTCGCGCTCGGCGTACAGCCGGTCGATCGCGTTGCCCATGGATTCCAGGTAGTGCTGGTTCATGGTGTTCGCGCTCGAGTTGGGGTCGTCGAGGGTGAGTACGACGATCCCGTCCTTGTCCTTCTCGTACTTCACGGCAGAGTCAGTCATGTTCATCCTTGGGAGAGATCGGCAGTGGTTTCGAGACGCTCGTTCCTCGCTCCTCAACCACCGGGGAGGGGGACGGTCAGACGAGTTCAACAATCGTGGCGATGCCCATGCCGCCGCCGACGCACAGCGTGGCGAGGCCGCGCTTGAGGTCGCGCCGCTCGAGCTCGTCGATGATCGTGCCGAGGATCATCGCGCCGGTCGCACCCAGCGGGTGACCCATCGCGATCGCGCCACCGTTCACGTTGGTGATCTCGTGGTCGATGCCCATGTCGCGCATGAACCGCATGGCCACCGCCGCGAAGGCCTCGTTGATCTCGAACAGGTCGATGTCCTTGACCTCGAGACCGGCCTTCGCGAGTGCCTTGCGGCTGGCCGGCGCGGGGCCGGTCAGCATGATCGTCGGGTCGGCGCCCGAGACGGCGGTGGCGATGATCCGGGCCCGCGGGGTGAGGCCGAGGTCCTTGCCGACCTGCTCGTTGCCGATCGCCATCAGCGCGGCGCCATCGACGATGCCGGAGCTGTTGCCGGCGTGGTGGACGTGGTCGATCCGCTCGACCCAGTGGTACTTCTCCAGCGCCACGGAGTCGAAGCCCGCCTGGTCGCCGATGCCGGCGAACGACGGCTTCAGGTTGGCAAGACCCTCGACGGTCGACTCGGGCTTGATGAACTCGTCGTGGTCGAGCACGACCACCCCGTTGCGGTCCTTGACCGGCACGACCGAACCGGCGAACCGCTCGTCCGCCCAGGCCTTGGCCGCACGGTGGTTGGACTCGACGGCGAAGGTGTCGACGTCCTCGCGGGAGAAGCCCTCGAGGGTGGCGATCAGGTCGGCGCCGATGCCCTGCGGCACGAAGGTGGTGGCGAACGCGGTGGCGGGGTCGGATGCCCAGCTGCCGCCGTCGCTGCCCATGGCCACGCGGCTCATCGACTCGACGCCGCCGGCGAGGATCAGGTCCTCGAACCCGCCGCGGACGCGGGAAGCGGCCTGGTTGACGGCCTCGAGGCCGGAGGCGCAGAAGCGGTTCAGCTGTACGCCGGCGACGGTGTCGGGGTAGCCGGCGGCGAGTGCGGCCGTCTTGGCGATGTCACCGCCCTGGTCACCGATCGGGGAGACGACACCGAGCACCACGTCGTCGACGCGGTTGACGTCGAGGGAGGGGTTGCGATCCTTGACCGCGTCCAGCAGGCCGACCATCAGGTCGACGGGCTTGACCTCATGGAGGCTGCCGGTCTTCTTGCCCTTGCCACGCGGTGTGCGGAGCGCGTCGTAGACGAACGCTTCTGTTGCCATGTGTTTTCCCAACTTCTCAGGTGACTCGCGAGCGGTCGCGCGGTCGCCTCACGCCCGAGCGCGGCGATGCGGTGACCATTGTGACAGTAACGCTGTCATCGTCAATCAGGCCTGCCTTGTGGGTGAGATCACCCAGCCCGGCGGTCAGCCAGCACGCCGACCGGCGGACGCCGTACCCAGCCAGGTGTGCGGGTTGCCGTCCCAGCACCAGCCGAGCTTCGGCGCGCGCTCGGCGATCCACAGCGCCGGCACCCGGCGGTCCCCCGGCAGCGAGGAGCGGCGGGAACCGGCGAGCATGAAGCACTTGTTCTTCTCCAGCACCTCCGGGACCTGGGTGACCAGCGCGATGCCCTCGTCGATGGTCAACGGGGACCGACCCCGAGACCGGATGGTCGCTGTCGCGTCCTCCGGCCTGACGTTGCAGAACTCCTCGCCACGCTCGATGTCCACGAGGAGGTACGCCGCACCGGGCGGGGTGCAGTCCTCGACCGGGTGGTAGTTGGCCAGGTCGCCCCCGGCATGGTTGCGGTCGACCTTGCCGGGTCTGCTGCCCGGGCCGTTGGGCCCGACCAGCCGCAGCAACGGGACCGTCGACTCGGGCGCGACCAGCTCGCGGGTGAGAACCAGCACGAACGGCACGGCGCCGGGAGAGTCCTCGCCCTCCAGGCGTTCGGCCTCGGGCCGCAGCGGTTCGACGAGATGGCGGAGCTGGTCCTCGCCGAGGCCGGCGAGTTCGGGATATCCGAGGGTGACGAGACGGTCGACCTGCTGCTGGAACGAGGGAATGACGGACCTCCTGCGACGGGAACGGGGCGAGGTTTCAACGCACCGCGCGCACCCGGAGTTCCCGACGGGGGTCAGCCCTCCTGCTCGGTGGGCCGGATCAGCACCTCGTTGACGGCGACCCGCCGCGGCCGGGTGACGACGAACTCGATGGTCTCCGCGATGTCCTCGGCCTCCAACCGCTCCATCGAGCCGAACCGCTCCTTGAGCGACTCCTGCACCACCGGCCGGTTGTGCGAGGCCAGCTCGGTGGCCACGGCACCGGGCTCGACGAGCGAGACGCGCACGTGTCGACGCGTCACCTCCTGGCGCAGTGACTCGCTGAACGCACCGACGGCGTGCTTGGTGGCGTTGTAGACACCGCTGCCGTTGCGCGCCACGCGTCCCGCGACCGAGGAGATGTTCACGAGGTCGGCGACCCCGCGGGGACCGTCCTCTGCAGCGGAAAGCAGGTGCGGCATCGAGGCGTGCGCCACGTAGAGCAGACCCTTGATGTTCAGGTCCACCATCCGCTCCCACTCCTCGAGCGGCGCATCGATGATCGGGCCGAGCAGCATCACGCCGGCGTTGTTGATCACCGTGTCGAGGCGGCCGAGCTCCTCGACCGTGGTTGCCACGGCCTGCTCCGCCTGTTGCTGGTCAGTGACGTCGGCCGTGATCGTCAGTGCTCTCCCGCCACCGTCCTTGATCTGGGTGGCGAGCTCATCGAGTCGCTCCGTGCGGCGTGCGACGAGAGACACGCTCGCGCCCCGAGCGGCGAGTGCGATCGCCGTCGCCTGTCCGATGCCACTGGAGGCGCCGGTCACCAGCGCCACGGTTCCTTCGAGATCCTCAGCCATGCGCAGGACGCTACCGACCTGCTGGTCAGGTCAAGTCTGGACGGCCACACCCCGCTCGATCAGGTCGTCGACTCCTTCGATGCCCCAGGCGTCCAGCGCCTCCCTGGTGTCGGCGCCGGCCTTCTCGGGCGGGGGCGAGGAGAGGCTGGCCGTCGTACGGGAGAAGCGCGGAGCGGGCGCGGGCTGGCGGACACCCTCGCGCTCGACGAACACCTCGCGGGCCGCCATGTGCGGGTGCTCCATCGCCTCGGTGAGCGGCAGGACCGGCGCGACGCACGCGTCGGTGCCCTCGAAGACCTCGGTCCACTCGGCCTGCGTGCGCGCGGCGAACGCCTCGGTGATCAGGCGACGCAGCTCGTCGAGCCGGTCGAAGTCGTAGCGGTCGGGCGCCGACTCGATTCCGAGCCGCTTCACGAACTCGTCGTAGAACTGCGGCTCCAGCGGCCCGACCGACATGTGCCTGCCGTCGGAGGTCTCGTAGAGGTCGTAGAACGGCATGCCGCCGTCGAGCAGGTTGGCCGCGCGCTCCTCGCGCATGTTGCCGCCCGCGAGGTACCCCGAGGTCATCGCGTTCAGGTTGGCCGTCCCGTCGACGATCGCCGCGTCGACGACCTGGCCCTCCCCGCTCAGCCGGGCCTCGAGCAGTGCGGCGAGGACGCCGATCACGAGGTACGTCGACCCGCCACCGAAGTCGCCGACCAGGTTGGACGGGAAGTGTGGCCGCGACTTGTCCTGGCCCATCCCGAACAGGGCGCCCGTGATGGCGATGTAGTTCATGTCGTGCCCGGCCGACTTCGCCAGCGGCCCGGTCTGGCCCCAGCCGGTCATCCGGCCGTAGACCAGTCGCGGGTTGCGCGCCAGGCACTCGTCGGGACCGAGGCCGAGGCGTTCGGTCGTACCCGGGCGCATGCCTTCGATGAGCACGTCCGCCTCGGCGACCAGGTCGAGCACCGTCGCGATCGCGTCGGGCTCCTTGAGGTTCAGCGCGACACTCGGACGGCCGCGGTTGAGCAGGTCGTGCGGTCCCCCGGTCAGCATCTGTCCACCCGGGCGCTCGACGCGGATCACGTCCGCGCCGAGGTCGGCCAGGATCATGCAGGCGTGCGGGCTGGGCCCGATGCCGGCGATCTCGACGACCTTGACTCCCCTGAGTGGCCCCGTGCCCTGTCCGAGTGCGTACGTCATGCCGTTGATTGTGACAGCAGAACTGTCAGGGTTGCCTGGTCAGGTGGTTTCGAGACGCTCGCTTCGCTCGCTCCTCAACCACCGGGGCGTTCGCTCGCTCCTCCACCACCGGGGCAGGGAGTCAGTGGTGCCCGTGCAGGTCGTGGACCGCGGCGTGGCCTCGTCCACGGGAGATCAGCCAGTAGTTGACCGGGACGGTGAGCACGAAGGCGACGGCCAGCGCGAAGGCGAGGCTGCCCCAGAACAGCCACGAGACCAGGCCGGCCGCCATCGCTCCGGGTACGACGAGCAGGATCGCGTTGTCGACGATCTCCATCGTGGTGATCGAGACGGTGTCCGCAGCGAGTGCCACGCGAACGCCCTCGCGGTGGAGAGACCGTGGCGGCGCACGGAGGTGTAGGTCAGCAGGTAGCCGAAGAAGAAGGCCAGCACGATCGCGAGCGCGATGCTGGCGAGATCACCCCAGCCCCACCAGGTGGCCAGCACCATACCGAGCACTTCGCCGATCGCACAGCCGGTGAGGCAGTGCAAGGTCGCGTTGACGGCCGTGGTCCAGGATGCTCCGATCGCGTTCATGCTCACGTGAACCACATACCCCCTAGGGGTATTCCAAAAGGGCCCAACCCAGGGCGGAGGTCACACCGGTGAGGGTGACGCGCCTGGGTTGGGCCACTCGTGGAACTTGTACGACCGTGAGGTCAGAGCACCCCGATTTCTTCGAGGTACTTCTGGGCCACCTGCTGGACCGACTGGCCCTCGATGTCGACCTGGGCGTTCAGCTCGGCCATCTTCTTCTGGCTGAGGCCCTTGAAGATCTTGTCGGCGAGCTCGTCGTAGGTCTCGGCGTGCTTCTGGTAGACCGCGTCCTGCCAGGTGTACGAGAGGTTGTAGACGATCATCACGCCCGGGTCCTTGACCAGGCCGAGCTTGAGCCCTTCGATCCGGCCGTCGGTGGTGAAGACCTCACCGAAGTCGCACTTACCCTTCTGCGTCTCGGTGTAGATGAGACCGGTGTCGAGAATCTGGGTCTGCGACTGTGGGATCTTGTAGCCGGTGGCCTTCGTGAACAGCACGAGGCCGTCGGGACGGTCAGGGAACTCCGTCTCCATGCAGACCTTGGTGTCGGGGTTGGCCTTGAGGTAGGCGGCCATCGAGTCGAAGTCGAACTCACCCTCCTTCTTGGCCAGGTCGGGGCTGGACGCGAAGCCGTAGGTGTTGTTGAACGGCGACTGGCCCGACCACTTGATCTTGTTGTCGGCCAGGTCCTTCTCGGACGTGACCTTGAAGAGCTCGTCGGGGTCCTGGCTGGGATTCTCCTGCTTCATGTGGACCGTCCAGCCGGTGCCGGTGTACTCGGGGTAGACGTCGATCTCACCGTTCTTCAGTGCGTCGCGCGCCACGGACGTCCCGCCCAGGTTGGTCTGGCTCTTGACCTCGGCCCCTTCGTTCTCGAGGGCCTGCACGAGCATTTCGCCGACCAGGATGTTCTCGGTGAAGTCCTTGGAGCCCACCGTGAGGGAGGTGCCCTTGAGGCGGTCGCTGCTTCCCCCACCACCGCCGTCGCTCCCACAGCCGGCCAGCGCCGCGGCCGCGACGGCCAGGCTCAGGGAAGTGGCGATCAATCTCCTACGGTTGTGCATGGGTTCACCCTTCATCGGAAAGCAATAAACCCCCACCGATCCGGAGGGCGCTCCAACCATATTGGTGGAGCGGGCCGAACGGACGTCGTAACCACGGAGCGTCGCAACGGTTTCGTCACGATCCCGGGACAATCCGCGCGGATCAGCGCGAAATCGCCTTAACGGAAGAGGATTCGCCTCAGAGGCCGCGCGGCTTGAGCCATCGCTCGGCCACCGCACCCAACCAGTCGAAGGTCAGCGCCACGAGCGCGACGAGCCAGGCGCCGACGATCAAGATCTCGTCCTGGTTGAGCTTCAGGCCTGTCTGGATGGTGATGCCGAGCCCGCCCCCGCCGATCAGGAACGCGAGGGTTGCCATCCCGATGTTGAGGATCATCGCAGTCCTGATGCCGGCGAGGATGATCGGCACGGCGAGTGGGAGCTCGATCCGGGCGAGGACCTGCAGCTTGGTCATGCCCATGCCGCGCCCGGCCTCGATCACGGCGCGGTCGACCCCGTCCAGGCCGACCATCGTGTTGCGCAGCACCGGCAGGAGGGCGTACAGCGAGAGCGCCACGATGACGGTGAACGCCCCCTGGCCCATGATCCCCAGGAAGATCACCAGCAGGCCGTACGCCGGCAACGCCTGCCCCGAGTTGGCCACGGCAAGAACGTAGGGACTGATCCGGCGCAGGGCCGGCCGGGTGAGCATGATGCCCAGCGGGACCGCGACCAGGATGACGATCAGGGTCGACCAGAATGCGATGTAGATGATGCGCTTGGTCTGCGGGACCAGCTTGTCGCTCCAGTCGAGCGCGGAGATCACCGTGCTGTTAGCGGTCTCCGCAAGGTTTTGGTAGTAGAGGTAGAACAGCAGCGCGAGGATCGCGATCATCACCGGCGCCAGCCAGATCCCGGCCGTCTTGATCGCCCGCGCCCTCCGCGTGGCCTTGGGAGCGGCCTCGCCGACCCCGGCGGGGATGTCAGTGATGTCCTCAGGCCCCGACAGGTTCATCGTGGAGCTGACGGTGGTGCTCATGCCCGCTCCAGCTCCTCGTAGTGCAGCCGTGCCTCGTACTGGGCCCGGCGGATCGCCTTGGCGAGATCGACCATGGTGACCACTCCCTGGAAGGCGCCCTTGTCGTCGACGACGACGGTCTCGCCGGAGGCGCTCTGCACCATCAGCTCGAGGGCGTGGAACAGGGTGTCGTCGGAGCGCAGCACTTCTCCGATGGGCTCCCCCCGATCCTCACCCTCGGCTCCGAGCTTGTCGATGTGCACCCACCGCACGGGCGCGCGGTTCTCGTCCAGCTCGGCGAGCCATTCCCCACCCTTCTCTCGCAACGCGCTCTGGCCGGTCTCGACCGAGTCACCCGGCGCCAGCGTTGGGTACTCGGTGAGCTTCAGCGATTTGACCTGGAGGAAGTTGAGTCCCTTGATCGTCGAGCCGGTGCCGATGAAGTCGTCGACGAAGTCGTCGACCGGGTAGGCGAGGATCCGCTCGGGGGTGTCGATCTGGCGGATCGTGCTCCGCTCGCCCAAGATCGCGATCTTGTCGCCCATCTTGATCGCCTCGTCGATGTCGTGGGTGACGAAGACGATGGTCTTGCGCAACTCGCCCTGCAGCCGGAGGAACTCGTTCTGCAGCCGCTCGCGGGTGATCGGGTCGATGGCCCCGAACGGCTCGTCCATCAGCATGATGTCGGGGTCGGCACCCAGGGCCCGGGCGACACCGACGCGCTGGGCCTGGCCGCCGGACAGCTCCTTGGGGTAGCGGTCGCGGTACTGGTCCGGATCGAGGCCGACCATGCCGAGCAGCTCCTCGCTGCGCGCCTGCGTCTTGTCCTTGTCCCACCCGAGCATCCTGGGAACCGTGGCGATGTTCTGGGCGATGGTCTGGTGCGGGAACAGGCCGATCTGCTGGATGACGTACCCGATCCGGCGCCGCAGCTTGTCGGGGTTGACCTTGGTGACGTCCTCGCCGTCAAGGAGGATGCGGCCCCCGCTGGGCTCGATCATCCGGTTGATCAGCCGAAGCGTCGTGCTCTTGCCGCAGCCGGACGGTCCGACCAGCACGAGGATCTCGCCCTCGTTCACGTCGAGGGTCAGCTCCTCCACGGCCGGCACCTTGGTGCCGGGATAGGTCTTGCCCACCTTGTCTAGGCGGATCTTCGGCTCGGAGCTCATGGGCTTCCCTTCTCGGTGCTTGGCAGGTTGCTCGGCTGACTGCGCGGTCATCCGCGAAGTCCGCGGGGAGTGGTGAACCGCTGGAAGGTGGCGAACGCGATGTCGAGCACCAGCCCGAGCAGCACGGTGAATACGACGCCGACCCAGACGGAGTTCTCCGAGTTGGGCAGGCCGAAGCGGGTCAACCCGCCCTGGATGTAGGTCCCGAGTCCGTCGCCCCCGACCAGGATGGCGATGGCCGCGATGCCCACGGTCATCAGGCTGGAGATCCGGACGCCGGCCATGATCACCGGCCAGGCGAGCGGCAGCTTCACCCGGAGCAGCTGCTGCATGGTGCCCATTCCCATGCCCTTGGCGGACTCGACGACCGCCGGGCTGACGGAGTCCAGGCCGGTGACGGTGTTGCGCAGCACCGGCATGAGTGCGTACAGGTACAGCGCGAGCATCGCCGGCGGGTTGCCGATGCCGACGACCGGGATGAACAGGGCGAACAGAGCCAACGAGGGAATCGTCAGCACGATGCCGGACAGCGCCAGCACGATGGCGCGAGCCACGGGCCGGCGCTGGATGAAGACTCCGAGCAGCACCGAGGTCACAGTGGCTGCCGCGATCACGATCAACACCATCTGCGCGGTGTTGATGATCTCCTCGAAGATGAACTCCCAGTTGTCGCTTACATACGTGAACCAGCTCTTGATGTTCTCCACGGCGGCCCCCAGGGTCCTCTCGGTGGGGACACCATAGCCACGTCAGGGCTTGTCGTGACGTCATCGCGCCGGGAGAGTTCACGTGCCGACCCATGTGCAACTAGTTGCACAAGGTCGCTCGAGGCCCCAGACTCCTCCCATGGCCCTCGAGCATGCCCTCCTCGTCTCGCTCAGCGAGCGACCCGGAACGGGCATCGAGCTGACCCGGCGCTTCGACAGGTCGATCGGCTACTTCTGGCGGGCCACGCACCAGCAGATCTACAAGGTGCTCCGCCGGATGGAGCACGACGGCTGGCTCACCGCAGGTGCCGGAGAGTCGCGAAGCACCGAACGTCGTTACACCGTGGCGCCCGCCGGGCGCGACGAGCTCGCGGCCTGGATCGCGAAGGCCACCCCGCCGGCCGCGATGCGTTCCGAGGTCGCCGCGAAGATGCGCGGCGCGTCGTACGGCGACCGGGAAGCGCTGCTCACCCACCTCGAGCAGCTGGTGGCAGAGCACCGGACCCGGCAGGCCCACTTCGAGCAGCTCGAGCGTGAGCAGTTCCCCGAGCCGGCCTCGCTCACCGGCCAGCAGCTCGACACCTGGCTGGTGCTGCGCGGCGGGATCAAGCAGGAGCAGTTCTGGGTCGAGTGGCTCAGCGAGTACGTGACCGCACACAGGCGGGGTTTCGAGACGCTCGCTGGCGCTCGCTCCTCAACCACCGGAAGAGAGAAATGAACGAGTACCCACGACTGCTGGAGCCGATCACGATCGGCGACCTCACCCTGCGCAACCGGGCCGTGATGGGCTCGATGCACACCGGGCTCGAGGACTACGCGTGGGACATCCCCAAGCTGGCGGCGTACTTCGCCGAGCGCGCACGCGGCGGTGTCGGCCTGATCGTCACCGGCGGCTACGCACCCAGCAAGCGGGGCTGGCTGAAGCCGTTCGCCAGCGACCTGACCACGCGGCTGCAGTCCGAGCGGCACAAGCAGGTCACCGCTGCTGTGCACGAGGAAGGGGGTGCGATCGCGCTGCAGGTGCTGCACGCCGGCCGCTACGGCTACACGCCGTTCTCGCAGTCCGCGAGTGACCGCAAGTCACCGATCACCCCGTTCAGGCCGACCGCGATGTCGACCAGGCAGGTCGACCGCACGGCGACTGCCTTCGCCGAGTCCGCCGGGCTTGCCAAGAGGGCGGGGTACGACGCCGTCGAGATCATGGGCTCCGAGGGCTACCTGATCAACCAGTTCCTGACGGCGCGCACCAACGACCGCGACGACGCGTGGGGTGGTACGCCGACCCGTCGGATGCGCTTCCCGGTCGAGGTCGTCCGGCGTACTCGTGAGGTGGTCGGCGACGGCTTCCCGATCATCTACCGCATCTCGCTGCTCGACCTCGTCGAGGACGGCCAGACCTGGGACGAGGTGGTCGAGCTGGCCCTGCTTGTCGAGCAGGCAGGCGCCACCGTGCTGAACACCGGCATCGGCTGGCACGAGTCGCGAGTGCCGACGATCATCACCCAGGTCCCGCGAGGTGCCTGGACGTGGACGACCGGCCGGCTCCGCAAGGAGGTCGGGATCCCGGTGTGTGCGTCCAACCGGATCAACACCCCCGAGCTCGCCGAGCAGCTCATCGCCGACGGCACCGCCGACCTGGTCTCGATGGCCCGTCCGCTGCTGGCCGACCCCGACTTCGTCAACAAGGCCGCAGCCGGCCGCGCCGACGAGATCAACACCTGCATCGCCTGCAACCAGGCCTGCCTCGACCACGCGTTCAAGAACAAGCGGGCCAGCTGCCTGGTGAACCCGCGCGCGTGCCACGAGACCGAGCTGGTGCTGCTGCCCATCCCCGGCGCAGCCGACCGCGCGGCCCACTGTCGCGGTCGTCGGCGCCGGTCCGGCAGGACTCAGCGCCGCGACCGCCTACGCAGAGCGGGGCTTCGCGGTCACCTTGTTCGAGAAGGACGCCGAGCTCGGCGGCCAGTTCCGGCTCGCGATGCAGATCCCGGGCAAGGAGGAGTTCGCCGAGACGATGCGCTACTACCGGCGACGCCTCGAGGTGCTGGGAGTGACGGTGCGCCTCGGCGTCGCGGCCACCGTGGATGACTTGGGTGACTTCGACGAGGTCGTCGTCGCGACCGGTGTCGAGCCCCGGATCCCCGCGATCCCGGGCATCGAGCGAGCGCTCTCCTACGCCGACGTGCTCAGCGGCGAGGGCGACACCGGGACGCCGGGTGGCGGTGATCGGTGCCGGCGGCATCGGGGTCGACGTCTCGCACTGGCTGAGCCACACCCCGGGCGACGCCGCTGAGGATCTTGCCGACTGGCTGGCCCACTGGGGCGTCGGCGGCCCGGATGTCCACTTCGACGACCCGGTCGGTGGTGGACTCACCGAACGCACGGCCGCGCACACCGGCTCGCGAGGTCTACCTCGTCCAGCGCAAGACCACGGTGATCGGCAAGGACCTCGGCAAGACATCGGGCTGGGCCCACCGGGCAGTGCTGAAGCAGTCAGGCGTCGAGCAGATCAGCGGTGCGACGTACGAACGGATCGACGAGCGCGGCCTGCACCTCACCGTGGATGGTGAGCCGCGGCTGCTCGAGGTCGACGACGTCGTGGTGTGCGCGGGACAGGAGTCGGTCCGCACCCTGTACGACGACCTCGAGCGGGCCGATCGCACCGCGGGGACGAGTCGAAGCCGTCATCTCATCGGCGGGGCCGACGTGGCCGCCGAGCTCGACGCGAAGCGCGCCATCGCCCAGGGGATGCGGGTCGCCGCCGGGGCCTGACCCTCGTGACCCCGCCGCGGAAGGTCAGCTGTTGCGCCGGGTGGCCGGGATGATGCCACCGCAGGAGGTAGCGCGTGGACGGGCCGACCCGCGAACATGACCCGGACAGGTTGCACCGGATCAGCTGGTAGGTCCGTGTCCCCTTGATGCGGGTCCGCATCAGCAGCGCTGAGCTGGTCTCCCACTCGACCCGGGGGACCTGGTTGCCCCAGACGCCGAGCAGATAGGCGCCGTCGGAAGCGCGGTAAACGACGTAGGCGTTGACCTCCTCCTCGTTGTCGACGTGCCACCCGTTGTGGCCCACGATCTTCTTGTCGTCGAGTGACCATGCACTGAAATGGGGCGCGAACCCGCGATCATCCTCCACCGCCGGCCAGTCGGGTTCGGTGGCCGGCGGGATGCCCTGCACGTGTGTAGCTCGCCGACCTGGGGTCCCCGTACGGCCCACTGCCAGGCGCTGAGGTCGGCTGCTTCACCGTCGGTGTTGTCGCGGATGGCGGTCACCGCGCCGGTCGCTGGGGTCCACCACTTGGTGTCGGCGTAGGAACTGTTCCCCGGCTGATGGGTGGTCAGCAGCACCCGGTCGGTTCCGTAGGCGAGCAGCGCGGGACGGCCGCCGCCGCCGAAGTCGCTCTTCTTCTGCAGCACCTGGCCGGCGGGGAGCGAGATCACCCGTGTGTCCTTGTAGGGCGACCCGAAGCCGCCGCCAGTTGCCGTGTTCACCACGACCTTGTCGCCGCTGCTGCTGACGGCCAACATGTTGCCATCGCGAAGGGTCGGGTAGGTGGGCGGAAACACGTGTGCGGCGATGACCCGCCGCGCTCCCGCGGTGGAGACGAAGACCAGGTCCCAGTTCCAGTCGTGACATCGTCGAGACGCACGAGCAGGTAGCCGCCGTCGACCTTGTGCAGCGAGTGCACGTTTCTCTGGAGCCCCGCGATGCTGACCTTTCGGTTGCCGTCCACGATCTTCTTCGCCACCCAGTCGAGGTACGGCAGGTGCGGAAGCGCTCCCGCGGGGAGCTTGGGCACGTTCGGCGTCACGGTCACCCCGGCCGCGGCTGACCCGGGCATCGCGACCGTGAGCAGACCACTCAGCAACAAGGTGACGACAACGATGGCGCCGCGGGCCAAAGGGACGTGCCGATTCGACGGGTACATCTTCGGACCCTACGGCCGATTGGCGATGTTCGGGGGAACTGGGCCAACCCACCCAGGGCGAACTACTGGTGCGCCTCGCCGGGCTCGTGGTCACGATGGCTCTCCGGCTCCACCTGGAAGGTGGCGTGGTCGATGCCGAAGTGGCTGGCGACGCACCCCTCCAGCTCGTCGAGGATCTCCCCCACGCCGCGTGCTCGCAGCGCCTCGTCGGAGACCGTGACGTGCGCTGACAGGGCGGGCATTCCGCTGGTGATCTGCCATGCGTGCAGGTCGTGTACATCGACCACACCCGCCGCTCCGGCCAGGTGCCGACGCACCACCTCGACGTCCACACCGGGGGGCGCGGCCTCGAGCAGGACACCGACACACTCGCGGAGCAACGTCCAGGCGCGCGGCAGGATCATCACGGCGATGAGCAACGAGGCGATCGAGTCCGCCTGGTCGAAGCCGGTGGCCACGATGACGATGCCGGCCACGATCGCGGCACCCGATCCGAAGGCATCGGCGACGACCTCCAGGAAGGCCCCGCGCATGTTCAGCGACTCGGCTCGACGAGCAGCCAGGAGTGCGATGGAGACGATGTTGGCCACCAGGCCGATGGCTCCGAAGACGAGCATCTGCGGGGCATTGATCTCCACCGGTTCGAGCAGGCGGGCCACCCCGGCGTACGCGAGGTAGCCGCAGACCCCGAGCAGCACGACGGCGTTGATCAGGGCGGCGAGGATCTCGGCCCGGTGGTAGCCGAACGTCCGCCGTGGTGAGGGCGGCATCGTCGCGACGTACGACGCGGACAGGGCGATGATGACCGCCGCGCTGTCGATGAACATGTGCCCGGCATCGGCGAACAGGGCCAGGGATCCCGACAGGAACGCACCGACCAGCTCCACCACGGCGACGCTGAGAGTGACCAGCAGCACCAGCCGAAGCCGGGAGCGGTCCTGCGCCCGCCCCTCCGCGTGCCCGTGCTCGTGCCCCATGCGCTCAGGTTAGGGCGTGGCCGAGCCGCAAGCGGACCCAGACGACCAAGGCCGTACGCGGAGGGGCCACCGCAACCACCGGTGGTCGAGCAGCGAGCGAAGCGAGCGGACAGACGAGACCAAGGCCGTACGACCCGAGCCAACCGCAACCACCACCCGCGTGGGTCCAAGACGACTAGCGTGACTCCCGTGACCGACGACGAGATCGAGGTTTCCACCACTCGGCTGGTGCTGCCCGTCCCCGAGGTCGCGAAGCACGTCCCCGGCGCCTGCATCCCGTTGCTGGACCCGTTCCTGCCCGCCTCCGACGTGGACGCGGGAGTGATCGCGGAGCTGCGGTGAGCTGTTCGCCGAGATCGTGCCGTTCCAGTTCGTGCTCGGGGAGCCGGCGCGGTTTCCGAGTGGTGCGGCGTACCTCCCGCCGCAACCGGTCAACGTCTTCCGCAGCATCACCCACACCGTGCGCCGCAGCTTCCCCGAGCTGGTCGGCCCGGCGACCTCGTTGTACGCCGCGATCCCACATCTGGCGCTCCCCGACGACGACACCGTCCTCGCCAACATCCGTACGCCGCTGCAAGGGCATGCCCGGGAGGCGCGCCTGCTTGGTCCCGGCGACGCGGTGCTGGGGACGTTCCGGTTCGGCACCTCCGCGGCCTGAGACCAGCAACCCCGGTGGTCCTTGAGACCGACAACCCGGTGGTTGAGGAGCGAGCGAAGCGAGCGTCTCGAAACCACCCGTTGTGGCTGCGGTGACCCCCGTCGTACGGCCCTTGGTCTCGTCTGATCGCTCGCTTCGCTCGCTGCTCGACCACCGGTGGTTCAGGTCCTTGGTCTCGTCTGCTCGACCACCGGTGGTTCAGGTCCTTGGTCTCGTCTGCTCGACCACCGGTGGTTCAGGTCCTTGGTCTCGTCTGACCACCTGGTTCGGGTGCCAGTGGGAGCATGGGCGGGTGATCGAGTACCGGGTGGGGCGGGACCGGTTTCGCACGGACGCCGAGGGGCGGACCACTTGGCACTCGTTCTCGTTCGGGGCGCACTACGACCCCGGGAACGTCGGGTTCGGGAGCCTGGTCGCGCACAACGACGAGCTGCTGCCGCCGGGGACCGGGTACGCCGAACATCCGCATGCCGATCTCGAGATCGTGACCTGGGTGCTCGACGGCGCGCTGCGGCACACCTCGTCGGTGGGGTCGGCGGTGGTCGGCCCTGGCCAGGTGCAGCGTCTCTCTGCAGGTTCCGGGGTGGTGCACTCCGAGGTCGCCGACGGCCACGAGACGACGCGGTTCCTGCAGGCGTGGGTCCGACCGGACGAGTCGGGTCTGGTGCCCGGCTACGTCCCCGCCGAGGTGTCGTTCGCGGACGGGTGGACCTGTGTCGCGGATGGCGACGGGCGAGGCGTCGTACCCATCTCGGCACGCGGCACCTCGCTGAACGTCGCCGAGCTCGGCGCGCGTCAGAGCCTGCCACTCCCCGAGGCGCCGCTGCTGCACGTGTTCGTGGCAGCCGGGCGGGTGCTGGTCGGCGAACGGACCCTGGCCCCGGGCGATGTGGCGCGGCTGATGGACGAGGGTGGCCGCGAGGTCGTTGCCGAGCTGGACTCGCAGCTCGTCGTGTGGGCCCTGCCTCAGGGGATCAGCACCCCTGGGTTGAGTACGCCGGTCGGGTCGAGCTCGGCCTTGAGCGCTCGCAGCATGCGTACGCCGACTGGGCCGATCTCGCGCGCCAGCCACGACTTGTGGTCCTGGCCGACGGCGTGGTGGTGCGTGATCGAGGCGCCGTTGTCGATGATCGCGTCCGAAGCGGCGTGCTTGGCGGCGAGCCACTGCTCGAGCGGGTCGTCGGACTGCTTCGTGGCGACGGTGAAGTAGAGCGAGGCGCCGGTCTCGTAGACGTGCGAGATGTGGCAGAGCACCAGCGTGCCCTCGCCGAGTGAGGTGGTCAGCGCCTCGGTGACTGCGTCGTACACGCGGCGAAGGTTGGACCAGAACGTCACCGTCTCCAGCGTCTCCACGAGTACGCCGACGTCGAGCAGCGAGTCGCGTAGGTAGGGGCCGTGGAAGCGGCCGTCGGCCCAGCCGGTCTGCTCGCCAAGAGAGGTGCCCCCGAGACCGGAGAGCAGGGCGGTGCAGGCGGTGCGCTTCGCGTCGACCGCCTCCTGGGTGCCCTCGTAGCCGGTCACCATCAGGCAACCACCGGTCGAACCGCTGCTCTCGTTGCCGACCTCGGCAGGATCGGCGAGGTTGATCGACGTCTCGGCCTCGTCGGAGAGACGAAGCACGGTCGGTAGCACACCCGACTGCGCGAGCGTGCGCATCGCCGCAGCGCCGCTGTCGAAGGAGTCCCAGCGCCAGGTCTCGTAGACCTTCACGACGGGCACGGGGCGGACCCGCACCGTGACGGCGGTGACCACCCCGAACGCGCCCTCGGAGCCCATCACCACCTCGCGAAGGTCGGGACCGGCAGCGTTGGCCGGGGAGTTGCCCAGCACGAGCTCGCCCTGCGGGGTCGCGACCCGGAGGCCGACCACCAGCGAGTCGAACCGGCCGTAGCCCGAGGAGGACTGGCCCGAGGAGCGGGTGACCGCGAAGCCACCGATCGAGGCGTACTCGAAGGACTGCGGGAAGTGACCGAGCGTCAGGCCGTGCTCGGCCAGCAGCGCCTCGGCCTGCGGCCCGCGGAGGCCGGGCTCGAGGGTGGCGGTCATCGAGCCGGTGTCCACGGCGAGCAGCCGGTCGAAGCGGAGCAGGTCGAGGGAGACCACGCCGGCGAGGTCGTCGCGCTGGGCAACCAGGCCGCCGACGACCGAGGTGCCGCCGCCGAAGGGGACCAGCGCAACGCGGTGGGTCACGCACCACTCGATCAGCGCGGCCACCTCCTCGTGCGTCCCTGGGCGTACGACGGCGTCGGGCGAGTCAGACCCGTCGCCGGCACGGAGCCTGAGCAGGTCGGGAGTGGACTTGCCGCGGGTGCGGTGCAGCCGTGTCTCGTGGTCGGTGAGCACGTGCTCGGCGCCGACGATCTCCTCGAGCCCCGCCAGCAGGTCGGCCGCCAGAGGCTCGCTCAGCCGTACGTCGGCCGGGTCGACGGCAGGTGTCTGCGAGGTGCCGATGAAGGCGTCGACCAGGGCGAATGCACTCTCCGGGAGCGGCCCGGCCTCGGCCGGGTCACCCCATCGCGACCAGTGCATCTCGGGCGGGGTGGCAGGGCTCATGTGTTACATTGTGACACATGACGTCAATCCGTCACAAGGACACTCCGGCCGAGGCTCCACCCGCTCCCGCGGACGACGGCTACCTCGACGCCGCCCGGGACGCGATCCTCGCCGTCGGCTGGCGGCGTACGACGCTCACCGACATCGCTCGCCGGGCCGGGGTGAGCCGGATGACCCTCTACCGCCGGTGGCCGGACACCCAGACGATGCTGGCCGACCTGATGACCCGCGAGTGGGGCCGCGTCGTGAACGAGGCCGTGGGGTCACTCGACCCGGCCGCGGACCCGCTGCACCGGATCACCGCGGGGGTCGTCGCGACGGTCCGTGGCCTGCGCGCCGACGAGCTGCTGCGGCGGATCATCGACCTCGACCCCGAGGTGCTGCTGCCCTACCTGCTCGACCGCCGCGGACGCAGCCAGGACCACCTCGCCGCGAGCCTCGCGGGACTGATCCGCAAGGGCCAGCGGCACGGCTCGATCCGCGACGGCGAAGCCGACCTGCTCGCGCGCTCGCTGGTGCTGGCCTGCCACGGCTTCGCGCTCTCCGCGCACACGATGACCGACCCCGCAGTGAGACGCCGGCACGCCGTCCCGCGATGCCGACGTCAGTGCCTTCGACACCGAGCTCGGCCACCTCGTCGAACGGTTCCTGCGGCCATGACCGCCGGGAAGATCCAGGTCGGCCTCGCCGACATCCCCGAGTCCACCGACGTGCTGGTGATCGGGCTCGGCATCACCGGCGCCGGTGTTGCGCTCGACGCCGCCACCCGCGGGCTCGACGTGGTGGCCGTCGATGCCGAGGACGTGGCGTTCGGCACCAGCCGGTGGAGCTCGAAGCTGGTGCACGGCGGACTGCGCTACCTGGCCAAGGGTCAGCTGGACGTCGCCCACGAGAGTGCCGTCGAGCGCGGCATCCTGATGCAGATCACCGCCCCCCACCTGGTGCGCGCGCTGCCGATGCTGATGCCGCTCACCCCGGCCGTCGGTCGCGCGCAGGGCACCCTGGCACGCGGCGGCATCCGCGCCGGCGACGTGTTGCGACTGCTCGCGCGCACCAACCGCGAGACGCTTCCCAGGCCACGCCGGATCGGCGTCACGGAGACGATGACCCTCGCCCCCGTCGTACGCCGTGAAGGGCTGCGGGGCGCGATCCTGTCCTGGGACGGCCAGCTCGAGGACGACGTACGCCTCGTCCTCGCGGTGGCCCGCACCGCCGCCTCCAACGGCGCACACGTGCACACCCGGGTCAAGGTGAGCGATGCCCTCGGGGACAGCGCCACGCTCACCGACTCCCGCACCGGGGAGTCGCGCACCATCCGTGCCCGCACCGTGATCAACGCTGCAGGAGTGTGGGCCGGGGAGCTGGTGCCGGAGATCCGGCTGCGGCCGAGCCGCGGCACCCACATCGTGCTCCGCAAGGAGACCCTGCCCGGAGTGCGGTGCGCCGTGATGGCCCCGGTGCCGGGTGCCCGCAACCGTTTCGTGTTCGCGCTTCCGCAGCCCGACCAGACCTTCTACGTCGGGCTGACCGACGAGGAGGTCGACGGCGACATCCCCGACGTACCCGAGGCCCCGGAGGAGGACATCGCCTTCCTCCTTCGCGTCCTCAACGGTGCCCTGCAGAACGACGTACGCCGCGAGGACGTCGTCGGGGCGTACGCCGGACTGCGGCCTCTGCTCGACACCGGAACCACTACCGCCGACCTGTCCCGCAAGCACGCCGTGCTGGTCTCCAGCAGCGGGGTGGTGACCGTGGTCGGCGGCAAGCTGACCACCTATCGCCAGATGGCCCAGGACGCCGTCGACCGGGCGGTCGCCGGCGCGCAGCTGACGGCCGGTCCATGTGTCACGAAGGTGCTGCCGTTGCTCGGTGCCGCGCCACGGCACGAGCTGACCGGACACCGGGACCACGAACGGCTGGTGCGCCGCTTCGGCACCGAGGCGACGGCCGTGCTGGCCGAGGCAGTGGCAGTGACCCGCCTCTCCGAGGAGGAGCTGCTCGTCGCCGATCTCGTCTGCGCTGCCCGCGACGCTGGCCGAGCTGGTCTTCGGGGTCACCCACGAGGGCGCGCGGACCGTGGACGACCTCCTGGACCGGCGTACGCGCATCGGGCTGGTCCCGGAGGACCGGGAACTGGCCAGGCCCGCCGCCGAGCGCGCCCTGGCGCTGGTCGACGAGAGCTAGGGCTTGGCGGTCTCGCCCAGCTCCTCCAGCACCGCAGCAGCGGCCCGACGTCCCGAACGCACCGCACCCGCGATCCCGGCGGACTCCCGGTGGTCGCCGGCCACGAACAGGCCGTCGCCGAGGTCGACATCGCGCCCCAGCATGAGCGGCGGCCGGGACGCCGGCCAGGCCGCCGAGTTCACGTGGCGCGTGACCAGGTCCCAGGAACCGGCGTCGGCGTGGAAGATCTGGCCGAGCTGCGCACGCACCTCGGTCTCGGACTCGAGACCCGCGACCTTGTCGGGGATCGGCACCGAACAGGCCGCGACGAGGTGGCTGCCCGACGGGGCGTAGCGAGGGGCGATGTTGGAGACGACTACGGCGTGGGAGAGCGGACCAGCCGATGGTCCGATCGGGTTCACGAAGGGCATCTTCATCGTCGTGGGCGGGACCTTTGTCGCGAACCACCACGTCGCCAGCCCGCGCATCGTCGGGGTCCCGAGGCCGACCAGCGTGGACGCCGTGACCGGGTCGGTCGCCACCACGACCGCGCGGGCCTGGATCTCGCCGCCGTCGGTGAAGATGCGCAGCCCCTCGCCGACGCTGCGGGTCACTCCCATCACGTCGACTCCGTGCTCGACCGGCCGTTCGAGGCCGAGGGAGAGCTGGTTGGGCAGCGCCTGCATGCCCAGCGCGGGCAGGGCCGGCTGTCCCTCGAGGAGAGCCTGCATGCTCAGCATGGCGAACTGGTACGACGTCCGCAGGTCCTCGTCTGCGAAGACCAGCCGGAAGAACGGCCGCAGCACCTCCTCGCGGATGCGGCCGGAGATCTCGTGGCGGTCCAGCGACTCCTGCAGCGTCATGTCGGGCGTGCTGTGCAGCCGCTCGCGGCTCTTGCGCAGCGGGTCGCTCCACCGCATCAGCCGAGCGATGTCCTGCGGCTGGCCGATCCCGGAACGGATCGCGGCGATCAGCGCCGTCTGTGAGCCCTGGAGGACGCGGTACTCGTCCGGGTGGGCCAGCACCATCCCGCGCTCGATCGGCTGGGGGTTGAGCGCGGCGACGTCGACGAACTCGCGAATGTCAGGGTCTCCGGCGTTGAGCCACTGGAAGCCGCGGTCACACCGGTAGCCGTCGATGACGTCGGTCCCCACCCGGCCACCGACCCGGGCCGAGCGCTCCAGGACGCGCACCGACCGCCCGGACTCCTCCAACGCCCGCGCGCACGTGAGTCCGGCGACTCCTGCGCCGATGACGGCGACGTCAGTGGCGTCCATGTTCCGGAGTATTGATGGGCAAGCTGATTCGGCACAGACGCGGACATTCTTGGTATGGACCAGGTCACGCAGTTGTCTTGAAATGGCCCGTTTCTCGCGCCGGGGGGGTTTACCCGTGGCGGCAGAAGTGCACGACCTGCTCGAACGCCTCTCGCGCCTCCGGGATGGGCAGCAGCGGGTAGACGTGGATCAGGCCGGGCGCCACGACGTACTCCATCGGCCAGTCGGCCTCCTCCGCCCGCGCGAACAGGGCATCGCACCCCGGCTGCAACAGGTCGCGGGTCCCGCAGAGCATCAGGGTCGGCGGCAGGCCGTCGAGGTCGGCGAGACCGGGGCTGACCCGCGGCGCGGCGAGCCGGTCCGGGTCGTCGGTGCCGGCCCACATCGAGGCGTAGATGTTCAGGTGCGGGTGGGAGAGCCAGGGGTCGCTCTCGGCCGCCTCGAGCACGCCCGGCGTCGTACCGGTGAGATCGACCCACGGCGCGATCAGCACCAGTCGGTCGGGTTGGGCACCACCGCGATCGCGGAGAGCCTCGGCCAGCGCCAGGGCGTAGCCGCCGCCGGCGGAGTCGCCGACCAGCACCACGCCGCCGGGTGACTGGCTGGCGACGTCGTCGAAGACCCCGATCATCTCCTCGAAGGAGTCGTCGACGGTGAACTCGGGCGCGAGCGGGTAGGCGGGCAGCACCGCGCGGCCGCCGAGGGCGTCGGCCAGCCGGGTCGCGAACCGGTAGTGCCGGGCGTCCGAGGGCCGCACGTAGGCGCCGCCGTGCAGGTAGAGGACCGTCGGGCCGGAGGTCTCGGCCCCGGAACGCCACAGGGTGAACACCGGGAACCCGTGGACGTTGCTGATGGTCTCCTCGTGCGTACGACGGACGTCCTTGGGCGGACCCTCCTGGGCAGCCCGGTTGTTCCTGGTCAGCGCAGCCCGCATCGCCGGGATGTCGTCGGGGGACATGTTGCGCCTCAGGACCGGGATGACCCGGCTGACGACGGCGTGCTGCAGGCTCGGCATGCGGTTCAGACTAGGAGGGACCGGTCGCCTGCTCTGTGGCGACCGGGTCGGCAGGGAGCCGGGCCGAGAGCACGATCAGGCCGACGGCCGTGACGACGGGCACCAGCATCGCGCGCTGGAGGTCGGTGTTGGCGGCGACGAATCCGATCAGGGCGGGGCCGACGAGGAAGGCGGCGTACCCGAAGCTGACCACGAAGCCCAGGCCCCTCGCTCCGCCGATGTGCCCGGCCAAGCCGTAGATCTGCGGCGCCAGCAGCCCCACCCCGAGCCCCACCAGGCACCATCCGGCGAGGATCACCGGGAGGGCGCTCGTGAACGCGGTGAGTACATAGCCGAGCAGCGCACACACAGCGCCGAAGCGCACCACAGCCACGCGTCCGACCCGCTCGACCACCGTGTCCCCGAAGAGCCGGATCACCACCATGAACCCGCTGACACAGGCCAGCCCCCAGGCGCCGGCGCTCGGGCTCACGTCGCCGACGTCGGTCACGTGCAGCGACGACCAGTCGATCGCCGTACCTTCAGTGAGGCCGAAGCAGAGCGCCATCAGAGCAAGCAGCCAGATGCCCGGCGGGATCGGGCCGCGTCCACCGCCGTCCGCGCTGGCGACACTCCTCCGCGACTGCGGCGTGATGCGTGCAATCGCGCCGAAGAGTACGACGGCCAGCACGGCGCTGCTCCACAACGCCCAGTGGGGTGACACGTCGGCGACGAGCCAGCCGAGCGAGACGACCAGAAGGGCGCCCGCGAAGTTGCCGACCGAGAAGCTCGCGTGCAACCGGCTCATCACCGGCCGGCGGCGGGCCTGCTCGACGCTGACGCCGAGCGCGTTCATCGCCACGTCCTGTGCACCGTTGCCCAGTCCGAACACGGCCGCGCCGACGATCAGGACGACGTAGTTGGGCGCGAAGCCCATCACCACGGAGCCCATCGCCATCACCACGCCTCCGACGAGGGCTGGGAGGCGGGCGCCGATGCGGTCGGAGACGGCGCCGCTGAGGTTCATCGAGAAGACGGCGACTACAGCTGCCGCCACGAGCACCCCGACGATCTGGCCGGGCTCGAGGTCGAGCTGGGCGCGGAGGCCGGGCAACGACCCGCCGAGGACGCCGACGGCCAGGCCGTTGCCGATGAACAGGCCTGCTACAGCAGCGAAGTCGCGGTTGGTCCCCTGCGCGACCGACGTGTCAGGAGGCTGCGTCATCGGTCCCCGCGCGCCAGAGCATCAGCGGACCTTCTCCAGGAACTCGTGCAGGACCGGACCGGCGGTGCTCGAGCCGGAGTCGCCGCGCTCGACGAACACCGCCACGGCGAGGTCGTCCCTGCCGGCCACCATCCACGCGTGGGTGGGCAGCGGTGGCTGCTCGCCGAACTCCGCCGTGCCGGTCTTGGCGATCACCGGACCACCGGGCAGGTCGCCCAGCACCTCACCGCTGCCACGCTCGACCACGGCACGCATCATCGACCGCACCCGGCCGGCCTCGGCAGCTGTCAGCGGCTTCGCCGGCTTCTTCTGCTGCACCTCGACCTCCGGCAGCAGCCGCGGCAGCACCGTCTTTCCCTCGAGCACCGAGGCCACCACTGTGGCCATCGCCATCGGGGAGGCGAGCACGGAACCCTGCCCGATCATGCTCGCCGCGGCCTGCGTCTCGCTGTTGGCGTCGCCCACCTCGCCGAAGTACGCCGGGAAGCCGAGGTCGTGGTCGACCCCGAGCCCCAGCGAGGCGGCTGCCTGCTTCAGCGAGTCCGGCTCGAGCTGGTCGCGCTGGGAGATGAACGCGGTGTTGCACGAGTTGGCGAGCGCATCCTCGAAGGTGATCTCGCCGAGGCCGGAGGCGGGGTAGTCGTCGTAGTTCTTGAAGCGCTTGCCGTCGACCACGGTCGTCGCCGGGCAGGACACCTTGCTCTGTGGGGTGACGCCCGCCCGGAGGAGCGCGAGGGTGCTGACCACCTTGAAGGTCGACCCCGGGGCGTAGCGACCGTAGGTCGCAGTGTTCTGGCCATTGGAGCCGGGCCCGCTCGCCACGGCGACCAGGTCGCCGGTCGAGGGCCGGATCGCCACGAGCGCGCTGCCCGAAGGTACGTCGGCCAGCACCTGCTGTGCGGTCTGCTGGGTCGCCCGCTCGATCGTCGTAGGCAATGGCTTGCCGGGCTTGGGATCGGCGGTGAACAACGTACGCCGCTCGCCCTTCTCGTCCACGGCCACGACCTTCGCTCCGCGGGTGCCGAACAGCTGCTCGTCGTACCTCTTCTGCAGGCCGGAGATGCCGACGTCGTCGCCGGCCAGGATGCGCCCGTCGCTCTCCTTGACCAGCTCGGCGGTCGCCGGCCCGACCGTGCCGAGGATCGCGTTCGCAAAGTCCTTGGTGGGGGCGAGCGGGAGCCGGTCGGAGATCGCCCGCGCTCCCTTGATGCCGCTGAGCGCGCCGAGCACCGGCGCAGGGACCTCGTTGCGTCGGTAGACGATCGCCTGCACGAACGCCTTCGGGCCTGCGGCGGTGACCTGCTTGACGTAAGCCTTCGCGTCGACGTCCACGAGCTGCGCAAGCGAGCTCGCCGAACGCTTCGCCTCGACGCCCTTCAGCGTGCCCTTGTCGATGCCGACCCGCAGCACCGGTCGTTGGGTCACGATCGCCTTGCCGTCAGCGCCGAGGATGGCGCCACGCTCGGGCTTGATCGCGGTCTCGACCAGCCGTTCGCCGGGCTTGAGCGAGGACTCCACCAGGGCGGGGTCCCAGCGGACCAGCCAGGCGTCCCCGTCGTCGGTCTTGCCCTTGGCCAGGCGCACCTCGGTGTCGTAGGACCAGGTCTTCGACCCCACCTTCCAGCGCCAGTCGAGCTTGCCGGTCGCGGCGTCACCGTCGGTGGACACGTCTCCCGGGGAGACCTTCGCCTTGCCCATCCCGTCCGTGATGGCCTTGTACGCCGTACGCGCCGCAGCGTCGTCCTTGGCGAAGTCGACGCTCTTCACGTCGCCGGACGACAGGGCCTCCGCCAGCTGGTCGACAGCATCGTCGGCGTCAGGACCGAAGCCGGGCACGGCGCATGCGCTCAGGGTGAGCAACACAAAGCCGGCCACGGTGGCAATGGACCGTCGCACTGCGGTGGAACGCATGCGGAGATCCGACCATGACCGGCAGGGGCACACAAAATCGACTACGCCGCGTGGTTCTCGGCGTACTCGGCGTACTCAGGGGGTGGTCTGTGCCGTGCCGGCGGCCCACGGCGCAATCGGGGTCGCCGGCACGACACAGGTCGTTGACTAACCCTTGAAGGCGTCCTTCACGTTCTCGCCCGCCTGCTTCAAGGAGGACTTGCTCTGGTCGGTCTTGCCCTCGGACTCGAGCGACTTGTCGTCAGTCGCCTTGCCCGTGGTCTCCTTGACCTTGCCCTTGACATCCTCGGCCTTGTTTCCAGCCTTGTCGTCGATGCCCATGTGATGCACTCCTCGGGTTGGTTGGGTTCTCGGAACCGGTCGTGCGGCGCACGCCGGAGCAACACGGAGCGTGTCCGAGAGGTCGCCAGGCGAACGCCGCACTGTCGCGGACGCCGCTTGCTCGACATCCGAATCTCCGAGTACCCGGATTTCCGCAGAAATCACCCGCCGCCCGGTCCGGGGCCTAGTCCGGGCTGAGCTGCGCCCCTGGCAGTGGACCTCAGGACGCGCCGAGGGCTCCGCCGCTGGGGTCCTTACGGTGGTGGGCGACGACCTGCGCGGCCACCTCGGCCAGCTTGATGTTCATCTCCTGCGACACCTTCGAGAGCATCTCGAAGGCCTGCTCGTCGCTGATGCCGTGCATCGCCATCAGCAGCCCGATGGCCTTGCCGATCTCACGGTTGCTCTCCAGTCCGCGACGCAGAGTGGTGGCTTCCTCGCCCCGCTCGACCGCGGACAGCGCGATCGACGCGAACGCGGTCAGCACGATCGCCTGGTCGAGCGAGTGCTGGGTCAGGGCACCGGCCGTGTCGCTGAAGACGTTCAGGGCGCCGACCTTGGCGCCGTCCCGGCGGAGCCGGAACCCTGCCATGCCCTTGACGCTGGTCTCGCTGCGGATCCGCTCCGCCAGCGCGGGCCACTTGCTCCCGGTCGTGAGGTCGGTGCACAGGTGCTGGTTCGGCTCGTCGTCGTCCATGGCGTCGATGCAGGGGCCCTCACCCAGCTCGACCTCCATCTGGTCGATCCGACGAGCGATCTCGTCTGTAGCGCCCGCTGTCCTGTTGCGCCCGTGCTGCCGCAGCATCAACGACGCGTGGTCGCAGCCGTCGACGAACTCGACGGCGCTGCGGCACAACGCTTCGTAGACGGCGTCGTAGGAGTCACCGGAGTACACGACCTCGGCCAACGACCGAAAAGTGGTCAGCAGCTCGGGAGAAAACTGGTTGGGCATCTGGCGCATCCTCAGGGCATGGGACAGAAGTCGTCCCGACTTCTTGAGTCCGACTGCTCCCGCATACTTTCACGACATCCGCGATGTTGGTCACGCTGGCCCGTGATCGCGCTCCCACGAGCGGCTCAGGCGTCCCAGCCTTCGGGCTGGTGCTTCTTCGCGAGCTTGCCGACGACAAGCCGGTATGACTCGTCGACCGCCTCGCGCAGCTCGTCGTCGTCGATGGCGCCATTGGCGCGCAGGTCGTTCCACCCGGAGCGCCCGATGTAGCGCATCACGCTCACCTCGTCCGGGTAGCGGTCGAGCCACTCGTCAGCCACCTCGCGAGTGGGCCCGCTCTTCACCCCCACCCCGTCGCTGCCGATGAAAGCGAAGATCTTCTCGTGCACCTTGACCACCGGATACTCGTGCCCCCAAGGGTTGTCCGCCCACGCCCCAGGCTTGGCCAGGCAGTGAGCCAGCATCTCCTCAGGCGTCATGAGCCGACCGTATCGATGTGTACGCCGCACCACCGGTGGTCGAGCGCGGTCACGGGTATACGCCGCAACCACAGGTGGTCGAGCAGCGAGCGAAGCGAGCGGACAGACGAGACCAGGTTCCGTACGGCGCCCTTCGGCCGCAACCCCCACCCCCGGTGGTTGAGGAGCGAGCGCCAGCGAGCGTCTCGAAACCACAAAGAGATTTTTGAATAGGTGGTTGCTGGTCGCTGTGGGTCGCCCTACCTTCCGCAGCCCCCATTCTTGGCTCACCGTCTGCTCACTCGACCGCTGTGGTTGCGGCCAAAGCAGCTTCTTCACTTCGTTGTCCACATTCCGGTTCTCACCCTTGACTCGAACATACGTTCTAGAAAGAATGTATCGCATGGCAGCACTCCTCGACCTCCACCCCGACTTCGCAGACGCGATGTCGGCTGGGGTCGCGGACCTGCACGGCGTGATCGACCGGCTGCACACCGACGCCGCAAGGCTCGTGCCGAGCCCAGCTGTAGCGGTGGTGGAGGTGGACCGGGCGATCCGGCGGTTGGAGGCGCTGAAGCTCAAGATGGTGGCCGCTGCCGACCAGGCCGGCACCGCGAAGGACGCAGGCTTCACCGACACCAACGCCTGGGTCGCGAAGACCACCACAGTGTCCCGCTCGGACGCGGCACGGCAGGTGGCGTTGGCGACGGAACTCGATTCCGGGCACGACGCCACCGCCGAAGCGCTCGATGCTGGCTTGGTCTCACCCGGACACGCTGCAGTGATCGTGCAGGCCACCGGTCAGTTGCCGGACACGGTGAGCTCCGGAGCAGCGTCTGGTTGTCGAAGCAGCACCTGGTGGCGAAGGCCAGCGCGCTTCAGCCCTGACCAGCTGCGTCGCGTCGCCCGTCGGGCGATCGAAGCTGTAGAACCCGACCAGACCGTGGTCGATGCCCACGAGAACGAGCTCGTTCGTTCCGAGGAGCAAGTGGCCCAGGACAAGTGCTCGCTGACGCTGCACGACAACGGCGACGGCACCAGCACCGGACACTTCACGGTCCCAGCCTTGGCCGCAGCGATCCTCGCCAAGATCCTGGACACCATGACCGCACCCCGACGGATGCGCGAGCCAGGCCCAGCAATGGAGCCAACACCGGACCGGTCCGTTCGACTGGCGGCACCGCCGCGGCCTCGCGTTCGCCGAGCTGCTCGAGCACCTGCCCACTGACCACCTGCACCCCAAGACAGCAGCAACCGTCGTCGTCACCATCGACCACACCGTCCTGGCACGGCGCCCTCAAGGCAGCCCACCTCGACACCGACCAGACCCTCTCCGCCGGAGAAGCCCGACGGCTCGCCTGCAACGCCGCGATCCTCCCCGCCGTCCTCAGCGGCAAGTCCGTCGCCCTCGACCTCGGCCACACAGCCCGGCTCTTCAGTGATCGCAGCGCCTCGCGAAAGGGCTCGAACACACCACCTGCGCCGCCACCGGCTGCGAACGCCCCTACGCCTGGTGCGAGCTCCACCACCGCAAGCCATGGTCCACACGGCGGTCAGCACCGACCTCGACAACGCCATACCCCTCTGCCATCGACACCATCAATGGATCCACGACACCGGCTTCAACCACGAGTCCATGCCGGACGGCAGTGTCAGATTCAGCAGACGCACGTGAGGGCTACCACCGCCATGCCTAGAGTTCTCCGCATGGCAACTGACTCCCCCATCGAGATCCCGCGTCCTGACTCCGGCGATGTCGTCGAGCTGATCCTCGAGGACCACCGGCTGTTCGAGCACCTGCTGCGTGAGCTGCGCAACGAGCAGAACGACCGCGACGCCCTGCGGCACCAGGTCGCCGAGCTGCTGGTGGCGCATGGGGAGGCCGAGGAGAGCAAGGTCTACCCCCAGCTCGCGCGCAAGGACGCGATCGACGAGGAGGAGGCCGAGCACGGCGAGAAGGAGCACCAGGAGGGCTACGAGAAGCTGCTGCCGATGCTCGAGGCGACCGAGCTGTACGACGAGGAGTTCAGCAACCACGTCCACGAGTTCAGCGAGACCCTGCTGCACCACCTCGACGAGGAGGAGCGCGACATCCTCAACCCGGCACGTGAGGACGTCTCCGACGAGGACCGCGGCCGCCTCGGTGCCGCCTGGGCGGCGGAGCGCAACCGGATGCTCGATGACGGTTGCGCCAGCACGGAGCAGGTGCGCGCGCTCGTCGACACCGCCTGAGAACGTGACCAGTTGACCTCGTGGATGGCCGACACCCGGCCACTCCGCAACCCGCACTTCCGGCGACTCTGGATCGCCAACATCGTCACCGTCGTCGGCGCGCAGCTCACCGTGGTGGCGGTGCCGGCCCAGATCTACGCACAGACCGGCTCCTCGGCGTACGTCGGACTGACCGGCGTGTTCGGCCTGGTCCCGCTGATCGTCTTCGGGCTCTGGGGAGGCGCACTCGCTGACGTCTTCGACCGACGCACCCTGCTCATCGTCACCACCTGCGGGCTGATCGTGACAAGCACGCTGTTCTGGCTGCAGGCATGGTCGGGCGGCACCAACGTGTGGCTGCTGCTGGGGCTGTTCTCGGTGCAGCAGGCGTTCTTCGCGGTGAACCAGCCGACCCGCAGCGCCGTACTCCCCCGGCTGCTGCCGCTCACGCTTCTGCCGGCGGCGAACTCGCTGAACATGACGGTGATGCAGGCCGGGGCCATCGGCGGACCGCTCATCGCTGGCGCGCTGATTCCGGTCTTTGGCTTCTCCTGGCTCTATCTGATCGACACGCTCACACTGATCCCCACCCTCGGTGCGGTGCTCGCGCTGCCACCGCTGCCGATCGAGGGCACGACCGGGAGCCTCGGGATCAAGGCTGTGCTGGACGGGCTGGGCTACCTCCGCGGGCACCCGGTGCTGCTGATGTCGTTCGTCGTGGACATCATCGCGATGGTCTTCGGCATGCCCCGGGCACTGTTCCCCGAGATCGCGCACCTCGACTTCGGTGGCCCGGAGGGCGGCGGGATGGCGTTCGCGCTGCTGTTCGCCGGCATCCCGATCGGAGCAGTGCTGGGAGGTGTCTTCTCCGGCTGGGTCTCGCGGGTGGAGCGGCACGGCTTGGCCGTCATCGTCTCCGTGCTCGTCTGGGGCTTCGCCATGCTCGGCTTCGGGATCGCGGTGGCGCTCGCCGACGAATGGCGACTGCCGATGCTGGCCGCCGCCGTGCTCATGCTCGTGGTGGGCGGTGCCGCCGACATGGCCTCGGCGGCGTTCCGGATGAGCATGTTGCAGAGCGCGGCCTCCGACGACGTACGCGGTCGGCTGCAGGGCGTCTTCACCGTCGTCGTCGTGGGCGGTCCGCGCATCGCCGACGTGGCGCATGGCGCGGTCGCGGCCTCGATCGGTGCCGCTGCGACCGCCGCCGGCGGGGGCGCGCTCGTGGTGATCGCGACAGTGCTGGTCGCGGTCGCCTTCCCCGCGTTCATCCGCTACCGCGTGGTCGCCGCTTCCACCGCCTAGCGCGCGGCAGAGACTGTCGCCTTGGAGATCCGGTTCGCGCTGATCTGGGTGGGGGTGAACGGGAAGCTGACCCACTGCTTCTTGCCGAACATCTCGGTCTGGTCCTTCGACCACGGTGAGGTCGGGTTCTCCGACTGTCCGTAGGTGAGGATCGTCTTGGTGTCGATGGCACCACCGTCGAGGAACGAGATCGCCTGGATGTGCGAGGAGCCATAGGTGATCGGCTTGTACTTGTCCGTGTTGGCGACCGGGTTGCGCGAGGCGAGGACGTTGGCGTTGCCCGCCTCGTCGCCGAGCCCGCCACCGAGCGGGATGGGCGGCGCACCGGTGTCACCGGCGACCTGCAACGAGCCCCAGGTGGCGTTCATCGGGACGTTCTTGCTGCGCAGGAAGGCGATTGCGTCCTTCATCGCCTGGATCACCTGTGGGTTGTTCTCGTCGAGGTCGCGCGGGGTGTTGACGGGATCGCTCTCGTTGAACGGCACCTGCCAGTACGCCTCGGTGCCGAGCAGCGGCACGGTCGGCAGCCGCGTCACGAACTCCTCGAAGATCTGGTTGCCGCGACTCCCGACGTTGGAGCGCTTGTCCCAGGCAGCGAGCACGGGGCACGCGTCGCCGCCGGCCGCGGCCTCGCAGACCTTGACGAGGTCGTTGTTGGCGCCCATCACCTCACCGCCCATGACGCGGTTCTGGTGCTCGAAGCCGCGCAGGGCGGTCGGACTGACCTTGCCGGTCTTCAGGTGGTCGATCACGTAGCGGTCGACCATCCGGGTGCGCAGCGTCCGCTGGCACTTCTCGCAGCCGATGATCCGCGCGAAGCCCTCGAGCTTCTGGGCCGGGTTGGGCAGCCAGTAGGAGTCGTTGGCGTTCATCACCCAGTCGCGCCGGGTGGCCTTCGGAAGGTTCTTGGGGCCGAGGATGCCGGGGCGTTGGGCGTCGGAGTCCGTGCCCCAAGCGCAGTCGCCATCGGCACGGGTGCCGTCGAGCCCGGGCAGGCCGGCGACCTGGAAGAGCACCCGACCGACCGGCGTCATGCACTTCTGGGCGAGGGCGTTGGACACGTTCGGAACGACCGAGTGGTCGGCGTACAACGTGTTGCCGGAGCGGTCCGCCGCCGTGGTGTTCACCCACGGCATGCCGCCGCCCTTGTCCTGGCGGGAGAGCAGGTCGCTGGCGCTGGTCGCCTTGCCCATGTCCAGGAAGGTGTCGATGGTGCGCAGCTGCTCACCATTGGCGTCGCGGATGGCGAAGAAGCTGGTCGGGGTCCAGTTCATCAGGGTGGCGGGGTCGTCGAGCACGTAGCCCTGGTCGGTCCGGTAGAGGTTCTTCGTCACCGTCGAGAGCGAGCCGTCGGCGTTCTTCACCGTGACCTTCACGTCGCGCTTGTCGATCTGCTTGATGCCCTCGGTGGTGACGTACGACGTGGGGCTGCCGAGCGTCTGGTACTCGTACGGCGTGAACCGGTAGGCCGTGGACACGGTGTGGCTCCACGCGACGTTCTTGTTCCAGCCGATGTTGACCACCGGTGAGCCGACCAGGCTGGCGCCGGCGACGTCGTAGGAACCCGGGATCGTCAGCTGCTGCTGGCCGAACCGGTAGCGGCCGCGCCACGGGAAGTGCGGGTTGCCGAGCACCATCCCGCGTCCGGTCGTGGACGAGGAGCCGCCGATGGCCGTCGCGTTGGAGCCGAACGGCGACTTGGGGTCCTTGCCCAGCGCGGCCATCAGCTTCTGCTTGTCGGGCAGCTGCTTGGGCGCGTCGGCGAAGGACGCGTTGACCGGCAGCTCGGGGATCCCGGGGTCAGTGGCACTCGGCGGGTGCGCCTCGGTGATCTGCTGGAGGAAGTGGCCGGTCGAGGCGATCAGGTTGGCGAGGTAGACGCCGTACCAGATGTCGTTGGCGGTCGCGTTCGGCTTGATGTACGCCGCACCACGGCAGCTCGGGTCGGTGATCTTCGAGGCGCCACCGATCTTGCGCAGCCAGGCGTTCACGCCGGCGGCGTACCCCTTGACCATGTCGCGTGCCTGCGTCCCCGGCCCGGCCTTCGAGGCGAGGAGCTTCTCCACCACCTGGCGGTCGTGCAGGTCGGTGGCCAGGGTGTCGGCCTGCAGGTTGGTGCCGGTCATCGAGACCTGGTCGTCGTACTTTCCGTTCGGGCCGAGGTAGCGCGAGCGCTGGCCGCGAGCGGTCAGCACGGTGTCCGCGAGGGTGCAGATCGAGGTCTGCGCCGAGGCGTAACCGGAGCCGAAGCCCAGTGAGCCGAAGTCCTTGGCCACGACGTGCGGAATGCCGTGCGCGGTGCGGGTGATGGTCGCGCTGTACGGCGCGGGCGCGGCGTTCGCCTGTCCGGTGACCGCCCCGGTCACCGTGAGCAGTGCCGGTACGAGCCCGAGCGAGACCGTGGCGGCAGCAAGCCGCAAGCGCGTGGTGTGCATGAGCAGTAAACGCGCGCCGGGTTCCCGGGTTATGCAGGCGTCTCGTCGAGCGACTCGGTCCGCTGCCGTCGTACGGCGGAGCGCGGCGTGAAGTCCATGGACCCGCGCAGGCCGCGGCGCATCGTGGTCAGCGAGTCGAGGATGTAGTTCTGCCGCACCCGCCACGGACCTCGGTGCCCCTGCCGGGGGAACTCGGCGATCTTGCGCTGCACGTAGCCGGAGCTCAGGGCGAGCAGTGGTCGCTCCTCGAGCTCCTCGCGCGGCAGCGGTACGGCGGCGGCGAGGTCGCGCCGCTCCATGTAGTTCAGCACCCGGCAGACCAGCCGGTGGGTGAGGTCGGCGCGCAGTGTCCAGGAGGCGTTGGTGTAACCGATGCACACAGCGAAGTTCGGCAGCCCGGTGAGCATCGCGCCCTGCCAGAGGAACTGCTCGGAGAGGTCGACCTCCTCGCCGTCCACCGACGGCGCAATGCCGCCGAAGGGCAGCAGGTTCAGGCCGGTGGCGGTGACCACGATGTCGGCCTCCAGGACGCGCCCACTCCGCAGGCGGATGCCCTCGGGCACGAAGGAGTCGATGACGTCGGTGACCACCTCGGCGTCACCGCCCTTGATGGACCGGAACAGGTCGGCGTCCGGCACCGCGCACAACCGCTGGTCCCAGGGGTCGTACGACGGGGTGAAGTGCTCGGCCACCATCGCCGGGTCGTCGAGCTCCTTCTCGTTCATCCGGGTCAGCAACCTGCGGGCGCGGTCGGGGAAGCGCTGGCAGAAGTTGAACAGGGCGAGCATGAACACGATGTTCTTGGTCCGGATCACCCGGTGGGCCGCCTTGGCCGGCAACAGCTCACGGAGTCGATCTGCCAGCTTGTCCCGTTCCGGCACCGAGCCGATCCACGTGGGGCTGCGCTGAAGCATCGTCACGTTCGACGCGTCGGGTGCCATGGCCGGCACGAGGGTCACCGCAGTGGCGCCGCTGCCGACGACGACGACCCGCTTGCCGGCGTACTCCAGGTCCGCGGGCCAGAACTGCGGGTGCACGACCTGGCCGGCGTACGACTCGATGCCGGGGAATTCGGGGGTGTAGCCGCGGTCGTAGTCGTAGTAGCCGCAGCAGGAGTAGAGGAAGTCGCACGTCTGCTCGCGCGGGCCGTCCGGGGTCTCGAGCCGGAGTGTCCAGCGCGCGTGCTCCGAGGACCAGTCGGCGCCGACCACCTTGGTGCCGTAGCGGATGTGCTTCTCGATGCCGAACTCGTCGGCCGTGTCGTGGATGTAGCCGAGGATCGTCGGTGCGTCCGCGATCGACTTCTCCGCCTGCCACGGCCGGAACTGGTAGCCGAGGGTGAACATGTCGGAGTCCGAGCGGACGCCCGGGTAGCGGAACAGGTCCCACGTCCCGCCCATGACATCGCGAGCCTCGAGGACGGCGAAGGTGCGGTCGGGGCACTCGGTCTGCAGGCGGTACGCCGCACCGATGCCCGAGAGCCCTGCCCCGACGACGACGACGTCAAGGTGCTCTTGGGCGCGCGCGCTCATTTGGCCTTCCACACCGGCTCGCGCTTCTCGGCGAAGGCCGTCGGGCCCTCGATCGCATCCTCGCTGGCCATCAGCGCGAAGATCTCCTCGTCGCTGGCCCGCCAGGCGTCGCGCTCGTAGGGCAGGTCGTTCGGCCTCTCGCCGTCCGCGTATCTCCCGGTCGCGACTCGCTTGCTCGCTTGTACGGCGAGGGGCGCGTTGGCCGCGACCACCTCCGCGAGATCCATCGCGGCGTCGAGCACCCGTCCGTCGGGGACCACCTCGTTGACCAGCCCCCAGCGCAACGCGGTCTGGGCGTCGATCGGCTCCCCGGTCAGGATCAGGTGCATCGCGACCTTGCGGGGCAGCTGCTCGGGCAGCCGGATCACCCCGCCCGCGGCGGCGAACAGTCCGCGGCGTACCTCGGGCAGGCCGAACTTCGCGGACTCGGCGGCGACGGCCAGATCACTGCCGAGCACCAGCTCGGTGCCGCCACCCAGGGCAGTCGCGTTGACGGCGGCGATCACCGGCTTGCTGATCGGGTGCTTCACGAAGCCGGCGAAGCCCCAGTGCTCGGTCCCGGGTGGACTCAACGCCTCGCCGCGCGAGATCGCCTTGAGGTCGGCGCCGGCGCAGAACGACTTGTCCCCCGCGCCGGTCAGCACGACCACGCGGATGTCGGTCTCGTGCTCTGCCCGCTCGAGTGCCTCGCCCAGCCCCTGGCTGAGCTCGGCGTTCACGGCGTTGCGCGCCTCGGGCCGGTTCAGCGTCACGACCAGGACGTGGTCGCGCAGCTCGGTGAGTACGGCGGGAGTCGTCTCGGTCATGACGGCACGGTAGCGCCGTGGCGTCGTACAGGGATCAGGCCAACAGGTGTTCGTAGTCCGGGTGGCGCGAGATCCACTCCTTGATGAACGGGCACTCCACGACGAGCTCGAGCTCACCGTCGCGTCGTACGTCGTCGAGCGCTTCGCGTGCCAGCGCGGACCCGACACCCTCGCCCTCGAACTTGTCCTTGACCTCGGTGTGCACGAACACGATGGACTCGTCGCGCAGCTCGTACTGGGCGATGCCACCGAGCTCGTCCCCGACCCACGCCTCGTAGCGGTGCCGCTCCGGGTTGTTCTTGATCTCCACGTCTGCCATGGCCCCATGTTGGCGGACCGCGACAAACCCCTCAGCCGAGGCGTCTCAGCTGACCAGCAGGCGGATCCCGGCGACCACGACGGCGGCCGCGACCATAGCCACGACCATGGGCACGCGGACCAGCAGCAGGACGACGCCGACCGCGACGCCCGCGGCCCGTGCGTCGAGAACCAGCGCCCGACCGTCGGAGAACGTGCTGACCACGATGAGCGCGGTGAGCAGGGCCGGCGTGATCAGGTCGATCACCCGGACCAGCGCCGGTGGAGGTTGGACGCCTCCCGCCACGATCGGGCCGAACGTCTTGAGCGCCAGGGTTCCGGCAGCGAGGACCCCGACCAGCACCCAGGTCACGAGGGCTCCTTGAGCCCGAGCAGCGCCGTGGCCGCCGCTGCCAGCACCGGGACCCCCTCCGGCACGACCGGGATCAGGACCAGGGCGACGAGAGCAGAGAGACCAGCTACGACGAGTCGTCGTGACGGGCCACGCAGCTCGGGCAGGAGCAGCCCGAGGTAGAAGACCGGAAAGAGCACGTCGAGACCCAGCCTGCCGGGGTCAGCGAGCATCGTGGCGCCGGCGACTCCGGCCGCCGTACCGCCGACCCAGCCGACGTACTGCAACGGCGCCGACCACACGACCGTCACCGGGTCGAACCTGCCCTCTCCTCGGTGGGCGAGGGCGAAGGACGCATCGACCATCAGGGCACCCGTGCCCGCGCGGCGCCACGGGCTTCCGTTGAGCGAGGGTGCCAGTGCGAACCCCATCGGCAGGAAGCGTGCGTTCGCGAGCAGGCCGGTGCCCATCGCCAGGGGCATGCTGCCACCCCCGGCGAGCACGCTCACGGCGCCGAACTGAGCCGCGCCGGACCAGACGATCGCCGACATCAGCAGCGCCGGCACCGCGCCGAAGATCGGGGCGGCGAGCACGCCGAAGGTGACCCCCAGTGCCGCCGTGGGCAGCGCCAACGGCGCGGATGCGCGCAGGGCATCCGATCTGGCCGTCGACATGGAACCACCTCCGACCAGCGACGCTAGCCTAATGGCTTCAAGCATGCAAAAGGATTAGCATGGTCAGATGTCCTCGATCGGCTCCCGCATCTCGACCATGCACCTGGTCGGCGGTCGCCCCTGCCTCGACCTGGTCAACACGGTGAGCTGGCGCGGCGACGCCTCGCGTTTCGAGGACCACCTGACGAGCTCCGAGGACTGCCTGGTGTGGTGCCGCCGCGCAGGAGTCGTCTCGGACGAGGAGGCAACGGAGCTGGCCGGGCTCGATGTCCGTTCACCCCTGCTGACCCTGCGCTCTGCGTTGACCCGGCACCTCGTGGATGCAGACCAGCCCGTTCTCGAGCGGCTCCGGCCGTACATCGACAATGCGTTGCGCCACAGCGATCTCGTCCAGCACGGGAAGCACGCCGCGTGGGAGGTGACCGTGCTGACCGGCGCCACTCCTGCTCACCGGGTCGCGCTCGACCTGCTCGACCAGCTCACCAACCCGCCGGGGCCGCTCGGTCGCTGCGCGGACCCCGCCTGCGGGTGGGCGTACGTCGACACCAGCCGCGGCCATCGTCGTCGCTGGTGCAGCTCGGCGGACTGCGGCAACCGCGAGAGAGTACGCCGGCACGCTGCAAGGACCTGAGCGACCGCAAGACGCGACGCCTCAGCGAGCTCTGGGCCGCAAGATGCGACGCCTCAGCCGACCGCCAGTACGAAACACCAGCCCCAGCTTCCCGTACGAAACCTGCACTTCCCGTGCGTTGCAAAGCACGGGAAGTGACGGTTTCCCACGGGACCGTGGGAAACCGCCGGCCCTACGATGGCCCGCGTGAGCGTGCACTACACCGCCTTCGGAGAGATGGCGATCTCCGTTGGCGGAGCGCGCCAGCCACTCACCCGGCGTCGCGAGCGCGGCGTCCTCTCCGTACTGCTCGCCGCGCACGGTGCCCCGGTCGCCGCGGAACGGCTGCTCGCCGAGGTCTGGGGCGACGATGCGCCCGGCCAGACGCTCGGCTCCCTTCAGGTCGCGGTCTCCCGGTTGCGCACCCAGCTCGAACCGGACCGGGCCGCGCGCAAGGGCTCCCGACTGGTCAGCACTGCCGCGGGCTACTCGTTGACGGCCGAGGTCGACGACGTGGACACGTGGCGGTTCGAGGCACTGGCCGAGCAGGCGCTGGCGGTCTCCGCCCCTGAGGAGCGGCTGGCCTCGAGCGAGGAGGCAATCGCCCTCTGGACGAGCAGGCCGTACGCCGATTGCGACTCCCCCTCCGTGCTGGCCGAAACCAGCCGGCTCGAGGAGCTGCTGCTCACCGTCCAGGAGCATCACGCCCGGGCCCTGATCGACCTGGGCCGTGCCGACGACGCGCAGCGGACACTGGCGGCGCTGGCTCCGCAGCACCCCTACCGAGAACGGCTGTGGTCGCTGCTCGCGCTCGCGCAGTACCAGTGCGCCCGGCAGGCCGACGCACTCGACACCTTGCGGCAGCTGCGCGAGCGACTTGCCGAGGAGCTCGGCGTCGACCCGTCCGAGGAGATCCAGCGGCTGGAGCAGGCGGTGCTGCGCCAGGACCCATCGCTGACGAGTTCGGTCCCGGCACCCACGCCGGCACCGCCCGTTCCACCCGGAACCACGGCACCGCACGCCGCTGCACCCACCGGCACGGTCGGCCGCCAACCCGTGTTCGACCAAGCGGTCACGCTCTTGGAGGAGGCGACCTCGACCGGGTCGGTGCGGTTCCTGCTGGTCGCCGGTGAGCCGGGCATCGGCAAGTCGCGGCTCGTCACCGACCTCGGCGCTCATGCTCATGCCGCTGGGTTTCGAGTGCTTGTCGGTCGCTGCCACGAGGGCGACTACGCGCCAGCCCTGTGGCCCTGGCTCGGCATCGTCCGGCGCCTTGCCGACCAGTCCGGAGCCCAGCCCGACGGTCGGTCCGGCGGCTCAGTCGACCCGCGCCTCGATCCGCTCCTCGGTGGCGAGCTGACCGGAGAAGCCAGTGGCGGTGGCACCGGCCTGCGGATGTTCGACGCCGTCGTCGAGCTGGTGCAGCGCTCCGCCGACGAGACGCCGCTCCTCATGGTGCTGGAGGACCTCCACTGGGCCGACGCCACGTCCCTGCAGCTGCTGAACCACCTGGCCGGATCAGGTCTCCGGGCACCGGTCGTCGTGACCTGCACCCGGCGTACGACGGAGGCCACCACCGGGCCGGCACTGGTCGACACGATGGCCGCGCTCGCGCGGGCAGGGGCCGAGCGGATCCGGCTGGACGGGCTCGACACCGGCGCCGTCGGGGAGCTGTTGCGAGGCTCGGTCGGTGAGTACGACGCCCGGCTGGACGCGGTGGTGGCCGACCGGACCGGGGGAAACCCGTTCTTCGTCCTGCAGTACGCCCGGCTGCTCGCGGCAACTCCCGCCCTGCTCACCGTGGCGGCGGATGACCTCCCCGTGCCGGACGGCATCCGCGACGTCCTGCGGCAGCGCGTCGCCCGGCTCCCGGAGGAGGCAGCGACGGTGCTGACCGCGGCCGCCGTACTCGGTCGCCGGATCGACCCCGACCTGGTCTCGGAGCTCGCCGGGCTCCCGGTCGACCGCTGCCTCGACCTGCTGGACCTCGCGATGACCAGTGGACTGGTCGAGGAGCAGGACGCGGGCTACACCTTCGTGCACGCGCTCGCGCGCGAGACGCTGTACGGCGAGGTCAGCGCGGCTCGAAAGCTGCGACTGCACGACCGCGCGGGAAGAGTGATCGAGCAGCACCATGCCGACAACTCCGACGCGAGCGCCGCGATCGCGCACCACGCCCACCTCGCTGCTCCGCTCGGCGCCGAGCACGCCGCACGAGCGTGCGAGTGGCTCGCCCGCGCGGCAAAGGTCGCGGTCGCCCGACACGCACACGCCGAGGCGCTCGACCTGTGGCGGTTGGTCCTTGCCGACGCCCCACCGGACTCGGCCGTCACCGCACTCGCCCGATGCGGCGAAGGGGCGGCGCTGCTGCGGCTCACCCAGACCGCCGAGGCGCGCCAGTCGATCGAGAGCGCGGTCCGGCAGGCCCAGCGAGCTGAAGCGCTGGGACGTGGTGGCCGCCGGAGCAGCCATTGTCAACGGAGCCGGGGTCTGGACCTCGCGCGAGCACGGGTGGATGGACGAGGCGTTCATCGCGATCCTGACCGAGGCTGCAAGACACCTCGACGGCGCCGAACGCGCCACAGTGCTGGCAACGCTGCAGGTGGAGCACTACTACGGCTGGGACGGCTCGGTCGGGGACGCCCTCGGCCGGGAGTCCGTCGAGGTGGCCAGACGGTCCGGAGACACCGCTGTCCTGATCCAGGTGCTCCTCATGCGGGTGCTGGCGCTGTACGGACCGGGGCTCACCGAGGAGCGCCTCCTCCTGCTCGACGAGCTCGCGGCGTACGACCTGCAGGGTGAGCTCGAGGTCTTCGTCCTGTTCCAGCGCGGGCACACGGTCTACGAGTGCGGCCGCCCCAGGGAGTCCGATGACCTGATGCGGCAGTGCGCCGCCGCGGCTGCAGCTCTTCGACACACTGGGGTCGAGATCCCGCTCGCGTGGTGGTGGTTCGCCCGGGCCCGGGACCTGGAGGACCCGGAGGCGCCGCAACTGGCTCGTGCCGCGATCGAGCTGCACCGGGCGAGCGGCTACATCGCCAACGAGGACCTCGAGTGCCTTGCGGCCGCTCGCCTGAACCCACCAGGCTCCCCGATCGAGGCTCGGGCCCTGACGCATGCCCGCAAGGCGAACCCGGGTCTGCGGACGATCGTCGCGCACGCCGCGCTCGAGGCAGGGGACCCGGACACTGCGCGCGAGCTGCTCGGGGAGCCGGCGCCGCCGACCGCGAGCGACTACTCGGTGTTCCCGGGGCACTGCCTGCGGGTGATCGTGCTCGCGGAGACCGGCAGCCTCGACGAGGTCAGGACAGCGCTCGAGCGCATCGAGCCGTACGCCGGAGAGGCGTGCACCTACGGCTCGGTGGACCACCTCGGCTGTGCCGACCACTTCATCGCCTACGGGTACGCCGCCCTGGGGGACCCGCGGGCTCTCGAGTACGCCGAGCGGGCCGTCGTACTCAATGAACGGCTGGAGTGCCTTCCGTGGAAGCGGCGCTCCGAGGCGCTGGTGGCCCGGCTCGTCCTCCGCCTGAGGTTTCTCCGGGCCTGGCCCGCTTGATCGGCTTACTTACAGAGGCCTGCAAGTGCCGCGCAAGAGGCGTGCAAGCGAGCAGGACCAACCTCGTGCTCACCGGTTCACCCGACGAGCCGATGTCACGAGAGGAACACCGATGTCCGAGACCCTGCCCCGCCCGCTCCCCGCCCAGGCCGCCGCGCCCAACCAGACCCACGCGCTGGAGGACCTCCGCCGTCGCGTGGTCGGCCGGCTGCACACCCCCGCCGACGAGACCTGGGACGCAGCCCGCACCCCGTGGATCGTCAACGTCGCCCAGCACCCGATGGCGGTGCTCGAGGTCCGCGACGCCGACGACGTCGCCGCAGCAGTCCGGTGGGCCGTCGAGCACGGCGTCCAGGTCACCGCGCAGCCGACCGGCCACGGTGCGGGCGACGCCTTCGACCAGGTGCTGATGCTTCGCACCCGCGGCCTGGCCGGCATCACCGTCGACGTGCAGCGCCGTACGGCGTGGGTCGGCGCCGGCGTCAAGAACCGCGAGCTGCTCGCCGAGCTCGACGGCACCGGCCTGACCTTCCTGGCCGGCTCGAACGGCGACCCGACTGTGGTCGGGATGACGATCACCGGTGGCATCAGCTGGTTCGGCCGCGCCTACGGCGTCGGTGCCGACAGCATCGTCACCGTCGAGCTCGTCGACGGGCTCGGCCGTCTGCGGCGGGCCAGCGCGACCGAAGACCCGGAGCTGTTCTGGGCCGTGCGCGGAGGTGGCGGCGACTTCGGGATCATCACCCGGATGGAGGTCGCGCTGCACCCCGCACCGGAGGTGTACGGCGGCCGGATGCTGTGGCCGATCGAGCAGATGGGCGACGTGCTCCGCACCTTCAAGGCGGTCACCGAGGAAGCCCCGAACGAGCTCACGATCTGGTACCACACCTACCAGTTCCCGCCCATGCCGGAGATCCCCGAGCCCATCCGCGGCAAGGGCTTCGCCGCCATCGCAGTGGCCTACCTCGGCAACCGTGCCGACGCTGAGGCGCTCCTCGCTCCGTTCCGCGCCCTGCCCGGCCTGGCGATGGACCTGATGGGTGAGGTGCCGCTGGCCGAGCTGAGCTCGATCGCCGACGAGCCCTCCGACCCGATGCCGGCCCTGCAGCGTTCCGGGCTGATGACCGGCCTCGACGACGACGCCATCGACGCACTGGTCGCGGTCGTCGGCGCCGGCAGCGGGTCCCCACTGCCCGTCGTACAGATCCGCCACCTCGGTGGGGCGTTCGCCGACACGGTGGATGGCGGCGGAGCCCACGGTCCGGTCAGCGAGCCCTACAACCTGTTCGCGCTCGGCGTCCCCGCCGTACCCGAGCTGGTCGAGGTGATCGGCATGTTCTTCGGCCGGATCAGCGCCGCGGTGGCGCACGTCTCCAGTGGACGCACGCTGCTCAACTTCCTCGACGGCACCGAGGACCCCGGCGCCTGGTGGTCGCCCGAGACGCGCGAGCGCCTGCACCGCGCGAAGCAGGTCTCGGACCCGCTGCAGACGATCCGCAGCAACCGCCCGGTCCAGGCCTGAGCACCTCGCCCGTCCAGAAGAACACCCGAGAGGAAACCGAGATGAACAAGCAGACGATCAACCCGTGGACCTGGCAGGACCAGCTGGGCTACGCCCAGGGCGTCCTGGTCACCGAGCCGCGCCAGACGCTGTACGCCGCCGGGCAGGGCTCCATGGACGCCGACGGCAATCTGCTCCACGACGGCGACGTCGCGGGGCAGGCGGCCCAGGCGATGGACAACGTCGAGACGGTCCTCGCGGCGGCCGGCATGTCGCTGGCCGACGTGGTCCGCTACGACATCCACGCCACCGACCTGCAGGACTACTTCATGAGCGGCGGCCACGAGCAGGTCGCGAAGCGGTTCGGTCAGGCCGGCAACATCCCGGCCGGCGGCATCGCCACCCAGGTGCCGGCCCTCGCCGTACCCGGGATGGCCGTCGAGATCACCGTGATCGCCTGCCACTGACCCGTGAGGCGTCACAGATGAAGAGCAACTGAGCGGTGAGGCGTCGCAGATGAAAAGGCTTGTCCTTCATCTGCGACGCCTCGGCGTTTCGGGGGCGTTCATGCGCGACGCCTCAGCTGACCCGCGTCGTACGAAACACCCGCCCCAGCTTCCCGTACGAAACAGTCACTTCCCGTGCGTTGCAAAGCACGGGAAGTGAATGTTTCCCACGGGACCGTGGGAAACCGCCAGGGGTCAGAAGGCGTCCTTCTTGCGGAGGGGTTTCGGGCGGCCATCGGGGTCGTGGAGGACGAGGTACGGCACGAGTGCGGCGGCTCGTTCGAGCCGGGTCAGCTCCGGGGGCTGCAGGCAGCGGAGGCGTCCGGGGGGACGGTCGCCGATCCGGCCGCCGTCGTGCCAGTCGTCGAGGGCCTTCGCCGCCTCGGCGTACGCCGTGAACATGCCGGCCCCGTCGACGCAGTCCGACATCACCTCGAGCAGCGAGTCGTCGGACACCTCCCGGTCCAGGTGCTCCGCGCCCAGGGTCAGCCGCAGCCTCCGCGCGTAGGGGCTGTGGTCCTCGGCGCTCGGATCGACCACGACCGCGGACAGCTCGGAGTCGTGCGTCCACGAGCGCCGGTTGAAGTTGTCCGAGCCGATGGTGGCCCACACGTCATCCATCACGCAGACCTTGGCGTGCACGTAGACCGGGGTGCTCTCGTGGTTCTCGACCCCGTAGATCGCCACCCGCCCGGGTGCCGCGTCGGTCATCTGCTGCATCGCCCGCGCCCGGCCGAGCATCTGCGGCACCCGCGCGGTGAAGCCCTCCTGGTCGGTGAACAGCGGCACCACCGCGATCACGTGCAGGTCGGGGTGCTTGTGCAGCGCCTCGGTGAACACGTCCCCCACCTGCTCGCCCCAGAGGTACTGGTCCTCGATGTAGATCAGCTGTCGCGAGCGCAGCACCGCCTTGCTGTAGCCGCGCGCGACACTGCGCTCGCCGCCCCGCGCGAACGGGTAGTCGCGGCCCTTCCTGAGGTTCGGGTAGGTCCGCAGCAGCTGGACGGTCTGGGTGGCGCCCTCCGGCGAGGGCGGCGGCGGTGCCTGCTCGGGGAGCGGGTCCGGCGTCATGTCCATCCGCAGGATCTTGTCCTGGGCCCAGTAGAGCGGGTGCCGGGTCAACCGGGTCGGGTCCAGCCACCGCTCCCGGAACACCGTCTCGACGTCGTACACCGCAGGCCCGGTGATCGCCGCCATCACGTCGTGCCAGGGCGGGGTGTCGCCGTACTCCGAGGCCATCTTGAGCGCCTGCGGATCCCCGAGATGGGTGGCGTCGTCGCGGCGGGAGTGGCACAGGTCGATGCCGCCGACGTAGGCGATGTCGCGCTCGGGATCGTCGCGGTGCCGGATGACCACCAGCTTCTGGTGGTGCGAGCCACCCATCCGGACGCGCATGTCGAGCAGGGCCTCGGCACCACGTTGCTGGAGCTGTCGGCCGAGCAGGCGGTTCTCGGCGGCGTTGAAGCTCAGCTTCTCCGTGTGGGAGCGCCAGATCAGACCGCGTACGTCGACACCCCGCTCGTCGGCTGACCCGAGCACCTCGACGACTTCGCTGCCGGGCTCCCCGGTGAGCTGCTCGTCGGCGTCGCCCTGCCAGTCGGTGAAGTAGACGAGGTCACCGGCCTCGGTGGCCTGGAGCCGTTCGAAGAGCTCGGCGAAGTACGTCGACCCGTGGATCAGCGGCCGGACGAGGTTGCCCTCGGACCACGCCTCGTCGTCGGGGTGCCGGTCGTCCAGGATGGTCTGGGCGTTGGCCCGCTCCGAGGCGGTCAGCAGCCAGTCGGTGTGACGCACCCGGCCCAACATGCCAGATCAGCGCCGGTCGGGCATCATGGCCGACCATGACCACCGCCCGGACCGTCCCGGTCACCACCGAGATGGACGGGGACGAGCTCGACGCCGAGGATGCCTGGCACCTGGTCCGGAAGGTCGGTGTGGTCCGGCTGTTCCTCGACAGCTTCGTCCGCTTCCGGTACGGCGACGGGTTCAGCAGCTCGCGCGCACTCGCGCTGCAGGCCGCCCTGGCGGTGGTGCCGTTCATGCTGGCGCTGACCGGGCTCGCCGCCGACATCGACGAGGAGAAGCCCCAGCGCGTGCTGGCCAGCACCATCGATGCTGTCTCGCCGGGCTCGGGCTCACGCGACGCCCTGGCCAGCGCGGTGACCGGTCCGGCGTCCAGCGAGCAAGCCGGCGAGATCGCCCTGTTCCTCGGCCTGTTCTTCGCACTCGCCTCGATGACCATGGCGATGGCCCAGGTCGAGCGCGGCGCCAACCGCATCTACGGCATCCGCCGCGACCGCCCGGCGAAGTGGAAGTACGGACGGGCCGCCGTGATGACGGCCGTGCTCGCCCTCCCGGTGGGCCTCGGGTTCATGCTGCTTGTCGCCGGTGGCGCTTTCGCCGATGCGATGGCAAAGAACTACGGCTGGAGCGACGGCGTGGTCACCGCGTGGAACATCGGCCGGTGGCCGGTGGGGGTCGCGCTGCTGGTGTTCACCATCGCGGTGCTCCTCGACCACTCACCTCGGCGCAGGCAGCCGGCACTGACCTGGCTCGCGCTGGGTTCCGGCGTGGCGGTGCTGCTCACGTTGTTCTCGACCGGGCTGCTGGCGGCGTACGTCAAGCTGAGCCCGTCCTTCGGGGACATCTACGGCCCACTGGCCGGGGTGTTCGCGCTGCTGCTGTGGAGCCTGCTGTCCTCGATCGCCCTGTTCTACGGGACAGCTCTGTGCGCCCAGCTCGAAGCCTTGCGCAGCGGGCACCCGGAGCCGGCGTACGACGACCCCGGCCGACCGCACGAGAAACAGGTCGACGGAAGCCGCTAGGGCCCGGACGGGCTGCCCGCGTCGTCGCTGTCCTCACCGAGCACCGCCTCGACCGCGTTCACCTCGACGACCTCGATCTGCTGCTCCCCGAGTCGGACCACCCGACGGCGCTCCTCGAGCATCTCCCGCAGCCTGCCGCGCAACCGCTCGGCTCCGCGCTCCTCAGCCAGCTCGGTCTCCTGCGCCATCTTCTCGACGGCGCGCCTGGAAGCCGCCCCCCGGTCGCTCATCAGTACCTCCCCGCGTAGCGCTGCAGGCTCATCGGCAGTGCGGCCCAGATCAGCGTGTAGAACAACAGCATGACGAGGCCGGCAACCACGCCGGCCACCGGCTCAGGACGACATCGAAGATCAGCGTGGTCACCGCGACCAGGGTCAGGCCGAGCGCAACCAGCCCCAGCTTGGCCATGCGGTCCCCGACCCGGACCAGGATGTCCTTCTGGCGGCGGCCGAAGAGGAACCGGTGGATCGCCACCGGGGCGACCATCAGGCCGATCGTGAGCATGGCCAGGCTGAAAGCGACGAGGAACAGCACCTGGTCGCGGTCGGCGATGTCCGCGAACCGATAGCTGAACGGCACGGTGAGCAGGAAGCCCGCGAGGACCTGGATGCCGGTCTGGGCGACCCGCACCTCCTGGATCAGGTCGATCCAGTTGCGGTCGTACCGCTCAGCCGCGGTCTCGTCACGGATGGGGTCCATCTGCCCAACCTAGCCCGGCTCCACCGCCCGGCCATGCTGGCATCGGCGGTCAGCGGGGCTGCTTGATGCCCGCCTGGTCGCGGGCCCAGTCCCAGATCTCGGTGCGCTCGGCGTCGCCGGTGCGGGTACGACGCAGCAGGTGGGTCGGTCGGGCTCGCCGGTCGTGCCACAGCTGACCCGAGGGCGGCTGCGGGTCGACCGCGGACAGCCACACGGTCGTGTCGGCTCCGCCGTCGGCGTCGCGCAGCAATGGCCCGGTGAGCTTGTGGAACCGCGGCAGCGACTCGACCACGCCTGGGGTGTCGGCCCACCCCGGATGCGTCGCGTGCACTCCGATGCCGTCGTCGGACCACCGGTCGGCGAGCACCGGCAGCAGCTCGACCTGGGCCCGCTTGCTGCGGGCGTAGGACGCCGTGCCGGAGTACTCCCCACGCATGAACTCCGGGTCGTCGGCGCGCAGCGCCTGCCCGTACATCCCGCCCGACGTCACGAACAGCACCCGGGCATCGCGCCCAGCGAGCACCGGGCGCAGCAGCTCGGTCATCAGCAGCGGCCCGAGCACGTGCAGGCTCATCGCCAGCTCGTGGCCCTGCGGGGACTCGGTGCGGGTCGGTGGCATCGCGCCTGCGTTGTGCACGAGTACGTCGAGCAGGTCGAGGTCGAGCTCGTCCGCGAACCGGCGTACGTCATCTAGGTCGGAGACGTCGCAACGGTCCAGGGTGAACTTGGCGCCAGGCACCGCCGACTCGAGCTCACCCTTGACCCGGGCACCCTTCACCTCGTCGCGTACGACGAGCCGCACGTCGGCGCCGAGCCGGGCCAGTCCCTCAGCGGTCGCAAAGCCCAGACCCGAGGTCGCACCGGTCACCGCGGCCGTCCGGCCGGTGAGTGATCCGGGCGCCGGGTCGGGGGGCCAGCCCGGCAGTCGACGGCGTACGGCGGGACCGATCCGGCTGAATCCCGGCGCCACGGTGCGGTCCAGGGCGGTGTCGACGCCGCGGGCGAGGGTGTCGCGTAGTGAGCTCACCTCTGCACGGTAGCCACGCGGGCATAGCGGCTCTGGGCCCCAAGGACAGGGACTCTGGCTCAGGGACGCTGCTTCACGGGCTCTGTGGACCGCGGTCGTCCGGGACCGGCTCATGGTGCCGCTCCCCGTGCCGTACGCCGGTCCTCCTTCATCTCCGCCTCGAAGAGGTGCCGCCGACCTTCGACCAGCTCGTCGCGGGCCCGCTTCTCGAGGTCCTTGAATGCCGCGTAGTAGGTGTCGTCGTACTCCTCGACGATCTGGAAGCTCCACCGTCCCTCGAGGATGTTGCGCCCGACCAGCTCATGCTCGATCCGGTCCGCGAGCTCGGTGTGGCCGGCGTCGCGCAGCTCGGAAACGGCCTCGCCGAGGGTGAGGTCGGCGGTGCCGCACAGCCGGTGGAAGGAGTAGAGGTGCCCCCGCGCGGCCTCGACGGCCTCGAGCGCCTCGGAGAGCTTGCCGAGCCCGGAGACGGTCTCGTCGCTGACGCCGTCAGGTCGCTGGTGCTCGGGGAGTTGGGGGCTCATCGCGATGGTGGTACCCGCGGTGTGGCGGCGCAAACGAACCCTTCCTCAGTGGCCCTTCTCAGTGACGCAGCCGGGGGATCTTCGATCGCACCTCGTAGCGCTTGCTGCGTCGTTGGGCCGGGTCGGAGCGGTTGCTCCTCTCGTGGACCTCGATCAACGCGGTGACGACGTTGCGAAGGTTGATCAGGAGACCGCCGTACTCCTGCCATGCGGAGCCGGGCAACGAGTCGGTGGAGAGCTCATCGGCGACTCGGCCGATCTGCGCGCGGATCTCGAGCAGCCGCTCGCCGTCGTCGGCGTCGACGGCCTCGGCGGTCGCCACGAGCAGGTCCCGCCAGGCATCGCGGAACTCGCTGCCCCACAGGGTCGCGTGCTCCGCGCTGGTGGCCAGCGTCGCTGCCATGCTGAGCGTGTCCGCGACGGCCTGCTCCAGCAGGTGCAGCGTCCGCCGAAGGTCCTCCAGCCCGGCGGGCTGCGTCCGGCGCGGGTTCATCCGGCCGCTCTCCCGGGCCTGGCTGAGCAGGCCCCAGGCCTCGTCGATGCGGGTGTCGACCTCGCGCAGCCGGGTGACCCAGGGCCGGGTGTCCGCAGGCTTCAGGTCCGGGACCAGGCCGGTGCCCATCTCGGCCAGCACCTCGGCCAGCTCGCCGGGGAGCTCGTCGACGCGGGCCCAGGCCGCGCGGTCGCGCAGCGGTGGCCAGACCAGGAGGTTGACCAGCAGGCCGACCACCACCCCCACGGTGGTGTCCAGCAGCCGGCTGGCCAGGAGGTCGGTCTCGAAGGCGGCGTTGGTCGCCAGCACGACGATGCCGGTGGTGGCGATCGTGGTCGACTCGTCACGCAGCCAGCGGTGCCGGCCCAGCAGGAACGCGACCAGGAGCATCGTGCCCATGCCCAGCGCGCCGCTGTCGAACAACCGGCCGCAGCCCCAGGCGAGTACGACGCCCACGAAGGTCGCCGCGATCTGTTGACCGCCTCTCGACACCGTTCGGTAGACGGTCGCGTGCACGACGAGCACCGCCGCCCACGGGGCGAGGAAAGGTTGCTCCAACCCGAGCACCTGGACCGCGACCACCCACGCGACCACCCCGGCCAGGGCGGCCTTCGCGTTCTGGAGCAGGTCGACCACGAGCACCGGGTCGGGCCGGCGACGACGGGCTCGGAAACGCTGCGCGACACGACGCCCCTGCCTGAACGTCCTCACCCCCGCACCGTACGCACCGCTCCTGCGCGGCTCGCCGGTACGGCGCAATCGAGGGGCGGACGTGTCAGCATTGCATCGTGAGCGACGACGCACCGTTCCCTCGCGATGACCGCTCCTGGCCAGGTGCTGCCTTCGCCATCTCGGTGGTGGGTGCGACCGTGGCGCTGGTCGGTTCCGCCGTGCTGCTCGTCAAGGCCGAATCGCCAGCGCAGATGCTCGGGCTCGGGGTGACCTTCCTGGTGGCGGCCGGGCTCGAGACGACGACGTTCATCGCCGGCGTACGGCCGTGGCTCAAGGGTGAGTCGATCCCGAAGCACGTCGAGGTGGCCCAGATCGCGCTGGTGCTGGTGGCCTTCCTCTCGCTGGCAGCCAACCCGGCGGTCGGCGGCGCCATGGTCTGCGGGGTCTTGGCGGGCGCATTCCTGCCCAATGCCGGGGCGATCCGCTACGCCCGGCTGAACCGCGAGATGGCCATGCGCGGAGAGTGGCGACTGGCCGAGGCGCGGACCGGTGGAACAAGGGTGGCCATGGAGATCGCCGAGCAAGGCACGCAGGAAGGCACCTCGCAGGGCGGTCCGGCAGACGCGTCGGAAGGTGAGCTGGAGGACGCACAGGGAGAGGCGCAGGACGGCCACGACGTACCCCCGGACTGGGTGTCGAGCCGACCGGCCCCAACATTGGGTCGGGTGCTGCGCGCCGAGCTGGTCGAGGAGCGTGGACGGTGGCTTGCCTGGGCTGCGGCCACAGCGGCAGCGATACCGGCGTGTGCGATCGCGGGAGAGCCCGACGCGGCTTTCTACGGCGTCGGCCTGGTCGGTACCGCCGCGCTGCTCTGGGTGGGCCGCCGGTTGCTCGGCGTGTGGCAGGCCCTGAACGATTACGAGAAGGCGGAGACAGAGCCGGGTCGCGCGTACGTCGCGCTGCTGAACGACCCGAAAGCCCGGGTGACCCGTCCCCTCCTCGGGGTGTGGAACGCGGAGCCGTTGCCGAAGGGCCGGCTGCCCCGCGCCGACGCGGTCTACCGCTGCGACGAGGAACGGACGGCCCTGATCTCCCCGCCCGGCCGGGTGATCGTGCACGAGGCCTGGGTGGACACCGGTCGGCGACCCGGATCCATGCCGCTGTGGGTGGTGGCCGACGCAGGTCTCGCTCTGCCGCACCGCGGCGCTGCGTTCGGCCGGTGGTACCTCGCGTCGCTGATCGGCTCGGAGCGCCCTGCGAGAGCACGACCGCTCACAGTGCGCACACCGCGCGCGGACGCCGAGCCCGCGGTGGTGAGCCCCGGCACCCTGGTCAGCGAGCAGCCCCCGGTCTTCGGAGGCTGGGCCAAGCTCTTCGCCTTCCGGCTGGCCGCACTGCTCGGCGTCGCCCTGGTCTTCGTCTGGATGACCTGAGGTCCGTCGAGTCGTGTGCTGAATGGCCCTCTGCCCCGCGGGGGCCAGCACACGACTCGACGGTTCGATGAGTTCTCGCCCAGGACGAGGTCAGTACAGCTCGAGGACCGTGGAGAGGAGCCGACATGACCACGCAGATGCACCAGGCAGGCCCGCTGGACCACGAGTTCAGCGCAGTGCTGCAGAAGAGTCCGGCCAAGGGCGGCTGGACCTATGTGGTGATGCCCGACTCGGCGGAGCTCTTCGGGACCGGCGGGCTGGTGAAGGTACGCGGAACGGTGGACGGTGAGTCGTTCGAGAGCTCGTTCATGGCCCTCGGCGACGGCACGCACAAGCTCCCGGTGAAGGCATCGATCCGCTCGAGGATCGCCAAGGAAGCGGGCGACAGGGTCGTGGTACATCTTTCCGAGCGCCTGCCGCACTGAACGCGCGTCGCTGCGCGCCTCTCGTTGCAGGGGTGGACACACCCACCCGGTGGGCCTAGCCTGCCGCAGGTCAAGTCACGCACCAGGGGCCGCCGAATCCTGCCCATCCCTGGTTGCCCACTCGAGAACAGACACCGGGCAGGAGTGGGGGACCCACAGGTTCCACTGCGCGAGCTGGTTGCACGTTGGCCGGCGGACGCTCGGGGTGAAGTCACCAGCTGGTGACGGGGCTACTTCCAGCCCTAACCCGACAGCTCACCTCACAGGCGTGGGAAGGAACCCCCGTGCCCTCACTCGTGCGCACCCGCAACCTCGTCCTGACCCCCCTCCTCGCCCTGGTGTTGCTCCTCGGCCTCGCCGCGCTCGGGCCGGTGGGGGATGCCGATGCCGCCAGCAAGCAGCGCGTCAGCCGTGCCGCGAAGGTGGCGCTCCAGCAGATCGGCGATCCCTACCGCTACGGCGCCGCAGGTCCCCGGGCCTTCGACTGCTCGGGACTGATGCAGTTCAGCTACCGCAAGGCCGGTATCAAGATCCCGCGCACTGCGGCAGCCCAGGCCCGGCGCGCCCACCGCATCCCGAAGCGCAAGCTGCGTCGTGGTGACCTGATCTTCTTCAGCAACGGTGGCCGGGTCTACCACGCGGCGATGTTCCTCAAGCGCACCAACGGTCGCGTCCTGATGGTGCACTCCCCCGGCAGGGGCAAGCGCGTGCAGCGGGCGCACCCGTGGACCAGCCGCTGGTTCGCGGCCAGCCTGCGCGGCTGAGCCGAGCCGACACCGGCGGCTGATCCCCGGACGACACGCACCCCCTCGGGTCCGTGCGGGGCTCGAGGTGCGGTGGTCGGGCCTAGAATTCGCACATGGCCACCCACCACCTCGAGCCCGGCCTGTCGGGCGCTCCGACCGACGAGTCCGTGCCGGACGACGGCGCGTTCGGCGCGATCTTCGAGAGCTCCCCGGCGCGGGTGGTACGCACCTCGGCTGCTGCCGAGATCGCGTTCGTGGCCGGCCTGCTGGCCGTGCTCGCCGTGCCGTTCTCGCTGATGGCTGCGGTCTGCGTCGGCCTCGCCGCGGTGGGCCTGGTCACCTCGATCGTCGGCATGGCCAAGGCCAGCAAGCCGACCGTCTCCGGTGGGCTGCTGGCCTCGATCGGGCTGATGCTCTCGCTGGTCACCCTCACGCTCGTCGGTCTGCGTTACCTGGGCATCGACACTGCCGTCGGTGACGCCGCGCTCCCCACGCTGGCCGACTGGCTGGCCGCACTGAACACGCTGCTTCCCCCTACTTGAGCGCCAGTCCCTGAGCCGGACCGGCTGAGCGGCCGGTTCAGCGACGTACGGCCGTGACCACCAGGTACTCCCACTCCATCGGCCCCTCCGTGGCACCGAAACGCTCGGCGAGTGCGGCGAGGTCGCGGTCGAGTGCGGCAACCTTCTCGGGGTCGTCGGCGTTGAACTTGTAGACCGCGATCGTCGGGCCGTAGACGTTCTTGAAGTACTCCCGGAAGTCCTCCGGCGTCTTGAAGTTGTCGACCAGCAGGGTCCGCTTGGTGGTGTTGATGTCACGGACGCGGTCGCCGAGCAAGTCGCGGACGTGCTCCTCCGAACCCCACAGCGGCGGCGGCTGTGCGCCGGGCGGCGGCGGCGGCGCGTAGGGCTTCATGGTCGCGAACATCTGCCCGATGAACCCCTCCGGCGTCCAGCTGAGCAGCCCGATGCGGCCATCCGGCCGGCACACCCGGACCAGCTCGTCGGCCGCGTCCTGGTGGTGCGGCGCGAACATCGCACCGAGGCAGGAGATGACCGCGTCGAACGAGCTGTCCTCGTACGGCAGCGCCTCCGCGTCGGCCTCCTCCCAGGTGATCGACAGCCGATCGCCCGCCAGGACGCGGCCGGCCTCGAGGAGCTCGGGCGTCAGGTCGCTGGCGACCACCTCGGCACCGATCTCCGCGGCCGGGATCGACGCGTTGCCACTGCCCGCTGCGACGTCGAGCACCTTGTCCCCGCGGGCGATCCCGCTGGCCTCGACGAGGACGGGGCCGAGATCGCCGACCACGTCACTGGCCACGCTGGCGTAGTCGCCCATCGCCCACATCGTGCGGTGCTTCGCCTTCAGCTCGCGGTCCGCGGTGGTGCTCGGGCTGGCACTTGTGCTCATGATTCCCCTCCCAGGGTCTGTGCTTGTCTGCTTGCAATCCATCCTCCGAGGACGGTCGCCGGTGAGCCAGTCAAAGATCTGTAGCGGCATTGGTCCCGTTTGCGCACTGGTCCTGGAGGCCGGGCCGGGCGTCTACTGGACTGCACGAGGGAAGGGGCACCCGATGCCGGGTTATGGCCAGTTCTGTCCGGTCGCGAAGGCGATGGAGATCCTCGACGAGCGCTGGACGCTGCTCGTCGTACGCGAGCTGCTCGCCGGCAGCACCCGGTTCAACGAGCTGCGTCGCGGCAACCCGCGGATGTCACCGGCGCTGCTGTCCAAGCGGTTGAGCACGCTCGAGCGAGCAGGTCTCGTACGCCGCGACATGGTGGGTGCGCACGCGTCGTACTCCCTCACGCCGAGCGGCGAGGACCTGCGCGAGGTGGTGATGGCGCTGGGGGCGTGGGGCACCCGCTGGATCGGTGAGCTCGGCGACGAGGACCTCGATCCGCACCTGTTGATGTGGGACATGAAGCGCACGGTGCCGGTCGAGGAGTGGCCGGCGCCGCGCACGGTCGTCGGGGTCCGCTTCGACGACGTGCCCGCCTATGTGTCGGGATGGTGGCTGGTCGCCAGCGAGGGCGAGATGGATGTGTGCGACTTCGACCCCGGGTTCGAGAAGGTGGCCACGGTGCGCACCAGCCTGCGCACGCTGACCGAGGTGTGGCGCGGCGACCGGTCCTGGGACCAGGCCGTCGGAGCGGGCACGCTCGTGGTGGACGGACCGGCCGAGGTGCGGCGCGCCCTGCCCCGCTGGGTGGGGCAGGGCGACTTCGCTGCGGTGCCCCGGATGGCCGACTCGATCGGTTGACCGCGTGGGCACCTCACCCGCGACGTCGGTCGCGTTCTTCCGCAACCTCAACCTCGGACAGCGCCGGAGCCGTAGCCCGACCCGACCGGAGCTGCTCGAGGCGTTCGAGCAGGCCGGCGCGACCTCCGCGGTCTCGTTCCAGACCAACGGCACGGTGATCTTCACCGCCGGCAGGCGCTCACCGCAGCGCCTCGCCGACAGGGCGGTTGAGCTGCTCACGCCGGTCTGCGGGTACGACGACATGGTGGCCGTCCGGCCGGTCGACTGGCTGCTCGGGCTCGATCTCGACGACGTGCCCGACCAGGCCGAGGTGTCATTCTTCGACGGCCCGGACCCGTTCCCCGAGCCGCTGCCCTGGGAGCCCCCGCTCCGCGGACTCGTCGTCATCCGGGCGGACAGCCGGCATGCCTTGTCGGTCAACGATCCCTCCGGCAGCAGCGGTGCCACCTGGGTGCTCGAGGACCGGCTGGGAGTGAAGGTCACCTCGCGCGGCGTACCGACCATGCGGCGGCTGCACGCGAAGCTCTCCCGCCAGGGCTAGGACAAACCCGCTGAGGTGGCACCAAGGGCCTCATCCAGGCTCGCTCGACGGGCCAGCAGCTCGCCTCCCCGCTCGTAGTCCTCGTCGCGCTCGTGGGTCAGGACACCGACGACCTCGCCCGCCGCGTCGGCGTACCAGACGGTGAAGGCGCCCTGCCCGTGCTCGACGACCCGACTGTCGTCGAAGCCGTCGCCCCACGCGGAGTACTTCAAGGTGTGCTCGCCGATCTCGCTCCAGAAGCCCGGCGCGTCGGACCACTTGTCCGGGTCCCCGCTGCCGTCCTCGCCGTGCGTCGCGGCGTTGCCGCCGGCGAGCTCGCCCATGGTCATCGCGTCACCCCAGTGCTCCACCGTCAGCGCACGGCCGACCACCGAGTGGTGTCCCAGTGCCACGTCACCCGCCGCCCACACGTGTGGGTCGCTGGTCCGCAGCCCGTCGTCGACGACGAGGTGACCGTCGTCGATCGACAGCCCGGACTCCTCGAGGAAGGTCCGAGACTGGGTGACACCTACGGCGGCCAGGACCAGGTCGGCCTCGATGACCGAGTCGTCGTCCAGCCGCACCTTTCCGGAGGGTTCGACACTCTCGACCTTGACGCCCGTGCGCAGCTGTACGCCGGCCGCGGTCAGCCACTCGGCTATCCGGGCACCCGCCCATTCGCCGAGCCGCGCCGCCTGGGGTGCCGGCTCCGGTGTGACGAGGGTGGTGCGCACTCCGCGACCGGCGAGCGAGGCCGCCGCCTCGCAGCCGATGAAGCCCGAGCCCACGACGACGGCGGAGCGTGCGTCCGCCACCGCGTCGACCAGGCGCCGGCCGTGCTCGAGACTGCGCAGGGTGAAGACCTGCGCTTCGGGCTCCGCCCCGGGAAGCGGGACCGGGTCCGACCCGGTGGCCAGGACCAGCCGGTCGTAGCGCAGCTCCTGACCATCCTCCGTCCGCACCACTCGCCGCTCGAGGTCCAGCGCCTCGACATGGGTGCCGAGCCGGACGTCGACCTTCGCCCAGGCCGAGGCGGACTCGTCCTCCAGGATCGGGGTCACCTCTGCCGGCTCCTCGCCGGCCAGGACGGCCTTGGACAGCGGCGGGCGCTGGTACGGCTCGTCCACGTCAGCAGAGACGAGACCCACGCGTCCCGGTCCGCCGGCCTCGACGTACGCCGCCGCAGCGTGCACGCCCGCCGGTCCGCTGCCGATGACGAGGAGGCCGAACGGTTCTGAGGGGGTGGAGTCCATGACGCTGTTGTACCCGCGCGACCAGGACTCAGCCGACCTCGTTCTCGCAGGGATTGGTCAAGACCATTGACATGTGACCTAATGGTCACCTATTGTCGAAGCGTGGACGCGGTATTCAAGGCCCTCGCAGACCCGACTCGGCGGGACCTGCTCGACGCCCTGTTCGCCCAGGACGGTCAGACGCTGACCGCCCTGGAGGAGCGGGTGCCGATGACGCGCTTCGGCGTGATGAAGCACCTCAAGGTCCTCGAGGAAGCCGGGCTCGTCGTGCCCCGCAAGCGCGGGCGCGAGAAGCTGCACTTCCTCAACCCCGTCCCGATCCAGCTCATCCAGGACCGCTGGGTGAGCAAGTACGCCGAGCCCTGGGCGTCCGCGCTCACCGAGCTCAAGACCAAACTGGAGGGCACATCATGACCACCGACGTCACCACTGTCTCGTTCGCCCAGGGCACCGCCCCGGTCGCAGACACCGCTGTGTTCGAGATCTACATCAAGGCCACACCTGAGCGGGTCTGGCAGGCGATCACCGACCCGGAGCAGCGCGCCGTCTTCAGCTTCGGGGTGCAGACCGCGTCAGACTGGACGACCGGCTCGACGTACCGCGCGAGCGTGCCCGGCGTCTTCGACATCGCCGAGGGCGAGAACCTCGTCGTCGACCCGCCGCGCCTGCTCGTGCAGTCGTTCAACGCCCTGTGGAGCGACGAGATCAAGGCGCAGGGAACGACGCGAGTCACCTGGGAGATCGATCCCGTCGGCGACTCCTGCCGGCTCACCGTCGTGCACGACCAGCTCCCGGAGACCGCGAACGCCGAGCTGTACGGCGGCTGGCCGATGATCCTCTCCGGCCTGAAGACGCTGCTGGAGACCGGCGAGAAGCTGACCACTCCAGGCTCGCTGATGTACGGCCAGGAGTGAGCGTGCCGATCGAGGACATCGGACCGGACCCGCAGAGCTTCGACCTCGAGACCGCGACGGTCGAGAACGAGAACTACCGCACCGTTGCGTGGTCGGGGAAGCACCTGCAGCTCACCCTCATGTCGATCCCCGTCGGGGAGGACATCGGCCTGGAGGCGCATCCGGAGACCGACCAGTTCCTGCGGCTCGACGCGGGCCGCGGCCGCGTGCAGATGGGGCCCGCGAAGGACCAGCTCGACTTCGAGCAGGAGGTCGAGGACGGCTGGGCCGTCCTTGTGCCCGCCGGCACCTGGCACAACGTCACCAACATCGGTGAGGGGCCGATGCGGCTGTACGCCGTCTACGCGCCGACCCACCACGCCGCGGGCAAGGTGCACGCCACGGCGGCCGACGCGGAGCAGGACGAGGAGTCAGGAATGACGAGCCGCCCGGCTGGTCGGTTCAGCCAGCCCAGCAACCTTCGGACGAGCACGCCTGACCAGCTGGTGGGCGCGCGGCGACGGTGAGTCCGGCCGACCAGCCAGGAGCCGCGCCGCCCGTCGGTGGCTGAAGGTCGGGCGAGGTGGTGTCGTGCCCACTTCGGGCGAGCAGCCAGGCGGTCAGGGAGTTCGAGTTCCACATGGCCCCGGTCCGCTGTTCGTCGCGGCCCCACGTGGCCGTTGGGAAGGACCCCACCAGCTCCAGGACTCGCCTCGCTCGGGAGCTGCTGCTGCTGACCCGCCGCGGACTGTCCACCGCCGTGGCCGCATCTGGGATGGTGCCGTCGCAGGTGCAGCGAACCTCGTAGCGGAAGAGTCGAGAGCGACCCCAGGACGGCCACCCCACCGGCCCCTCGGAGACGACCCCGCGTCCCTCGCCGCCCACGGCCCACACCGGGGCCATCTCGATGGCATGGGCGTGGCCATCGAGCCGCACGATGAGGGCGGAGTGGTACAGGTCCAGCCTTGGGCGGTGCTGCCTGGCCGCCATGAACGCTTCGTACATTCGTCCGCTGCCCCGCACGCACTGGCCTGCTTGGCCGGCACCCAGCGGTAGCCAGTAGAGGTCAACGCTTGCCTGGTCGCTGGCGGTGTGGTGACCCCGCACGGTCACGGCGACACATCCGCCAGAGCTGTGGCCGATGACCCGAGCGTGCCGTGCGGGTTGTGGGCGATGTCGTCGATGTGGAACTCCACGTAGGTGAACAGGCCCTCCGGTTCGGGCGCATGCCAGCGCGCCTCGCCCGTCGCCAGCACCCGGCGACCGTCCACATCGCGATGACCCGACAGCGGTGTCGACCAGCGCAGCGGGTCGAACGACCTGCCGTCGGTGGAGGCTCGCGATCGGTCGTCGGAGGTGAAGTCCACCAGGTCGTGCTCGGCGTCGAAGGTCAGCTCCGCGGAGACCGACTGGTCCCCATTGGTGAAGACCCCCCGCACGTGCTGGGCATCCACGGCTGTCCACCGCACGGGCGCGTCGACGATCGCTGCCGGTGCGAGTACGACGAGGTCGTTGAACACGGTGACGGTCTCGCCCCGGTCCATCTCGGCCCCGGAGGCGTTGACGACCGGGACCAGCGACAGCACCTTGGCGCGCATGCGTGGCGCTGGTGTCCTTGAACGAGTGCAGCACCGTGACCGGCAGGCCTGACCTGGTCGCATCCATCAGGAACACCCGGCGCGGACGTGGCCCGAAGGTGTTCAGCTGCTTGCCCGTGAACGACATCCAGGCCTGGTCCGGGCCGCTACGGATGCGCCCGTGGAACTCGGCGGAGAAGGATCGCACCCGTGGCTTGCCGAGCGCTCCGGATCGACGTACGTAGGCAGCGAGCGGCTCCGGCAGCTCGGCAAGGTCTCGCTCGGAGACGAGTGCCCCTGGCTGCGGGCTGACATCTGCGACTGCCTCGGCCGCAAGGTCGTCGTACTGCGCGTGGAAGCTGGTCGGACCCAGGGCTGCGAAGCCGTAGGCCGCTGCGAGCAACAGGATGACGTTGGCGACGGTGCCGTACTTCGCGTCGCTCCACGAGGTCACGATGGCGACCTGGGAGGCCAGAGCCGCGAGCAGGGCCACGGCCCACCACCAGGTGGGAGCCCCCGCGGCGAGAAGTGCTGCAGTGGCGAGGACAAGGATCGCGGCGAGGAGCCAGAGTGCGCCACCGGCGAATCCGATGGGCTCCTCGAGCTGGGACACGGCGGCCCAGCCGAAACCCTTGGCGGCTCCGAGCAGGTGGATGAGCCCGTGGCCAACGAGCAGCACGACGAGAGCCCACCGCAGGACGTGGCTCATACGACGAGCCCGCGGGCCTGATGCTGCTTCGAAGGCATGCGGCAAGCCAAGTTGTTGCCGGCGCACCGGGCTAGGGCCGAAGGTCCCCTGGGCCCTGTGTCCTAGTCGTCTGTGCCCTAGTCGTCAGCGGGGCGACGCTCGGCGAGCTTCTCGACGCCACGGTCGAGCTGCGCGCGGACCTTGGTGACCTGGTCGGCGTACTTGCCCTCGGTGCGCTCGTCGATCGAGGTGGTCACCCGGGTGAGCAGCCGGTCGATGTCGTCGCGGTGCTCGTCGGCGTACTCCGCTGCGGTGTCCAGTGCACGCTTGAGTGCGTGCTCGGCCTGGATGGATGCCTCGTTGAGGCGGCGGTCGAGGTCGAACTCGTCGATCTTCTGCTTGAGGGTCTCGTTGATCCTGCTCATCGACTCTCCTGAATGCTCGGCGGGGGCGCCCTGTTGTCATTTCTACAACACCCGTCCTGACCGCCTGCTTCCCCGCGGTGCGGCCGGACATCCCCAGATGCGGCAGGGTGGGTGGCGTGTTCCACATCGGAGTCGACCTCGCCTGGGGTCTGAGGCGCGACACCGGAGTCGCGGTTCTCGACGACGCCGGACTGCTGGTGCACGTCTCGGCGGTGCGGACCGACGAGGAGATCCTGGCCGCGCTGGCGCCGTACGTCGAGGGCGACTGCCTGGTGGCGATCGACGCCCCGCTGATCGTGGCCAACGCGAAGGGCAACCGTCCGGCGGAGGCGGCGTTGAACAAGGACTTCGCCAGGTTCGACGCCGGCGCGCACCCGTCGAACACCGGCAAGCCCGAGTTCAGCGGCACCCCGCGGGGTGCTGCGTTGTGCCAGGCGCTCGGCCTGGACATGAACCCCCGATCGGGTCGCCAGCGCCGCGCGATCGAGGTCTACCCGCACCCGGCCACCGTGGCGCTGTTCCGGCTCGGCCGCACGCTGAAGTACAAGAACAAGCCGGGACGCGACCTCGACGGTCTGCGGATCGAGCTGCTCACCCTGATGGGTTTGCTGGAGGGTCTTTCAGCAGCCGATCCCGCGCTCGACCTGGCCGGTGCGGCCGCCGAGGCCTGCTGGGCCGAGCTGCGGCGGCAGGTGGAGACAGCCACCCGCAAGAGCCAGCTGCGGGTCGTCGAGGACCAGGTCGACGCGGTGGTGTGCGCGTACGTCGCGCGCTATGCGGCAACAAGGCCCGACGACGTCACGACGTACGGCGACTTCGAGACCGGCTACATCGTCACCCCCACCCTCCCCGCGGAGCTCGCTCCGAGCCCGCGTCCGCCCAAGGCTCCGGCGATCGCGGCTGACCCGGTGCGCGAGTACACCGCCCAGCAACCCGCGCGGCTCGCGGCCGGCGAGCAGTTCCTCGCGCTGGTGACCGGGGTCCTCGACGAGGCCGGCATCAACTACCTGAGCGTGACCGGCCGGACGAAGACGGTGGCGTCGTTCGCGGAGAAGGCGCGGCGAACCCAGGACGGCGTACCCCTCTACACCGACCCGCTCCGCGAGATCACCGACACGATCGGCATCCGGGTGATCACCTACGTGCACAGCGACGTGTCGGCGGTGGCCGAGCTGCTGCGAGACCAGGTGGTCGTCCACGACGACCGGGACATGGGCGAGGAGACCGCGCAGCAGGGGCGGTTCGGCTACGCCAGCCGGCACCTGCTGATCGGCCTCGACGCGGCCCGCGAGGGTCATCCGTCCTACGAGCTGATGCGCGGGCACACCGCGCAGGTGCAGATCCGCACGGTGCTGCAGCATGCGTGGGCGGAGTTCGAGCACGACATCCGCTACAAGGGCACGATGCCGGACGAGCACGCGCGCGACTTCGACCGCCGGTTCACCCTCGCGGCCGGGCTGCTGGAGCTGGCCGACCGGGAGTTCTCCACGATCCGCGACAGGTTGCGCGCCTCGGCGGCCAGCGCGTCGGAGACCGACGGCGTGCCCGATGACGACCCGCGCATCGACCCCCGTGAGCTCGCTGCGTTCCTGGCCGGGCAGTACGCCGAGGCCGGCTGGTCGCGCACCGACCACTACGCCTGGATCTCCGGGCTGCTGCTCGAGCTGGGCATCGTCTCCCTCGACGAGCTCGGCGAGACCTTGCGCAGTGGGGACGAGGCCCTGATCGCCGAGCGGATGGACTACCGCTACCCGCCCGGCGCCGTACGACGTCTCGACGACGCACTGCTCGCGGCGTACGGGACGGCGTACGTGCAGCTGCCCGGGAACGCCCACCGTCGGGCTGCGCTCGAGTCCCGGTTGGAGCGGTTGTCCGGCAACGCGCTCGGCTAGCCAGCCATCCAGTCAGTCGGTTGGTCAGTCGGCCACGTCGACGTGCACGTGGTCGCGGTGCTCGAGGATGGCAGCCACCTGCGCGGACCGGCCCGACGTGTTCACGTCGTACTCCCGCCAGCCCTGGATCGCCCGCCGGTGCGTCCAGATCCAGCCGTCGAAGATCACCGTGTTCAGCGACAGCCGATCGGCGTGGGCCACGAGGTACTGCGCGGTCGCCCATCCCTGGGCGCGGTTGGGCCTGTTCACCGGTCGGTAGAAGACATCGACGGCACGGCCCTCGTAGTGCGCCGAGCCGGGCATGTGTCCGCTCCTCACCCCACCGGGCGCGAAGCCACCCACTCGCTGCCGCCCGAAGGCCTTGTTGATGTCCCGGCGGACGGTGGCGGCTCGCGCGGTGAGCCCGGAGCGGTTGAGCCGGTCCCGCTCCTCGTCGTCCGCGCCGCCGTGCTGACAGGTCAGGGCGTGCGCCCTCCGCCCGGTCAGTGCGTCGGCGACGACCCGGGCGTCCCCGGCCGACATGTCGAGAGCCTCTGCGACAGCAGTGCCGGCCTTCTTCGCGGACAGCCCCTTCCGCACGGACCTGGCGGAAACCGTCGCAGCCTGCTCCGCATCGTCCGTGGTGAGGTCGACGGTGCGATCGCCCGCACGCACGGTGCAGTCGACGACACCGGGAACCCAGCGATATCCCCCGATGAGCACGATGAACGACAGCAGCAGCACGACCGCCACGGCGACTCCAGCGACGACCCCGACGACCTTCGGCAGCGCACTCGCGCTCCCCGGGTCCGCTGCTGGCCGCTCCATCCCGCCAGTCTCTCGGACGCATCCCAGTCGTGTGCTCAGGTGGCCCCCCGCCCCGCCTGGCCCAGCACACGACTCCTACCGACCGGGACCCGCTTGCTTATTGGTAACTGAACAGTTACCTTTCTGCGGTGGATGTCTTCGCCGCGCTTGCCGATCCCGTACGACGGGAGCTGCTGGATGCGGTCGCGGCGCAGCCGATGCGGGTCGTCGACCTGGCCGACCGGCAGCCGATCTCCCGCCCGGCGATCAGCCGACACCTGCGCCTGCTCACCGAGGCCGGCCTGCTCGACGTGGAACAGCGCGGCCGGGAGCGCCACTACGCCCTGCGCGCCGCACCCCTGCGCCAGGTCCGCGACTACCTCGACCGGGTCGACGGACCGGACCTGCCCGCGCGGCTGACCAGCGGGGCGCTGGATGCGCTGGACACCGAGGTTCGCCGTACCAGTCGCGACCGGCGCCGCACCGACAGCCGGTCGACCAGGAAACCGAGAGAGGACATCGCATGACCGTCGTACCAAGTGGCCGCATCGAGCACGACCACGAGGGTCACCCCACGCTGGTGATCACCCGGGAGTTCACGGCACCCATCGAGGACGTGTGGGCATCGGTGACCGAGCCGGCCCGGCTGGAGCGGTGGATCGGCACCTTCACCGGCGACCCGGCCTCAGGCAGCGTGATGTTCGCGATGACCGCCGAGAGCGAGGATGCGCCTGCCGAGGAGATGCAGATCGTCGAGTGCGAGCCGCCTCGCCTGCTCGCCGTGAAGGCCAGCACACCCGGCGGACAGTGGCACCTGCGAGTCGCCCTCACCGAGGCCGACGGTCGCACGCTGCTGACCTTCACCCAGCCGGAGATCGACCCCACCGAGGCAGAGAGCGTCGGCCCGGGGTGGGAGTTCTACCTCGACCGGCTGGTCGCGGCAGAGACCGGCGGAGACGTGGTCGCCGTCGACTTCGAGCGCGACTACTACCCGGCCATGGTCGAGCACTACCGAGCTGAGCTCGCCGCTCCCCCGGTGGTTGAGGACGAGCCAAGCCCTGCCTCCGGTGGTTGAGGAGCGAGCGCCAGCGAGCGTCTCGAAACCACGCCGCCAGCGGCCGTACGCCGCTGCTGCTCCCCGGCGCTCTGGAGCCGCAAATGGCGATTCGAGTCGCTGGCCTGGGGTACTGACCCGGTATGGACATCATTATTCTCATCATCGTCGGGGCCCTCATTGGCCTCCTCGGCAAGTTCGTTGCTCCTGGCGACAAGGACAACATCCCGATCTGGCTGACCATCTTGTGTGGCATCGGCGGGGTCGTCCTCGGCAACTTCATCTACGCCGCGTTCTCCGGAGACGGCAGCACCGGCGTGGACTGGGTCCGCTGGATCGTCGCCGTCCTCACCGCCGCGGTGCTGGTGGTCATCGCCTCCACCGTCACCGGACGCAACGCAGGCAGCCGCACCCGCGTCTGAGGTTCCACACTCAAGGAATGGCCCCGCCTCTCGAGGTGGGGCCATTCGTCTGTGATGGCCAGACGCTCAATCCCGCTGGGACGACCACCTGCTGGCTACCGTTGGTGGTCCCACGAAAGGGAGGACCGCCATGTTCGACATCATCGGATTCATCGTCTGGGGCCTGATCATCGGAGCCATTGCGCGCCTGATCAAGCCGGGTCGGCAGAACCTCAGCATCCTGGCCACGCTCGGCCTCGGCCTGGTCGGCTCGGTCATCGGCGGCCTGATCGCGTCCCTGATCGGCACCGGCAAGATCTTCGAGCTGGACTTCCTGGGTGTGGTGTTCGCCGTCATCGCCTCCGTGCTGCTCATCGGCACCGCTGAGGCCGTGACCAGCGGCAACCGCAGGAAAGAGCTCACCTGACGGCCAGCTAGCCGCAGCAGGCACCTGACCTCGACAGCACAGCGACCGCGGCTGGGAAATCTCGGCTCGGGCCGGCACGGTGTAGAACGTTGTGCATGGCTGACCGGATCCGCGTATACCTGCTCGACGACCACGACGTGGTCCGCGAGGGGCTCCGGTTCCTGCTCGAACGCACTGAGGACATCGAGGTGGTCGGAGATTCCGCGACCGCGGCCGAGGCGACCACCCGGATCCCCGCCCTCCGACCGGACGTCGCCGTCCTGGACGCACGACTCCCCGACGGATCCGGGATCGAGGTGTGCCGCTCGGTGAGGGCGGTGGACTCCTCGATCAAGGCGCTCATCCTGACGTCGTACGACGACGACGAGGCGCTTTTCGCCGCGATCATGGCGGGCGCCTCGGGCTACGTGCTCAAGGAGATTCGGAGCAGCGACCTCGTCGGCGCCATCCGGACCGTGGCGGCCGGCCAGTCCCTGATCGACCCCGCGCTGACGGCCCGGGTGCTGGACCGGGTCCGCAACGGCCCGGCCACCGCTCCCGAGCTCGCCGACCTCACCGAGCAGGAGCTCAAGCTCCTGGCCCACATCGCCGAGGGACTGACCAACCGCCAGATCGGCGAGAAGATGTTCCTCGCCGAGAAGACGGTCAAGAACTACGTCTCCAACATCTTGGCCAAGCTGGGGCTGGAACGACGTACCCAGGCCGCCGTACTGGCCGCCAAGCTGCTCGCTCCTCCTCCCGGGCAATGACGCTCCGTAGCGCTTGGGACCTTTGACCCTTCGGTCCAGGGACTACTCCCCTGCCCGAGCGGCACCCACCCCGCGAGTCTTGGTCACAAGCACGATCCGACTCAGGAAGGTCGCCGTCATGACTGTCGCACCCGAGCGCAACAACTCCGACACCCACCGAAGGCCACGGCGGCCCAACCGCCTCATCGTCCTTCGACACTCCCCAGGAGCGGCTCAGCACACCGACCCGGCGGGTCCTGGCGGTGCTGCGGATCGGCTTCGGGCTCACGTTCCTGTGGGCGTTCTTCGACAAGCTGCTCGCGCTCGGCTTCGGCACCGGCTACAACGAGGCCGGCAAGCTCGACCGCTTCGGTGACGCCGCCTGGATCAACGGTGGCAGCCCGACCGAGGGGTTCTTGAAGTTCGGCGCCGACGGCCCGTTCAAGGAGTTCTACAACTCCATCGGCGGCACCCCCTTCGCCGACTGGGGGTTCATGCTCGGCCTGCTGGCCATCGGCGTTGCCCTCACCCTGGGGGCGGGTGTCCGACTCGCCGCGGCCGGCGGAGCGGTGATGTACGTGCTGATGTGGACCGTCGTACTTCCCCCGGAGAACAACCCGGTGATCGACGACCACCTGCTCGGTGCTGTGACCCTGGTAGCACTCGCCCTGCTCAACGCGGGCAACACCTGGGGCCTGGGTCACTGGTGGTCCAACAACGCGGCAGCCGAGCGGATACCCCGTTCTGCGGTAGCCGTCGCAACGCAGGAGGGCCGGTCATCGGAGGGATGACCGGCCCTCCGGCGCGTGTCAGGTGGTGGCCGCAGCAGGCAGGGGCACCCGCCACACCAGCGTCGTACCGCTGGTCTCGCCTGCGCGCAGGTCAACCGACCCGCCGAGCTGCGTCGCGCGGCGGCGTACGTTGCGCAGGCCGCTCTCCGTCCGACGCTCACCCAGACCGACCCCGTCGTCGGAGACGGACAGGCACAGCTCGGTGGCGCTCACCTGGACCTCGATCTGGGCCTGCTCAGCGTGGGCGTGCCGGGCCACGTTCGAGACCGCCTCCCGGAGCACGGGCAGGAGCTGGTCGCGCACGCCGGCGGGTACGGCGGCGTCCACCGGCCCACTGGTGGTCACGGTGGGAGTGAAGCCCAGCACCGGCTCGTACTCGCGGACCAGGGCCCGAACCTCGGCTCGCAAGGAATCGTCGCGGCTGGGCTGCAGCTCGAAGATCGTGCCCCGGATCGCCTTGATCGTCTTGTCGAGGTCGTCGACTGCTGCCTCCAGGCGAGTGCCGATCTCCGAGTCCCCGGCCACGGAGGCGACTCCCTGAAGCTGCAGCCCGGTGGCGAAGAGGCGCTGGATCACCACGTCGTGCAGGTCGCGTGCGATCCGCTCCCGGTCCGAGATCACCGCCAGCTCCTCCCGGTCGACGACGGCCTGGGCGCGGTCGAGCGCGAGCCCGGCCTGGTCGGCGAAGGACGCGAGCAGCTCCTGGTCCTCCACTCCAGGCGGTCCGGTCGCGGTGTCGAACATCGCAACCAGGGCACCCGCCTGAGCCAGATGGGCGCGCAGCGGGATCACGGTCGCACCGAGCTCACCCCCGACGGCCGCCAGGTCGGCGCCGGAGGTGCTTCGCTGCGCGATCCGCGCCAACGCGGCTTCGACGAGCTCCGCGTCCTGCGGGTCGCACGAGACCGCCAGCACCGCCGACGTCTGCGCCTCGTCCCGGGAGTCGTCACCGGTGCCGTCGTGGGCGGGATGCTCGCGGCTGAGCAGCGCGGTCGCCCGGACGCGCGAGACCGCACGGGCCATCTCGGTGATGGCCCGGCGTGCCTCTTCGAGCCGAATCGGCGGCTGCAGGGTCTCCGTCAGCTCTGCGGACGCCTCCAGCCACTGGCGGCGTCGTTCGCTGAGCCCGTAGGCGCGCGCATTCTCGATGACGTAGCCGGCGGAGCGCGCAAGCGCCTCGGCGAGCCGCTCGTCCTGGTCGGTGAACGGCTCTCCTCCCGCCTTCTCCGTGAGGTAGAGGTTGCCGAAGACCGTGCCACGGATCCGCACCGGTACGCCGAGGAACGTGGTCATCGCAGGGTGGTGGGCAGGAAAGCCCACCGAGGCGGGGTGGGCAGCGAGATCGTCCAGCCGGAGCGCCTGGGGCTCGCGGATCAGCAGGCCCAGGATGCCCCGACCACGAGGCAGGTCGCCGATCATGCGGTGCTGTTCGTCGTCGATCCCGGTGGTCACGAACTCCACCAGGTCGTCCCCCGACCCGCCGATGACACCCATGGCGGCGTACCGCGCCCCGGTGAGCCGGGTTGCGGACTCCACCAGCCTGGTCAGCACGCTGCGCAGGTCGAGGTCGGAGGAGATCGCCGTGACCGCCTCGAACAAGGCCTCGGCGGCTCCAGTCAGGTTGGAGCGGTGTGGGCTCACCTCACCAGTGTGCGGCACCGCCGCGCCGCGGCGCTGTGGGGCGGCCTCATGGCGGCGGGCGTCAGGACGCAGGGGTCACCGGAACGTCAGGCACCGGGTTCCAGGTCGCGCCGAGCTGCCGGCCGCTCAGATCGGTCCAGCGAAGCCGTAGGTAGAGCGCTCGAACCCCGTCGGCCCACGGGCTCGGGTCGGCAACCTCCCGGATGCGTGTGATCTCCCGGTGGGCTGTCACGACCTCCATGCGGCCGCGCGCCTGCACGCTCCAACCACGTTCCAGCTCATGGTCGAACCCGTCGACCTCGAAGGCGACCACGGTGTTGCGGCCGTGGGTCCCGAGCAGGCTGTACGGCGATGTCCTGACGACGATGGCGTCGTCCACGACGGTGTAGTTCACCGGCACCATGTGCGGACCGGCCGGCGTCGAGAAGGCGACGCGGCCGACCATGCCCATGCGCAACAGCGCCTCGCACTGCTGCGTGCTGAGCTCGTGGCTCTCGGGCACGGAAACCTCCGGGTCTAGATCGTTCGATGTCCCCATCCTGCCTCGCGGGCCGTCCCTGGATCAGGGCCTTTGGTCCCGGAAGAGTGGACCATTGCGCCCTGACTCGGGCCGACCACCGGGGCGCAGGGTGGACCTCAGGCGGCACTCGGCCGCAGCCCTACAGCCCAGGAGTCACCATGGACGTCAGGTCAGGAACCATCGTTGTCGGACTCGACGACTCGGCATCCTCGAAGCGTGCGCTGGCGTGGGCCGCCGAGCAGGCGGTGGCGGACCACCGGGAGCTCACCCTGGTGCACACGATCAGTGGCGTGACACCCGCCTACCTTGATGCTGCGGCGGAGGACCCCAGGAACGCCCGCGCGGCGCTCCTGGCCCAGGCGGAGGCAGTGTTCACTGCGGCACGCACCGAAGTCGCACGGAGTGCGCCGGACCTCGTGATCCACGAGGTGTTCAGCTTCGAGGATCCGCGCGAGCAGCTGCTCGAGCTGTCCAAGCGCGCCGCTCTGGTGGTCGTGGGTTCGCGAGGACGTGGCAAGGTCCGCAGCCTGCTGCTCGGGTCGGTCGGGGTTGCGCTGGTGCGCCACTCCGCCTGCCCCGTGGTCATCCATCGCCCGTCGAACCCGGGCCTGGTACGCAACGGGATCGTCGTGGGCGCGGACGGCTCCGAGGAGTCGCGGAGCGTGCTCGAGTTCGCCTACCACCAGGCAGCGGTGCGCAACCTCCCACTGACCGTGCTGCACTGCTTCCCGGACGGACGGGCCGCGCTGGGAGCGAGCTACGTCGTGAACGACCCGGCTGAAGTGTTCGAGTCCGAGCGGTTGCTGCTCGCCGAGTCGATGGCGGGGCTGGCGGAGAAGCACCCTGACGTCATGGCGCGCACCCAGCTGGTAGGCGGCCTGCCTGAGGAACAGCTGGTGCGGCGGGGTGACCGGATGAACCTGGTGGTGGTCGGCGCCCACCAGAGCGGAAACGTCACGCAGATGCTCTTCGGCTCGGTCTCGATCGCCGTGACCGAGCACGCGACCTGCCCCGTGGCCGTCGTACCTCACGCACGGGTGGAGTGACGCCCGGCCCTGAAGTGGGGTCACGCCGGCTATTCGATGTCGTCCACGAAGCAGACGCAGAACTCGTTGCCCTCGGGGTCACGAAGTACGACGTAGGTGTCGCCCGGATCGTCGACCCGCCGCACCCAGGTCGCGCCGAGACCAATCAGGCGCTCCACCTGCGCAGTGCCGTCGTCGCTGTAGAGGTCGAGGTGCATCTGGTCGCGGGCCGTCACCGGAGTCTTGGCCAGCTGCAAGGAGAGGTTGACCCGTTCACCGCGCAGCACCCGGAAGTCGTCACCGGCCTCACGGCTGTTCGGGACGAGGTCCAATGCCTGGCTCCAGAAGTCGGTCATGGTCTCGATGTCGGCACAGTTCACGACCGTGCTCCCCAGTCGGATGCTCACCGGCCGAGAGTGCCACAGCCAGGCACTTCGTTCCGAGCCGGCGTTCAGCCGCGACCGGAGCCCGACACGCTCTCCACGAACGCCTCGATCTTCCCGACCAGCGCGTCGGGGTCCTCCAGCATCGGCAGGTGCGCCGTCGCCAGCTCCCCGGGTCGCTCGACCCCAAGCCGCGAGGCGAACGATCGCTGCAGCTTCTCGGGCAGCTGGTCGTCGCGGGTGGTGCAGACATACCCACGCTGCGCCGGCGCGAGCGTCTCCGGCGCCGGGTCTCGGTAATAGCGCTGGGACTCCGGGACGAAGTCCGAGACCAGCCTGTCGGCGACCGCCTCCGGCAACCCGGTCGCCTGCGCGCGCAGCGCCTTCTCCGGTGGCTTGGTGCCCAGCATCCGCACCACCAGTCCGAGGATCACCCGGTTGGGGAAGGGCATCGAACCGATGAAGGACGTCCCGGGTCTGGGGACCACGCACGTCACTCCGAGCAGGCCGGCCACCCGGTCGGGCCGCAGTCCCAGGATCTGCGCGGCCACCATCCCGCCGGCCGAGTGGGCCACGATCACGAATCGCTCGGTCTTCACTTCGTCGAGCGCCGCTCTCGCATGGTCCGCCAGCGTGACGTCTGGTCCGGGCGGTCGCGGGCCGACGTACGTCGGGCGGTCGCTCAGGCGGGCTCGGACCTCGTCCCACATCCAGACCGGAAGCCCTGCGCCGCTGAGGAAAAGGACGCCAACCTGTGACTCGGCCATGTCCGGAGACTAGTCGCGAGCACTGACAAGAACTGCCGGGTGCCGGGGGCGGAACTGCCGTCCGTCGTACACCCTCAGGAGGGCCAGACGCTGCGGACCTTGGCCGCCACCTCGGCCGCCTGGCGCAGGCCGGTGCGAGCGGCGTCGGCACGCTTGGCGGGGTCGAGGACGTTCTTGCCGATCGCTGCCAGCGCTTCGGCGTCCGGGGTGACCACCGCCTTGCGGCTGGCCCGGGTGGCGCCGAGCTGGGCCCGGATCGAGGTGGCCTTGCTGAACGCCTGGGGCAGGGGCGCGATCACGACGACGGAGTCCTTTCCGCGAGCGAGGTCGACGTTGGCCGTCGAGCGCATGCCCCCGTCGACGTAGTGCCGGCCGTCGATGGTCACGGCCGGCCAGACAAGGGGCACGGCGCAGCTGGCGGCCACCGCGTGCACTATGTCCACGCCGCTGTCCCGGTCGAAGACGACGAACTCACCGCTCTCGGCCTCGACAGCCGTCACCCGCAGATCGCGGTCCGGCCACTTCTCGATGCCGATCCGCGACCGGATCACCTCGATTCGGTCCGCGCCTCCCGGCGGGTGCGCGCGCATCGCCATCTTGCCGACGCGAGCCAGCTTCTTCTGCTGGCTGCCCGGGATCAGCATCGGCGGCACCAGCCGGAGGATCGTCAGGCGGGAGAGCTCGGCGCCGATCTCTGTGTCCGTCGGCTCGAGCTGGCCGGCGTAGAGCTCGTCCAGCGAGTATCCGCTGGTGATCTGCGCACCGACGACCGACCCGGCCGACGTACCGACGACGAGGTCGGCCGCGGCGAGGTCCACCCCTTCGTCGGCGAGACCCTTGAGGATGCCGAGCTCCCAGGCGATGCCCGTGACTCCCCCGCCGCCGAGGACGAGTGCAGTGCTTGTCATGCGCGCAACCTAGCGAGTCCGAGGACCGGCTGACGCCCTAGTCTCACGAGGGTGCCCCGAGTCCTGCTGGCGCCACTGCTGCTGGTCGCGCTCCTCACGCCTGCCTGCGGCGCCGACCCGGAGCCCGACAAGCAACCGCGGTCTTCCTCGGAGAGCCCGACCGCCGAGGCATCGGCCACTGCTGAGCCGACTGCCACGCCCTCCTCGTCTGCCGAGGCACCGAAGCGTCGTACCCGCCCCGTCCGTGGCGTGGATGTCTCGCACCACCAGGGCGAGGTCGACTGGGCACGGGTACGCCGGGACCGGATCGAGTTCGCCTACCTGAAGGCCACCGAGGGCAGCGGCTTCACCGACCCACGCTTCCTGAGCAATGCGCGCTCCGCCCGGGCAGCAGGCCTGCGTGTGGGCGGCTTCCACTACTTCAGCCTCTGCTCGCCGGGCGCACCCCAGGCCCAGCACTTCACCCGCGTACTGCGTTCGGCGCCAGCGCGCTCGATGCCACCCGCGGTCGACCTGGAGCTCCTCGGCAACTGCTCCGACCCACCGCCCAGGCCGGAGCTGCTCGACGAGGTCCGAGCGTTCATCGACGTCGTCGAACGCCGCACCCGCCAGCAGGTCGTCGTCTACGCCTATCCCGAGTTCGAGGCCCGCTACCGGTTCGCGGCGGCCCTCGACCGTCGCCAGTGGGTCCGACGCATCGGCAACCGGCCGCCCACCCGCGACTGGTTCATCTGGCAGAAGAACGACCAGGCCGTGATCGCCGGGATCACCGGCCCGGCCGACCTGAACGTGATGGAGCCCGATGACTGGTCGTGACCCTCGCGTCAGCAGCGTCGAGTCGTTCGTCGACTCGGCAGAGGCCCGCCACGCGCTGTACCGCCGCTCCCTGACCGTCGTCCTGGTCTCACAGATCTTCGGTGGAGCCGGTCTTGCAGCGGGCGTGACCGTCGGTGCCCTGCTCGCGCAGGACATGCTCGGCGGCGCCGGCGTGGCCGGACTGCCGGTCGCCCTGTTCACGCTGGGGTCTGCACTGGCCGCCTACCTCGTTGGTCGGCACTCCCAACGAGCCGGTCGTCGTCAAGGCTTGGCCGCCGGTTTCCTCGCGGGGACGGTCGGCGCCTTCGGCGTGGTCGTCGCGGCCGTCATCGACAGCCCGGCCCTGCTGTTCGTCGCGTTCTTCGTCTACGGGGCCGGGACCTCCACGAACCTGCAGGCGAGGTACGCCGGCACCGACCTCGCCCCGGTCGACCAGCGCGCCACGGCGGTGAGCGTCGCGATGGTGTCCACCACCTTCGGCGCAGTCGCCGGACCGAACCTGGTGGAGCTGATGGGCAGGGTGGCGGTCTCCATCGGGATCCCAGCGCTGGCGGGGCCGTTCCTGCTCGCCGGCGTCGCCTTCGGCCTGGCCGGTGCGATCCTGTTCGTGTTCCTCCGGCCCGACCCCTATCTGGTGGCCAAGGCCCTCGAGCGCCGTACGCCGAGCGCGGCGGTGCCCCGCCCCAGCGCCGACGTCGGGAGCTCCATCAACAAGGGAGTGATGCTGGGCGCGACCGTCATGGTCCTCACCCAGATCGCGATGGTCGCGATCATGACCATGACGCCGGTGCACATGCGCCACCACGGCCACTCGTTGAGCGAGATCGGCTTCGTCATCGGCGTACACGTCGGCGCGATGTTCCTGCCCTCCCTGGTCACCGGCCGGCTCGTCGACAAGCTCGGTCGCCTCACGATGACGCTCGTCGCCGGAGCGACCCTGCTCGCAGCCGGCCTGGTCTCCGCCCTCGCACCCGGGGAGTCACTCGGCTGGCTCACGCTGGCGCTCGCACTCCTCGGGCTGGGGTGGAACATCGGCCTGATCAGCGGCACCGCCCTGATCGTGGACGCCACTCCGGTGCAGACCCGGGCACGGACCCAGGGCTCCGTCGATGTGCTGATCGCCTTCGCCGGTGCGTCGGGTGGTGCCGTCTCCGGGTTCATCGTCGCCGGGACGAGCTACGCCACGCTCTCGCTCGCCGGAGGGTTCCTGGCCCTGCTGCTCATCCCGGCTGTCGCCTGGGCTCGCAGCGCCGACGTCGTTCCCGACCGCAGTTGACCTCAAGTTTGGTTGAGCTCCTAGGGTCCGAGCATGGTCGATCGAACTTGGGCAACATGCTGCTGAGCCAGGACAACCTCCCTCCGCAGGGCTTCGGCGCCATGCGCCTGCGCGAGGAGTCCTCCGGGGACCCTGACCGCGATCCCGTGGCGGTGATCCACCGTGCGCTGGACGCCGGGGTGGCGATGGTCGACACCGCCGACGCGTACGGGAACGAGGAACTGGTCGGCCGGGCCATCTCGGGCCGCCGCGACGAGGTGATCCTGGCCAGCAAGTTCGGTCTGGTCTGGGGCGAAGGCCGCGACTGGAGCGTCCGCGCCGACCCCACCTACGTCCGCCAGTCCTGCGAGGCGAGCCTGCGCCGCCTGGACACCGACGTGATCGACCTCTACTACCTGCACCACCGCAGCGATGAGACGCCGATCGAGGAGACGGTTGGGGCGATGGCCGAGCTTGTCGAACAGGGCAAGGTCCGCAGCTTGGGCCTGTCGAACATCACCGAGGATGACCTGCGCCGGGCCAACGGCGTACACCCGATCACCGCGGTGCAGGAGTCGTGGTCGCTGGTGCACCGCGAGCTCGAGCAGCTGCTTCCCACCGTCCGCGAGCTCGGGGTGATCACCGTCGCGCACTCGCCGACCGGCCACGGGTTGCTGCACTCACCGGATGGCGGCATTCCCGGCCGTACAGCGCCCGCGTCCCTGCATCGCGCGCTCGAGGACGTCGCGGCGACCCACGGCGTCACGCCCGGGCAGGTCGCACTCGCCTGGGTGCACCATCAGTCGCAGCGGTGGGACCTACCGGTCGTGCCACTGCCGGGGACGACGCGGGTCAGTCACCTGGAGGCAAACATCGCCGCTGCTGGGGTCGTCCTGTCCGCTACCGATCTCGAACGGCTCGACGTCCTGGACGCACGACCGGCGTAGCCCGATAGCGGTCAGGTCACTGGGAAGATCCGCGCGGACGCGATGGCGCCGTCCGCGATCACGATCTCGCCCATCGTCCCGTGCGGCTGGCGTCGCTTGTCCGTGGGCGAGCCGGGGTTGAACGCCCGCTGCCCGTCGCACTCCTCGTCCCAGGGGATGTGCGAGTGGCCGAACACCACGAGCTCCGCCTCGGGGAACCACTTCCGCAGCCGCTGACCCCGTCCCTTCGCAGCACCGCTGTCGTGGATCATCGCGACCCGCACTCCGTCCAGCTCGGTCTCGAGCGTCTCGGGGGCGCCCCAGTCCGCGATGTCCGCGCCGTCGTTGTTGCCGCGCACCGCCAGCACCGGGGCGTACGTCGCGAGCTCCTCGAGGGTCTCGACCAGGCACACGTCACCGGCGTGCAGGATCAGGTCCACGCCGTCGAGCGCTGCCGCAACGGCAGGCGGGCACCGCTTCCAGAAGCGCGGGGAGTGGGTGTCGGAGATGACGGCGATGCGCACACCCCCACTCTAACGACAGGCCGAACATCATCGGCGGGCGATGTCGGTCAGTGGGCCATGTCCACGAAGCGGGAGTAGTGGCCCTGGAAGCTGACGGTGACGTCGCGGGTCGGGCCGTTGCGGTGCTTGGCGACGATGATGTCGGCCTCGCCGGCGCGGGGGGACTCCTTCTCGTAGATGTCCTCGCGGTGCAGAAGCATCACGATGTCGGCGTCCTGCTCGATGGAGCCGGACTCACGCAGGTCGCTCATCATCGGGCGCTTGTCGGAGCGCTGCTCGGGACCACGGTTCAGCTGCGAGAGCGCAATGATCGGGACCTCGAGCTCCTTGGCGAGCAGCTTGATCTGCCGGGAGAACTCCGAGACCTCGACCTGACGGGACTCGACCTTCTTGCCGCTGGTCATCAGCTGCAGGTAGTCGATCACGATCAGCTTCAGGTCGTGGCGCTGCTTGAGCCGACGGGCCTTGGCCCGGATCTCCATCATCGTCATGTTGGGGCTGTCGTCGATGAACATCGGCGCCCCGGAGACCTGGCCCATCTTGGGTCCGAGCTTGTTCCAGTCGTCGTCGGTCATCGGGCCCTTGCGGATGTTGTTCAGCGGGATCTTCGCCTCGGCCGAGAGCAACCGCATGGTGATCTCGCTCTTGGACATCTCCAGGCTGAACAGGACGCTGGTCAGGTTGTTGTGGATCGACGCGGACCGGCAGAAGTCCAGGGCCAGCGTCGACTTGCCGACCGCAGGACGCGCGGCCACGATCACCATCTGCCCGCCGGAGAACCCGTTGATCAGCTCGTCGAGGTCCGCGAACCCGGTCGGGACACCGCCGGTGGTGCCGTCGTTGCTGGAGATCGCCTCGATCTCGTCGAGGGTGGCCTCCATGATCGAGGACAGCGGTGCGTAGTCCTCCTGCTGGCGCTTCTCACCGATCGCGTAGATCTCCTGCTGGGCCACGTCGACGGTGGCATCGACGTCTCCCTCGCCGGCGTAGCCCATCTGCGCGATCTTGGTGCCGGCGTCGACGAGCCGGCGCAGGATCGCCTTCTCCCGCACGATCGTCGCGTAGTAGCCGGCGTTGGCAGCGATCGGGACGCTGGCAGAGAGCGTGTGCAGGTATGGCGCCCCGCCGACCTTCTGCAGCTCGCCACGGCGGTGGAGCTCAGCAGAGACGGTGACCGGGTCGGCCGGCTCCCCCCGCCCGTAGAGATCGACGATCGCGTCGTAGATGGTCTCGTGGGCCGGCCGGTAGAAGTCGCCGCCGCCGACCTGCTCGTTGACGTCGGCGATCGCGTCCTTGGAGATGAGCATCGACCCGAGCACGCTCTGCTCGGCGTCGGAGTCCTGCGGAGGCATCCGGCCCGACCAGTGCTCCTGGTTGCCGGCCGGGTTGTCGCCGAAGCTGGCGTAGCCACCGGCGAACGAGTCATCGGTCCAGGACTCGCTCATCGCGACCCCGGTCGAGCCCCCGCCCTGGGTGCTCCCCCCGCCCGACTCGGTCATGCTCATCGCGTGGCCCTCTCTTGCTCTCGTGCACGCCAAAGTAGAGGCCGGCACCGACAACTTCTTCTTGTAGCCCTGGGATCGGCCAATGATCGTCAAGGGTCAGCCGTGACCCACCCGAGTGGTGTGCTCACGTAGTGGTCCGGGACGTCACACCCAAGATTTCGAACGACCCGGTTGCCTGACCCTAGGCCCCTCCAACCGAGCCGCCAACCCCGTTATCCACAGGAGCCTGTGGATAACCCTGTTGATTGTGTGGAACACGCCGTTGCTGCTGGGGGCAGCCTGTTGTCTTCGCTGTGGACCCCCAAATAGTTTCAGCGAGCAAACCGCCTCTGACCTGCGGTTTCGCCGATCCGCAGGCTGTGGATCGAAGAAAGTTGGCCTGCTGGTGTTCACCGGTTCGTCATCTGGTACTCACCAGTTTGTTTGTCGACAAAGGGCTCTCTGTGATGCCTTACCCACAGAAACCCCGGGTTTTGCACAGGTAGCTATGGCGTTTAGCCTCGCCGGGTGGTAGTCGCGCGGGGGGACAGGCGCGGGGACCACCAGAGCGACCGCAGTGAGGCCCGGGAGCAGGCCCGAGCCGAGACCAGGGCACGGAACCGGGAGCACGACCGGGAGATCCTGCGGCTCGCCGTACCCGCGTTCCTGGCGCTGGTCGCCGAGCCCATGTTCCTGCTCGCCGACGCGGCGGTGGTGGGGCACCTCGGCACCCCGGAGCTGGCGGCGCTCGGGATCGCCTCGGCCGTCCTGGGCACGCTGGTCAGCCTGTGCATCTTCCTGGCCTACGGCACCACCGCCTCGGTGGCCCGCCAGGTCGGCGCGGGCAACACCCGCGGTGCCCTGGCGCAGGGCATCGACGGACTCTGGCTGGCGAGCCTCATCGGCATCGCCGTCACCGCCGTCGCGCTCCCGCTGACCAGGCCGATCGTGGACCTGTTCGGGCCCGGCGACCGGGTCGCCGAGCTCGCGGAGACCTATCTGCGGATCGCGCTGCTGGGCACGGTGCCCCTGCTGCTGATGCTCGCGGCCACCGGTGTGCTCCGCGGCCTGCAGGACACCCGGACCCCGCTCGTGGTCGCCGTGGTCGGCAACCTGGTCAACATCGTCCTCAACGTCGCGCTGGTGTACGGCGTCGGCCTCGGCATCGCCGGCTCGGCTCTCGGCACCCTGCTGGCTCAGGTCGGCTCGGCCGTCGCGCTCGTGTGGGTGGTGGTCCGGGCCGCGCGCAGGGAGTCCGCACCATTGCGTCCGGACCTGCCCGGGATCAGGCAGGCCGGTCGGGCCGGCGTACCGCTGATCATGCGGACGCTGATGCTGCGCGCGTCCCTGCTCGTGATGACGTACGCCGCCGCGCGGCTGGGCGAGGCCGACCTGGCCGCCATGCAGCTCGCCCTGACCATCTGGACCTTCCTGGCCTTCGCCCTCGACGCGGTGGCCATCGCCGCGCAGGCGATCACCGGGCGCTACCTCGGCGCTGCCGATGCCGAGGGCACCCGGGCCGTCACCCAGCGGATGGAGCGCTGGGGCTGGCTGAGCGGGGTGGTCACCGGGCTGGGCCTGGCCGCCGTCTCGCCGGTGCTGGGCCGGCTGTTCACCAGCGATGACATGGTGCTCGACCTGCTGGTGCCCGTCCTGCTCGTCGCGGCCCTGGCGCAACCCCTGGCCGGCATCGTGTTCGTGCTCGACGGCGTACTGATCGGCGCCGGCGACGCCGTCTACCTCGCGTGGGCGCAGCTGGCGACCCTGGTCGTGTTCGCACCGGCGGCGTGGCTGGTCAGCGACAACGGCCTGGCCTGGCTCTGGGGGGCGTTCGGGCTGTGCTTCATGGGTGGGCGCGCCGTGACCCTGCTGTGGCGCGCACGCGGGGACCGCTGGATGCGGCTGGGCGCCTAGCTCGACTCGGTGGTTTCGAGACGCTCGCTTCGCTCGCTCCTCAACCACCAGATTTCGCAAGGAACGAGCGGATCGCCTCGCGCGGGTTCTCCGTGATCTCCGGGCCGTGGGTGAAGGCTGCGGTGGAGTACTCCAGCTCCCCGAGCCGCTGAGCCGTCTTCTTGGTCATCGCGAAGTTGGAGCAGAGCATCTTCAGCGGCCAGCGCCGACCGAGGACGTTGAAGATCGCGTCGCCGGTGATCAGCACGCCGGACTCCTCGAGCAGGTACGACGCGTGGCCAGGCGAGTGGCCCGGTGTGTGGACTACCCGGATCCCGCCGGCGAACGGCACCACCTGCCCGTCGGTGAGCTCCTCACCCACGGTGACCTTCTCCATCTTGGGGTCGGGCAGCTTCCGGAAGAGCTTGCCGATCCGCGAGGTCGGGTCGACGTCCGGCTGCGTCCCGGTGCGGACGTACTCCGCATCGTCGGTGTGTACGTCGACGGGCCGGCCGGTCTCCCGGGAGACGTGGGCCGCGCCCCCCGCGTGGTCGGGATGGCAGTGGGTCAGCAGCAGCCGGGTGACGTCGCTCGGTCCGGACCCGATCGACTCGCAGGGCGGCCATCACCTTCTTGCCCGAGGACGCCAGTCCCATGTCGATCAGCGTCACCTGGTCGTCCTCGTCACGGAGCATGAACCCGTTGACGTAGTCGCCGATCAGGGGGATCCGCCAGACCCCCGGTGCCAGTGGGACAGCTGCCGCCTTTGCCATGGTCGGGGAGCCTACGCTTGCGCCATGTCGCCGCTCCAGAGGATCGCCATGGGCATGGTGATCGTGGTCGGCACCGCTCACTTCCCGCCCGACCCCTCACCCGGCTGGCAGAAGTACGACGCCCTGCCGGACCCGCTCGGCTGGCTGCTGGTGCTGTACGGCGTCTTCGCGCTCGTCCGTGCGAACAAGGTCTTCGACTCCACCCGATGGCTGGCCCTGGTCGCTGCAGCCGTCAGCGTGCCGATGTGGTTCCCGCAGGTGAACCACCAGCTCGACGCCTCCGGCGGGTGGTTCGTGTCGCTGCCCCAGATCGCGTTCTGCCTCGTGCTCTCCCGCGAGATCGGGCTGCTGGCGGTCCGGCAGGAGCCTGTCGACGACTACGCGGCGAAGCGGTTCGGGCTGCTGGTGTGGGGCTTCGCGCTGGTCGCCGTACTCCCGGTGCTGGCGATCGGCGGCGGCGTCAAGCAGCTCGAGACACCGACCGCGGTGATGGCGACGCTGGTCACCGCTCGCGTTCGTGTACTTCCTGTTCCGGGTGCACCGGCGCGAGTGGCTCGGCGGGCCGGGACCGCTGGAGATCCACCCGCGGCCGGACCCGGAGAAGCCGGCCCCGGAGGATCGGACTCCGGAGAAACGCGCTCCGGAGAAGCGAAAAGGCCGCCCACCCTCGAGCTGAGGGGAGCGGCCTTCCGCGGTGATCGGGTCTCAGGCGGAGACGACGTTGAGGTGGACCTCTGCCTCCACGTCGTCGTGCAGCTTGACCTTCACGGTGTGTGCGCCGAGCGACTTGATCGGGTTGCCGACCACGATGGTGCGCTTGTCGACCTCGCCACCGCCCTCGGTGATCGCCGCGGCGATGTCGCCGGCGGTCACGGCGCCGAAGAGCCGGCCACCCTCGCCGGCGCGGACCTTGACGTTGAACGTCGAGTCCTCCAGCTTGGCCTTCACCTCAGTGGCGTGCTCGGCGTCGCGCACCGCACGGGCGTCGCGCGACTTGGTGATCGACTCGATGGTCTTCTCGCCACCACGGGTCCAGCGGATGCCGAAGCCACGCGGGATGAGGTAGTTGCGGCCGTAGCCGTCCTTCACCTCGACCACGTCGCCTGCGGAGCCGAGACCGGTGACCTCCTGGGTCAGGATGAGCTTCATCAGCAGGTCTCCTCTCAGCGAGCCGTGGACGTGTAGGGCAGCAGTGCGACCTCGCGGGCGTTCTTGACGGCCGTGGCCACGTCACGCTGGTGCTGGACACAGTTGCCGGTCACCCGACGAGCGCGGATCTTGCCGCGGTCGGAGATGAACTTGCGCAGGAGGTTGGTGTCCTTGTAGTCGACGTAGGACACCTTCTCCTTGCAGAACTGGCAAACCTTCTTCTTGGGCTTGCGAATCACTGCCTTGGCCATTGTGGTGCTCCTTCTCTGAGCCCGGCTCGCGCCGGAATGGTTAGGGGATGGTCGGGTGGATGGTGCGGTGGATCAGAACGGGGGTTCGTCCGAGCCGCCGGTTGCCCACGGGTCGTTCTGCTGCGGCTGGCCACCGGGAGCTGCCTGGCCGCCCTGCTGGCCGCCCCAGGCGCCCTGGTTGCCGCCACCCTGCTGGGCAGGCTGGCCGGCCGGGGCGCCGCCCTGGGGGCCCTGTGCCGGGGTGGTGGCCCACGGGTCGTCACCACCGGTGCTGCCGCCACTGCTGCCGTAGCCGCCGCCACCGCCGCTGCGCTGGACGCGCGCGACCTTGGCGGTGGCGTACTTCAGGCTGGGCCCGACCTCGTCGACCTCGAGCTCCACGACGGTGCGCTTCTCACCTTCGCGGGTCTCGTAGGAACGCTGCTTGAGCCGGCCCTGTACGACGACGCGCATGCCCTTCTGGAGCGACTCGGCCACGTTCTCCGCGGCCTGCCGCCACACCGAGCAGGACAGGAACAGCGCATCGCCGTCCTTCCACTCGTTGGTCTGCTTGTCGAAGGTGCGGGGGGTCGACGCGATCCGGAAGTTCGCCACCGCTGCACCCGACGGGGTGAAGCGGAGCTCCGGGTCGTCGACGAGGTTGCCGACGACGGTGATGATGGTCTCGCCTGCCATGTGGTGCTCCCTAGATGGTCGTGAGAAGTCGTGTCCCGGCGCTCAGCGAGCGTCGGGACGGATGACCTTGGTGCGGAGCACCGACTCGTTCAGCGTGAGCTGACGGTCGAGCTCCTTGACGGTCGCGGGCTCGGCCTGGAGCGACACGACGGCGTAGATGCCTTCGGCGTTCTTGTCGATCTCGTAGGCGAGACGACGGCGACCCCAGATGTCGACGTTGTCGACACTGCCTCCGTCGTTGCGGACGACGTTGAGGTACGTGTCGAGCGACGGCTGGACGGTGCGCTCCTCGAGGTTGGGATCGAGGATGACCATGAGTTCATAGGCGCGCATAGCGTTCTCCACCTCCTTCGGACTCGGGCGGCCACGGCGTTTCCGTGACAGGAGGGCTGTGCGTTGTCACATCTCCCATCGGGGGAGAGCGACGCGCAAGGTTAACAAGCAGTCCGCCCCGGGACGAAATCGTCGTCCACAGGCCTGTCCCGCCTCGCCTTCCCCTCGGGTCACACGTGTCGGGCCAGCGACCTAGGGTGGGCCCATGAGCAGCAGCCGGATCGCCATCGGAGCGCACGTCGAGCAGACCGACCCCGTCGCCGAGGCCAAGGCCCGGCAGACCTCGCTGGTGCAGTTCTTCCTCGGCGACCCGCAGGGCTACAAGGGCCCCGAGATCCGGTACGCCGGAGGCGCCGCCGGCCTGCGGGAGGACGCCGAGGCGGCCGGGATCGACCTCTACGTGCACGCGCCGTACATCGTGAACGTGGCGACCACCAACAACCGCATCCGGATCCCGAGCCGCAAGCTGCTCCAGCAGCACATGGACGCTGCCGCCGAGATCGGCGCCAAGGGCCTGATCGTCCACGGCGGACACGTCAACAAGGACGACGACCCGGCCAAGGGCTTCGACAACTGGCGCAAGGCGATCGAGGCGACCGACATCAAGATCCCGCTGCTGATCGAGAACACCGCCGGCGGCGACAACGCGATGGCCCGGCACCTCGACCGGATCGCCGGGGTGTGGGACGCCATCTCCGCGGCCGAGCACTCCGACCGGGTCGGCTTCTGCCTGGACACCTGCCACGCCTGGGCGGGCGGCATCGAGCTGGCGACCGCGGTGGAGAAGGTCCGCTCGATCACCGGCCGGATCGACCTGCTGCACGCCAACGACAGCCGGGACGCCTTCGACTCCGGCGCCGACCGGCACGCCAACTTCGGCAACGGGCAGCTCGACGAGCACGACTTCGCGGGCGTGGTCCGCGACGCGGGAGCCCCGGTCATCTGCGAGACCCCCGGTGGCGCCGGCGAGCACCAGGCGGACTTCGCGTGGCTGCGCGAACACGGGGTGTGACGCTCGACGCCCCAGCCGCGGGGCTGCTCACCGCCTCGGGGGCGGCCGACGCTGCTCTCGGGCTGCGGTGAGCGGGTCCGCCGACGACCCGGATCCGGCTCGAAGGACACGGCTGCCGAGCCGGCGCCGGGCAAGCCGCGGCGGGTGACCTACGGCGACGACCCCTCCCAGTTCGCCGACCTCCGGATGCCGGCCGAGGACCCGAAGGGCACGGTCGTGCTGCTGCACGGAGGCGCCTGGCAGCGCCGATGTACGGCGTCAGCCGAGCTGGAGCCCCTGGCCGAGCAGCTCACCGACCTGGGCTTCGTCACCTGGAACGTGGAGTACCGCCGGATCGGCGACGGCGGCGGCGTGCCGAACACCCTCCTCGACGTCGCGGCGGCGATCGACCGGCTCGGCGGCGACGGGCCTCCCCGCCGGCATCGCCGACCGGGTCGTGCTGGTCGGGCACTCGGCCGGCGGCCACCTCGCTGCCTGGGCCGCCTCGCGCACGCCCGCGACCCCGGGTGGCGCGCCGCTGGTGCGCCCACGCGGGGCGATCTCGCTCGCCGGGCATCCTCGACGCTGACCCGCGGGGGCGACGACCCGGCGCTGGCCGTCGACCGTCAGCGAGCTTCGTCGGCGGCAGCCCGGCGAGGTGCCCGAGCGATACGCCGTCGCCGACCCCGCGCAGCTGGTCCCCGCATCCTGCCCGGTCTGGGCCGTGCGCGCCGACAACGACGAGCTGGTCCCGCGCCGACCAGAGCGCTCGCTACGTCGCCGCCGCGAAGGCGGCCGGGGGCACCGCGGAGGAGGTGGTGGTCCCCGGCGACCACCCTCGATCGTCGACCCGGACGCCGCCCTCGTTCCCCACGATCGAGAAGCTGATCAACGAGGCGATGGGCCTGGCCGGCGACTGACGAGCACGGCTCGCAGCCGGGTCTGCCACCGCCGCCACCACCGGGCGGCCGATCACGCCGGAGCGCCACCGTTAGGCTCCTGACGTGACCTCCGAAGCCCTGACCGTGCGCACGATCACCGCCGAGGAGCACCTTGCCGTCATCCGGGACCGGGCCAAGCCGCAGGCGGGTCGCCCGGGCAGTCGGCCAGCTTCCTGCAGACCCCCGCCTGGGCGGCGGTGAAGCCGGAGTGGAAGGCCGAGTCCATCGGCTGGGTCTCCCGCAGCAGCACCGGCGGCGAGTCGCTCGTCGGTGCCGCGCTCGTGCTCTACCGCCAGCTGCCCAAGGTCAAGCGCTACCTCGCCTACCTGCCCGAGGGCCCGCTCATCGACTGGGCGAGCGACGACCTCGGCGCCTGGCTGGACCCGATGGCCGACCACCTGCGTCCGCAGGGGCCTTCGGCATCCGGATCGGCCCCCCGGTGGTCACCCGCCGGTGGAGCGCGGCCCAGGTCAAGGAGGGCATCGCCGACGAGTCCGTGCGCTCGCTGACGTCCCTGCCCCCGACCGAGCGCAGCCAGGTGGGTGCCGGCGTCGTCTCCCAGCTGCAGGACCTCGGCTGGCGGCCGCAGGCGGTCGAGGAGGGCTTCGCCGCCGGCCAGCCGCAGTACAACTTCCACATCCCCCTCGTCGACGACGAGGGCACGCCCGCGCAGCGAGGACGACGTGCTCAAGGGCATGAACCAGCAGTGGCGGCGCAACATCAAGAAGGCCGCGAAGCAGGGCGTCGAGGTCGAGCGCGGCGAGCGCCGCCGACCTCAAGGCCTTCCACGAGCTCTACGTCCTCACCGCCGAGCCGGGACGACTTCACCCCGCGGCCGCTGAGCTACTTCGAGACGATGTTCGAGGCGCTCGGGCCGAGGAGCAGGACCGGATCCGGGTCTACCTCGCCCGCCACGAGGGTGACCTGGTGGCGAGCACGATCTGGATCCGCGTGGGGACGCACACGTGGTACTCCTACGGCGCCTCCTCCACCGAGAAGCGCGAGGTCCGCGGGTCCAACGCGATCCAGTGGCAGATGATCCGCGACTCGATGGCCGCCGGGGCGCACGTCTACGACCTGCGCGGCATCACCCCCACCCTGGACTCCGAGGACGACCACGTCGGGCTGATCCAGTTCAAGGTCGGCACCGGCGGCGAGGCCGTGGAGTACGCCGGCGAGTGGGACCTGCCGCTCAGCAAGGCGATCTACAAGGCCTTCGAGGTCTACATGAAGCGCCGGGGCTGAGGCGCGCATGGGCCTGATCCTCCGCGTCGACGGCGACCGCTGGCGGGCCCACCTCAAGGACATGCACGAGCGCCACCCGCGGCCTGGTGCCGGTGGCCAAGGGCAACGGCTACGGCTTCGGCCTCGGCCGGCTGGCCCGCAAGTCGCAGTGGCTCGGCGTGGACACCCTCGCCGTCGGCACCTACGAGGAGATCCCCCACGTCGAGCAGAGGTACGACGGGTCGCTGCTCGTGCTCACCCCGTGGCGGCCGTTCAACCCGGCACCCGACAACCCCACGGGTGATCCACACCGTCGGCCGGCTCGAGGACCTGACCGCGCTCGCCGAGCACGGCACCGCCAGCGGCGAGCGGCCGCGGGTGATCCTGGAGCGGATGACCTCGATGCGCCGCCACGGCTTCAGCGCCCCCGGCCTGCGCGAGGCGGCGCGGCTGCTGAAGCGCAGCGGCGGCGTCCGGGTGGAGGGCGTGGCGCTGCACCTGCCGCTGGCCCCGAGGTCCCAGGGGACCTCGCACCTCAGCGAGGTGGAACGGCTGATGAACGACGTGGTCGCCGCCGGGGTCGACAAGCTCGACCACCCGGGCTGCCGCACGATCTGGGTCTCCCACCTCACCGAGATCGAGCTCACCCTGCTCGAGCAGAAGTACCCCGACTTCGCCTTCCGCCCCCGCGTCGGCACCGGCCTGTGGCTCGGCGACCGCGGTGCCCTCTCCGTGCGCGCGACCGTGCTCGACACCCACCCCGTCGAGCGCGGCGACATCTACGGCTACCGCGGCCGCACGGCCCCGCGCGCGGGCACGATCCTGGTCGTCTCCGGCGGCACCGCGCACGGCATCGGCCTCGAGGCGCCGACCGGCGACCCGACCCTGCGGGCCAAGGCTGCCTCGATCGCGCGCGGCGGCCTGGACGCGGCCGGGCTGGTGCGGTCGCCGTACACCGTCGGCGGCAAGCAGCGGCTGTTCGCCGAGCCGCCGCACATGCAGGCCTCGATGCTGTTCATCCCCGCCGGCGCCGCGGTGCCCGAGGTGGGCGAGGAGGTCGAGTGCCGGGTGCGGTTCACCGCCACCGACTTCGACCGGGTCGAGATCAGCTGACCGGATCGCCACGCACGGCTGCCGAGGTCCGGCTCGCGGTGCCCGGCATCGGCTCCGCGCTCGGTCATCCGCGACCGGGTCGTGCTGCGGGCGCAGGATGTCGCGCACGACGACCGCCACCAGGTAGAGCTGCGCGGCGACCCGCACCCAGATCGCGAGGTCGTAGACCGGGGACCCGCCACCCGTGGACTCCTCCAGCCACCCGCCGAGGTAGGTCCAGACCGCCACGAAGTAGAAGAGCTCGCCGGCCTGCCAGATCAGCAGGTCGCGCCACCGCGGCCGCGCGAGCACGGCGAGCGGGAGCAGCCAGAGCACGTACTGCGGGGAGTACACCTTGTTCACCAGCAGGAACCCGGCGACGACCAGGAAGGCGAGCTGGGCCACCCGCGGCGTCTCGGGTGCGCGCAGCCCCAGCACGCCGACCGCGAGGCAGATCGCCCCGAACACCACCCAGGACCACAGGTTGATGCCGTGCGGCGGTGACGCTGATGGCCGGCGTGGGACAGCACCAGCCACAGCGAACCGAGGTCGGCGCCGCGGTCGGAGTTGAAGGTCCAGAAGACCTTCCACTGCTCGAACCCGGTGAGCCAGGCCGGCAGGTTGGCCACCGCCCAGGCGACCGCCGCGGCGCCGGCGGCCCACGCGAACCTGCCCAGGGATCGTCGTCGCCAGGCCACCACCAGGATCGGGCCGAGCAGGAACAGCGGATACAGCTTGGTGGCGGTGCCCAGCCCGATCAGTACGCCGGTCAGCACCGGCCGGTCACGCGACCACGCCCACAGGGCGCCGGCGACCATGGCCACGGCCATCAGGTCCCAGTTGACCAGCCCGGTCACCAGCAGGACCGGCGAGAGCACGAAGTACAGCGCGTCCCACGGTCGTCCCCGATGGGTGCCGGCCAGGAACCAGGTCGCGATGAACCCGAAGAGGGCCAGCAGCAGCGCGGTGACGAGGAAGTAGTTGTTCACCTCCGTCGTCATGCCCGGCAGGGACCAGAGGCTGCCGGGGTCTGCGTCGCGGCGCTGCTCGATCGGCGGGCCGGCGGGGTCGAGCTGGGTGAGCTTCGCGGCGCCCCAGGCGAGGTAGGAGATGCCGACGGGGTACTCGGTGACCTCGTAGCGGCCCCCGGTGTCGGCGTACGGCCAGCGGCCCTCGGCGTACCCCCGCCCGGTGTAGAGGTAGGGCACGTCGGAGTAGCACATCTTCCCGTAGCGGGCCTGGTCGCCGGTCCAGTTGGTCTCCAGGCACGGCACGTGGTGCACCAGCCCGAGCGCGAAGACCACCGCGAACAGCGCCAGCAGCACGCGCACCGGCAGACCACCACCGGTGCGGTCGGCCGTGCCGTCCCACCGGGCCGCCGATCGCCTCGCTCATCGTGCGTGCGACGGGATCGGCCCGCGTGGGCGCGACGGTCACTGCTCGGGGCCCTCGCCGCCGCCTTCGCCGCCCCGCCGCCTTCGCCGCCATGTCCGGCCCGGGCTCGTCGGTCGGGCCGGGATCATCCGGCGGGTCGGGCTCCGTCTCGTCCGGTGGGTCGGCGGGTCTCGTCCGGCGGGTCGGGGGTCGTCGGGCTTGTTGCCCCTGTCCTGCTTCTTCGGCTTGTCCGGCTTCTTCTGGTCGGCTCCGGGTCGGGGTCCGGCGGCGGGGGCGTGTACGGCGCGTGGCCCTCGCGCCGGCGCCTCGCCGTCGACGAACGCAGGCGGCGGGAAGTCCTCCACCTCGACGCCCTCCATCAGCGCCGACATGACCGAGGTCCAGGTCGAGGCCGGGTAGTCGCCGCCGTAGAACGTGGGCAGGTAGCCGTTCAGCGCCTGGTTGCCCTTGCCACGCACGTACATCACGGCCGTCGAGACCTGCGGTGTGTAGCCGACGAACCACGACGACGACACGTCCTCGTCGTCGTTGGTCGCGGTGCCGGTCTTGCGCGGCAGCGGGTCGGCCGAGTCCGAGCGCGGTGCGGGCGGTGCCGTTCTGGACGGTCTGCTGCAGCGCGTAGCTCACGTCGGAGGCGATGTCCTCGGACAGCGACGCGGTTCTTCTTCCGCGGGGCCTTGTAGAGCACCTTCTTGTCGGAGGCGCGGGTGACCCTCTTGACGGTGAACCAGTCGTGGTGGACGCCGCCGTTGGCGATGGTCGCGTAGGAGTTGGCCATGTCGATCGGGCTCACCGTGGCCGAGCCCAGGGCGACGGCCGGGAACGGCTTCAGCCCCGGCGCGTTCCTGGGTACGCCGAGGGCGTTGGCCATCTTGACGACCTTCTGCGGCCCGTCCTCCATCGAGGTGGTCAGGTCGACGTACGCGGTGTTCACGGAGTTCTCGGTCGCGGTGATCAGGCTGATCGCCGAGCCGTAGCTCTGGCCCTTGCCCTCGCCCTGGTTGCCCACCTCGCCGCCGCCGTCGGGCAGCACGAAGGGCGCGTTGCCGTCGAAGGTGTCCTTGAGCGCGAAGCCCGTCCTTGAGTCCGGCCGCGAGCGCGAACGGCTTGAACGACGAGCCCGGCGAGCCGCCCACTTGCGCCCAGTTCAGCTGGCTGTCGAGGTAGTTCTGGCCGGCGTAGAAGCCGATCAGGCCACCCGACTTGACGTCGACCGACGCCGTGGCGGCGTGCAGCTTCTTCAGGCCCGGCGGGCGCTCCTCGAGTACGCCGTTCTCGGCGGCCTGCATCGCCTTCCGGGTGAAGGTCGTCTCCACCCGCAGGCCACCGGAGTCGATCTGCGGTGTCGTCGAAGCCGGCGCGCGCAGCTCGTCCCGGACCATGGTCAGCATGAAGCCGCGCTGGCCGCCGTACATGTTGTTGGTCCGCTGCTTGGCCAGCTTGGGCAGCTTGCCGTAGTACTTGCTCGGCCTTGGCCGCGTCGAGCGTGCCCAGCGACACCATCCCCCGCAGCACGTAGTCGTAGCGCTCGATCAGGGCGGCGCGGCCGGGTGCGCCACGTTCGGGCTTGAGGTAGTTCGGCGAGTTCAGGATCGCGGCGAGCATCGCCGACTCGGGGACGGTCAGCTTCTTGGCCGGCTTGTCGAAGTAGGCGTTGGCCGCGGCCTGCACGCCGTAGGCGCCGCGGCCGAAGTAGATGGTGTTCAGGTAGCCCTCGAGGATCGCCGACTTGGACTGCTGCTGCTGCACCTTCAGGGAGAGGAACGCCTCCTTGACCTTGCGGGACAGCGTCCGTTCCTGGCTGAGGTAGAGGATCTTGACGTACTGCTGGGTGATCGTCGAGGCGCCCTGGGTGGAGTTGCCCTGGGCGTTGGAGAACGCGGCCCGGACGATCCCCTGGGGGTCGATGCCCTTGTTGCTGTAGAAGGTGCGGTCCTCGGCGGCGATGGCGGCGTCCTGCATCGCCTGCGGGATGTCGGCCAGCGGGATCGACTGCCGGTTCTGCTCCGCGAACCGGCCGATCTTGCCCTTGCCGCCCGAGTAGTAGACGAAGCTGGACTGCGCCTGGAAGGCCTTGTTGGCGTCCGGGATCTCGGTGTTGCGGTAGGCGAAGTAGCCGATGCCGGCCAGGATCACGGCGCCGACCAGACCGACGATCAGCAGCCACTTCACGACCCTCAGGACCCGCGAGCCGGCTGTGCGGCCGCCGCCGCGCGCCTGCACCGCGACTCCTTCTGCCCGTTCTTGGTGCCGCCCTTCGTGGCAGAGCCGGACCCGTTGCCCTTCTTCTTCGGCGCGGGATTACTGCGGTTGCCGCTCACTACACACTCTTTCGGTCTGCCACGAGATTGTCTGAATTGTGAACTCGGTCTGCCCACGAAGGTTACGGGGTCTGCCCGCCGCGTCAGGATTCGCTGACCGTCCACGGGACGGTGGACTCGCACGACGATATATCGATGCGATAGGTTGACGCGATGTAACAGTTCCCACACCGGGACGACGACGCAAGGAGGTGGACAGTGGTCGGCAGCAAGGGCGCAACGCTCGAGCTCGCGGTCCTCGGGCTGCTCCACGACTCCCCGCTGCACGGCTACGAGCTGCGCAAGCGGCTCAACCTGCTGCTCGGCTGGACCCGGTTGCTCTCCTACGGCTCGCTCTACCCCGCGCTGAAGCGGATGCTGCGTGCCGGGCTGGTGACCGAGGTCGCGATGGCCTCGCCGGGGGTCTCCCGCCGCCAGCGGATCGTCTACCAGATCACCCCGGCCGGCACCGAGTACTTCGGCGCCAAGATCACCGACGTCGGGCCCTCGGCCTGGGAGGACGAGGACTTCAACATGAGGTTCGCGTTCTTCTCGCGCACGGACTCCGATGTGCGCCTGCGCATCCTCGAGGGTCGGCGCTCGCGTCTGCAGGAGCGGCTCGACCGGGCCCGCGCAGCCGGGGTCCGGCGGGTGCGGACCGCTACGTCACCGAGCTGCAGCGGCACGCCATCGAGTCGGTCGAGCGCGAGGTCCGCTGGCTGACCGACCTGATCGCCGCAGAGCGGGAAGGGCCGACCGCACAGTCCGCGCCTCCGGTGGCGCGTCCCGTCAAGCGGGCGTCGACCACTCCGGGGGCGAAGGCGCCGAAGACCAAGACGCCGCCGAAGGCACCAGCAGCAAGCAATCAGACAGACCACACGTCGTGACTGAAGAGGAGAACCCCATGGGATCGGTACGAGTAGCGATCGTGGGAGTCGGCAACTGCGCCAGCTCCCTCGTCCAGGGCGTCGAGTACTACAAGGACGCCGACCCGTCCGGCGCCGTCCCCGGCCTGATGCACGTCGAGTTCGGCGACTACCACGTCCGCGGACGTGGAGTTCGTGGCTGCGTTCGACGTCGACGCCAAGAAGGTCGGCTTCGACCTCTCCGACGCGATCAACAACTCCGAGAACAACACGATCCGGATCTGCGACGTCCCGCCGACCGGCGTGACCGTGCAGCGCGGACCCACGCTCGACGGCCTCGGCAAGTACTACCTCGAGACCATCGACCAGGCCGACGCCGAGCCGGTCGACGTGGTGCAGGTGCTCAAGGAGTCCCGCGCCGACGTACTCGTCTCCTACCTGCCGGTGGGCTCGGAGCAGGCCGACAAGTTCTACGCGCAGTGCGCGATCGACGCCGGGGTCGCGTTCGTCAACGCCCTGCCCGTGTTCATCGCCTCCGACCCCGTGTGGGCCAAGAAGTTCGAGGACGCCGGCGTCCCGATCATCGGTGACGACATCAAGTCCCAGGTCGGCGCGACCATCACCCACCGGGTGATGGCCAAGCTGTTCGAGGACCGCGGCGTGGTGCTGGACCGCACCTACCAGCTCAACGTCGGCGGCAACATGGACTTCAAGAACATGCTCGAGCGCGACCGCCTGGAGTCCAAGAAGGTCTCCAAGACCCAGGCCGTGACCTCGAACATGAACCACGACATGGGCGCCCGCAACGTGCACATCGGGCCCGTCGGACTACGTGCAGTGGCTCGACGACCGCAAGTGGGCCTACGTGCGCCTCGAGGGTCGCGCGTTCGGCGACGTCCCGCTGAACCTGGAGTACAAGCTCGAGGTGTGGGACTCCCCCAACTCGGCCGGCATCATCATCGACGCGATCCGTGCGGCGAAGATCGCCAAGGACCGCGGCATCGGTGGCCCGATCCTGTCGGCCTCGTCGTACCTGATGAAGAGCCCGCCGGTGCAGCGCCCCGACGACGAGGGCCGCACCTCCGTCGAGGCGTTCATCAAGGGCGACGTCGAGCGCTGAGCGTCCTTTTCGGGACCAATTCGGTCGCGGCGCGCCGAAAAGGATTAACCGAACGGGTCATCGACAACGGCCCCCCGGGTTCCTACTGTCTCAAGCATGAGCGAAGGCACACCACCTCCCCCTCCTCCCGAGAACCCCTACGGCGGGGGAGGCCAGGCGCCTCCGCCGGGGGAAGGCGCCTCCGCCGGGCGGCAGCCACCTCCGCCCCCGGGTGGGTACGGCGCACCGGGCCGGCCGCAGCCGGGAGGGTACGAGGCAGCTCCGCCCCCACCGCCGCCGCCGCCGCCGGACCGCAGGCCGGGTGAGCTGCTCGACCGCTTCCTGGCCCGGCTGATCGACCTCGTGCTGCTGTTCGTCGTCAACCTCGTCATCCTCGTGCCCGCTGACGATCGGGCTCCTGGGCATCAACGGCGCGGCGCGGCTTCGGCATGGGCGGCAGCTTCGCGGCAGGTGCCCTGACCGCGGTGCTGAGCACGATCATCTACCTCGGCTACTTCGGCTTCATGGAGTCCAGCCGAGGGCCAGACGGTCGGCAAGATGCTGATGAAGCTGCACGTCGAGGGCGCCGAACGGCGGGAAGCCGACCCTGGAGGAGGCGGTCAAGCGCAACATCTGGATGGCGCTGCCGCATCCTCGGCATCATCCCGATCCTGGGCGGCCTCGTGGCGGGCATCGGCCAGCTCGTCGCGGTGATCATGATCGCGGTCGGCATCAACAACGACCCGGTGGCGCGACGGCCGTGGACCGACAAGTTCGCCGGCACCCGGGTGATCAAGGAAGGCTGACCCGGCCCCAGGCCGGACCCGCACTGCGTGGTGTCTGATGGCTCCGTGACCGACCTGTTCTGTCCCGCCACGCCTCGTGGTGGCCAGGCATGCGAAGGCCGCCTTCGTCGAGGACTGGTTCTCCGACGAGGGCGGATCGCTGACGCGCGAGGGCCGGGCCCAGGCGCACGGCCTGGCCGAGTCGCTCGAGGGGCGGCGCGTGGCGTCGGTCTTCACCAGCGACACCTCCCGCGCCGTGCAGACCGCCGAGATCGTGGCGGCCCGCCTCGGGGTGAGCGTGACCGCCTGCAAGTCGCTTCGCGAGGTGTTCATCGGCGACGCTGATCGGCGAGGCCTTCGACCTGTCCCGGATCGACGCCGTCACCGACCAGTGGTACGCCGGGTTCGCTGGACGCCCGCTTCGAAGGGGGCGAGTCAGGTGCCGAGGTGGTCGAGCGCCACCGGGCGCAGTTCGAGGAGATCGCCGACCTGCATCGCGGCGAGACGGCGCTCGTCGTCGGCCACCAGACGGCGCTCGGGATCGTCGTACCGACTCTGGCCAGCAACGTCACACCGCGTGGGCCAGGGACAACGAGCTGGCGAACGCCGAGTTCGTCGAGCTCGAGAACGACGCCGACGGCTGGGCCCTGCACCACTCCGCTGTAGGTTCGCGTCAGACGTAGCGGAAGGCTCGTGCGATCGGCTCGTTCGAAGCGCGGGCGGAACAGGCGGAGCATCAGGTTGTAGCCGGGCGGCACGGTGGTGCGCATCCGTTCGTAGGCGTCGTCGGGCACCTCGTCCATCGCCCAGGGCAGCAGGAACGGGAACATCTTCAACGGGTACGCCTTCCCGACCGCCTTCTCGAAGGCCTTGTTCTCCTCCTCGCTCACGGTGCGCTGGAGCATCGGCAGTGCCTGTCCCTCCTCGTGGGCCAGGTGCTCGAGGAGACCCTCGTGCGCCGCAGCCAGCCCGGACGTCCAGCTCGTTGCGGTGGTCCTCGCAGGGGTGCTCAAGCATCGCGGCGAACGCGTCGTGGCAGGCCTTCAAGGCGGGACCGATGCGCGCGTGCTCGGCCTCCATGTCGGCCAGCAGTTGCAGGTCCTCCTGCGACCCGGACTGCTCCGCGTGCTTCAGGAGGACCGGCCAGAGGTGGTCGTCCTCTGCCTTGTGGTGGTGGTGGAGGATGTCGGCGAACCGGTCCCACCGCTGCGCCAGCGCGGTCCACACCTCCTGCTCGGGAGACGGGGGTGTTCTGCGCGGCGGCCACGAAGTGCAGGAAGTCGCGGCGCAGGGCGTGGTGCATGACGTACATGCCGGTCTGGTCGTACGGACCCTCGGCGGTGTGGCTCTGCAGCGGCAGGGTCAGCTGCGGACGCTGCGCGGTGGTCGGCGCTTCGGTGCGCTTCGGCATGGTTCGGCTCCTCGGTCTTCAGCGGTGCACCGAGCGTGCCGCCGCCTCAGCACCGGGTCAACGAAGCTCGGTGCAACAGCACGCATTCAACGCGTGCCCGGTCTAGGACGCCGGTCGGCTCAGGTGCGACTTGCGTGCCACTCGAGCAGGGCGGCCTTGGCCTGGTCCTCGCTCATCGGGCCGTGGTCGAGCCGCAGCTCGAGCAGGTGCCGGTAGGCCTCGCCGACCTCGCGACCCGGGCCGATGCCCAGGATCGTCATGATCTGGTTGCCGTCGAGGTCGGGCCGGATGGAGGCCAGCTCCTCCTCCTCGGAGAGGCGGGCGATGCGGGTCTCGAGGTCGTCATAGGTACGACGCAGCAGCTCGGCCTTGCGCTTGTTGCGGGTGGTGCAGTCGGCGCGGGTCAGCACGTGCAGCCGCTCCAGCTGGTCGCCGGCGTCGCGCACGTAGCGGCGTACGGCGGCAGTCGGTCCACTCCCCCGAGCCGTAGCCGTGGAACCGCAGGTGCAGCTCGACCAGCTTGGCCACCGCGTCGGTCTGGTCGTTGGAGAACTTCAGCGCCTGCATCCGCTTGCGGGTCAGCTTCGCGCCGACGACGTCGTGGTGGTGGAAGGTGACCACGTTGTCGTCGCCGAAGCGACGGGTCTTGGGCTTGCCGACGTCGTGCATCAGCGCCGCGAAGCGGGAGATGAAGTCCGGGTCCCAGCCGAGCCGGTCCTCGAGGTCGATGGACTGCTCGAGCACGGTCAGCGTGTGCTCGTAGACGTCCTTGTGCCGGTGGTGCTCGTCGCGCTCCAGCGCCAGCGCCGGCAGCTCCGGCAGCACCTGCGCGGCGAGACCGGTCTCGACGAGGAGCCGCAGCCCGCGCACGGGGTAGCGGGCGAGACAGCAGCTTGACCAGCTCGTCGCGCACCCGCTCGGCCGAGACGATCGAGATCCGCTCGGCCATCGCCGTCATCGCCGCGACCACCTCGGGGGCGACGGTGAAGCCCGAGCTGCGCGGCGAACCGGGCGGCCCGCATCATCCGCAGCGGGTCGTCGGAGAAGGAGTCCTCGGGCCGGCCCGGGGTGCGCAGCACCTTGTTGGCCAGGTCGACCATGCCGCCGAAGGGGTCCTCGAACTGCTCGCTCGGGCAGCGAGAACGCCATCGAGTTCACGGTGAAGTCGCGGCGGGCGAGGTCGCCGACCAGCGAGTCGCCGTACTGCACCGCGGGCTTGCGGCTGTCGGCGTCGTACGCCTCGGAGCGGTAGGTCGTGATCTCGACCTGCCACTCCCCACGCCGGCAGCCGATGGTGCCGAAGGCGCGGCCGATGTCCCAGGTGGCGTCGGCCCAGCCCTCGAGCAGCCTCTCGGTGACCTCGGGACGGGCGGAGGTGGTGAAGTCGAGGTCGTTGTGCAGCCGGTCGAGCATCGCGTCCCGGACCGGGCCGCCGACGAGCGCGATCTCTTCGCCGGCAGCGGCGAAGCGCCGGCCCAGCTCGTCGGTGACGGGCGCCAGCCGGGCCAGCTCTGCGACCACGTGCGCCTGGACGTCGCTGATCAGCAGGGGCTCCTCGGACACGGGAGACCACTCTAGGGGGTGGCAGGAGGCGCCGGACCTGCGACTCAGGGCCGGGCGGGGCTGCGTCCCGTCCCGGTTCGCGGCGTACGCGCGGATAGCATCGCGGCTGTGACCGGCCCCCGACTGACGACCTGTGCGCTCGGTCGGGTCGCCGTCGCGGCCAGCCTGTTGCTGGCCCCGCTGATGGTCGGCCTGACGGCCGGCCACCGCGGCAGGCGGGCCAGTCCGGCCGCCGGCAGCCGATGAGGACGAGACCCCGCTCTCGGTCGCGCTGACCTCCATGACTCCCTCCGAGATCCCGCGCAAGGGCACGATCACGCTCACCGGGCTGGTCACGAACACCTCCCTGGAGCCTTGGACCGACATCAACGTCTCCCCGTTCATCTCGCGCGAGCCGATCACCACCCGGGACGAGCTCGCCGAGGCGGCCGAGACCGCCGCCGACAGCGCGGTCGGCGACCGGCTGACCGACCCAGGCAGCTATCAGACGGTCGGCGACCTCGCAGCCCGGGCAGAGCGCACCGTTCACGCTCCGGATGCCGGTCTCCGTCACTGCCGATCTCCGGTGAGCCCGGCGTCTACTGGATCGGCGTGCACGCGCTGGGCTCGAGCCCGGAGGGACGCGACGTGGTCGCCGACGGGCGCGCACGCACGTTCATCCCGCTCGTCACCGCCAGCGATCGCCCGGCAGCGCACGGTGCCGGTCTCCGTCGTACTCCCGCTGCGGGACCGCGCCCGACGCGACTGCCGACGGCAGCCTGAACGGCCCGACCCGGTGGGTGAACCTCACCAGACCCGAGGGACGGTTGACCCGGCTGGCCGACTTCGGCGCCTCGGCCGGCAGGCCCCTGTGTCCTGGCTGGTCGACCCCGTCGATCCTCGACGCGCTCAGCGACTTCGGCGACGGCAACCCCCCGCTCTCGCTCGGCCCACCACGCCGGGTGAGCGGGAACGACGAGGGTGAGGCGGGCGACCCCGACGCGAGCCCGAACGGTGGTGAAGCCGAGTCGAGCGAGGGTCCCTCGGCGAGCGCCTCCCCGAACACCGGCCCGGGTGCCCCGAGCGAGGCGGAGCGCGTCCGGTCGCGCTCCGTGCTGGAGAAGCTGCCTGTCCTCAGCCCGCGCGCAACCCCGTTCTCTCCCTGGGGTACGCCGACCCGGACGTGGTCGCGCTGGCCCGCCTGCGACCCAGCCTCATCCGCCGGTCCGACGCCCTGGCCGCCCGGCGGATGCAGGCCTGGGGCCTCGACGGCAAGCCGGTCGTGGCACCGCGGGACGGCTACTTCGACCCCGAACGTCCTCGGCGAGGTGCCCCGGGACAGGTCTGCTGCTCCTGACCGACGGAGGACGGCTGCAGGACCCGACCCTGTCCGAGCTCCCGTCCGGCCACCAGCTCCTGCTCAGTGACGAGCGCGCGGCCGCCGGCGGTCCCGCCCCCACCGCCGCCCGGGACCCGCTCGCGCTACGTCAACGCCTGCTCTCCGAGGCCGCTCTGGAGGCGGCCAAGGGCGGCGAGGCACCCGAGCCGATCGTGGTCAACCTTCCGTCGCGCTGGAACCCCGGGCCGTACTGGCGCGAGTCAGACTTCTTCGGCGGCCTGAAGACCCCGTGGCTGCGGCTCGCGCCCCTGCCCGACAGCAACACCGTGCCGACGTACGACGGCGAGCTGGTCTACGGCAGCGAACAGCGCGCCCTGGAGCTCGGCAGTGAGAGCGTCGATGCCACGCGCTCCCTGACGCACACCAGCAGGGTGCTCGGCCAGCTGCTCGCCAACGAGAACACGGTGACCGACCGCCTGGCCGGCGCCGCCCTGCAGGCCTCGTCCTACAGCGCCCGGCCGACGCCCAAGCTCGCCGCCACCCAGGTCCTCGAGCTCGACGCGACCACGCGGGTGCAGATGGAGCGCGTCCAGGTCACCGGGACCGACTTCGTCACGCTCTCGGGCGGTTCCGGTTCGCTGACCGTCACCCTCGTGAACGGCCTCAAGCAGCCGATCACCGTCGGGTTGCGCGCCAGCGCGGACAGCCCACGGGTGCGCGTGGCGACACCGGAGCCCGTCAACATGCAGCCGGGCCAGCGCACCACGCTCAGGCTGAAGGTGACCAGCGGCACCGGTGTCCACGACGTGACGCTCACCCCGGTGACGACCACGGGCCAGGCGACCGGCACCCCGCTCACCTTCAGCCTCCGCACCAGCACGGTCGGGCGGCTGATCTGGTACATCCTCGCCGCCGGGCGGCACCCTGCTCGTCGTCATGATCGTGCGCCGGATCGTGCAGCGTGTCCGGGGCAAGCAGTGGCGGGAGACGGGGTGAGCCAGCCTCCCGAAGGACCCGCGGAAGGGACCCACGCGCCGCTGGACGAACCGGCAGCCGGTACGGGCGACTCCGGGGCCGACTCACGATCGCTGCTGACCTCGACTGCGGTGATGGCCGCCGGGACGGTGGTCTCCCGGCTGAGTGGCTTCGTCCGCGGCATCCTGCTCGCCGCGGCGCTCGGCGTCGGCCTGCACGCCGATGTGTTCAACATCGCCAACACCGTCCCGAACATGCTCTACATCCTGCTGGCGGGCGGCGTGGTCAACGCCGTGCTCGTGCCGCAGCTGGTGCGGGCGATGAAGAACGACCCGGACGGCGGGGAGGCCTACACGAACCGCATCATCACCCTCGCCGGCGCTGTTCCTGGCGTGTCGTGACCGTGGCTGCTCGTGGCGGCTGCTCCGCTGCTGATGCGGCTGTTCCTCGACCCGGAGTTCTTCACCCCGGAGCTGGCCGAGCAGCGCGAGTCGGTGATCGACTTCGCGCGCTACTGCCTGCCGCAGGTGTTCTTCTACGGGATGTTCGTGCTGGTCGGACAGGTGCTCAACTCCCGCGGCCGCTTCGGGCCGATGATGTGGGCGCCGATCGCGAACAACGTGGTGGCGGTGGCCATCCTCACCACCTACCTGATCACCCTCGGCCCGGCCGAGGGAGAGGAGAAGAGCGGTGGTTTCACCCCCGGCGCCGAGGCCCTGCTCGGCATCGGCTCGACGCTCGGCATCGTCGTCCAGTTCCTCGTGCTGCTGCCCTACCTGAAGGCCGCGGGCTTCCACTACCGGCCGCGGTTCGACTTCCGCGGCACCGGGCTCGGCCACACCTTCCGCCTCGGCATGTGGACCGTGCTGTTCGTGGTGGTCAACCAGATCGCCTACACGGTCGTCGTACGCATCGCCAGCAGCGGCACGATCGGTGGAGTCGGCCGGCCGGGGTCGTCCGAGGGCACCGGCTACACGATCTACTCCAACTCGTTCCTGCTGACGATGGTGCCGCACTCGATCATCACGGTCTCCCTGGCCACGGCGATGCTGCCGCTGCTCTCGAGGTACGCCGCCGACGCGAGGCTTTCCGAGGTGGGCACCGCGGTGTCCTCGACGCTGCGGTCGGCGTACGCCCTGGTGGTGCCGGTCGCAGCGCTGTTCGCGGTGATGTCCTTCGACATCGCCGACGTGATCTGGGGGTACGGCAGCGCCGCCGCCGACTTCGGCAACTTCGCCCCCTCCCTGGCCCTGTTCGGGATCGGCCTGGTCCTGTTCACCGCGCACTACCTGCTGCTGCGCGGGTTCTACGCGCTGGAGCAGAACCGCAGGGTCTTCTGGATCCAGTGCGCCATCGCGGTGACCAACATCGTGGCCGCGGTGCTGCTCACCCGCGATGCAACGCCGGCCGAGACGGCGCCACGCCTCGTCATCGCCTACGCCTGCTCGTACGCCGTCGGCGCGGTCATCTCCTACGTGATGCTCTCGCGCACGGTCGGCGGGCTGGCCGGTCGCCGGCTGGTCCGCTTCCTGGTGCGCCTGGTCATCGCCGTCGCGATCAGCACGGCCGCCGCCTGGGGCCTGCGCGAGGCGATGGCCGAGCTGGTGCCCGGTGAGGGCAAGCTGCACGCCGTACTCGACCTCGCCGTGGTCGGGCTGGCGTACCTCGGGATCTATCTCGGAGTGGCCAGGCTGCTGCGGATCTCCGAGGTCACCGACGTCATGAGGCTGGTCACCCGCCGTCTCACCAGTAAGAGGTGACCCGCGCCGATCGTGGGTGGCCGGGCTCGGACGGCCCTTACGATGGGGCCACGGGTGCCCAGAACAAGCCAGAGAATCAGCCCAGCGAACCCGGAACAGCCGGGAGGTGAGTGACGTGACGACCGGATCGATCGGACCCGGGACCGTCCTCGCCGACCGCTACCGCCTCGACGACCTCCTCACCGAGAGCGCCGGCGCACGCTTCTGGCGCGCCACCGACACGGTCCTGGCGCGCAGCGTGGCGATCCACGCAGTGCCCAGCGACGACCCGCGCGCACCCCACCTGCTCGAGGCCGCCCGCGTCTCGGCCACTGTCACCGACCCGCACCTGCTGCGGGTGCTCGACTGCGACGACTGCGACGGCATCACCTGGGTCGTCCACGAGTGGGGCGAGGGCATCTCGCTGGACCTGATGCTGCAGCGCGGCACCCTTCCCGCCGCACGGGCCGCCTGGCTGACCCGCGAGGTGGCCGAGGCGATCGCCGCCGGGCATGCCCAGGGCATTCCCCACGGACGGCTCAATCCCGAGGCAGTGCTGGTCACGCACGCCGGCGCCGTCAAGCTGATCGGGTACGTCGTCGACGCCACCCTCGAGACCCGCCCCCAGGACCCGCTGTACGGCGAGCTCGACGACCGCGAGGCCGACGTGATCAACCTCGCCGGGATCCTCTACGCGGCACTCACCGGACGCTGGCCCGGAGTCGCCCGATCGGCCGTGCCCAAGGCACCGCGCGAGGCCCGTCGACCGTTGCGCCCGCGCCAGGTGCGCGCCGGAGTCCCCCGCACCCTGGACGCCATCTGCGATCGAGTGCTGCACAAGGAGGCCGCTCAGCACACGATGCCGATCGAGACGGCCCACGAGATCGCCGCCGCGCTGGCCGACTACGTCGGTGACCCGGCACTCACCGCACCCGTGAACGCTGCCGGCATGCACGCCGAGCCGGCAGCCTCCCTCCCGCCGGACGAGCTCCCCGCCGCGATGCCGGACCAGTCACCCGATCTGTCGTCTGGCCTCTCGTCCGAGCCCGACACCGACCCGTTGGCCGCAGTGCCGTCCGAGCTTTCCGGGGCCGACCCGGAGGCGACCCAGCGGGTGTCCACGCCGGGCACTCCCGACGGCTCCGGTGCCGACCCGGAGGCGACCCAGCAGGTGTCCGCGCCAAACACTCCCGACAGGCCCGAGCCGGAGCCTGAGCCTGCAGCTGCAGGGGACGACCTGGACGACACCCAGCTCTACCGGCAGCCCGTCGACGACGCCGAGACCCTGGCCCCGCTCCAGGCGCCGGCTGACGACAGTGCGCCCCCGTCACCGTTCCCGGACATCCCCGAACGCCCGCTGTTCGCCCCGACCGAGCGCCGCGTGCCGGCCGCCGCCCGTGCCGGTCAGCCGATCGGGTCGTCCCCCTGGTCCACGCCGCGCGACGCGAGTGGCGTCGACAGGGCGGGCTCCCAGGTGGGCACCGAGGCAGAAAGGCACTCCTCCGGTGGTGCTGTCGAGAACGGCGACCGCACGCGCAGCACGCGGCAACGGTGGCGGACCCGACTTCTGGCCCTTTGCCGGCAACCCCGACGAGGAACCCGAGGTGCACACCGGCAAGGAGGGTCGCGGCTGGCTGCGGATGGCGATCGTGATCGGCGTGATCCTCGTGCTGGTGGTCGCCATGGCGATCGCCTTCAACCGCGGTCGCCAGAACGACAGCCCACCCGCGGACTCGGGGCCCTCCGAGAAGCCACCGAGCTCCACCCAGCCCAAGGGTTCGCCGGTGAAGCTCGCCGGCGTCAGCGACTTCGACCCGCTTGCCCAGCCACCTGAGGAGAACCCCGACGAGGCCCCCAACGCCATCGACGGTGACCCCGCCACCTCCTGGACCACGAGCACCTACCGCGGGAACCCCGCTATGGGCGGTCTGAAGCCCGGCGTCGGACTGGTCGTCGACCTCGGCAAGGAGCAGGAGCCCAGGTCCGTCAGTGTGCGGTTCAAGGGCCAACCCACCTCCTTCGACGTGTACGCCGCCCCGGCCGGCGTGACCGAGGCACCGGAGAGCCTCGACCAGCTCGACAAGGTCGCTTCGCGTGCCGACGCAGGCGAGCGGACGACGGTGCGGCTCGACCCGAGCCCGAAGACGCGCTACCTGCTCGTCTGGCTGACCCGGCTGCCCCAGGTCGAGGGCGGGTTCCGGGGCGAGATCACCGACATCACGGTCAGGTCGTGAGTCCGGGTCCCGCCGACGACCATGGCGGGGAGCGTGACGACGTCGCCCTCCTCGAAGCACACGTAGCGGGAGATCCCACCGCCTTCGGCGAGCTGTTCGCCCGGCATCGGGGGCGGCTCTATGCAGTGGCGCTGCGCACCACCGGCAACCCGGAGGATGCGGCGGACGCTCTTCAGGACGCACTCATCTCTGCCTTCAAGCGCGCCGAGTCGTTCCGGGGCGACTCCGCTGTCACCACCTGGCTGCACCGGATCGTGGTGAACGCCTGCCTCGACCGGCTGCGTCGCGCGAAGGTCCGCCTGGCCGACGCCCTCCCGGACGACCTCGAGGATCGCGTGTCCGTCGGCCCTCTTGCGGAGACCGACTCGACCGGTGACCCGGAGGCACATGTCCTCGCAGGTGACCGAAGGCAACGTGTGCTGGCCGCTCTGGGCGAGCTGCACGCGGACCAGCGGGCGGCGCTCGTGCTCGTGGACATGGAGGGCTACCCGGTGCAGGAGGCGGCCCGGATCCTCGAGGTCCCCGTCGGCACGATCAAGAGCAGGTGCGCCCGTGGCCGGGCCCGTCTCGCGGTGCTGCTGGCCGACCTGGACACAGCCGGGCCTGGAACCGCGAACGCCCACGCTGCGTCGTACTCAGGAGAACGGCCCCGGGGTGCCCGCCCCACCGCGGACCCACCGCGCCCGACCACACGACCCGAGGCCCGAGACCCAAGACCCGATACCCGAGACCACCAGCATGCCGACCCGCGCGAGGAGGTGAGCGGACATGAATGACGAGCACGAGAACGACCCGGACCTCGATCCGGCGCAGGACGCCCGCATCCGTGCGCTGCTCGCCGAGCTCGGGTCCGGACCCGACGGCGAACCGCTCCCGCCAGAGGTCGCTGCCCGGCTGGACGACACCCTCGCCCTGCTCGTGGCCGAGCGCGGTCGCGCCGGCGGTGCTCGACCCGAGGACGAGACGACCGCCGCCAACGTCGTACCCCTGCGCCGGCGGTGGCTGCCGCGCGCCGCGGTGGCGGCGGCCGCGGTCATCGTCCTGGGCGCCGGCGGAGTGTTCGTGGCCAACCTCGGCCAGATGAGCGGCACCGGCCTGAGCAGTTCTTCCGACAGCGCTGACAAGTCGACCGCCGAGGGCCAGGAGTCGGGTGGGGGATCGAGCTCGGACTCGGAGTCGGGCACCGGAGCGAGCCTGCTCCCCGACCTGAGCGCTGCCTCGTTCGAGAGCGACGTGACGGTCCTGCTCCAGGGTCGCGCCTCGATGCTTTCCCCCGACGGCCGGGCTGCGGAGGAGGGCGATGCTGCTGATGAGCCGTCACCGAACAACCGCGACAGCGCCAAGTCCGGTGCTCCCTATGTCCCGCCGTCCCGTGCGTGCCCGGGGCCGAAAATCACCGACGGAGCGGTCCCCAGGCAGGTGATCTACGACAATCGGCCGGCCGTCCTGCTCGTCCATCCGGAGCGAGGTGGTCGAGTGCTCGTCGAGGCGTGGAACTGTGATGGAGACCGGCGGCTCGCGAGCACGAAGATCAAGCCCTAGTAGGCCTACCCGACCGGGGGGCGCCGGTGTGCCCTGGCTTGGGGAACACTTGGCCCATGAGCAACTCCCAGCGCACCCGTTCCGTCTCCTGCCAGATCGAGCTGGACGTGAAGCAGGAGGCCGAGCTGCTGTGGTCCGTGGCTGTGGCCCGCGGTCCGGAGCTGGCCTCGGAGGAGTTCACCATCACGGTGGACGGCACTCCGGTCGAGGTGGAGGAGCTGGAGGTCGCCGACGGTGGCAGGCTGCACCTCTGCACCGCCGCGCCCGGAAAGCTGGAGCTCTCCTACAGCGCCGAGGTGTCGGGCGCTGCTTCGCCGGCAAAGGTGGATCCGGTCGACGACATCGTCTATCGCCGTCCCAGCCGCTACGCCGAGTCCGACGAGCTCGGGCCGACGGCCTGGGCGGAGTTCTCCCAGCTCGAGGGCAAGGCACTCCTGGATGCCGTCAGCTCCTGGGTCGGCACCCAGCTGTACTACGTCAGCGGCTCCAGCCGACCCACCGACGGCGCCACCCAGACCCTGCTGCTGCGGCAGGGCGTGTGCCGCGACTACGCCCACCTCGTGATCGCGATGCTGCGCGCCCGCAACGTGCCGGCCCGGCTGGTGGCCGTCTATGCCCCCGGCCTCTCCCCGATGGACTTCCATGCTGTCGTCGAGGCGGCGATCGACGGCCAGTGGTACGCCGTGGACGCCACCACGTTGGCCCCTCGCGAGACGCTGGTGCGGATCTCCACCGGACGGGACGCCTCCGACACCGCGTTCCTCACGGTGCAGTCCGGCCGCAGCGACCTGGTGTCGGTCAACGTCACCGCGACCAGCGAGCCAGGGCTCCCGCAGGACGACCTCACGAGCCTCGTCTCCCTCACCTGACCCACGCCTCGCGTCGCTGCCGGCCCCGGAATGCCCGGTGCCTAGGATCTGTTGAGACGACGTACCCCCGAACCTCATCAACCTCGAGAAATCAGCGCAGGAGTTTCAGTGACCGAACAGACCAGCCCGTCCGCCGAGGAGACCCGCCAGGTGATCATCGTCGGCTCCGGCCCGGCCGGCTACACCGCCGCGGTGTACGCCGCCCGCGCCAACCTCGCGCCGCTGGTCTTCGAGGGCTCGGTGACCGCCGGTGGTGCGCTGATGAACACCACCGAGGTGGAGAACTTCCCCGGCTTCCGTGACGGCATCCAGGGCCCCGCCCTGATGGACGAGATGCGCGCGCAGGCCGAGCGCTTCGGTGCCGAGATCGTCTCCGACGACGTCATCGAGCTCGACCTGACCGGCGAGACGAAGATCGTGAAGACTGCCGAGGGCACCTTCACGGCGCGCGCCGTGATCCTGTCGATGGGTTCGGGCTACCGCAAGCTCGGCCTGCCCGACGAGGACCGGCTCTCCGGCCACGGCGTCAGCTGGTGCGCCACCTGCGACGGCTTCTTCTTCCGCGAGCAGCACATCGCCGTCGTCGGCGGTGGCGACTCGGCCATCGAGGAGGCGACGTTCCTGTCTCGGTTCGGTTCCCGTGTCACGTTGATCCACCGCCGCGGCGAGCTGCGCGCCTCCAAGATCATGCAGGAGCGCGCCTTCGCCGACCCGAAGATCGAGTTCGCCTGGAACTCCGAGGTTGCGGAGATCCACGGCGACGACCGGCTCACCGGCCTCACCCTGCGCGACACCGAGACCGGCGAGACCCGCGAGCTCGACGCGACCGGCCTGTTCATCGCGATCGGCCACGACCCGCGCTCGGAGCTGCTGCCCGGCCAGGTCGAGCTCGACGCCGAGGGCTACGTCCTCGTCGACCACCCCTCGACCCGCACCAACATGCCGGGCGTCTTCGCCTCCGGCGACCTCGTCGACCACCACTACCGCCAGGCCATCACCGCCGCCGGCACCGGCTGCGCCGCCGCGCTCGACGCCGAGCGCTACCTGGCCGGCCTCGACCACGCCGCGAAGACCGCGACCCCGGTCGGCGCCAGCATCTGACCGTCATACTTCCCGTACGAAACTTGCACTTCCCGTGCTTTGCAACGCACGGGAAGTGCGGGTTTCCCACGGGACCGTGGGAAACCGCCAGCACCCACCGCGACACACCCACGGCCTGAGACGCGCTTGACCTGACCGCCCTGGCAGGCAGGATGTGGGGAAGAAATGTCGGGCCAAGGGTGTTCAGTCAGCACAATCCGAATGACTTGACCTCGACCCACTAGGAGCACAGATGTCCAACCTTCCGGCCGTCACCGACGACAACTTCGAGGTCGAGGTGTTGAAGTCCGACAAGCCCGTCCTCGTGGACTTCTGGGCCGAGTGGTGTGGCCCGTGCCGTCAGGTCGGTCCGATCCTGGACGAGCTGGCCGCCGAGCACGGCGAGAAGGTCACCTTCGTCAAGATGAACGTCGACGAGAACCCGGTGACCCCCTCGACCTACCGGGTCAACGGGATCCCTACGCTCAACCTCTACAGCAATGGTGAGGTCGTCAAGCAGATCGTTGGCGCCCGCCCCAAGGCTGCACTGCTCAAGGAGCTCTCGGACTACATCGCCTGAGGCTTCGCGTGACGTGGCCCCCAACGAGAGGCACTGATTGAACGCGGTTTTCCGGCACGGGGACTCCGGTCCAGCCGTCGCCCAGATCACCGGTCTGCTCAACCGGATCGGCCTCCTGGGTGACGGTGTCGTGTCTGCGCCCGATCCTGACTGCGTGTACGACGGCGACGTCGAGCTCGCCGTACGCAACTTCCAGCAGCAGCGCGGCCTCACCGTGGACGGCGTTGTCGGCCCGCTGACCTTCCGTCGACTCGACGAGGCCCGCTGGCAGCTCGGGGACCGCATCCTCACCCACCTACCGGGCAGGTTGATGGCCGGCGACGACGTCTACGCACTGCAGGGCCGGCTGCTCGACCTCGGGTTCAAGGTCGGCCGGATCGACGGCTACTTCGGCCCGGACACCGAGGCCGGCGTACGCGAGTTCCAGCGCAACTTCGGCATCCCGCCCGACGGCACCTGCGGCCCCGCGACGCTCAAGGCGCTGACCCGGCTGAGCCCGATGGTGAAGGGCGGCGCTCCCAACGCCCTGCGCGCCCAGGAGCGGATCCGCGAGGCGGGGCCCCACCTCGGCGGCAAGATCGTGGTCATCGACGTCGGTCGCGGCCACAACCTCCCCGACGAGTACGCCGAGGCCTCCGACGCGATCCTGCACGACCTCGCCCAGCGCGTGGAGGGTCGTCTCGTCGCAACCGGGGTGCAGGCGTTCCTGACCACCCCGCGATGGGCGGCGCCCGGTGAGGAGGCCGACAGGGCGGAGTTCGCCAACCGCACCGGCGCCGACCTGTTCGTCTCCCTGGCGCTGGACGCCTCGACCAACCAGGACGCGTGCGGCGTCTCGGCGTACTTCTTCGGTGACGCCAACCTGGACACCTGGTCCTCGGTCGGTGAGCGGTTCGCCGGCCTGGTGCAGCGCGAGATCGTCGCCCGCAGCGATCTCGTCGACCTTCGCTGGCACCCCAAGACGTGGGAGCTCCTGCGGCACACCCGGATGCCCGCCATCCGCCTCGACGCCGGCTACCTCACCAACCCCGGCGACGCGCGTCGCCTGCGTGACTCCGCCTTCCGTGACGTGCTTGCGGAGGCGATCGTGGTCTCGGTGCAGCGGTTCTACCTCAGCCCCGAGGTCGACTCCCACACCGGCGTGCTCAAGATCAGCGAGATCCGAGACAGCTTCCAGGGCGCCTGATGCCTCAGGTCACTGCCGAGGCCTGGGTCCCCGTGCCCCCGGAGACTGCGTTCGCCGTCAGCCAGACCACGGGTGAGCTGCGGCTGAGCTGGGACCCGTTCATCAGGCACCAGCACTTCATCGAGGCCGACCGGCCGGCCAAGGGCGTGCAGACGCTGACCAAGGCGCGGGTCGGTCCGACGATGATCAGCCAGTACGTCGCCTACCGACCACCCACCTCCGTCGGCATGACGATGGTCAAGGGGCCGTGGTTCTTCGACTCCTTCGGGGGCGGCTGGCGGTTCGTGCCGGAGGAGCGCGACGGCGTGGCCGGCACGAAGGCGGTGTGGAAGTACACCTACGCCGTCAAGCCCGCCTGGCTGCGCCGCGTCGCCGAGCCGATCGGCCAGTGGCTGCTCGGTCGGGAGATCGAGGCCCGGATCGCTGCCTTCGCCAAGGCGTGCCGCGATCCCGGCATCGTCTCGGCTGCGCTCGACTCCTGACACCGACGCGAGCTACGGCTGTCGCGTCGACCTTCCGGTGCCCCCGGCGACCGGGCGGCGTACGGGCTTGCGGCGTACCGGCGCCGAAGATCTGCTCGAGGCCCTTCTCCAGCTCCTCGCGGATGGACAGCGTGGTGCGCAGGTCCATCCGCATCCGCGGGTTGACCGGGTGCGCCCGGTGGGTGGAGAAACCCACGGCCAGCAGGAAGTCGGCGGGTACGACGCAATGGCCGGTGCGACCCCGGGTGTCCCCGAACGCCTCGACCGCCCTGATGTTGCCGCGCAGGATCAGGTCCTTGGCCATCCCCTGCACCAGCATCCGGCCCAGTCCGACGCCGCGATGCTCCGGCGCGATGTGCGCGGTCGCCAGGATGACGGCATCAGAGCTGATCGGCGCGGTGGCGAACCCGTCCGCGGCCGGGACGTGCACCGGCGGCGCCCAGATCATGTGTCCGACCACCTCACCGTCGACCAGGGCCACCCGCCCGCAGGACCCCCACTCGCGCAGCACCATGGAGACCCAGGCGGCCTTCTCCTCGGCCTCGTGACCCCGTACGGCGTCCCGACGTACGGGATCGAGCTCCCAGAAGACGCAGTCACCGCACTTCCCGGGGAGCTGGTCCAGGTGATCCAGCGTCAACCGCTCGATCTTGCGTCCCATGCGGCCATCGTAGGCCGCCATCTCCCTGCAGCCAGGCTCAGCGCTGGGTGGCCAGGAAGTCGCCGATGCGGCCGATCGCCTCGGTGAGGGTGTCGAGGTCGGGCAGGGTGACCAGCCGGAAGTGGTCGGGCTCGAACCAGTTGAAGCCGGTGCCGTGGGTGACCAGGATCTTCTTGGCGCGCAGCAGATCGATCACGAACTGCTCGTCGTCCTTGATGTCGTAGACCTCGGGATCGAGCCGGGGGAAGCAGTACAGCGCGCCACGCGGCTCGACGCAGCTCACCCCGGGGATCTCGTTGAGCAGCCGCCAGGCGGTCTTGCTCTGCTCATAGAACCGGCCACCGGGGTGGATGTACTCGTTGATGGACTGATAGCCGCCGAGCGCGGTCTGGATCGCGTGCTGGGCCGGGACGTTGGGACACATCCGCATGTTGGCCAGCAGCGTGAGGCCCTCGAGAAAGTTCTCGGCGAGGTGCTTGGGTCCCGAGACCATCAGCCACCCGGCGCGGTAGCCGCACACGCGGTAGGCCTTGGACAGCCCGCTGAAGGTCAGGCACAGCACGTCGCCACCGACATGGGTGGCCGTGTGGTGGTGCACGGCGTTGTCGAACAGGATCTTCTCGTAGATCTCGTCGCTGAACACGACCAGCTCGTGCCGGCGCGCGATGTCGACCAGGCCCTTGACGGTGCCCTCGCTGTAGACCGCGCCCGTGGGGTTGTTCGGGTTGATGATCACCAGGCCCTTGGTCTTCTCGGTGATCCTGGCCTCGATGTCGGCCAGGTCCGGGTCCCAGCCGTTCTCCTCGTCGCAGCGGTAGTGCACCGGCGTACCACCGGACAACGTGATCGCGCCGGTCCACAGTGGGTAGTCAGGGGCCGGCACCAGGATCTCGTTGCCGTCGTCGAGAAAGGCCTGAAGCGTCATCGAGATCAGCTCGGAGACGCCGTTGCCGATGAAGATGTCCTCGACAGTGGTGTCGGTGAGCCCGTGCGACTGGTAGTACTGCGCGACGGCGGTCCGGGCGGAGTAGATGCCCTGGGAGTCGGAGTAGCCCTGCGCCTCGGGCAGGTTGTGCACGATGTCGGCCACGATCGCTTCTGGCGCCTCGAACCCGAACGGCGCCGGGTTGCCGATGTTCAGCTTGAGGATCTTGTGGCCCTCGGCCTCGAGGCGGTGGGCCTCGACCAGGATCGGCCCTCGTACGTCGTACCGGACGTGCTGGAGCTTGCGGCTCTGGACGATGGGTCGCATGGCCACAGTCTCGCAGAGCAGCGCGGCCACGCTTACCGGTTTTCGTTCCACGGATGGGCCAGGACACCGTTCGGCGCGACATGGCACCATCGAGCGAAGTTGCCCCCCATCGCACCCCGTCACACCGTGAGGACCTCCGTTGCGCGACATCAGCTACCCGCCCATCATTGCGACCGCGAAGGTGCTCTTCCGAGTGCTGGGCCTGCGCTTCCAGATGAGCGGCACCGAGCACGTGCCCACCTCGGGAGGCGCGCTGCTGGCGTTCAACCACGTCTCCTACATCGACTTCGTCCTCGGTGGGCTGGCCGCGCAGCCGTCCAAGCGGGTCGTGCGGTTCATGGCCAAGCGGGAGGTCTTCGACCACTCGATCGCCGGGCCAGTGATGCGCTCGATGCACCACATCTCGGTGGACCGTGGCGACGGTGCCGCCTCCCTGGACGAGGCGCTGCGCTACCTCAAGGACGGCGAGGTGGTCGGGATCTTCCCCGAGGCGACGATCTCGCGGTCATTCGAGGTCAAGGAGCTGAAGTCCGGCGCCGCCCGGATCGCTGCCCAGGCGGGGGTGCCGCTCATCCCGGTGGTGCTCTGGGGCACCCAGCGGCTGATGACCAAGGACCACCCGCGGGACTTCTCTCGCGGCAAGACCATCGGCATCCGCGTCGGAGAGCCGCTGTACCCCTCCGGGGACGACCCCGAGGCCGACACCCAGGAGCTGCACGCCCGGCTCGCGGCACTGCTCGATGACGCGATCGAGGCCTACCCCGAGGACGAGCAGCCTCCCGGGTCCTGGTGGCTGCCCGCCTCACGCGGGGGCTCGGCACCGACAATGGAGCGTGCCAAGGAGCTCGAGCTGGAGGAGAAGGCGGCGCGCGCCGCGCGCAAGGGCGCGCGTGAGGCCGACCAGGACGGTGACCCGGCGGCCAGCTGAGCCGGATAACGAGCAACTTTGTCGACAAAGCGCCTAACCGATTAGTTGACTCATCGCTAGATCGTCGAGTCGGCCTGTCGTCAGATAGGCCTGTCGTCCCGGTTCCTGGGGTCGATCACGTTGACGATCCGCTCCAGGTCGGTCAGCGAGGCGAACTCGATGGCGATCTTCCCCTTGCTCCGGCCCAGGGAGACCTTCACCCGGGTGTCCAGGCGGTCGCTGAGCCGGTCCCCGAGCTCGGAAAGGCCGGGAGCAGTGGGGCGAGCGTGGCGCACGCGCGGCTCCTCGGTGTCGTCCTTGCCGACCTCACCGACGGCGACGAGCTCCTCGAGCCCGCGCACAGAAATGCCCTCGGAGACCACCCGGCCGGCGAGCCGGTCCTGTCCTGCGGGCTCGGAGACTCCGAGCAGCGCCCTGGCGTGTCCTGCGCTGATAACCCCTGCGGCGACGCGACGCTGGACGGCAGGTGAGAGGTTCAGCAGTCGCAACGTGTTGCTGATCTGCGGTCGGCTGCGCCCGATCCGGGTGGCCAGCTCGTCGTGGGTGCACCCGAAGTCGTCGAGCAGCTGCCGGTAGGCCGCGGCTTCTTCCAGCGGGTTCAGCTCGGACCGGTGCAGGTTCTCCAGCAGCGCGTCGCGCAGCATGTCGTCGTCGCCGGTGTGGCGGACGATGGCCGGGATCGTGTCCAGGCCAACCTTCTGCACCGCACGCCAGCGGCGCTCGCCCATGATCAGCTCATAGCTCGCCGCACCGGTGCGGCGTACGACGATCGGCTGGAGCAGTCCCACCTCCTCGATCGAGTGGACCAGCTCCGCCATCGCCTCCTCGTCGAAGTCCTGGCGCGGCTGGCGGGCGTTGGGCAGGATCGCGGCGACCGGCAGCTCGGCGAAGTACGCCCCGGCGACCTCCGCCGGGCGCTCCTCGGTCAGAGTGGCGGTCCCCGAACCATTGAGAGCGGTCTCGGCCGCCGACTGCACGGCTTCGTTGACGGCCGAGTGAGCGCCGACGTACGAGCTCGCGGTCGGGTCCTGCTCATCGGCCCGCGGGCCGGCCTGCTCCGGCGGCGCCGTGGGGATCAGCGAGCCCAGACCCCTGCCGAGTCCTCGTCGTGGCGTGGGGTGCTTCTGGTTCATCGCGATCCTCCGAGGTCACTGCTGGGGTTGGCTGCTGCGCTGGCGTCCGGGCTGGTTTCTGCACTGGTATCTGGTGTGGAACCTGTTTGCGTGCCGGCCGGCGCCCCACGCTGGGCCAGCTCGCGAGCGGCCTCGAGGTAGCACAGCGCCCCGGGCGAGCTGGGATCGTAGGTCATCACGCTCTGGCCATAGCTCGGCGCCTCGGAGACCCGGACCGAGCGGGGAATCGCGGTCTTGAGCACCTGCCCCTGGAAGTGTTCGCGCACCTCGGCGGCCACACCGGCGGCGAGATTGGTCCGGGAGTCGTACATCGTGAGCAGGATCGTGCTGACCTCGAGCTCCTGGTTCAGGTGCGTTCGGACCATCTCGACGGTCTCGAGCAGCTGTCCGAGGCCTTCGAGGGCGTAGTACTCCGCCTGGATCGGGATCAGCATCTCCGCGCCGGCCACCAGCGCGTTCAGGGTCAGCAGGCCCAACGAGGGCGGGCAGTCGATCATCACGTAGTCGAAGCGGTCCTCACCCCGGCCGACGTGCGGGTGCGCGGCGATCGCCTTGCGCAGCCGGCTCTCGCGTGCCACCAGGCTGACCAGCTCGATCTCGGCACCGGCCAGGTCGATGGTCGCGGGGGCCACGAACAGGTTGGGCAGGTCCGGGTGGGGCTGTACGACGTCCGCCAGCGGTGTCCCCTCGACGAGCACCTCATAGGAGGAGAGGACCCCACGGTGGTGTTCCACCGAGAGTGCGGTGGAGGCATTCCCCTGTGGGTCGAGGTCGATGACGAGCACCCTCAGGCCGTGCTGGGCCAGGGCCGCGGCCATGTTCACCGCGGTCGTGGTCTTGCCGACCCCACCCTTCTGGTTGGCCACCACCATCACCCGGGTCTGCTCGGGGCGCGGCAGCTCCGCGCCCGGCCGACGGCTCTGCCGGACCAGGAGCTGCTGCTCCAGAGCCTTGGCCAGCGGGGTGGAGTCGTCGTACCTGACCGTCTGCCCCACCAGATCGCCTGCTGTTCTCACTCCCGCGGGTCGAAACGCGCTCAATGCTGCTGACTCCACCTGATTCACCGTGCCGTCCTGATGCTGTGTTTCACGTGAAACAGGGTGGTCCTGTGGAAAACCCCACCCTGTCTGTGGACTTCTACGCTCACGTAGCCCCTTGAGGGCGGTGGATAACTTCCGCCGGCCCCGGAAAGGTGCTGCGCGCACGCGTTCAACGGCCGACATTTGGATGCCTGCCGCTTTGTCTGGTTTGCCCAGTGGTGCCGGATTTACGGATGGACACCACGGTGACTGGTGGGGTCACCCAATCGCCGCCCACGGAGAGAACCCGCGGGTCCGCGCCACCGAGTCGGCCGATGAGCTGCGCTGCGGACTCTAGTTCCTGCTGGGCCGACACGCCCTTCATGGCCAGGAAGAGTCCGCCATCACTCACCAGCGGCATAGACCAACGTGTGAGCCGGTCCATCGGAGCCACCGCTCGCGACGTCACCACATCGAACACAGCCTCACCGTGGAGCTCCTCGGCCCGCCCCCGATGGACGGACACGTTGGTCAGTTCCATTGTGGAGGTGGCCAGGTCCAGAAACGTGGTGCGACGCAGCAAAGGCTCCACCAAAGTCACCCGAAGATCCGGTCGCCGGATCGCCAGGGCGATTCCCGGCAGCCCGGCCCCGCTCCCGATGTCACACACGGTGCTGCCCTCGGGGATCAGGTCGGTGACAACGGCGCAGTTCAGGATGTGCCGCTCCCACAGTCGCGGAACCTCGCGGGGACCGATGAGCCCGCGGACGGTGGCCTCCCGCGCCAGCAGGTCGGCGAACTCCTCGGCGAGGGGGAGCCGACGCGAAAACACCCCCTGCGCACTCGATGGCGCCGGGGGCGGTTCCGGTTCAGCTCTGTCAGTTGGTTTCACGTGAAACGTCGTCGCTCACTTGCCGGATGAATGGGCCTCAGACCGACAGTCTCGCGGAGGCCGATCGCTATTCGGGGAGCACCACGACGAAACGCCGTGGCTCGGCACCTTCGGACTCCGAGACCAGGCCGGCCGCGGCAACCACGTCGTGCACGACCTTGCGCTCGAACGGCGACATCGGCTCGAGCGTGGCTCGCTCACCGGACTCCTTCACCTGCGCGACGACCCGGGCAGCCTGCTCCTCCAGCGCCGTACGGCGCTCGGCGCGGTGCCCGCTCACGTCGAGCATCAGCCGCGAGCGCTCTCCGGTCTCGCGGTAGACCGCCAGCCGAGTCAGTTCCTGCAGCGCCTCCAGCACCTCGCCCTGGTCACCGACCAGTTGCGGCAGGTCGGCGCCGACGATCGAGACAGTCGCGCGGTCACCCTCGACGTCCATGTCGAGGTCGCCGTCCAGGTCGGAGATCTCCAGCAGTTCCTCGAGGTAGTCGGCTGCGATGTCACCTTCCTGCTCCAGGCGCTCCCGGCGACCGGGGCGCACAGACTCCTCGCCCTCGTCGGCTCCGCCGTCCACGACGCCGTCGCCCTGGTCTTGGGCATCGTCCGACTCGACCAGGCTGGGCTCGGCGCCCTCCAGGGTCGTCTCCTCGACCGAGTTCTCGGTGGAGTTGTCGGCCGGGCTGTCGGCCTCGGGCTGGAGGTCGGTGTCGGTCTGGGTGTCGCTCTGGCGAGTCTCGTTCACGGGATCACTCACGTGCCTTCTCCCTTGCTGCTCGGGGAATCGTCCGGGTTTGTGGGCTTCTTCTTCTTCTTGTTCGATGGCTTGCTGTTCGGTGGCTTGCTGGTGGGCTTGTTCTTGATCGGCGGCTGGCTGCTCTGCTGCTGCGCCGGCTTGGGGCCGGTCTTCTTGCGCTGGGACCGGGTCTGCTTCTTCGGCTGCTGGCGCGAAGGGGGCTTGGGCGGTTCCGGCGGCGTGCTGGTGTCGATCACGTTGCCGGACGCGTCGATCGGGGGCAGGCCCTTGCGCTTGCGCTTCTCCTCGTCCCGCAGCTCCTTGGCCCGGAACGCCTCGGTGTTCGGTGCGGGGTTGTTCCGGATCACGTAGAACTGCTGACCCATGGTCCACAGGTTCGAGGTGGTCCAGTAGATGAGTACGCCGATCGGGAAGATGACGCCACTGATGCCGAAGACCAGGGGCAGCACGATGATCATGATCTTCTGCTGCTGGGCCATCGGCCCCTCGAGGGCGCTCGGCGGCATCCCCTTCTTCATCAGCTGGCGCTGGGTCAGGAACATGGTGAGGGTCATCGCCAGGACGAGGAACCCGGCGAGGATCATCACGTTGAGGTCGCCGCCGGCATCCTTGAAGGTCGCCGAGATCGGCGCTCCGAACAGCGTCGCGTCAGCAAGCTGCTGAGCCTGCTCGTCGGTGAGGAGGCCCCGGCCCTCGCCCTGCTTCGAGGCCAGGTCGAGGAGCCGGAACAACCCGATGAAGATCGGCATCTGGACGATCAGCGGTAGACACGAGGAGAACGGGTTGGTCCCGGTGTCCTTGTAGAGCTTCATCGTCTCCTTGCCGAGGAGCTCCCGGTCGTGGCCGTACTTCTTCTGCAGCTCCTTGACCTTGGGCTGCAGCAGCTGCAGGTTGCGCTGGGACTTGATCTGCTTGACGAACAGCGGGATCAGGGCCGCGCGGATCACGAGGGTCAGCCCGATGATCGACAGCGCCCAGGCGGCACCCGAGGCCGGACCGAAGATGTCACCGAAGACCTTGTGCCAGCCCAGGAGGACTGCGCTGATCAGGAAGTACAGCGGCTCCATGATGAAGCCGCCGAGATCCTTGAAGAACTCGATCACTCAGACTCCTCGAGTCATCTTGGGATGGGGCTGCGAATGGGAGTGGGGAGGGGGAGGGGGTCGTACCCGCCCGGTGTCCAGGGGTGGCAGCGCAGCAGGCGACGCAGGGCCAGCCAGCTCCCCTTGATGCTGCCGTGCACGGTGATCGCCTCCAGCGCGTAGGCGGAGCAGGTCGGGTAGTAGCGGCACACCTGCCCGTACATCGGGCTGATCACGAAACGATATGCGCGCAGTATGCCGATCAGCAGGAACTTCACCGGGGCAGCCCCGCTTTCGGCGCATGATCTGCGGAGGAGCTCACGTCGACACCACACCGTTCCAGGCAGCGGTCCAACTCGCGCGCCAGCTCGTCGTACGACGCCAGCGCGGCGCCTGGGAGGGCGCGGACCACCACCATGTTCTCCGGTGGGACCAAAGCAGTGCGTTCGCGGGCCAGATGGCGCAGTCGCCGCTTCACGAGGTTCCTGGCGACCGCGTTGCCGACGGCCTTGGACACCACGAAGCCCACCCGCGGTCCTTCGTCTCGGCCGCTGCTCGTGGGCGAGGCCTGGAGGTGGACCACCATCAGTGGACCACCGGCGCGACGGCCACGGCGCACGACCTCTCGGAAGTGACGGGGTGAGGTCAGACGGTTCCTGGAGGAGAGCACGCCCGGCTGCTCACGCCTCAGGCAGCGAGGCGGTTGCGACCCTTGCGACGGCGGGACGACAGGATGGAGCGGCCGGCGCGGGTGCGCATCCGCAGACGGAAGCCGTGGGTCTTGTGCCGACGACGGTTGTTCGGCTGGAACGTGCGCTTGCTCAACGGGGTTCACTCCACTCGAGGGGCTTGGGCTGATGAGTCCGAGCACCGGGTCGTGTCGTGCGAGTCACGACGTGCGGTCGACCAGCACCGCTTACCTACGACCCTGCGGACGTGTCGTGGACATGCGGCACCGGTCGACACCGGTTTCGACCTGCCAACGGTACGTGCTGGCCGTCAACAGGGTCAATTTCGGCCAGCGGTTCGGGTGTCGTGGTCCGACACGCCGAATGCCTGGGGATATTGCCCGCGGTAGCCTGTGGACAACTGTTGATCCACGGGCGCGCGAGGCGTTAGCGTCCATGGTCCCGGGTAGCCCCACTCCACCGATCGGCCGAGCCGGCCAGTCAGCGGGTTTCCCACTGCGGTAGCGATCTTCCGGGCACGCAACTGCAGACACAAGGGATCAAAACAGACAGTCCTTGTCGTCTTCTGACGTCAAATCGGGACAACCTTCGAACATTGCACAACCTGTGGACAAAGGTGTGGAGCCTCTAATCCGGGTCTGCGCGACGGGCACAGCCAAGGGACGGGAGCGCAACGGGGCGTGGAAGCAGGACAGAACACCGGTGCCAATCAGGCAAGTCAGCTCGAGGTCCTCTGGCCGGGCATCGTCGACAGCCTCCCTCCGAACCAGCGGGTCTGGCTGACCTCCAGCAAGCCGTTGATGCTTGCCGAGAGCACCGCCGTGGTCGCCGTACCGAACGAGTTCACCCGCAACCAGCTCGAGGGCCGGCTGCGCACCCGCATCGAGGACACCCTCAGCGAGCGGCTCGGGAAGCCGGTCCGGCTCGCGGTCAGTGTGGACCCCACCCTGGAGCGCGAGGTCCCCGACCAGCCGGCCCCCGGCTCGCACACGGCCGGCAACCCGGTGCACACCAGCGGTCCGGGGGCCACCCCCGGCACCGGCGCGTTCGCGGGCCAGGCCTCCAACGGCCCGTCGAACCCGGAGACCGCGCCGGCGAACACGCGGTGAGAGTCAAGGAATCCCTTCGCAGACAAGTCGCCAAAGAGATTTGTCGACAAGGAGCGTCAGTGCTTCGTTGACCACGGGAATCCCGGACAGCCCGCTGAACCCCCGCTACTCCTTCGAGACCTTCGTCATCGGGTCCTCCAACCGGTTCGCCCACGCCGCCGCCGTCGCGGTCGCGGAGGCTCCGGGCAAGGCCTACAACCCGCTCCTGGTGTACGGCGACTCCGGACTCGGCAAGACCCACCTGCTGCACGCCATCGGGCACTACGTGCGCAACCTGTGGACCGGCGCCAAGATCCGCTACGTCTCCTCGGAGGCGTTCACCAACGACGTGATCAACGCGATCAAGGACGCGAACACGGCCGCCCTGCAGCGCCGCTACCGCGACGTCGACGTGCTCCTGGTCGACGACATCCAGTTCCTCGAGGGCAAGCAGCAGACCCAGGAGGAGTTCTTCCACACCTTCAACACGCTGCACAACGCCAACAAGCAGATCGTGATCAGCTCCGACCGGCCGCCGAAGCGACT
>CAVVID010000004.1:0-16612 GCA_963748185.1 uncultured Actinomycetota bacterium | reverse complement strand
CAGACCATTCTCTGGCCAGACCGGCCTCTGATCCTGCGTGCGCCGATTCTGCCGGCGTGCGCAGCGGCCTGGGGCCGCCTCCGATCCGGAGGCGGCCCCTTGTCTGTGCTCGCGCGGGCAGCGATAGATGATGCAGGCATGGACATCGAAGCCACCGACATCGTCGTCACCGGCCGGGTGCAAGGGGTCTTCTACCGCGCAGCGATGCGGGAGCAGGCCGACCGCCTCGAGGTCACCGGATGGGTCCGCAACGAGCCCGACGGGACGGTCACGGCGCACCTGGAAGGTTCCCACGCAGCCGTTGCCGAACTGCTCGAGTGGTGTACTAGAGGGTCGCCCGCGGCCAAGGTGGACGAAGTGCGCACCAGCAGCGCCGAGGTGAGGCGGGGCGATTGGCTTTGAAGTCAGCCTGAACTATTGTCGGATTTGTATACAAAGCGCGAAGTATCAACGTAAGTGTCAGGGTCAAGAGATCGGACCGGTGGGGTCCGGATTCAAGGAGGGGAATCAAACATGAACTTCAAAGAGCCGTACCATCCGTGGCGCACTCGTTGCAGTCGCCGTTGCCCTGTCCGTCGCTTCGATCCCGGCCGCCGGTGGCGCCGCTGACGCCGGCAACGATGCAACCACGCCATCCTGAAGGCCATTCTCAGTGGGTCGTCCCCGCGGGCTGTGCCGACTAGAGTCGGCACACCCCACAGTCATGTCCGGGGTAAACCTCCGCGGTAGCCGTTTGTAGGGTGTCGAGGTGCACAACATCCCCGCGGCCCCGGTGATCGAGGGGGCGACCCATCTGCACTCGGGCAAGGTGCGCGACCTCTACCGCCTCGACGGCGGCGACCTCCTGATGGTGGCCAGCGACCGGATCTCGATCTTCGACTTCGTGCTCGACACCACCATCCCCGACAAGGGCGAGATCCTCACCCGGATGTCGCTGTGGTGGTTCGACCAGCTCGCCGACCTGGTGCCGAACCACGTCCTGTCCACCGACGTGCCCGACGCGGTCAAGGGGCGAGCGGTCGTGTGCGAGGAGCTCGCGATGTATCCCGTCGAGTGTGTCGCGCGCGGCTACCTCACCGGGTCCGGGCTGCTGGACTACCACGCGACCGGCGAGGTGTGCGGGATCGCGCTGCCGAAGGGGCTGGAGGACGGCAGCCGGCTGCCTGCGCCGATCTTCACGCCGGCCACCAAGGCGGCGCTGGGCGACCACGACGAGAACATCTCCTACGAGAGCGTCGTCGGTGACATCGGCGCGAGAGTGGCAGCGGAGCTGCGCGACCTGACCCTGTCGGTCTACGCCCGGGCCGAGGGCCTCGCCCGCGAGCGCGGGATCATCCTCGCCGACACGAAGCTGGAGTTCGGCTCCAGGCAGGACGACCCCGGGGACGCCGGCGGGGACGGAACCACGGTCCTCGGCGACGAGGTGCTCACCCCTGACTCCAGCCGCTACTGGCCGGCCGCCGACTGGGAGCCGGGTCGCGCGCAGGACTCCTACGACAAGCAGATCGTGCGCAACTGGGCGCTCTCCGAGGAGAGCGGCTGGGACCGCTCCTCGGGGACCCCGCCACCGCCACTGCCGGCCTCCGTCGTCGACCACACCCGCGCGCGGTACGTCGAGGCGTACGAGCTGCTGACTGGTGAACGGTTCTGATGGAGATGGCGGATTCGAAGAAGATGCTCGGTGGAAAGGTCGCGTTCGACGTGCCGGTCGAGGTCGCCTACGCCTACCTCGCCGACCCCCGCAACCGCCCGGAGTGGCAGTCCTCGCTGCGCAGCGTGGAGATGCTCGACGAGGGTGAGACCCGGGTCGGCATGCGTTGGCGCGACCACACCGTCGTCGGGCTGGTCCCACAGATGGAGATCACGATGCTGGAGCCGGGGGAGCTCTGGGTCGAGGAGGGCCGCTGGCGTGGCGTCATCAAGGCGATCCTGACGCTGGGCTTCCAGCCCACGGCGACTGGATGCGTCGTCGACGTGCGGTTCCGGGTTCTCGGGCGCGGCCTCCTCGCCCCGGTGGGCTGGCTCGCCACCGGCGGTGGTGTCCTTCCCGTCCTGGCCGACGTACGACGAGCTGCCCGCATCCTTGCCGAGAGGGGACAGTAATGGGACGCACGATCGGCCTGATCATGAGCGTGTTGCTGGTCCTGGTGGGTCTGGTGTGGACCTTCCAGGGCCTCGGCTACATCGAGGGCAGCCCGATGACCGGCGTGGACATCTGGGCCGTCGTGGGCCCCGCGGTCGCCGGCTTCGGGATCGCACTGGGCATCGTCGTGTTCCGCGGGAAGCGCTGACCCGTCGACCTCCGTCGGTGAGCGCGGCGCCCTCGTTAGACTGGCGCCACATTCCCCAAGGCTCGTCCACCCAGAAGAAGGGGGCCCTCCCGTGGCCCGTGTCGTCGTCGACGTCATGCCCAAGCCCGAGATCCTCGACCCGCAGGGCAAGGCGGTCCAGGGCGCCCTGCCACGGCTCGGCTTCGAGGGCGTCAGCGAGGTCCGTCAGGGCAAGCGCTTCGAGCTCGAGCTCGACGGCGAGGCCACCGACGCCCGCCTGGCGCAGGTCCACGAGATGGCGTCGACCCTGCTCTCCAACCCGGTGATCGAGGACTACGACGTGCGCGTGCTCTCGACGGACGAAGGCCCGAGCGTCGGATGAGGATCGGGGTCGTCACCTTCCCCGGTTCGCTCGACGACGTCGACGCTCAGCGCGCCGTACGCATCGCCGGAGGTGAGCCGGTCGCCCTCTGGCACGGCGACCACGACCTGCTGGGGGTCGATGCAGTCGTGCTGCCGGGCGGCTTCTCGTACGGCGACTACCTGCGCTGCGGTGCCATCGCCAGGTTCGCGCCGGTGATGACCGAGGTGGTCGCAGCAGCCAAGGGTGGCCTGCCCGTTCTCGGCATCTGCAACGGCTTCCAGATCCTGTGCGAGTCGCATCTCCTGCCCGGTGCACTGATCCGCAACGACCACCGCAAGTTCGGCTGCCTCGACCAGGTCGTGCGCATCGAGAACACCGACACCGCCTGGACCACGGCGTACGACGCCGGCCAGGAGGTCACCATCGTGCTCAAGAACGGCGAGGGCTCGTTCGTCGCGGACCAGCACACCCTCGACATGCTCGAGGGGGAGGGCCGGGTGGTCGCTCGCTACGTCGGCGGCAACCCGAACGGCTCCCAGCGCGCGATCGCCGGCGTCACCAACGAGGCCGGCAACGTCGTCGGCCTGATGCCCCACCCCGAGCACGCGGTCGAGGACCTGTGTGGTCCCGGCACCGACGGGCTCGGGTTCTTCAGCAGCGCGCTGGCTGCCCTGCAACGCGCCTGAGCGTCACATCTTCCCGCTGCGCAGGGCCGCCCACGTGCGAGTCCCCACGATCTTCGTGGCCGGGAGACCCACGCGCTTCTGGTAGCTGCCGACGGCGTTGCGCGTGAGCAGGCCGTAGGTGCCGGTGATCTTCAGGTAGGGAGAACCCGCCGCGTTCATGGCTCGTTGCACCCGGGTGACGTCGGCACCGGTAGTTCCTGCATGCAGGGAGCGTCCGGTTGCTCCGGCGGTCAGGAGCGCCACCCAGTTGGACTGGCTCACGTAGGAGCGCACCGGGTGGCCGACCCGCTTCTGGAAGCTGTTCAGGGCTCGCAGGGTCTGCGGGTTCCACGTCCCGGTCGCGGCGTACTTGTACTCGCGCTGCTGCTTGAGCAGGCACTGCAGGGTGATGATCGTCGCCCGCCACGACTTGGCGTCACTCCTGCGATAGCTCGACCGGTTGATCGACTTCGGGTTGCACAGCGGATCGGACAAAGAGGCACCCGTGTAGCGCGGGCCCGACGAGGTCGTGGTCGTTCCGGGCAGCTTCGGGGTGCGCAGGTTGAGGTAGTTGCGGTCGATGTTGATCCGTACGCCGCCCCAGGTCTCGTTGTGCCCACCCTGGTACTGCTTCACGCGGCTGTAGGGCTGCCACCCGGTGCTGCGGATGTAGGAGGAGCTGGTGTTCGCCTTGCCGTTCCAGTCGGCGATCCAGACCTGGTCCGGCATCGTGATGCTGTTGTTCGCCTTCACCCGCTGGTCGTCCATCATCCGGATCCCGGAGGCGGCGCTGGAGTAGTACCCCGACGCGTAGCGGAGGCTGTGCAGCGTGCGTGTCCAGGCGTGCAGGAACCGGATGGCCGAGTTCCTGCAGGACGAGCTGCTGCGGGTGTCGAAGGCCTCGAGGTCGTAGAAGATCGTGCTTCCCGTCGCGAGACCGAGAGTGCGTGCCGCCCGGACTGCCCGCTGGGCCTCGAGCCTGCCCTGGGCCTTGGCCGCGGCGTACCAGTTCTTCGAGCTCGGGTTGATGGTCGGGTCGATGCTCCTGCCGTAGCGCGGGAAGCGCGCCGAGCAGGAGGCCTGCGGGCCCAGGGTGATCGGCATCAGGTGCCACCCGGCAGCGAGCTGCTTGCGCACCCAGGTCGCGTTCAGGTTGCTCTGGCGCTTGCAGGCGCGGGACGCACCGGAGATGTAGATGCCGGCGGCACGGAACGGCGACTTCTTGATCCACGTGCTCATGGCGCTCTGGCTCGGCGCCTCGCACTGGTCGAAGCCAAGGCCGCGGAAGTTGCCGGGGGTGACGGGGTTCGCGGCGTACGCCGGGGCGCTCAGCATCGAGCCGGAGAGAACCAGCGCGAGCATGGTGGCGAGGGGGAGGACAAGCCAGGAGCGGGACCGGGGACGGTCCTTCCGGAATGTGGATCGGGGAAGCATGTAAATCTCCTGGAATGTCGGGAAACTTCGCAACCCTAACCCCATTTGTCACACGTGTAACAGCAGTATCGATGAATTACAAATCTGTAATTCAAATGCTTTTCCACTGGCTTTCACGCGCATTTCCTGGGGCGCTTCATGGGCACTCCACTGGCCACGAAGCGGCCCCCGGGGTGCCGGAGCGGCGAGGAGCCGTGGCCCAAGTAGGTTTGACCCGTGTCCGAATCCAGCACCGACACCCGCCCTCCCGCCTCCGACCTCCCGACCGATCCGCACCTCGACACCGTCTCGACGGCGAGCAGTGACCCCGGGCGTGATCAGCCTTGGTCGACCTTGGGGCTGAAGGCCGACGAGTACGCCCGCATCCGCGAGATCCTGGGTCGGCGGCCGACGAGCTCCGAGCTGGCGATGTATTCGGTGATGTGGAGCGAGCACTGCTCCTACAAGTCCTCCAAGGTGCACCTGAAGCAGTTCTCCGAGATCCCCCAGGAGACCAAGGCGGGCAAGATGCTTGCCGGCATCGGGGAGAACGCGGGCGTCATCGACATCGGTCAGGGCTATGCCGTCACGTTCAAGGTGGAGAGCCACAACCACCCGTCGTACGTCGAGCCCTACCAGGGTGCGGCCACCGGTGTCGGAGGGATCGTCCGCGACATCCTCGCGATGGGTGCTCGCCCGGCCGCCGTGATGGATCCCCTGCGGTTCGGACCGCTCGACGCGCCGGACACCCACCGGGTGCTCCCCGGGATCGTGGCCGGTGTCGGGGGCTACGGCAACTGCCTCGGCCTGCCGAACATCGGCGGCGAGGTCGTCTTCGACAAGTCCTATGCGGGCAACCCGCTGGTGAACGCGCTCTGCGTCGGCGTGCTGCGTCACGAGGACCTGCACCTCGCCAAGGCGAGCGGCGCCGGCAACCGAGTGATCCTGTACGGCGCCCGCACCGGCGGCGACGGCATCGGCGGAGTGAGTGTGCTCGCGAGCGAGACCTTCGACCAGTCCGCCGACGGCAGCTCCGGTCCGGCCAAGCGCCCGAGCGTCCAGGTCGGCGACCCGTTCATGGAGAAGCTGCTGATCGAGTGCACGCTCGAGCTCTTCGCTGCGGGCCTGGTCGCCGGCATCCAGGACCTCGGTGGTGCGGGGCTCTCGTGTGCCACCAGCGAGCTGGCCAGCGCCGGAGATGGCGGCATGCACGTCGAGCTCGACCTCGTGCCGTTGCGCGACTCGTCGCTGGCGCCCGAGGAGATCCTGATGAGCGAGTCGCAGGAGCGGATGATGGCGGTGGTCGAGCCCGCCGACGTCGAGCAGTTCCTGGCGATCTGCGAGAAGTGGGAGGTCGACGCCACCGTCATCGGCGAGGTCACCGAGGGTGACCGGCTGCAGATCGACTGGCACGGCGAGCGGGTCGTCGACGTGCCCCCTCGTTCGGTGGCGCACGACGGACCGACGTACAACCGGCCGTTCGCGCGACCTGACTCCCAGGACGAGCTCCAGGCCGACGCCGCCGAGCGGCTGCCGCGTCCGTCGACCGGCGACGAGCTCCGGCAGACGCTGCTGCGGCTCCTGGCCAGCCCGAACCTGTGCGACAAGTCCTGGGTCACCGACCAGTACGACCGCTACGTGCAGGGCAACACCGTCCTCGCGCAACCGAGCGACAGCGGCATGATCCGCGTCGACACCGACACCAACCTCGGGGTCGCCCTCTCCACCGACTGCAACGGCCGGTTCGCGCGCCTCGACCCGTACGCCGGTGCGCAGCTCGCGCTGGCGGAGTCCTACCGCAACGTCTCGACGGGCGGCGCGACCCCCCTGGCGATCAGCGACTGCCTCAACTTCGGCTCGCCGGAGGACCCGGCGGTGATGTGGCAGTTCGCGGAGGCGTGCCGCGGGCTCAAGGACGCCTGCGTCGAGCTCGGGATCCCGGTCACCGGCGGCAACGTGAGCCTCTACAACCAGACCGGGGAGACGGCGATCCTGCCGACCCCGGTCGTGGCCGTCCTCGGGGTCATCGAGGACGTCACCCGGCGCACGCCAACCGGTTTCGGCAGCACCGGTCACCGGGTGCTGCTGCTCGGCGAGTCCCGGGCCGAGCTGTCCGGGTCGGCGTGGGCCGACGTCGTCCACGACCACCTCGGTGGCGTCCCGCCGCGGGTCGACCTCGGGGCCGAACGTGCGCTCAGCGAGCTGCTCGTCGCCGCGACCGGCGTGCTCTCCTCGGCCCACGACGTCTCCGACGGCGGCCTGGCCCAGACCTTGGCCGAGTCCTGCTTGCGTCACGGCATCGGCGTGCGGGTGGACCTCGCTGAGGTCGGGGACGGTGATGCCTTCGTCGCGCTGTTCGCAGAGTCCGCCGCCCGGGTTGTGGTCTCGGTCGCCCCGGAGGACGAGGAGCGGATCTTCGAGCTGGCCGCCGAGCACGGCGTACCGATCACCTCACTGGGGGAGACCCGGGGTGACTCGCTCGAGGTCAGTGGCGTCTTCGACGTATCCCTCGAGGAGCTGCGCACCGCGTGGACGCTCACCCTCCCGGCGGCGATGGCCTGAGGCCGCGGCCAACGACCGCGACCTCAGGCTCGGCTGCCTGGCGAGCTGTCAGCCTCCCGGAGTGAAGCCGGCGGCGTCCTCGCCCTCATAGAGGTCGCTCAGCGTCTTCGCACCACCGGGCACCTTGGCCGGCGCGAAGATGTAGCTCTTCAGGCTCGGCGACTTGCCCGTCTCGAACTTCAGTGGCACCGCGAGTCCACCTGTCTCGACCTCACCGATGTCCTCCTTGGCCTTGCTGACACCTTCCGGCGTCAGGTCGCCGTCCTCGCAGGCCTTGTCCAGGATCTTGTTCATCACGGTGGCGGCAGCGGTGCCGAACACGACGCCGAGCGTCGGGTCGCCGCCCGGGTGAGCGGCCGTGTAGTCCTTGAGCAGCTCCGGGTTCTTGTCGAACGACGACACCGGCGAGGCGACGACGAGGTTCTTCTCCAGGGTCGGACCGGCCGGGCCCTTGAGCAGCGCCGGAGCGTAGACCGGGTTGTTGCCGGCAATCGGTACGTCGAGGCCCTGGGAGGCGGCCACCCCGGCCGCGGACGCCGTCTGACCCGGCGCCACTGTGAGGGCCATGGCGTTGACACCCTGCGCCTTGAGCTTCGTGACGGATGCGGTCATGTCAGTGTCGGTCGACTTGATCTCGGACTCGACGATCTCCATGTCGTGCTTGTCGGCGAAGTACTTCGAGCCCTGCAGCCCGCCCTCGCCGTACTCACCCTCGAAGTAGATGTGACCGATCTTGTCGCCCTCCTTGATCTTTCCTTCCTTCAGGAGGTAGTCGAGAACGTTGATCATCTCGATCTCGTACGTCGCGCCGACGATCGCGTTCTCCGGGTTCTCGGTCAGCGACTGCGCCCACGCCGCAGGGATGTTCACCATCTTGTCGGCCTCGATCTGTTGAGCCAGAGCGGTGTTGATCGGCGAACCGATCGTCTGCTCGATCGCGAGCACGTCGTCGTGGATCGAGCCGTACAGCGAGACGCCCTGCTGGGTCACGTAGCCGTGGTCCTTCACCTCGAGCTTGACGTCGTACTTCCCGCACACCTTGTCGCCGGCGTTCTGCTGCTTCCAGTACAGCGCCTGGGCGTTGGTGATGTCCTTGCCCAGTGCGGCGAAGACGCCAGTGAGGTCGGTGAGAGCGCCGATCGTGATCGTCTTGCCCTCGATGCCTCTCTCGGTCTTGACCCCTCCGCTGCTGGAGCCTTCCCCACCGGATCCCTTGGTGCCGCAGCCAGCGCCGAACAGACACATGGCGACGACGACGAGTGTTGCTACGCGCGTGTGCTTGGTTTTCATGGGTTGGACTCCTCTTGGGGTTGTGAGTTGACCGACTGACGTGCGGGGGTCTTGTCTCCCGCGGAGCTGGGGCGGAGCTTCTCGCGCACCCGCCGGGACAGGCCGGCGAGTCCTTCGGGCTCGAAGAGCACCACGAGGACGATCGCGAGGCCGTAGAGAAAGGCGGCCGCCTGGCTGGCCACGATGCCGGGCGAGCCGGGCTCGGCGATGTAGGGCAACGAGTCGGCGTACTCCTGGAACACGAGGGGAAGCGCGCTCACGAACGCGGCACCGACGGCAGCGCCCCAGACCGAGCCCAGACCGCCCAGGACGATCATGGCGAGGAACTGCACGGAGAGCAGCAGCGAGAAGCTCTCCGGCGCCACCGCTCCGATGGACAGTGCGTAGAGCACGCCCGACAGCCCGCCGAGCATCGAGGAGACCAGGAAGACGCGCGCCTTGTAGCCCTGGACATTGACGCCCATCACCGCGGCGGCGACCTCGCTGTCGCGCAGTGTCTGCAGCGCACGGCCGGGACGGCTGCGCAGCAAGTTGAGGGCGAACCAGATCGTGGCTCCGGCCAGGACCAGACCGAGGTACCAGAGCCGCTCGGCCGGCCCGTACGGGACGTCCAGGACCATGAACTCCGGGTTGTCGGAGGCGAAGTGGAAGCCGAAGATCGCGAACTCCGGCGTGACGCGGCCGTTGAACCCACCGGTCACCGAGGTCCACGTGTTCAGCACGTGCTGCCCGATGAAGACGAGACCGAGCGACGCGACACCGAGGTAGATGCCTCGCAGCCGAGCGGCGATGGGGCTGAAGAGCAGACCGCACAGCCCCGCCATGAGGACACCCAGGAGCATTGCGACCAGCGGCGGCCACCCCAGACCGCTGATCTTGGTGGCTGTTCCGCCCTCCTCACCGGCGACGTAGACGTAGGTGATGGCTCCGACCGACAGGAAGAAGGCGTGCCCGAGCGAGAGCAGTCCGGTTGTTCCGACCAGGAGGTTCAGCCCGACGGCGCCGATCACCGCTGCGCACACTGCGAAGCCGGTGCGTAGCCAGAACTCGTCGACGAAGAGCGGCAGGATCAGGAGCACTGCCACGATCGCGAGAGTCACCGCGATGCGCACCGCACGAGGACGCCGGTTCGCACCCTTGTGCGCGGCCTCCGTGTTGCTCGGCGCCGACGTGGCGACTTCAGACACGCGTCAGCTCCCTCGTCCCGAAGAGCCCCGACGGTCGGACGAGCAGGACCAGCACCATGACGACGTACGGCACGACGTCACCGAACCCGCGGCCCATGAAGGCGATCTGGTCCTGGTAGCCCGCGGCGAACGACTCCGCAAGACCGACGACGAGGCCACCCACGACGGCACCGCCGGTCGAGTCGAGGCCGCCCAGGATGGCCGCGGGAAAGGCGCGCAGTGCCACGGCCGCCACCCCGGGAGCGACACCCGGCGTGGGGGCGCCGACAAGGAACAGTCCCGCAACACCGGCCAGAACACCTGCCACGCACCACGCGATCATGGAGACCCGGCCCAGCCGGATGCCCATCAGTGCAGCGGTCTCGGTGTCCTCGGCGACGGCTCGCATCGCCACACCCCAGCTGCTGAACTTGAAGGCCGCGAAGAAGATCGCCATCAGCACCACTGCCACCAGCACCGCCAGTGCGCGGTTGGTGGTGATGCCGACGCCTGCGACCCTCAGCGTGTCCCCACCCCACGGCTGACCCACGTTCAAGATGTCGGAGCCGATGCGCCGGGTCAGCTCGGTCAGCAAGAGGATGTCCACCCCGATCGTCAGGATGGCCAGACTGATGACCGGCGCCCCCCGGAGTGGGCGGATCAGCGCACGCTCGGTCAGGAGCGCCACCAGGGTGGTGCCGGCGATGCCGATGATCAGCGCGATCCAGAAGCCGAGGCTGTCCTGGAAGTGCGCGATCAGGAAGGCCCCGAGCAGGATCAGCGAACCCTGCATGAAGCTGACGACCTCGGTGGACTTGAAGATGATCACGAAACCGAGAGCGATGAGCGCGTAGACCGCGCCCAGGCTGATCCCGTTCACCAGCAACGACAGGAACTGGGTCATGACGGCGTCTCCTCCTGGGGCGCCCCTTCGGGCGCGTTCTCGTCGCCGGAGCCCAGATAGGCCCGGATCACCTCGGGGTCCCGCTGCACCTCCGCTGGGGTGCCGTCGGCGATCCGGCGGCCGAAGTCCAGCACGGTGATGCGATCGGCAACTCCCATGACCATCCCCATGTCGTGCTCGACCAGCACGATGGAGATGCCCAGCGCGGAGCGGATCTCGAGCACGGCCGCTGCCATGCGCTCCGTCTCCTCGGAGTTCATGCCCGCGACCGGCTCGTCGAGCAGCATCAGGCGCGGCTCGGTGCACAGTGCCCGGGCGACCTCGACCCGCTTCTGGTCGCCGTACGACAGCACGCCCACGGGAGTGTGGAGCTTCTCGCCGAGGTCCATGAAGTCCGCGATCTCGCGGACGCGTTCGCCGTGGCGCTTGCCTTCCCGCGTCGCGCTCGGCAGCCGGAGCCCAGAGCTCAGGAAGCCGGCGTGTGTCAGCGAGTGACGCCCGAGCATGAGGTTCTCGGCCACCGTCTGGCCCGCCGACAGTGCGATGTTCTGGAAGGCCCGAGTCACGCGCAGCTGGGCGATCTGGTGCGGACGCTTCCCGGTCATGACCAGGTCACCGAAGCGCACCTCACCGGCCGTTGCGCGGTAGACCCCGGACAGCACGTTCAGCATCGTCGACTTCCCGGCGCCGTTCGGGCCGATGACAGCGTGGATGGACCCGGGTTCGACTGTGAACGAGACCTCGCTCAGGGCGCTGAGTGCGCCGAACTTGACGGTCACCTCGCGGGCCTCGAGCTCGGGAACGTCGACGCCGGCGACCTCGGCCTGCGACGTGGTCACTCCGACCACCGCGACAGCGTCTTGGTGGTCACGGTCTCCGGCCGGGAGCCACCGTCTCCGTGGCCGAGGTAGAGGCGTTGCACCTCGCCGGTCTGGGCAAGTTCTGCAGCCGCACCGGAGAGGGACACCTCGCCCACGTCGAGGACGTATGCCTGGTCGGCCACATTGAGCGCCATGGTGGCGTTCTGCTCCACGAGGAGCACCGAGATGCCCTGCCGATGGATCTCCCGGACGACCTCACCGATCTGCCCGATGATCCTCGGTGCCAGTCCGAGCGAGGGCTCGTCGAGGAGGAGCAGGGTCGGCTGCGCCATCAGCCCCCGGCCGATGGCCAACATCTGTTGCTCGCCACCCGAGAGCAGGCCCGCGCGCTGGCTGCGGCGTTCGGCGAGGACCGGGAACAGCTCGTGGACGCGGGTCTGCGCCTTGGCAACCCCGGCGCGGTCCTTGCTCGACAGTCCGCCGGCACGCAGGTTCTCCTCGACGGTCAGCCGGCTGAAGATCCGTCGCCCCTCGGGGACCTGCACCAGACCGGTCGCGACGCACCGAGCGGGGTCCATGCCCTTGAGGCTCTTGCCGCGGAAGAGCACCTCCCCGGACTGGACCCGACCGCGGTGCAGGCGCAACGTGCTCGACAGCGTGCGCAGCAACGTGGTCTTGCCGGCGCCGTTGCTGCCGAGCACAGCGACGACGCTGCTCTCGTCGACTCGGAGACTGACTCCGCGCAGAGCGCGCACACCTCCGTAGGTGACATCGAGGTCCTTCACCTCGAGGAGGGCAGGCTGCCCCTTCGCGGAAGGTGCGTCGTCCGCACGAGCCTCCATCTGCTCTCCTCACCCGACGTTCGAAGTGTGACGGGGATCACTCGAAACGACACCATAGCGGGACAAGGACCCCTTGCCGAGGGGCTCCGGCTGTCCTACCCCAGGGCGCACGTGTTTGCCGTGTCCGATCCCGCGGCCGGACGCGGGATCGTCCGGCTCCTCGGAGGCTGCTTGCGGTGCTCGACCCAGGAGGTCATCCGGGTGAAGGCGTTGCGGGCGCAGGGGAGGATCGGTCGGACGCGATCACCGAAGGTGGCGTTGAGGCTGTCGACGTGGGTACCGCCGGCGATCCGGTAGTAGCGGTGCAGATTGCCGTGGTCCTGGCGCTGGATCATCTTGCGATAGACGTCGGAGTCGGTGGCGATCGGCAGCAGCGCATCGAGGGTGCCGTGGAGGGTGAGCATCGGGCGACGCAGATCGCCGGTCAGCTGCACCTTCCGCATGGCGTCGCGTGCACTGGGCCGCTTCGAGTAGTCGTAGTCGGCGTCGCAGTTCGGCGTACCCGACGGGCAGAACGGGATGCCGGCGTCGAGCGCTCCGTCGTACGACGGGTCGAACTCCTCGCGGTACAGCCGCTGGGTGAGGTCCCAGTAGACGCCGTAGTGGTACTCCCAGGTGAACTCCGAGCCGGGCGCGAAGCCTGCGGCGAGCATCCGGCGGTGCGCCGCCTCGTCGCCGGCCCGGTACTTCGGGTAGTCCCGCAGCGCGGTCGGCAGGTAGGTCAGCAGGTTCGGTCCGGCGGCACGGAACAGCGTGCCCTCCCAGTCGATGCCACCGTCGTAGAGCCCGGGCCGGTTCTCCAGCTGCCAGCGGGTCAGGTAGCCGCCGTTGGAGATGCCGAACAGATAGGTACGCCGCGGCGCGTGCCCATAGGCCTGGCGGAGGACGGTCTTGGTAGCCCTCGTCAGCTGGGTGACCCGGTGGTTCCACTCGGCGATCGCATCGCCCGGTGTGGCTCCGTCACGCTGGAACGAGCTTCCGTTGTTGCCCTTGTCGGTCATGGCGTACGCGTAGCCCTTGGACAGCAGCCAGTCGCTGAACAGGAAGTCACCGGCGTACTGCGTGCGTGTGCCCGGCGCACCGCTGACCACGACCTTGCCGTTCCAGCGGTCGGGGAGACGGATCACGAACTGGGCGTCGTGGTTCCAGCCGTTGTTGATGTTCGAGGTCGAGGAGTCCGGGAAGTAGCCGTCCACCTGGATGCCAGGAATGCCGCTCGGGTTCCGGGTGCCGGGCGCGTTCAGTCCGGCCCAGTCGTTGGGGTTGGTGTGCCCGGTCGCCACCGTGCTCGCGGTGGTGAGATCGGTGAGGCAGGAGAGCTTCTGCTTCTGCGCGTCGGGCACCGCGATCCGGGCCTGACCGGCGCAGTGCCGCGTACCCGCGTTCGCCGGGGTGCCGGGCAGCATGACCAGTGCGGTGACCGTGGCTGCGGTGCAGAGGAGTGCAGCGATCGTCCGACGGGTCACCCTCGCAGTCTGTGCGCGGCCTCCGTGGCGGGGCAATGTGCGTCGACGCCACTAGCGCCGGTGTGCGTATGGCTCCGGCACACACACGGAGCCTGCGGTAGCCGAACCTGCGAATGTCGCGCGAGTGGCCGCAGTAGCGTTCCTGCGGCACCCGCGCGACATTCGCATGTCCGGGTGCGGCCAACCCTCAGCTGGACCGCTTCATCGCCCGGAGGCCGATGACCAGCCCGAGCGCCGTCACGACGGCGGCGCCGACGAAGCCGTAGGCGACCGTGTCGAGCGGGAAGGATCCGGCGAACAACGCCCGCTCGGCCTCCACGACGTACTTCAACGGGTTCAGGTCAGCGGCCACCTGGAGCCAGCCCGGAGCCCCCTCGAGCGGCAGCAGGACTCCGGCGAGCAGGAGCACCGGGAAGATCAGCGTCTGCTGGACCGTCCAGAACATCCACTCCTGGTCCTTCGAGGCCAGGGCCAGCGCGAACGACAGGGCCCCCACCCCGACGCTGAACAGGGCCAGGATCACCATGCCGACCAGGACCCCGCCGAGGTGCAGGTCGAAGCTGAACGGGGTCACGACGAGCACGATGATCGCCGCCTGCATCAACATCGGCACGACCTCCTTCAGGGCGCGACCGACCAGCAGTGACGAGCGGCTCAGCGGCGAGACGAGCAGCCGCTCGTGCGAACCGGTGATGATCTCCTGCATCAGGTTCGCTCCGGTGAACGAGGCGCCCATCAGAGCCGTCATCGCGATGATGCCGGGGACGAACCACTGCAGTGCCGAGCCGTTCTCCACCTGCGGGAGCAGCGGCGCGAACAGTCCGAGGAAGACGAGCGGCTGGACCATCGCGAACAGCACCGAGGCCGGCTCCCGGAACACGGGCTTGAGCTCGCGGACCATCACGTTCCAGGTGTCGGCGAGGAAGCCGGGGTCCGCAGACCTCACGGACGGCTCGGGTACGACGACCTGCTCGGTCGGCGAGTGGTCGATCACGGTGCTCATGCTGCTGCTCCTTCGCCGGTGTGGGTATCGGTGTCGTCGGTGGTGTCGTTGCTCTCGCGCAGGCTGCGCCCGGTCAGGTCGAGGAAGACGTCGTCGAGCGTCGGCCCGGCGACCTCGACGCGCCTGACCGGGGCGTCGGCCGCTGCGAGGTCCTGCACCATCTGCGGCACCATCTCGGCGCCTCCGCGGGTGCGGATCGTGACCACGGCACCGGCGCGCTCGACAGTGGCGTCACTTGGAAGCTGGCTGACCGCGCTCTCGGCCACGCTCGCGTCGTGGGCGCTGCCGAAGCCCAGGGTCACGAGGTCGCCAAGGCCGGACTTGAGTCCCGTGGCGGTGTCGTCGGCAATGACCAGGCCGTGGTCGATCACGACCACCCGGTCGGCGATCGCGTCGGCCTCCTCGAGGTAGTGGGTGGTGAGCACGATCGTGGTGCCGTTCTCGGAGTGCAGCCGCTTGATCTGCTCCTGCAGGTTGGCGCGGTTCTGCGGGTCGAGCCCGGTCGAGGGCTCGTCGAGGAACAACAGCTGCGGTGTGTGCACCAGGCCGATGGCGATGTCCAGCCGGCGACGCTGGCCACCGGAGAGCGTTGAGACCGGACGGCCGGCGTGCTCGGTCAGGTCGAAGGCCTCCAGCAGCTCGTCGGCGCGACGTGAGGCCTCCTGCCGGGTCAGCCCGTGCGCTCGGGCCTGGCTGACCATCTCGTCGCGACCGCGTTGCGTGTGGCCGGCGCCGTTCCCCTGGCCGACGTACCCGATGCTGCGGCGTACGTCGCGCTGGGCGGTCACCACGTCGTACCCGGCGACCTCGGCCGATCCCGACGTGGGTCCGATCAGCGTGGTGAGCATCCGCAGGGTGGTCGACTTGCCGGCGCCGTTGGGGCCGAGGAACGCGACGAGCTCGCCGCGGTGTACGTCGAGGTCGAGGCCGCGCACGGCCTCGATCGTCTTCTTGTGGCGGGTGAAGTGCTTGGTCAGCCCGCGGGTCCGGATCATCGGGGTTTCGGTGTGTTCGCTCATGCAGGAAACGCTAGGTAGTATTGAGGACAGTTCCTGTCCGCAATCAGAAATAGTCTGAACTTCATGAACACAAGCGCGCGCATGCTGCGGCTGTTGTCGTTGCTGCAGACCCACCGCTACTGGCCCGGTGAGGAGCTCTCCGAGCGCCTGGCCGTCAGCCCACGCACGCTGCGTCGTGACATCGACCGGCTGCGCGAGCTCGGGTACGCCGTGGATGCCGCGCGGGGCGTCGCAGGCGGCTACCAGCTTCGTGCCGGCGGGTCCCTGCCGCCGCTGCTGCTCGAGGACGAGGAGGCGGTGGCCATCGCCGTCGGCCTGCGCACCTCGGCCTCGGGCGCGGTGAGCGGGATGGAGGAGACCTCGGTCCAGGCGCTCACCAAGGTGATCGCGCTGATGCCGCCCCGGCTGCGCCGCCGGATGGATGCCGTCAGGTCCCAGACCGACAACCTGGTGTGGGGCGGCGGGCCGGTGATGGACCCCGACGTGCTCACCACCTTGGCGCAGGCCTGTCGCGACGACGAGCTGGTGCGGTTCGGCTACACCGCCAGGGACGCCGACCCGACCGAGCGCCGGGTGGAGCCGCTGCGGCTGGTGTCCCTGGGACGCCGGTGGTACCTCGTCGCCTACGACCGCGACCGCCAGGACTGGCGCTCGTTCCGGCTCGACCGGATCAGCGACGTCAAGACGACCGGCCAGCGCTTCCGCCCTCGTGAGCTGCCGGCCGAGGACGCGCTGACGTTCGTGCAGTCCGGTATCCGCCGGATGCCTCAGCGCTACGCCGTCCGCGTGCGCGTCGACGCGGATGCCGCGAGGGTGGCCCAGGCCGT
>CAVVID010000003.1:0-386549 GCA_963748185.1 uncultured Actinomycetota bacterium | reverse complement strand
GACCACGTTGCCCATCCGCTTGAGCGTCTGGACCAGGCGGATCTTGTCCTCCGGCGCCACTCGGGCGACGACGCCGATCTCGTCGAGCTGGTCGAGCAGCTCCTCGTCGCTCATCGCCGCGAACGTGGTCCCTGTGATTGCGCGGCCCTCGATGCCCAGCTCCTTGGCGATCGCACCTGCGGTCGTGGCGTGGTCCCCCGTGATCATCCGCACCCGGATGCCGGCGTCGCGGCACTCCGCGATGGCCGCCTTCGCCTCCGGCCGGGGTGGGTCCACGATGCCGACCATCGCGAGCAGTGTCAGGTCCTCGACCAGTCCGATCAGGGCACCGCCCCCGGCGCGAGCGGCTTCGAACTCCGAGGGATCGAAGACCTTCTCGGCCACCACCATCACGCGCTCGCCGGACTTCGCCATCTGGTCGTTGGCGTCCACAGCGAGGTGTCGGTTGTCATCCGTGACCGGAGCGAGCGTTCCATCCGGGTTCCGGTACGTGCCACCACGGGAGATCAGGACGTCCGGCGCCCCCTTGACATAGCACCGTACGACCGGCGCGCCCCCCGGATCAGTCATCTCGTGGAAGGTCGCCATGAACTTGTACTCGGAGTCGAACGGCACCTCGGCGATCCGCGGGTAGGTGGCGCGCGTCTCGTCGATGTCGAGTCCACCCTTGCCGCCGAGCACGATCAGTGCGCCCTCAGTGGGATCGCCGATCAAGCTGTCGCCGTCCAGGACGGCGTCCGCGCAGAGCACCATCGGCAACAGGTAGGGATCGAGGTCGATGTTGGCTCCACCCGTGTGCTTGATCTCCCCCTCGAGGCCGTAGCCCTCCCCCGAGACCGTGTAGCGGTTCTGGCCGGGAATGACGAGCTCACGTGCCGTCATCTTGTTCAGGGTCAGTGTGCCGGTCTTGTCAGAGCAGATCGCCGAGGTCGAGCCCAGGGTCTCCACCGCTGGCAACCGTTTGACGATCGCGTTGCGTCGGGCGATCTCCCGGGTGCCCATGGACAGCAGTGCGGTCACCACGGCGGGAAGCCCGGTCGGGATGGCGGCCACAGCCAGCGCGATTCCGGTGATGAACAACGTGTTGAAGGATTCCCCGCGAATCAGCCCGAAGATGACCACCAGGAGCAGTGCGATCCCCGCGATCGTCGCGATCACCTTGGACAGACCGTCGAGCTGCTTCTGCAGCGGCGTCTTGTCAGCCTCGGTGTTCGAGAGCATCTCGGCGATGTGGCCGATCTCCGTGTTCATCCCGGTCGCTGTGACGATCAGCTCGCCCCGGCCGCGCGTGACCGAGGTGTTCATGTACGCCATGCACAGGCGGTCACCGAGGGGGATGTCCTCGCCGGGCACCGGCGCTGTCGACTTGCCGACCGGGAGGCTCTCGCCCGTCAGGGCAGCCTCCTCGATCTCGAGGGTCGCGGCGAGGCAGACCCGAGCGTCAGCGGGAACCAGGTTGCCCGCCTCGACCAGTACCACGTCACCCGGGACGAGCTCCTCGGCGCCCACCTCGATGGCCTGCCCATCACGGCGGACCCGCGCAATGGTCTTCATCATCTGCGCCAGGGCCTTGACGCTCTCCTCGGCCTTCGACTCCTGACGCAGTCCGATCACCGCGTTGAACACCGTCAGGCCCGCGAGCACGAGCGAGGTGCCCACGTCCTGGGTGGCGAAGATGTTGATCACCGCCGCCCCGAGGAGCACGATCTGCATGAAGTCCTCGTACTGGCGCAGGAAGGCGCGCAGCGGCGACTCCTTCTTCCCACCGGCCAACCGGTTCGGTCCGTACGACGCCAACCTCGACTGTGCTTCTTCCGGTGAGAGCCCCCGATCGAGCTGCACGTCGAGCTCGCGCGCAACCTGGTCGATCTCGACCGCAACCGGATTCGACAGGCTCCCGCCCGGGTCACTCGCGAGGTCCAGACTGGTCATCGATTGTCTCCACGATTCGGCGGATCTGCGATCTCATCTTGGGACTATTCGGGTGGGTCCCGCTTCACCCCCGCGGGGTGGTTCGCCACTCGGGGCGTCAGGCGTCAGGCCGAGCTCCTCGGCGCTGCTTCCAGGCCAGGTCGAGCCCGATGCTGAGGACGAGGATCGCGATGAGCGCGACGGCGGTCTTGGGCTCCTCGACCAGGGTCGTGAACGCGAAGGTCGCCAGGACGATGACTGTGGTCGCCACCCCCAGCAGGAGGATCCACGCCTTGGCGCCGGTTTCTGCCCGGACACGCATGTGTCCGCTTGTGACGAGCGCGAAGACCACCAGCGCGACCGCGCTCCCGATCGAGGCGATGGCGTTGAGGTCGAAGCCGACCGACAGCCCTATCGCCGCGGCAGCAGTCAGCAGCAGGCCGGCTGGGGCACGCCCACCGATGGTCTTGCCAAGGCTCGGCGGGAACTGCCCAGTCGTGGCCATCTGCTCGCACAAGCCAGCCGCCGGGTACAGCCCCGAGTTCGTCGCCCCGGCTGTGGCGAACAGGGCCGTGACGCTCATCAGCCCGTAGCCGAGCGACCCGAGCGTGGGTTCGGCCGCGACCGCAAGGGCTGTACCACCGGACTCAATGACCTCGTCGACGGTGAGCACACCGAAGACGCCCAGAGATACGGCCACGTAGATCACCGTCGCGATGGTGAGAGCGAGGTAGACGGCCTTGGGCAGCTCCCGCGCCGGGTTGGCCAGGTCCTTCGCGGTGAATGTGATGACGCCGAACCCGAGGTAGGCGAAGAACGTCAGCGCGACGCTGGCGACGATGTCCCTGAATGGACGGGTATCCCGAGAATGCCAGGAGGTCCAGGTCGATGGTCGAGAGGGTGGTGACAGCGAATATGCCGAGGATCCCGATGACGACCACGACGACCACGGTCTGCGCCTTGGCCACAGCCTCGGAACCGAGGATGTTGAGCATGGTCATGGCGAGCACGAGGACCACGGCGAAGAACTTCGTCCATCCAGCACTACCGTCGGCGAAGATCTCGCCGGCGTAGCTGCCGAACGAGACCGCAACCATGGCGGTGATGATCGCGTTCACGGCCAGCAGCAACCAGCCGATCACACCAGTCACGTGCCCGTTGCCGTAACCGCGCGCGACGTACTCGAGCAAACCGCCGGCCGACGGGAACCGTGCGCCCATTCTGGCGAAGGAGTAACCCTGGAGCCCGGCAACGATGCCGGCGATCACGAACGAGATCCAGACCGCGGAACCCGCCACCTCACCAGCCGCGCCCAGCAGCGAGAAGATCCCCGCGCCGACCATGGCGCCCACCCCGATGAAGGCCGCCTGGCGGGCAGACAACACCTTCCGAGCACTCCCAGCCTCTGCGGACATGCTCGAAGTCTTCAGCCATATCGACAGATGGACATCACCCCAGCGGGGTGGGCCGCCCGCGTCCGGCGGTGTCGGTCGCCTGTCCCGGGTGAGGTTTCCGGCCGTCGTCCCTCGTAGCGTTCAGGGATCCGATGAGCAAGGAGCTGCCATGGCCGAGGAGGCGTGAAGCACACCGCCCGCGCCTGGGGTTGGCGCGCCGTCGGCCTGACCGTGACCGGCGTCGGCCTCTACGTCGTGGCGCCCAGCCTGATCGCGGTGCTCGACCAGTGGCCCGACCTGCAGCGGGTGCGCCCGCTGTGGTTTGTCTTCCTCGTGCTGCTCGAGGCCGGGAGCATGGCTGCGCTCTGGTTCCTGCTTCGGATCACGCTGCCGACGACACCTTGGTTCGTCAACGCGAGCTCGCAGCTGGCCAGCAACGCCGCCGCCAAGATCCTGCCCGGTGGGAACGCGGCCGGAAGCGTCGTACAGGCGAGCATGCTGGTGCGCGGTGGACAGCCCAGCGGTGCAGTGGCGACCGCGATGGGGAGCATGGGCCTGCTGACCACCGGGATGCTGCTCGCGCTGCCGATCCTGACCGTGCCCGCTGTGATCCTCCGTCCACCTCCGGCCCGGCAGCTGCAGCTGGGTCTGGTGGTCTCCCTGGTGATGGCCGTCCTGCTGATCTGCCTGGGCTTCGCGCTGCTGAAGTGGGACCGCTTCGTCCACGCGGTCGGCCGGGGAGCCGGGCCATGTGCTGCACGTCGTACGCCGGCGCATCTCGGCCTCGTCGGTGGCCGACACGGTCACTGCCCAGCGCGACACGGTCGCCGCCGCCTTCGCCGGACACTGGCTCCGCGCGCTGGCGTTCGCCGCAGCGAACCGGATGCTCGACTACGCAGCCCTGGTGGCGTCCTTGTACGCCGTGGGTGCACGCGCGCGACCGTCGATGGTGCTGCTCGCCTATGTCATCGCCCTGGGCCTCGCGCTGATCCCGCTCACCCCGGGCGGCCTGGGGTTCGTCGAGGCCGGCCTCACCACGATCCTCGTGCTGGCAGGTGTGTCGGCCGACCAGGCAGTGCTTGGCACCCTGCTCTACCGGCTGATCTCCTTCTGGCTCCCCATCCCGATCGGGGCGCTGGCCTGGGCCGGTTGGCGGCTGCACCCGACCGCAGCCAGCCCGCCGGTGAGTGACCGACCGTGCGTCACACCAGCTGGCGACTGCGTCCGATCCGGACTGCTTCGGCACGCGAGCTGACGCCGAGCTTGCGGTACAACGCCAGGGTGTGGGTCTTGACGGTGTTGTGCGAGACATAGAGCTCGCCCGCGATCTCGTTGAGGTTCAGCGATCCCTGGAGGAGTCGCAGCACGTCGGTCTCCCGGTCGGTGAGCACCTCGACGACAGGCCTGGCGGCGGCCGCGGGCATGAGAGCGTGGATCGAGGCGAGCCTTTCGCGCATCCGCTCCATCCCGACCGGGTAAGCGGTCCATCAGCGTCGATGCCTCAGCGAGCAGCTCACGAGCCTGGTCGAACTGCCCTTCGTCCACGGCGACGCGGGCCGCCACCAGCAGGTGGTGCATCGTCGGCCACGGCGACAGAGTGGGGTTGCGGCGACGTACTGCCGAGGCCGTGGTCGACGCTCGCTGCTCGCGTCCGTCAGGTCGCCGGTCGCTGCGTACGCCTGCGCCCGGGCCGTGAACGCTATCGACGCCTGAGGCATGGCATGCAGATCTCCGTGCCTCGACGATGTTCATGGCAAGATCTGCAAGCTCGAGCGCACGGTCCTGGTGTCCGTTCTCGGCCTCGACGAGGGAGTGGATGGAGGCGCTCAGCACCCGGATGATCGCCTGCGCCGCGTCGTTGTGCGTTGCCTTGGCGAGCAGGCTGCCGGCGCGCTCCAGGTCGCCCTCGACGTAGGCGACGTGACCGAGACTCAGGTTCGCGATGGCGTAGAAGGGCGATCGACCGTCGGTCTCCAGCTCGACGGCTCGCTGCGCCCCGGCCGCCATCTCGATTGGCCCGCCGAAGCCGAACAATCCCTGGATCATGGCGATCGCGGACTCGACCGACTTGCTTCCGTCAGGCAGTGGTCCGTAGTCCTGGAACTCGCGGAGCGCACCCAGGTGCGCGGCAAGGGCTGCCTCGTCGCCGGACATCGCAGCCACCCATGCGGCTGTGACGGCCTGCAGCAGGGTCCTCGGCGTGGGTCGAAGGAGCCCAGCTCGCGCAACCAGCCCGCCACCGTGGCCGTGCGGCCGGCGATGACGTACTCCATCCAGTTGGCCTGGACGAGCAGGGCCGCATCGCCGGTGTTGCCAGCCTCCAGCAAGTGCCTGATGGCCTCATCGACGTGACCGTGCTTGCGGAACCATGTGGCCGCCCGATCGTGCAGCGAGCTGACCCGGTCGGGATGCGTGATCGCCAGCTCGCTCCGCGCGGCCGTGGCGAACAGATGGTGGAACCGGTACCACTCGCCGTGCTCGTCGAGTGGCACGAGGAACATGTTGGTGCGCTCGAGCTCACGCAGCATGACCGCCGACCCGGTCGTCTCGGCAACGAAGTCACAGAGTGGAGCGCAGAGTCGGTCCAGGATCGAGACCGAGGTGATGAACTCGCGGACCTCGTCGGTGTGCCGGCCCAGCACCTCTTCGGTCAGGTAGTCGCCGATGAAGCGGTCGTTGCCGCTGAACTCGCGGACGAACTCGTCCGGGTCGGTGCGCCCGGTCAGGGACAAGCGTGGCGAGGTACAGACCCGCCGGCCATCCCTCCGTGCGGTCCACGAGCTCGGCAACGTGGGGAGGGGACAGCCGGACCTGTTGCCGCGCCAGGAGAGCGGTCGCCTCGTCCGCGCTGAACGCGAGGTCTGCGGCACGGATCTCGCCGAGCCGGCCACTGGCCCGCAGGCGACCGAGGCGCAGACCTGGGTCGGCACCGGGTGGCGATCAGGACATGGCACTGAGGCGGAAGGTGCTCGACGAGGAACCCCACCTGGTCGTGGCAGGCCTGCTCACGCACGAAATGGAAGTCGTCGAGCACGATGACGACGTCCTCAGGCATCGACGCCAGCGCCGTGAGCAGCCTGGGCAGCACCCGGGTCTCGATCTCGCCGGCGTTCGCCGCCACGAAGGTGGCCCAGTCGGGCCCCAGCGGGCATCCGGCTCGCTCGAGCGCCGCGGCAACGTAGGTCCAGAGCCGCACCGGGTCATTGTCACCGGAGTCGAGGGTCACCCAGGCGGTGGCTCGGGATGCATCACTGGCCGCCAGCCATTGCGTGAGGAGCGTGGTCTTCCCGAAGCCGGCGGGTGCGGCGACCAGCACGACTGGGCGATCGACGCCCGTCCAGCTGATCGACAAGGCGACGGCGTACGCACCCATTCCTCGCGGACCTGCGTCGAGTGCAGCTTCGCTTCGAGCAACGCGTTCCACGAGGGCTTCGCCTCGGCACGCATGCTCAGCGGCTCTGGTGCACCATCCCAGCTCATGTACACCTTCCCCGGGCCCCCTTGTGGGCAGGGGGCTGAGGGCCGATGGTTTGACCGGCAGCCGGTTCAAACAAAGGGCCTCGCTCCGAGCGACGTGAACGCCGCACGGGGTCTGGGTGCGTCGACCTCTCAATCGAAGCACGGCAACCTGCAGAAGGCCAAACCCTTGGCGTCCCAGTATTCGGACTTTTCTGAGCCAGCCCGTATCGATAACCGGTCGCGGCGATGGGCCGGCCCACTCATCCTCGGAGGATGAAGCGGCCTACCGGGCGAGAGGGCGACGCTGTGGTGTGGTCACGAGACCGACGCGCGAGCCCGCCCTGCTGCCGATGGATGTCGCCTTCGGCATCGCGGTGCAGGCTCGGGACACGGTTTCCGCCGTGGGCCGTCCGCTCCGCACACTCGCCGTGCCGATCGTCCACCTCGCGCTTCGGCCTCCGCTGATGCCCCATGGGTTGCAGCCCGCGAGCTGGCTGAACAGGGTCGCCCGTCGGGGCGCGGCATACCGCAGCGAGGTCGCGCTCGACCTGGACGCCTTGATGGAGCAGCTCTTGCCGGCGCTGCTGACCGAGATCGTGCGGCACGTGGACGTCACACAACTGGTCCTGGAGAACGTGGATGTCGCAACTCTTGCTCGGGACGTGATCGCCGAGATCGACCTTCCCGAGATCATCCGGGACTCGACCGGAGCGATGGCCTCGGACACCCTGCTCGGAGTGCGGATGCAGAGCATCTCCGGCGATGAGGCGATCGCGCGTGCCATGGGCCGGCTCCGGCTTCGCCTTGCCCGACGCACGGCGGGGCCTGGCTCCGCTGAACCCCTCCCCGCGGCCGAGGAGACGGTCATTGTCGCTGCCTCGAGGCCGAATGCATCCGCCAGGACGCACTGATGGCGGAGCAGATCTCACTCGTCCCGCGCGAAGCCCGGCCCTACCAGGGCACGCGGGCGGGCCTGGTGAGTCGTCTGCTCGCCAGTACTGTCGATGCGTTGAGCGTCAGCGTGGCCCTGCTTCTGGCACACGTCGGCTTCAACGCGCTCCTGTTCCTGGCATCGCCGCGTGACTATGAGTTCGCGCGCCCCTCCGTTGTGATGAGCGTGACCACGGCCCTGCTCGCACTCGTCGTCTACATGACGGCCGCCTGGTCGATCACCGGCCGGACGTACGGCGACCACGTGATGGGTCTGCGCGTGGTCGGACGCCGCGGTCACCGGGTGTGGGCTCCGACGGCGCTGCTGCGCGCGGCCTTCTGCGTGGGGTTCCCGATCGGGCTGCTGTGGTGCGGAGTCAGCTCCTCCCGTAAATCCGTGCAAGACGTGGTGCTCCGCACCACAGTGATCTACGACTGGCGGCCGCGGCGGGCAACGGGGTGACCGAGGAAACGTTGGCTGTTCTTGCCCTCCTCGTCCTCGGGTGGGCCGTCGTCTCTGACCTGCTGGGCCGGATGAACATCAACGGACCGCTCTTCTTCCTGGTCGCCGGCTTTCTGCTGGGGAACCCCGACTGGGGTCCGCTGCCGGTCGATGTCGACACTCCCTCGGTCCACCTCCTCGCGGAGGTGACACTCGCCCTCCTGTTGTTCGCCGATGCAGCGAGGGTGAACGTCTCCAAGCTCAGGCATGACGCCTTCCTGCCGGCACGGTTGCTCGGGATCGGGCTGCCGCTCTCGGTGCTGCTCGGGTCCTTTGCTGCGGCGTGGATCTTCGGCGACCTGTCCTGGGCGTTGGCCGGCTTCGTCGGAGCTACGTTGGCGCCCACCGATGCCGCGCTCAGCGCGCAGGTGATCAACGACCGCCGCGTGCCCATGCGACTGCGACGGTTGCTCAACGTCGAGAGCGGGCTCAACGACGGAATCGTGACTCCGATCGTCGCCTTCGCGCTGGCTGTTGCCGCCAGCGAGCTCGGCATCACCGGCCACGGCGACTCTGCCAGCGACCCAAGCGGCGGCGGCGCGCTGCTCGAGCTCGCACTCGGTGTGCTGGTCGGGCTGACAATTGGGCTGGGCAGCGCCATTCTCGTCTCGGTCGGCTCGCGTCGGCACTGGATCGTCTCCGGCGGCCGGCAGCTGGCCGCACTTGCTGCTGCCCTGAGCAGCTTCGCCCTCGCCGTCGCACTCGACGGCAACGGTTTCATCGCGGCCTTCGTCGCAGGGATCGCCTTCGGCGCCCGGCTGGACGAAAAGGTTGCCGACGTGGAGCGAACCGACGAACTGCCGGAGCTGGTGGGTGAGGTCCTGGCGCTGGCTGTGTGGTTCCTCTTCGGCGCCGTGCTCGTCCCCTTTGCCTTCGACTGGGTCGATGTTTCCATCCTGGTGTACGCCCTGCTGAGCCTGACCGTGTTGCGCTGCGTCCCGGTGGCCGTCGCGCTCATCGGGTCGGGACTCGACAAGGAGACGGTGCTCTTCGTGGGTTGGTTCGGGCCGCGTGGCCTTGCCTCGGTCGTGTTCGCGCTGCTGGCGGTCGAGGAGCTCGGCACCCAGGGTGACGTGGCGCCGGCCGTCGCCACGGTCGCCTTCACCATCCTGCTGAGTGTGCTGCTTCACGGACTGTCCGCCGGTCCGCTTGCCGTTCTCTACGCGCGGACCGAGCAGGACCACGACAAGCCCGGCGACGCGCCACTTGCTCGACGCTCCAGGTAGTGGAAAGACATGGGTAGTTCACCTGCACCGGATGAGGCGGATGACGTGACCCCGGCCTAGCGTCCACAGCATCCCCGGCAAGTCGGCCGCCCGGCAGACACATGGACCCTCGGGCAACCCGAGGTGGGGCAGATCTAGGAGGACTCGATGACAGACGATGTTGCGGAGATGGGACCGATCGACTACCTGGTGGTCGAGTTCCCTGGCAGCCGAATGACCGGTGAGGGCTTCCCGCTCCTGGTCGACCTGGTCGACCGAGGACTGATCAAGATCCTGGACCTCGTCTTCGTCAAGAAGGAGGAGGACGGCGCAGTCGTGGCGATGCAGATCGCAGACCTGGACGGCGACGGCCAGCTCGATCTGGCCGTCTTCGAAGGCGCGTCCTCCGGTCTGATCGGCGAGGACGATCTCGCCGAAGCCGGGGGCGTGCTGGAGCCGGGGAGCTCGGCAGGGATCCTCGTCTACGAGAACGTGTGGGCGGGGCCGTTTGCTGCCGCCCTGCGACGCGGAGGTGGGCAGCTCGTCGCGAGCGGCCGGATCCCCGTACAAGCCCTTTTGGCGGCAGTGGACGCCGCCGACTCGGATTCCAAGGTTGTCTGATCGGCGAACGAGTCTCGGGACCGCTCGCCTCAACGAAAGGAAACGCACATGCCAGGACTTCTCCGCGGGGTCGCACGCACCGCCGTGATCGCCGGTACGGCGACATCGGTTTCCAACCGGGTGTCGCGTCGCCAAGCCGGGCGCTGGGCCCAGCAGGACGCACAGCAGCAGCAGTACCAGGAGCCGCCCCCGCAGTACCAGCAGCCACCACCTCCCCCGCCGGCAGCCAGCGGCGGCTCTGGGGACATGATCGAGCAGCTGAAGCAGCTCGCCGAGCTCAAGGACCAGGGCGTGCTGACCGAAGCGGAGTTCGCTGTGCAGAAGAGCCGGATTCTCGGCGCCTGACCACTGCTGACCGACCGGTAAGAGGTGGCCATGGGCCTGCGAGACAGACGTGAGAACCGCCGACGGGAGAGAAGCGAGTTCGGTGCCGGCGGGAGCGCCGCCACCTATCAGCTGCGGGCAAAGCTGGTGTCCTTCGGCGACGACTACTGGATCGAGAACGCAGGACGGGGAACGGGTCCTCCGGGTCGACGGCAAGGTCCTCCGGGTGCGGAAGACGCTCGACATCGAGGACACGCAGGGGAACCACCTGTGCCGCATCCAGACGAGGGTGATGCACATTCGCGACACGATGGTCATCGAGAGCCCGGACGGCGAAGAGATGGCGAAGGTGCACAAGGCGTTGATCACGCCGCTCCGTGAGCGTTGGAAGGTCGACGTAGCCGACGGCACGGAGATGGAGGTCCAGGGCAACATCCTCGATCACGAGTACGACCTCGAGGTCGACGGCCGCAAGATCGCCGAGGTCTCGAAGAAGTGGTTCCGGGTCCGGGATACCTATGGTGTGCAGATCGCGCCGGCTGCCGACACCGTTCTCGTCCTGGCTGTTGCGGTGGCGCTCGACATCATGGGTCACCCCGGCGAGTGAGCACGTACGGATCCCGTGATCCGCCGTCGCCTAGGCTGACCGCGTGACACAGGGTTCCCAGCGGGTGAAGGCAGCCGGCTGGCTTGCCCGCACGGACCCCGCCGGACTGCTGTACGGCGCAATTGTCAGTGCAGCCGTGCTTGCGACAGTGAGTGCGCACGCGGAGGGTTCCGAGTTCGTTGCTCTGGCTACCGCAATGGTGCTGGTCGTGTACTGGATGGCGCACGTCTACATCGCCGCTTTGTCCGGCCAGTTCGACGGCGACACCCGCCACTTCCTGCTCCGCCTACGCACGGCGAGCGCCCACGAGACGAGCGTCCTCAAGGGTGGCCTGCCGGCCATCTTGGTCTATTTGGTGGCCAGCGCTGCCGGAATGGCCATCGCCTCGGCCGCGACCGTAGCGGTGTACTTCACCGTCGTTCTCCTGGCCGCGGTGGGCTATCTCGGCGCGCACAAGGCAGGTCTGCGGGGCCGCGCCGCTCTCCTCGAGGTTGCCGGTGCGGCGTCCTTCGGAGTCCTGATCGTCGCCGCGAAGGCCCTTCTGCACTGACGGCCCGCGAGCTACTGCAGCGCCGAGGTGAGCCTCGCGAGCCCGTCGAGCGTCGTACGACGGACCGGTTCGCGCTCCCACTTCTCCAGGGTCAGCTCCGTGCTCAGCTCCCGGTAGTCCTCCTCCACCTCGCGCATCTGCGCGACGAACGACGGCGAGTGCACCATCAGCGAGATCTCGCTGTTCAGGCCGAACGACCTCATGTCCATGTTGCTCGACCCGATGACCGCGACCTCGTCGTCGACGCTGAAGTGCTTCGCATGCAGGATGTACGGCGCGCGGTAGCAGTAGATCCGCACTCCGGCGCGCAGCAGTGCGTCGTAGTAGGAGCGCTGGGCGTGCCAGACGAGGCCCTGGTCACCGATCTCGGAGACGAACAGGTCGACGTGCACCCCCCGGGAAGTTGCCGCCATCAGTCCGCGCAGCATCGAGTCGTCCGGCACGAAGTACGGGCTGGTGATGTTGATCCGTGACCGGGCGCTGTAGAGCAGGCTGAGAAACAGCTGCAGGTTGTTCTCCACCTCGAACCCGGGACCGCTGGGGACGACCTGGCAGTCGAGGTCGCCAGTCGGCGTCGCCACCTGCTTGGCCCGCAGGTCCTGCGGCGACGAGGCGAGGTGCTCCCCCGACTCGATCAGCCAGTCCGTGGCGAAGACCATGTCGATCGACGCAACGACCGGGCCTTCGAGGCGACACATCAGTTCCTGCCACTTGAGCCCGAGCTTGATGTTCTTCTTCTTGTTGTAGCTCCGGTCAATGAGGTTCTGCGAACCCACGAACGCCGATTTGCCGTCCACGACCAGCAGCTTGCGGTGGTTGCGGAGGTCGAGCCGCTGGTAGCGCCCCTTCAACGGCTGCACGGGAAGCATCAGCTGCCACTCGGCCCCCATCGCGTCGAGGCGCGCCAGCGTCTCCTTGTACCCGGCACAGTGCGAGGACGCCCAGTGGTCCAGCAGCACTCGGACCATGACTCCGCGGCCGACCGCTGCTTCGAGGGCGTCGAAGAACGGCGCGGTCGTGGCGTCGAGGGAGAAGATGTAGAACTCGACATGGACGTACGACGTGGCCGCGTCGATCTCCTCCGCCATCGCAGCGAGCGAACCGGAGTAGTCGCTGATCAGCCGGGCGCTGTTCCCACCGACGATGGGCATCGCGGTCATGGTCTCGGTGAGTGTCACGACAGGTTCCAGCCACGAGGGCCAGCCATCCTTGCTGCTCGGCTCAGCCAGACCTTCGGACTCGCGGGCGATCACGAGATCCATCTCCTCCTGCTTGAGCCGCCGTTTCTCGGGGAGCTTCGGGTTCCCGATCAGCAGGAACAAGATGACGCCGATCACCGGGATGAAGAAGATGGCCAGCAACCACGCCATCGCTGCGGTGGGCAGCCGGTCGCGCGGCACGACCACCAGCGCCACCAGCCTGATGGCGAGGTCGGTCACTACGACGATCGCGCCGGCACTGAGAAACGTGTAGAGGTCGCTCAAGGTCTGTCACACAGCCGAACGCTGCGTGGCGGAGTCCGCATCGGCGGGGGGCGCCGCCTTCCGAACGAGGAACGCCATCCCCACGGCGACAAGTCCCCAGAGCAGGGCGAGCAGGCCGAGGAGCCACGCGATCCCCAGGATGGCGCTCCCCGGGTTGGCCATGAACAGGACGCCGATGACCCCGTCCAGCACGCCGCCGGCCACGAGCGCCCACCGTCCGCTCGGCACGTCGGTGCGGACCGCCTGGACGATCTCCAGGACACCACGAACCAACAACCAGACGCCGATGAACCAGGTGATCGTCGCCGCCGCGACACCGGGCCGCGCGATCGCGAAGAACGCGATGAGCAGGGCCACAACTGCGGCGAGGATCGCGACCACCTTCGGCGCGGTCCCGGGTACGGCGCGTACGACCACCAGCATCGCGATGCCGTCGACGAGGGCCCAGCATCCCCAGAGCACCACCAGGACGGTGACGGTCTCCTCCGGCCAGGCCATCGCGAGCACACCGAACGCGATGCCGATGAGCCCGCGCGTGAGCAGAACGGTCCACCTGAGCGTCATCCAGTCCTGCATCTCGTTCTCCTTAGGCAGGGTCGTCGTGGAGCACCATGCTGGGCCGCAGTGCGCCCACGGCGCATCGCCCGGCGGAGGTGATTTCACCCCCGATGGGTGACGCAGCCACCCACCGAGCCGAACAGACTCGGATGCATGGGTGCCAGGCTGCGCGTCTCCGACCTGGCGCGCATGGCTCTGGCCTGGGCGATCAGCTCCCTCGCGCTGATCACAGCCGACTGGCTGCTGCCCGGCATGCACGCCAAGTCGCCCTGGTGGCTGGTTGCTGCTGCCGCGGTCACCGGCGTGTTCGGCTTCGTCCTCCGTCCGGTGCTCGTCAAGGTCGCCAGCGCCATCGGCTGGTTGGCCGTCGGCGCATTCGCGATCGCGGGTCAGGCCGTGATCATGCACATCGCCCTGCTGCTCCTGCCCGGCGTCGACGTGACGTCCTTCTGGACCTTGGTGGCCGCCACCTGGATCGCCGCTGCGATCGGCACCTTCCTGACCTGGCTGGCCACTGCCGGCACCGATGACGCCTTCACCGCTTCTCTTCGAGGGTTCGGGAGCAGGCGCGATGCAGGTGCCGGATCCCGAGATCGACGGAGTCGTCTTCGTGCAGCTCGACGGAGTGCCGTTCCCCGTGGCCCAGTGGGCGCTGCAGTCCGGGACGATGCCGACGCTGCGCCGCTGGGTGGACTCCGGCACCCACCGCCTCCAGGAGTGGACGGTGCAGCTTCCGTGCACGACGCCGGCCAGCCAGCAGGGCATCCTGCACGGCACGCTCGCGGGCATCCCCGCCTTCCGGTGGTACGACCGCGAGCTCGGCCGAGTCCTCGTTGCCAACAAGCCAGCGGACGCCCTGATCATCGAGGAGCGGGCAAGCACCGGACTCGGGCTGCTCGCCGACGACGGCGTGTCCATCTCCAACCTGTTCTCGGGCGATGCGGCGACCAGCATGCTGACGATGAGCCAGGTGAAGCTCGGCCGGGGGTCGAGGGAGACGCGCGAGGCCGTCGCCCGGTTCGTGCTGCGACCCGACGGGCTCGCGCGCAGCTTTGCCCGTACGACGGCCGAGGCACTCCGTGAGCGCTTCCAGGCCCGGCAGCAGCGTCGGCGGGCCGTCGTACCCCGGATGCACCGGTCGTGGACCTTCGCGTTCCTCCGGGCGGTGAGCAACGGTGTGCTCCGCGACCTGAACATGGCGCTTGTCAGTCGGCAGATGCTGCGCGGCGCCAGGAGCATCTACGTCGACTTCGTCGACTACGACGAGGTCGCCCACCATGCGGGTGGCAACAGGCTCGAGTCGCTGAAGGTCCTGGAGTCACTGGATGAGGTGCTCAACGTACTCGAGCAGATCGCGGCGCGACGCGCCACGCAGGTATCACTTCGTCGTGGTCTCCGACCACGGGCAGTCCCTGGGAGCGCCCTTCGCTGACCTGTACGGACAGTCGCTGGGGGACCTGTGCGCCGAGCTCACCACGCAGGACGTGGTCTCGCTGGAGGAGAACGTCGAGAGCTGGGGCCGCGTGGGATCCGTCGTGGACGACCTCGCCGGCGACTCCATCGGAGGACAGACGGCTGCGCGCGCCTCCTCACGCCTGCAGGACCGGGCAAGCCCTGACCAGGACCCCACCGCCGGCGACCTCGTCGTCCTCGGTTCGGGAAACCTCGGCCTGGTCTACGTCCCCGGGCGGGAGCGTCTGCTGCGCGAGCAGATCGAGGAACGCTGGCCCACGGCTGCTGCCCGGCCTGGCTGCGACTCCCGGGGATAGGGTTCATCGCCGTGCAGAGCCGCACGCAAGGAAACGTCGTGATCGGTGCTGACGGGTATCGGCTTCTCGACGGCGACTCCGTCTCCGGGGTGGACCCGCTGGCGGCGTACCCGCCACACGCGGCGTGGGCATTGCTGCGGGCGATGGAGATGCCTTCGGCTCCCGACATCTACGTCAACAGCAGCGTGGACCCGGCGACCCTCGAAGTCTCTGCCTTCGAGGGTCTGGTGGGGTCCCACGGCGGGCTCGGCGGATGGCAGGACCGCGGGCTGTTCCTGGCGCCCAGCAACCTGCTCGACGGCGCCGCCGTCGAGATCCGGGGCGCCGAGCAGCTGCACCGCGTCCTCGTCTCGATTCTCCTCAGGCTCGGCCACCGCAGCGACCTGCAGCGACCTGTCGGGATGGCGCACCGGTGAGGCGCCGATTGCTGGCCCGAAAGCCGAGGGTGAGGCTGCTCCTCGTCATCATCGGGATGCTGGTCATCTTCTACACGATTCCGGTCAGCGCGGATGAGTCGACAGGCCGGGTCGTCACCTCGGTCGCGCTCACCCTCACCGGTGTCGCCGCCCTGGCCTGGGGGATCTTCGAGCAGGTCAGACGACAGCTGCAGAGCAGGTCTGAGGACATCCATACCCTCGTGATGCTCCTTCCCCTGGCGGCTGTGCTGTTCGCGCTCGGCTTCTACGTCCTCGACGGGCACAGCCCCAGCTCAGTTCGAAGGCATGCACACGCGCACGGACGCCCTTTACTTCACCCTGTCCACCGTGACCACGGTCGGGTTCGGCGACATCACGGCCCACGGTCAGCTCGCCCGTGTGCTGGTCATGTTCCAGCTCATCTTCAACGCAATCTTCGTGGGGGCGGCCGCGTCCACCATCATCAGCAGCATCCGCAACAGGGCACCCGTCCCAAAGGAGGACGGCAGTCATGGCCCGGGGTGACCAGACAACTGCGGTGGCACTCCCTCGCGGGGCACCATGAGCGGTGGCATCTTGATCCTGATCGGCCTGCTCCTGTGCCTGAGCGGTGCATGGTCTGTGCGCCTGGCCGTGCTCGCGGCCGGGTTCGGGGTCTCGTGGCTGCTGGCCGACACCTTCGGCGCATCGACCGGTACTGCGCTGCTCATCGCCGCTTCGGGAGCCGTTCTCGCTTTCCTGCTCAGCCTGGTGCTCTCGAAGCTGATGCTCTTCTTCGTCGGCGGGGTCGTCGGCGCCGTGGTCGGCGCGAGCCTCTTCGTGCTGCTCGACGGCAAGGACGCCAGCGTCCTGCTCGCGGTGATCTTCATTCCCGCGATCGCATTCCTGTTCGCTTTCCTGGCGCAGCGATGGAGCCGCAGGTTCCTGGTGTGGGCCACGGCGTTCGGCGGCGCTGCGATGGCGCTCACCGGACTCGGCCGGCTGGCGCCGGAACAGCTCGAGGCGTTGCACGTGCCGGACGACACCACCAGTCGGCTCGTGTTCGCGACCGCCTGGGTGCTGCTGGCTGTTCTGGGCAGAACCCTTCAGGTGCGGCTGCTGGGCCAGGGCTCCGCGCCCTGACCCCCAGCCGCACCCCCGGGTCTAGTAGCCGTAGCCGTCCTTCAGCTCGCCGCCGTGGACCGTCAGCGCCCAGATCACCAGGATGTCGATGGTGATCATGATCGTCGACCAGATCGGGTACGCCGACAGGAAGGCGATGTTCACGATCGCGCTGACCATCGCCACGATGACGCCGATCGTGCGGGCCCACACCTTTCCGGTGAACACCGCGACCCCTGCGGCGATGATCAGTACGCCGCCCAGCAGGTGCACCCATCCCCACACCGTGTAGTCAGCGGTGATGATCAGCCCCGACTTCGAGACGGCGAAGTATTCGTCGTTGAAGATGGCGACCAGCCCGTCGATTATGTGGAAGGTGCCGAGGATGGTCATCATCACTCCGGCGAATGCCACCCAGCCGACCCATCCGGTCATCCCGGTGGGCTCCACGTTCTGCCTGGTGAGGGGATCGCCGCCACCCGTGCTCAATGCTCCTGACATGTGCTCCTCCTCCGCAGAAACTGCCTGTCACCCGACACTCTTCAGCTGAAGCGAGCCCGACGGCTCATCCTGCGCGGGTGAAAGGACGCAACACGAACTCGCACAGGGCGATGGCCACGGAGATCACGAGGGCGCCGAGGATGGAGCTCAACAACCCGTCGATGTCCAGGTTGACGGTGAGCCACGAGGTGACCTCCAGGAGGACCCCGTTCACCACGAGCGCGACGAGCCCGAGTCTCGGCCAGGTCAGCTCGGGGATGAAGAGGCGTAGGAGCGGGCCGATCAGTGCGTTGACGAGACCGAACAGCAGCGAGACCCACAGATAGGTGAGCACGCCCCCGTCGACGATGATCCCCGGCACCAGCACGGTTGCTGCCCACACTGCCGTGGCCATCACCGACCAGGTCACCAGCACCCGCCCGAGGAGGAGCAGGTCGGCGCCCGTGAGACTCAGCTCCTCCTCCGAGCTGGGAACGGGAGCCGGCAGCCCAGGGTCCAACAGGCGGTAGCGAACCTTGAGACGAACTGCCCACGGCGCCCGGGAGCCGTCGAACTCCGCGCCGGTGGCCGTGCTGGCGACGACGATCACAGCGGCCCCGAGCATCCATCCGATGATGGCAATGGTGACCCCGAACAGTCCGAACTGGCCGGTGTACTGGTCGATGAGATCCGGCATGTACAGCGTGGTGGCCAGGCTGAAGATCGCCATGGTGGTCGCGGTGAGCGCTCCACCGACCAGCAGCCGCCGCCAGTGCACCTGGCGGTTCATCAGCAGGTATGGCACCGATGTCCACGGCACGAGACCTGTGACGATCGAGAGTGGGAGGGCAACCACCCAGTCGAGAGGCAGGTGGGTGGCCAGGCTCATGATCCAGTAGACGAGCAGCACCTCAGCCACGAACACGAACAGCCCGAGCGCAGCGAAGAGGTTGCCGCGTACGCCCGCCTTCTGCTGGTTCCACGCGGCGCGGTACATCTTCTGCATGCGACGGGTGAACGAGACGCCCGAGTAGAGCAGCAGGATGGCGCTCCCGACACTTGCGGTGCTCTCGGCCACGCCTGAGACCGCGAAGAGCTGGTTGACCGCAGCCGCCGACGTACCGGTGAGGCCGAACTTGGTGATGATCGTGTTGCCGATCAGCTCCGGTCCCCCCGACGGAGCCAGAGCGGCCACGACGATGAGCAGCGGGATCAACGCGGTGAAGGCCTGGGACGCCAGCACCAGGGACCGGTCGAAGCCCTCCATCCGGATGAAGCGATGGATGGATCGACCGATGAACGAGCCCCAGATGCGCTGGATCAGCGCCGTGAGGTCGTCCGTCGGGAGGTTCACGGCGATTGCCTCATCCCTGTCGGGCCGTGAGGTTGGGCCGACGCCCCGGTTCATCGCGGCGTCGGCCCGGCCGCGGGTCAGGCGAGAACCTTGGCCTTGGCCTGTTCGTAGTCCTCCGGGGTGATCGCTCCGCTGTCGCGCAGCTCGGCGAGCTTGCGCAGCTCGTCCGCTGGGCCTGCGCTGCCTGCCGCGTCACGCACGTACGCACGCATGCTCTCCTCGTTCTGCCTCGCCGCCTCGACCGAGCGTTGGGTCATCGAGTTGCCGCGCGCGATCAGGTAGACGAGCACACCCAACCAGGGAAGGAAGATGATGAAGATGCACCACAGCGCCTTGCCCCAGCCGCCGAGCTCGCGGTCGCGGAAGATGTCCCCGATGATGTGGAACAACAGCAGGATCCATGCGAACAGCAACATGAACCAGAACATCGATACGAAGACTTCCCAAAGTCCGAAGTCGTCTGACATGTGCGCTCTCCTTGGTTAGTGGGACGCGCCGGGCGCCTCTCCTGAGAAGCAGCCTGCCGACCCGCGACGGCCGCGGCATCACCCCCGGAAGGTGAGCCTCGACGAGGCTTACCAAGGGGTCACCCACTCGGGGTGACCCGGGAGCACCACCGGGAGGTGCAGAGTCCTTGTATGACGGAGCAGGAGGCATCGGCGGGATCCGAGCCGACTGCGCTCTATGAGATTCGGCTCCAGAGAACGCCGCCGGAGCCGCTGCGACGAGAGTTCCCGACGGCAACAGTCTCCACGACGCGGACCGAGACCGTGCTCTTCCGACGGGTTGAGCAGCCGGGCGAGCTCGACGAGCTGATCGACCAGCTGCTGTCCAGGGGCTTCGTCTTGACCGAGGTCCACGAGGTGCTACCGCATCACCTCGGCGGTGGATCCGCAGGACTCCCCCAGTGAGGAAGGGACGTTCGATGACGACAACGTTTGAGGTGCACGTCGAGGGAGAGCTCGCGCGACCCACACTGCACAGCCTGGGATGCGCCCATTGTGTGGCCGAGGCGCAGACCATGGTGCGCATCGAGGCCACCCCGACCGAGCTGGACCGGCTGTTGCGGACGTGCCACGAGCGCGGCCTGATAGTCGAGAGCATCGTGCGCGTCGACTGATGCTTCAGACCGGCCGTCTGCCAAGCCGGCCGGTTCTCAGCACAGGCCGAGCTCACGGCCCCGTCGTACGGCGTCGACCCTGCGGTTGACACCGAGCTTGCGGAGGATCCCGCGGACGTAGGTCTTCACGGTGTTGACCGACAAGAACAGCTCGCTCGCGATCTCCTCGGTCGAGCACATCTCCGTGAGCAGCCCGAGGACTTGCGCCTCGCGGACGGTGAGGGTCTCGACGACCAGCGGTGCGCTGCCGTCCGGGTCCGGCTGCCTGGTGGCGTGGCGGAACGCAGGGGGCCTGAGGCCGGCCAGGAAGCCACCGTGCGCCCGGCGAAGCCGCGAATCTCCGTCGACGAGCTCAGCAAGCCACACCGCCCGGGGGTCGAAGGGTCGGCGAAGCGTCTCCGCTCCGGCCGTGCGCAGCGCGCGGTCCACGAGGACGTGTGCCCGCCCGGGACGCCCGGCCTCATGTGCCAGTCGCGCCTCGAGCATCCAGCCCTCGACCTGGACAGCGAGCGGGACTTCTGCGAGGTCCCCGGCCACCGAGGTGAGCGTTGCGAGGGCGTCGTCGACCTCACCGAGGTCGAAGTGCGCCATCGCCGCCAGCACACTGCCCTCGAGCGCCGCGGCCGCTGGGACGGGACTCACCAGGTCCAAAGCCTGGCGCGGCTCCCCTGCTGCCAACAGCGCCTCGGAAGCGGCGAGGGTCAGCTGGTCGACCAGCCAGCCCGACTGCCCGTCCTGCCTCGCGCCGCTCAGGGCCGGAAGCAGCAGCCTCAGCGCGGCCCCAGCCTGGCTGGTCACGCTGAGGAGCCGAGCCTCTGCGAGCAGCTGCATGAGCACGAACCAGGGACCGGCCCCGGGCCCACTGGTCTCAGTGGCACGGTCGAGGTGCTGGCGCGCCGGTGTCGGCTCCGCACGGTCCAGGTGAACCCACGCTGTCGCCAGGTGTGCGTGCGCGAGCGCAGGGCCTGCGGCAGCGGCACTCTTCAACACCTGCGCGGCATGCCTCTCGGCGACCCGAAGGTTTCCCTCGAAGGCCTCAAGCAGCGCCAGCTGGCCGAGACAGTCCGAGCCGGCGACCGACCCGCGCTCCCTGGAGGCGCTGGCCTCCCCGTGGCGTAGCGCGAGCGTCGCGCGATGGACGCTGCCCCTGCAGGTCTCGAGTGCACCCAGCTGGGCGTCCAGCATGATCGACAGCTGGTCGCCCCGATCCGGCACGAGGGTGATCAGGTTTCTGGCCTCGGGCACCAGCTCAATGCCCCTGACGACGTCACCGCGCACCCGGGCGACAGCGATGCCCAGGAAAGCGGCACTGATCCGGCGCGCCAGAGTGGTCGGTGCGGTCGTCGCCGTTTCGGTCGCCCGCGTGAGCAGCAGAGCCGCTGCCTCGACATCACCGCGCCGCAGGAGAAGCGCCGCCTCGAGCAGCGGCTCGGCGGCGCGGACCGCGGAAACCGCCAGCGCGCGCTCGACGGTCTCGTCACGCGACCCGGCCAAGATCTCCGGCACGACGTACGACTCCACCAGCGTGCGCGCGACGAACGGCCAGTCCTGCGCGCACATCTCCAGCGCAAGAGCCGTCTCCCGGTCGCCTCGGCCGACGTACCAGTCCGCAGCGCGACGTCGGGACTCCACCGCAACCGCCCGTGGCTCGCGGTTCAGCTCGGAAAGGGCCGCAGCCCGGAACAGTGGGTGACAGCGGAACGAGCCGTCGCTGTGCAGCTCGACGAACGCCTCGCTCGCCTCGGCTGCCTCCAGGGTCACGTCAGGCGTCGCGCCGACGACCGCCCTCGCGAGACCCGGACTCACCTCGTCGACCACGCTGGTGCGGACGATCAGGTCGCGCACGTGACTCGGGGCCTTGGCCAGCACCTCGGCGGCCAGGTAGTCCGCGGCGCCTCGGTCCGCCAGCTCCAGGGCGGCCTCGGTCGTCGCCGCGTCCTCCAGCGCAAGCGCTGCGAGGCGTACGCCGCACGGCCAGCCGCCCGAGTGCCGCTGGACGGCCCTGGCCGTGAGGTCAGTCGCGTCGACGACATGCTTCGCGAGCACCTCGGTCACCTCGGGCACATGCATGGCGAGCTCGGAGGCGGTGATCCTGGTCAGCTGGCCCGCGACGTGGTGTCGCTGGATCCCGATCGCCGGCTCGCCACGGCTGAGGATGACCAGGCGTAGCCCGTGGCGCGCATGGTCGAGGACCACCTCGAGGTCACGACCCAACTGCCCGACCCGCCCCGAAGGGAAGTCGTCGAGCACCAACACCCACGGGCCGGAGCGTCGCAGGGTTGCCCCGAGGACGGTGAGCGCATGCAGTCGGCCGCGCTTTGGCGAACCGAGGTCCGGGATGGGCACGACCTGCCGCTCACCCGCCTCGACGAGCCCGTCGTACAGGAGTGTCCAGAACAGGTCCGGATCGGCACCCGGACTCGCGACGTTCAGCCAGATGAGTCCACCGGGCAGCTCGGCGGTGGTCGCCCACCTGGCCACGGCCTGGGTCTTGCCCCAGCCGGTCGCGGCGGTGACCAGCGTCAACAGGCCGGCGACACCGAGATCGAGCCGATCATCCACACGTGGCCGAGACACCACCCAGGACGGCACGTGCGGCAGCACCTTTGCGGGGACGGCATGGTTCGGCAGCAGCAATGGGTCGATGGCGTGTGTCATGTCCGCCTCGCGTCGACAGGGGCCGGGTCCCTGCCATTCATCACCCTTTCGGGGTGAGTCGGCCTCACCCCTGACCTCATCTCACCCGGGTGAGATACCGAATGCCTGACTTGCCCGGGTGCAGCCCGGGCATAACCCGGGTCCGCGCCCTAGACCAGCTGGCTCCCGCGGGCAACCCGGACGGCCTCGGTCCGGGAGCTGACGCCGAGCTTGCGATACACGGCCTTGGCGTGGGTCTTGACCGTGTTGGGGGAGATGTAGAGCTCACGGGCGATCTCGCTCAGGCTGAGCGTCCCCTGCAGGAGACGCAGGACTTCCAGCTCTCGATCAGTGAGCACCTCGTGCCCCAGCGGCTCGGTCGTCTTTGCGGCACGGGTCGACGCGCCGATCTCTTCTTCGATCACCCGCAGTCTCTCCCGCATGCGCTCCATCCCCTCGGGATAGGCATCCATCCCGGCCGACGCCTCGTCGGCCAGCTGCTTCGCCGCCTTGTGCTCGCCGACCGCGATGGCCACGCGGGCCCCCGCCAGGACGTGGTGGAGCGCCCACCAGGGCCCTTGGGCCGGGTTCTTCCTGCGCAGCACCAGTCCTTGTTCGATCGTGGCCACGGCCGCTGTCATCTCTCCGCCCTCTGCCTGGGCCAGGCCCAGTGCCGTGAAGGCCAGGGACGCCTGCGGCGTTCCCTGCAGCCCCACCGAATCGACGACCCGCATGGCATCCTCGGCCAGCCCACGGCTGAGCACCTGGTGGCCGCACTCTGCCTCGGCCAGCGACAGGCATGACAGTGCCAGTGTGCGGATGATCGGAGGCGCGGCCTCGTTGTGCGCGGCCTTGGCCAAGAGGCTGACGGCCAGGTCCAGGTCCCCGTCCGCGAACGCCGCGTGGCCACGCGCCAGGTGGGCCACCGAGTAGTAGGGCGAGCTGCCGTCCGTCTCGAGCTCCAGTGCCCGTTGGGCGCCACTCGTCATCTCGATCGGTCCGCCGTACCCGAAGAGTCCCTGGATCATCCCGATCGCGGACTCGACCGTTCGGGTGCCGTCCGGAAGAGGCCCGAGCTCCTTGACCTCCTCCAGCCCGGCGAGGTGTTCGGCCAGCGCCGACTGGTCGCCGGACAACGCTGCCATCCACGCCGCTGTGACCCTCGCGGCAGGATCGCCGTCGATGGCGGAGGGGCCCAGGGAGTCGAGCCACCCGACCACCGTGGCGGCTCGCCCGGAACCGACGTAGTCGAGCCAGCTGGCCTGCACCAGCTCGCTGGCGTCGCGGGTGCTGCCGGAGGCCAGCGAGTGCATCACCGCTTCGTCGACTTGACCGTGCTCGCGGAACCAACGGGCAGCGGCCGCGTGCAGGCGAGGCACGCGCTCCGGATCCGCAAACTCCAGCTCGCTGCGGGCTGCAGAGGCGAACAGGTGGTGGAACCTGAACCAGCTGCGGCTCTCGTCGAGCGGGATCAGGAACAGGTTGGTGCGTTCGAGCTCGTACAGGAGTGCCGCCGAGTTGGTCGCGCCGGTCATGAAGTCGGCCAGCGGTGCGGAGAACCGGTCCAGGATCGACATCGTCCTGATGAACTCGCGGACCTCGTCACTGTGGCCGGCGAGGACCTCTTCGGTCAGGTAGTCGCCGATGAAGCGGTTGCCGTCACTGATCTCGCGGACGAACTCGTCCGGGTCGGACCGTCCTGACATGGACAACGTGGCCAGATAGAGGCCGGCCGGCCATCCCTCCGTGCGCTGCACCAGGTCGCGCACCGAATCACTGGACACCTGCACGTGCTCGACGGCGAGCAGGGAGGAAGTCTCCTCGGCCGTGAAGGCCAGGTCCGCGGCGCGGATCTCGGCCAGCCGACCGACGGCCCGAAGCCAAGCAACCCGCAGACCAGGATCGGCGCGGGTGAGGATGACCAGGTGAGCCCGCGCGGGCAGGTGCTCGACGAGGAACTCCACCTGCGTGTGACACGCGACATCCTGCAGGACGTGGAAGTCGTCGAGCACGATGACGAGGTCCTCCTGCAGGTCGGCCATGGCCTCGAGCAGCCGAGGCAGGACCCCGGCGATCACCTCGCCGTCGTGCGCCCCCATGAAGCCGGTGACGTCGTCCTTCGGCCGGCACTCGACGCGCTCGAGCGCCATGGCCACATGGGTCCAGAGACGTACCGGGTCGTTGTCGCGGTTGTCGAGGGAGACCCAGGCGGCCTGACGCGTCCGGTCGCCCGCCAACCACTGGGTCACCAGTGTGGTCTTCCCGAAGCCTGCCGGGGCCGCAACCAGGACCATCGGCCGCTCGACAGCTTGGTCCAGGAGGGTCAGCAGCCGACGTCGCTCCACCCAGTCGGCGCGGGCCGGTGGGGGCTGCAGCTTGGCCTCGAGAATGGGGTCGGAGAAGGAGCTGATCGCGGCAGGCCGATCGTAGGAACCGTCGTCTTCAGTCCCAGTCATTGCGCTCCCACTCCCGATACGCCCTTTGATCATAGGCACGCCCCTCGCGCTTTCGAGGTGTCCATTGCGCGCGAGAGCCAGGTGGCGCACATTGCCGTTGGCAAACGTGCCTTGGTCGCGGCTTGTATCGGGAACGCCGGGGAGTGGTACGACTTCGCCATCTACGGCGCACTCGGCACGGTCATCGTCGCGGTCTTCTTCTCGCTGGACGACCACGTCCTGGCCGGAGACGGCCTTTGGTGACTTGGGCTAGCCCTCGAGGTCGGGCACGTGCTCCCGCCGTACCTCCTTGAGGACCAGACCGTCGCGGCGCAGTGCGTCGAGGAGCCCGTGCAGCTCGGCCATGTCGGCAAGGTCCGCGCGCAGGGTGGTCCCGAACTCGTCCTCCGCCACGCTCACTCGGGAGAAGTCCTCGAAGAACCGGGGCGGTACGGCTCCGGTGACCCGGATCCGGTAGGCGACTCTCGACATGGACAACTCGTTTCGCTGCGCCTTTGGTGCGTCCAACCTGCCCCCTCGCGGAGCGGCCCGCGTCACCCTCTGGGGGTGAAGGCGTTCTCGTCAGCCATCGCGGGGTCGGGGACGGCGACGTCGGAGCCACCCTCTTGCGTCCGACGCGCCCGGATCTGGACGAACGCGGGAGCCGGGGCGAAGGTCCCGGCCATCAAGCACTCGCCCTTCTTGAAGCCTGGTGCCGCGCGCAACATCTCGGCGGGAGCGAAGCCGAAGACCTTCTCGAGCTGGTTCAGGTCGCCGGGTGAGTTCATCCTCATCAGCGCAAGGTTGTCGCACTGTGCCAGTACGGCCTCGTGTATGCGCGAAGGCCGCTGGGAACAGAGACCGGCACTCGTGCGCAGTACGACCAGGTCCCCAGGCACTTCGGCACCCGGCAGTCCGCGCACCTCGAAGGTTCGACCGTCGGTCGAGCTGGCTCCCAGCTGTTCCTGCCCGGTCACCGTCACGACTGAAAAGTAGCCCCGGGCGCGCACGGCTCGTCTCACCCGAACGGGGTGACTCATCCTCGGCGGAGGGTGGCATCGACGACCGAGGTGGCGATGCTGCAGACATGGCGATCGAGATCCACTGGCTCGGGCACGCGACTGTGCTCGTCCAGGACCGCGCACGGATCCTCACCGACCCGCTGCTGAGGGGCACCATGCTGCACCTGCACCGGCGGGCAGGCCCGGTCCCGCGCAGTCTCACGAACCGGGTCGACGCGGTCGTGGTCTCGCACCTGCACGTGGATCACCTGCACTTCCCCTCTCTGGCCCTGATCGACCCGGGCACTCCGGTGCTGATCCCCCGTGGCGCAGGGCGGTTGCTGCGCAAGACCGGTCTCGAGGCGGTCGAGGTGTCGGCGGGTGACGAGGTGAAGGTTGCCGGAGCCACAATCAGGGTGGTCCCCGCTGTGCACGACGACACCCGCTGGCCCTTCGGCCGCGTGCGCGGCGAAGCTGTCGGCTTCGTCGTCGAGGGGGAAGGCGCGACGTACTTCGCCGGAGACACCTCGCTGTTCCCGGAGATGCGAGACATTGCCGGACGCCTCGACGTGGCCCTCCTCCCTGTCGGTGGATGGGGCCCCTGGCTGCGTGGCGAGCACATGAACCCGAGGGATGCAGCCCACAGCCTCAATCTGCTCGATGTCGGCGTCGCCGTACCCATCCACTACGGGACGTTCTGGCCGCGCGGGGTCACCTGGCTCAGGAAACGGGTGTTCCACGAACCCGGTCGAGAGTTCGCGGAGCACGCAAGGAGCCTGGCGCCGGGAGTCGAGGTGAGGGTCCTGTCACCCGGGACCTCGACGACAGTGGACCTGCATGGAGTCCTCCCGGCCGATCGTTGAGCCCGTCAGGGCAGCTCGATGGTGTGCTCGACCGGTTCTTCGGTGGGCGCGACCCGTTCCTCCGACTGCTGTGCGGGAGCGGCCAGGAACTCGAGCACGATGAGCACCAGCACGATGGCGATGATGATCACCACGGCGTTGACGCCGGTGGGATGGTCGATCCCGAGATAGACCAGCGTCCCGATGGCCACGACGGTGACCCGGGTGAAGGTGCGGTAGGTCCCCAGGAACCGGCCGACCGGCCCGGTGTCCATGCCTGTCCGGTTGCGAAGTCGTGCCATGCCGGTCGCGGATCCGCTGCGCAGCGCGGCCCCGGCGCCGGTTGGGGCGAACCAGAACGCTGCCAGCGCGATGGCGAGGAAGACGATGCCGACAGCGCGCAGGGAGGTGCGGATGAACGAGACCACCTGGTCGTAGATGGTCGCGGCAGCGTCGCTCGGGAGTACGTCGGCAGGGATCGCGTCCAGGTAGATGGGCCGCACTATGTTGAGCGCGAGACCGAGCAGCACCATCGAGATGGCCACCGCCAGTCCCGCCATGAGTAGGGCCTTTCGCCGGTCCCGCGCCACCATCACGGCGATGAAGAGCAGCAGCAGCGCCAGGACCGGCAGAACCCGGACGAGGGTGTCCAGCCAGCCGAACGCCTTCTGCCCGGCACCGATGTTCTCGGCCTGGAAGATCGTGAAGGAAGCGTTCACCTCCGGGATGCGCTCCGCGAACGAGAACCCTTCGTTGAGCAGGGTCTGCTTCACCGTCTCGACGAAGGGCGCGATGTTGATCTTGACCGCTCCGTCGGAGATGTCGACGGCGTCGCTGGTGTTCCCGGTGAGCACCGCGACCATCTGCTCGTGGGCCGCACGCGTGGCTCCGACCCACGCCTCCTCAAAGGCCTGCGAGGTCACGACCTGGTCGACGCGCGCACGCACGAAGTTCTCGATCGCATTGCTCAGCGGTACCGCCAGGGACGGCAGCACCTCGCCGGCTCGAGAAGGAACGAAGTCTTGCCCGGCCAGGGCAGTCAAGGCCTCCTCGTGATCGCCTCGACGTCGATGCGGGTGGTGATCTCCTCGGTGATCCGGTCCCCGACCGCAGCCTGCACGGCCGGATCCGAGGCAAGGGGAGCAACCGTCTGCTCGAACCGGTCGGTGTCGCCGATCTGGTCGTGCGCCCAGGTGGCCAGCACGGTCAGAGGGGCCAGCGCTGCCGCCACCACGATCAGGACAACGACGATGATGGAGCGCCACCACTGACGATCGCGGCGAGAACGCACGTCTGCGACCGGAGCCGCGTCCCGCGCAGCCAGCTGCTCCTCGAGCTCGCGTAGCCTCGCGCGCAGGCGTTCGACGTCCTCGGGTGATTCGGTCACTCACCCGAAACTAGTAAGCCTCGCTCGTGTCGGCCTCACCCCGGATGGATGAACCGCCCGGCATCGCCCGCCCGGCCCAGGTCCGCAGTCGGCGCTCAGGTGGTGCGAGCCGTGCCCCCACAGGCTCGCCCGCTCTGGGGGAGGTGAGCGCGCAGATCCATGGCCAGAGTCACAGTCATGGTCGCAACCCACATGCCGTCCAGGCAGGTTCTGGCGCTGCCGGGAGGCGCTCAGTGGGCGCACCGCCGGGTCCGCCTCAACGAGTGGGTACGCGAACGGTTCTGGTCGATCCCGGTCGTCCTCATACTCGCCGGCGTCCTCATCGCAGCGGTGGTCTCCCGACCCGGACTGCTCGGTCTCCCGGCCGACTGGGACCTCGGCCACGTCGTCAGCGTCCGTACGGCGAACACACTGCTGCAGGTGATGGCGTCCTCGATGCTCACCTTCGTCGGCGTCGTCTTCGCCATCACCCTCGTCGGACTCCAGCTCGCCAGCGCCCAGCTCTCTCCCCGGGTCATCCGCACGTTCGTGCGGTCGGGCGTCACCAAGACCGCCTTCGGCGTCTTCCTGGCCATCTTCGCCTTCGCCGTCACCGCGATCGCCTTCGACGACGTCGACAACCCCGCCGCCGCCTCCCGCACCGTTGGTGCGGCCGTCGCCATGCTCGCCATCGCCATCGTCATGTTCATCGTCTATGTCACCGCCACCATGCGCCTGCTGGAGGTGGGCTGGGTGATCACGGCGGTCGCCAACGAGGCCAGGGTGGCGATCAGGCGCACCTCCCCGGCGGCGTCCACCTACATCGGTGTCGACCCACCGGCGCTCGTTGCGGAGCCGCACACGATCCACCTCAGCGCGACCGACACCCGGGGCTTCAGGGGCGTGCTCGGGACGGTGCTCGGGCTCGACCGCTACCGCCTCGTTCGGCTGGCGCACACCCACGGCTGCGTGATCGAGCTGCTCCCCCGGATCGGCGAGTACGTGCCGACCGGCGGCGCCGTGTTCGCCGTCCATGGCGGCTCCCCGCCTCGCGACAGCGAGGTGTTGGCCTGCCTGGACCTCGGCCGTGCCCGCACGCTCTACCAGGATCCGACGTTCGGGATCCGCCAGCTCGTCGATGTGGGGACCCAGGCTCTCTCACCCGCGATCAACCAACCCTCCACCACGGTCCAGGTGCTCGATCGGCTGCACGACCTGCTGCTCCGTCTCGGACGGGTGCCGCTGCCGACCGGTCTGTACGCCGACAACGACGCAGTCGTTCGCCTCGTGGAGCCGACCCACCAGGCGCCGTACCTCCTGAACCTGGCGTTCCGGGAGATCAGCCAGCTGGGATCCTCCAGCTGGCACGTGACCCGAAGACTGGCGGCGGTGTACGACGACCTCGCGGTCGCCACGCCCGAGGACTGGCAGCCCACCATCACGAGCCTGCGGGCCTCGCTGGAGCGGATGTCGCGGGAGCACTCACCGACCGCGTGGGATCCGGCGGCCGTGGTCCCGGACCGGCTCGGCCTCGGATGAGTGGCGAAGTGGACCTCCTGACGGGACTGACCGAGCTGTTCGTGGTGGCGACCGTTTCGGCGCTTGCTCCCGTCGTCTCGGCGCTCATCCCCGGGATCCGGGTGCCGCAGGTGGTGCTCCTCATCCTCGGCGGAATCCTGATCGGGCCAGTAGGTCTGGGCATCGAGGTGTCGTCGGCCCTCCAGCTGATCGCGAACATCGGGCTGGGTTTCGTCTTCCTGCTGGCCGGCTTCGAGATCGACCCGGCGATGCTGCTCGCCCGGGCGGGGAAGCTGGCGCTCTGGGGCTGGCTGATCTCGTTGGGCCTCGCCGCGACGCTCGTCGGACTGCTCGCTTCGATCGGCTACGTGCACGCTTTCGTGCCGGTGGCGCTCGCCCTGACCACCACCGCGCTGGGCACCGTACTTCCGATTCTGCGCGAGCACGACCTGCTCGAGCGGACGTTCGGCCACTACTTTCTCGCCGCGGGCGCCTTCGGCGAGCTGTTCCCGATCCTGGCCATCGCCGTCTTCCTCGGCGTGAACAGCAGGCTCTCGGCGTTGCTCTCGATCCTCGTGATCGCATTGATCGCGGTCGCGCTGGCGGCTTCCCAACGGATGCTGCATGGTCGCCGGCTCGCGACCATCATTTCGCAGGGCGCCGACACCAGCGGCCAGACCACCTTGCGCTTCGCGGTCCTGCTCCTGCTGGGCCTGCTCGTGCTGGCGGGAGACTTCGGCCTCGACGTGGTGCTCGGCGCTTTCCTGGCCGGCGTCGTGCTGCGGCACTGGGCGCCGGCGGAGCTGCACGCGTTCGAGGGCAAGCTCGACGCGATCGGGTACGGCTTCTTCATTCCGGTCTTCTTCGTCACCGCCGGGATGGGCATCCACGTGGAGTCGATCGTGGAGGCGCCCGCCCGGCTCTTCGTCTTCCTGACGCTGCTGCTCGTGGTGCGTGGACTACCTGTGCTGCTTGTCTACCGCCACGCACTGGTCCTGCGGGAGCGCACCCAGCTGATGCTGTGCACGGCTACCACGTTGCCACTCATCGTGGCGTTGACCGAGATCGGAGTTGCCAGCGGCACGATGCTGAGGGAGAACGCTGCGGCCCTCGTCGGTGCGGGCGTGCTGTCGGTGTTGTTCTTCCCCCTCATCGCGGTGCTGTTGGAGCGGCCGGCGCCGGATACGTCGACCAGCGCCAGCCCGACAGCCTCGCTCTAGATCCCGCTTCGAGTCGATCAGAACTCGGGCGGGGGGCCTTCCGCTGGAACCGAGGCGAACAGGTTGAGCCCGAGGCGTTCTGCGAGGTACTTGGTTGCCAGCTGGCCGCGCACGCTGTTGCCGGCCGCGTCCAGGGGCGGTGAGTACGTCGCCAGGCCGCCCTTTCCGGGGGAAACCGTCACGATGCCGCCGCTGACGCCGCTCTTGCCCGGCACCCCGATCTGGTAGAGCCAGTCGCCCGACAGCTCGTAGAGTCCGGCGCTCGCCATCACGGCCAACACTCTGCGGCACACGCCGGGTCCGATCACCGTGTCTCCGGTGACCGGGTTCACGCCGCCGTTCGCAAGGGTGGACGCCATCACTGCGAGGTCGTGGGTGGTCACGTCCAGCGAGCACTGGCGGGTGTAGATGTCGGTGGCCTCGTCCGGGTCGGAGTACAGCCGCTCGTAGCTGTTGAGCAGGTGGGCGATGCCGTGGTTGCGCCGGTTGGTGGCCGACTCGGAGGCGTAGACCTCCTCGTTGATGGTGAGTTCCCGTCCAGCGAACAACGAAAGCCGCTCCCGGATCGACTCCCACTTCTCCTCAGGCGTGGCGCCCGGCGCGAGGCTGGTGGTGGCGATCGCACCGGCGTTGACCAGCGGATTCATCGTCCGCTCCGCGTTGAGCTCGACGGCCATCAGCGAGTTGAACGGGAAGCCGGTGCTGTTGACGCCCAGGCGCAGCCGAGCGGCTTCGTACCCGAGCACGTCGCAGACCAGTGCGAACACGAACGGCTTGGAGACGCTCTGTATCGAGAACCGTGCAGCGACATCCCCGATCTCGAACGACCGACCCCAAACTCCGACCACGGCGATCCCGAACAGATCCGGCGATGCCTCTGCCAGCACGGGGATGTAGTCCGCCACTGCGCCGCTGTCATCGCTGCGGTAACTCTCGTAGGCCTCGGTCACCAGCCGCCGGATCTCCGCGTGCATCGGGAGATCGCCGGTCGAGACTCGTGGCGGTGCCGTGGCTTCGTCGAACGGGAGCTTCTCGTTCATGGAGAGCTTGGCCATCGGTCTCCGATCGACGCGTTGTCTCGGCAGCGTACGACATGGGACTTGGCTTCAGGCGCCCCTACGGGTCGGTGTTGAGGCGCAGCGACTGCAGCCGCCTGCCCGCATATGCGGTCGCCGCCACGGCGACGACCACGAGCAGCGTGACGCCCGTACCGAACCCGACGGCCGCCTCGAGGCCGACCTGGTCGGCGGTGTCTCCCAGCACCCGTTGCACCACCGCGAGTGACCACTGCTGGATGCTCAGCGTCTGCGCCCCGGGGACCACAGCGCCGACCAGGGACTCCCAGATCAGCGCGTAGATCAGCCCGACGACGACGGCGTTGCGGCTGGTCACGGCGAGGAGCAGGAACACCGCGGAGTACGCCGCACCAGCGGCGAGCGCCCCCAGAGTGAAGGCGATCGTCACGTCGCCGACCTCGCCGGTGAGTACGACGCCCGCCACGGCGATCGGGAGCACTCCGAAGGCAATGACTACCGCGATTGCGACAGCGAGCTTGGTGACGACGATCGAGTAGCGGTTGAGCGGCTTGGCGAGCAGGTAGACGATCGACCCGTCGTCGATCTCGGGACCGATCGACCCGGTGCCAGCGATCAGGGTGAGGAGCGGCATCAGGATCGCGATCCCGAAGGCGCCGAGCAGGTCGGGTGCCAGGGCCCCTTCGAGCTCGCGCTCGAGCTCTGAGTCGAGGCCGGCGAGGACTCGCGCCAGGACACACAGGGCGAGCAGCGCCGCGGGCAGCAACATCAGGACCAGCGTGCGTTTGCGGCCGAGCAGGCTGCGGCTGGTCAGGGTTGCGACGGTGCTGTTCATCGCGTCACCAGGTAGGAGAAGACGCTCTCCAGGGACTCGTCGGCGGGCCGGACCTCGAGCAGCCGGATGCCGTGACGCGTGGCCACCTGCGGCAGTGCGTGGATGAACGCGGAGAAGTCGGTCGCCTGCACCTGCACGGTGCTCGTACCCGCGGCATCGATGACCAGCTGGACGCCGGAGGTGCCCGGCTCGGCGATCACTGCCGCGGCCAACGCACGGTCATCGCTGGAACGCAGCGTGTACTGGTGTGGCCGTTGGGTCATCAGTCGGCGGATCTCCCGGAAGTCGCCCGAGGCCGCGTGCCGACCGGCCACCATCACCTCGATGCGGCCGGCGATCTGCTCGACCTCCTCGAGGATGTGCGAGCTGAACAGGATCGTCCGACCTTCGTCACCGAGGCGGTGCAGGAGCTCCATCAGGTGCAGCCGCTGGCGTGGGTCCATCCCGTTGAACGGCTCGTCGAGCAGCAGCACGGCGGGGTCGTGCACGATCGCGGTCGCCATCTTGATCCGCTGCTTCATGCCTTTCGAGTACGTGCGGATGTCGCGGTCCTGCGCGTCTTCCATCTCCACCGTGGCGATCGCGCGCCTTGCGGCGGCCTCCGGGTCGTGAAGCTTGTGCAGCCTGGCGTTGGCAAGGACGAACCGCCAGCCGCTGAGCGCGTCGTACATCTCCTCGCTCTCGGGCACCAGGCCGACCTCGCGGTAGATCTCCGGGTCCCGGTAGAGCCGCCGCCCATCGAGCGTCACGCTGCCTGCCGAGGGAGCGAGGAAGCCCGCCATCATGTGGATCAGCGTCGACTTGCCGGCACCGTTGGGGCCCAGCAGCCCGGTCACCCCGGGGCTCAGCCGCATCGTGACGTCGTTCACCGCGACGACGTTGCCGAACCAGCGCGAGACCTGCTCGAGCTCGATGATGCTCACGACAGTGCCTTCCGGAAGCGCAGGACCAGGGCGGCGTAGCAGCCGACCACCAGCAGCACCGTGACCGCCACGAAGACGGCAGCACCGACTGCGCCCGGTGGCCCTTGTCCGGCTGAGGACTCAGCGCCGAGCACACCGGTGACCACGCCGTCGACGAGGGTGTACGGCGAGATCAGGCCGGTGTAGGCGGCGAACGTCTGCGTGCCGAACTCGGTCGGCCAGCTCGCTCACAGCAGCCTGCAGACCGGAGAGCACGAGCAGCACGCCGACCACGGCGGCCACTCCCAGGCCACGCCGCGGTGTCAACGCCGCGATCACGAGCCCGATGCCGGCCAGCACGACCGCGTAGATGGCGGCACCGGCCATCGCACGCAGGTAGTCCGGCAGCTGCTCGCTAAGCGGCAGCTCGGCCAGGAGTGCCCCGGCGAGCAGCAGCGTGGTGGGCAGCCCGATCAGGATGAACAGCGCGACCGCCATCGCGGCGTACTTCGCCTGGACGTACTGCCGCCGGCTCAGCGGTCTGGAGAAGTACAGCGACGCGACGCGGTAGCGGAGGTCCCGCGACATCACCGCCGGCGACTGGGAGCCGAGGAAGATCGTGACGGTGATCTGGAGCTGGATCACGTACTCGGGATAGCGGACGGGCAGCTCCGGCGCACCGAAGTAGCTGGTCACGATGCCCATCACCACGGCGGGCAGCACCATCACGCCCAGCAGGAGGAACGGCATCACCTTCGAGCGCGCGGATCGGCCGAGCCCGTAGGCGCCGCGCAGGGTCTCGATGAAAAGCGACCGCTGGATGTACGTCGTGCCCAGCCGGGGTCCGTCGTAGCTCCGGTAGCCGATGTCGTGGATGGCGCCCGTTCGCGCGTCAGCGGCCTGCTCAGACATGCGTGCTCCCCTGCTCACTCGGGCTGTCCGTGAAGATCTCGGTCATCCGGTGCCGCTCCCGCTCCAGGCGGACGAGGCCGAGGCCGAGCTCTGCGACAGCCTCCAGGAGGCGGTCGTGGACGGTCGGATCATCGACGTCGATGTGCAGCAGCTGGCCGTCGATCCGCACGTCGAGGCCGGAGGCGTTGAGCCGCTCGAAGAGCAGCGCAGCGCCTTCATCCACCTCGATGGTGACCAGCTGCGTCTCCGCGGTGACTGACGCGGTGGACGAGTGCCGCAGCAACCGGCCGGCGTCGATCACCACGATGCCCTCGCAGACACGCTCGAGCTCGCCCAGCAGGTGCGAGGTCACGATCACCGAGATCCCGAACTCGGCGCCGATCCGCCGGATCAGCTCGAGCATGTCGTCCCGGCCGGCCGGGTCGAGTCCGTTCGTGGGCTCGTCGAGCAGCACCAGGGCCGGGTCGTGCACCAGCGCCTGTGCCAGCTTGACCCGCTGCCGCATGCCGGTGGAGTAGCCGCCCATCGGCCGGTATCGCTCCTCGTAGAGACCGACGTGGCGCAACGTGTCGGCGGCACGCTCGCGGGCCGCCGTCGTGGGCAGCCCGGACATCCGCCCCATGTGTACGACGAACTCGGTGGCCGAGACATCGGGTGGCAGGCAGTCGTGCTCGGGCATGTACCCGACTCGTTCGCGGATTGCCGGACCGTCGGTCGCCACGTCGAGGGTGAGCACGCTGGCCGTCCCCTCCGTCGCCGGAAGCAGGCCCAGCAGGATCTTCAGCAACGTCGACTTGCCGGCTCCGTTGGCACCGACCAGTCCGGTAACCCCCGGCTGCACGTCGATGGTGAGCCCCTCGACGGCAGTCACCGAACCGAACCGCTTGGTCAACCCGTCGGTCCGGAGCAACGACTGTTCCGGCGAGGTGGGGAGGTCCATGCGCACGAGCGTAGGAGTTGCCCCGGTCCGAAGTCGGGGGCGACTCGTGAAGATCCTGTGGATGTTCGGCAGTGGTCATTTCACACCGAGAGAAACCGCGCGAGGCCGCTCAGCGCGTGCGGGGACCGTGCCTCAGGGCAGGAAGTCAGCTGAGGGTGGAGTCCTGACGGGAGCCAGGACGCTCGGCAGCCATGTCTTTTCGCCGGTCTTGGGTGTCGGCACCGAGTGCAGCGAGCGCGACCGTCTGATGCTCTACAAGGTCGTGCTGCTGGGCGTGCAGTACCGCTCGACGTACGCGCGAGGGCAGCGTGGCCTCGTAGGGTTCGTCCCTGAGTGCCTTCATCAGCGAGACGCACATCGCGATGATCACCAGCATGAACGGGGCGGCCACGATGATCACCAGGGTTTGCAGAGCGCTGAGCCCACCCGACCACAACAACACCGCCGCGACGGCGCCCTGGGCGACGCCCCAGAAGATGACCAGCGAACGCATCGGGTGCTCCGTGCCGTGCTGGCTGAGCATGCCCATCACGATGGAGGCCGAGTCGGCGCCGGTGATGAAGAAGATGGCGATCAAGAAGACAGCAAGCACCACGGTGATGGAGGCCAAGGGGTACTCCCGCAAGGTCTCGAAGAGCACCCGCTCGGTCCCGCCTTCGGAGTTGACGATCGCACCGAGGTTCACGCCGTCGTTGAGCTGGAGTCCGAATGCCGAGCCGGCCATGATCGAGAACCAGATGAACGAGACCAGGCTCGGTACCAGGATCACGTAGACGACGAACTGCCGAATCGTCCTGCCCTTGGAGATGCGCGCGATGAACATCCCGACGAAGGGTGTCCACGAGATCCACCAGGCCCAGTAGAAGACGGTCCAGCCATTGACCCATTCGGTGCCTCCGAAGGCGCCGGTTCGGAAGGCCATCGTCGGCAGGTGCGTGAAGTACCCGCCCAGGGACTCGGTGAACGTGCCCATGATGAAGACGGTGGGCCCGACGACGAAGAGGAAGAGGACCAGCGCAAGTGCGGCGATCGCATTCGCGTTGGAGAGGTACTGAACGCCGCGTTCGATGCCGGTCACAGCAGAGAGCACGAAGCAGAGCGTCAACACGGCGATCACGCCCACCGTGATCCACCTGGAGTTACCGCTGCCGAACACGTTGTCGAGCCCGCCGGTGATCTGGAGCGCTCCGAGACCGAGCGAGGTCGCAGAGCCGAAGAGTGTCGCAAAGATCGCGATGATGTCGATGGCCTTGCCCGGCCCCTCAGTGGCTCTGCGGCCGAGCAGCGGCCCGAAGGCGCCCGACACCAGGTGTCCCGTGCCCTTGCGGTAGGCGAAGTAGCCGATCGCGAGGCCGATGACGGCGTACATCGCCCAGGGGTGGAGACCCCAGTGGAAAAAGGTGTACTCCATCGCCACGCGAGCTGTCTCCCGGGATCCAGGCTCACCCCGCCCGAGTGGCGGGTTGGTCAGGTGCGTCAGCGGCTCCGCGACGCCCCAGAAGATCAGACCAATACCCATGCCGGTCGCGAACATCATCGATACCCACGAGAACGTGGAGAACTCCGGCGTAGAGTCGTCAGGTCCGAGCCTGATGTTGCCGTAACGGGTCAGCGCCAGGTAGCCGGCGAAGATCAAGAACGCCGCACTGACGAGGACGAACAGCCAACCGAAGTTGTCGGTGATCCACGCCAGCGCCTTGCCGGTACCTGTCGTCATGCCGTCCGAGTCGAGGGCTCCCCAGACCACGAAGGCCAGCACCAACGCAGCAGCGACACCGAAGGTCACCTTGTCCATCGGGTAGCGCGAGTCGTCGGGTGGCGCTTCGGTGCTCACGCTCGACTGGTCCACAGGTCCTCCCGAATGTCCTGGCTGTTGCGTATACCGCAACTCGACGCGCTGAACGCAACCTCAGTGTGGGCTGCGTCACACGCCGCGTCAAGACCCTCGAGCTGGGGCCCGGGAACCGACGACGTACAGCGTCTACTGCAGGAAGACACCCGTGCGCGGCTTCGGCTTCACATACGTGGACTTGGCGCTCATGACCTCGTGCCGTTCGGCGACGGAGATGAGGTCGTCGAGACGGGGGGCGTGCAGAGTGAAGAGCACGCCTCCATCCTCGTCGCACGCGCCGATCGTGGGTTCCAGGTTCCTCAGCTCAGGAATGCACTCCAGCCGCGGGTCACCGTCCTGGATGCCGAGGAGCGGCCGAAGGACCTGGTCGTCGAGCATGGTGACGTCCAGTCCAGCCACCCCGGTCACGTTGCGTCGTTCCCGCGGCGTGAGCTGCTGCCACCGCCCTGCCGCGTACAGCCCGATGGACCCGGGGCTGACGTCGGGCCCGGCGGCGAGACGTACGTCGAAAGCTGACCCGAGTGCCTCCAGGAGCTTGGGCACCGCCACCGGCCCGAGCACTCGGCGATGGAACGCGTGCAGGAAGACCTGATCCTGGGGGTAGAGCGCGCACAGCACTGAACTGTCTTCGGGCCTTCCGTCACGTTCGCGGCGGCGAAGAGCGGCGGCGACTCTGTGATGACCGTCCGCGATGTAGTACCGGTGCCTGTCGAGGTGCCCGATCAGGGCTGCTGATTCCTCAGGGTGGGGTCGCCAGATCCACTGCTCGACGCCCCCGGCGTCGATGAAATGGAGCAGGGCCGGTTGCTGGCAGATCTGGTCGGTCAGCTCGGTTACGCCCGGCTCCGCCCGGTGGAACAGCGCCACGAGCTCGGATCGCATCGCCACGCGCTCGTAGTGACGAACCAGGCTCTCGACGCGCGCGGACTGAACGCCCTCGTGGCCGAGCACGCGCCCGTCAGCGAAGCCGTCCAGCCCAACGCTTGCGACAACGCCGGTGCGCTCATCGTCACCCTCCCGCATCCGATAGACGAACACGCCAGGCTCGGGCAGGCAGCGGTAGGCGCCGAGATCGAGCAGGCGTTGCAGCGCACGCGACTGCGCCGCCGCGGCCGTGGCGTCGCCGAGCGTCCCGGGCAAGGCGAGCGGGTCGCTGGTGACGTGCAGATAGCTGTCGGGGTTGTCGGCCAGCACGGCCCTGCGCTCGCTCTCGGTGAGAACGTCGTGCAGGGGGCTGACGACGCGCGCGGCCCACTGCGAGGCAACAAGGCGGGCTTGCGCCGGCCGCACCAGTGTCATGCGCGGGTCCCCCGAGCGGTGCGGCTGCTCATCCGGCGGCCTGCGCGAAATCGCGCATGAAGCCGGCGAGCTCGTCCACCCCCTCGTCCGGCATCGCGTTGTAGATGCTCGCGCGCATTCCGCCGACGCTGCGGTGTCCCTTGAGGTTCACCAGCCCCGCCGCCCGCGTCTCGGCGAGGAAGCGAGCGTCGAGATCGGGGTCGGCCAACCGGAAGACGACATTCGTGCGCGACCTGGCCTGCGGCTCCGCCGGCGAGGTGTAGAAGCCAGTGCTCGCCTCGATCACGTCGTAGATCTGACTGGAACGTCGCTCCGCCCGCTCCGCCATACCTGGGAGGCCGCCGCGATCCTCGATCCAGCGCAGCATCTTGCCCGTGACGTAGACGGAGAACATCGGCGGCGTGTTCAGGAGGCTGCCCGCCTTGGCGTGGCTGGGAAAGCTCAGATAGGAGGGGAGATCGGCCACGCACTCGTCCAGGGCGCTTCGCCGAATCGCCACGACCGCCAGACCCGCCGGTCCCAGGTTCTTCTGTACGCCGCCATACACGAGGTCGACCCGCTCCCACTCGACGGACCGCGTCAGGAAGTCTGAGGAGATGTCGACCACCAGCGGCACACCCAGGTCGGGGAGCTCGCGCAGCTGGAGGCCCTCGATCGTCTCGTTCGACGTGACATGCACGTAGCGGACGTCGGAGCGCACCTCGATCTCCTGCGGCTGGGGCATCCGCGTGAACCCGCTGTCCTGTCCGTCCCAAGCCAGGTAGGTCGAGGCCGCGCGCGTCGCGTCAGCGTGCGCCGCCTTGCCCCACGCCCCGGACCGGACGTACCCCGCTGTCGAGCCGGTTGGCACCAGGTTCATCGGCACCATGGCGAACTGAAGCAGACCCCCACCTTGCAGAAACAGCACCTCGAAGACGTCGGGCACCTCGAGCACGCGACGCAGCCGGTCGAGTGCGTCCTGGTGCACGGCGTCGTACTCCGGACTGCGGTGACTCATCTCGATCAGCGACATGCCGCTGCCCTGGAAATCCGTCAGCTCGTCGCGGACCTCGTCAAGTACCTCGACAGGGAGCGTGCACGGTCCGGCGCAGAAGTTTCTCACCCGGCTCATGTCGTTGCTGCTCCGCTTCGAGCCGATGAGTTGACGACGCTGAATGGCTCCCCGTTGCCGAAGGCGGTCAGGATCTCCACGACTCCCGTGGCCACGGCCTCCTGGGCCTGATCGGTCGAAGCACCGATGTGATGAGTCCCGACGACGCCTGGATGGGCGGCCAGAGGGGAACGCCAGTCCGCGGTCCCGGAACCGGGTTCATCGGGAAAGACATCCAGGCCGGCCCACAGCAGGCCACCGTCCAGCCGCGCCATCAAGGCCTCGGTGTCGACGACCTCGGCGCGCGAGGTGTTCAGCAGAACGCCGGGCTGCAACGCGTCGAGCACATCGGCAGCGACCATTCCGCGAGTCTCTGCGTTGAGTGGCACATGCAACGTCAGCGCGTCCACCTCGGATGCCAACGTCACCAGGTCTGGGACCAGCTCGATCCCGAGCGCGTCGATCCGACGCGAGGCCTCTGCTGAGCGAGACCCCTTCGCCTGCGCCAGCAGGTTCATGCCGAAGGCGGAAGCCCGCTCCGCGACGGCCAGGCCGATGTTGCCCAGTCCCACGATCCCCAGGCGCCGCCCGTACAGGCCACGCCCGACCGCACCGAACCGCTTCTTGTCCCAGTGTCCGGCGCGCAGCTCGCTGGTGTTGTCGGGGATCGCCCGGTCCACCGCCAGGAGCAGACCCATGGTCAGCTCGGCCACCGCGACCGCGTTGCGCCCGGGGACATTCGCGACGAGCACACCGCGCCTCGTGGCCTCCTCGCAGTCGATGGTGTTCGTGCCCGATCCAGCGCGCACCACCAGCCGCAGGGAGTCGGTCGCCGACAACGTCTTCGCCGTGACCTTCGTGCTTCGCACCACGAGGACGTCGATGCCTTCAACTGCCTCGGGCAAGCTCGCCTCGGTGAGCCCCGGGTCGGTCACACACTCGTGCCCGGCAGCGCGCATCGTCGATTCGACGTACGTCGGTAGCCGATCTGCAACCAAGATACGCATGCTGATCCTCCACATCCGGCGGGACCGCCAACCGCGACGAAGCCGGTTGCCCGACCCTAGCGAGGACGAGGGCGTTGCGCCATACACATTTGGTTGCGTATGAGGCAACACCATGGGTCTCGTAATGGGTCGGCACACCGGGCTCAGCTCCACTCGTGCCGGAGCGCTCTCGACAGACGCAGTGGCCGCCCGATGAGCTCGAGCGGCCACTGAATGGGCGGTGTCCGCGTTCTTCTCGCGAACACCCCATGTGGAGCTGGCGGGAATCGAACCCGCGTCCTGTGGCGCCGTACCAGGTCTTCTCCGGGTGCAGTTCGTGACATCGCTTTTCTCGGCCCCGGCACTCCCACGAACAGGTTGCCGACGGGCCCAGTCAGGATGAAGTCCCGATCAACCCTCCTGACAGGAGTTGATCAGCAAGCCTCCTAGATGACGCCAGGGTCCGGGACGGAGACGGATGCCCGGTCTGACGCTTCGATCGCTACTTACGCAGCGAGTTCGAAGTCAGTGCGATTTGATTCGGCACTTATAGGTTCCAGCGAACGTTTACGAGATGACGCTGGCTTCTCGACCCGCTTCTCCTGGGACTAACGTCCCCAGTCGAAACCAATCAGCCCCTCTTGAGTTGTACGACCCGTGAGTCTACCGGGGAACACCGTTGGGCTCACACTCATTCCCGCTCCGAGCCGAACAGCGCCTCGCCGTTGTGCCAGCAGACCCGACGAAGCCAGTCCTCGCCCAGACCGGGATGACGCTGGCTCAGCCGGGTGAGCCCGTCCAGCTGTTCGCGGTAGGGGTACGGGATGGTCGGGAAGTCGCTGCCCAGCAGCACCCGGTCGCCCAGGTCCGCCAACCGTGGCAACAGGTCGTCCGGGTAGGGCGCCTCCGCGTCGAAGAACTCGGTGAAAACCATGGTCGTGTCCAGGCGGCTGTTCTCGTGGGCCTCGACGAGCGCGAGGAACTCGGCGTACTCCGGAGCGCCCATGTGTGCCACCACGGCGGTGAGTCGGGGGTGCCGCTGCAGCAGTCGCTCGAGGTGCTGCGGTCCGGTGAACTCGTTGCCGACCGGACCGGAGCCGGCATGGATCACGATCGGGGTGCCGGCGTCCTCGACCAGGCCGAACGCCTCGTCGAGCACCGGGTCGTCGAGCAGGAACTCCCCCACCTGGGTGTGCAGCTTGAAGACCTCGACCCCCGCCTCGATCAGCTCCGCGACGTACGCCGTGACGCCGGGCTCGGGGTAGAACGTCGCCGACCACAGGCACTCGGGCACCTGCTTCGCGAAGTCACGCGCCCAGTCGTTCAGGTAGCCCGCGATCCCCGGCTTGTGCGCGTAGGGCAGCGCCGAGAACCGTCGTACGCCGAAGCTGCGGAGCTGCTCGACGCGTTCCTCGTGGCTCCCTCGGTAGCGGATCGGCCACTCCCGGCCGATCTTCGGCCCGGCCTGGTCGAACTGGGCGTAGACCTTGGCCTGGACGTTCGGGGGCAGGAAGTGGACGTGCACGTCGAACAGACCGGGGAGGCCGAGCTCGCGCCACCACTGCTCGACCTCGGCTGCGTCGCCGCTCGCCTCCGCGTCGGGCAAGCCGCTAGTCCATGCCCTTGAGCTTGCGCCCCAGCGCCTGCTGCTTCTCCCGGTCGGCCTGCCTGGCGGCCAGCGCATGCCGCTTGTCGTAGGTCTTCTTGCCGCGCGCCACCCCGATCTCGACCTTGGCGCGACCGTCCTTGAAGTAGAGCGACAGCGGGATCAGCGTGAAGCCCCGCTCGTGCACCTTGCTCTCCAGCTTGTCGATCTCGTGGCGGTTGAGCAGCAGCTTGCGCACCCGACGGGGCTCGTGGTTGGTCCACGTGCCCTCGGTGTACTCCGGGATGTGCACGCCGTGCAGGAAGGCCTCCCCGTTGGTGATCTCGGCGAAGCCGTCGACGAGGGTCGCGCGACCGGCGCGCAGGGACTTCACCTCGGTGCCGACGAGCACCAGCCCGGCCTCGAACGTGTCGTCGACCTGGAAGTCGTAGCGCGCCTTGCGGTTCTGCGCGACGAGCTTCTGCCCCTTCTCCTTGACCATGGGCGCCATCCTCCCAGCACCCGCAAAGGGGTTTGGGTCAGAGGTAGTTCATCGGGTCCACCGGGCTGCCGTTGACCAGCACCGTGAAGTGCAGGTGGCAGCCGGTGGACCATCCCGTGCTGCCGGCGTACCCGACGACCTGGCCGCGGGATACGCGCTGGCCGACGCCGACGCGGTAACCACTGAGGTGGTTGTAGACCACGGTGATGTTCTTGCCGTTGACCTGGCCGAGGTCGAGGTAGAGCCGGTTTCCGTAGACGTCGGACCAGTACCTCGAGATGACCGTCCCGGAACCGGCCGCGCGGTTCGCGATCCCGCACGGGGTGCTGAAGTCGGTGCCGTCGTGCAGGCCCCAGTAGCCGTAGATCGGGTGCTGCCGGTAGCCGAAGGACGAGGTGATCCCGCCGGGAACCGGGCGGTAGAGGAACCCGCCGGAGTCGCCCCTGAAGACGTCGCCGCCTCCGCCGCCGGCACGTGCGGCGGCAGCGCGCTGCCTGCGTGCCCGCTCGAGGATCTGCGCGCGAATGCGGTCCTCCTGCTTCTTCAGGGCGTTCAGCTGGACCTGGTCGGCCTTGCGGGCGCTTGCGGCCTGGAGCTGCGCCGCGCGGTCCCGGATCACCAGCTTCGCCACCGCGGCCTTGGCCGTCGCTGCCGTGCGCTCGAAGCCCTGGCGGCGGACGAGGTTGGCGCGAGCCTCCTTGCGCTGTACGGCGACGGCCTCCTTGGCCTTCTCGACCTTCGCCTCCTGCGCGACCATCTCGGCACGGGCCTGCTTGAGGTCCGCAAGGAGCTCGGTCTGCTTGCTCATCAACGAGTCGATCGTGTTCATCTGGCTGGTGACCTCGGCGGGGTCCGTCGAGTTGAGCATCACCGCGAGACCCATCAGCTTCGGGTCACCGTTGGCGTAGTTGCTGGCCGCGAGCTCGCCGATCGCCGCACGTTGCTCGACGACGCGCTTGCGGGCCTTGTCCAGGGCCACTCGGGCCACCGCCAACTTGTGCTCGGCGGCCTGGAGGCGGGCCTGCATCAGGTTGTCGAGACGAACCGCCTCTGCGACCTGCTTCTGCGCGGCGCTGAGTCGGCGCTGTGCCGAGGAGAGCGCGGCACGCGTGCGACCGAGCCGACGGGCTGCGGAGGCCAGCGCCTTGCTGGACTCGTGGAGCTCACCCTGGGCGTTGCGCACCCTGTCGCGTACGTCGCGCTGCCGGTCGCGGAGGTCTTCCGCCATGGCGTGGGGTGCCACGGCGCCGACCCCGGTGACCAGCAGGACTGCGCACGCGATGACCGTGCGGACTCTGGTTGATCGACTCGGGGTGGATGACGGCCGCGTTCTGGGGAAGGAGCGCACGAGCTGTCCAATGAAAGGGGAAGTAGACGGCTCGACGGTAGCCGAGGAGTTTCAGACTTTCAGGTATTTGCGGGTCATCACGAGTGTCGGGAACAGGGTCAGCAGGAAACCGAGGACGGCGATCCCCCCGAGGGCCAGGTAGAGGTCCTGGTAGTCCACCCACTCGACGATGTTGGAGCTCGGCGCCAGCTTGCCGTAGATCACGAAGTACATGAAGGCGAGCAGCGCCAGCCCGGCAAGGGCGATCCCGACCAGCGCGGCGATCAGTGTCTCCATCAGGAACGGCAACGAGATGTAGAGACTGGAGGCGCCCACCAGGCGCATGATCCCGATCTCCTTGCGCCGCGCGAACGCCGCCATGCGGATCGTGTTGGCCACCTGCAGGATCGCTGCGACCAGCAGGAAGGCCGCGACCGCGATCGCCCCCCACTTCATGACTTCCATCCAGAAGTAGATCGGTTTCAGTACCTGGCGCAGGTCGCGGACCGCTGCGACACCGTCGAGCCCGGCAAGCTCACCTTCCACACCCTTGAACTTGTTGGGGTCCTTGAGCTTCACCCAGTAGGACTCCTGCATGTCGGAGGCCTTCACCGTGGAGTAGATCTCCTGCTCGGACTTGTCCTTGGAGATGTAGACGCGCTTCCACGTCCTGAAGGCCTCCTCCTTGGTCTGGCCGTAGTACGACGCCACCTCGGGGTGGCCGTCGATGACGTTCTTGATCGCCGCCTTCTGGTCGGACGTGACGTCACCTGCGGCGCAGTTGGGGGCCTTGCTGTTCTGGTTGCACATGAAGACCGTGATCTGCAGCTTGTCGCCCCAGAACCGCTCGGCCTTGTCTGCCTGCGCGTTCAGCAGCAGGCCCATGCCGACGAGGGTGAGCGAGACGAAGATCGTCACGATCAGCGCGATCGACATCGAGACGTTGCGTCGGAGTCCCGACGCGGTCTCCGAGAAGACATACCTCAGCTGCATGGAATGGGTCAGCCCTTCATTGCTGGTAGCCGTAGACGCCGCGGGCCTGGTCGCGTACGGCGCGCCCGTCCACGAGCTCGATGACGCGCTTGCGCATCTGGTCGACGACGCCGGAGTCGTGGGTGGCCATCACGACCGTGGTGCCGGTGCGGTTGATCCGGTCGAGCAGCTTCATGATGCCGACGCTGGTGTTGGGGTCGAGGTTTCCGGTGGGCTCGTCCGCGATCAGGATCAGCGGCCGGTTGACGAACGCCCGCGCGATCGCGACGCGCTGCTGCTCACCGCCGGACAGCTCGTCGGGCATCCGGCGGCCCTTGCCCTCCAGGCCGACAAGCTCGAGGGTCTCCGGGACCACCTTGTTGATGTGGGCACGCGGTTTGCCGATGACCTGCAGCGCGAAGGCGACGTTCTCCGAGACCGTCTTGTTGGGCAGCAGCCGGAAGTCCTGGAAGACGGTCCCGATCTGGCGGCGCAGCGCAGGCACCCGGAAGTTGCGCATCCGGTTGAGGTCCTTGCCGGCGACGAAGACGTGGCCCTGGGTGGAGCGCGCCTCCCGGAGCACGAGCCGCAGGAAGGTCGACTTCCCTGACCCGGACTCCCCGACGAGGAACACGAACTCACCCTTGTCGATGTCGGCGGTCACGTCCTTCAGTGCCGGCTTCGTGTGGCCGGGGTAGGTCGCCGAGACGTTTTCGAACGTGATCACGCTGGTCGAGCATAGGTGAGCACCCCTACGGTGGGGCGCATGCTGCGTTCGTCGGCTCGTCGCCCTTTTCTGAGTGTCCTGGCGGCCGTCCTGACGCTCGGGTTGATGACCGGCTGCAGCGAGGACGAGAAGGCGGAGCCCGAACCTGCTCCCACACCGATCGCCAGCCTGAACACCGTGGAGATGGAGCTGCCGCGGATCGAGTTCTGCCAGCTGGTCCCGGACAAGGCGGTCGAGGACGCGGTCGGCGGCAAGCCCACCTCCGACTCGTCGTACGGCAACGGCGACGAGGTCGAGGTCACTGGCGTCGGCAACGACGTGGTGCACGAGATCGGCTGCGTCGTGGACCGGCGAGAACGGCACGCACCGCGCGGGCGTGGGTCTTCGCACGGCCGGTCACGACCGACTTCGCCCGCTCGGTGATCGCGTCGGGCAAGAAGACCAAGGGATGCCGCACGATCGCCGGGCCGCCGTACGGCAAGCCGGCCGCGACCCAGCTCTGCCGGCTGCCCGGCGGCGAGCAGCGACTCCGCCACGCCGGCCTGTTCGGACAGACCTGGCTCACCTGCGAGCTGGCCACCACCGACACGACGCAGCGAGCGTTCTTCGCGACCGCGCGGACCAGCTGGTGCTCCGAGGTCGCCAATGCCCTGAATACCGCCCGATAACGAGCTTCTTCCGCTTTGTCATCGGCGCGCCCGAATTAGCATCTCTGGTCCGATCTCGCAGTTGGCGCATACCCTCCGAAGTACGGCGTTATCGGGACGCCCCGATCGAAGGGTCATCTTCCCCATGACGCGACGTAAGTGGGCCACGGGCCTCCTCGGCACGGTGGTCGTGGTGGCCAGCACCGCACTGCTGCCGACCACCGCCACCACGGCAGCCAGTCCGGCGGCTCCCGCCAACTCCGACCCGGCGCTCGGCAACGGTCTCGGCCGGTTGCTCGCGCAGTCCGAGAGCCCCTCGCTCAAGCGACAGGCGAAGGCCGGACTTCGCGTCAACCAGGAGCGCCTGACGATCCGGGACGCCCAGAACCGCGTCCTCGTGCACCTCACTCCCCAGGCCGACGCCAACCGGGCCAGCTTCCGAAAGCAGGCAGAGGCGCTGGGCCTGAAGGTCCAGGCGGTCGACGAGGACAGGGGCACCCTCGAGGGCTTCGTGCCGCTGTCCGCTGCCCGCAAGCTGGCGGCGCTGTCCAACACCGGCACCCTCGTCCAGGCGCTGAAGCCGCAGACGCGAGCAGGTGCTGCCACCAGCCAGGGCGTGGCCCTGCAGCAGATCGACGACGTGCACGCACGAGGCGTCGACGGCGAGGGCATCACCATCGGTGCCCTGTCGGACTCCTACGACGATGCCACGCTCACCGCCACCGGCGAACGACTGAAGATCCACGCCAAGCAGGACGTCGCCTCCGGTGACCTGCCCGGCAAGGGCAACCGCCGCAACCCCCAGCCCGTCCAGGTGCTCGAGGACCTCGAGGGCGACGAGAGCGCCATCGACGAGGGCCGGGCGATGCTGCAGATCGCCCACGACGTCGCGCCCGGGGCGAAGCTCTGCTTCGCCACCGCGTTCAACGGGCTGCTCAGCTTCGCCGACAACATCCGCAGGCTGGCCGACAAGAACGGCAAGTGCGGCGCTGACGTCGTCGTCGACGACGTGGGCTACTTCGAGGAGCCGTTCTTCTCCGACTCGGCGCTGTCGGACGCCATCGACGAAGTGGCAGCCAAGGGAACCCACTACTTCACCTCGGCCGGCAACGACGGAGTCGCGCAGTCGTGGAACTCCAAGGTCCGCCTGCTCGACGCGGAGCGAGGCGTCAGGGGCACCAACATCGACCTCTCCGGCGTCGACCCCGCGCTCTACGACGGCGGGCTGCAGGACATGAACCCCGGCAGGGGGACCGACATCGCCCAGTACATCGCACTCGGCGACGGCGGCCTGCTGAACGTCCAGTGGGACGACCCGTTCGACGTCGATGGCGCGACCATCGGCCAGCCGCTCTTCACCGGCACCGGCGAGGTCACCGCAGCCGATCCCGAGCCCACCCTGACCTTCAACGCCACTGCGGCAGATGTCGGCAAGACGGTGATCTTCCGCACCGACGCGATCCCCTCCGGCTCGACCGACCTGATCCTCACGGTCACGGCGCCGGACGGCACCGAGATCGGCTCGATCGACACCGGCTCCTCTCCCGAGCAGCTGGCTGCGAAGCTGACCCAGGCGGGCCCCTACGAGATCACGATCTCTGGGTTCGACGGCGACACCGGCGACTTCACTGTGGAGGTCCTTCCCGTCACCTCCCCGTCGGAGGTGACGACCGACTTCAACCTGTTGATCTTCGACGGCGACGGCAGCTTCCTGGGGTCGATCGCCGACCTCAACCCGCTCAGCGGACGGCCGCAGGAGATCGCCAGCCTCGATCCGATCCCCGACGTCCCGGAGATCCAGCTGGTCATCTCCCGGGCGGGGACCGGACCCGTGGGTGCGACCCGGCTGCAGCACGTGATGAGTGGCGACCCCACGTTCACGGAGTACGTCAACCCGCTGTCCCCGGCGATGACGGGACACACGATGGCCAAGGGTGCGACAGCCGTCGCGGCGTACGACCCGTTCCGGCCGTTCCTTCCGGAGCCGTACACCTCCCCCGGCGGCGACATCCCGGTGTTCTTCGACTCCGAGGGCAACCGCTACGCGCGAGCCACAGGTCCGACGGGTGCCGCAGGTGGCCGGCGCGGACCGGGGGAACACGACGTTCTTCGCCGCCGACGACCTGCGTGACTCCGACCAGCAGCCGAACTTCGGTGGCACCAGCGCGTCGGCACCGCACGTCGCGTCGATCGCCGCGCTGGCGCTGGACAAGGCCGGTGGTGGGTCGAAGTACACGCCGAGCGCGTTGCGCAACCGCTTGCAGGACTCGACGTTCAAGCACGACCTCGACCCGATGGTCGCGCGGGGCTCGGCCGATGGCGTGACGGTCATCGCGCGGGGCGCGCAGGGCAACGAGAACTACACGGTTCGTCCGGAGTCGATGGTGGACCCGAAGTTCTTCACGCTGCGCATACGACGGCGATGCAGACGGTCGAGTCCGTGACGTTCTACGGCGAGACGGCCAGCCCCACGGCCCGCGGCACGGAGGACCCGCCGCTGTCCGACGGCGTCGTGTTCGACCCGCGTGCCTTCGACGGGGAGACCCCGTTCCGCGACGACGGCTTCCCCTTCACCGTCGGGGCGACCCGGGGCGGGCTCGCACCGCAGACAGGTGAAGGCGACGTTCTCGGTTCCGGGTGGCGGTGAGTCCGTCCGGGGGCAGTACCACCGGATGACGCTCACCTTCAAGTCGGGACTGGAGAGCGGGCAGGCGCTGAAGTTCGGCGTCGACCGCGACCTGGCCATCTCCGGCTTCGGCGGCGCCAACGAGGGCAACGGCGCGGACGAGCTCGGCGGCGCGACGTTCCTGCCGCAGGGCGTCGCGGTGCCGGAGGGCATGGAGTTCAGCGCGAAGCTGGCCAACGGCAGGACCATCCGGGGCTCGTTGAAGAACGACCTCGGCTACGGGTTCACCCCGGTGGACGGCTACGGCCTGGTCAACGCCGAGGAAGCGGCCCTGGGTCGCTGAGCCGGGTCCTGATCGACTACCTCCCCGGGGAGGGCATGCTGGGTGATCCACCCGGCAAGCCCTCCCTGAGGAGCAACATGGCTGTCTCCACCCAGGTCCGTCTCGCCCGCCGCCCCGAGGGCGAGCCCGGCGACGACACCTACTCGTTCGAGGAGCACGAGCTCCCCGAGCTGGTCGACGGCCAGCTGTTGCTGAGGGTCGTCTACCTCTCGCTCGATCCCTACATGCGGGGCCGGATGAGCGCTGCCCCGTCGTACGCCGACCCGGTCGAGGTCGGGGACGTCATGGTCGGCGGCACCGTCTGCGTGGTCGAGGAGTCCCGGCATCCGGAGTACACCGCCGGCGAGATGGTGCTCTCCTACTCCGGCTGGCAGACGCACGCGATCAGCGACGGCACGGGACTGCGACGGCTGGACCCCTCCGTCGTACCCGTGTCCACTGCGCTCGGAGTGCTCGGCATGCCCGGCTTCACGGCGTACGCCGGACTCCTCGAGATCGGCAAGCCGCAACCGGGCGAGACCGTCGTTGTCGCCGCGGCCACCGGCCCGGTGGGCTCGGCGGTCGGCCAGATCGCAAAGGTCAAGGGCGCCCGCGCCGTCGGCATCGCAGGTGGCGACGAGAAACGGCAGGCCCTGCTCGACGAGTTCGGCTTCGACGTCGCACTGGACCACCGCTCCCCCACGTTCGCGGACGACCTCGACGCGGCCGTGCCCGACGGGATCGACGTCTACTTCGAGAACGTCAGCGGACCGGTCGCGCGCGAGGTGTTCAAGCGGATGAACCTCTACGGTCGGGTCCCGGTGTGCGGGCTGGTGGCCGACTACAACGCCGAGGCGGCCACCGAGGGCCCGGACCGGCTGCCGGGGTTCATGAAGCGGGTGCTGACGAAGAGCCTGACCGTGCGCGGCTTCATCCAGAGCGAGTTCACCAAGTCCCACGGCCGCGACTTCGTGCGGGAGATGTCCGGCTGGGTCGCGGACGGGTCGGTCCGCTACCGCGAGGACGTGGTCGACGGGCTCGACGCGGCGCCCGAGGCGTTCCGCGGGCTGCTCACCGGGCGCAACTTCGGCAAGCTGCTGGTGCGGGTCTCGGAGGACCCGACGCGATGAACGCCGGGCCCGTGACGGTCTCGATCGTCCGGCACGTCGCGCCGGAGCACGCCGCCCAGATGATCGCCTGGGTGCGGTCCGGGTCGTCGCTGGCGGAGCGGTTCGACGGCTTCCTCGGCACCGGATGGGTGCGACCGGCCCCCGACTCCGACGAGTGGCACATGCTCTACCGGTTCGCCGACCAGACCTCCCTGGAGCTGTGGGAGTCGTCGCCGCAGCGAGCATGGTGGCTCGGCTCGGCCCAGGGGCTGGTGGGCGAGTCACGGCTGGAGCGTCGTACGGGCATCGAGGGGTGGTTCGACGAGCCCACGTCGTACGACGTCGAGGACCTGCGCCCGGCAACACCTGCGCCGCCGCGGTGGAAGCAGGGAGTCGTCATCTGGCTGACCTTCTTCCCGCTGAGCCTGGCCCTCGGGCTGCTGCTGAACCTGACCGGACTCGACCTGAACATCGCCGTGCGCACGCTGCTCACGACCCTGGTGGCGACGCCGATCATGATCTACGGACTGCTGCCGTGGATGACCCGGCGCTTCGAGTGGTGGCTCCGGCCGAACGCGTGATCGGTCGAGCCTGATCCGTCGGTTTTGGGGTATGGGTCGAGAGACCGCACGAGACGAAGGAGGCACCGATGCCGAAGGCATGGAACGCCAAGCGCGAGCGTCAGTACGAGCACATCAAGGAGGGCCTCGAGGAGAAGGGCCGCAGCGAGGACACCGCGGAGGAGATCGCCGCGCGCACCGTGAACAAGGAGCGGGCCCGCGCCGGCGAGGCCGAACAGAAGAGCAAGAGCTCCGTCGACGACATCTCCTCCGGACGTCGTGGCGGCCTGCGGTCCCACAAGGGGTCCGGCGGCCGCACCAGGCAGCAGCTCTACGAAGAGGCCAAGAAGAAGAACATCAAGGGACGCTCGTCGATGAACAAGGAGCAGCTGGAGAAGGCCGTTGGTCGCTGACCTCGACCCACCCGGCATAGTGGTCGGTTCGAGGAAGGCGCCATGTGATCGAGATCCTGAACCCCGCCGAGGTGACCCGAGCAAAGGACTCGGGTGCCCTGGTCGCTGACATCCTGCAGACGATGAGGAGCCGCACCACGGTCGGCACGAACCTCCTGGACATCGACCGGTGGACCAAGGCGATGATCGAGCAGGCTGGAGCGCAGTCCTGCTACGTCGACTACGAGCCTTCGTTCGGACGCGGGCCGTTCGGGCACTACATCTGCACGTCCGTCAACGACGCCGTGCTCCACGGACTCCCCCACGACTACACGCTCGCCGACGGCGACCTGCTGTCCCTCGACCTTGCCGTCTCCAAGGCCGGAGTCGCCGCAGACTCCGCGATCAGCTTCGTCGTGGGCGAGACGCAGCCCGCGGAGAGCGTCGCCATGATCAATGCGACCGAACGCGCACTGAGCGCGGGGATCGCCGCTGCCGGGCCTGGGGCTCGCATCGGTGACATCTCCAGTGCCATCGGCTCGGTCCTCAGCGAGGCGGGGTACTCGATCAACACCCAGTTCGGGGGTCATGGCATCGGTTCGACGATGCACCAGGACCCGCACGTCCCGAACACCGGACGGCCCGGCCGTGGCTACAAGCTGCGCCCCGGGCTGATGCTCGCACTGGAGCCGTGGGTGATGGCGGACACCGCCGAGCTCCGCACCGATGCCGACGGATGGACGCTCCGAAGCGCCACCGGCTGCCGGACGGCACACAGCGAGCACACGATCGCCGTCACCGACGACGGCGTCGAGATCCTCACGCTGCCGAGGTAGCCGACCTATACCTCGACGTCTGCGCCGCGGCGCCAGCGGATGCCGGCCTCGAGGAACGCGTCGATGTCGCCGTCGAGGACAGATTGCGGGTTGCCCGACTCGTACTCGGTGCGCAGGTCCTTGACCATCTGGTAGGGGTTCAGCACGTAGTTGCGCATCTGGTCGCCCCAGCTCGCCTGCACGTCCCCCCGGAGCTCGTCGAGGTGGGCCTTCTCCTCGGCCTTCTTCAGCGCCAGCAGCTTGGCCTTGAGGATGACCATCGCGGAGGCCTTGTTCTGCAGCTGGGACTTCTCGTTCTGGCAGGAGACCACTGTGCCGGTGGGGATGTGCGTGAGTCGTACGGCGGAGTCGGTCGTGTTCACCGACTGGCCGCCGGGGCCACTCGACCGGTAGACGTCGACGCGGACGTCCTCCTCCGGGATGTCGATCTCGTCGGTCTGCTCGAGGAACGGCACGACCTCCACGGCGGCGAAGCTGGTCTGTCGACGCCCCTGGTTGTCGAACGGGCTGATCCGGACCAGGCGATGGGTGCCGGCCTCGACGCTGAGCGTCCCGTAGGCGTACGGCGCGTGGATCGCGAACGTGGCCGACTTGAGCCCGGCCTCCTCGGCGTAGGAGGTGTCGAAGACCTCGACGGGGTACTTGTTGCGCTCGGCCCAGCGGGTGTACATCCGCATCAGCATCTCGGCGAAGTCCGCGGCATCAACACCCCCGGCTCCGGAGCGGATGGAGATGATCGCCTCGCGGGCGTCGTACTCCCCGGAGAGCAGGGTGCGGACCTCGAGGTGGTCGACCAGCTTGCGCAGCTTGACCAGCTCGGCCTCGTTCTTCGCGGCGGCTTCCTCGTCGCCCTCCTCGGCAGCTAGCTCGACCATCAGGCCGAGGTCCTCGAGACGACCCTCCAGCTCGTTGTAGCGGTCCAGGTCGTGCTGGAGCACCGAGAGTCGTCCGGTCACCCGCTGCGCGTTGGCCTGGTCGTCCCACAGGTCCGGGACGGCGACCTGCTCGCCGAGGTCGGCGATCTCGCTACGCATGTTGTCGAGGTCCAGGACGGAACCGATGGTCTTCATCGTCGCCTGGAGCTGCTTGATCTCGGAGTCGAAGTCAGTTGCCACAACGACCAAGGTTACGCGGCGAGGTTGGTCACCTGTTCATGCTGGTGGTCGAGCTGAGCTTCTCCTCGAGCTCCCGGGTGTCGGCGTACATCTTGGAGTAGAGCGCCTTCTGCTCGGCGTACTCCCGTCGCAGGCCGGCGACAGCCGCCTCGACGTCCGTGATGGTGTCGCTGACGACCGTGTCCCAGCTGTACGTCGGGCCCGGTGTCGCCGCCTCCGGAACCGAGGCGATCCGGTGGTACGCCAGCAGGACGGCTGCCGTGGCTGCCACGGCGAAGAGGCGTGGCGCGAATGTCCCGTGCAAGAACTCCCCCAAGTCTCTCGCCCGTCGGTGTCTGCCGACTGGTTGCGCGAGCCTAGGGCGCGGAGACGCGAATGCCACCACCCCGCCGCCGGACGGCCTCATCCCATCTAGACCGGGGTTGATCGGGAGGTTTGGCTACGGCGCTTCAACCACAGGGCTCGAGGCCAGGATGTCGAGTCCGAGCGCCTCGGAGAGCAGCTTGGTGACCAGCACGCCGCGCACGCTGTTGCCGGCCGGGTCCAGGGGCGGGGAGAAGGTTGCGAGGCCGCCCTTGCCGGGGGCGATGGTGACGATGCCGCCGCTCACCCCACTCTTGCCGGGCAGGCCGATCTCGTAGAGCCACTCCCCCGAGCGTTCGTACATGCCGGCGGTGAGCATCAGCGCCAACGTGCGGCGGCAGGTGTCCTCGCTGACGACCCGCTTGTGGGTGACCGGGTTGACCCCGCCGTCGGCGAGCGTTGCGCCCATCAGAGCCAGGTCCTCGGCCGTCACCAGCAGGCAGCCCAGCCGGGTGTAGACGTCGGTGGAGTCGTCGGGGTCGAAGTAGATGCGTCCGTGCCCGACGAGCAACCGGGCCATCGCCTCGTTTCGCTTGTTCGTCGCGCGTTCGGACGCCAGCACCTCCTCGTCGAGCTCGAGCTCGCGGCCGGCGAACCTGGACATGCCCTCGCGCAGGAACCGCCACTTCAGCCCTGCCGTGCGGCCCGGGGCCAGGCTCGTGGTGGCGATGGCGCCGGAGTTGACCATCGGGTTGGTGAGTCCCTCGGCAGCCAGCTCGACCGCCATCACCGAGTCGAACGGCAGGCCGGTGGCGTTGACGCCGAGCCGATGCCGGACCTCGCGGTGCCCGAGCGCCTCACACACGAGCGCGAACAGGAACGGCTTGGCAACGCTCTGGATCGTGAACGCGTGCTTGCTGTCACCGACCCCGGCGACCTCCCCGTGCACCCCCGCGATGGCAACGCCGAAGAGGTCCGGATCGGCCAGCGCGAGCGCCGGGATGTAGTCGGCGACCTTCCCGTCGGAGACCCGCGCATAGCTGTGGTGCGCAGCCGTGACGATCTCGAAGACCTCTTCAGGGCTCGGCAGGTCACCGGTCGAGACCTGCACCCGGCTGTCGTCCTCGAGGTGGTCCTCGACGGGCAGGTACGCCGCCGACCTCCCGGACCGTCGGCCCCTCCGTCGAAGGACGTCGTCCCGCTCATGCCGGTCCCCTTCCCGTGCGCCATCGCCATGCATCACTCGGTGTCCCAGAGTCTCCACCGAATCAGCTCCAGACTGCATCGCCTGAGCGACCTGGAGCAGTCCGAGACCCGGTGTTCGCGGGCCTGGACCGGAGGTTGTCACCGATGGTCGTCGCGGAGCCATGCGTCGATCGTGTCGAACGTCCAGACCGGGTCCTCGAGCTGCGGCAGGTGCCCGATGCCGGCCCGTGTGCGGAACGTCCAGTCGGGGCGCGACGATGCCAGCGCGGCAGCCGCCGTGGCGTCGGCCAGCGGATCGTCCTCGCCATGGAGCCACAGCGTCGGTGCGGTGATGGCCGCCAGCCGCTCGCGCCAGGCGGCGGGCCGTGCCAGCAGTGCCACGATCTCCAGGATGGCCTCCCACTGAGCACGCTGCCCGTCCTCGGCGAGACCGGCCGCTACGCGCTCACGCGTCTCAGCGATCGTTGCCTCGATCGCGACCCGGGGGATCCGGTCCGGGTGTGGCGTCGCGTCGGCCAACTGTTGGTCCACCAGCTCCTCGGGAGTCATCCCTGCCAGCTTCCGAGCAACCAGCGCACCGATCCCCGGGCTGCGGAGCAGGATCAGCTTCGCCGTCAGCCTCGGGTCCCGGCCAAAGCGGGTGAGGTTGGGCACCGGTGGGTCCAGGAGCACAAGCCGGGACACCTGGTGCGGTGCCCGAAGGGCATGCAGCTGGGCCAGGATCCCGCCCATGGAGTGGCCGAGAAGTGTGACCGGCCGGCCCGTCGGCCACCCGCATGATCACGTCATCAATCATGCTCAGCTGCGCCTCGACGGCCCCGGCAGCGGGCGTTGGCGAGCCGGATCTGCCATGACCGAGCAGGTCGGGCAGGAGCACCCGTCGCTCGGCCGCCAACAGCGGAGCGATGATCCCGAAATTCAATGCGGAGCCGCCGAGCCCATGCAGGCAGACGACGACGTCGTCGCCTGCACCGAGCGTGGTGAGCCGGACGGGCAGGCCGTTGCTGATCATCGTCTGCGACGTGGCGCCCACGGGCCACGCGGGTCTGGTCTCGGTCACTGCGGGCTCGCCGGCATCGTTCGACGGTACTGCTCGACACCCGCTAGGTCGCGCCAAGAACTCCGAGCAGCTCCTCCAGGATCTGCGCCACGCCTTCTTCCTCGCATCGCGGGGCGACGTGATCGGCAAGTTCGAGGACGCTCTCGTGCGCATCCGCCATCGCGTACGACGTCCCGGCCCAGGTGAGCATCGGGATGTCATTGGGCATGTCCCCGAACGCGACGACGTCGGCCGCCTCGACACCGAGTGTCTTGCAGAGGCCGATCAGCGCACTGGCCTTGGTGACGCCCGCAGCACTGATCTCGACGAGACCCGGGATGGACCACGTCGCATGGGCGAGATCACCGACCGCGGCAATCACCCGATCACGAAACTCGTCGTGCGTCAAGCCCCTCGTTGCGGACCAAGAGCTTGAGGGCCGGCTCGTCCCAGATCTCCGCGAGCGGGCCACTTGGGGAGTCCTGGGGAACGCGATGGCGGTCGGTGAAGTCTGTGCCGTGACGGATCCCGTCCATCCGCTCGATCGCGAACGCCGACCCCGGGACTGCGGCCGTGATGGCGGCTGCGATCTCCAGGCCGACCGTCGGTTCGATCCCGGTCGTGGTGACCACTTCGCGATTGTGCACGTCGTACGTGATCGCGCCGTTGGAGACGACCGCCAGTCCGTGCTCGCCGATGTGCGGCCAGAACGCCTCCATCCAGCGAAGCGGCCGACCGGTGACGAACACGACCGGGATGCCCGCCTCGTCGACCCTCTTGAGCACCTCAGCGGTGAACGGGCTGACGCTGGTGCTCGCATTCGGCACCAGCGTGCCGTCCAGGTCGGTCGCGATGAGCACAGCCGAAGACTAGATCACGTCAACCTCGAGGAACTCGCTCCGGTCGCCGTGACTAGGCGCCCGCGTGCGCTCCCAGGGCCCGCGTCGGCCGCTCGCGAGCGAAGAGCAGGAAGCAGCCTGCGGCGACCAGCCAGATCACCCAGGCGAAGATGCCGATGGCTGCAAGCGTGCCGAACGACACCACGCCCAACGCAAAGCTCACCCAGCCGGCCCATCGGGGCACAATCTCGAGCTCGAGCGCGGCGAGCGAGACGCCGACGATCATGACGCCGATCGAGATTCCGCTGAGTGCGAGCAGGACCCAGCCGACGTCGTCGAAGCCGAGGTACGCCTCCGCGCCGGCATCGGTGAGCTCGTCTGGTGACAGGAGTGGAGCCGACCACAGCGTCATGCCTACTGCGAAGAATGCGACGAAGAGCGTCCCGCCGATCACCGTGAGCACGCGGTAGGCCTCGGTAGACCCCCGCAGTCGTCCCCACAGACTTGCGAGGAAGAAGCCAATCAACAACGGGGCGGCAAGAGCGACTATTTGCTGCAGCCAGATATCGCTCTCGTGGCCCTTGGCGTAGCCGATCAAGCCGGCGGCAGTGTCCTCATAGTCGTCGTCGGCGGTGAAGAAGCTGAACAGGATGGCCAGCGGGATGGCGATCGCACCTAAACCGCCGAGCACGTTCAGCCATCCTGCTCGAGATTGTGTTTCCTGCTCCGTGCTCCTCACGTCACTCTGAATAGCCATGGGCTCCCCCTTTATTACGGACCTACTTCGTGGATGGGTCCTCAAAAGACCACGGTGCCACGCGCCGGAACCATTGATCCACGGCGGACTAGGCCGGGCGAACTCCCCCTCACCTGCACGCTGAGCAGTCACGAGGGTGAAGGCCGCGGAGATGACCAGCACATGTGAGCATCGCCGTTGCTTTCGTTCCAAGAACGCCACCCGCAACCGCCGGAACGCTTACACAGCCACACCATGGCGTCATCCCTCGTACTCACCGGGGCCCGCACATGCGACTACGGCATCCCTGCCGACAAACACAGTGTTTGTCTCATGGCTATGCCTGGATCTTCTTCGCGTTTTCGCGTCTAGACCGCACAGCTGGAGGGGTATCCGCGCATCTCGTGGTCTGCCTATGTTCAGCGCGCACATTATGAACAAATCATCCACGGGGGATTTAAATGAAGACACTCATCAAGACAGCCATGGTCACAGTCGCCGTAGGCGCGGTGAGCCTGGTCGGCATGCCGGGCGCGCAGGCCGCCACCCAGCACTGCCCGAGGCCCGCCGGTTCGGTCAAGGTCGAGACCAACGGAGCCAGCAACACCGTCCAGACCAAACTGGCTCCTGGCACGTCGGTCTGCGTCAAGGCCGGCACGAAGATCACCTACGTCACGGTGGCCGCCAACGGGACGATCACCCAGACGGCGATCAAGAACGCCAAGGGCAAGCCCCTCGGGATCAGCTACTACGTGGGGATTCCCTGCAAGGACTCCAGCTGCTACCCCAGCAACCCCTACTGACGGTTGGCTAGTGATGACCGCCCCGGCGCCGATGCGCCGGGGCGGTTGTGCTCATCGTTCGTCGCCGACCAGTTCGGCTGAAGGGTCACCAATCGGGTACATGCCCTGCCATGACGAACCCACCGAACGAACCAGTGGAGTCCCCGGTCGAGCCTGATGGGCAGCCCACCCGACCGCACGGCGACCCGGTCATCCCGGATCAGGAGCCCGGGTCCCCGATCGAACCGAACGACTTCCCAGAGACGGACCCGGCGGCCGAGCCCGGCTAGGTGCCGGACTCCACCAGCACAGAGGTCGGCGCTTGAGGACTAGCCGCCGGCGGGTCAGTCGGAGACCACGACCACCGAGGCGGCGGTGCCGGTGATCGGCACGTTGGTGCCGGCGCCGGGGACACGGAACGGCAGGTCCAGCGGCGTGACCACGCGGACCACGACCGTGGTGCCCGTCGTACGGACTGAGTAGTCGAGGCCGGGGAACCTGCGATGGATCCCGCTGCTGGCGAAGTACTGCGGCGACATAGTGGCGGGCAGCGGCCGGGTCGATCTCGGCGCGCTTGCCGAGCCCTTGGGTGTAGACCTGCTCGCCCTGCAGGCCGTCGGTCGCGGAGAGTGCCGCGGCGTCGGCGGCGGAGTTCAGACCCTGGCGACGGAGGTACGCCGCCGAGGCGTCCACGACCGCAGCCACCAGGAGCGCGACCACGACGGCGAACCCGATGATCAGCGGAGTCACCGAGCCGCGCTCGTCGCGAGGCCTCATGGTCGGGCCTCGCGGAAGGTGCCGTACGGCGCTTCGTGCTCGGAGTCGACCCGGATGCTCGGTGTGTCCGACCCGAGCGCGGCAGGCATCAGCGGCAGGTCGACGGACGACCGGATCTCCGCCCGCACCACCGACCCCGGGCTCAGGCAGTTGCGTGGGTCGGGACGGCAGCTGATCTGCACGCCGGGGACTGCGTCGATCCCCTGGTCGCGGTAGGCCAGGCGCACGGCGGCCTCGGCGCGCGCATACCCGCTCGCCTGGTCCGGTGCGGTGACGAAGGCCCGGCCGGCGGAGCGCGCGGCGGATGATGCGGCGTACGCCGCGCGCTGGGTGTCGAACGCGGCGAGCACGATGTAGAGCAGCGGCACGATCAGCAGGATCGCCAGCCAGACGAACTCGACCAGCGCCGTACCTGACTCGTCTCGATCTCGCAGCGCTCACGGCGCCGTCTCCTGTACGCCGTGCCCGGTCACCGAGAGGCCGACGCCGGGACCCCACAGCCCGAGCGGAGGTACGACCGCCCGGACCCGCACCACCACGGTCGGCACCCCACCAACCGTCTCGCGGCTGGCAGAGACGTCCTGCGCGAACCGGTCCGCAACAGCGCCCTGGACCTGCTGGCGCGTCCGGGCAGCTCCATCGGCCGGCGAGCGATCGATGTTCGCGCCGTACCGCGCACCCTCGGTCGCCGCTGCGGCGAGCGTGTTGCGGACGTGCATGACCAGCCCGACCTGGATCAGGCCGAGCACCAGCGGCACGAGCACCATGCTGACCAGGACGAAGTCGACCACCGCCGCTCCGCCCTCGTCGCGAGGGCGCCTCTCAGCCGGCGACGGAGGAGAGGGCTTCACGCAGCATCGCGCCGAGCTGCGACCCGGCGATGGCCCAGAGGCCGGCCACGAGCCCGGCGGTCATCACGGTGATCAGCACCCAGCCGGGCACGTCACCTCGCTCGTCGCGATGCCGGGGGCGCGTCAGCCACGTGCGCATCAGGTGGTTCATCTCGATCCTCTCCTAGGGGACGACGAGGCGCAGGCCGACGAGGCCTGGCCAGAAAGCGAAAACGACAACGGTCGGCAGCACCAGGAACACGACGGGGACCATCATCAGGACCTCGCGGCGGGCACCGGACTCGATGAGCGCACGGCGACCGGCCTCACGGACGTCACCGGCCTGGGCATGGAGTACGTCGGCCAGGGGCGTGCCGCGCTCGACGGCGATGGCGATGCCCTCGGCGAACCGGGAGACCACGGCCAGCCCCGATCGGGACGCGAGCTCGTCGAAGGCGCGGGTGATCGGCGTACCGGTGCGGACCTGCGCGAGCACCCGACCGAGCTCGACAGACAGCTCGCCGTGGGTGCGGCGTACGACGCGATCGAGCGCAGCGACCGGGCTCTCGCCGGCAGCAACCGCGAGCGCCAGCAGCTCGGCGACGGTCGGGAACTCCTCCAGGATCAGCCGCTCGCGCTTGGCCACCTGCGCGGTGAGGCGGTTCTCGCGAAGCAGCACGCCAAGGGCGAAGGCGATCCCGCAGAAGATGAGCAGCGGCACCGACCGCTCGGGCGAAGCCGCTGCCAGCAGGGCCGACGGCACTGCGACGACGGCGAACGCGACCACTCCCCAGATCACCTGCTCGACCCGGAACTGTGCGACGTCCATCTCGAGGCCGGCTCGCTGAAGCCGGCGGCGTACGGAGGCCGCGCCGCCGAGCACCCGTTCGACCGCACGGCCGGCCGCGGACAGCGCAGGTCCGAAGACTCCGGAGAACGCGTTGGGCGACGAGACCGGCGCGGGCATCGAGCTGGGCCGCGGGAGATCGCGCAGGTAGGGAAGCACCCGCACCGCCAACGGCGTACGCCGCGCATCGAGCACCGCGGTGCCGACCATCCAGGCACCGAGTCCCAGGACACCGCCGAGCAGACCACCGACGAACACCGTCATGCGAGGATCCGTCGCTCGGCAGGCAGCCGACCGATCCGCACCATCGCGCGGTAGGCGACCATGCAAAGCACCGCACCGCCAATCAGTACGACGACTCCGGCGCCGGTGGAGTAGCGCTGGATGACCTCGGGCTGGAAGCACATCAGCAGCAGCACCAGCCATGGAGCCGCCACCGCGAGCCGCGCACCGTTGACCGTCCACGACTGGCGCGCCTCGAGCTCGGAGCGGGTGCGGGCGTCGTCGCGCAGGAAACCGGAGAGGCTGCGGAGCAACCGGCCGAGGTCGCCGCCACCGACCTCGCGCGCGACGCGCAGGCTCTCCACCACCCGGTCGCCGACGGGATCGGCGAGGCGCTCCTTGAGCTTGTCGAGGGAGTCGGCGAAGCGGCCGCTGACCTGGTAGTCCAGCGCGAACCCGGCGAACGCATCCCGCAGCGGCTCGGGCCCCCGCTCCGAGAGGGCGGCGAGCGCCTCCGGCAGCGACATCCCCGCGCGTACGGCGGAGGCCAGGTTGTCCACCGCCTCCGGCCACACCTCGGCGAACTCCCGTTGCCGCCGCCGGGCCCGTCCCTTCAGCACGGCCAGCGGCAGGTAGCCGCCCATGGCACCGAAGACCAGCGCGACCGGCAGCGTGCGGGAAGCGACGAGAACCGCACCCGTTGCCACGACTGCACAGACCAGGCACACGAAGAGGAACCCGGTGACGCTCACGTCGCCGAGCCCGGCACTGCTCAGCATGGGGCGAAGCCGCGACCTGCGCGCCGGCGGCCGCGGTTGGGTCACCCAGAAGCTGGACCAGATCAGCAGCAGCCCAACGCCGAGGAGAAGCCCGAGAACGGCACCCATCAGCCCTCGCCCCGGAGCAGCCGGTGTACGTCGATCCCTGCTCGTTCGAAGGTGTCCAGACGTGCCGGCGCTCCACCTGCGTGCACGAGGTCGCCGCCCTGGCGGACGAAGATCGGCTCGATCTCGACGATGTCGTTCTCGACCCGACCGGGGACGGCGACGATCTCGTTGACGCGCCGAGCACCGGAGCTGTCCAGCCCGAGGTGGACGACGAGGTCGACGGAGCTTGCAACGGTGGGTACGACGAAGCGGGCGGAGATGTTCTCCCCTGCCAGCAGCGGCAGGGTGCACAGCTTGACCAACGCCTCGCGCGCGCTGTTGGCGTGGATCGTCGCCATGCCGGGCAGTCCCGCGTTCAGCGCCAGCAGCAGGTCGAGGCACTCCGCCGCCCTGACCTCGCCGACGATGATCCGTGTCGGGCGCATCCGAAGGGTCTCGCGCACGAGGTCGCGCAGGGACACCTCGCCGGTCCCCTCGAGGCCGGCCTGCCGGGTCTGCATCGGCACCCAGTCGGGGTGGGAGAAGCGGAGCTCGAAGACCTCCTCGGCGGAGACGATCCGGTCGCCGCCCGGGATCGCGGCGGCCAGGCAATTCAGCATCGTGGTCTTGCCGGCCTGGGTGCCGCCCGCGACCACGATGTTCTGCCCGGCCAGCACCGCCGCCTCGAGGAAGCGCGCAGCCTGCGGCGGCATCGAGCCCAGCCGCACCAGGTCATTCAGTCGCGCAGCCTTCAGCACGAACTTGCGGATGTTCACTGCCGCGAACTCGCGGCTGATCCCTTCGAGTACGACGTGCAGCCGGTGACCCTGCGGCAGCATCGCGTCGACGAACGGCTGGGACAGGTCGATCCTGCGACCGCTGGACTTCAGCATCCGCTCGACCAGCTCCTGCACCTCGGCGCGGCTCAGGATCACGTTGGTCAGCTCGTGGCGCCCTTTGCGGGCGATGAAGACCCGGCTCGGGTCGTTGATCCAGATTTCCTCGACCTCGGGGTCATCGAGAAAGTGCTGCAGCGGACCGAATCCGGAGACCCGAGCCACCAGCTCACCGACGACGCCGACCGGGTCGGGCACCGGCGCGACGACCCCGGTCAGGCTGCGCTCGTCATGAGCGCGCACGACCTCTTCCGCGAGACGACGCACGCGGGCGCTGTCCAGCTGCGGATCGACCCGTTCACGGCGTACGAGGGCACGCAGCTCTTGGTCGAGATCACCGACGAGATCCATCGGCGGACTTCCCGAGACACCCACAGACATGGGGGCTGTCTACCCCCACATCGCGGCGAGGGAAACCAGCAATCTCATGCCTGTGGATGAGGCCACCACACCAGGCTCAGAGGTCCACTCTCGACCCTTCAAACACACCGTAGGCACTTGGCCTGTCACCGGCACGCTAGGGCTTGGCGAAGGCTCAAAGATGGCGCTTGAGATCCTGCACCCCAAGACCTACGCCCCAACAGAGTTATCCACAGTTAGCCGATTGCGGGTTCCCCGTACCCGGCGTAGGGTAGTTTCATCTGTGACATCTATGTCACCTGTGACACCTCAGAGGAAATAATGCAGACCCTCCAGACCGCCAAGATCACGTCCCAGCAACTCGACGCACTCGATGAGTTCGCGCGCACTGACGCTGGCCCCGAGTTGCGTGACCTGCTGTTGAGCCTAAGCCGCTGCATGCGCGCTGGCGACGAAGTCGTCATCGTCGATGGCGACGAGACGATCACGCCGAGCCAAGCCGCCGATCGCCTTGGGATGAGTCGCACTCACGTCTACAAGCTGCTCGATCGCGGCGAGATCCTCTTCCACCGTGTTGGTCGCGATCGTCGCATCCGTCTGAGCGATCTCATTGAGTTCGAGAAGCAGCACCAGCGTGATCGTCGTGAGCTTGCCGAGCGCTTCGCTCATCAGCGCAAGACCGCTTCTGCTGCGAACGACGAGATCGCCGACCTGCTCTGACACTCGAGCGGGTGGGCGATCCTTGTCGGCGCCGTTCGGCAAGATGTGACCGTGCACAATCCTCGGGCTCGCCCCACACTCCGCGTGCTCCAGGAGGATCTGTCCTCTGACTGGGAGTCCGCGCATCCACAACGCGCGCTAGCCGATGGACGCATCTCGGACTTGCACCCGCTGAGCGAACTGCCCCATCCGATCGTTGCCAAAGCCGTTGACTCGTTTGGTCCCATTCCGGCTGAGGACAACTACGTCGGACCGATTTCGAGCGCCACTCGATTGCGACTCCTGGAAATCAGGAACTCGCAGTGGCGTGGTGGCGTCTGGGAGGACCCCGAGTCGGGCGTCCGCTGGCTGGTGGTCGCCGGTCTCGCCAAGGGCGGCCACCAGGACAGGGACGACTTCTACAAGAGGATTGAGCGCGAGAACACGTCGGGCGACCCGGCGCTGTGGCTGCCAACTAGCCGGGACGAGCGACTCCTCAAGCAAGAGACTGCGGCACGCATCCGCACTGAGTGGGAGTTAGCGGTGCAGGGCGCCATCCTTGAAGCCCTACGCGCGGTCCACGCCGGCGGAACACATCGGATAGAAGTTAGCCATCCGGTTTCCGAGAAGAGCCACTTCGCGAGCATCGACTTGACCGTGGCTGCTGTCCGAGAGGATGGGTACGAGGCTGACGAAGTCGAGCTCGAGGTCATCCCGGAGCGCCGCTTCGCCGGCAGCGCTCTGCTGTGGCAACTGACTGTCAGGGCCTTGATCTCCGTCAGTCCGCCGGAGCAGGGCTGGGACCGCTTTGGCTATACGTACTCGAACATCGGTGAGCCCGGGACCTGGACAAAGAGAGTTGACGATCTCAGCGCCCTCGTTGTCTCCCACGCGTTGGCGGTATCGGAGCCAGGGTCTACAAGTCACTACACCCACCGACGGCACCTGGCCGGCCGATCCATCGAGGGCGACGCAGTGCGCGCGCTTTGTGGCGCTTACTTCGTGCCAACGCAGGATCACGACTCGTTGCCGGAATGTCCGACGTGCAAAGACCGGCTGGCCGAGCTCCCCGACTGACAGCGGGAGTCGCAGGAAAGCTCCTTCGAGAAGGCTGGCTCCGGTCAGTCGGAGCCGTGTTCCTCGGCCAGCTCGCGGACGCCTCGGTCGTCGTCCTCCTCCGCGACCTTCTGCAGGGACCTCTGCAACTCGCCACCGATGGTTCCCACCGACTTGATCGTGCGTGCCCGGATGCCTGCATCCGGATCGACGAGCAGCCGCTCGGCGATCGGTGTGGCGCGGGCTTCGGTCAAGGACCCCAGTGCGGCGGCTGCTGACGCCCGCACAACGTCGTGCCGGCTCCGGGACGCGAGACCAACGACGCGCTCCGAGCCCTCGGCATTGATGAGGGCGGCCAGGTAGGCGGCCTTGGGGGCGATCCGGGGCTCGTCCTCGGCCACCAACGCCTCGAGGTCGTCGATCGACTCCGGACCTGCTTCTTCGGCGAGGCGCGGGTAGTTCAGCTCGTCCCTGTCGAGGGCCTTTCGAAGTTCGTCCCGTTCCATGGTGACTCCTAACGAACCGTGCTGTGCGCAAGCATGGTGTCGATCTCGGACTGATCCAGGTCAGGGGGCGGGTTGGTGATGTTCCAGGTCCCGCCACCCATCATCAACCGGTCGGTCGGTGCCACGTGCCGGAGACCCAGCACATGTCCGCACTCGTGACCGAGCGTCCACTGCGACGCCACCGATGCCACTACGGAGCTCCACTGCGTGCCCGGGTGGGCGGCGCACCCGTTCAGTGGCGGAACCGTCGATCGGACGAAGTACACGCACATGTCGTTCGGCACCCGCGTTGTTGCGGTTCGCGAACAGCTGGTTCTGCTCGGCCGTCGTCGAACCCAGCGTGCAGGCACCCACATCGAGATCGGTGAGCAGTGGCAGGTTGAGTGTCTCCTCGCTGGCGATGACCACGTCGATCCCCGCGGCCCGATAGACGTCCTGCATGCTCTGGATCATCTGCGCACGGGTGACGCTGGTCGGTTCGGTGAGGATCTTGACGTGCACGCGCAGCGCTTCGGTCTGGTGCCACCACGTCGGAGTAGATGCCCCCGTCGGTCCCGGTCACGAACAGGTCCAGATGGTCCGGATAGCGGGAGACCACGTCGATGGGCGAGGCGAGGGCGGCGGCGCCCCCGGAGACGTTGAACCACCCCGCCCAGCCGAAGGAGGCGTCCCACCAGGTCGAGTAGATCCGACCGTCCGTCCCCGTGACGAAGAGGTCCAGGTGGTTGGGATTGCGCGCGACCACGTTGATCCGTGACCGTGGGGCTGCGCCGCCACCCGAGACCTGGAACCAGCCCGCCCAGCCGGACGCGGCGTCCCACCAGGTCGAGTAGATCCCGCCGTCGGTGCCGGTCACGAACAGGTCCAGATGGTTGGGGTTGCGCGCGATCGCGGTGATCGGGGCGCCAAGATGTGCGCGGCCACCGGACACGGGGAACCAACCCGCCCAGCCGGACGAAGCGTCCCACCAAGTCGAGTAGATGCCCCCGTCCTCACCCGTGACGAACAGGTCCAGGTGGTCAGGGTTGCGGGCAATCGCAGTGACCGGAGATCCAAGTGCTGCGCGTCCGCCGGAGACCTGGAACCAGCCCGCCCAGCCGGACGCGGCGTCCCACCACGTCGAGTAGATCCCGCCGTCGGTGCCCGTGACGAACAGGTCCAAGTGGTCCGGGTTGCGCGCGACCACCTCTACCCGCGATCCCAGGGCAGCGCGGCCGCCGGAGACCTGGAACCAACCCGCCCAGCCGGACGCGGCGTCCCACCACGTCGAGTAGATCCCGCCGTCCTCGCCGACGACGAACAGGTCCAGGTGGTTCGGGTTCCTTGCGACACAGGTGATCGGTGACCCGAGCGCCGCGCGGCCGCCGGAGACCTGGAACCAGCCCGCCCAGCCGGAAGCGGCGTCCCACCACGTCGAGTAGATCCCGCCGTCGGTGCCCGTGACGAAGAGGTCCAGATGGTCTGGGTTACGGGCGATGCACGAGATCGGGGACCGAAGAGCGGCCCGTCCACCTGAAACGCTGAACCATGGTGCCCAACCCATGTCGCGGCCCCCTGTGTCTAGAGTTTTCCGACACAGACGAGTCAACACCTGGCGAATCCAGCGGGTCAAAAATGGAAGCCGGCGTATCGAAATTGGTCTACCCCAGGGTTGTCAGGAGGTGCTCGCCGACGCTAGGACCGGTGTCTGATTTCCGCTAGAACGTGGGGCTGTGCGGCGTTCGCGTGTCGTTTCAGCGTCGCCGCTCCGACAATGGAGCATGACCTCCGCCCTGGATCCGCCGCCGAGTCGCGAGCTGTTCGACGTGCCGGAGGACATCGCCTACTTCAACGTCGCCAACCTGGCCCCACACCTGCATTCAGTACTGCTCGGTCCGTTCGGTCTCGGCTATCTCTAAGTGGCCGAGCAACATCGACAGGGCCAGGCGCTCGAGCAGAACTGGATCCTGCGCGCCGACTCCGAGGACTTCGCCCGTCTGGTCGACTACCGCGACGAGCTGCAGCCAGGAGCCAGGCGGTACGACGTGGGGCAGCGCACGAACTTCGAGCTGACCCCGATGGCCATTGCCGCGCTCGAGCAGATCCTCGACTGGAGCGTGGAGCGGATCGCGAGCACGCTGGGCCACCGGACGGCCCAGATCGGCGCACGGGCGCGGGAGCTCGGCCTCGCCCCACTTCCCGACGCCCAGCGTGGCCCGCACATGCTCGGGATCAACCTGCCGGAGACCGCGAGGTCGAGGACGCTGGCCGCGCTCGCAGACAACAATTGCTACGCCGCCATCCGTGGAGGATCCCTGCGGATAGCGCCACACCTGCACATCACCGACCGCGACATGGACAGCCTGTTCACAGGTCTCGCGCTCGCGACTTCAACCGCCACGTAGCCTCGCCAGATGGCCACCATCAGTCTTCAGGCCCACGGATCAGCCCCGGCCACGCTCGCCTGGGAGCGGTACGCCGATCCGGCGCTCTGGTCCACGTGGGCACCCCAGATCCAGCGGGTGGACACCGGCATCCAGCGCCTCACGGCGGGCGGGACCGGGACCGTCCGCGCGGGGCTGCTCCGCCGACCGACGCTGGGGATCTCCTTCCGGGTCCTTGCGGTCGACGAGCCTGCTCGCGAATGGGCCTGGGAGGCGTGGCTCGGACCACTGCGGCTGAGGCTCGAGCACGGCGTCAAGGCACACCTCACCGGATCCTCGACCTGGCTGCGGGTGCACGGCCCGCTGCCCGTGATCCTGGCCTACGCGCCCGTTGCCCGGATCGCGCTGGGTCGACTCGTCGCCGCCTGAGCGAGTTCACGCCAGCGCCCGAGCGACTTGCGTGGGCTCAGCGGGTGGTCGGGCGACCAGGGACGGTGACGTCGATCTGGTTGCCACGCTGCTTGAGGAGTACGGCGAGCACCTCGGCCTTCTGGTCGGAGTCCTCGGCGCTCCCCCAGATCACCTTGCGGCCGCTGGCGAGCACCAGCTTGATCTCGTCGACGCTGTCCACCTCGACGGCGTCGACGCGACGGGCGATGTTCGCCGGCAGGGCGTCGACGACCTTGGCCGCCTCCGCCAGCGCCTCGCCGGGAGTGCCGGCATCAGTGCGGACCAGTGGCAGGTTCTTGGGCCGCTTGGCGTAGCTGCCGAACGGCACACCCTTGTCGTCGAGCGCCTTCAACCCGGAGCCCTGGTCGATCACCGCGATCGGGGTGCGCTCCGTGATCGTGATGCGCACGGTGTGCGGCCAGCTGCGGCCGACCTCGACGTACCGCACCTCCGAGATCGGCTGGACCCGGGCAACGATCGCCTTCATGTCCACGCGAGCCAGCGGGGTGCCGATGGGGACGTCCGCGGCCTTCTCGACCTTCGCGTCGGAGATCGTGCCGTTGCCCCTGACCTCGACCTCGCGCGCAGTGACATAGCTGGAGAAGAACACCGCCCACACCGCCCCCGCGACCAGACCGACCAGCAGGAGTGCCAGCACCAGCCGCCGCACCACCCGCCACCGACCGGCGTTGCGTCGCTTGCGGAAGTCCTTCCGCGCGATCCGCACGGTCTCCTCATCGGGACCTGCCGACGGCGGCGGGGCCGTGGTCTCGGACTTCGTGGTCTCGGGCTTCGTGCTGCCCGACTTCGAGGAGCGGCGGAACCGGTCAAGCATCGTCAACACCCGCAGCCTGCTCCTCGAGCAGCTCGAGCACCTCCGGGCCCAGCAGGGTGACGTCGCCCGCCCCGAGCGTCAGCACGATGTCGCCCGGCCGCGCGCGCTCGACCAGGTGTGCCGCGGTCGCCGACCAGGAGGGCTCGAAGACCACGTGCTCCGGGCCGAGCGGCACAGCAGCTGCGACGTTCGCACCGCTCACTCCGGGTTCGGGGTCCTCGCGGGCGACGTAGATGTCCATCACCACCACGTCGTCGGCGGCACCCAGCGCGATGCCCATGTCGTGGCCGAAGATGCGGGTCCGAGAGACCATGTGCGGCTGGAACGCCACCACGACCCGACCCTCCCCCGCAAGGGAGCGAGCCGCCTGCAGGTCGCCCTTGATCTCGTTGGGGTGGTGGGCATAGCTGTCATAGACGCGTACGCCGCCCACCTGGCCCTTCAGCTCCATCCGGCGGCGGGTGCCGCTGAACGCGGCGAGACCGCGGGCCAGCTCGGTGAAGCCGAAGCCGAGCCGCAGGCCACACGCGAGAGCGGCCAATGCGTCCAGCACGTAGTGGCGTCCCGGGATCTGCAGGGTGACCTCGCCCAGCCGGCGACCGCGGTCGACGACGGTGAAGCTCGACGTCGAGCCGGCGAACCGCACCTGCTCGGCGCGTACGTCGGCCCCTTCGGTCTCCCCCACCCGGACGACCGTGTGCCCGCGCTCGACCGCGGTGCGACCCAGCGCGTCGGCACCGGGGTCGTCTGCGCAGACGACCATGAACCCGTCGATCGACACCTGGTCGATGAACGTGTCGAAGGCGGCGCGGTAGGCCTCCTCGGTGCCGTAGTTGTCGAGGTGATCGGCCTCCACGTTCGTGACGAGCGCCGCGTGGGGCGAGTAGACGAGGAAGGCCCCGTCGCTCTCGTCGGCCTCGGCCACGAACAGCTCGCCGCTGCCGTGGTGGGCGTTGGAGCCGGTCTCGTTCAGGTCGCCGCCGATGGCGAAGGACGGGTCGGCGCCGCAGTGCTGCAGCGCCACCGTCAGCAACGACGTGGTGGTGGTCTTGCCGTGCGTGCCTGCGACGGCGACCACGGTGTAGCCCTGCATCACCGACTCCAGGGCCGCCGACCTCGGCAGCAGGCGCAGCCCGCGCACGGTCGCCTCGACCACCTCTGGGTTGGACTCGCGCACGGCGGTGGAGATGACGACGGTGTCGGCGTCGCCGAGGTTGGCGGCGTCGTGGCCGATGTGGCAGGTGGCACCGAGGGCTCGCAGTGCCTCGACGGTGCGCGACTCCTTCGCGTCGCTGCCGGTGACCGGGATGCCGCGGGCCAGCATGATGCGAGCGATCCCGGACAGTCCGGCGCCGCCGATGCCGACGAAGTGCACCGTGCCGAGCTGGTCCGCCGGGAGCAGGGTCTCGGGGATCGGGACCCTCACCGGTGTGACCCGACCGCTGAAGGGGCGCCGAGGATCATCTCGGCCAGCTTGTCGTCGGCGTCGCGCGGAATCACCAGGGTGGCCGCCTTCGACATGGCCGCCAGACGCGTGGGATCGGTGAGCAGGTCCGGCACCGTCTCGCGGACCCACTCGGACGTGAGCGCCGCGTCGGCGACCATCAGGCCACCGCCCGCGTCCACGACCGGCCGGGCGTTCAGGGCCTGCTCACCGTTGCCGATCGGCAGGGGCACGTAGATCGCGGGCAGCCCCACTCCCGACACCTCGGTGACGGTGTTGCTTCCCGCCCGGCACAGGACGGCGTCGGCAGCGGCGTACGCGAGGTCCATCCGGCTGACGAACGGCAGCGTGACGTACGCCGGACCGCCGAGCTCGACCTCCGGACTGGCCTCGCCCTTGGGTCCGAGGATGTGCAGCACCTGCACCCCCGCGGCGGCGAAGGCAGATGCGGCGGCGGAGACCGACTGGTTGAGCCGGCGTGCGCCCTGGGACCCGCCGGTGACCAGCAGCGTCGGCAGGTCCGGGTCGAGCCCGAACGTCTCCCGGGCCTCGGCCCGGAGCGCCGCGCGGTCGAGCGTGCTGATCATCCGGCGGATCGGCAGGCCGATGTAGCGCGCGTGCCGCAGCGGGGTGTCCGGGAAGCTGGTGGCGACCTGGGTGGTGAACCTGGCGCCGAGCTTGTTGGCGATCCCGGGCAGGGCGTTGCCCTCGTGCACGACGAGGGGCAGCCGGCGCTTGCGCGCGGCGAGGTACGCCGGGACGGAGACGTAGCCGCCGAACCCGACCACGACGTCGGGCTGCAGCCGGTCGATCACCTCGAGCGCGGCGTTCCTGGCGGCTCGCACCCGGCCGGGCGTGCGCAGCAGGTCGGCGTTGGGTCGGCGGGGAAGAGGGACCGGTGGGACCAGCTCGAGGGCATACCCGGCCTCCGGGATCACCCGCGTCTCGAGACCGCGCGAGGTGCCGAGCGCGGTGATCTCGATGTCCGGCGCGGCTCGGCGCAGCGCATCGGCGGTGGCGAGCAGCGGCGAGGTGTGTCCGGCGGTCCCGCCGCCGGCGAGCAGGACCCGTCGCGGCGTAGACGACCGGTCCATCAACCGCGCCTCGAGCGGGCGCTCCCGGCGGAGATCGCGCCTGGGAACGCGTTGGCCGGGTCCTTGGCTCCCCGACGGCGCTGGCCCTTGCGGTCGCGCAGTGCGGCGGCCGCCTCGGGTTCGGCGCGCGCGAAGCCGACGAGCAGGCCGAGGGCGACCAGTGAGGGCACCAGCGCCGACCCGCCGTAGGAGACGAGGGGCAGCGGAATGCCGATCACGGGCAGCAGGGCCAGCACCATGCCGATGTTGATGATCGTCTGAGACATCAACCAGATGGTGACACCCGCGGTCACGTAGCGCACGAAGGGGTCGGTGGTGTTGATGGCGAGCCGGATCGCGGCGTACGCGATGGCGCCGAAGAGTGCGAGCACCAGCAGGGTGCCGATCAGGCCAAGCTCCTCACCCAGCACGGCGAAGATGAAGTCGGTGTGCGCCTCCGGCAGGCTGCCCCACTTCTGCTGGCTGGCGGAGAGTCCCTTGCCGAAGATGCCGCCGCTGGACATGCCGAGCAGGCCGTGGCCCGCCTGCCAGCCAGCACCCTGGAAGTCCTTGAACGGGTCGATGAAGCTCGTCAGGCGAGTACGCCGCTCGGCGTTGGACGCCGCGAGGTAGAACGCAACCACCCCGACGATCGACAGCGCGACCCCGAAGAGCCGGGCCGGCACACCCACCACCCAGAGCATCCCCAGCAGGATCGCGAACAGCACCAGCGCGGTGCCGAGGTCGCGCTGGAACACGACCATCATCGCGATCATCGTGATCACCGGCGCCACCGGGAGCAGCGCGTGCCACGGGTTGCCGAGCAGCTTCTCCTTCTTGGCGTAGACGTCGGCGGCCCAGAGGATGATCGAGAGCTTCGCGATCTCGGAGGGCTGCACGGTCAGCGGGCCGAACGCCAGCCAGTTGCGGTTGCCGTTGACCTCGAAGCCGAGGCTGGTCTGCGTCAGCGCGAGCAGCACGACCGCCACCAGCACGGCCGGCCACGCCAACAGTCGCAGGAACTTGCGGTTCATCCGGCTGGCGAGCCAGGCGGCCGGGACCCCGATCAGCACCCAGGTCAGCTGCTTGATGAAGATGAAGTAGCTGCTGTCGTGCACCCGGTAGGAGTAGACGCTCGAGGAGCTGAGCACCATCATCAGCCCGATCGCCAGCAGCATCGTGGAGGCGCCGAGAAGCAGGTAGTAGGAGGTGAGCGGACGCTCCATGGTGCGGCGGACGGCGGCCATCCAACCGGTCGTCGATTGCGGCTGCTGTCGCGTCTCCTCGGTGACGCTCACAGGTCCTCCTCGCCGTCCTCACTTCTCGTCCGTCGTCTCCGGTGCACGGCCTCCGCGAAGGCGTCGCCGCGTGCGCCGTAGTTGGCGAACATGTCCATGGATGCGCATCCCGGGGCAAGGAGCACGGTGTCTCCGGGGTGAGCCAACCGCGCAGCACCCGCAACCACGCGGTCCATGGGTCCTTCCCCCGCAGTCTCTCCGGCCTCCACTTCGATCACGGGCACATCGGGCGCGTGTCGCGAAAGCGACTCCTTGATGACGGGGGCGTCCCGGCCGAGGAGTACGACGCCCCGCAGCCGCTCGCGCACCGAGGCCACGAGGTCATCGAAACGGGCGCCCTTGGCCAGCCCGCCGGCCACCCACACCACCGGGTCGTAGCCCTGCAGCGAGGCCAGCGCTGCGTGCGGGTTGGTGGCCTTGGAGTCGTCGATCCAGGTGACGTCGTCGACGACGGCGACCTCGGCGATCCGGTGGCCGTCCGGTCGGAACTCGCGCAGTGCCTGCTGCACCGCCCCGGTGGGAACGCCGTGGGACCGGGCGAGCGCCGCCGCCGCGAGGGCGTTGGCGACGTAGTGCGGGGCGTTGGACGCGAGGTCGGACAGGGTGCACAGCTCGGCTGCAGTGGTCTGGCGCTCCTCGATGAACGCCCGGTCGGCGAGCACGTCGTCGACCACCCCGAGCATGCCGACGCCCGGCAGGCCGAGGGTGAACCCGACGGCGCGGGCACCCTCCTTCACCTCGGCGTCGCGGACCATCTGCTCGGTGACCTCGTCGGCCACGTTGTAGATGCAGGCCCGCTCGACGTTGTTGTAGATCCGGCCCTTGTCAGCGGCGTATCCGGCCATGCCGCGACCAGGTCCGGCGTACCAGTCGAGGTGGTCCTCCGCGAAGTTGAGCACCGCCGCCGACTCCGCCGCCATCGAGGACGTGTAGTGCAGCTGGAAGCTGGACAGCTCGACCGCCAGGACGTCGTACGGCGTGGGGTCCATCACCGCCTCGACGATGGGCAGGCCGACGTTGCCGCAGGCGACCGTCCGCAGGCCTCCGGCCCGAAGCATCGCCTCGAGCATCTGCACGGTCGTGGTCTTGCCGTTGGTGCCGGTGACGGCCAGCCATGGCGCGGGGTGCTCGGGATCGCGCAGCCGCCAGGCCAGCTCGACCTCGCCCCACACCGGGACGCCGCGCGCGACGGCCTGGGCGAGCAACGGCGCCGAGGGCGACCAGCCGGGCGAGGTCACCACGAGATCGACGTCGTCGGGCAGCTCGGCGGTGGAGCCGGGGCCGAGGCGCACGGTGGCGCCCAGGATCTCCAGCAGGGTGGCCTTCTCGCTTCGGTCGCCCGCCTCGGACTCGTCGAGGGCGGTCACCCGCGCTCCGAGGTGCACCAGGTTGTCCGCGGCGGCGAACCCGGAGACCCCCATGCCCGCAACGACGGCACGAACACCGCTCCAGTCGCTCGTGCGACCCAGAGCGTCGACAGGAACGGTCATACCCCGGCGACCCACTCGGCGTAGAAGACACCCAGCCCGGCCGCGACGAAGATCCCCGCGATCAGCCAGAACCGGATCACCACCGTGATCTCCTCCCAGCCGAGCATCTCGAAGTGATGATGGAGCGGCGCCATCCGGAACAGACGTTTCCCCTTGGACAGCTTGAAGAACCCGACCTGCAGGATCACCGAGAGGGTCTGGATCACGAACAGGCCGCCGAGGAGGGCCAGCAGGAACTCGGTCCGGGTGAGTACGGCGAGGCCGGCGAGCGCTCCGCCGAGCGCGAGCGAGCCGGTGTCGCCCATGAAGATCTTGGCCGGGGAGGCGTTCCACCACAGGAAGCCGAAGCACGCCCCGGTGATGGCGGCAGCGATGACGGCGAGGTCGAGCGGGTCACGGACGTCGTAGCACTTGGGACCCGCGGCCCGGCCGCACCACTGGTTGTTCTGCCAGATGTTGACGATCGTGTAGGCACCGAAGGTCATCACGGAGGCACCGGCCGCCAGCCCGTCGAGGCCGTCGGTGAGGTTGACCGCGTTGCTGGCGCCGGCGATGAGCAGCCAGATGAACAGCACCAGCACGATCGCGGGCAGGGTCAGGTCGCGTGGCTCCCGGATGAACGAGACCGCGTCGCCTGCCGGGGTCCGGTGCCGGCTGTCCTCCAGCCACGGTGAGATGGCGAGCGAGCCGAAGATGAGGGCGATGACGCTCTGGCCGATGATCTTGGCCCGGCTCCGCAGGCCCAGGCTGCGCTGCCGGGCGATCTTGATGTAGTCGTCGAGGAACCCGACGGCACCGAGCCCCATGAACAGGAAGATCAGCAGCAGCGCCGAGGCACTCGGCTGGTTGCCGGTGGCGAAGGTCGCGAAGAAGTAGGCGAGCACCGAGGCGAGCACGATCACCAGGCCGCCCATGGTGGGCGTTCCCCGCTTGGTGTGGTGGGTCGTCGGCCCGTCGTCGCGGATCAGCTGGCCGTACCCGTACCTCGACAGCACCTGGATGGCGTAGCGGGTCCCGACGAGGCTGAAGATCAGCGACAGGCCGCCGGCGAGGAGGATCGCTCTCACAGCACCGGCCCCTTTCCTTCTCCGTCAACCACACCGCCACCTGGGTCGCCCAGGAGCATCTCGGCCACTGTCTCGAGCCGCCCCGAACGCGACGCCTTGACGAGTACGGCGTCGGGGCCGGCCACATTCTCGCGCAACCACTCCCCCGCCTCGGTGGCGGTCTCGACGTAGCGTGTCGTCGCCCGCCCGTCGTCGGCGAGCGCGTCGTACACCCCACGGGCGCCCGCCCCGACGACGACGACCACGTCGATGCCGAGCTCACCGAGGAGCAGCCCGACCTGCCGGTGCTCCTCGTCGGCGCTGGCCCCGAGCTCGCGCATCTCCCCCAGCACCGCGACCGTGCGCCTGCCGGCCCGGCCGATGCGCTCGAGGGTCTCCAGCGCTGACCGCACCGAGTCCGGGTTGGCGTTGTAGGCGTCGTTGATGACCGCGAGGCCGTCGGCGCGCTCGTGCAGCTCCATCCGCATGGGAGACAGCCGGTCGATCGCCCGCAGGCTCTCCGCAATGTCCCGCAGCTCGAGGCCGGCCGCCAGTGCCGCAGCCATGGTGGCGGCGGCGTTGACCGCCTGGTGCTCGCCGAGCAGCCGCAGGGCGATGTGCTGGGTCTTCCCCCGGTGGGTGAGGTCGAAGGACGCCCGGCCCAGGTCGTCGACCAGCACGTCGCCGAGGCGCACCGCAGCGGCGGCAGAGCGACCGAACGTCCACGCGTGGGCCTTGGTGCGGCTGGCCATCGCGGCGACCAGCGGGTCGTCGAGGTAGAGCACGGCAGCACCGTTGGGCGGCAGCGCCTCGACGAGCTCGCCCTTGGCCACGGCGATCCGCTCCCGGGAGCCGAACTCCCCGATGTGGGCCTTGCCCACGTTGAGCACGAGTGAGATGTCGGGTGGGGCGATCGCACACAGCTCGGCCAGGTGGCCCACTCCGCGCGCGCCCATCTCCAGGACCAGGTATCGCGTCCTCCGGTCGGCCCGAAGGACCGTCAACGGGAGGCCGAGCTCGTTGTTGAAGGACCCGGCCGTCGCCACCGTGGCGCCCGCGTCCGCCAGCACGCGGGCCAGCATGTCCTTGGCCGTGGTCTTGCCCTGGGAGCCGGTGATCGCGAGGACGCGGAGCCACAGGCCCTCCTCACGAAGTCGCTGCAGCACCTCGCGTGCGAGCACCTGCAGCGCGGCACGGGCGTCGTCCACCAGCACGGTGGGGGCACCGGTCGCTCGCGTGCCGAGGACAGCAGCGGCACCACCCTCGACCGCTGCCATCGCGTAGTCGTGCCCGTCCACGTGCTCGCCGGCAAACGCGACGAAGATTCCGTCCGGCTCGGGGGCTCGACTGTCCAGGAACGCCGGTCCCCTGACCAGGTCGGTCGGCGTTGCGTCCACCAACCGGCCGCCGACGATGCCGGCGAGCTCCTCCAGGGTCATCGCGATCATGAGGTGGCAGCTCGCTCGGTCAGGGCGGCGCGAAGCTCGTCGCGGTCGTCGAAGGGGTAAACGGTGCCGGCGATCTCCTGGCCGGTCTCGTGTCCCTTGCCGGCGATCACGACCGTGTCGCCGGTGTGCGCCATCTCGACGGCCCGCCGGATCGCCGTACGACGGTCGCCGATCTCGAGGACCTCGACCGCGTGGTCGACCCACTGGTCCCGGCAAGGACGGCCGCCCGGATCGCGGCGGGGTCCTCGGTCCGGGGGTTGTCGTCGGTCACCACCAGTACGTCGGCCAGCCGTGCGCCGATCTCGCCCATCACCGGCCGCTTGCCGGTGTCCCGGTCGCCGCCGGCACCGATGACCAGCAGCAGCCTGCCGGCGGTGATCGTCCGCAGCGCGGTGAGCGCGGCCTCCACCGCATCGGGCTTGTGGGCATAGTCGACGATCGCCAGGAAGTCCTGCCCGGCGTCGACCTGCTCGAGCCGGCCCGGCACGCCGCCCCCGTGGGCGATCCCGTCGGCGACCTGCCTCGGGTCGAGCCCGGCCTCGCCCGCCAGCGCGATGGCGCACAGCGCGTTGGCGACGTTGAAGGAACCGGTCAGCGGTACCCGGGCGGGGATCCGGTCCCCCTGCGGGGTGACGACGGTGAACGCCGAGCCGCCGGGCTCCAGGGAGACGTCCTCGGCGCGCCAGTCGGCGTCCGCCCCCGACGGCGAGAACGTGACCATCGGCACGGAGGCCTCGTCGAGCAACCTGCGGCCGAAGACGTCGTCGACGTTGGTGAGCCCCCTGCGGGTGCGTTCGGGGGTGAACAGCGACGCCTTGGCTGCGAAGTAGTCATCGAGGTCGGTGTGGAAGTCGAGGTGGTCGCGACCGAGGTTGATGAACGCCGCCACATCGAAGACGACTCCTGCCACGCGGCCCATCACGAGCGCGTGGCTGGAGACCTCCATCGCACAGGCGCTGACACCCTGCTCGACCATCACGGCGAACAGCGCATGCAGGTCGGGCGCCTCGGGGGTGGTGAGCGCGGTCTTGACGTCGCGCCCGGCGATCCGGGTGCCGACGGTGCCGATCACGGCAGCGCGCACACCTGCTGCGTCCAGTGCGCTCTCGAGCAGGCGCGTGGTCGTGGTCTTGCCCTGGGTGCCGGTCACCGCCATCAGGGTCAGGGAGCCAGCGGGTTCGCCGTACACCTTGGCGGCGAGAGAGCCGAGCACGGAGCGAGGGTTCTCGAGGACCAGGAGCGGCACCCCCGCGTCGCCGACGATCCGGGCCCCCTCCTCGTCGGTGAGGACCGCGACAGCACCTGCGGCGACAGCGTCGGCGGCGTACGTCGCGCCGTGGGCGCGGCTCCCCGGCAAGGCGGCATAGATGTCGCCGGCATGGATTCGCTGGGAGCTCAGGGAGAGGCCGGTGATGACGTCCTCCTCATCGGCGGGGGCACCCGTCGGCGACCGGAGCTCGGCGCCCGCCCACGAGCTGACCTGCGCGAGCGTGGCCCGGGCTGGCGAGCTGGGTCTGGTCAGGTCCTCCGCTGGCACCACTCGAGGCTATCTAGTGGCACGTGCGGCGAAGCGGCCCCACCTGGTCGGCAAGGTGGAGGGCTTGGTGCCGGTGGGTGCCACGGCGTACTTCTGCAGGACGTAGCTCAGGATCTTGCGGAACACGGGGCCGGCGGTGCCGCCACCACTCCCACCCGCGGCCGGCTTCTGCACCACGACGTAGACGGTGAAGCGTGGCTTGTCGGCAGGGGCGAACCCGGCGAAGGAGACCGCCATGCTGCCGTCGTAGCACTTGCACTTCTCGCTCGCCTGCTGGGCGGTGCCGGTCTTGCCGGCCACGCGGTAGCCCTCGATCCCTGCCCCCGGTGCCGTGCCCACGTCCGGGGTGGTCACGAGCTCCATCATCTGCGCGGTCTGCCTGGCCGCGCGCACGCCGACTGCTCGTTGCCGCTTGGCGGTCTCGGTGCCGACCTCGTTGCCGGCCGAGGTGGTGGCCCGGCCCTTGACCAGGCTCGGCGAGACCAGCACGCCGTCGTTGGCCAGCGCGTTGACTGCCGAGCTCATCTGCAGGGCGTTCACCGAGACCCCTTGCCCGAACGCGATCTGGGCCCGGGTCAGCTCCGACCAGGCCTCGACGGGCGGGAGCAGGCCCTTGGTCTCACCCGGCATGCCCACGTCGGTGCGGCTGCCGAGCCCGAACATGTGCAGGTAGGACCACAGCTGCTTGGGGGTGAACTCCTCTGCGGCCATCGCCGTACCGATGTTGGAGCTGCGCGCGAGCACGCCGGCCATGGTCAGCCGGAGCAGGCCGTGGTCGAACCAGTCGCCGATCGTGCGGTCGAGGACGGGCAGCTCGGCGGGCACCTTGATCCGCGTGCTGGGGGTGACCTTGCCCGCGTTGAGCAGGGACGCGATGGTCAGCACCTTCTCCACCGAGCCGGGCTCGTAGACGTCGCTGAGCGAGCTGGCGCCGAGATGCTTCTTGGGTGACTTGGCCGGCTTGTTGGGGTCGAAGGACGGGTAGTCGGCGAGGGCGAGCAGCTCGCCGGTCACCGAGTCGAGCACGACCGCGGACCCCGACTGGGCCTGCGACGTCTGCACCGCCTGGCGCAGGACGCGCTGGCTGTACCACTGGACGTCGCGGTCGATCGTCAGCCGGAGGTCGTGGCCGTCGACCGGCTTGACCTGGCTGCTGTCGCCGAGCGGGATCCGGTTGCCGCCACCGACCTCGTAGGTCTCCTTGCCGTCCTTCCCTGCGAGCAGCTTGTCGAAGCTGAGCTCGAGGCCGGCCATGGCCTTGCCCTCGTCCCCCATGAAGCCGATCAGGTTCGCGGCGACATCTCTGGCCGGGTAGGTGCGCAACGGGTCGGGGCGGGTGTCCACCCCGACGTACTCATGCTTCTTGATCTCGTCCATCACGCTCGAGGCCAGCGTCGAGGGGACACGCCTGGCGACGTAGACGAAGCGGGTGTCCTTCTTGCTCAACCTCGCCAGCAGGTCGAAGTAGTCCATGTGCAACCGGTCGGCGAGGATCTTCGCGATCGCCTCGGCGTGCGGGGCGGTCCGGGTCGGGTCCGCCACGATCATCAGGCCCGCGATCGACTCCGCGAGCGGCACCCCGTTGCGGTCGAGGATCCGGCCGCGCTTGGCCGGCAGGTCGATCGACACCAGCCCGGAGGCCTCCGCACGGGACGCATAGGCCTTGGCGTCAACGCCCTGGAGCTGGAAGAGCCGGGCACCGAAGAGCGAGAGCATCATCGTGATGACGAGGAGCCCCACCCTGAGCCGAACGTGGGTCGATCCACGCAGGCTGCCCGACTTCCCGGACCTTCTGCCGGGCGACTCCCGCCGGGACTCGCGCCTGGACTGGGGACGTGTCAACGAGTAGCTCCGGAGTCGGCCTGGGCATTGGCCTTCTTCCTACCGCCTTCGCGCTCGCCAGTGGTGGAGGTGCCGGGGGTGTCGGTGCCTGAAGTCGCCGAGGTGGTCGCTCGGTCCGGGGTTGTGGCCGAGGGCACCTTCACGATGATCGTCTTGCGCTTCAGGGACGCAGGCTTCCTCGAGGGCAGCGGGTTGATCCGGACGGAGTCGCCGACAGTGGCGGGCGTGGGGTTGCCGAGCACCCGGCCGTCCGCGAGCCGCACGAACGCCGGCTGCGGGGGCGCGACCATCCCGAGCTCCTTGGCGGCCAGCGCCAGGTGCTGGGGGTCACGCAGCTGGTCGAGCTCGAGGTCGAGCGACTGCTCCTTGGCGGTGAGCACGTTCACCCGGTCCTGCAGGGCGGTGGCCTTGAACGAGGTCTGCTGCATGTTGGTGTTGAACATCAGCAGGCCGACCACGCCGGCGGCCAGCATCGCGATCACCAGCACGGCGAAGGGGGTGCGCGCGGCCTGGGTGCGACCCAGCGCGCGACGGGGCGGCACCACCGTGAGGCGGGCCCGCTCGACGGCTGCCTCGGCGAAGCGAGGAACCCTCGACCGGGCTCCATCAATCAAAGTGCTCATGCTGCGGTGTCTCCCCTGTTGGTGTTGACGCGTGCGACAGCGCGCAACCGGACCGATGCGGCGCGCGGGTTCTGGGCGATCTCCTCGGCGGAGGCCTTCTCGGCCCCGCGGGTCAGGTTGCGCAACGGCGGCTCGTGGCCGGCGGGTACGACGGGCAGGTCGTGGGGCACCTTGGAGGTGGTCCCTTCTGCGAACGCGTGCTTGACCAGCCGGTCCTCGAGGGAGTGGTAGCTCATCACCACGACGCGGCCGCCGACCGCGATCGAGTCGATGGCCGCCGGGATGGCACGACGCAGGACGCCGAGCTCGTCGTTGACCTCGATGCGCAGCGCCTGGAACGTGCGCTTGGCCGGGTGTCCTCCGGTACGCCGGGCCGGCGCGGGGATCGTGTCGCGCAGCAGCTGGACCAACCTGGCCGAGCCGGTGAACGGCTCCGTCTCGCGGGCCTTGACGATCGCCCGTGCGATCGGCTTGGCGAACTTCTCCTCGCCGTACGTGCGCAGGATCCGGGCGAGCTCCCCGGCCGGGTAGGTGTTCAGCACGTCAGCGGCGGTGGGGCCCTCGGTGTCGTCCATCCGCATGTCGAGGGGTGCGTCCTCGGCGTAGGCGAACCCCCGCTCGCGGACGTCGAGCTGCATCGAGGAGACGCCGAGGTCGAACAGGATCCCATCGGCGGACTCCAGCCCGAGCTCCTCGAGGACGGCCGGGATCTCGTCGTACACCGCGTGCACCAGGGTGGTGCGGCCCTCGAACGGCGCCAGCCGGACACCGGCCAGGTCCAGGGCGTGCTGATCGCGGTCGATCCCGACGACCTGGGCCTCGGGGCACCGGTCGAGGACGGCCTCGCTGTGGCCGCCGAGGCCGAGGGTGGCGTCGACGAAGACCGAGCCGGGGCGCTCGAGTGCAGGCGCCACCAAAGCAACGACCCGGTCCAGCAGGACCGGGACGTGGGAGGGGGTGGTCATCGTCGAGGCCCTAGTTCCCCAGCCGGACCACGAGTGCGAGGAGCAGTGCGACGACGCAGGAGGTCGCTCCGGAGAAGACCATCACCGCGATCGAGTCGCGCGCGTCCTGCCGGACGCGTCGCGTGGGTGTGGCTGAGCTTGTGGCCATCGGGTTCGACCCCCAGGTGCGGTGTGTGGAGCAGGGACTGCTGGTGGTGGTGCATCCGGTGATCGCAGGGCCAGGTTCTCCGTCCGCTCCGACTCCTGTGGAGGGAAGCGACTCATCTGACACCGGGGAAGGTGCGTCAGAGGAATCTGGAGGCAGGAGCGGACGTGAGCCTCGTCCTGCGATCACCGATGTTGAGTTGTGTTTCTGCGTTGTGCCGTTCAGAAGCCCGGGAAGATCTCTTCCTGGAGGTTGGCGAACGCCTGCTCCTGGTCGGCCGTGTAGGCGCTCCAGAAGCTCGGCTCCCAGATCTCGATCCGGTCGTAGATGCCGATCACGACGGCCTCGCGCTCGAGCCCGGCGTACTGCCGCAGCTCGGGGGTGATCATCACGCGGCCCTGCTTGTCAGGCACCTGCTCGGAGGCCAGCGCGAACAACATCCGGCCGTAGGCCCGGAGCCGGGCGTCGGTCTGCGATGCGTTCTGGAACTTCTCGGTGAAGACCGCGAAGTCGGCCCGCGTGCGGATGTCGAGGGCGTGGTCCTGGCCTCTGGTGATCACCAGGCCCTCCTTCATCTCGTCGCGGAACTTCGCCGGGAGGAAGAGGCGGCCCTTCTCGTCGAGCTTGGGTGTGTAGGTGCCGGAGAACATCTGCTGCTCCCCTCACCCAAGCCTTGTGAGTCCAGCCATCCTGGCCTGTTCCCTCCACTGCGCACCACTTTACCCCACAACCCTCCACCGTCAACCACTTTCGCGCCATTCCGCTCCCCTTTTCGCCACCGCGACGTGCACCCGTTCCACCACCCCGGCGAGGACGCCGATTCGTGCCGTCTTGACCCGATCGAGACGCCTGCGATCTGTCCGCGCCCGACGCGCGTGTGGTGCGATGGGCTTCACTTGGTGAAGGACACCGCGCGGCAGGTTGGGGAGAAGTGGGACCACAGGTGGGTCAGGGAGCAGATCCGGCAGGAAGCCAGACGTCGTCGGGTACCGACGTCGACGAGGTGCGCGCGGTCGCCGAGCGCATCGAGGGCAACATCGCACGGGTCATCGAGGGCAAGCCGGAGATCGCCAGGTCCTCGCTCGTGGTGCTGCTCGCCGGCGGTCACCTGCTGATCGAGGACGTGCCCGGCGTCGGCAAGACGATGCTGGCCAAGGCGCTCGCCCGCTCGATCGACTGCACCGTCCGCCGGATCCAGTTCACCCCGGACCTGCTGCCCTCCGACGTCACCGGGGTCGCGGTGTTCAACCAGGACACCCGGCAGTTCGAGTTCCGGCCGGGCGGGATCTTCGCCAACATCGTCGTCGGCGACGAGATCAACCGCGCCAGCCCCAAGACCCAGGCCGCGATGCTCGAGTGCATGGAGGAGGCCCAGGTCACCGTCGACGGGACGACGTACGGCCTGGAGTCGCCGTTCATGGTGATCGCGACCCAGAACCCCATCGAGATGGAGGGCACCTACGCCCTCCCCGAGGCACAGCGCGACCGGTTCATGGTGCGGCTGTCGATGGGCTACCCGGTGGAGTCCGCGGAGATCGCGATGCTGTCCGCCCGCGACGGGATCAGCCCGCTCGAGGAGCTCGAGCCGGTCACCGACGCGGCCGAGGTGCGCAAGCTGATCGAGGTGACCGGCCGGGTGCACGTCTCCGAGTCGGTCCAGCAGTACGCCGTCGCCCTGGCCACCGCCACCCGGCGCTCCCCCGACCTGCGGCTGGGTGCCTCTCCGCGGGCGACGTTGCAGCTGGTGCGCGCCGCGAAGGCGTACGCCGCGATGCAGGGCCGGGAGTACGTGCTGCCGGACGACGTACGCGAGCTGGCGCCGGAGGTGCTTCCGCACAGGTTGCTCCCGACGATGGAGGCGACGATGAGTGGCCGGCGTACGACCGAGGTCGTGCAGCAGGTGCTCGCGAGCGTCCCGGTCCCCGCACCCGGCACCTGACGGACCGAGCGGGGTGATGGCGTGCGGTACCTGACCATCCGGGGTCGCTGCTTCCTCGCGGCCGGCGCCGCGGCGATCATCAGCGGGATCCAGATCGGCGAACGGGACTTCGTCCGGATCGGGCTGCTCGCCGTCCTGGTGCCGCTACTGGCCTGGGTGCTGCTTCGTCGTACGCCGCGCGACGTGTGGGTGCGCCGCGACGTCACCGACCTCCAGATCGAGGCCGGTGAGACCGCGCAGGTCGAGGTGCAGGTCGGCAATGCCAGCCGTCGTACGGGCATGCTGCTGATGGAGGAGGAGCTCCCCGCCGCGCTCGGGGAGTCCAAGCGGTTCGTGGTCGACCCACTCCGCTCCGGAGCAACGACCACGCTGCGCTACCTGATCAAGACCGAGCACCGGGGGCGCTACCCGCTGGGACCGATGCACGTGCGCGTGGCCGACCCGATCGGCATGGTCGACCTCGACCACACGATCCCCTCGTCCGCCAGCATCCTGATCACGCCACGAACCGAACCGCTGCCACAGATCGCACTGGCCGGCCGATGGGCCGGCGCCGGCGACAACCGCACCCGCGACCTGCTCGGCGGGGGTAGCCCGGACGTCAGCATCCGCGAGTACCGCCTCGGCGACGACCTCCGCCGGATCCACTGGCCGAGCAGCGCCCGCACCGACGAGCTGATGGTGCGGCGCGAGGAGCAGGAGTGGCAGTCCCGCTGCACGCTGCTGATCGACAACCGCCGCATCTCCCATCGGGGCTTCGGGGTGGACTCCTCGATGGAGACGGCCGTGCGCGCTGCGGCGTCGATCATGCGCAACCTGGTGGCGCTCGACTTCGAGGTGCGCCTGGTCAGTGCGACCGGGCACTCCTCCGCGCACGGCTGGCACCAGGCTGCCCACGGCGCGACCCTCTCCGAGCAGCTCGAACGGCTGGCCCTGATGCGGATGACACGCAAGGAGCAGCTCTCCACGGGCTGGGTCGACGAGTCCCAGCAGGGCGGCATGCTGCTCGCGGTGCTGGGACACCTCGGGGACGCGGACCGAGACTTCCTGGCCGGTCTGGCCACTGCCGGCGCCTCGGCGCATGCCATCGTGCTGGACGTGTCGACCTGGGCGCCCACGGGTTGGCCCGCACCCCCTGCCACCGCTGCACTGCGTGCCGGTGGGTGGAAGGCGACCACGCTCGAGCGAGACGGCGCCCTGGCGGCCGCCTGGTCAGGACTGGCCCGATGACCTCCCCGACGATCTCGTCGACGCCCTCTCCGGCGGCCGTCGAGGGCTGGCGTCCCGGTCCGCCGATGCTGGGCCTGCTGGCCGGGTGGGTGGCGCTGTTCTCCTGGAGCGGCATGGTGGCCAGGCCGTGGGACTTCCTGGCGCCGACCCTGATCGTCGGGGTGCTGATGGCGCTGGCCGGCGCCTGGCTGCGGATGATCCGCGTCGCGCCGTACGCCGTCGCGGCGGTGCAGGTCGTGATCGCACTGCTCTCCCTGAACGTGATCTTCGCGGCCGGCCTGTCCCGGCTCGGGGTGATCCCGACCCTCGACTCCGTGCGGGAGGTCGTGCGCGTGATCAGCAGCGGCGCCGCGACGCTGAACACCTACTCCGCTCCGGTCGAGGTCAACCCGACGGAGACGCAGGCGCTGCTGATGGTCTGCGGTCTCGCGGTGATCCTGTCGATCGACGTGCTCGCGATGGGGCTGCGGCGACCGCCACTGATCGCGCTCCCGCTGTTGGTCACCCTCAGCATTCCGGTGAGCATCCTGACCGATCCGATCGCGGCGCCGGTGTTCGTCATCACCGCCCTGCTGTTCCTGCGGCTGGTGGCGACCGAGCACCTCGACCGGTTCCACGCCTGGGCTCGTGAGTCGAGGGCCGGCGCCAAGCCCGTCTACAGCAGCCTCTGGTCGATCTCGGCCGTGGCCGTGGTCGCCGCGCTCCTGGTTGCGCCGCTCGTTCCCGTCTCCGACCTGGTCGACGACACCCCGGGAGGCGACGGGCCCGGTGGAGCGTCGAACGGGTACCACCTCACCTCGGTCAACCCGTTCATCCGGCTGCGGCGCGACCTCGTGGAGAAGACGCACACGCCGCTGGTGTACGCCGACACGGAGGCGCGGACGACGTCGTACGTCAGGACCACCGTGCTCGACCGGTTCAGCAATGAGGAGTGGCGCCCCTCGCCACGGTCCCTGCCGAACGACAACCGGGCCGACGGCGTCTTCCCGAACCCGCCGGGCCTGGCGCCCGGCGTCGGTGGCACCGAGGACGACTGGTCGTTCGAGTTCGCGCCCAACTTCAGCAGCCTGTGGCTGCCGTTGCCCTACCCGATCCGCGACCTGGACATCGACGGCTCCTGGCGCTACGACGCGCGGACGCTCGACGTCGCCTTCGTCGGCGGCGGGCAGCCGCAGGGGCTGGAGTACAGCGCGACCGCGTTCACGCCCTCGGTCACCGCAAAGCTGTTGGAGGCCGCAGAGCGACGGGCGCCCCGCAGGATCCAGGTGCCGATGACCGACGTCCCGGACGTCCTCCCGGACGTGATCAGGACCCGGGCACGGCAGGTGACGCAGGGCGCCGAGGGCAACTTCGCGAAGGCAGTGGCGCTGCAGGACTGGTTCCGGACCTCCGGCGGATTCCGCTACTCGCTGGACCAGCGCAGCGGGTCGGGGATGGACCTGCTCGCCGCGTTCGTCACCAACGACCGGGTGGGGTACTGCGAGCAGTTCGCCGCTGCGATGGCCGCGATGGGCCGGGTGCTCGGCATCCCCTCGCGCGTGGTCGTCGGCTTCCTGGACGGCGACACCCTGGAGGACGGCCGGATCCTCTTCACCAGCGACGACCGGCACGCGTGGCCGGAGATGTACTTCGCCGGGGTGGGCTGGGTGCGCTTCGAGCCGACACCGGGCTCGCGGTCGGGTGCAACACCGTCCTGGACGCGGCAGTCCGCGGAGGCAGCGACCCCTTCGGACGCGCCGAGCGACGGGGCCAGCGAGCAGTCGGCGCCGCGTCCCAACGACCGGCCGGTGGACACCAAGGCCGACAACGACCAGGGCCTGCCGATCCCGGCGTGGCCACTGACCACGCTGTTGGTGTTGCTGGTGCTGGGACTGGTCCCGGCTCTGGTGCGCGTCATCCTTCGTCGGCGCCGGCTCTCGTCCGCCGACCCCGTGCATCTCGCCGAAGGCGCCTGGGCAGAGCTGCGCGCAACGGCACTCGACCTTGGGCTGGACTGGCCCGAGCAACGCTCACCGCGCGAGCAGGCCCGCAGGGTGGTCGACCAGGTGCCGGCGGAGGAAGCCGACCGCCGGTCGCTTGAGGGGCTCTTGGTCCGGGTGGAGCGTGGACGCTTCGGACCGGCTCGCACGTCGGACGCCGGGCCGAACTCTGGGGTGGACACTCTCGACCCGGAGCTGCGCACCCGCACGGTGGACACCGTCGAGTCGTGGCGGAGGGCGATGACAGGCAGTGTGGAGCGGGAGCGCGGATGGCGCAGCCGGATCTGGCCGATGTCGCTGGTGCGGAGAAGCGGTAACCGGGGAGCCCAGTAGTCGAGACTCAGTAGCCCTGGTTGCGGCGGCGCTCCCAGCGCTGCTCCATGCGCTGCATGAAGGTGCCCTGCTTGTTGGGCTTGTTGCCGGGCCGGCGCGCCTGCTTCCCGCCGGGGCGGCGCATCTTGCGGGGCTTCTGCGAGCGGCCACCCTCGATCACGTCGAAGCGCTGTGACCTGTCGTCGAAGTCGAAGAGCTGGTCCTCGCCGCTGCGCTGCGGTTGGGGCGTCGGAACGTGTCGCCCGCGCCACGCCGCGATGCCGATCGTGGCCGAGGCGAGCATGACCACGAACCCGAGGACGCCGAGCCAGATCTGGGCGCTGATGGTGCCGCCCATGAGCATCCCGATGCCGACCACGAAGACCACGGCAGCGACGATGGTGCGCATCCGCGCGACCCGCTCGAGCGAGCTTCCTCGCAAGGTCGAGACGAACTTGGGGTCTTCCTGGGCAAGGGCCTGCTCCATCTGCTCCAGCAGACGAAGCTCTTCATCGGAGAGCGGCACAGTTCCTCCCGCGGTGACTTGTCCCTCCAATGAGTGTAGGCAGGGTCCCCAGAAGTCGGTAGACGGGATCAGAAAATCGTGATGTGTATTTCACCTGGCGGTCTGGGTCGGCCTCCTAGGGACGGTCGCCGATGAGCAGGGTGGCACGGCGTACGGCGCCGCGGCCGAAGCGCTGGGCCGCCGCATCGGCCGCCCGGTCGGCCTCCGCCCAGCCGCGGTCACGGGCACCGAGGACGAGCTGACGCTGCACCCGCTCACGCGGCATCAGGCCCTCGACCCGCACCCCCACCAACCGGATCCGGGCACGCTGCAGGCCGAGGGCGCCGTACAACGCCGCCGCGGTCGCGTGGACCTCCCCGGTGACATCGGTGGCGTCGGGCAGGGTCCGCGAGCGGGTGATCGTGGTGAAGTCGGCGAACCGCACCTTCAACGTGACCGTGCGCCCGGCGACCCCGGCCGTGCGCATCCGGCTCGTCACCTTGGCGGAGAGCCGCAACAGCTCGCGCAGGACCACGGCCGGGTCGTCGGTGTCCCGGCCGAAGGTCTCGTCGGCGCCCATGCTCTTGTCGGGGTCCTGGGCGGGCCGGCGGGGCGTGAGCGTGCGCCGGTCGGTGCCCCACGCGAGGTGGTGGATCTGGGTGCCCGCCGCCACCCCGATGCCGCGCTGGAGGGTGGTCAACGGGGTGTTCGCGACGTCGCCGACCGTGTGCAGCCCGAGGCGGTTCAGCTGCTCCCGGGTCTTCTCCCCCACGCCGTAGAGCTCACCCACGTCGAGGGGGTGCAGGAAGCGGGTCACCTCGCGCGGGGGTACGACGAGCACCCCGTCGGGCTTGGCCCGCTTGCTGGCCAGCTTGGCCACCGAGACCGACCCGGCCACCCCGACCGAGCAGGTGACCCGCTGCTCGTCGGCGACCCGGGCCCGGATGTGCTCGGCGATCCGCAGCGGGCTGCCGAGCCGACGGGTCGCCCCGCGGACGTCGAGGAACGCCTCGTCCAGGGAGACCGCCTCGACCAGCGGCGTGACCCGCCGGAAGATCTCCATCACCGAGGAGGAGACGATCTCGAAGTCGGTGTAGTCGGGTGAGAGCACCACCGCGTCGGGACACATCCGCCGGGCCCGGGTCATCGGGAGCGCCGAGTGGACGCCGTACTTCCTGGCCGGGTAGTTGGCCGCCAGCACCACCCCCCGGTGTCCCCCGCCCACGATCACCGGCACCTCGGCGAGCTCCGGCCGGTCGCGGATCGCGACCGAGGCGAAGAACGCGTCCATGTCGACATGCAGGATCGGGCAGTCGTGTGAGCGGTCGGTCATGAGTGCTCACCTGCCACAGGTTTCCCACGGTCCCGTGGGATTCCCGCACTTCCCTCACGAAACTTCGCACGGGAAGTGCATGTTTCCCACGGGACCGTGGGAAACCACCAACCCTCAGCGGGTGGCGACGACGTGGAGCTGGCTGGCGAGGGTGAGGAACTCGGGTCGCTCGGAGACGGCACGCTCGAGCTCGAGCAGGGCCGCGCTCGCCCCGGGCTCGAGGTCGAGCAGCGAGGAGGGGACCAGGTCGGTGAAGACGCGGATGCCGTGGCTGCTGCGGATGTCCAGCCCGGCTCCCTCGAGCAGGACGGTGAGCTCCTCGACGGTGAACCTGTGCTCACTGGCTCGAGCCTCGCCGGACCGGGTCTCGGGCTCGGCCTCGAGGAGAGCCCTGGCCTGGGTGAAGTGACCGGCCATCGCCCGGGCGAGCACGGCGGCGTGTCGTTGGCTGACCAGCAGCGAGAGGGCACCGTCGGGTCGAAGCACCGAGACGATCGTGTCCAGCGCGGCAGCCGGGTCCTCGACGAGGCCGAGCACGCCGTGGCACAGGACCAGGTCGACACCCTCGTCGGGTGCCAGCTCGCGCAGGTTGCCCAGGTCGCCCTGCAGGCCGGTGACCCGGTCGGCCACTCCCTCCTCGTCGGCCCGGCGGGCGAGAGCAGCCAGGGCGTCGGGGCTGGGGTCGATGACGGTGATCCGGTTGCCCTGGGCCGCCACCCGGACCGCGAAGCCGCCGGTGCCGCCGCCGATGTCGAGGACCTGCTGCTCCCCCGTGCCCTCGAGCAGGGCGCGGACCGTGTCCCAGACCACCGCGGTGCGGGCGGCAGTACGACGTTCGAAGGGGCGGTCCATGGGCGCAACCCTAGGGGGTGTCTGATGGCTCCTGATCGGGCGCGCAGCAGGCCAGGGATGCCGTCAGACACCCCCTGTGATGGGCATCCGGTGGATCATCCTGAGCTCCCCGGGCTGCGGTGCCACAGCTTGCGGGCCACGTCGCCGGTGACGGTGCCGGTGGACCCGCCGGCCGGCTTGATGTCGGCGTACGGCGACATCCGGAACCCGCTGGTGTGCACCATCACCCTGCTGGGTCCGTCGGCCGGGTCGGCGAAGCCAATGGGGATCCGGTCGATCTCGGCGTACACCGCATCCATGCCCTCAGCCCGCCACAGGTCGTGCAGCGCGCCGAGGTCCCAGGCGCCGGTCGCCCGCAGCGAGACACCGCGACGGCCGGTGCGCCGCAGCTCCCCGCGGACGACGAGCAGCCAGGAGCCGAAGACCGTGGCGGCGTAGGGCCCCTGCACGTCCTCGAAGAAGGTCGCGTCGACCGGTCCGGTGGCGTCGTCGAGGGTCAGGAAGATGACCCGGCGGCCCGACCGGATCGGCGGTGTCTGGGTGGCCACCTTCACCCCGGCCACCAGCAGCTCGCTGCGGCTGCGCGCGGAGAGCAGGTCGGCGGACCGGGTGATCCCGAGCCGGTCGAGGAAGGGGGCGTGGAAGTCGATCACGTGCTTGCTGGCGTCGAGACCGAGGATGTCCAGCTCGGCGCGCACCCGCTCGGAGTCGCTCATCTCCGGCAGGCCGCTCACCTGCTGGGCCTCGGGCTCCCCGAGGTCGATGGCGAGCTGCACCGAGGCGTCCCCGGCCTCCGCCGAGCCCGGACGCGACCGCGGCAGCCCGCGTGCGCGCCCCTTGCTCGCCCGGTCGGAGGCACGCCGCAACCGGTCGAGGTCACCGACCTCCAGCAGCAGGTCGCGGCGGGTCAGCCGGTTGCGGCGACCGGTCCCGCTCGTGCCGATGCCGTAGACGGTGTCGAAGGCGCCGGCCTGCACCAGCCGCTCGACCACCGGCCGCGCGACCTGGGCGCGATGCCAGAAGTCGGTCAGCGAGGCGTACGGAGCACCCTCCCGGGCCGCCACGATCCGGCTCACCTCGCCGTCGTTGATGCCACGCACCTCACCCAGGGCGAGCCGGATGCCCCAGCCGTGGCCCATCCAGGCGTCCTGCTCCTTCTTCACCGGCTCCGGCAGCTTGGTGTAGATCCCGCCCCTGGGCTGGAACCTGCCGATCCTGGCGGTGACCTCGCCGGGTGCGAGGACGGGAGCCGTGTCGGCCAGCTTCTCCACGGCGTACTCCGCCTCGCTGGCGTTGACGTCGAGCCCGAGCACGGCGATGCCGAGCTGGCGGGCGTCGTCGAGGATCAGCCGCTTCGGGTACATGCCCGGGTCGTGGGTGAGCACTCCGGAGATGAAGTGCGCCGGGTAGTGCGCCTTGAGCCAGGCCGACTGGTAGGTCGGCAGCGCGAACGCGGCAGCGTGGGCCTTGCAGAAGCCGAACGAGGCGAACGCCTCGATCACCTTCCAGATCTGCTCCACCACGGGCAGCGGATAACCCCGGCCGAGAGCGCGCGGGTAGAACCAGGTCTTCGTCTCGGCCATGCCGTCCTTGTCACCGAGCGCGCGCCGCCACTCGTCGCCCTCGGCATAGCTGCATCCGGCGAACTGGGAGATCATCTCGATCACCTGCTCGTGGAAGACCACCACTCCCCGGGTGCCCTCGAGGATCGGGCGCAGGTCCTCGTGCAGGTAGCTGACGCTCTTCCAGCCGTTCTTGACCTCGAGGTAGGGCGTGATCATGTCGCTCTTCACCGGCCCGGGACGGAACAGCGAGATGTCGGCGATGATGTCGGAGAAGTTCTCGATCCCCGACTTGCCGACGAGCTCGCGCTGCCCGGGCGACTCGATCTGGAAGACGCCCAGAGTCTTGGCGCTGGAGATCATCTCGAAGGTGGTCGGGTCGTCGAAGGGCACCTGCACCTCGTCGTCGAGATCGATGTGGCGGCCCTCTGTCCGCTCGATCTCCGCGACCGCGTGTGCCATCGCCGACTGCATCCGGATGCCGAGGACGTCGAGCTTGAGCAGGCCGAGGTCCTCGACGTCCTCCTTGTCGAACTGGCTCATCGGGTAGCCGAGGAAGCTCTGCTCCACCGGGGTGCGGTCGAGCAGGGTGCGGTCGGAGAGGAGTACGCCGCACGGGTGCATCGCGATGTGCCGCGGCAGCCCGTCGAGGCTCTCCACCAGCCGGAAGAACATGTCGAAGGAGCCCCACTCCCCCGCAGCTGCCTCGCGGGCCATCCCGGTTGACCGCAGCTCGGGCAGGTCGCGCAGCGCCATCCGGGCGTCGCGGGCCCGGATGTGCGGGAACGCCTTGGCGATGGCGTCGATCTCGCCCATCGGCATGCCGAGCGCTGCCCCGACGTCACGGATCGCATGGCGCACCTTGTAGGTGTCCATCATCGAGACGGTCGCGCACCGGTCCTTGCCGAAGCGCTCGAGGATCGCGTCGTAGACCTCGAGGCGACGGGCGGATTCCACGTCGATGTCGATGTCGGGCAGGGAGCGCCGCAACGGGGACAGGAATCGCTCCATCAGCAGTCCGTGCCGGATCGGGTCGACCCCGGAGATGCCGAGCAGGTAGTTGACCAGGCTGCCCGCACCGGACCCGCGAGCAGCGCTGCGGATGCCCAGGTCGCGGATCATCTCGGTGACGTCGCCGACGGTGAGGAAGTACGACGCGAAGCCGAGCTGGTGGATCGTCTGCAGCTCGTCGTCGAGCCGCTTCCAGATCCGCTGGCGAGGGGCAGACCCGTAGCGCCACCCGATCGCGGCCTCACACCGGGCGCGGAGCTCGAGGTCGGCGGCGCTGCCCCGTGCGGTGACGGACACGGGGCTCCGAAACTCTCCGGGGGGCGCAACCACCCCTGCGCACGTTGCACCCCACGCAAACGCGCTTCGCTTGCCTTTGCGCGGGGACCCCGCAATTCCTCGCTCCGGGGGGCCAGTCCCATCCACGCTTCCCCCGGAGGCCCCGGAGGCCCCGGAGCCCCGCGCCCGCCACGAGGAGGACGGGGCACCACCGCCGGGCAGGCTGATCTCGAACTCCGGGAAGTGCACCTCCCCGATCCCCAGGTCTGCCCGCGGGTCGAGCACGCACTGGTCGGCGAGCGTGCGGGTCTGCGCGAGCAGCTCGGTGGCACCCCGGGAGCCGTTGGTCAGCCCGGCGTAGCGGCAGATCTCCTCGGCGACCTCGTGCATCTCCTTGCCGGACTTCATGAACCCCTCGGCGTTGGTGCGGTCGAGGTGCCGGACGTCCATCGGCACCAGGCGCCGGGTGGCGTCGAGTACGTCGACCGTCGGAGCGTCCAGCCGGTCGGCGAACCGGACCGCGTTGGAGAGCACTGTCCGCACCCGGGCCGAGTGGGCCAGCCCCGAGTTGGCCAGCCCCATCATCCGGGCGGCATGCGGCGAGGACCCGGGTCCCGAGCCCGGCACTCGGTGGGAGACCACCTCGACCACGAGCTGCTCGGGCCCGACCAGGTCGAGCCAGCGACGCAGCACCGCACCTCCGAGGTCGTTGCGACGCAGCGTGGCCGCACGACCCAGCTCGGAGGCCGGCCCGAGCAGCACCCGGACATCGCGCCCGGCGACGTGCTCGGCCACCAGCTCGGGGGTGCACACCGGGGTGCCGCGCTCTCCGGCGTGGTGGGTCGCCGAGACCAGCCGGCACAGCGCCGCCCACCCGGCCTTCCCACTGGCCAGGAAGGTGACCCGAGGCAGGCGGGGGTCGCGGGAGGCGCCGCCGCGGGTCGGGGTGCGGGGCCGATAACTTCCGGTGGTTGAGGAGCGAGGAACGAGCGTCTCGAAACCACCTTCCACCGAAAAGGCCAGGTCGACACCCAGGATCGGACGGATCCTCGCGGCCATCGCTGCCTTGACGAACCGGACCGCGCCGTAGGTGCCGTCCCGGTCGGTCAGGGCGAGGGTGTCCATCTCCTGCTCGGCCGCGCGCTCGACCAGGACGTGGGGGTGCGAGGCGCCGTACTGCAGCGAGTAGCCCGACGCCACATGGAGGTGCACAAAGGGGTCAGCCACTGCCGGCCTTCAGGCAACCCGGATCGGGAGGTGCTCGGTCAGGCCCAGGGAGGCCTCCACCAGCGCCAGGAACCGATCGGCGTCCCGCACCAGGTCATCGGCCTCCCGCTCGGTGACCGCGCGCCGCGAACCCGACTCCGCTGCCGCCCGCTTGCCGGCTCCGGCGGCGAAGAAGGCCGCCCACTCGCTGAGCTCCGGGGCCACCTCGGCGAGCAGCACCCAGGCGTTCTTCTGGGCACGGCGTCGACTCGGCAGCGTCGGCTGGGCTCGCGCCGCCAGCAGCGCTGCGGTCGCCCGCAGCGCGGAGACATGGGCATGGGCGTAGCGCTCCGGCACGCTGCTGCTGGTGATCGCCTCGCGCAGCGACTCCGCGGACCGCTGCAGGTAGGAGTGGGTCGCCGCCGGCAGGAAGGCGGGGGCGCTCAGCTGGTGCGTCATCGGATGTGTCATCTCGTGTGTCATTCCATTGCCCTTCAGTCCATCGCCCGGACGAGCTGCCAGCTGCCCTCGGACCAGCTGAAGACCAGGTCGAAGACCCCGAAGCCGGGGTCGTGCTCCGGCGACTGGATGGCAGCGACCCTTCCCCTGGCTGCTGCCACCCGCCACACCTCGCGCTCGCGCAGGAGGTCGGTGTCGACCGTCCCCGGCCCCCCGGCCTGATTGGCCTGGTTGGCCTGCTCAGTCCCGGTGGCCGCGGGACGTCTCGCCCACCAGGCCCCGGTCTCCACCCAGTGCGCCACCACCTCGCGCACCTGCCACAACCGTCCTCGCCACAGGAACTGGTCGGGATCCTCGTCTGCGCCCTTGCGCACCTCCACCGGGTCGTCGTACCGCCGCACTGCCTCGCTCCTCACTGATGTTCCGCAACCGAACGACCCCTGTCGGTGCCCCGGTGGAGGATGGGGGTCGAGGTCACCCTCCACCGAGGCGTTGATCGAACACTTGTTCGAACACCTTCAAGGTACACCTCCCCTCCGACAACCCGTCAAGAGCGAATCCACAGCCGTTGGCTACGTTGCGGACATGAGTGAGCAGTCCCCCGAGCCGCGCACCGAGCACGCCACCATCGCCCGCTTCCGCGCGGAGCTGACCGCCCGCGGAGGGACGGGGCGGATCGTCGTGCTCCCGGACTCCGTGCACACCGCACAGCTCGCCGCCGACGCGTTGGGCTGCGAGGTCGGCGCCATCGCCAACAGCCTGCTGTTCACGGTGCCCGGCGAGGACGGTGGCCAGCCGCTGCTGCTGCTCACCAGCGGCGCGCACCGTGTCGACACCGCCAAGGTCGCCGCCGACCTCGGCGTCGGCTCGCTGAAGCGCGCCACCCCGGACTTCGTGCGCAAGCACACCGGCCAGGTCATCGGCGGGGTCTCCCCGATCGCCCACCCGGCGCCGGTGCGCACCTATCTGGACCCCTGGCTGCGGCGGTACGACGAGATCTGGGCCGCGGCCGGGCATCCCGCGGCGGTGTTCAGCAGCACCTTCGAGGAGCTGCAGCAGATGACTGGAGCCGACGAGCTGGAGATGGAGTGACCATGGAGCTGTGGATCAACCCGGCGTGCACCAAGTGCCGCGTCGCGAAGGCGGAGCTCGACGCCGCGGGGATCGAGTACACCGAACGCCGCTACCTCGACGACGTCCCCACCACCGAAGAGCTCGCCGAGGTGCTGGACCGGATGGGCCTGCAGCCGTGGGACATCGCGCGGCCCAAGGAGACGAAGGAAGCCGGCATCGACCTGCCGAAGGACGTCGAGCACCGGCGGGAGTGGCTGGCCGCGATGGTCGCCGAGCCGCGCACCATCCAGCGCCCGATCATCACCGCCGACGACGGCACCACGGTCATCGCGCGGGACCCGGAGACGCTCGCCGACGTGGTGGCGCGGGCCGCGGAGCCGCGCCCGTAGGGTGACCGCCATGTCGCGCGTGGTGGTGATCGGGGGTGGGTACGGCGGGCTGGCGTGCGCCGTCCGCCTGGCCAAGACCGGCCACGACGTGACCCTGCTCGAGGCGGGACCACGGCTCGGTGGGGCCGTGGGCTTCGTCGAGCAGGACGGATTCCGCTGGGACTCCGGGCCGACCCACACGCTCCTGCCCGCCGTGCTCCGTGACCTCTTCCGCAAGTCCGGCCGCCCACTGGAGAAGGAGCTCGAGCTGGTCCCCGTCGAGCCGGTCGTCCGGCACGTCTTCGAGGACGACAGCGAGCTCGACCTGCCGGGTGGCAGCCGCGCGGCGCAGATCGAGGCGATGGACTCTCTCGGAGCAGGGCTGGGCGCCAGCTGGGCGGCGTACGTCGACGCGTTCGCCGACGACTGGGAGGCACTGCGCCGCGACTGGCTCGAGCGCCCGTACTCACGCGGGCACGCGAGCAAGCACACAGCGGCTCTGCTCTCCACCCGGCTGACCCTGCACAAGCTGACCCAGAAGACGTTCAAGGACGAGCGGCTGCGCAAGGTCGCCGGCTACCCGATGGAGCTCGAGGGTCACGACCTGCGCAACGTGCCCGCATGGATGGGCATGTGGACCTACGTCGAGCAGAACTTCGGCGCCTGGACGATCCCCGGCGGGATGGGTTCGCTGGCCGACGTGCTGACCTCGCGCCTGCAGACGCGTGGCGTGACCGCGCTGGTCTCCACCCCGGCGATCGACCTCGAGCTCTCCGGTGGCCGGGTCGCCGGGGTACGCACCTCGCAGGGAGTCATCGACGCCGACCACGTGGTCGTGGCGATCGACCCCCGTCGGCTGCCCGCGCTGGCGCCGATGGTGGAGCGGACGATGCCCGTGATCCCGCCCGTGGTGTGCCACATCGGCCTGGTCGGAGCGGTGCCCGACCTCCCGAGCGAGGTGGTCCTGCACGGCGACCCGATGCTGGTGCTGCGCACCGGTGGCCAGGCGCCTGCGGGAGCACACGCGTGGACGCTCCTCGGTCGCGGCAAGCTCGCGGAGGACATCGTCACTGTCCTGCAGCGTTCCGGGACCCGGGTCCGCGACCAGATCGAGGTGCGGGTCGACCGGTCGCCACGCGCACTGGTGGAGGACTGGGGCGGTTCGCCGTACGGCGTGCTCTGGCAGGGCCGCAACACCGTCACCCGGCGGCTCGGTCCCACCACACCGGTGCCCGGCGTCTACGCAGCCGGCGCGCACGCGACGCCCGGCGCGGGCCTGCCGTCGGTCGGTCTCTCCGCCGCGCTGGTGGCGCAGTCGATCGGCCCCGCCTGAGAACCAGTGCTCAGGCGTTGATGGCTCAGGCGTTGATGGAGAGCGCGGCGTAGATCTCGCGCGTCGCCTTGGACCTGTTCAGCGTGTAGAAGTGCAGGCCGGGCGCGCCGCCCTCGAGCAGCGTGTCGCAGAGCTCGGTGGCGATCGCGATGCCCTCGGCGCGTACGGCGGCCGGGTCGTCCTTGAGCGGGTTCAGCCGGGCCATCACCTCGTCGGGGATCTCCCGGCCGGACAGCTCGACCATCCGCGCCATCGACTTGAAGTTCAGGATCGGCATGATGCCGGGGACGATCGGGAAGTCGACGCCGACAGCACGAGACCGCTCGACGAGCCCGAAGTAGTCCGAGGCACGCAGCACCATCTCGGTCACCGCGAACTCCGCGCCGGCGTCGTACTTCGCCTTCACGATCGCCACGTCGTCGTCGAGTGACGCCGCGTCTCGATGGCCCTCCGGGAAGGCCGCCACCCCGACCGAGAGATCCGTGGACTTGCGGATGAACGCGACCAGCTCGGAGGCGTACTCGATCCCGCCCTCGGTGGAGACCCACTCGGTGCCGGGCCCACCCGGCGGGTCGCCGCGGAGCGCGAGCACGTTTCGCACGCCCGAGTCGATGAGCTCGTCGAGGATGCGCGTGAGCTCCTCGGTCGTGTGGCCCACACAGGTGAGGTGTGCCATCGGCAGCATCGTGGTCTCGCGGGCGATCCGCTCGGTGATCGCGATGGTGCGGTCGCGCGTCGTACCGCCCGCGCCGTACGTCACCGAGACGAACGTCGGACGCAAGGGCTCGAGCTCGCTGATCGAGCGCCACAGCACCTCTTCACCGGCCTCGTCCTTCGGCGGAAAGAACTCGAACGAGAACGACCGACCACCCTGCCGAAGCAGGTCGCCGATGCGCCACGCGCTGCCCTCCCGGGCCTCAGACATGGGGCTGAGGATACGGGTCTACGCTCGCCGGATGACCGAGCCGCACGAAGGATGGGACGTCGAGTGGGACCCGCAGAGGTTCCGCGACGACATCGAGTCCACGCTTCAGGCGTTCGTGCAGACGCAGGCCGAATGGCTGGACGAGCTCGGTCCCGACGCGCAGCGACTGGTCGAGCATGCGCGCACCAGCATCCGCGGCGGGAAGCGCTTCCGGGCCGCGTTCTGCTGGTGGGGACACCACGCGGTCACCGGGCCGGAATCCCCGATCGACGAGGTCGCGCTGCTGCGCGCGTGTGCCTCCCTGGAGCTGCTGCACGCCAGCGCCCTGGTCCACGACGACTACATGGACGCCTCCGACGTACGCCGCGGCCGGCCGGCCACCCACCGCGCCTTCGAGCAGGTCCACCGCGAGCACGGCTGGGCCGCGAGCCCGGAGCAGTACGGCGCTTCCGGGGCGATCCTGCTCGGCGACCTCCTGCTCAGCTGGTCCGACGAGCTCCTGCGCACCTGCGGGCTGCCCGCCGAGCGGGTCCTCGAGGCGCTCGGCTACTTCGACCTCACCCGCAGCGAGGTCGTCGCCGGCCAGTTCCTCGACGTCTCCGCGCAGGCACGGGGCGCGGCCGATGTGGACACGGCGATGACGGTGCTGCGCTACAAGTCGGCGAAGTACTCCATCGAGCGGCCGCTGCACATCGGTGCCGCGCTGGCCGGAGCGAGCGCCTCGCAGATCACCCAGCTCACCCGCTTCGGGCTGCCGCTGGGCGAGGCCTTCCAGCTGCGCGACGACCTGCTCGGCGTCTTCGGCGATCCGGCGGTGACCGGCAAGCCCGCCGGTGACGACCTGATCGAGGGCAAGCGCACCGTGCTGGTCTCGCTCGCGCTCGATGCCCTACCCGGCCCCGAGGCGAAGGTCCTCGACTCAGCCCTCGGCACCGCGCTCGAGCCGGACCAGGTCGAGACTCTCTGTCGATTGATCGAGGAGTCCGGAGCGCGACAGCAGGTGGAGACCGTGATCAGCGAGCTCACCAACCGCTCGCTCGCGGCGCTCGCCTCGGCCGAGATCAGCGACCACGCCCGCGGCGTACTCGAACGGCTTGCGGGCCAGGTCACCCAGCGGGCCGGTTAGGCCTGATGGTTTCCCACGGTCCCGTGGGAAACATGCACTTCCCGTGCGTTGCAAAGCACGGGAAGTGACAGTTTCGCTAGGTCCCGTGGGAAACCGCGGGCCTTAGAGCGCGAGTGCCTGCGCCCGCCGCTTGACCTCGGCGCCACGGTTCTCGCGGAGGGCATCGATGGGGCGACCGGGGAGGGAGTCGTCGGCGGTGAACAGCCAGGTGAGCTTCTCGCGGTCGTCCCAGCCGCCGTCGGAGAAGAGCGTGAGCAGGCCGGGGACGCCCTTGACGATCTCGCCGTCCATCAGCAGCTCGGCCGGGACCTGCTGACCTGCTCCGGGAGTCGGCACGGCGGCCGCGAGGTGGTGCTCCCGGATCAGAGTGCGGACCTTGGCCACGGTCACCCCGAGGGCTGCTGCCGTTGCCGCCCAGTCCAGCCAGTCAGGGATCAGCGTTGCCAGGTCGTCGGGCGCCTCTTCGGCCGTGTTCTCGCTCACGCACCCATGCTGCCATCACGCCTATTCGCGCCGTCCACCTCCCGGGTCTGACCCCTCTGAGCATCTAAAGTGACAGGTCAGTCGGGCACCTTCCCCCGCCCGGCCGATGGAGGAGACCGTGGACCGCACTGCCGACGCGCTCATCGGCCGCGTCCTCGACGGCAGGTACCGCGTGGGCGCCAAGATCGCCCGCGGCGGGATGGCGACCGTCTACGAGGCCATCGACCTCCGGCTGGACCGCACGGTGGCGGTGAAGGTCATGCACGAGGGCCTCACCGATGACGACGAGTTCGTACGACGGTTCCAGCGCGAGGCGCGTTCGGCCGCCCGGCTCTCCCATCACAACGTGGTCGCCATCTTCGACAACGGTGACGACAACGGGACGCTCTTCCTGGTGATGGAGTACGTCCCCGGCCTCACCATGCGCGACCTGATCCGCAAGGAAGCGCCGATGTCGCCGGCGAAGGCGCTGGCCGTGATCGAGCCGGTGCTCGGTGCGCTCGCCGCCGCGCACGCCGCCGGCATCCTCCATCGCGACATCAAGCCCGAGAACGTCCTGCTGGCCGACGACGGCCGCGTCAAGGTCGCCGACTTCGGCCTCGCCCGCGCCATCAACTCCGACACCCAGCACACGGCGACCGGAGGGGTGCTGATCGGCACGGTCTCCTATCTCTCGCCCGAGCTCGTGGTCAACGGTCACGCCGACGCACGCGCGGACGTGTACGCAGCCGGCGTGCTGATCTACGAGATGCTCACCGGCCACAAGCCGCACCAGGCCGAGAGCCCGATCCAGGTTGCCTACAAGCACGTCCACGAGGACATCCCGGCACCCTCGGCCTCGACGCCCGGCATCCCGCCGTACGTCGACGCGCTGGTCGCCCGCGCCACCGCACGCGAGACCGCCCTGCGACCGGCCGACGCCGGCGTACTCCTCCACCAGGTGCGCCGCGTCCGCAACGCCCTCGACCACGGCGTCACCAGTGACGACGACCTGCTGGCCGACCTGACTCCGACCAGGCCGGTCGGCAACCGGCGTACCCCCACCGGCGAGCTGCCGGCGCAGATCATCGAGCCGGAGGAGCTGTCCGCCCTCACTGCCGATGACGTCTACGACCACGAGCGCGACTCGCGGACCCTCCCGCCCGCACCACCGCGCCAGCAACCACACCCGGCCATCGCCCCAACGCCCGGTCGCACGAACGAGCCACCGCGTCGCTCGCGGCGCGGGCCGGTGCTGCTGGCGATCGTCCTGGCGCTGGCCGTGCTCGCGGCCCTCGGCGGCTGGTACTTCGGCGTCGCCCGCTACACCACCACCCCGGGTGTGCTGAACCTCAGCGAGGCGGCCGCCCGCGTCAAGCTGGACCGCGACGGCCTGAAGATGGACGCGTCCCAGGAGGCCTACTCCGAGACCGTCAACAAGGGCTTCGTCGTCTCGACCGATCCCGCGCCTGGCGACCGCGTGCGTGAGGACGGCACCGTCCAGGCCGTCATCTCGCTTGGGCCCGAGCGGCACAAGGTCCCGGACGTGCGCGGCAAGAGCCTTGACGACGCCCAGCAGGCACTCGACGGGGCCAAGCTGGAGTACGGCGAGGCCGTCAACCGGTTCCACCCGAAGGTGCCCAAGGGCAAGGTGATCGGCACCGACCCCGCCCCGGCCACTCCCCTGCGCCGCAACACGGCGGTGGACGTGATCGTGAGCCGGGGCCCGCGGCCGATCAAGATCCCCGACTACACCGGCAAGCCCATCGACGCTGCGGAGCAGGCCCTCGAGAAGCGGCGCTTCAAGGTCGACACCACCGAGGTGAACAGCGACACGGTCCCGAAGGGCCGCATCATCAGCCAGAGCCCCGACTCCGGCACCGGACAGCGCGGTGACGTGATCTCCCTGGTCGTCTCCAAGGGACCGGTGATGGTCGAGGTGCCCGAGGTCGTCCGGATGGGCGTCGCCGAGGCGCAGAAACGGCTCGAGGCAGCCGGCTTCCGCGTGAAGATCCAGGAAGCGAGCCTCTACATCGGCGTGCAGTTCGTCGTGAGCACCGACCCCGAGGGCGGCAGCAAGGCGCCCAAGGGCAGCACGGTCATCGTCAGCGTCGTCTGATCGCGGCAACCGCTGGGGGTGCGGCCACTTTCTGACGCACGGCCCTTGGTCTCGTCTGTCCGCTCGCTCCCTGCTCGACCACCTGTGGTCTTGGTCGCCTCAGGGATGGCGGTCAGGCAGCTCATTGCGCGGCAGTCCGGCCGTGCGACCCGGCGTCCTGCTCCGAGCCGATGAGTTTGGGTCGGTCCGACAGTCTGACGGTCGTGAGCCCTGGAGCCGATCCTGCCCTCGCCCGTCCCGACATCGACGCCGCGGTCAGCGCCGAGCGGCTCTCCCTCGCCGCTTTCGTGGCCGACTTCGACGACGCGCAGTGGTCGACACAATCCCTGTGCGAGGCGTGGACCGTCAGGGACCTGATCGCCCACCTGGGGCTCACCACACGGTTGAGCATCCCGAAGGTGCTGGTGGCCGCGGTGCGTGCCCGGGGCAGCTTCGACCGGATGGAGATCGATCTGACGGCACGTCGCGCCGCCAGCTACTCGACCGCCGAGCTCGTTGACCAGCTGCGGGAGAGCGCCGAGTCGCAACGAAGGACGCCGGGGAGCACGCCGATGGACCCCCTGATGGACATCGTCATCCACAGCCAGGACGTGGCCCGCCCGCTCGGCCTGCCGTACGCCTCACCGCCGGAGGTCGTCGCCGCCTCGCTCGCGTACGTCGCGCGCAACAAGTTCATGGGTGGTCCACGGCGGCTGGCCGGGGTCCGGGCCGTGTCCACCGACACCGGTTGGTCCCTCGGCGAGGGGCCGGAGGTGCGCGGGCCCGACATCGACCTGCTGCTCGCGGTGGCCGGACGACCAGCGGCCCTCGACGTGCTCTCGGGGCCCGGACTGGAGCGCCTGGCCAGCCAGCTGTGAGCGCGGCACGCCGAGGGACTACGTCACTTCTGTCACTCCAGTCACACTGGTAACGTCGACGGCTCGCCAAGAAGCGAAGCCTCTCCGGCTCCGCGACCACCCTGGCCCGTCAACAGACGGAGGAGCACGTGTCACTTCCCCGACGCCGTCTCGATCCGCACGTCAATCAGACCGACCACAGCAACCAGCCGTCCACCCGGTCCGCTCGCCTGTCCGCGGGACTGGCTACGGGACTGGTCGCCTTCGTCGCGGCAGCGACCACGGTCGCGCTGCTCCCCGCGACCCCAGCGGACGCTGCCACCGCGTCGGCTGCCGCTGTCCCAACCCGCGCCCAGGGCACGCCATGGCCCGGACACCCGGACCGCGCGATCGTGCGACACAAGGTCCGGTCGGGTGACACCGCGACCGGGCTGGCCGTTCGCTACCACGCCTGGACCGACGAGCTGATGCGCCTGAACCACCTCGGATCGGGGAGCACGCTCCGCCGGGGGCAGGTCCTGCGGATCCCGGTGGTGCTCTCCGCCGTACGCCGAGCCGGCGGCCATGCTCCCAAGCTCGCGAGGCAAGGCCGTCGCCACAAGTCCCACCCGCGCAAGCAGGTCCGCATCCTCATCCACCGGCACACGCCGCCGACCCGCAAGTGGCGGCACTACAAGATGACGCGCACGCAGGTACGCCGCCTGGTCGCTGCGATGGCGAGGCACTACGACGTACCGCCACGGCTCGCCCTCGCCATCGCCTGGCAGGAGTCCGGCTGGCAGCAGCGCCGGGTCTCCAGCGCCGGCGCCATCGGCGTGATGCAGGTGATGCCGGACACCGGTCGCTGGATGAGGTGGTACGCCGGGCGGCCGTTGCGGCTTCGCGACACCCACGACAACGTCCGTGCCGGGGTCCTGACCCTGCGCATCCTGCGGAGCTGGACCAAGTACGACAAGAACGCGATTGCCGCCTACTACCAGGGCTTCGGCGCCGTCAAGCGGCACGGCCACTTCAAGGAGACCAAGCGCTACGTGGCCAGCGTCCGCGCGCACCAGCGCAGCCTGAAGCGCACCGGCAGCCCCCGCTGACCCGTCCGGACCAGGCCTCCGGATTGGTTGTCTAGGCTGCGGCCATGCGCCCGGCGTCAGCAGGCTCCCGGGCCACCCTCCTCGCCACGGTCGCCCTGCTGGCGATCACGGCGAGCTGGGGGTCGACGTTCTTCCTGATCCACGACCTGCTCGACCGGGTGCCCGTCCTCGACTTCCTGGCCGTGCGGTTCACCATCGCCTCGGTCGTGATCCTGCTGGTCTCCCCCCGGGCGGTCCGCAGGTTGTCGCGCGACCGCATGCGGCACGCAGTGGTGCTCGGCGTCCTCTACGGAGTCGCCCAGATCGTGCAGACCGCCGGGCTCGCCACCACCCCCGCCAGCATCTCGGGCTTCATCACCGGGATGTACGTCGTGGCGACGCCGCTGTTCGCTGCAGTGCTGCTCCGCGACCGGATCGGCGGGTTCACCTGGGTTGCCGTGCTGCTGGCGATCACCGGACTCGGCGTACTCACCCTCGGCGACATCGGCTCCGGCCTCGGCCTGGGGTACGGCGAGGCGCTGACCCTCGTCTCCGCGATGATCTACGCCTTGCACATCGTCGGCCTGGGCGCGTGGTCGAACGCCCAGGACGCACTCGGCATGGCGATCGTCCAGTGCATCGTGATCGCGGTGATCTGCACGGGCGCTGCGGCGCCGGGCGGGATCGTGCTGCCGCAGACGACCGCCGACTGGCTCTCGGTCGGCTACATGGCGGTGTTCGCCGGGGCCGCTGCGCTCCTCGGACAGACGTGGGCGCAGGCCCATCTCCCACCGACCCGCACGGCGATCATCATGAGCATGGAACCGGTCTTCGCCGCGCTCTTCGCGGTGCTGCTCGGGGGCGAGTCGGCGACCCTGCGGATGCTCGTCGGCGGAGCGCTCGTGCTGACCGCGATGCTCATCGTCGAGCTGGTCCCACGGCGCAAGATCGAGGCCGAGGTCACCCACATCGCCGTGTGAGTGGCCGGATGGTGGACTTACGGTCCGGCATCCGGACGCCCCGGCCTAACCTCGACACATGGTCATCGTGATGGCGCCGGGGGCGACGGAGGAGCAGATCGCCCACGTCACCGCGCGGGTCGAGGAAACGGGCGGACAGGCGTTCGTCAGCCGCGGCGTCGTACGCACGATCATCGGCCTGGTCGGCGACATCGAGTCCTTCCACGGCCTCAACCTGCGCGGCATGCCCGGCGTCCAGGACGTCCACCGGATCTCCGACCCGTTCAAGCTGGTCAGCCTGCAGCACCATCCCGAGCGCTCCACGGTCCACGTCGGCCCGGCCGGGAACCAGGTGCCGATCGGCCCGGACACGTTCACCCTCATCGCCGGTCCGTGCGCGGTCGAGTCGGCCCAGCAGACGCTTGACGCGGCGGAGATGGCGAAGGCCGCCGGCGCCAAGCTGCTCCGGGGCGGCGCCTACAAGCCGCGCACCTCGCCGTACGCCTTCCAGGGCCTGGGGGTGAAGGGCCTCGAGATCCTCGCCGACGTCCGGGAGGTCACCGGACTGCCCGTGGTCACCGAGGTGGTGGACGCGCGCGACGTGCCGGTGGTCGCCGAGCACGCCGACATGCTGCAGATCGGCACCCGCAACGCGGGCAACTTCGGGCTGTTGCAGGCCGTCGGCGAGTGCGGCAAGCCGGTGCTCCTCAAGCGCGGGATGACCTCGACGATCGAGGAGTGGCTGATGGCGGCGGAGTACGTCGCCCAGCGGGGCAACCTCGACGTGGTGCTCTGCGAGCGCGGCATCCGGACCTTCGAGCCCGCCACTCGCTTCACCCTCGACATCTCGGCCGTCCCGGTCGTGCAGGCAATCAGCCACCTGCCGATCATGGTCGACCCGTCACACGCCGGCGGACGCCGCGACCTCGTCGTACCCCTCTCGCGCGCGGCCATCGCGGTCGGCGCCGACGGCATCCTCGTCGACGTGCACCCCGACCCCGAGCACGCGCTGTGCGACGGTCCGCAGGCACTGAACGGTGCGGAGCTGCGCGCCCTGGCCAAGGCTGTTCGTCAGCTGCCTGCGGCGGTCGGCCGCAGGTAGGGATCAGGCCAGGATCTCGGCCAGCACCTTGGCAGCCTGCTCCACATCGGAACGGTCCACGTCGAGGTGGGTCAGCATCCGCACCTTGGTCGGGCCGACCGCACCGACGAGGACGCCCTGGTCGCGCGCGGCGGCGACAACCGCCTGGGCATCGGGTACGTCGACCACCACGATGTTGGTCTCGGTCTCGGCCGGGTCGCTGCCACACGCCTCGGCGAGGAGGCGCGCGTGCTCGTGGTCCTCGGCCATCCGCTCGAGGTGGTGGTCGAGCGCATGGAGTCCCGCTGCCGCGAGCACGCCGACCTGGCGCATGCCGCCACCGAGACGCTTGCGCAGCACGCGAGCGTCGGCGACCTGGTCCGTCGTACCGAGCATCAGTGAGCCGATCGGTGCACCCAGCCCCTTGGACAGGCACACGGCCATCGTGTCGGCGATGGTCCCGTAGCTCTCCAGCGGCGTCCCGGTGGCGACGTGGGCGTTCCAGATCCGGGCGCCGTCGATGTGCACGGCGCAGCCGACCTCGTCGGCGTACGCCCGCAGGCGCTCGAGGTCGTCGATCGGGATGACCGTGCCGCCCGCGAAGTTGTGCGTGTTCTCCACGGAGATCGCGGTGGTGCGGACGAAGAACGGGCCCATGTCCGGTGCGTGCATCGCGCGGATCGCGTCGAGGTCGACCTGCCCGCGCGGGTTGCTCCAGGTGCGGCTGGTCAGGCCGGTCAGCGCGCCGTGGGCACCGAGCTCGGCGCGCAGGATGTGGGCGCGCGACTCGCAGAGCACCTCCTGGCCGTGGCCGGTCAGGGCCGCGAGCGCGAGCACGTTGGCCATCGAGCCGGTCGGGGTGAATAGAGCAGCTTCGAAGCCGAGCAGCCCCGCGACGCGTTCCTCGAGGCGAGCCACCGTGGGGTCCTCGCCGTAGACGTCGTCACCCACCTCCGCCTCGGCCATGGCCCGGCGCATGCCCTCGGTGGGGCGGGTGACGGTGTCGGAGCGGAGGTCGATCATCCTGCGAGCCTACGACGGGCTTAGTGCAACAGGTCGGGCGTCTGCCAGTCCTTGCCGAGCACGTGGTGGTCGGCGAACGCCAGCACGGTCTGGTACCAGATCTTGGCGTGCTGCGGCGTGAGCACCCAGTGGTTCTCGTCGGGGAAGTAGAGGAACTTGTGCGGCATCTCGCCGTCCTCGGCCTCGGCGCGCTTCGCGATCTCGGCGAACAGCCGCAGCCCCTCCCCGATCGGCACCCGGTAGTCCTTGTCCCCGTGGATGACGAGCATCGGCGTGACGATGTCGTCGGCGGACAGATGGGGAGAGTTGGCCTCTGCCATCTCGGGGGTCATCTCGCGCCCCCAGTACCACGGAGCGTCGGTGGTCGACCCGAACTGGTCGAGAGCCCACAGGCTGGCGTGGGTGACGATTGCTTTGAACCGGTCGGTGTGCCCGGCCACCCAGTTGGCCATGTAGCCGCCGAACGAGCCGCCCATCGCTGCTGTGCGGGTCTCGTCGATGTCGTCCCGCTCGACCGCGGCGTCGGTGATGGACATCAGGTCGGTGAACGGCGCGCCACCCCAGCTGCCCCAGCCGCGGCGGATGAAGTCGAGCCCGTAGCCGGTCGACAGACCCGGGTCGGGCAGCAGGACGGCGTATCCCTGCGCGACTGCGATCCACGGGTTCCAGCGCCACGACCACGCGTTCCACGAGCTCAACGGGCCACCGTGGATCCACAGCAGCAATGGCGCGGGGTGCTCCGCCGATGTCCCGGAGGGCAGGGCCAGCCATGAACGGACGCGGACCCCGTCTTCGGCGGTGGTCTCGATCTCGGTGAGGGTGCCGGGCAGTGCGGGCGACTCGCTCGGCCCACGCAACGTCGTCGAGTCCTGGTCGGCCTTGTTGGCGTCGAGGCGCACCGGCCGGGCCGGCTCGGCGTACGACATCCGCATGGCGTAGACGGTCTGCCCGTCGGGCGAGACCTGCACGTCGGAGTAGGCGAAGTCGTCGGCCGTGAGCCGGGTGACGGCGCCGGACTGGGCATCCATCCGGAACACCGGGGCGCGGCCGTTCTCGTCGGCGACGAGCATCAGGGCTGCGCTGTCCGGCGTCCACTCCATCGGGCCGGACGGCCAGCGGTCCCACTCCACGCTGATGTCGCGGTCGGTCCCGTCGGCAAGGGAAACCACCACCACCGTGCGGTCGACGGGCTCCTCCGGGGTGGAGCGCTTCTCCCGGATCACAGCGACGGACTGGCCGTCGGGGCTGATGCGCGGGTTCTCGTACTCCGAATCGACGTCGTCCAGCAGGATCCGACGGTCACGGGTCGCCACGTCGATGAGCGCGAGCCCGATGCGCTCTCCCCCACGCTCGCGCACGAGCCAGGTGGTCACGATCGTTGAACCGTCCCGGCTGACGTCGTACTCGAGACGCTCCAGCGCTCGTCCGGCATCCGGGGTGAGGTCGCTGAGCTCGATCTTCGGGTCGGCGGCGGTGTCCTCACCGGCGAGCCGGCCGGTGAAGATGCGCGGGGCACCGGGACCGAGGTCCTCGTCCCAGAACCGCACCGGCACGCTCTCGTGCAGGATCGCGGTGACCTTCTTGTCCTTGCGCTCCTTGCGCTTGGCCTTCTCCGCGTCATGGGTGTCCGAGGACGGGAAGGACTTGGCGGAGACCCCAACCGCACCGGAGTCGGCCGCGACGTGGATGTCGTCGATGCCCCCGGGGCGCGTGGCCACGACCCGGGCCTCGCCCCCTCCTGCGGGCAGCAGCCACAGCAGCGTTTCCTCGGTCTGGTCGTCGTCATCGACCGCCGGGTCGGGACGTGCCGAGGTGAACAGCAGCGAGCCGTCGGGCAGGAAGGCCGCACCCGCCTCACCCTTCGCACTGCGGGTCAGGCGTCGCGCAGGTCGCTCACCGGCCGGGTCGGTCTCCCACAGCGCGGTGACGTACCTGGTGCGCTTGGAGTTCAGCGTCTGCACGGCGGTCACCAGCCGGGTGCCATCTGGCGACAGGGTCAGGCCGCCGCCGCGTGGAAGTTCGATGTAGGAGTCGAGGTCGTGGAAAGGGGTCTCGGGGAGCGCATCACTCACCACCCATGCCTACCACGGCGGTTACGACGTGCTTCCATCGTTTTCCGCCTGTGGGTTACCGATTGGGGGCATGCCTGCGGCCGGACCCGTGTCGGGCCCGGCCGCGGTAGATGGTCAATCGGTGACCGGTGAGGGCTTGAAGCCCTTCACGATGAGGTACACACCGAAGCTGAGCTCCCAGAAGAACTCCGGGATGGTCGCGAGCAGCTGCGGCGCGGAGCCTGCCTCGATGACGCCGAAGATCACGGCCGTTCCCGTGAGGACGATCAGTGGGCCACCGACCAGGCCCAGGAGAGCCATGCCACGCGGCACCAGTCCGGAGCGCCACATCATCCAACCCAGGATCAGACCGTTGCCGACACCGACGACGAAGCCCGGCCCGAGCTGGAACGTCCACTCGTAGAGGGCACCGAGCGCGTGGCTGACGGGCGACAGACCGGCGGTCTCAGCCTCGCTGGCTCCCGCGAAGTCTTGCCGCATGGTCACGGTCGTCAGCACGCTGAGGACGCCCACGGCGATGAAGACGGACTCCATCACCCGTGCAGCCACGAAGCCGAGGGACATGGCTGGGTACGCCCTCTTGACGACGGGGTACAGCGCGACCGCGGTGCCGATGTTCGCGATGATCAGGATGACCTCCGAGAAGGCTCCCCACAGCAACCGCGTGTCGGCCGCACCGCTGAGGATGTAGTCGGGGTTGTCGAACATCGGGGGGTAGAACGCGACCTTGGCGGCGATGGACGTGATGTAGGTGACCACGAAGAGCACCCCCACCACGAGCGCGGTCTTCCTCAGCGAGGTCATCGGGGCCCGCTTCCCTTGTGTGGGTGAGGTTGCGGTGCGTTGGGCGGTGGTTGTCATGACGGTTCTCCTTCGTTGGTTGAACGGCTGTGCAGGCTCGGTGGCGGTGCCGTCGAACCTTCGGTCGTTACGTTCCTGACCGAGACGAGCGGCAGGCCCACGTCGCGGACCTTCTGGAGCAGGCCGTGCAGTGCGGCTTGATCGACCACCTGGCCCCGGATGAGCGTGGTGCCGTCGCCTTCGCGGGTAAGGGACAGCCCGTCGAACCAGGCAGCCCACCGGGCCTCGAGGTGCCCCTGAAGGCGGATCTCGTACTGGCCGGCCTCGCGGTGCCTGCTCTGCGATGCGTGCGTCTCGCTCATGGGCCGAACGTAGGAACGAATGTGGTGAGCCGGGATCACCACATCTGGTGAACCTTGTGATGAATCAGCGGGGGCCGGTGCGCGACAGCAGGTCGAGCTCCTCTGCCCGTCGTACGGCGGCGCGGCGGCTGTTCACCCCAAGCTTCGCGTAGATGTTCCTCGTGTGGGTGCGCACGGTGTTCAGCGAAAGGACGAGCTCGCGGGCGATGTCAGGGCCACCCAGGTCGGTTCCGAGCAGGCGCAGCACATCGAGCTCACGGTGGCTCAGTGGGTCGACCAGACCCTGAGCTGTCGGGGTTCGTTGCTCCGTTCCGCTCAGTGCGTTCTGGAGTCTGCGTACGTAGTCGTGGGCGATCCCGTGATTCTCGGCCGCGTCGAGGAGGGAGGCCATGGCGAGGCCCTCGTCGACGAACATCCGGACGTAGCCCTCCGGCTCGGCCAGCGCCAGGGCGCGTTCCAGCGACGGCAATGCGGCGCGCGAGTCGTTACGCATTCGCAGCGCGAGCGCCTGCAGCACCAGGATCTCGATGACGCTCCCGGTCCGGCCCCCTTCCTCGGCGTCCAGGCGGAGACGTTCCAGCAAGTCGATCGCCTCCGTCGAGAGCGCGCTGGTCAGCTCGGTCGCGTGCTGGGCCAGCAGCACCCTGGCCAGGGTGATGTGCTCGAACTCGCGCAGGTAGCTGAGGTCGTCATCGGCGGACAGTCCTTGCTCCTGCACCCAGCGCACCGCATCGCCCATGCTGCCCTGCGCGATCAGCACGCGCGCCCTGATGGCACTGATCGGACGCACGTGCGGAGAGAAGTCGGGTGTGTACAGCCGTTCCGCCTCGTCCAGCAGGCCGAGGGCGGAGTCGATGTCTCCCTCGGCCACACAGACGCGAGCCATCGCGATCCGCATGCGATGCCGGTTCTGCGGCAGGCCGGTGTGCTCGCCCAGCTCCTCGGCCTGCGCCAGCAGCTGTCTGGCGAGACCGAGGTCGTTGTGCTCACGGTGGAGCGCGCTCATCCCGACGTACATGTCGGGTGTCCCCCGCAGGACTGACCCGTCGCGCGCCGTTCCCACTTGCAGGGCCTGCTCGTAGGTGCGCATCGCGTCGTGCAGGCGGCCCTGGGTGATCCGGAGGTCGGCCAGGGTGATCGAGCACGCGAGTACGTCGGACAGGTGGCCCGCTCGCTGCATGCGCGACGTGCACTCGGCGTACGCCGCATGTGCTGTCTCGAGATCGCCGCTCGTCCAGGACGCCAACCCGATCAGCGCAGTTGCCGCTCCACGCCCGACATGGTCGTCCTCATCGAACAGGTCCAGGGCACGATGTGCGTGCCTCACCGTGCCGGAGAGGTCACCGAGCACCAGCGACAACCCGGCGCGGTGGACGGCAGTGCCGGCCGGGAGCCGGCGGAACTCCGCGTGGTCCGCGACGACCATCGAGGGCTCGCTTCCATCGGCTCCGTCACTGGCGAGCCAGCGCTCCGCATCCTGGAGGTGCCGGTCCACTCCCTCGATGGTTCCGGTGGACAACAGCGCCGCGACGTAGGCGTTGCTGAGCACTGGCCGATCCGGCAGCAGCTCCTCGGGCAGCAGCTCGATCCAGCCGCGCAGCTGGGCCTCCTGCCTCTCCCTGAGCATCGACGGCACCATCAGCTCCACCAGCTCCGCTGCTCGCGCGAAGTGATGTCCGGCGATCGCGTGCCGAATCGCCTCGGACCGCTCGTCGTTCTCCGCGAACCAGTCGCTGGCCCGCCGATGCAGCACATCGACGAGCTCCGACGACTCGTCTGTCAGCCGGGCTCTCAGCACGTCTGCGAAGAGGTGGTGATAGCGGTACCACTGGCGTCGACCGTCGAGGGCGACGAGGAACAGGTTGTCGCGATCCAGGGTCTCGAGCATGGCCTTGCCGCCACCCTGTCCGGTGACCGCGTCGCACAGTGCGCCGTTGATCCGCTCCAGGATCGAGGTGTGCAGCAGGAAGTCGCGGACCTCGCTCGGCTGGCGTTGCAGGACCTCCTCGACCAGGTAGTCGACGATGTAGCGGTCGTCCCCCGCGAAGCCGGCGATGAACCCGGCGGCGTCGTCGCGTCCCTGCATCGAGAGCGCCGCCAGCTGGAGTGCGGCGATCCACCCTTCGGTGCGTCCCTCCAGCGCCACCACGTCCGCCGCCGCCAGCTGCAGGCCCATCACCTCGTTGAGGTACGTCGCGGCCTCGTCCGGCGTGAACCGCAGGTCGGCAGCTCGGACCTCGACCAGCTCGCCGCGAGCTCGCAGCCGGGCCAGCGACAGTGCCGGGTCGGCACGGCTGGCGATCACCAGGTGCAGCCGCGGAGGCAGGTGGTCGAGCAGGAACGCCATCGCGTCCTGGATCTCGCGGGAGTCGATCAGGTGGTAGTCGTCGAGCACGAGGACGATGTCACTGTCGGTCGCGCCGAGGCCGTTGAGCAACGTCGTGAGCACCAGCTCGATCGGTGGCGGCTGCGGCGAGGACAGGAGCTCCAGCTCGTGCGCGCCGATCTCGGGTTCGACCGTCCGCAGTGCGGCAATCAGATAGCTCCAGAAGGTCACCGGTTCGTTGTCACCGGGATCGAGTGCCACCCACGCGGCGGATCGCTCACCTAACGGTGCCGACGGTCCTGACAGCCACTCCGCGAGCAACCTGGACTTGCCGAAACCGGCGGGTGCGGAAACGAGGGTGAGCTTCGCGGCGGCCCCGCGGTTGAGCTGCTCGGTCAGACGCGGACGCGGCACCAGGCCCGGTCGTGGTCCGGGACGATAGAGCTTCGTCTCCAGCAACGGCGTTCGCATCGGCGTCTCCCTGTCGCGAGCGTAGACCTCAGGAGCGCCCGCCTAGCCCACTACAGCGTGCGGGTCGCCGTACGACGGTCGGCGCCATAGCCTGCAATGGACCAAACGCGTGTCAACGCCTAGCGACCGTTTGTCAGGCTCCTGCACCACGAGGAGACCGCAATGCCCGACCTCTCCCGAACCGAGCCGAGCAGCCACAGCGCCCACCCGCAGCTACCTCCCACGACCGGCCTGATCGAGGCCACTGGCACGGAAGTACGCCGGGTCGGGTGGGGCTTCATCGCCCTCTACGCACTGGCGTACATGGGCACGATCCTGGTGTTCCTCGCGCCGCTGCTGGTCAGCCTGTCGCTGAAGATCAACTCGCTCGTCGGAATCGACCGTGCCCCCAACAGCCTGGCGCTCGTCGCCGGCACCGGCGCCCTGCTCGCGATGTTCGTGAACCCGTTCTTCGGCAAGATGAGCGACCGGACCTACTCGCGACTGGGCATGCGGCGGCCGTGGATGGTGATCGGGCTGGTCGGTGGTTCGCTCGGCGTACTCGTGGTTGCGCTGGCTCCCAACGTCACCGTCGTGCTGGTCGGATGGTGCATCGCCCAGGTGTTCTTCAACGCACTGCTTGCCGCCGAGGTCGCCGTACTGCCGGACCAGGTCCCGGTCGACCAACGCGGTCTGGTCTCGGGAGTCCTGGGCATCTGCATGCCGATCGCCTCGGTGGGCGCGACCTTCCTGGTCCAGCTGTTCGCCGGCAACCGGCTCACGATGTTCCTGGCGCCGTGTGCGATCGGGGGGTTCTTCATCCTGCTCTTTGCGTTCGTGCTGAACGACCGACAGCTCGACAGGACCGACAGGCCACCCTGGTCGCTGCGGGAGTTCCTCAGCGCGTTCTACGTCAACCCGCGCAAGAGCCCGGACTTCGCGTGGGCATTTGTCAGCCGATTCATGTTCGTCCTTGCCTATGCGTTCCTGACGACGTACCAGGCCTACTTCCTGCTCGAGGAGATCGGCACCGCCGAAGCTGACGTGCCGCGCCAGATCTTCATCGGCACCCTCGCGCAGTCCGCGGTGATCGTGGTCGCGTCCCTGGTAGGCGGACGGCTCTCCGACTGGACCGGACGGCGCAAGGTGTTCGTCCTCACCGCGTCGATCGTCTACGGGATGGCGATGTTCGTTGTCGCCATCGCGAGCGACTTCAACGGCTACGTGATCGGGATGGCCATCAGCGGGCTCGGTTTCGGCATGTACATGGCCGTCGACCTCGCGCTGGTCGCCGACGTACTGCCGGACCCGAACAACGCGGCCAAGGATCTAGGCGTGTTCAACATCGCTGGCGCGCTGCCCTCTGCCATCGCTCCGGCGATCGCTCCGGCCATCCTGCTGGTGGGCAACGGCAGCTACGGCGTGCTGTACGCCGTCGCCGGGGTCTGCGCCATCGTCGGGGCTTTTGCCATCCTGCCGGTCAAACGCGTCCGCTGACGGCGCCTGGGTCAGGAGACCCGCTCGGCCAGCCGCACGACCGCGTCGACTACGCGCGATCCGAACATGGCCGGGTCGTTGTGATCGACGCCCGGGAGCACGAGGCGCTCAGCCAGGTTGGGCAGTCCGTCTGCCACGCGGGCGCTGAGCTCGGAGGGGACGACCGAGTCGTGGTCGCCGTAGATCACCGTGACCGGGACGTCGCTGGAGGCGAAGTGCTCCGGCACCGGGAACCGGTCACGGATCAGCGCCCGCACCGGTAGCCACGGGTAGTGGTGCGCCCCGACGTCGGCCAGGCTCGTGAACGGGGACCGCAGGACCACACCCGCCGGTGGCCGCCGCGCCTGCAGAGCGGCGACCACACCGGTGCCGAGGGACTCCCCGAAGTAGATCGTGCGATCTGCTGGGTAGCCGAGCTCTTCCAGCGCCTCCGCAGCGGCGTTCGCATCGGCGGCAAGACCTTCCTCGCTCGGACTGCCCGGGTTCCCGCCGTACCCGCGGTAGTCCATCAGCAGTACGGCGAACCCGCGCTCGCTCAGCGCTTGGGCGAACACCGCCCTGCCCTCCCGGTTGCCACCGTTGCCCGGCGCGAACAGCACCGCCATCCCGGTGTCCTCGCGGCCACTGGCCGGCACGAACCATGCACCGAGGTCGTGACCGTCCTCGGTGTGCAGCGTGACGTCGCGGGATCCGGCGATGACATCGGCGGCGGATGGCACCTTCGTTGCGTCGGGAAAGTAGATCAGCTGACGTTGCAGGGCATAGAGCATTCCGACCCCCGTTACCAGGACGACGACAGACACCAGAACCGCACGCACAAGCCACTTCCGGAGCCGTGGCATGGCCATTCCTCATGCTCACAAAGTCGGCAACCACAGGCAATGCACAGGTCGCCACCAGCGCCCACTCAGGCTTGGTCGGAAAACTGAAGGCGTACGGCGAGGACAACTCGGCCCCACGACGTGAGTACGGAGACCATCAGCCATGAGCAGAGCCAGTCGATTCGGCCGAAACTCAAGTGTCACGTGGCGAGGGCGGCCACTTCCGCGCCCCACGGAGGATCTCGAGGACCAGGGGCTCGGGTTCGACGTACAGACAGTTCTCAACCGTCGTTCGGTGCTTCGCGGTGTGGGCCTCGGCGCGCTCGGCATGGGGCTGGTTGCGTGCGGAGGCAACAACGAGTCGGGAGGCGCCGGGTCCAACGCCACCACGAACACGAAGTCGGCCTCAGGCGAGATCCCCGACGAGACCGCCGGCCCCTTCCCGGGTGACGGATCCAACGGGCCGGACGTGCTCGAGGAGAGCGGCATCGTGCGCAGCGACATCCGGTCCAGCTTCGGCGACGCCGGTGGCACCGCCGAAGGTGTCCCGATGGCGCTCGAGCTCGCACTCAGCGACCTCGCCGACGGTGGATCCGCGTTCGCAGGGGTCGCGGTGTACGTGTGGCACTGCGATCGTGAAGGCCGCTACTCGATGTACTCCGAGGGGGTAGACGACCAGAACTACCTGCGCGGCGTACAGATTGCCGACGACGACGGCATCGTCCGCTTCGAGAGCATCTTCCCCGCCTGCTACTCCGGCCGCTGGCCGCACATCCATTTCGAGGTCTACCCCGACCGAAAGAGCATCACCGACTCGGCAAACGCGATCGCCACCTCCCAGGTCGCGCTGCCGAAGGCGGTCTGCGACAAGGTCTACGCCACGAGCGGCTACGAGCAGTCGGTCGAGAACATGAGCGGCATGAGCCTGTCTTCCGACAACGTCTTCAGCGACGACGGCGGGGCCAGCCAACTCGCCACCGCGACCGGAAGCGTCGCGAACGGCTACACCGTCAAGCTCGCCGTACGAGTCGACACCTCCACCGAACCCCAGGCCGGCGGCGCCCCGGGCGGCGGCGGCCGCAAGCCGCCGGGCGCACCGCGTGTCGGACGGACCTGAGCCACAGGTGGTTTCGAGACGCAGGGCCCGCAAGATGCGACGCCTCAGCAGGTCTACTTCGGCGACGACCGCCACGACGGGCGCCCGACGTCGGCCTCGAACGCAGGGCGGACATCGACCGTGTCGTAGATGATGTGCAGCTCCTGGATCTTGCCGTCCGGAGCGAGGGTGGCCACGTCAACGACGTCGAAGGGGGCTGCGACCCCCGACGGCAGCCGCCAGTCGAAGTGGAACCAGAAGCTCACGGTCGGTGCGCCGTCCGCGTCCTCGCCGCGCATCACGGACTTCAGCGTCAGGTCCGCCCGGCTGGTGTCGGCGAACAACGCGGGATAGAACTCGGCGGCGGGCCGTGGTCCGTACAACGGGGAATGGACGCGGCCGTCAGCCGCGAAGAGGCTGACCGCGAGCTCGGCATCCGCGGTCGTGATCGCGCGAAAGTACGCCGCAACGAGATCGTCCGCTGTTGTGGCCACTCCGGCACGCTATCCCGGCCATTGCGCCTGCAGAGTGGGAGTGTTCAGGTGAACCAGTCGCCACACACTTCGACGAGGAGGTCGGATGCCCACGCTCGACGGGAGCCACCTCACGCTCGACGAGATCATCGCGGTCGCGCGGCGCAAGGAGCCGGTGACGCTGGGACCAGACGTGCTTCCCCGCGTGGCCGCATCGCAGGAGTTCGCCAACCGAGTTGCCGAGACGCGGCCGATCTACGGGCGCTCGACCGGCGTCGGCGCCAACCGCGACCTGGTCCTGCCTGATCCTGACTCTCACGCCCTGCAGCTGTTGCGCTCGCACGCCACCAGCTCCGGTCCACTCCGCTCAGCGGAGCGAGTCCGCGCAATGCTCCTGATCCGGCTCAACGAGCTCGCCGCAGACGGCAACGGTCTGGATCCGCGCGTACTGGAAGCCCTGACCGAAATGATCACCGCGAACGCGTTGCCGCCTGTGCGCGAGGGCGGCAGCGTCGGTACGGCGGACCTGGCAGCCCTCGCCACCACTGCTCTCGTGCTGGCCGGTGAGAAGCCCAGCGATCCCCCTGTCGTGCGCACTGCCTCGTTCGGGGCCGGCGATGCACTCACGTTCATGTCGAGCAACGCGGCCGTGCTCGCCGACTCCGCGCTGGCGATTGCCGACATCGACCATCTCGCACGCAGCTTGATGGTGGTCGCAGCGATGGGCTTCAACGCGGTCAACGGCAACCTCGAGGCGTTCAGCCCGGCGGTCGAGGTGGCCACTCCGTTTCCCGGCGCGGGATGGGTGTGCCGAACGATGCGGTCGCTCGTCGACACCGAAGCAGCCCCGGGGCGGATCCAGGACCCGTTCGGTCTGCGCACCCTCCCTCAGGTCCACGGTGCGCTGGTGGACCGGCTCGGATTCGCCGAGCAGGTGGTGCTCGCGATGTCCAACGCACCCTCGGAGAACCCGATCGTCTCCGCCACGCTCGGAGTCGCCCACCACGGCGCGTTCCACGCGACCTATCTCGTCCAGTCGCTCGACGCTTTGGTGCTCGCGATGGCCCAGTCCGCGCAGCTGAGCCTGGCCCGGCTCACGATGCTCGCCGAACCGGCGTACACGGGGCAGCACCCGTTCCTCGGCGACGGAACCCCGGCGGCGTCGGGCGTGATGATCCTCGAGTACAGCGCGGCCTCAGCCCTGGCCGAGCTCCGCGCGCTCGCAACGCCGGCGGGCACCCAGGCGGTCAACCTGTCGAGGGGCGTGGAGGAGGACGCCTCGTTCGCGACGCTCGCCGCCCAACAGGCCCTCGACGCGGTCTCCCGGTTCCGGGCCGTCGTCGCTGCCGAGCTGGTCGCATCGCTTCGCTGTCTGCGGATGCAGGGCGTGCGGCCGCCGGCACTGCGCGACGCACTCGACTACCTGGACGGGCATGACGGCGGAGTCTCCGAGATGCACGACCGCGACCTCACCTCTGACCTGCTGCTGGCCGAGGAGCTGATCGACGAGCTGATCGACCACGTGGCGGTGGTGCAGCGCTCTGGCGAAAGCGCGACGTGATCCGCGTCAGCTGACGGGCGCGCCGTACCACCTGGGCAGCGCGCTGAGCAGCCCCTGCTGGTCCTCCCCCACCCACGCGACGTGGCCGTCCGGCCGCAGCAGCATGGCGGGTACGCCGAGCTCCTCGCTGGTGTCGACGACGTGGTCGACCCGGTCCTCCCAGCCGGCCACCGAGAGCCGGTCGGTCTGGTCGAGCAGCAGCCCGCGACCACCGTGCATCAGCTCGTAGAGCCGGCCATGCTTCAGCTGCACGTCCCGCATCCGTCGGCCGAGCAGCTCATGGCCCTTGCCGAAGTCGTAGCGCACGCCGATCGCAGTGATCTTCTCGGTCAGGTAGCGGCTGACGTCGTCGAAGTCCATCAGCTCCGAAACCAGTCGGCGTACGGACTGAGCGCCTGGCTCGAGGGACATCAGCTCCATCTGCGCGCGGGTGTTGTCGAGTACGTCGGCGGCGACCGGGTGCCTCTCGGTGTGGTAGCTGTCCAGCAGCCCGTCCGGCGCCCAACCGACGATCTCGGCGGCCAGCTTCCAGCCGAGGTTGAACGCGTCCTGGAGACCGAGGTTGAGCCCCTGTCCGCCCACCGGCGGGTGCGTGTGCGCCGCGTCGCCGGCCAGCAGCACCCGCCCCGTCCGGAAGGCCTCGGCCAGCCGGGTGGAGTCGCCGAAGCGGGAGAGCCAGCGCGGTGAGTGGACACCGAAGTCGGTGCCGGCCACTGCCCGCAGCTGCTGCTTGAACTCCTCGAGTGTCGGCGGGACCGTGCGGTCGTCGGCCACCCCGTCGGCGGGTACGACGACGCGGTAGATCCCGTCGCCGATCGGTCCGAGGCCGAACCGCAGCTGGGTCTTGCGGACCTCCGCGACGATCGAGGCAATCGTTGCTGGATCCTCCGTCGCCTCCATCTCGCCCAGCAGCGTCTCGACCTTGGTCGGTTCGCCGGGGAAGCCGACACCGAGCAGCTTGCGCACGGTGCTGCGACCGCCGTCGCACCCGACCAGGTAGCGCGAGCGCAGCTGCGTGCCGTCGGCCAGCTCGACGCTCACCGCGTCGTCGTCCTGGCTCAGCCCCACCAGCTCGCAACCGCGCCGGATCTCGACGCCGACCTCGGTGGCGTGCTCGATGAGCAGACGATCACTGATGGGCTGCGGGATGCCGAGGGTGTACGGATGTGCGGTGTCCAGCTCCGGCGACGGCTTGGGGATCCCGGCGAAGAAACCACCGACCGGGTACTGCGTGCCCGCCTCGAGGAACGGCTGCAGCAGTCCTCGCTGGTCCAGGATCTCCACGCTGCGCACATGCAGCCCGAGCGCGCGAACGACCTCGGTCGGCTCCGTCTCCTTCTCCAGCACGAGCGCGCCGACACCGTGCAGCTGCAGCTCGCAGGCCAGCATCACCCCAGTCGGTCCGCCGCCGGCCACGATCACGTCCGTCATGAATCCCCTCTGACTACTGCAAGTTCTGGCTTCGGCAGGCGATTCTGCGCCGCCACCCGGCCCTTGCCGCAAGCCCCCACCTGCGCGATACCTTGGGAGTGGCAAGGAGCAATCGACTCCTTGCCTTTCGCATGCCCTAGGTCGGCTCCAGTGGTTTCGAGACGCTCGCTGGCGCTTGGTCTCGTCTGACCGCTCGCTTCGCTCGCTGCTCGACCACCGGTGGTTACGGCCGACCTCAGCGTCCGCTCGCTGCTCGACCACCGGTGGTTACGGCCGACCTCAGCGTCCGCTCGCTGCTCGACCACCTGTGGTTGCGGTGGTGTCAGGCTTTGCGGAGCATTTCGGCTACGAGGTAGGCGAGCTCGAGGGACTGGACTCGGTTGAGGCGGGGGTCGCAGACGGACTCGTAGCGGTTGCCCAGGTCTACCTCGAGGAGCTCCTCGCCGCCGCCTACGCACTCGGTGACGTCGTCGCCGGTGAGCTCGACGTGCAGGCCGCCTGGCCAGGTGCCTACCGAGCGGTGTACGTCGAAGAAGCCCTGGACCTCCTCGATGACATCGTCGAAGCGGCGCGTCTTGTAGCCGGAGGACGCCTCGAAGGTGTTGCCGTGCATCGGGTCGCACACCCACGCCACGTCGACGCCGGCCGCGTGCACCTTCTCCAGCAGGTTGGGCAGGTGCTCACGGATCTTGCCCGCGCCCATGCGGGTGATGAACGTCAGCCGACCCGGCTCGTTCGCCGGGTTCAGCTTGGCGGCGAGCGCGATCGCCTCGTCGGGGCTGGCGGAGGGACCGAGCTTCACGCCGATCGGGTTCTTGATGTGGCTGAGCAGCTCCACGTGGGCGTTGTCGAGCTGGCGGGTGCGTTCACCGATCCAGACGAAGTGGCTGGACACGTCGTACGGCAGCTGGGTGCGGCTGTCGATGCGGGTCATCGCGTGCTCGTACTCCAGCACCAGCGCCTCGTGGCTGGAGTGGAAGTCGACGCGGTGGAACTCGTCGGGGTCGGCGCCGATCGCCTCCATGAAGTTCAGCGCGCGGTCGATCTCGGCGGCCATCTGCTCGTACTTGCGGCCGACCTCGGAGCCGAGGACGAAGTCGGTGTTCCAGGTGTGCACCTGGCGCAGGTCGGCGTACCCGCCCGTGACGAACGCGCGAACCAGGTTCAGCGTCGCTGACGACGCATGGTGGACCTCGACGAGTCGCTGCGGGTCGTGCGCCCGCGACTCGGGGGTGAACTCGAAGCCGTTGACCGCATCGCCGCGGTACGCCGGCAGGGTCACGCCATTGCGGGTCTCGAGGTCGGAGGAGCGGGGCTTGGCGTACTGGCCGGCGAGACGGCCGAGCTTCACGACGGGGACCGACGCCGCATAGGTGAGTACGACGGCCATCTGCAGCAGCACCCGGAGCTTGTTGCGGGTGTTGTCGGCAGTGACACCGGCGAAGGTCTCGGCGCAGTCGCCACCCTGGAGCAGGAACGCCTCACCGTGAGCGACCGCAGCCAGCTTGGTCTTGAGGGCGTCGCACTCGCCGGCGAAGACGATCGGGGGCATGCGTCGCAGGCGCGTCACGGCAGCGTCGACGGCCGCGCGATCGGCGTACGTCGGCTGCTGGGCAGGGCCCATCGCATGCAACGTCGCCAGGTCAGGAACTAGTTCGGACACCGCACCATGCTACGGGGATCACGCATGGAGCCCTCATTCACCTGTGGATCGCGGCAGCGCGGGGGTCACCCCGAGATCTGGTCCACGTCGTCGAACTTGGACTGCACGGTGCCGGTGGCCTTGTTCGCGATCCAGGTGATCAGCCACAGCACGACGCCGAGCGCCAGGATGGCGGCCGCGATCTTGTACTGCACCCAGTCCTCGCTGTCGCGCGCCCAGGGTCCGGCGAGGAAGAGGCACAGCACCGCGCCGATCCAAGGCGTGATCTTCGGTGCCTTGAAGGCGTTGGGGCGGACACCACGACGGCGCAGGACTACGCAACACACGTTCACGACGGCGAACACGCACAGCAGGAGCAGCCCTGTGGTGCCCGCGAGGGACGTGATCACTTCGTTCTCGGCCATCTCGGTGACGACGATGATCAGGCCCAGCGAGAGCAGCGTGGAGAAGACGATTGCCGCCCACGGCGTACGACGACCCGGGAGCACGTGGCCGAGGGGGCGGGGAAGGACACCTTGTCGCGCCATCCCGTAGAGGCAGCGGCTGGCCATGAGCATGTTGATCAGCGCGGTGTTGGCGACCGCGACCACCGTGAGGAACGGGAAGAGCTTGTCGACCGGCAGGCCGGGTGCGCCGAGCGTGACGACCTCGAGCAGCACCTTGCCCTCGTCGGCAACGACGCTCTCGATGCGGCCCTCGGGAATGACCGCGATGACCGAGAGGGCCACCAGGATGTAGCAGACCACGGCGATGCCGAGGCCGGTCAGCATCATCCGGGGGAAGGTGCGCTCGGGGTCCTTGACCTCCTCGACCATGTTCACGGAGTCCTCGAACCCGACCATCGCGAAGAACGCGATCGCAGTGGCCACGGTGACGGCGGCGAACATCCCCCGGTCGCTGTCGGAGTTGAACACCACGACCCGGCCGAGATCGGCGTCCCCCTGGGCCATCACGTAGAACCCGACACCGATCACGATGATCAGGGCCGCGATCTCGATCAGCGTGAGGAGCACGTTGAACTTCACGCTCTCGCCCACACCACGCAGGTTGATCACTGCCAGCAACACCATGAACGCGAGCGCCACGAACAGCACGGTGCCCGTGCCGCCTGAGACCGAGATGCCGATCGCGTTCAGTCCGGCGAGCAGGTTGACCGCGAGCAGGTTCGACGACGTCGAGGCACTCGTGATGCCGGAGGCGATCACCCCGAAGGCGACCAGGAAGGTCACGAAGTGGATGCCGAACGCCTTGTGCGTGTAGAGCGCGGCGCCGGCGGCCTGCGGGTGGTTCGTCACGAGCTCGAGATAGGACAGCGCGGTCAGCGTCGCGACCCCGAAGGCCACGAGAAACGGCACCCAGACGATGCCGCCGACCTCGAGGGCCATCTCGCCGGTCACGGCGTAGATCCCGGCGCCGAGGATGTCGCCGACGATGAACAGCAGCAGGAGCGTCGGGCCCATCACTCGCTTGAGCTCGGGCTCCTCCTCGATGTGCGGGTGCTCCGTTGTGGCTGTCGACATGCGCGCCTCCCAGGATCCGAGCTTTGGGCAATGGTGGCCTACATTGCAGCTCGCAGCCAGCATTGCGGTCCGCGAAGATTTCGCGGCGGTGGATTCAGCGCTGGATCGTCCAGCACCGACCTGATGATCAGCCGAAGAAGACCTCTGCCTCGGCGTACTGCGCGGGCTGCACCAGCTTCGAGCTCCCCGGTCCCCTCGGCAAGCGGGACGCGCACGATGTCGGTGCCGCGAAGGGCGACCATCGTGCCGTACTCCTTGTCGGACACGGCGGTGATGGCGTTCAGGCCGAACCGGGTGGCCAGCCAGCGGTCGAAGGCTGTGGGGGTGCCGCCGCGCTGGACGTGCCCGAGTACGACGGCGCGGGCCTCCTTGCCGGTGCGGTCCTCGATCTCCTTGGCCAGCCGGTCACCGATGCCGCCGAGGCGGACGTGCCCGAACGCATCCTTCTCACCGCTGACCAGTGTCATGTCGCCGCCCTCGACCGGCATCGCGCCTTCGGAGACCACGATGATCGGCGAGTAGTGCGACTCGAAACGCTTCTCGACGTACTCGCAGACCTTCTCGATGTCGAACGGCTGCTCCGGAATCAGTACGACGTTGGCGCCACCTGCGATGCCTGCGTGCAGGGCGATCCAGCCGGCGTGCCGACCCATCACCTCCACGACCAGGACGCGGTGGTGCGACTCCGCGGTCGTGTGCAGCCGGTCGATCGCCTCCATCGCGATGTTCACCGCGGTGTCGAACCCGAAGGTGAAGTCGGTGCCGGAGAGGTCGTTGTCGATGGTCTTCGGGACACCGACGACGTTGACGCCGAGGTCGGCGAGCTTGGTGGCGACGCCGAGGGTGTCCTCGCCTCCGATGGCGATCAGCGCCTCGACACCGTTCGCCGCCAGGTTGTCCTTGATCCTCTCGACGCCGTTCTCGATCTTGAACGGGTTGGTGCGCGAGGACTTCAGGATCGTGCCGCCGCGGGGCAGGATGCCGCGCACCTGCGCGACGCCGAGCTCGGTGGTCTCGTTCTCCAGCGGCCCGCGCCATCCGTCGAGGAACCCGACGAACTCGAAGCCGTACTCGGTCACGCCCTTGCGGACGATGGCGCGGATTACCGCGTTCAGGCCAGGGCAGTCGCCACCGCCCGTGAGCACTCCGACGCGCATGGGTTCTCCTCGGTCGACAATTGGATCGTTCATATCCAACCGCGAACGGCACCGATCCGTCCAGCCCGGGTCAATCCACCGAAATACGGACTGGTCGAGACCAGGTTGCCCCAGAAATCTTCCGCTCGGCGCCGTTATCCGCCTACGGTGCCGCAACGTCGTGATGTCGGGTCACGCACCACCTTCTGGGGGAACCATGAACATCCGAACCACCACCGCATTCGCCACCGGAGCCATCTTCGCCCTCGTCCTGGGCACCGGCACGGCGTACGCCGCCAATGGGGGCAACTTCAAGCTCGGCGCGAACAACTACGAGAGCCGCGAGGCCTCCTTGAACAACTCCAACGGCACCGCCCTGACCCTCAGGTCCAGTGCCGGGCACGCGCCACTGAAGGTGAACCGGACGAACAAGGTGGTCAACCTCAACGCCGACATGGTGGACGGCCTGAGCTCCGCCCAGATCGCCCGTGTCGTCACGGTCGGGACACGCACAGGCGCCGGTTTCATCGACGACAACGGGACCACTGAGACCGACGACGACGCCATCGTGGCCATCGCCGAGTGCCCGGGGGTCAGCCAGGTGATGGGCGGTGGCGTGGACGACCTGACCACCGACGGTGTGGCGATAATCAACAGCCCGCTCGACAACGGCGCGTGGATCGCGGTCTCGGATGCGACCGTCACCCAGGACAACGCTGACGACTTCACGGCGTACGCCCAGTGCTGGAACCCGCTCGCCAACGTGGCGGACGCGGCCGCGAACCGTCAGGCGGCTCCGCGGGCACTCTCACCTTCGGCCAGGAAGCTCATCGCCAAGGCGCGCGCCAAGTAGCGGCGTCAGGTCACAGGTCGACGGTCTGGTTCTCCGAGGGGAACTGCTCCGGGTCGTCCTTCTTGATCGCCTTGCGCATCCCGAGCAGCTGCTTGACCTTGCTGTCGGCGGCGTCCCAGTACTCCGCGCTGTCAGCGTGCACCTTGATCAGCGCCAGGCCCTGGGTCTCGAGCCCGTCGGGGAACCAGGTCTCGAGGGGTTTCGCCCACAGCTCCTCGGCCTTGGCGCGGTCATGCACGACCTCGGCGGTGCCGGCGATCGAGGTCCACTCGCTCTTCTGGTCGTTCGCGAACGACACGTTCACCTTGGGGTTGGCCTTGATCTGGCCCACCTTGTCGGAGTCGTCGTACACGAAGAACCAGAGGTCGCCGTCGAACTCGGTCTCCTGCACCACCATCGGCCGGCTGAGGTGATCGCCGTCTTCAGTCATCGTCGTCAGCATCGCCGACTCGGCACGATCCACGAGCTCGGTCACCTTGGCTACGCCGTCCTGGTTCTCCGTCATCGAACTGCTCCTTGTCGTAGGTATCAGGTGTCGCGAGCGGCAAAGACTGCTGCCGACCTCGCGACGGACCCGACCAGTACCCCAGAACACCTGTAAGGATGCCGCCATGAGCATCCTCGCCATCGATGCAGGTACGACGGGCGTGACCGCGCTCGTGGTCACCTCGGACGGTCTGATCGCTGCCCGGGGCTACCAGGAGTTCCGGCAGCACTTCCCCAAACCTGGCTGGGTCGAGCACTCCCCCGAGGAGATCTGGCAGGCCACGCTGGAGGCCACCCGCGACTGCCTCAAGGCCTGGGACGGGTCCGCCGGAGATCTGTCCGGCATCGGGATCACCAACCAGCGCGAGACCGTGCTGCTCTGGGACCGCGAGACATTGGGATCCCCGCGGCGCGCGATCGTGTGGCAGGACCGACGTACGGCGGAGATCTGCACGCGGATGCGCGACGAGGGCCACGAGGACCGGGTCACCGAGCTGACCGGGCTGCGCCTCGACCCCTACTTCTCCGGCACCAAGCTGATCTGGCTCGCCGAGAACGAGCCGAACACGTGGGCGCTGGTCGGCGAGGGTCGTTATGCGGTCGGCACTGTCGACTCCTACCTGATCGCCCGGATGTCACGCGGCACCTGGCACGTCACCGACGTCTCGAACGCCTGCCGCACGCTGCTGTTCGACCTCGAGAAGGGCGCCTGGTCCGAGGAGCTGTGCGACCTGTTCGGCGTACCGATGGACGCCCTTCCGGAGGTGGTGCCCAACTGGGGCGAGCTGGCCCGCACCGACCCGAAGAGCTTCCTCGACCTCGAGCTCCCGATCGCCGGGATCGCCGGCGACCAGCAGTCAGCGCTGTTCGGCCAGACCTGCTTCGACGAGGGCGACACCAAGTGCACCTACGGCACCGGGTCGTTCATCCTCACCAACACCGGATCCGAAGTGGTGCGCTCCGACGCCGGCCTGCTGTCCACGGCCGCCTGGCGCTCGCCGGACGGCACCACGTCGTACGCCCTCGAGGGTGCGATCTTTGTGACCGGCGCCGCCGTGCAGTGGCTGCGTGACGGGCTGCAGGTCGTCGGGTCCGCCGCGGAGACCGAGGCGATCGCCCGCACGGTCGACAGCACCGACGGGGTGGTGTTCGTCCCGGCCCTGACCGGCCTCGGTGCTCCGCACTGGGACCCGCACGCCCGCGGCACGATCCTCGGGATCACGCGGGGTACGACGCGCGCGCACCTCGTACGGGCAACCCTCGAGGCGATCACGTTCGAGGTCCGCGACGTCACCGACACGATGCCGACCAAGCTGACCTCGCTGATGGTCGACGGTGGTGCCTCGGCCAACGACCTGCTCTGCCAGCTGCAGGCCGACCTTCTCGGCGTACCCGTGCAGCGGCCGGAGATCGTCGAGACCACCGCTCTCGGGGCGGCCTTCATGGCCGGTCTCGGCACCGGCGTGTGGGACTCGATGGACGACCTGCGCGAGACCTGGAAGCTCGACAACGAGTTCACCCCGAACGAGTCCGATGAGGTCAAGGAGCGCACCGACACGGCGTACGCGCTGTGGCACAAGGGCGTCGAACGCGCCAAGGAGTGGACCGAGTAGCCCACCCCTTGGCGCGTCCTGGTGCGTTGCCGCTAGAGCGCTGTGCTCCCGCGCGTTCCCCTCTCCAGACCGATGGCGAAGACCGCGAAGCAGACCGTCGTGATCACGCAGCCCCACCACATGACGTTGGAGAACATGAACGCGGCCTGGCCGGCGAGCACGGCCACGAAGGCCCACCAGCGGACCACACCGCCGCGCCACAGGGCGATGGTCGCGAGTGGCAGCGCGAGCAGCAGTCCGACGACGCCGGGCGTCGTGAACCACGGGATCGCCCACATGGTCTCCGACATCTTGTCCTGCACCGCGACCACGGCCTCGGCGCCACCGTGGACCTGACCGATGGCCGAGTCGTACCAGTCGATGAAGAGCAATCCCGGCAGCGTCGTCATGCCGACGAAGGCGAGAAACGCTGCGATGTTCGCCAGCCAGGCGCCTCGGCCCCGCACGTACGCCGCAGCCATGAAGGCCGGGACGATCCAGAACGCGTAGGACCAGTGGAAGCCGAGCGACTTGAACTGAAGCGGCCTCCGGGTTGTCGGTGTAGATCTCGAACATCTTCGTTCCCGAGATGCCCGCGGCCGGGTCGGCGGCGGCGCCGACGATGGCGAAGATGCCGGCGAGCACGGGCGAGGCGATCAGGAAGCCGCGACGTACGGAGAGCGCGCGGCTGCGCCGTGGCTGTGCGGTCTCCTGCACCGGGAGCGGGCTGGCGGTCAGGGTGGTCATGGCGGTTCTCCTTGGTTCGGTTTCGGTGAGTCCAAGCCAACTCCGCGAGCGCCTCAACCGGATCTGGCGGCCGACGGATTCCTGCCTCAGTCGTACGACGGATCTTCGCGGTCGCCCGGAACCACCACGGTGTTCTCGTAGGCGAAGATGACCGCCTGCACCCGGTCGCGCAGACCCAGCTTGGTCAGCACGTTGCTCACGTGGGTCTTGGTCGTTCCCTCGGAGACGAACAGCCGGGTCGCGATGTCGAGGTTGGACAACCCGCGCGCGAGCAGACCGAGCACCTCGATCTCACGCGGCGTCAGCGAGGCCAGTCGCGGCTCCGGCTTGCGGGTGGCTGGCGCGGGGCGTCGTACGAAGGCGTCGATCACGCGCCTCGTCACGCCCGGAGCGAGCAGCGACTCCCCCGCTGCGACGACCCGGATCGCCGCCGCGAGCTCCTCGGCTGGCGCGTCCTTGAGCAGGAAGCCGGACGCCCCTGCGCGCAGCGCCTCGAAGACGTACTCGTCGAGGTCGAACGTGGTGAGCACGAGCACCTTCGTCGGGACTGCGGCGGCGACCAGCTGTCGCGTCGCAGCGATGCCGTCCAGGACCGGCATCCGGATGTCCATCAGGGTCACGTCCGGGAGGAGTCGCGAGACGACCTCGACGGCGTCCTCACCGTTCCCGGCCTCGCCGACCACCTCGAAGTCGGGCTCGTCTGCGAGCAGCGAGCGGAACCCGGCCCGCACCATGCCCTGGTCGTCGACGATCACCAGCCGGATGCTCATGTCCCCTCCTCCAGCGGCAGGCTCACCGCGAGCCGGACGCCACCGCTCGGCGAGGAGCCCAGGTCCACCGAGCCGCCGTACAACGCGACCCGCTCGCGGATCCCGACCAGGCCGTGCCCGCCGTTCGGGTTCGCCACGAGGCCGCGGCCGTTGTCCTCCACCTCGATGTCCAGCCGCTGCGGGCCGTAGCGCACCAGCACCTGCGCCTCGCTCGCGGCGGCGTGCCGTACGGCGTTGGTGAGGCCCTCCTGTGCGATCCGGTACGCCGCCAGGTCGACCCCCGGGCTGAGCGGGACCGGCTCGCCCTCGACCCGGAGCGCCACCTGCAGGTCACCCGAGCCCACCTGTCGCACCAGCCGTTCGAGCTCGCCGAGGCCGGGCTGGGGTGCCAGGGACACCGACTCGCCCTCGGTGCGCAGCACCCCGAAGAGCCGGCGCATCTCGGCGAGCGCCTCGCGCGCGGTCGCCTCGACCGCTGCCAGGTCGGCCGCCTCGCGGGCGTGCTCGGGGCCGAGCCGGCGGCGCACGGCCTGGGTCTGGATGGTCACCACGCTGATCGAGTGGGACACGATGTCGTGCAGCTCGCGGGCGATCCGGGTGCGTTCCTCGGCGGCGGCGCGGGCCGCCTCGGCCTCTCGCTCACGTTCGAGCTGCTCGGCCCTGGCGACCGCCTCGTCGGCGCTCGCGGTCCGGTCCCTCAGCAGGAGGCCCACGGCCCAGGGGCCGACGAAGAACACCACCGCCGCCGCGAGGTCGCTCGGTTCGAAGGTCTCGATGACCGACACGACGAGGAACGGCACCACCACGAGCCCGAGCCCGAGGTAGTTGCGCGGCGGGCGAGTCTCCGAGCCCACGGTGAAGCAGACGAGCACGAGCGAGAGCAGCGTGGTGAAGTCCCCGTCGGGGTTGACCGCGATGTTGGACGCGATCACCGATCGCGGCCACCACCAGCGGCGCCCGGCGTCGCCAGGCCAGTGCCGCCATCGCCAGCCCGGCGACGAGCACGTGCTCCACCGGCGAGGCGACCTTGGGGCTGAACACCGCCTCCGCAACGGTCATCGCCACGAACGCGGCCGCGATGAGCGCGTCGAGCAGCGGCGGTTTCCAGTTCACGGAAGTGAACCTAGTCATCCACCGCGGGCGCCGCATCGGTCGCGCGACCGATCTCGGCCGGGGGTGTGGTTTCGAGACGCTCGCTTCGCTCGCTCCTCAACCACCGGGGGCGTTCTCTGCGCTCGCTCCTCAACCACCGGGGCGGTGGGCGTCCGCAGCAGCCTGGATCCTTGCCACGAAGTTCTTCCAGTGCTCCTCGTCGCCGAAGTCGTCGTGGTCGCGGTCGGCGCGACCGTCGATGGCCTCGCGCAAGATGTCGGCGTGGCCCGCGTGGTGGGCCGTCTCGGCCAGCTGGTGCACCAGCACGTAGCCGAGCGTGGTGACGCGTCGTTCCTCCGGCCACCACGGGATGGTCGCGGGTGCGTCCAGGCCCAGAGTGCGCACCGACTCGTCCCCGTGCGCCCACGAGCGCCGGTAGAGGTCGAGGATCATCTCCTTCGGCTCGTCCGCGGCGGCGTACATGTCCAGCCCGGCATCCATGGCCTCGTCGTTGTCCCACGGGATCGGCTCGGGCCAGGGACGCCCGACGCACTCTCCGAGGTAGCCGATCTCGACCGAGGCGACGTGCTTGACCAGGCCCAGCAGGTTGGTTCCAGTGGGTGTCATCGGCCTGCGGACGTCGTACTCACTGAGCCCGTCGAGAGTGCCGATCAGGTTGTCGCGCTCTCGCTGGAGGTAGCGCAGGAGCAGCTCGGCGTGGGTCGGATAAGCGACCGGCGTGGTCTCACTCATGCGCTGACCCTAGGTGGACTTGCGCAGGCGTTCGAGCTCCTTTTCGGCGGTCGCGTGCGCACGTCTGGCCTCCTCGAGCACGAGCTTTGCCGTCTCCCGGGCCTCCTCGGCCTCCTCCAGCTCGTCGTCGACCCCGTCGACGTCGTCCTCGATCGCGGCGATCTTGCGACGCAGCTCGTCCGCCTCGCCCTGCAGCTGGAGGCGTCGGGCGTTGAGGGACTCGATCGACTCGTCGACCTCGGCCACATCCTTCTCCGCCGCGGCGACCTGATCGGCCGCCTCCTCGAGCGCGTCCTCGGCCCCTGCCAGCCGCGCGCCGTCATCAGGTACGGCGTGCAGCCCGACAGACTCCTCCTCGTCCTCGTCCTCGGCCGGCCCGTCGACCGGAACAGCCTGCACGTCCAGCGCGTCCGGAACGGCGACCACCGAGGCGACGTCCAGCTCGGAGACACCCGTCGAGGTGAACGCGCTCAGCACCCGTCCGGTGCGCACGGCCTGCGCCGCCACCGGATCGAGCATCGCCGCGTTGAGCATCCCTTCCACCTGCTCGACGACCGGGGCGGTCAGCCGTACGCCGGCGTCGCGGGCGAGTGAGCGCGCCGTGGACGCGAGGGCCGTGGTGAGCTGGCGCCGCTGGCGGGTCAGCGCCCGCAGCTCGTCGCCGTCGAGAGCCTCCGCGGCCGCGCGGAGCTGTTCGGCCAGCTCGAGCACCGAGTCGATCTGGTCGCTCTCCCGCCGGACCAGCAGGTTCACCGACCAGGCGGCGACCGACGGCTTCTTCAGCTTCTTGACCTGAGCGGCGAGCGCCTTGTCCTTGATCCCCTTCGCTGCGGCGTTGCGCGCGTCGGTGAAGGCGTCGGCCGGCCCGGCGTACAGCCGGTCGGCGATCTCGGTCAGCTCATCCATGGGTCACCTCCTGCAACAACAGCTCCACCGCCGCGGCGCAGACGGCTCTTCGGATCTCGGGCCGGTCCCCCTCGAGCGTCAGCCGAACCGAACGGACCCGCTCCGTGCCGGCGATACCGACGTACGCCGTGCCCACGGCCTGTCCCTCCTGCTCGTCCGGACCCGCCACTCCCGTCGTGGACAGCGCCCAGTCCACGCCCAGCAGCCGCCGTACGCCGCTGGCCATCTGCTCGGCGCAGTCGGAGGAGACGACCCGCTCGGCCGTGACCCCGAGGACGTCGCGCTTGACCTCGCTGGCATAGCTGACGACCGCGCCGGTGAACGTCGCGGACGCACCCGGGGTGCTGCTCAGCCAGGTGGCCAGCTCGCCGCCGGTCAGCGACTCGGCGCAGCCCACCCGCTCGTTGCGCCCGAGCAGGGCGAGGTGCAGGTTGGCGGCAGACGCTTCCGGGGTCTCCGATCTCATGGTCCGACGTTAGTGGCCCGCTAGCCTGCCTGCATGCCGCTGCCGATCGAGGACTACGCCGCCATCGGCGACGGCCACACCGCGGCGCTGATCGGCATCAACGGCTCCGTCGACTGGCTGTGCCTGCCGCAGTTCGACTCCCCTGCGTGCTTCGCCGGGCTGCTCGGTGACGACGACAACGGCCACTGGCTGATCGGGCCTGCCGGCGAGCACACCGCCGAGCGGCGCTACGTCGACGACACCGCCGTCCTCGAGACGACGTACCGCACGGAGACCGGCGAGATCCGAGTCACCGACCTGATGCCGACTGGTGAGCGCCGCGCTGACGTCATACGCCGGGTGGAGGGGGTGCGCGGGACCGTCTCGCTGCGACACCGCCTGGTGGTGCGCTTCGAGTACGGCCGGATCCGGCCCTGGGTGCACCGCGAGGAGGTGGCCGGCCATCCCGCCATCGTCGCGATCGCGGGACCCGACAAGCTCATCCTCACCGGGCCGAGGCTGCCGCGCGCCAGCGACGGCACCCACGAGGAGACCTTCGACGTGCAGGAGGGCGACCGACTGGACTTCACGCTCACCTGGGTTCCGTCGTACCGCGGCATGCCCGATCCGGTGAACCTCGACGAGCTGCTCGCACACACCCTCGAGGAGCAGCAGGCCTGGGCCGACGCCTGCGAGTACGACGGCCCGTGGCGGCGCGAGGTCGTCCGCAGCCTGGTCACGCTCCGCGGGCTGACTCACGTGGACACCGGTGGCATCGTCGCCGCCCCGACCACGTCCCTGCCCGAGGACTTCGGCGGCGAGCGCAACTGGGACTACCGCTACTGCTGGCTGCGCGACGCGGCGCTCACCCTGGAGTCGCTGCTCGCCGCCGGGCGCTCGGACAGTGCCCAACACTGGCGCAACTGGCTGCTGCGCGCCATTGCCGGTGACCCCGGCGACATGCAGGTGATGTACACAGTGGAGGGCCGCCGCTACCTCCCCGAGCACGAGCTCGACCACCTCGCGGGGTACGCCGGCTCGCGACCGGTCCGCATCGGCAACGGCGCGGTCGACCAGCGCCAGACCGACGTCCTGGGCGAGGTGCTCTGCGCCCTGTCGATGGCGCGCAACCACGGCGTCACCGAGACCCGCGACAGCTGGAGCCTGCAACGCACGCTCGTCAACCAGCTGGCCGAGACCTGGCAGGACCCGGACAACGGCCTGTGGGAGGTCCGCGGCGCACGGCGACAGTTCACGCACAGCCGGGTGATGGTGTGGGCCGCCTTCGACCGCGGCATCGAGGGTGTCGAGCGGCACGGTCTCGATGGCCCGGTGGAGGACTGGCGCCGCGTCCGCGACGAGGTTCGCGACGAGATCATGGAGCACGGGTTCGACGCCGCGCGCAACACCTTCACCCAGCACTACGACACCGACGAGGTGGACGCCTCGCTGCTGGTGCTCCCGATGGTCCGGTTCATCGACGGCGACGACCCGAAGATGCTGGGCACCATCGAGGCCGTGGAGAAGGACCTGATGCACGACGGGCTGCTGCTGCGCTACCGCACCCAGTCCGGGGTCGACGGGCTGACCGGTGAGGAGTACCCGTTCCTGGCGTGCTCGTTCTGGTTGGTCTCGGCGTACGCCCTGGCGGGGCGGCGCGACGACGCGCACGCGCTGATGGACCGGCTCGTCGGGCTGACCAACGACGTCGGACTGCTCAGCGAGGAGTACGACGTGGCCGGAGACCGGATGGTCGGCAACTTCCCGCAGGCCTTCTCGCACCTCGCCCTGGTGACCGCGGCGATGAACCTGGCGCGGCTATAGCACGTCTTTGTCCCGTTTTCAGCACTTTACCCGATAACGGCAGAAGTGCGGTCTAGTCCGACAGAGGCCATTTATAGGTCGAAACACCACAACTGACGCTTCTCGGCGGAGACTTGCACCTGTCGGCCCACATGGTCGGCGGCATCAACGCAAGTACAGGGGGAGAACCAAGTGCGAAACCGCAGCCAAGGCAACCAGACCGAGACGGTCGTCAGCGACGCGCCCAGCCTGGAGACACTGACCCAGCTGATCGCGACCAGGCAGCCGGCCTCCCAGCCCGTGGGCAAGCACCGCGCGGCCGTCATCTCGGACATCCCCGAGCAGAAGCCCCGCGAGCTCGCCGGGGAGGTCGAAGCCATCCAGACAGAGGCCGTCCACGCGCCCATCATCCTCGCCGAGTCCGCCACGTCGACCGCCGCAGACAAGTCGCCCGCAGACATGTCGCTTGCAGACATCCCCGCCAACGCCAGCTGGAAGGCCAGTCACCTGCCCCGCGTGTTCGCGGGCGCACTGCTGGCCATGTCGGTCGTCGGCACCTGGGTCCTCGGCGTCCGGTTCGAGGCGAGCCGCCTCCCCGAGGACTTCGTCTCCCTGTTCATCGGCGTCGGCGTCGTGGTGGTCCTCTGGGCCCTGCTCATCGCCAGCACCCCGCAGGAGCTGACGCTCAGCGGGTCGGTGCTCACCATCCACAACAGCGCCGGACGCGAGACCTTCGACCTGGCCGACGGCCTGCAGCCGATCGACATCATCGGTACGCCGGGTCAGCGGAAGTGGGCCGTGCTGCTGCACCGGGCCGACCGGACCTCAGTGGTCATCCGCCGCCACGACGTCAACGCGCGTGAGTTCGACCCGATCGTCCGGCACTACCGCGAGATCGTCGGCCGTCGCTTCGCGGGTCACGCAACCAGGCTCGACTGACAGAGGGGCGCTGCGGTCCTCGGGACCACGCACCTGCTCGGTCCGTACGGCGACGACGCCGGCGAGGATGAACAGGCCGCCGACCAGCTGGATCGGGCGCGGCAGCTCGCCGAGCAGGATCCACGCGAACAGGACCGCGAACATCACCTCGGACAGGCCCACGAACGAGGCCAGCTTCGCGCCGAGCACCCGGGTGGCCACGATCCCGGCGATGTACGCCGTCGCCGCGGCGATCGCCGCCAGCTCCACGACTGCGACCCACCAGGGCAGCGTGGCACCCGCCAGCTCGACAGCCCCCGTGCTGAAGGTCATCGGCAGGATCCCGGTGACACCCAGGACCGCGAACGAGACGCCGCCCACGACCAGTCCCCCTCCCGCCAGCACGAGCGGCGGCAGTGGCTCCTCGGCGGCGTGCCCGGAGAGCAGGAAGTAGGAAGCCAGGCCCATGGCGGCGATCAGGCCCCACATCACGCCGATGCCGTCCACCCGGACTCCCCCGCTCTGCCCGAACAGGGGCAGGTCCAGCACGAGTGCCAGCCCGATCACCGCGAGCACGATGCCTGCCACCGTGGGCAGCCGCGGGAGGCTGCGGGCCACCAGGCACTGCCAGGCGACCACGAGCACCAGGCCGAGGTACTCCAGCAGCAGCGCGACACCGACCGAGAGGTGCTCGACCGCGTAGAAGAAGGCCAGCTGCGGGACGGCCACGGCGGCCACGCCGTACGCCAGGAGCTGGCTCCAGCCGCTGCGGAGCAGGTGCCAACGCCCGTCCAGTGCGCGCAGGGCCGGCACGAGCAGCAGCAGGGCTGCGCCGCCGATCCGCAGGAAGACCACGGAGCCCGGGGTCCAGCCCGCGTCCATCAGCGACTTCGCGAACGGGCCCGAGGTGGCGAAGGCTGCGGCCGAGAGCAGCGCCACGAGGATTCCGGCGCCGGTGGAGCGTGTGGACATCATGCACAACCTGTCAGGAGTAAACTGCAAGTACACTGGTTACTCTAGATAGGGACAGGTCAGGAGTCAACGTGAGTTTCACCCATGACACCGAGGTGGCGCTGGGAGCGGCCGCAGCCCTGGTCAACACCGCCTCGGACCCGGACACGCTTAACACTCCCGAGGACCTCGATCGCTTCCTCGACGACGAGGGATGGTTCGGCGAGCGGGCCGGGGACCCGGCCGAGCTGGGCGCCGTACGAGCTCTTCGCCCGCGCCTCCGCGAGCTCTGGTCGCTGGAGGAGGCAGAGCTGGTGCCCACGTTGAACGCGATCCTGACCGAGGCGGACGCACTCCCCCAGCTCGTCGACCACGACGGGCTCGGCTGGCACATCCACGCCGTACCGCAGGACGCGCCGCTCGCCACCCGGATGGCTGTCGAGGCGGCCATGGCGCTCATCGACGTGGTGCGGGCCGGTGAGCTGGACCGCCTGAAGCGGTGTGCGGCCGACGACTGCGACGACGTCGTCATCGACCTCTCCCGCAACCGCTCCCGGCGGTTCTGCGAGTCCGGGTGCGGCAACCGCGAGAACGTGCGCGCCTACCGGGACCGCAAGCGGGCCCAATGAAGCGCCAGTAGTTCGCTCAGCGAGCGGCAGTGGGCGCTTCGCGCCGATGGCGTACGACGTCCCGGGCGAACTCCAACCCTGAGGTGACCGTCAGCAGCACCGCAACGGCCAGCGCCACGGTGGAGCCCCACCACATCAGGTCGCCGAACACCTCGAGGGAGCCGGTCAGGTAGCCGAACGGGGCGATGAAACCGCCCAGCGCGACCACCTGCATCACGGTCTTGACCTTGCCGCTCTGCTTGGCCGGCATCACGACGTCCTTGGCGATCGAGAGCCTTGCGAAGGTCACCGCCCATTCCCGCAGCAGCACCACCACCGTGACCGTCCACCACAGCCACGCGGGCAGGAAGTCGTGGATGATCGCCAGGCCGATGAAGGCCATCCCCGTCATCGCCTTGTCGGCGATCGGGTCGACGATCTTGCCGAAGTTCGTGACCAGGTTGTGCTTGCGGGCGATGTCGCCGTCGACCTTGTCGGTGATCATCGCGAGCACGAACAGGGCCCAGGCGACCCAGCGCCAGGTCGTGTCGTGACCACCGTCGTGGAGCAGGGCCCAGCCGAAGAAGGGCACCATCACGAGGCGGAGCGTCGTCAGTGCGTTGGGCACGTTCCAGTTGTTCACGGCCTTCGCCTCACTCATCGGGCTCCCCCCGCATCGGTCACGCCGACTGCCTCGAGGTCGACGCCATCGCAGCCGACCACCAGTGCAGGGATCATGTCACCGACCGAGGTGTCCGCGGGCACTCCCCGCAGGGTCGTCGAGCCGTCGACCTCGGGGCCCTGGTGGGCGGCCCGTCCCTCCGCCACGAGCACGCCGTCCGGATGGCCCGGCTCCCGCTCGAGCGACTCGACGAGTACGTCGACCTGCTCGCCGATCCGCTCCTCCGCCCGCTGGGCGGTCAGCTCCTCGGCCAGTGCGGTGACGTGCGCGACCCGGTCTGCGATCTCGTCCTCGTCGTGCTTGCCCTCGAAGCCCTCGGCCTCGGTGCCGTCCTCGTCGGAGTATCCGAAGATCCCGATCGCGTCCAGGCGGGCGTGGGTGAGGAACTCGCACAGGACCTCGAGGTCCTGCTCGGTCTCGCCGGGGAACCCGACGATGAAGTTGGACCGCGCTCCCGCCTCGGGAGCCTGCGCCCTGGCCTGCTCCAGCAGGTCGAGGAACGACTCGGAGTCACCGAACCGGCGCATCCGCCGGAGCACCGGGTTCGAGGCGTGCTGGAAGGACAGGTCGAAGTACGCCGCCACTCCCTGGGTGGAGGCGATCGCTGTGACCAGGCCGGGCCGGGTCTCCGCCGGCTGCAGGTAGGAGACCCGCACCCGCTCAACCCCGTCGACCGCTGCCAGCTCGGGAAGCATGGTCTCGAGCAACCGCAGGTCGCCGAGGTCCTTGCCGTAGGACGTGGAGTTCTCGCTGACCAGGAACAGCTCGCGGGCGCCCTGCTCGGCCAGCCAGCGTGCCTCGGCGAGCACGTCGGAGGGGCGCCTGGAGACGAACGAGCCGCGGAAGGTCGGGATGGCGCAGAAGGTGCAGCGACGGTCGCAGCCCGACGCCAGCTTGAGCGGCGCCATCGGGCCGGTGTCCAGCCTGCGTCGGTCGCCGTGGCCAGGCTGGTAGACCGTGGTGTCGCTACGGTCTGCCGGCGAGATCGGGAGCAGCTTGCGTCGGTCCTGTGGGGTGTGCGGGTGCTGTGCCTCGCCGGCGAGGATCGAGCGCAGCCGGTCGGCGATGTCGGGGTAGTCGTCGAAGCCGAGGACCGCGTCTGCCTCGGGCAGGGAGGTGGCGAGCTCGGCGCCGTACCGTTCCGCGAGGCAGCCGACCGCCACGACGGCCTTCGTGGTGCTCGCAGCCTCCTCGCTGCCCTTGAGGTCAGCAGCGGCGAGGAGGGTGTCCACCGAGTCCTTCTTGGCCGCCTCCACGAACCCGCAGGTGTTCACCACCACGGTCTCGGCGTCGGCCGGGTCCTCGACGAGGCGGAACCCGTCGGCCTCGAGCCTGCCGGCCAGCTCCTCGGAGTCGACCTCGTTGCGGGCGCAGCCGAGCGTCACCAGCGCAACGGTTGTCGGCGTGGAGGGGACTGGTGGGGACGCAACGGGTGTCTTCATCGGCGCTGTCGAGTATGACCGACACCTCCGCCCATCAACGAATGCGCTCCCACGCGAGCGCGCAGCCGAGGCCCTTACTGGGCCCGTCGTCCGGGCGTCGGCCTAGCCGAACTGCCGGCTCGCCGCCGTCTGGTCCTCGCCGACCGTGCCCTTGCGCTTGCCGAGGAAGGAGACCTTCACCGCGCCGCCGTTGCTGGCCGTGACCTCGAAGGGTGCCAGGCCGATCACCTGCTGCCGCTGGTCCTCGGCCAGCTTGCCGGCCCACAGGATGCGGCTGTCCCGGTCACGTACGACGACCTGCGGGCTCGCCCCCATCGCGGTCACCTCGAGCGGCGCCAGGGTCATCCGCTCCGACGCAGCGGGCTTGGCGTCGGCCAGCCCGGCCGAGTCGACGACGTTCGGGGCAGGGCTGACCAGCTCCTGCGGAGCGTCGTTGAAGAACCGTGCCACGCCCCAGACCAACGCCAGGGCGACCACGCACGCGGCGAGCAGGCTCCAGCGGGGACCGGTGTGGGCAGCCCGGACGCCACCGCCGATGCCGGTGGCGAGCTCCGCCTCGAAGACCTGCCGGGCCTCGATCTCGGCCTTGGCGTAGTGGTCGTCGTAGAGGTCGAGCAGCTGCTGGGCGTCGAGCCCGAAGACCCGGGCGAGGGTGCGCAGGTGGCCGCGGGCGTAGAAGTCACCGCCGCAGACCTCGAAGTCGTCGACCTCGATGCACTCCAGGACGTGCGGTCGGATCCTGGTGCGCTCGCTGAGCACGTCGATGCTCAGGCGAGCGCGGTGGCGGGCTGCCGCGATGAGGGGCCCGATGAGTGCGCCCTCGACCGGTTGCGGTGTGACAACGGCGAAGTCGTCGAGGCGCTGGACCACGACCGGGGTGTCGGCGCTGCGCTGGGCAGGCAGGGCCGGCGCGTCCGGGATCGCTCGCACCGAGTCGCGAAGCACCTCCGAGCGGGCAGCGGGCCGAGCCTCCCGGCTGGGTTGCACGGGGTCGTACTGCTCCAGGAGAACGGGCACGGTGTCTGGCGTCGGCTCAGGCGCTTGCTCGGACACCTGCTCCGGCTCGGGCTGCGTGTCGGTGAGCGGGGCAGACTTCGGGGAGTCGACCAGACCGAGCATCGTGGCCCAGCGGCGCTTGCCCGGGAACCTCTCCGCTCGCGACGACTTGGGCAGCTTCTCCGACCCCTCCAGCTGCTCTGGGCCCTCTGGCTTCTCCGCCTTCGCCGGGAACAGCAGGCTGGGCAGCTTCTCCTTCGCAGCCTTCTCAGGCTTGGGAGCCTTCTCCGCCTTGACCTTGGGAGCCTTCTCCGGCTTCGGGGCCTTCTCCGCCTTGACCTTGGGAGCCTTCTCCGGCTTCGGGGCCTTCTCGGCCTTCTCCTTCGGAGTCTTCTCCGGCTTCGGGGCCTTCTCCACCTTCTCCGGCTCGAGCTTGGTCAGCACCAGCACCGGCACCCGGCCGCTGGCGAGGGTGTCCAGGTCGGCGACGAGGTCGCCGCTGAGGCCGTCGAACTCGACCCGGGTGGTGCGAGCGAGCGGGACGACGTACGCATCGGTGTTGCGCTCGCGTCCCGGCGCCTCGGCGCCCTCGTCCTCGTAGTCGTCCTCGTAGTCTTCGACGGAGTCCTGCGCCATCAGGGCCTCCTCGGCGCTGACCACGCGGGGGTGTACGACGACCCGGCCGTCGCGCAGCCACGACCTCGGCGAGGTGACCTCGACGTTCTCGATGTCCTGCCAGCGAAGTCCGCTCCAGGTCGCGCCGTGCCGGACGCGGACACCGTGGTCGTCGGCGACCATCAGCGGTGCCCGGCCGTCACGGATGACGAGCAGCTGCAGCAGCGCGACCCCGGCCATCACGACGCACCAGACCCAGTCCACGACCGAGTTGGTCTGCAGGGCTCGCGAGAACCACGCGACGGTCATCACCGCCGCGGTCGTCGCGACCAGCGCGGCCAGCCTCGAGTTGTGTCGAATCGATACGCCCATCACTGCTCCCCCTGAAGGTTCGAGATCACGTCGTCGAGGTCATCGGGCTTGATCAGTACGTCGCGGGCCTTGGAGCCCTCGCTCGGTCCGACCACTCCCCTGCTCTCGAGGATGTCCATCAGTCGTCCGGCCTTGGCGAACCCGACGCGCAGCTTGCGCTGCAGCATCGACGTCGAGCCGAACTGGGTCGAGACGATCAGCTCGACCGCCTGGACCACCAGCTCCATGTCGTCGCCGATGTCGTCGTCGAGGTCCCGCTTGGCCGCTGCCGGAGCTGTCACGTCCTCGCGGTAGTTCGGCTGCAGCTGGTCCTTGCACTGCTTGACCACCAGCGCGATCTCGGCCTCGGTCACCCATGAGCCCTGGACGCGCACCGACTTGGAGGCGCCCATCGGCAGGAACAGGCCGTCGCCCTGGCCAACGAGCTTCTCCGCACCGGGCTGGTCGAGGATCACCCGGCTGTCGGCGAGCGAGCTGGTCGAGAACGCCAGGCGGGAAGGGACGTTGGCCTTGATCAGTCCGGTGACCACGTCCACGCTGGGCCGCTGGGTGGCCAGGATCAGGTGGATCCCGGCTGCGCGCGCGAGCTGGGTGATCCGGACGATGGCGTCCTCGACGTCGCGCGGCGCCACCATCATCAGGTCGGCGAGCTCGTCGACGACCACGCACAGGTAGGGGTACGGCGCGAGCACGCGCTCGCTCCCCGCAGGCAGCTGCACCTTGCCGGCGCGGACGGCCTTGTTGAAGTCGTCGACGTGGCGAAAGCCGAAGTTGGCCAGGTCGTCGTAGCGCATGTCCATCTCGCGCACGACCCACTGCAGCGCCTCGGCGGCCTTCTTCGGGTTGGTGATGATCGGGGTGATCAGGTGCGGGATGCCCTCGTAGGCGTTCAGCTCGACCCGCTTGGGGTCGACCATGATCATCCGCACCTCGTCGGGCGTGGCCCGCATCAGCAGCGAGGTGATCATCGAGTTGATGAAGCTGGACTTTCCCGAGCCGGTCGCGCCGGCGACGAGCAGGTGCGGCATCTTCGCGAGGTTCGCGACCACGAAGCCGCCCTCGACGTCCTTCCCGAGGCCGACGACCATCGGGTGGTGGTCGTTGCGGGCGTTCGCCGAGCGCAGCACGTCACCGAGCGACACGATCTCCTTGTCGACGTTCGGGATCTCGATGCCGACCGCGGACTTGCCCGGGATCGGGCTGAGGATGCGCACGTCGGCCGAGGCCACGGCGTACGCGATGTTCTTCTGGATGCCGGTGATCTTCTCGACCTTGACCGCCGGGCCCAGCTCGACGATGTATCGGGTGACGGTCGGGCCACGGGTGTAGCCGGTGACCTGCGCGTCGATGTCGAACTCCTCGAGCACCTGCGTCAGCCGCTCGACGACCTCGTCGGACGCCTTCGAGCGCGCCTTGTGCACCGATCCCGGCTTGAGCACCTGGCTGTCGGGCAGGGAGTAGGTGACGTCGCCAGACAGGGAGAGCTGCTCGACGCGGGCCGGGAGGGGCGTGTGCGGGGGCGGTTCGAGACCGTCCTTCCCCGCGTCGGCCACCTCGCCGGTCGGCTCGCTGTCGGGGTCAGGCGAGCTCGCACCGACGCGGGACCTGCGGCCACGCTTGCCGATCTCGCGACCCTCGAGGACGGGAGTGTCGTACGCCGGGTCCCCCATCTCGGGGTCGATCTCGTCGTCGAGGCGACGGCCACGCGGACGCCGGCCGGTGGCGGGTTCGGCATCCTCCTCGGCAGGCACCGACCGGCCCATGGCCCGGTCGGCGAGCGCACGAAGCCGGACAGGGACCTGGTAGACGGGCGTGGCGGTGACCACGAGGAGCCCGAAGAGGGCGAGCAGCCCCAGCAGCGGCACCACGACGTAGGCGGTCTGGAGCAGGTCCGTCAGCAGCTTGGCGACCACGAAGCCGATCGCGCCGCCCGCCTGCTGGAGGGGTGCGGTGTCACCGAGCTGGGGGGTGGGCGAGCCGTTGGCGATGTGCACGATCCCGAGCACGCCGAAGAGCAGGGCGGTCCAGCCGATCACCTGGCGACCGGCGGGGCCGTTGGCCTCGGGGTCACGGAGGTTGCGCCAGGCGACGAAGCACAGCAGCAGCGGCACCAGCCAGGCCAGGAGGCCGACCGACCCGGCGACGACGGTCCGGGTGAAGTCACCGATGCCGCCCGGCAGCTGCCACCACACTGCTGAGGCGACGACCAGGGCCACCCCGACCAGGAACAGGCCCGCCCCGTCACGACGATGAGCGGGGTCCAGCTCGCTGGCGGTGTGCCCGATGCGACGTACGCCGCCGCCGATGGCGTGGGCGAGGCCCAGCCAGGCTGTCGCCAGCATGCGGCCGACGGCGGAGAAGAACAGTGAGACCGGGCCCGGGCCGTTGCGTACGGCGCGTGGCGCCGGGCGGGCCGCTGCGCCCCGCTTCTTGGCAGCCTTCGACCTCGGTGCGGGCTTCTGGGCGGGCTTGCGCCCGGTCTTGTTCCCCGACGACCGGGAGCGTGTGCTCGAACCCCCCTGTCCAGACTTTCGGGCAGAGGTGGTCTTGCCACGCGACCCCGGTGGGGAAGACGTACGGGTCGCCATGGTCTGGAATCTACCCCGTAGACCTCATCTGTCCCTCGCGTCACACGCCGCACAGCCACCGTGTCGGTCAGCGGGCCGGGAAGGGCTTCAGTCGTCCGTGGCGTCGGCTTCGTGCAGCGGCAGCCGCAGCCGGAACGTGCTGCCCTTGCCCAGCTCGGAGGCGACGATGATCTCGCCGCCGTGCATCTGGGCGATCCGGCGCGAGATCGCCAGGCCCAGGCCGGTGCCGGGGATGGAGAGCGCATCGGGGTTGCTCGAGCGGTGGAAGGCCGAGAACAGGTGCGCCTGGTCCGCCGACGAGATACCCATGCCGGTGTCCGAGCAGAGCACGTTGGCGTCCTTGCCGTCGCTCTCGACCTTGAGGTGCACCGAGCCGCCGGGCAGCGTGTACTTGACCGCGTTGCTCGTGAGGTTGTCGATCACCTTGCCGAGGTCGTCAGGATCGGCGGTCACCATCACCGGGTCGTCGGGCACCGTGAGGCTGAGCTGGACCGAACCCTGCGCGGCCCCCATGGTCATCAGCTCGAGGCTCATCTCCGCAAGCTTGCGCAGGTCGACCGGGACGCGGATGGTCTCGCGCTTGTCCTGGATCTGGGAGTAGTTCAGCAGGTTCTCGACCAGCCGGTTCAGCCGCTCGGCGTTGCGCGAGATGGCCCCGACCGAGCCGATGCCGGTGTCCAGATCGTCGAGGAGCTCGACGTGACCCATGATCGAGGTCAGTGGCGTCTTGAGCTCGTGGGAGATCGTGGCGATCAGCTCGCCCTTGTAGCGGTCGAGCTCCTGCAGCTCGGCCACCAGGTGCCGCTCGCGGTCGTAGAGCCGGGCGTTCAGCACGACCCGCCCGAGCGTCCGGCCGACCTCCATGACCGCTTCCTGCTCCTCGCTGGTCCACGGGCTCACCGAGGCGTCGCGGGCAAGGAGCACGTAGCCGAGCAGCTCGCGACCGATCCCCACCGGCGCGAACATCAGGCTGAAGCCGGCGTAGTCGCGCACCAGCTCCCAGACGAGGTAGCGCTGGTCCTCGGTGAGGTCGCCCTCCAGCTGGAAGGCGTTGCCCTGGTTGATCACGACGGGCCGGCCGAGCTCCCAGGCACGGCTGGCCAGCACGCTCTTGAGCTGCACCGGGTCGCGGCTGGCCTCGTGGTCGTCGGGCGGGTACGCCGCCGACTGCTCGACCTGGCCGAAGTCGCCGGAGGGGAAGCAGCGGATCCACAGGTGCTCGGTCTGCAGGCCGCGCGCGATGGCCTGCGCCGCCTCTCGCAGCGAGAGGTCGAGCTGAGCGAGCTGGCCGGCGGAGGAGACCGCGCGCAGCATGTCGCCCATCCGGACCTGGTTGCCCAGGCGCTCGCGCTGCTGTGCGTTGTACATCGCGAGGCCGGCCTGCACGACGAACATCTCCAGGAGCTCGCGCTCCTCGCGGATCGGGATCCGGTTGCCCGGAGGCAGGTCCACGGACATGTTGCCGAGCAGCTGGCCGGTGGCGGAGTAGAGCGGGGCGTAGAGGGCGTCCAGCGGGTGCCAGGAGTCCGGCGCCGAGCCCGGCTGGAACTCGGGGACCCACGCCGACTCCTCGAGCGCGTCGGGCATCCGGTCGTGGGGCACGAAGCGGAGCACGCCCCACTCGTCGGCCTGGGCGAACTCGTTGAAGATGGAGGCAACCGGCGTACGTCGTCCGATGATCTGCTCGCGGACCTCCTCGGGCCCGGCAACTGTCGTCATCACGAAGGTCTCCCCCTCGAGACGCGCGATCGCGGCGATCCCGTAGCCCAGGACCTCCACGACTCCGCGGGCGATCTCATCGAGGACCTCGGACAGGTCCGTAGACGAGTTGACGCGCAGCATCAACTCGTAGAGCCGCCTGATCCCCTCAGCGCGAGGAGATTCAGTCAGTTGCATGTGACAGACCTCCCGGGGACAGGTCGGAGTGTGGGACCAGGGGTCTGGTTCCACGCTGGATTCTAGTTGAATCCCCCGGGCGCGTCGGTGGTTTAGCCCAGCCCGCTGTGTCCGGTTATCCCGTCCTCGGGCTTGGGCGCGATCACGGCCCAGACCCCGTCCATCACGCCGCAGACATCGATGGTGCGGGTCGCCAGGACGTGCGGCTTGTCGAGCAGCTCGATGACGTACTCAGCCACGAACCGGCGCAGCTCCCCCTCGACGTCTGCGACCCGCTGGAGCACCGAGGAGCGCATCCCCCGAGCGCGGATCTCGACCTGCATCTCCTCGGTCCGTGGGGGCTTGGCCTCGATGAAGATCCCCACGCCGGCCCGGGGCACTGCGGTCAACGTGAACGGCACGAGCAGCTCGGCCTCGAACCTCTGCTCGACCTGGAGGACGACCTCGAAGGTCAGCTCGATGGGGAGCAGGACGCGGTGGGCCACGTGCTCCCCCGGGATCAGGGTGGCCGACGGTTGCTTGATCTCGCCGTACGCCTTGACCGTGGCGATGCCGCCGGGGCCGGCGCTGACTGGGCCGAACTCGATCTGCTGCCCGGCGATGGTGCGGACCGCATCGAGCACGCGTTCCTCGTTGATCGCCTCGGCGAAGAAGTCGAGGGCCCACTGCTCGTAGCTCACGGTCTCGTTCTGGGTCGACCGCTCCTGAGTTGACCGCTCCTGGGTCAGCTCGCCGTCCGCCATGCTCATGCCTCCAGCACCACGGGGATGATCATCGGTCGCCGGCGCAGTCTGCCACTGACCCATCGCCCGACGACGCGTCTGATCGTCTGCTGCAGCTGGTAGGCGTCGTCCACGCCCTCGGAGACCGCCTTGTCGAGCGCATCGATGATCGGGTCCTTGATCTCGTCGAAGGTGCCGTCCTGCTCGGCGAAGCCACGGGCGTGGATCTCGGGCCCGCTGACCACTTTCCCGGTCTGGGAGTCCATCACCACGATCACGGAGATGAAACCTTCCTCGCCGAGGATGCGGCGGTCCTTCAGGGAGCTCTCGGTGACGTCGCCGATGGAGCTGCCGTCGACGAACACGTAGCCGCAGTCCACCTTGCCGGTGATCTTTGCCTGGCCGTCAACCATGTCGACGACCACGCCGTCCTCGGCGATCACCACCCGCTCCGGAGCGATGCCGGTGGCCCTGGCCAGCTCGGCGTTGGCGAGCATGTGCCGGATCTCGCCGTGGACCGGCATCACGTTGCGCGGCCGGACGATGTTGTAGCAGTAGAGGAGCTCACCCGCGCTGGCGTGGCCGCTCACGTGGACCAGGGCGTTGCCCTTGTGCACGACGTTGGCTCCGCAGCGCGCCAGGCCGTTGATCACGCGGTAGACGGCGTTCTCGTTGCCCGGGATCAGCGACGAGGCGAGTACGACGGTGTCGCCCTCCTCGATGTGCACGAAGTGGTGGTTGCGCTGGGCGATTCGGCTCAGCGCCGACAGCGGCTCGCCCTGGGAGCCGGTCGAGATCAGCACGACCTGCTCGGGCGGCATGTCCGCGGTCGCCTTGGGGTCAACGAGCAGACCGGGGGGTACGTCGAGGTAGCCGAGGTCGCGGGCGATGCCCATGTTGCGCACCATCGACCGGCCGACGTACGCGACCTTGCGACCGTGCTCCGCAGCGGCGTCCATGATCTGCTGGACGCGGTGCACGTGGGAGGCGAAGCAGGCCACGATGATGCGCTTCTTGCTGGTGTGGAAGACGTTCTCCAGCACCGGTGCGATGTTGCGCTCCGAGGTGGTGAAGCCGGGGACCTCCGCGTTGGTGGAGTCGGTCAGGAACAGGTCGACCCCCTCCTCACCGAGGCGGGCGAACGCGCGCAGGTCGGTGATCCGCCCGTCGAGCGGGAGCTGGTCCATCTTGAAGTCACCGGTGTGCAGCACCACGCCCGCCGGAGTGCGGATGGCGACCGCGAGGGCGTCCGGGATCGAGTGGTTGACGGCCACGAACTCGAGGTCGAACGGGCCGAAGCTGATCCGGTCACCCTCGGCGACGATCGACTGCACGGTGTCCTGCAGCCGGTGTTCGCGGAGCTTGGAACCGAGCAGGGCCAGCGTGAGCTGCGACCCGACCAGCGGGAGGTCGGACCGTTCGCGGAGCAGGTAGGGCACCGCGCCGATGTGGTCCTCGTGACCGTGGGTCAGCACGACCGCCTCGATGCTGTCGAGGCGGTCCCGGATGTGGTCGAAGTCCGGAAGGATCAGGTCGACGCCCGGATGGTTCTCCTCCGGGAACAGCACCCCGCAGTCGACGACGAGCAGCCGCCCGGCGTACTCGAAGATGGTCATGTTGCGCCCGACCTCGCCGAGGCCACCGAGAGCGATCACCCGGAGCCCATCACGCGGCAGCGGCGGCGGTGCGGACAGCTCTGGGTGGGGATGGCTCAACTGAGAAGACCTGCTTCGGTCAGCGCGGTGCGGACGACGTCGACGAGGGCGTCGTCCGCCTCCACGAGGGGTAGGCGGACAGTTCGGTTGTCGTGCACACCGAGGAGCTGCATCGCAGCCTTGGCGGTCATCACGCCCGGTGCTCGTCCCATGATCGCGTCCACCACCGGGACCAGCTCACCGTAGACCTTCAGAGCCCCGTCGAGGTCGCCGGCGTCGACCCTGGCCACCATGTCGGCGTACTGCTCGCCGGCGACGTGGCTGACCACCGAGACCACACCGGCGCCGCCGTGGGTCAGCCAGCCGAGGTTGGCGACGTCGTCGCCGCTGTAGTAGCTAAGCCCGGTGTCCTGCATGATCCGGACGCCGCGGAACAGGTCGCCGACGGCGTCCTTGACCGCCACGAACTTGTCGTTCTCGGCGATGCGGGCGAACGTCTCGGGCTCGATCGTGACCCCGGTGCGGCCGGGGATGTCGTAGAGCATGATCCGCAACTCGCTCACCGCGGCGATGGCCTCGAAGTGCGCTGCCATGCCGGCCTGCGTGGGCTTGCTGTAGTACGGCGAGACCAGCAGGGCACCGTCGGCGCCCGCCTGCTCGGCCTGTTTCGGCGAGCTCGATCGAGTGGGGGGTGTCGTTCGTGCCGATGCCGGCGATCACCGTGCACCGGTCCCCCACCGCCGACGATGACCGCACGCAGGATCTCGCCGTCCTCGGCGACCGTGGTGGTCGGGGCCTCGCCCGTGGTGCCGCTGACCACGAGACCGTCGCTGCCGTGGTCGGCCAGGTGGTTCGCCACCCGCGCCACGCCGTCGAGATCGACGCTCCCGTCGGCGGTGAACGGCGTGACCATCGCGGTCAGCACCCGGCCGAACGGTGCAGCAGGCAGGCTCATGCTCCCTAGGTTATCCATCGTCGTCTCCAGCGCGGCAGAGGCGGTGGGACGAGGGGTCGGCATATATTCCTCCGCATGAGCGACAGCCAGAACCCACCTGATCCCAACCAGCCGCAGGACCAGCCGTACGGCGAGCAGTCGGGCCAGCCCCAGGGCCAGCCACAGGACCAGCCGCCTGGTCCGCCGCCGGGGACGCCTTACGGCGAGCAGCCGGGACAGCCCTACGGCGAGCAGCCGCAGGGAGAACCGCAGTACGGCGCTCAGCCCCCCGGCAATGACCAGCAGTACGGCCAGCAGCAGTACGGGCAGCAGTACGGCCAGCAGCCCGGGTACGACCAGCAGTACGGGCAGCAGCAGTACGGCCAGCCGCCCGCCCAGGTCCCGCAGCAGGTGACCGGCGCGTTCATGCTGGCGCACCTGGGCCAGGAGTACGGCCCCTACGGCTTCGACCAGCTGCGCCAGATGGCCCTCACCGGCCAGCTCAAGGGTGACGCCACCCTTCGTGAGCAGACCCAGGGCGGATGGTTCCCGGCCAAGCAGCTCCCGGGGCTGTTCTCACACCGCGAGTGGCTGACCACGGTGCTGCTCTCCGGTTTCCTCGGCGCCTTCGGGGTGGACCGGTTCTACCTCGGCTACACCGGCCTCGGCGTGGCCAAGCTGCTCACCCTGGGCGGCTGTGGGATCTGGCAACTGATCGACCTCATCCTCGAGCTCCTGCGCAAGGTGCCGGACGCCGAGGGTCGCCCGCTCGGCTAGCGATGCTCACAGCTGGGGCATGACCTCCGCGGCCACGAGCTCGAGGTGGTCGAGGTCGTCCAGGTCGAGCGTCTGCAGGTAGACGCGCTCGGCACCGAGCGCGGCGAACTGGCCGATCCGGTCCACCACCTCGGCCGGTGTGCCGGCGAGCCCGTTCTCGCGCAGGTCCTCGACGGACCGGCCGATGGCATCCGCGCGGCGGCGTACGTCCTCCTCGGTGGCGCCGCAGCACAGCACCAGCGCGTTGGAGTAGGTCAGCTCGTCGGGGTCGCGGCCGATGTCGGCGCACGCCTTGCGCACCCGCTCGAACTGAGCGCTGGTCTCCTCCTGCGAGACGAACGGCAGGTTGAACTCGGCGGCGTAGCGCGCCGCGAGTGCCGGCGTACGCCGCTTGCCCTTCCCGCCGATGAGCACCGGCGGACCCGGTCGCTGCGTCGGCTTGGGCAGCGCCGGTGAGTCCGTCAGGGCGTAGTGCTCACCCGCGTGCGAGAACTGCTCCCCCTCCGGCGTCGCCCAGAGCCCGGTGATGATCGCCAGCTGCTCCTCGAACCGGTCGAACCGCTCGCCGGTGTCCGGGAAGGGGATGCCATAGCTGGTGTGCTCCTGCTCGAACCAGCCTGCTCCTAGCCCGAGCTCGACCCGGCCGCCGCTCATCTGGTCGACCTGCGCCACCTGGATGGCCAGCGGTCCCGGGAGCCGGAAGGTGGCCGACGTCATCAGCGTGCCGAGGCGGATCGTGGAGGTCTCCCGGGCCAGCCCGGCCAGCGTCGTCCAGGCATCGGTCGGTCCGGGTGACCCGTCGACGCCCATCGCGAGGTAGTGGTCGGACCGGAAGAACGCATCGAAGCCGAGGTCCTCGGTGGCCTTCGCCACCCGGAGGAGCTGGTCATAGGTCGCACCCTGCTGGGGCTCGGTGAACACGCGAAGATCCATGCCAACACCGTAGGGGCGGGCGCCAACGTCGGCTCAGCGCTGTCGGACCAGCCAGCGGATCTCGTACGGCGGGTCGTTGTCGAGGTGCTCCTCGCGCCGGGTCTCGCGCCACCCGGCCTCGTCGAACTCCGGGTAGTGCGTGTCCCCCTGGGGCTCGGTGTGAACCTCGGTGAGGATCTGGTCGGTCGCGAGCGACATGGCGTCGACGTAGACCTGTCCTCCCCCGCCGACGTTCACGATGTCGTCGAGTCCGGCGCCGACCTCGAGTGCCTCCGCGACCGTGCGCGCCACCAGGACGCCGTCGTGGTGCCAGGCCGGGTCGCGGGTCACCACGATGCTCTGCCGGTCGGGAAGGGGCTTGCCGATGCCCTCGAACGTCGTACGTCCCAGGACCAGGGGGTGTCCGACGGTGACCCGCTTGAAGTGGGCGAAGTCGGCGGGAATGTGCCACGGGATGTCGCCGTGACGCCCGATCACCCCGTTCCTCGCCCGGGCCGCGACCAGGACGACCTTGGCCGGCTGGGTCATGACAGTCCCGTCATACGGAGATGGGGGCCTTGATGCCCGGGTGCGGGTCGTAGCCCTCGACGCTGATGTGCTCGAGGTCGAAGCCGTCGATCGTGGTGACCGACGGGTCGAGGTGGAGGGTCGGCAGTGCCCGCGGCTCGCGGGTCAGCTGCAGCTCTGCCTGCTCGAGGTGGTTGAGGTAGAGGTGTGCGTCGCCGAGGGTGTGCACGAAGTCGCCGGGGTCGAGGCCGACCACCTGGGCCACCATGTGCGTCAACAGGGCGTACGACGCGATGTTGAACGGCACGCCGAGGAACACGTCGGCCGAGCGCTGGTAGAGCTGGCAGCTGAGCTTGCCGCGGCTCTCCCCGTCCTGGGCAGGCGTCACGTAGAACTGGAACATCGTGTGGCAGGGGGGCAGCGCCATGTCGGGGATGTCGGCGACGTTCCACGCCGACACGATGTGCCGGCGCGAGTCGGGGCTGGTCCGGATCTGCTCGATGACCTGCGCCAGCTGGTCGATGTGCCGGCCGTCCGGGGCCGGCCACGAACGCCACTGGTAGCCGTAGATCGGACCGAGGTCACCGTCGGTGTCGGCCCACTCGTCCCAGATCGTGATGCCACGGTCGTGCAGCCACTTCACGTTGGTGTCGCCGCGCATGAACCACAACAGCTCCCCGAACACCGACCGGGTGTGCACCTTCTTGGTGGTGAGCAGCGGGAAACCGTCGGCCAGCGCGAAGCGCATCTGGTGGCCGAAGACGCTGCGGGTCCCGGTGCCGGTGCGGTCGGACTTCTCGACGCCCTCGTCGAGAATTCGGCGGAGGAGGTCGAGGTAGGCCTGCATGTGACAAACGTACCCGTGCGAGGCTGGTCGTCATGGTGATCGGTCTCGGTGCGGCGCTGCTCGCAGCCGTGCTGTTCGGCGGTGGCGCGGTGATGCAGGCGGTCGCCGCGCGGCGAGGTCATCTGGTCTCCGTGCTGATGGGCCTGGTCGTCGCGATCTACGTCCTCGGCTGGTTGCTGCACCTTGCCTCCATCGCGCTGGTCCCGCTGTACGTCGCGCAGGTGGGCATCGCCGCCTCGCTGGCCGTGACGGCGATCCTGTCGGCCAGGGTGGTGGATGAGCCGCTCTCGATGCGGCATCGCGTGGCGGTCGGCGTACTCGTCGGAGGTCTGGCTCTGCTGGCCGTCAGCGGAGGGACAGTCGGCACCCACCGGTTCGAGGCCGGTGGGGTCGCCGCGCTCTACGCGTTCCTGGTCGCGATCCTGCTGATCGCGCTGGCGACCCTGCGGGTCAGCGGGCCGCACGGAGGTGTCCTGCTGGGCTGTCTCGGCGGCCTTGCCTACGCCGGCTCCCCGATCGCCACCCGGGCGCTGGTCGACCCGGTCTGGGACTGGCTGACGATCCTGCCGGTGCTCAGCATCGGGCTCTACGGGCTTCTTGGTTTCTGGCTGTACTCCCTCGCCCTGCGGCGAGGCTCGGTCATCGCCACCAGCGGACCGCTGGTGCTGTTGCAGACCGTCGTCCCCGCCATCGTCGGGGTCGTGGCCCTCGGGGACAGCTTCCGCCCGGGGTGGTGGCCGGTGGCCCTGCTCGGCTTCCTCGTGAGCACGGGCGCGGCGCTCGCCCTTCACGACGCGGCGGCCTGGATCGAGCCCATCGAGCTGGACCACATGGAACCGCTGGCCGACCACCAGGCCCACTGAGCGCCGGTGGTTGGATGGCCCCCATGACCAGTGCCGACGTCTCCGCCCGGGTCGCCTGGGCCGACGACGCCGCCGCGATCGCCGCCGTGCAGGTCCGCGCCTGGCGGAAGTCGTACGCCGAGCTGCTGCCCGCCGATGTCCTCGCCGCCCTGGAGCCCGACCAGATCGCCGAGGGATGGCGGGTGGCACTGGGCCGCCCCGAGGACGCCCGCAACCGGGTCCTCGTCTCGCTCGAGCGCAACACGGTCACCGGGTTCCTGATCACGGGGCCGGCCACCGACCCCGACTGCGACCGGGTCGCGACCGGCGAGCTCACCGACCTGACCGTGGACCCGCACAAACGAGGGGCCGGCCACGGCTCCCGGCTGCTTCAGGCCGGGGTGGACACCCTGGTCGCCGACCGGTTCACGCACGCCGTCATGTGGCTGCCCGCGGCCGACGACCCGCTGCGCGCCTTCCTGACCAGCGCGGGTTGGGGCCCTGACGGGGCGCACCGCACCCTGGACCTGACCGGCGACGGCGACACCACGGTCAAGCAGGTCCGCCTGCACACGGCTCTGGTCGACCAGCCCTGACACCGGTCGGGACCGGCTGATGGCGCTCGATGCGACGAGCCGCGCAATCGTGCGCGACGGCATCGCCGTCGGCATCGCGACCGGGGCCTACGGACTCTCCTTCGGGGCGATCTCGGTGGCTGCCGGGCTGGACGTGTGGCAGTCCTGCGCACTCTCCCTGCTCGTGTTCACCGGGGCCTCCCAGTTCGCCCTGGTCGGGGTGATCGGCGCCGGCGGTGCCCCGGCACTGGCGGCTGTCTCCGGGCTGCTGCTCGGCACCCGCAACAGCCTCTACGGCCTCAAGGTCGCCCCCATGCTGGGGTGGCGCGGCTGGCGACGGGGCGCTGCCGCGCACCTGCTCATCGACGAGAGCACGGCGATGAGCGTCACCCGCACAACTCGCGAGCACGCGCGGGTCGGCTTCCTGTCGACCGGGATCTCGATCTTCGTGCTGTGGAACCTCGCCACCCTCGCCGGCGCGCTGGCCGGCGACTCCCTCGGTGACCCGCGCACGTATGGACTCGACGCGGCCGTGGGCGGCGCGTTCCTGGCCCTGCTCTGGCCTCGGCTCGACGGCACCCGCAACCGGGTGGCCGCGGTGCTCGGAGCTGCGGTGGCTCTCTGCGTCGTGCCGTTCACGCCCAGCGGTGTCCCTGTGCTCGCCGCCTCCGTCGTGGCGGTCGGGATGGCGTTGATGGCTCGCGACGACCAGCCCGTGGTGGAGTCGTGATCTGGGTCGCGGTCCTGGGGTGCGCGGTCGGCTGCTACCTGCTCAAGCTGGCCGGGATGTCGGTCCCGGAGTCGTGGCTGGCCAACCCGGTGCTGCGACGAACGGCCGACCTGTTGCCCGTCGTACTGCTGGCGGCGCTGGTGGCCGTGCAGGTCCTCGTCTCACCCGGACCCGACGGCCCGGAGCTCAGCATCGACGCCCGGCTGGCGGGCCTGGCGGCTGCGGTCGTCGCGCTGCTGCTGCGTGCGCCGTTCATCGTGGTGGTCTTTGTCGCTGCCCTCACCGCGGCGCTGCTGCGGCTCTGACTCTGCTCTGAAGCAGACCCTGAAATTGCCCGTCGACCCGTCCGGAGCACCCGAGATGGGCTCCGGACGAGTCGACTGGGAGGGGCGGACGAGGAGCCCGTGTGCCCAGCACGGGCTCCTCGTCCTTGGGACTCCTGACACTTCCCTGGGGGAGGAATGTGTCAGGACACGGCGACCGCGCTCCATGCTGCGGCGACCGTGTTGTATTGCGTGCTGCTCGCGCCATAGAGGTCCCTGGCGGCGTTCAGCGTGGCGGTACGAGCGCCCTTGTAGTTGGTGCTGGAGGTCATGTAGACCGTCAGCGCCCGATACCAGATCTTGGCGGCGACGTCCCGGCCGATGCCGGAGACCGTCGACCCGTTGCAGGTCGAGGAGCTGTGTGCGACCCCACCGATGGTCTTGGAGCCGGAGCCCTCCGAGAGCAGGTAGAAGAAGTGGTTCCCGATGCCGGAGGAGTAGTGCACGTCCTTGCTGCCGGCTGTCGAGGACCAGCAGTTCAGTGAGGCGCCGTCCGAGGACGGGTTGTCCATCCGACGGAAGCCGCGGTGCTGCTTGAGGTCGAACTCCTCGCCGACCAGGTAGTCGCCCGGGTCGTTGGCGTTGCCCGAGTAGAACTCCACCGTCGTGCCGAAGATGTCCGAGGTTGCCTCGTTGAGTCCACCGGACTCACCGGCGTAGGTCAGGCCGGCAGTGTTCTCGGTGACACCGTGGCTCATCTCGTGCCCGGCCACGTCGAGCGAGGTCAGCGGCCCGAAGTTGACGCCGTCGCCGTCGCCGTACGTCATCTTGGTGCCGTCCCAGAAGGCGTTGGCGTAGTTCTTGCCGTAGTGCACCCGGTTGTAGGAGCCGGCTCCGTTGCCGAAGATGCCATTGCGTCCGTGCACGCCCTTGAAGTAGTCCCAGGTGACGTTCGTGCCGTACTGCGCGTCGACCGCCGCCGACTCACGGCTGCTCGTGCTGCCGTTGCCGAACGACGTGTCCGAGCTGGTGAACAAGGTGCCGGTCTTGCAGCCCCAGCCGGCGACCTGGCACATGTAGGAGTCCTGGGCGTTCTTCAGGTCGGTGGTGTAGGTGCCGCCGCGAGTCGGGTCCTTGAGCTGGTACGTCGACCCGGACTGGGTCAGCTGCAGCGAGACCGTGCCGCCGTACAGCGACTGGCCGGAGCCGTCGACGTTGACGATCTGCTGCTCGGTGCGGATGACCGAACCGGTCTTCGCGTCTACGAAGGTGGCCAGGCGGCTGGGGGTGCCGTCCTGCTGCACTCCTCCGCTGAGCACGCGCCAGGCGAGCCGGGGGCTGGTCCCGGTGGCGTCCACCACGAGGGCGGCGCCGTCGAGCTTGACGTTGTTGATGCCCTTCGTGGCCCTGGCGGAGGTTCCCTTGGTCCCGGCCGCGGCGCGTGTGACCGCTGGGGTCACGCCCAGGGTGAGGTCCTTGTTGAGGGTGAGGCTGCTGCCCTTCCAGGTGCCGGCCTCGGTCTGGTGCACGACGAGGTCGCCCCCGACGACCTCCAGGCCGCGGTAGGTGCGGTTCAGGCGCGCGTGCGTCGTCCCGTCCTTGTCCACGACGGTGCTGACCACCTTGAACTCCTGCCCGGCGCCGAACTGCGTGGCCGCGTCGTGCGACTTCGCTGCGGCGATTGCCTTGTCCGCGCGACTGGAGGAGTCGGCGGCGATGGCCTGGGGCAGTCCCGCGGTCGCGCCGGTCGAGACGGCCACCACCGCCGCACTGACAAGGGTCACGAGCTTGCGCATCTAGGTCCTTCGAGTTTGTGGAGGACTGGCGATCGGGGGGCTGGATTCGCCGTCACCAACAAGCCTGCCCCCGCCAGAGGTGCTTGGCACCTTCACGAAGTTGCGTTGCACAAAGCTGAAACGCTGCATGAACGCGCGAAACGATCGCGGGCGGTCACGACCGAGGTCACGACCGAGGTCACGACCGGGGACACGGCCGCGTTCGCGTCACAGGTCGAGGAACTCCTCGAGGCCCACGGTCAGGCCGGGGTGCTCGCCGATCTGGCGCAGTGCGAGCAGGACACCCGGGGTGAACGAGATCCGGTCGAGCGAGTCGTGCCGGATGGTCAGGGTCTCCCCGATGCCGCCGAGGATCACCTCCTGGTGCGCGACCAGGCCGCGGATGCGGAGGCCGTGCACCCGGATGCCGTCGACGTCTGCCCCACGTGCACCGTCGAGGCCGCTCGAGGTGGCATCCGGGATCGGACCGAGTCCGGCTTCCTTGCGGGCCGCGGCGATCAGCTCCGCCGTACGACGTGAGGTGCCGGAGGGCGCGTCCGCCTTGTCGGGGTGGTGCAGCTCGACGACCTCGACCGACTCGTAGAACCGGGCTGCCTCGGCAGCGAAACGCATCATCAGCACGGCGCCGACGGAGAAGTTGGGGGCGATCAGGACGCCGGCCTTCCCGTCGCTGTCCGCCAACCAGCCGCGAAGCGTCTCGAGGCGGTTGGCGTCGAACCCGGTGGTGCCCACCACGGCGTGGATGCCGTGGGAGATGCAGAACTCCAGGTTGTCCATCACCACGTCGGGGTGGGTGAAGTCGACGACCGCCTGCACGCCCTGGTCCACGAGCGTCTGGATGTCGTCGTCGACGTCGATCCGGGCGACGAGCTCGAGGTCGCCCTCGCTCTGCGCTGCCTCCTCGACGGCGGCACACACCTCGCGGCCGACCTTGCCCTGCGCGCCCAGCACGCCCACCTTGAGAGTCACGGGGTCAGGTTAGCGAGGGGCCACCCGAGAGTGCCCCCAGTGCCTTGGAGTGTGCGGGTGCGCGATGCTGGGACGGTGACGGAACGCAACGTGCTGGGCGAGGAGCTGCAACCCTGCGGGACTGACCCGATGACGGGGTTCTACCGCGACGGCTGCTGCAACACCGGCCCCGAGGATCTAGGGAGTCACACCATCTGCGCAGTGGTCACGGCCGAGTTCCTCGAGCACCAGCGCAGCATCGGCAACGACCTCGCCACCCCGATGCCCCAGTTCAGTTTCCCCGGCCTGGTCCCCGGCGACCGCTGGTGCGTCACCGCAACCAACTGGGCGCGCGCGCATCAAGCGGGCGCAGCCGCCCCCGTCGTACTCGCCTCAACAAATGAGGCCGTGCTCGAGGTAGTCCCCTTGTCGGCCCTTCGCCAGCACGCAGTAGACGTCCCCACCGACCCGGGCGCGTTAGACCCGTAGGCCGTCAGGGCCGTCGCAACCGCAGGTGGTTGAGGAGCGAGCGAAGCGAGCGTCTCGAAACCACACCCGTACGCCGGGTCGGCCGCAACCACAGGTGGTCGAGCAGCGAGCGCAGCGAGCGATCAGACGAGACCAAGCGCGGTGAGGTGCCTCTCAGAGCCGAGGCGGTTCGCGGCTGACATCGAGTGTGCCGTGATGATCGCGCAGGAACTGGTAGCCGTGCGGGCTCGACCACAGGAACGACCCGAGCTCCAGCATCGTGTAGGTCCAGGCGGAGTGGGTTTTCAGTCGATGGTGCCGTCGGCACAGGGGCGCGATGTTGTCGCTGCTTGTCGTGCCGCCTTCGGCATACGGGATCACATGGTCGGCATCCATCTTCCGGGCCGATCGGCTGCACCACGGAAACACGCAGGTGTGGTCGCGCAGGGTGGTCTGCTCCCGTAAGCGGTCCGGGACTTCGTAGCCCTCAACGTGGAGGTGTTCGTTGAGGTCGATCACCGGCTTCACGATGACCTGAGCGTCGGGGTTGGCGCACCAGGTGCGGATCTGGTCGGCGGTGAGGATTCGGTGGTGGTTCTCGACCCGCGCAATCTCGAGACCGCCGCTTGTCCCGGTGATCGCGGCCTCGGTGAGGTGCACATGCAGCACCACCTGACGCGGCTTGGGTCGCCGTGGGCTGCTCGTCGGCGTGGTCTCGTCTGTCCGGTCGCTTCGGGTCTCATCTGTCCGCTCGCTGTCGCTCGCTGCTCGACCCAAGTCGCTGCTCGACCACCCAGTGGTGGCGGTTGCCTCGTCCGCTACTTCTGCGAGGTCGAGGGCGAGCTGGTTGCGGGCGATCTGACCGGCGGCGATCGAGCGGCGTACGTCGAGGGAGTCGCTCGACCCCAGCGCCAGCAACTCCTGCGCGCCCTTCGCGACGGCAGCGTCGAGGTCAAGGGCATCGGCGAGGTCGAGCTCGCCGGTGACTTGGCTGGTGCCGCCGAAAGAGACCTGCTGGTGGTCGATGGTGAAGTGCCGCCCGTCGGCAGCCTTTACTGCGTCTTCCGCAGCTCGGTCGGGCATGAACCGGGCGATCGCCTCGGCGATCAGCCGCTCCAACGCCGCGATGCCGATGCGGTGGGCGAAGGGCGCCACCTGTGCATCGACGAACGTCGCTGCCTCCTGGGACAACGAGAACGTCTCCTCCGCGATCCGGCGGGCCCGCCACGCGTCGAGGTCACCGGACTGCACGTGGCCCCAGCAGCGGGGCAGGCGGTACTTCAGCTCGACTGCCGCCGCGACCAGTGCCCGGCCTCCGTCAGTGGAGCGGCCGATGGCGAGGGCGAACTCGGCGATGCAGAACTCCGCCACCAGCGGTGCGCCTTCGCCTGCCAACATCAGGCCGGTGTCGCCGCCGGGAGTGATCCAGGTGGCTGCCTCGTCGATCGACTCGGGTGGGTGTTGCTCCGCCCAAGTGACCGCCGCGGCCATCAGCTCGGCCTGTGCCCGGTTGGCTGCGGCTTGGCTTTCCCGCGCGAACACCAACACGTCACGCGCGGAGTCGAGCTCCCCGCGGTCGGTGCTGGTGGTTGCTGTCATGAGTGAATTCAAGCATCGAGCACTGACAGAAACTGGCCGAATTTCCCTGCTGTGGAAGGGAAATCTCGACTTTTCTTCAACACCGCTCAGGGTCCAGGTTGGCTTTCCGGCGCACGGTCTTTGGTCTCGTCTGATCGCTCGCTTCGCTCACTGCTCGACCAGCTGTGGTTACGCGCCGTACGCACCCGGTGGTTGAGGAGCGAGCGGAGCGAGCGTCTCGAAACCACGCACCAGTGGCTGCGGTCGGCTCCCGGCGGCCGGCGATTGGTCTCGTCTGACCACTCGCTTCGCTCGCTGCTCGACCACCTGTGGTGACGGCCCTGCACCACCTGTGCCGGGGCCCTACCGGGCGGGGCCCACCTGGGCCAGCGTCTGGGGGCGGGTGTAGAGCTCGCGGGCCAGCTTGTGCACGTCTTCCTGGGTGACCGACTCGAGCTTGTCGAGCACCTCGTCGACCGATCGCAGACGCCGCTGGAAGAGCTCGGCCTCGCCGAGGCGGGTCATTCTCGAGCCGCTGTCCTCCAGGCTGAGCACGATGCCGCCGCGCGCCTGTCCCCTGCCGCGGTCGACCTCCTCCTCGGTGAGGCCTGACTCGGCTACCCGCGCGAGCTCCTCGCGTACGACGCGCAGCAGCTCAGTTGCCTTGCTGGGCAGTGAGCCTGCAGCGACACCGACCATGCCGGCGTCGGAGTAGCCGAGGCCGAAGGAGTAGACGGAGTAGGCGAGCCCACGACGCTCACGGACCTCCTGGAACAGCCGTGAGCTGGGCCCGCCGCCGAGGGCGGACTGGAGGATGTTGAGCACGTAGCGACGGGGGTCGGAGCGGGTCATCCCCTGCATCCCGAGGACGACGTTGACCTGCTCGAAGGGACGCGATGCGGACGCCTCGCCGGTGCGTAACGGTCGTGGACGCGCCGCGAGCCGAGGTTCGGCCGGACGGCCGCCGCCGGCGAGGAATTCGTTGCGGTTGAAGGCGCGCCTGACTCGTCGTACGGCGTCGTCGTGGTCGACGTTCCCGGCAATGGCGACCACCATCACCTCGGGCCTGTAGCGCCGCTGGTAGTAGCCCTTGACCTGGTCGCGGCTGAGCGCCTTGATCGACTCGGCCGTGCCGGCGATCGGCCTGGACAGCGGAGTGCCGGCCCAGGCCGTCGCGGCAAACAGGTTGTGCACCACGTCGTCGGGATCGTCGTCGTGCATGGCGATCTCGTCGAGGATGACCTCGCGCTCCGCCTCCAGGTCCTCGGAGGTGAGCAGGGAGGAGGTGACCATGTCGCCGAGTACGTCGAGCGCCATCGGCAGGTCCTCGTCGAGGACGCGTGCGTGGTAGCAGGTGTACTCGCGGGCGGTGAACGCGTTGAACTCTCCGCCGACCTCGTCGAAGGCCGCGGAGATGTCCATCGCCGAGCGGGTCGGGGTGCCCTTGAACAGGAGGTGTTCCAGGAAGTGCGACGCCCCGTTGAGCTGGGGCGCCTCATCCCTGGATCCCACCTGCACGAACACCCCGACGGACGCCGAGCGCACGCCGGGCATGTGCTCGGTGACGACGCGCAGACCGCCCTTCAGGACGGTCCGGCGTACGCCGTCAGGGAGACCCCTCAAGCTCGGGTCACTCAGCCGTCTGCAGACTCAGCAGCGACCGGCTCGGACTCGGACGACGACTCGTTGGAGTCCTCGTCCACGACCGGCACGAGCGAGAGCTTGCCGCGGTCGTCGATCTCACCGATCTGGACCTGGATCTTCTGGCCCACGGAGACGACGTCCTCGACGTTGTCCACCCGCTTGCCGCCGGCCAGCGCACGCAGCTTGCTGATGTGCAGCAGGCCGTCCTTGCCGGGCAGCAGCGACACGAAGGCGCCGAAGTTGGTCGTCTTCACGACGGTGCCGAGGTAGCGCTCGCCGACCTCGGGCATCGTCGGGTTGGCGATCGCGTTGACCGCGGCGCGTGCGGCCTCGGCCGCCTCGCCGTTGGTCGCACCGATGTAGACCGTGCCGTCGTCCTCGATCGAGAGGGTCGCGCCGGTGTCGTCCTGGATCTGGTTGATGACCTTGCCCTTGGGCCCGATCACCTCGCCGATCTTGTCGACGGGCACGCGCACGCTGATGATGCGCGGTGCGTGCACCGACATCTCCTCGGGCTCGCTGATCGCCTCGGCCATCACGTCGAGGATGGCCAGACGCGCGTCGCGGGCCTGGGTCAGCGCGCCGCCGAGCACCTCGGCGGGGATGCCGTCGAGCTTGGTGTCGAGCTGGAGCGCGGTGACGAACTCCCGAGTGCCGGCGACCTTGAAGTCCATGTCGCCGAACGCGTCCTCGGCGCCGAGGATGTCGGTCAGCGCGACGTACTCCGTCTTGCCGTCGACCTCACCGGTGATCAGGCCCATGGCGATGCCGGCCACGGAGGCCCGCAGGGGTACGCCGGCCTGCAGCAGCGACAGCGTCGAGGCACAGACCGAGCCCATCGAGGTGGAGCCGTTGGACCCCATCGCCTCGGAGAGCTGACGGATCGCGTAGGGGAACTCCTCACGCGTCGGCAGCACCGGAAGCAGCGCACGACGCGCGAGCGCACCGTGGCCGACCTCGCGACGCTTGGGCGAGCCCACGCGTCCGGTCTCACCGGTGGAGAACGGCGGGAAGACGTACTTGTGCATGTAGCGGCGCGACTTCTCCGGGGAGAGCGTGTCCAGCTTCTGCTCCAGGGTCAGCATGTTCAGCGTGCTGACACCCAGGATCTGGGTCTCGCCACGCTCGAACAGCGCCGAGCCGTGGACGCGCGGGATCACGCCGACCTCGGCGGACAGGGTACGGATGTCGCTCAGCCCGCGGCCGTCCATCCGGACCTTGTCGCGCAGCACGCGCTCGCGCACGAGCTGCTTGTTCAGGGCGCGGAAGGCCGCGCCGATTTCCTTCTCGCGACCCTCGAAGTCACCGGCGACGCGCTCGAGGAGGCTCGCCTTGATGTCGTCGAGCTTCTCCTCGCGCTCCTGCTTGCCGGAGATGGTCAGCGCCTTCGAGGTCTCGTCCGCCACGGCCTTCTCGACCGCTGCGTAGACGTCGTCCTCGTAGTCGAGGAAGACCGGGAACTCCTGGACCGGCTTGGCGGCCTGCTTGGCGAGCTCGGCCTGTGCCTCGCAGAGCTGCTTGATGAACGGCTTGGCCGCGTCGAGGCCCTGGGCGACGACCTCTTCGGTCGGGGCCTGGGTGCCGGACTGCACGAGGTCCCAGGTGGACTCGGTGGCCTCGGCCTCGACCATCATGATCGCGACGTCGCCGGTGTCGGTCACACGACCGGCAACGACCATGTCGAACACGGCGTTCTCGAGCTGGCTGTGGGTCGGGAACGCAACCCACTGGCCCTCGATGAGCGCCACCCGGGTGCCACCGACCGGGCCGGAGAACGGCAGGCCGGAGAGCTGGGTGGACAACGACGCGGCGTTGATCGCGAGTACGTCGTAGGGGTGGTCAGGGTCGAGCGCCATCACCGTGATGACGACCTGGACCTCGTTGCGCAGACCCTTCTTGAAGGTCGGGCGCAGCGGACGGTCGATCAACCGGCAGGTGAGGATCGCGTCCTCGCCGGGGCGACCCTCGCTGCGGAAGAACGAGCCGGGGATCTGGCCCGCGGCGTACATCCGCTCCTCGACGTCGATGGTGAGCGGGAAGAAGTCGAACTGGTCCTTGGGCTTCTTGCCCGCGGTCGTCGCCGACAGGAGCATGGTCTCGTCGTCGAGGTAGGCAGTCACGGAACCGGCTGCCTGACGGGCCAACAGGCCGGTCTCGAAGGTGACCTTGCGCTTGCCGAACTTTCCGTTGTCGAGGATTGTCTCCACGACTGTGATCTCGGGTCCCTCAGTCAAGGGTTTCCCTTTCTCTTCGCGGAGCGAGCCGCGAGCTCTTGCGCCTCGGCAACTGCCGGTCATCGATCGAAGCCCACTGTGCTGTGCCGGAGTCTTCCGGTGGTGCTCGAACGAGCACACAGGGAGCCACTACCGAGGGCCGGCGTTCGCGGGCCGCTCCTGGTTATTAGTGGTGTGTCTTCAGTTGTACAGCTAGGAACAGATTCGGCCCACCCGGAAGGGTGAGCCGATTCAGTGGTTCAGCGACGCAGGCCGAGGCGCGAGACGATCGAGCGGTAGCGCTCGATGTCCGTCTTCTCCAGGTAGTTCAGGAGACGACGACGCTGGCCCACGAGAAGCAGCAGACCACGACGGCTGTGGTGGTCGTGCTTGTGGGTCTTGAGGTGTTCGGTGAGGTGCGAGATGCGGTGGCTCAGGAGCGCGACCTGCACCTCGGGGGAACCGGTGTCGCCCTCGACGGTGGCGTACTCGGCAATGATCTTCTTCTTGGTATCTGCGTCAGTACCAATCGACACGTTGAGCTACCCATCTTTCGTCTAGTTTGCGCGGCGCGCCGGGGCCTGTTCACCCGGGCACTCTGGAGTCCGCGGCCGTTGCACGGCGGAAGTCGTCCCTGAGGACAACCGTTAAAGGCTATCAGCGGTTCTCCGTGGGCGACGAATCGGCGAGTCGCTCCGCCGATCTCCGTGGCAAGATCGCGGGATGGAGACGCTCGAACAGCCGGCTCATCCAGATGGTAGCCACCCCCAGCGGCAGGTCCTGGCGGCCTGCAACCTTTGCGAGGCCATCTGCGGCCTCGAGCTGACCATCGAGGACCGCCCGGAGGGCCCGAAGGTGACGTCGGTCCGGGGCAACCCGGACGATCCGCTCTCGCGCGGGCACATCTGCCCCAAGGGCGTCGCGCTCGCAGACATCCACGAGGACCCCGACCGGTTGCGGCGCCCGGTCAAGCGCGTCGGCGACGGCCCCGAGGCGCGGTGGGAGGAGATCTCCTGGGACGAGGCGCTCGACCTCACCGCGGAGGGCATCGCGAGGACGATCAACGAGCACGGTCGCAACGCCCTGGCCGTCTACCTCGGCAACCCGAACGTGCACTCCCTGGGCGCGCAGACCCACGGCGTGCAGATGATCAAGTCGTTCAAGACCCGCAACAAGTTCAGCGCGACCTCCGTCGACCAGCTCCCCCACCAGTTCGTCGCGTGGCAGCTCTACGGCCACCAGCTGCTGATTCCCATCGCCGACATCGACCGCACGTCCTACTTCCTCGTCTTCGGCGCCAACCCGATGGCCTCCAACGGCTCGCTGATGACCGTGCCGGACTTCCCCAACCGGCTGCGCGAGCTGAAGAAGCGCGGCGGAAGGATGGTGGTCTTCGACCCGCGGCGCACGGAGACGGCGAAGGTCGCCGACGAGCACCACTTTGTACGGCCGGCCACCGACGCCGTCGTACTCCTCGCGATGGTCCACGTGCTCCTCGGGGAAGGGCTGGCCGACCCACCGGCGTACGTGCGTGGGATCGAGTCGGTGCGGCTCGCCGTCGCGGACATCACCCCGGAGTACGCCGCGGAGGCGTCCGGCGTGCCGGCCGAGGAGATCCGGCGGATCACCCGTGAGTTCGCGGCCGCGGACGGGGCGGCGGCGTACGGACGCATCGGGTTGTCCACCCAGGGGTTCGGGTCCCTGTGCCAGTGGGCGCTGAACCTGCTGAACATCCTCTCCGGCAACTTCGACCGGGAGGGCGGGATGCTGTTCCCCGAGCCGGCCGTCGACATCGTCGGGAAGGCCATCGTGGGACGCGGGCATTACGACGTCTGGCGCAGCCGGGTGCGCGGCCTGCCGGAGTTCGGTGGCGAGATCCCGGTCAGCACCCTGCGCGAGGAGATCGAGACCCCCGGCGAGGGGCAGGTCCGCGCCGCGCTCATCGTGGCCGGCAACCCGGTGCTGTCGACACCGGACGGCCCGCGTCTGGCTGGTGCGCTCGATGGCCTGGACTTCATGGCGGCCGTCGACATCTACCTCAACGAGACGACCCGGCACGCCGATGTCGTGCTCCCCCCGACCACGGCGCTGGAGCGGGAGCAGTACGACCTGGTCTTCCACACGCTGGCCGTGCGGAACACCGCGCGGTTCACCCCGCCGGTCTTCGAGAAGCCCGAAGGTGCGATGCACGACTGGGAGATCTTCCGCGAGATCGCCCTGCGCACCGCCTCCCGGCTGACGAAGAAGAAGACGATGGCCAAGGCGCTCACCGAGCGGGTGGCGCTGAACCTCAGCCCGACCGCCATTGTCTCGACGCTGCTGCTGACCGGGCGCCGTACGACGATGCGAGCGCTGAAGGCCAACCCCGCGGGGGTCGACCTCGGCCCGCTCAAGCCGACGATGCCGGAGCGGCTGCAGACCAGGGACAAGCTGATCCACCTCGCCCCCGACCTGGTGGTCGCCGACCTGGCCAGGTTGCGGAGCACCATCGCCGAGATGCGCGAGCAGCACTCCCCCGACGGCGCCTCCAACGGCGATCTCGTCCTGATCGGCCGGCGGCACCAGCGCGACAACAACTCCTGGATGCACAACAGCGAGCGACTGACGAGAGGCAAGCCGCGCCACCAGCTGCTGATGAATCCCGAGGACCTGGAGTCACACGGCCTCACCGACGGGGCGAACGTCCAGGTCGCCTCCCGGGTCGGCAAGGTGACCACCGAGGTCCGGGCGACCGACGACATGATGCGCGGGGTGGTGTCGCTGCCCCACGGCTACGGTCACCAGCTCGACGGCGTACGCCTCACCAACGCGACCCAGGTCGTCGGCGTCTCTGTCAACGAGCTCACCGACCCCGAGCGCCTCGACGTGTCCGGCAACGCCGCGCTCAACGGCGTACCGGTGACGGTCACCCCGGCCTGACCTCGCTCCAGGTGTGGCGTTGTCTCGGAACTCCTGGCCCTAGACCGCGAGGCCGGGCTGGTTGTCCGAGCGGCCGACCACGTCGGCGACCGCCTCCAGGAACACCGGCAGCCAGGTCGTCGCGCCGAGCACGATCGAGGCATGCCCCCCGGGTGCCTCGTGCACCGTGGCGCCCTTGATGCACGCCGCGAGCCGACGCTGCCGACGCTCGGGAATCGTGTGGTCGGAGGCGGTCACCACGACCGCTGTGGGCACGTCGACCGCCGCGATCCAGGGGGCAGAGTTGAACCGGCCCAGCTCGCCGAGCACCTCCGGCATGGACCAGGCACTCGTGCTGCGGAACTCCGCCTTCCCCCACGCGGCCGGGTCGGCGATGTCGAGGGACGGGAGCTCCGGCAGCGTCGCGGCCATCCGCTCGACCCGAGTGAGGGCCACCCTGGACAGCGGGTGCATTGCGGCGGTGAGCACCGGGAAGAAGAACCGCTCGCGCGTCGCGCCGCGATAGTTGCGCGCCGTGGAGCACAGCACCAGCCCGGCCACGCGCTCCGGGTGTCGGCGCCACACCAGCTGGGCGATGGCGCCACCCATCGAGTAGCCCGCGATGACCGCGCGTTCGACACCGAGCTCGTCCAGCACAGCGGCGACATCGTCGGCGCAGTCGCTGAAGCGGAACCGCGGGGACCGGATGCCTCGTCCGTGCCAGCGCTGGTCGAGGGTGATCACCCGGTAGCGCTGCGAGAGCTCGCCGAGGGCCAGCGCCCAGCTGAGGTACGCCGTACAGCCGAGCGCGTGCAGCAGGACGATCGTGGGTGCGGTGGGGTTTGGGCCGGGTACGTCGATGACGTAGGTGCGCCCACGTCCGGGCAGGTCGAGCAGCCGACCCACGGGGGTGCGACCCGGTGTCGGCTGCGGGAGCACCCGCCTCGCGCCCGCGCTCGCGGTGGTCTTCAGCGCCCACGCCGCGGGGGTGATTGCTGCCCGGACCGCGGTCCTCGCGCTGGGTGGCCGAATGCTGGGTCGCTTCATGCTGTTGCCCCTTTCGTCGTACGCAGCTCCTCGAGTGCCCGCGGAAGCTCCGCCACCAGCGGAGCGAGATCGGGCACCAGGTCCGGGCAGCTCAGGAACGAGAAGTTCATCCGGCCGCAGTAGGACCAAGCCGTCACGTTCATCCCGATCCCCTCAAGGATCGGCCCGACGCTGAACAGGTCGCGCAGCGCCGCGCCGGAGATCTCGATCTGCTCACCGGGCCCGCGCACGTTGGAGACCACCAGGTTGAACGGCGGCGGGTGCTTCGACGCGGCCTGCGAGCGGGAGTAGAGCCGCATCGCGGCACTGAGCGGAGCCGGCGGCGCGAACTGGACCCAGTCGACGAGCATGTCCGGCCCCAGCGTGCGCTGGACGATCTTCGACTCCCCCGTCGTCCGGGAGATGCTGAGCAGCCGCTCCCGCGGGTCCTCGATGTCGGTGGCCAGGGAGGTGAACAGGTTCGAGACCCGGTTGCCACCGAGCCGAGGAGGCGCCCCGGGCTGGTCCGTGGCGACGGGTACGCCGGCCACCAGGGGCCTCTCGGGCAGCTCCCCCCGGTCCAGCAGCCAGCGCCGCAGGGCACCGCTGACGACCGCGAGCACGACGTCGTTCAGGGTGACGCCGTGCTCCCGCTGGGCCTCCTTGATCTCCGCCACGCTCAGGGTGCAGGTCGCGAAGTTGCGGCGTGCGGTGAGCGCGTCGTTGAACACCACCCGGGGCACGTCGAGCACGGGTCGCGGAACCTCCACGTCAGAGACACGCTTGCGGGCGACCAACGCCCTGATGGCCCGCACCGTGCGGACCAGGAGACCCGGCAGGGTCCCGATCTGCCTGGTCGCGTCGACCAGGGCCATCCTCGCCTGGGTGAGCCGGCTCGGCGTGGGCTCGAGCTCGAGATCGACCAGTGGCCGCTCCCGCGCAGGACGTACGTCGCCCCCGGGCGCGTCGACGAGGTTGCCGAGGAGAGCGTTGGCCGCGACCCCGTCCGCCAGCGCGTGGTGCATCTTCGTGACCACAGCCACTCGGCCGTCGTCGAAGGGCTGGCACACGTGCATCTCCCACAGCGGCCGCGAGCGGTTCAGCGGGGTCGCGGAGACGCGCCCGATGAGCTCCTCGAGACCCTTCATCCCGCCGGGCGCGGGCACCTCGTGGTGGAACACGTGATCCGCGAGCTCGACGCGGCGGTCGGTGAGCCACAGCGGATGATTCAGCCGGAACGGCGGTGGCAGGACCCGGCGGCGAAAGGGCAGCAGCTGCTCGAGCCGGGCCAGGATCTCGGCGGTCATGTGCTCGAGGTCGAAGGGCTGCTCCCTCGGCTCGATGATCGCGATCTTGAGCGTGTGCATGTGCATGGTCGGCGTCTCCAGGTAGAGATAGCCGGCGTCCACGCCTTCCATGCGTTCCACCCGGGAAGTGTGGGGCCCTCGTGATCGGCGCACAAGTGAAAACTGGAATCTGTTCTAGTTCTGGTTTCCCAAAAACAAGAACACGTTCTAGATTGGACCACCGCAACACGAGCGACGTACGTGCGCCGCAGACCGGCCGGGAGAATCGATGCAGGACCAGGACAACGTCCTCGACGAGGAGGCGCGGGAGCGGCTGGCCTACCGCGACGGACGCTACGTCGCGGGCCTGATCCCTCTGCTGCGGTTCGCGGTCCGGACCTGGTTCCGGTCCGAGGTGACCGGCATGGAGAACGTCCCCGCGACCGGCGGCGCGCTGATGGTCTCGAACCACTCCGGCGGGGTCATCGCCATGGACGTGCCGGTGCTGGCCGTCGCGTTCTTCGACCAGTTCGGCTCCGAGCGTCCCCTCTACGTGCTGGCGCACGACCTGTTGTTCCTCGGCGCCAGCGGACCGGTGATGCGACGGGCCGGCTTCCTTCCGGCGACCCGGGAGAACGCCGACGCCGTGCTGAGCTCGGGCGGGGTGACCATCGTGTTCCCCGGTGGCGACCACGACGTCTTCCGGCCCTCCTCGCAGGCGACCCAGATCGACTTCGACGGTCGCAAGGGCTACGTCCGGACCGCCCTGCGTGCCGGGGTTCCGATCGTCCCCGCCGTGAGCATCGGCGGCCACGAGGACCAGATCCACCTGTCGCGCGGTGAGTGGCTGGCTCGGATGCTGCGGCTGGAGAAGCTCGTGCGCACCAAGTACCTCCCCGTCTCCTTTGGCTTCCCGTTCGGGTTCGTGATGGCCTTCCCGCCGAACCTGCCGCTCCCGACGAAGATCCGCACGCATGTGCTCGAGCCGATCGACATCGCCGAGGAGTTCGGTCCCGACCCCGACGTAGACGAGGTGGACGAGGTCGTGCGGGAGCGGATGCAGACGGCGCTGAACGAGCTGAAGCGAGCTCGGCGCTTCCCGGTGCTGGGATGAGGCGCATTCGCGGCGTGCTGCACGCCCTCACCCGACTGCTCTGGACGGTGCGGGTGCTCGTCACCAGCGGGATGATCGCGGCGATGCGGCCGGACAAGTACCTTCGCCAGGCCGCCGTCATCCGGCAGCAGGGCACCAACGCGATGACCGGGATCAGCCTGTCGGCCGTGCGCAGCCCCAAGGCCACCGCCCTCGTGGACGAACGTGGCTCCCTGACGTGGCGAGAGCTCGACCAGCGCAGCGATGCAGCGGCCGTAGCCCTGCAGGAGCTGCTCGGGGATCGCTCGGGAACGCTCGGGATCCTCTGCCGCAACCACCGAGGTCTCGTGGAGGCCCTCGCGGCCGCTGCCCGGATCGGCGCCGACGCCCTGCTCCTCAACACCGGGTTCTCGGCACCGCAGCTCGGCGACGTGCTGGAGCGGGAGAACGCCAGCCTCGTGGTGTACGACGAGGAGTTCGCGCCGCTGCTGGAGGAGGCACGCTCGCGGGTGGACGGCCTGGTCGAGGTCGTGGCCTGGCAGGACGACCCGGACGCGTCCGCCGGGACGACCCACTCGCTCGACGTACTCATCGACCAGCACCTGGGCCAGAAGCCCGGACGCGCCCCCGCGCCGGGGCGCACGGTGCTGCTGACCTCCGGCACCACGGGTACGCCGAAGGGTGCCCGCCGCTCGGGCGGAGGACCCGCGTCGCTCGCCGCGATGCTGGAGCGGATCCCGTGGCGGGCCGGGGAGACCACCGTGGTCGCCGCCCCGATGTTCCACGCCTGGGGCTTCGGCCAGCTGGCGATCTCCGGGACGATGGGCTGCACCGTGGTGATGCGGCGCAAGTTCGACCCCGAGGCGATCCTCGAGCTGGTCGACCGCCACGAGGCCACCGGGCTCGCGGTCGTGCCGGTGATGCTGGAGCGGATCATCGACCTGCCCTCGGAGCAGCTCGACCGTCACAGCCTGAAGTCCCTGAGGTTCGTGACCGCGAGCGGCTCGCGGATGCGCCCTGACGCCGTCACCAAGTTCATGGACCGGTTCGGCGACGTGGTGCACAACTCCTACAACGCCACCGAGGCCGGGCTGATCAGCACTGCCACGCCGGGCGACCTCCGCGCGGCCCCCGAGACTGCCGGCCGGCCGGTCGTGGGCACGGACCTCCGCATCGTCGACGACGAGGGTCACGAGGTCCCGGCCGGCGAGGTCGGGCGGATCACTGTCCTCAGCGACTCGCAGTTCGAGGGCTACACCTCGGGCGACAACAAGGACTTCCACGACAACTTCATGGTCTCCGGGGACCTCGGCCGCATCGACGAAGCCGGACGGCTCTTCGTCGTCGGCCGCGACGACGAGATGATCGTCTCCGGCGGCGAGAACGTCTATCCGCTCGAGGTCGAGAAGACCCTCAACGAGCACGACGAGGTCGTCGAGGCCGCGGTGATCGGCGTCGACGACGAGAAGTTCGGCCAGCGGCTGGACGCCTACGTCGTGCTCCGCCCCGGTGCCGACGCGACTCCCGACGCCCTCAAGGAGCACGTCAGGGAGCACCTGGCCGGCTACAAGGTGCCGCGGAAGGTCGTGGTGCTGGACGACCTTCCGCGCAACGACACCGGCAAGGTCATGAAGCGCGAGCTCGGCGACTAGAGATGACGAGGCCCAGCTGTCGGGCGGCCCGGTCCTTCGATCCGCAGAGTCGGCGTCGCATCGGCGTCGTCACGGCGTTTGCGTGCGGCGAGGTAGGCAGCACGTACGCCGACGGCCCGGTCCAGCTCGGCCTTCACCCCGGTGAAGAACTGGTCGCGGTAGGCCTCGTCGGTGACCACCACCACGGTGAAGTAGAGGCCGGAGAACGCCGCGATGAAGATCGAGACCTGCACCAGCTCGACCGACAGGTTGGGCAGCAGGGCGAGATGATGGGTGCCCTCGCCGATCCATTCCTCCATCACCGAGTCCTTCATCACGATGGCGCCGAAGACCACGAAGAACAGGAAGACCGCCACGGCGAGCACCAGCACCTGCACGGCCTGGACGATGACCAGGACGAGGATCAGGTTGGCGCGTTCGTAGCCCTGTACCCGAGCACCCGGCACGCCGGCGTCTCCCACCACTCCGTCGCGGATGAGCGACTCGACCTCGTCCTCCAGCGGGGTCCCCTGACAGGCCCTGCGCAGGCTGTTGGCATCGACCTCGTCCCCGGTCTCGTCGAGCTCCTCGGGCAGCCGGGTGAGCAGGAACACCATCGCCATCGCGCCGAACATCAGCACGGTCAGCCACAGCACGCCACCGTCGAGGTTCGAGGCGACGTGCCAGACCTCCGCGTTGATGAACAGGAACGTCACGAACAGCAGCAGCAGTGGCAGCGCGCGCGTCACCATGGGCAGCAGCATCGGCAGGCTGCCCATCGTGCGGTGGAAAGCCCAGGTGATGATCGGGCGACCCCGCAGGGCCGTGACGCCGTAGAAGGCAGCCGCCACGGTGCCGAGCAGCGTCAGGCCGGCGGCGCCCAGGGTGAGGTCGCCGACGAACCAGGACAGCGCGACCGCTGCGCCAACGGCAGCGATCCCGACCGCGATGCCGATGGGGATGGTTCGGCTCGGCTTCAGCGCATCGCGGGCCGCTGCGCGCTCCTCGGGTACGAAGTAGGGCAGGCCGTGGCGGACGAACCACGTCCCGGTGGCCTCGATCGGCGTGGTGTCTGGCGTGTTGCGGGTCATCGCGGGAGCCCCAGGAGCTCGCGGGTGCGGGACACGTCGTCGGCCATCGTCTCGACCAGCTGGTCGACTCCGTCGAACTTCACCATCCCGCGGATCCGGGACTCGAAGGAGACCTCGACGAGCTCGTCGTAGAGCGCGAGGTCGGTGCGGTCGAGCACGTACGCCTCCACCCGGCGGTCCCGTTCTCCGTCGAAGGTCGGGTTGGAGCCGACGCTGATCGCTGCGGGCAACCGCTCTCCTGCCGGTGAGTGGCCGTGGTCGGCCGACTCCTCGAGCACGGTCAGCCAGCCGGCGTACACACCGTCGGCGGGCACCGCCAACCCCTGCACGGGCACGTTGGCCGTCGGGTAGCCGAGCTCCCGACCGCGTTCATCGCCGCGGACCACGCGGCCGATCACCGAGAACGGCCGCCCGAGCGCCTCGGCCGCGCCCTCGACGTCGCCACCGCCCAGGCAGGTGCGGACGTACGTCGAGGACCAGACCTGGGGTCCACCGTCGAGCTCGATGCCGTCGACCCGGAAGTCCTTCGCCTTGCCGGCCTCGGTCAACATCCCGACGTCGCCAGCCGCCTTCGCACCGAAGCGGAAGTTGGCCCCCACGACCACGAACGCTGCCTGCAGCCCGTCGACGATGAGCCGGTCGACGAACTCTTCTGGGGTCCAGGCGGCGATCTCGCGCGAGAACGCGATCACGAACACGTCATCGACCCCGGCCTCGGCGAGCAACCGGCACCGACGGTCCATGTCGGTCAGGGCCAGGGGCGCGTGATCGGGGCGGAGCACCGCGATCGGGTGCGGGTCGAAGGTGACCGCCACGACCGGCAGGCCCTCGGCGTCGGCGATCTCGCGGGCGCGACGTACGACGTGGCGGTGGCCGAGGTGGACACCGTCGAAGTTGCCGATGATCAGGACGGTCCGGCCGAGGTCGGCCGGTACGTCGTCCATGGAACGCCAGATTCGCACGGCGTGAACACTACTGGCGTGCGGATCAGACGAAGACCGCGACCGCCCTCGCGAGGACACCGTCAGGGTCCTCCACGCGTTCGTAGAGCGCCAGGAAGTCGCCGTCCGGGTCGAACATCGCGACCGGGCCCGAGCGGCCCAGGTCGAGCGAGAGCTTGCGGCCGAAGCTCACGTCGACCGCCTGCGCCTCGTCGAGCTCGTACGCCGGGAAGGCTGCCCTGACCGCGTCCTCCATCGGGAGCAGCGCGAGGTCTTCCGAGAGCTGCTCGAGCGTCCGCGCACCGTCGATGGCGAACGGCCCGACCGCCGTACGACGCAGCGCAGTCAGGTGTCCGCCCGTCTGGAGCCGCTCGCCGAGGTCTCGTGCGATCGAGCGGATGTAGGTGCCGCTGGAGCAGCGTACGGACACGTCCACGTCGATGCCGGCCTCCGCCTCGCGGAACTCGTGCACCTCGATCGAGTCGACCCGGATCGACCGGGAGTCGAGCTGGAAGTCCTCGCCGGCCCGAGCGAGCTCGTGGGCACGGCGGCCGCCGACCTTGATCGCCGAGACGGTCGAGGGCACCTGTTCGATCGTGCCCACGAAGGCGCCCAGCGCGGTGAGCACGGCCTCCTCGGTGAGCCCGTCCGTCGAGGCAGTCGCCACGACCTCACCCTGGGCGTCGTCGGTCGTGGTGGAGGACCCGAGCCGCACGGTGGCGTCGTACACCTTGTCGGTCACGAGCAGATGCCCGAGGAGTCGGGTGGCCCGGTTGACGCCGAGGACGAGAACGCCGGTCGCCATCGGGTCCAGGGTGCCGGCATGGCCCACCTTCCGGGTGCCGGCGAGACGGCGGACCTGGGCGACGACGTCGTGCGAGGTCAGTCCCGGCGGCTTGTCGACGACGACGAGACCGCTTCGCTGCCCGGGGTCGACCCGGGGTTGCTGGAGTCCTGGCTGGTCGATACTCACTCCTCTGCGAGGTCGAGCTCGTCGTCGACCTGGTCCCGTGGTTTTTTGTACGGGTCCGGTTCACCGGCGTACGCCCCGGCAGCGGCGGACTGGGCGGCAGCGGCGTCGGCCTCGCGCACCCGCTCCAGCAGGTCGTCGATGTGCCGGGCGTTCTCGGGCAGCGCGTCGGCGATGAAGTCGATCGTCGGGACGTGCCGCATGCCCAGTTGCTTGCCGACCTCGGAGCGGATCAGCCCTCGCGCGGAAGCGAGTGCGACCGCCGTACCGTCGAGATCCTTGTCCTCGCCGAGAACGGTGTAGAACACGGTGGCCTGCTGCGTGTCACCGGAGACCCGGACGTCGGTGACGGTCACGAACCCCAGGCGCGGGTCCTTGACCCTGCGCTCGAGCATCTCTGCCACGATCACCTTGATCCGGTCGGCGATCTTGCGGACGCGTGGGTTGCTCATTGCTACTCCTCCCGGCAGTTTCACTGGGTACCCCGTGAAACTTCCACTTCCCCACCGTTGCAACACGTGGGAAGCGGTGGTTTCACTGGGCCAGTGAAACCACCACCGCCCTCAGATCACGACCGCGGAATCTCCTTCATCTCGAACGCCTCCACGACATCGCCTTCCTTGATGTCGTTGAAGCCACGCAGAACCAGACCGCACTCGAAGCCCTCGCGGACCTCGGAGGCGTCGTCCTTCTCGCGCTTGAGCGAGGAGAGGTCGAGGTTGTCGGCCACCACCGCCCCGTCGCGGATCAGGCGCACCTTGGCGTTGCGCCGGATCAGGCCGCTGGTGACCATGCAACCGGCGATGTTGCCGATCTTGGAGCTGCGGAAGATCGCGCGGATCTCCGCCTGACCCAGGGTCTGCTCCTCGTACTCCGGCTTGAGCATGCCCTTGAGCGCAGCCTCGATCTCCTCGATCGCCTGGTAGATCACCGTGTAGTAGCGGATCTCCACGCCCTCGCGCTCGGCCATCTCGGTCGCCTTGCCCTGCGGGCGGACGTTGAACCCGATGATGATCGCGTCGGAGGCAGCCGCCAGGTCGACGTTGGTCTCGGTGATCGCACCGACACCACGGTCGATGACGCGCAGCGAGACTTCCTCGCCGACGTCGATCTTGGCCAGCGAGTCCTCGAGGGCCTCGACCGAACCGGAGACGTCGCCCTTCAGGATCAGGTTGAGGTCCTGGACCGCGCCCTTCTCCATGGAGGCCATGAAGTCTTCCAGGCTGCGACGCACGCGACGCTTGGCCTGCATGGCCGCACGCTCACGCGACTCACGCCGTTCGGCGATCTGGCGCGCGATGCGGTCGTCCTCGACCACGATGAAGTTCTGGCCCGCCCCGGGAACACCGGAGAGGCCGAGCACCATCGCGGGCCGCGAGGGGTCCGCCTGCTCGATGGTCTCGCCGTGCTCGTCGAGCATGGCGCGCACCCGGCCGTACGCCGGACCCGCCACGATCGAGTCGCCGACGCGGAGCGTTCCGCGCTGGACCAGGATCGTCGCCACGGGGCCGCGACCACGGTCCAGGTGTGCCTCGATCACGAGGCCCTGGGCGTCCTGGTCGGGGTTGGCCCGCAGGTCGAGCGAGGCGTCCGCAGTCAGCACGACCGCCTCGAGCAGCTTGTCGAGGTTCAGCTGGGACTTCGCGGAGACGTCGACGAACATCACGTCGCCGCCGTACTCCTCGGGCACCACGCCGTACTCGGCGAGCTGGCCGCGGACCTTGGTCGGGTCGGAGTCGGGCTTGTCGATCTTGTTCACCGCGACCACGATCGGGACCTCGGCGGCCTTGGCGTGGTTGAGCGCCTCCACCGTCTGCGGCATCACTCCGTCATCGGCGGCCACGACGAGCACCGCGATGTCGGTTGCCTGCGCACCACGGGCACGCATGGCAGTGAACGCCTCGTGACCGGGGGTGTCGATCAGGGTGATGCGACGGTCGGTGCCGTCGACCTCGGTGTGCACCTGGTAGGCACCGATGTGCTGGGTGATCCCACCGGCTTCCTTGTCGACGACGTTGGCCGTGCGCAGGGCGTCGAGCAGCTTCGTCTTACCGTGGTCGACGTGACCCATGACGGTCACGACCGGCGGACGGGCCTCGAGCATCGCCTCGTCACCCTCGTCGGACCCGAACTGCAGGTCGAAGGAGTCGAGCAGCTCGCGGTCCTCGTCCTCGGGCGAGACGACCTCGACGGTGTAGTTGAGCTCCTCACCGAGCAGCTGGAGCGTCGCGTCGTTGACCGACTCGGTCGCGGTGACCATCTCGCCCAGGTGGAACAGCATCTGCACCAGCGAGGCGGGGTCGACGCCGATCTTCTCGGCGAAGTCCGTCAGCGATGCGCCGCGCGCCAGGCGAACGGTCTCGCCGTTGCCCTTGCGGACGCGCATGCCGCCAATGGTCGGCGCTTCCATCTGCTCGAACTCTTGACGACGTGCCCGCTTGGACTTGCGTCCACGACGAGAGGGACCACCGGGCCGCCCGAAGGCACCCTGGGTGCTGCCGCGCTGGCCGGGACGTCCTCGTCCGGGACCACCGGGTCGTCCTCCGGGGGCACCGCCGGGGCCACCCATGCCGGGTGCGCCTCCGCCGCCGCCGAAGCCGCCGCGAGAGGGAGCGCCACCGCGAGCCGGGGCACCGCCGGGACCACCACGGCCACCAGGACCGCCGGGACCACCACGGCCCCCGGGACCACCGGGACCGCCACGGCCGCCGGGAGCGTTGCCGAAGGCGGCGGGGGACTTGGGCATCATCGCCGGGTTGGGACGCGGCATTCCGTCGCGGCCCGCAGGGGGACGGGGCGGGCGCTGGTCAGTGCCACCGGCGCCGGCGGCGGGTGCAGCACCGGGAGTCGGCGCAGGCCGGCTGCCCATGCCCTGCGTCGAGGAGAACGGGTTGTTGCCCGGGCGCGGTGCGCCGGGACGGGCCGGGCGCGGCCCGGGCTTGAAGCCGGAACCGGCGCTCGCGGCGGGCGCAGCGGCGTCCTCGCCACCGTCGGTGTCCTGCTCGGCGGCGGGCTGGGCCGGGGCGTCGTACTCCGGCTCGGCGGACGGCTGACCGGTCTCGTCGTCCGGCTCCGGCGGGGCCTCGACAACCTTGCGGGGACGGGGGCCGGGCTTGAAGAGGGGCTCGGACGGCGCCTCGGCAGCTGCGGGCTCCGCAGGTGCCGGCGTCGGCTCCGCGGCGGGGGCCTCGGCGACAGCCTCGGCCTCGGCGGGCGCAGCCGCAGCCTTCTTGGCAGGCGCCTTCTTGGCCGCCTTCTTGGCGGCCTTCTCCTCCGCCTGCGCGGAGAGGTCGGCGCCGAACTTGTCCTCGAACCGCTTCACGACGGGTGGTTCGACGGTTGAGCTGGGTGCCTTCACGAACTCACCGAGCTCGCTCAGCATCGACAGGACGTCCTTCGACGGGACGGCGTACTTCTTGGCGAGTTCATGGACTCGGACCTTGGCCACGTGTTTCCTCCTGGTCCGAATCCCTGTTCCATCAGGGAGCTGCGGACCGCTAGTTGATGTGCATGCTCATCGCGCTGTACTCAGTGCGAGGGTTCTCATCGCAGGCTCATGAGCTGGTGCTCCCGTTCTGGATTGAGGCTGTCTGTTGCGGTTCTGCTGCGGTCGGTGCGAGGTGCTCTCTCAACCGCTCGAGGCTCAGTGCTCCCCGGACCCCGGCATCATGCCGCAGGGCCCGCGAGAAGGCACGTTTGCGCTCAGCGAGGGCAAGACATCCGGCCGTCGGGTGCAGGTGCGCCCCCCGGCCGGGTGCGGTGCCACGCGGATCAGGTGCGACGAACCAGGATCCAGGTTGCGATCCTTCTTGGTTCTCCGCGTCCGTCCTTGCGACGATCCGCAACAACTCACGCTTGGCGGCTCGTTCTCGGCATCCGATGCACGTCCGTACGGGACCGCCGGTGCGTGAGGGGACGCCGAGTTGAGAAACCACCGGCGACCAGTCTAGCGGTGTGGAGCCGCGAAGCCGAACTCGCAGGCTCGGCTCGTAGCCTTGAATCACCATGGCAGCGCTCGTAGACGACTTCGACGGCCCGGACCTGGACACATCGGTCTGGCTGCCGCACTACTTGCCGATGTGGAGCTCACGTCAGGCGACGCTTGCGTCGTACCGCCTGGAGAGCTCGTGCCTCGTGCTTGACATCCCACCCGACCGCGGGCTGTGGCTGCCGGAGGACCACCATCCGCCGCTCCGCCTCTCGGGAGTCCAGAGCGGAAGCCGGTCAGGCCCCGTGGGCAGCACCGACGGTCAGCAGGCCGTCTATGCCGGGCAGCGGGTCAAGGAGGAGCAACCCGCCTTCACAGGCCATCTGCAGGACCGTGGGCACCTCGAGGTGCGTTGCCGGATGACGATCTCACCGCGGTCGATGGCGGCACTCTGGCTGTGCGGTTTCGAGGAGCAGCCCGACCACTGTGGGGAGATCTGCGTGACGGAGGTCTTCGGCAAGGACGTATTGCCCGGGCAGTCCGCCGAGGTCGGCATCGGGCTCAAGCAGATCCGCGACCCGAACCTCGCGCAGGACTTCGCCGCCCCGCGCCTGCCGATCGACGTCGCCGAGTTCCACACCTACGCCGTCGACTGGGACGCCACGCAAGCGGTCTTCAGCGTGGACGGCGAGAGTGTCCGCACCTGTCCCGCGCCACCCACATACCCCTTGCAGGTGATGATCGCGGTCTTCGACTTCCCGGAGTGGAGCACAGGCCACGACGACCGGCTCGTACCTGAGCTCGTCATCGACAGGATCAGCGGCGGCTGAGCGTCACTCCGCAGGGATCGGTGGTGCGATCGGCACCTCGTCGGACCTGATGTCGATGCGCCAGCCGGTGAGCCGAGCGGCCAGCCGGGCGTTCTGCCCTTCCTTGCCGATCGCGAGCGAGAGCTGGAAGTCCGGCACCACGACGCGCGCGGAGCGCGAGGCCTCGTCGACCACCGTGACGCTCGAGACCCGGGCCGGGCTGAGCGCGTTGCCGACCAGGGTCGCGGGGTCCTCGGACCAGTCGATGATGTCGATCTTCTCGCCGTGCAGCTCGTTCATCACGGCGCGCACGCGCTGGCCCATCGGGCCGATGCAGGAGCCCTTGGCGTTCACGCCGGGAACGTTCGACTTGACCGCGATCTTGGTGCGGTGACCTGCTTCCCGGGCGATCCCGGTGATCTCCACGGTGCCGTCCGCGATCTCCGGCACCTCGAGGGCGAAGAGCTTCTTGACCAGGCTCGGGTGCGTGCGCGAGAGCATCACCTGCGGGCCGCGCATCCCCTTGCGGACGCTGATCACCAGGCACTTGATCCGGGTGCCGTGCGAGTAGTCCTCACCAGGGACCCGCTCCCCCGAGGGCAGCAGCGCCTCGAGCTTGCCCAGGTCGACCATCACGTCGTCGGGGTTGCGGCCCTGCTGGATCAGGCCGGAGACGATGTCGCCCTCCTTCCCGGAGAACTCCCCGAACTTGCGCTCGTCCTCCGCGTCGCGAAGTCGCTGCAACATGATCTGCTTCGCCGTCGTCGCCGCGATCCGGCCGAAGCCTTCCGGCGTGTCCTCGTACTCGCCGACGACGTTGCCCTCCTCGTCGACCTCCTGAGCCATCACCGTCACGTGGCCGGACTTGCGGTCGAGCTGCACGCGGGCGTTCTCCTGGCCGTCGTGCGACTTGTGGTACGCCGTCAGCAGGGCCTGCTCGATCGCCTCGACGAGCACCTCGAAGGGGATCTCCTTCTCGCGCTCGAGCATCCGCAGCAGGCTCATGTCGATGTCCATCACGATTTCTCCTTCTTGAACTCGATCTGGATCTTCGCCTTCTTGACGTCGGCGTACTCCAGGCGTCGTTCGGTGCCCTCCACGTCGAGCACGGCACCGGCGTCGTCGGTGCTCTCGATCCGGCCGGTCACCGGGTCTCCCTCGCGGAAGGTGACCTTGACCAGCCGGCCGGTGTTGCGGCGCCAGTGGCGCGGGAGCGTGAGCGGTCGGTCGACCCCTGGCGAGGAGACCTCGAGGGTGTAGGCCTGCCGCCCCATCAGGTCGGTGTCGTCCAGCACGCGGGAGACCTCGCGAGTGGCGTCGGCGATGTCGTCCATCGTGACGCCGCCGTCCTTGTCGATGGCGACCCGGAGGACGCGGCGCTTGCCGGCACTGGTGAGATCCACGGCCTCGAGGTCGAGCCCCAGGCGGTCGATCGGCTCGGTCAACTCATCAGCGAGGCGATCCCTGGTGTCTGCCATTGCCATGGCTCCGGACCTCCTCTGCTGTGTTGTTGTGGTGAAACAACCCTAACGCGGCGACCAGCGTTCGCCGACCAACCGAGGCCTGGCCCTACTATTCGATCCGTGGCCGACTTCCCCTCCCCCGGCGGCGCGATCACGCCCGGAGACGTGACCTCCAGGCGATCGCTGATCGCCGGGACGGTCGGCGTGGCGGCGCTGTGGGTGAGCGGCTGCAGCGTGGAGAACCCGACCTCAGAGGACAAAGCGCCCAAGCAGGCCTCGGAGCTGGCCCCGGACGTCATGGTCGCCGTACGGGCGCTCGCGGAGATCAGGGCGGTCCGCGCCGCGGTGAGCCGCACCGCGTCCCGCTACCCGGCGCTCCGGCCGGATCTGGTTCCTCTCGCCAAGATGCACCGCGCGCACGAGGTGTCCCTCGTCGATGCCGTGCCCGACCGGGCCCGGCCCGCGGCGCGTCCGGCGCCATACGTCGTGCCGCGCAAGCGTGCCGCGGCGATGCGCAAGCTCGGCGCGCGGGAGCAGCGGCTGCACGACACGCTGGCGGCCCTGTCCCTGCGCGCCGAGAGCGGTGACTTCGCCCGGCTGCTCGCCAGCATGGGCGCAGGTATCAACCAGCGGCTCGCGGTGTGGCCGTCATGACCCCCGTCGAGGCGTTGCAGAAGGCTCTCGCCGCGGAGCACGCGGCCGTCCATCTCTACGGGCTGCTCGGGGCACAGTCCTCGAAGTCCAAGCAGCCCGTCCTGTTCGCGCGGCTCGAGAATGCCTACGAGGACCACCGCGCCGCCCGCGACCGGCTGACCGTCCTGGTCAGCGCGAAGGGCGCCGACCCGGTGGCTGCGAAGGTGGACTACGAGGTCCCGGGCCCGACATCGACCCCCGCGCAGATCGAGGCGGTCGCCCGCACGATCGAGCGCCGGGTGACGCGGACCTACGGCGAGCTCGTCGGCAACACCGCGGGAGCCGACCGCCGCTGGGCGATCGCGGCGCTCGACGCCGCAGCCGTGCGTGAGGTCGCCTTCGGGGTGGCGCCGAGCCACTTCCCCGGCCTGCGCTGACTACTCCTCAGGCTGCGCGAAGGCGGCACCGAACGCCTCGCACTGACGACGCATGATCTCGCGCATGGACGTCCCGCGGGGTCCGCCGTAGACCGTGCCCGGGAAGAGGATCGAGCGGCTCCTGCACCTGCCACAGCTCGTCGTGGCGATCCGGCGAGAACAGCTCGGCCGGACTACCCGCTGCGATCCAGCCGATCGGCAGGACCGTCTCCGGCGGCAGCTCGGAGTTCACGTGCAGGACGCTGTTGATCCGCAGCTCGCATCCCCGGCCGACGTGGGACCCGGGGAACATCGACACTCCGGTGGCGATGAAGACCTCGTCCTCGACCCTGGTGCCGTTCAGGTGGGTGTGCGGCCCGACGAGCACGGCGTCGCCGATCACGAGCGGGTGGTCGGCGCGACCCCTGAGCAGCGCGTGCTCCATGACGAGCACGTCGGAGCCGATCACCACCGGACCGAGATCGCCCGTCAGGACAGCGCCGGCAAGGACCCTGGACCCGGCTCCGATCTTGACGTCACCGGTCACCACGGCCGAGGGGGCCACCCAGGCGTCGAGATGTGTCTCAGGCATGCCCCGAGGCTAGGCGGTGAGGCGCTCCGGTCAGAGCTTGTCGAGGATGTCCGGGATCTCGGCGAGCTCGTGGGCGACCGCGTCCGGCTCGCCCTCGGAGTGCCCAATCTGCTCGACCGGGATTTCACTGTGCGGGATGTGGATCGCCTTCAGGCCTGCGTTCTGCGCGCCCCAGATGTCGTCGTACAGCCGGTCGCCGACGTAGGCGCAGCGCCCGGGATCACTCGCTCCAACGGCCTCCATCGCGGCCTTGAACGCGTCGGGCGAGGGCTTGGTCCAGGGGATCTCGCTGGTGTAGACGGCGCCGTCGATCAGGCGCAGCACGCCGTCACGGCGGAAGAAGCCCTCGTGCCACTCGCGTGGCCAGATCGTGTTGGAGAGGACACCGACCCGGATGCCGCGCTCGCGCAACGTCGTCAGCAGCGGCGCCACCTGCGGATCGGTCGCGGTGTGCGGCTCCCAGAACTCCCGGTAGTGGGTGAGCAGGTCAGGGTCGTGCGCCAGCCCTGCCTCGGTGAACAGGTCGGCGACCGTGGAGCTCTGCTGGTGGTCACGGCTGCGGCCCCAGATCACCTGGTTGGCGCGCTGCAGCGCATCGACGTGTACGTCGACATCGCGGTCGGACTCGACCACAGCGTGCGCGAGCGCGAGTGACTCGGCGTGGAAGTCGATCTCGTGCCACCGGGTCAGCGTGCCGCCCCAGTCGAAGATGACGGCCTCGATCTGCATGGCGCGACCGTAGTGGGCCGACAAGGGACTGAGCCAACTGGCCGAGGAGTTCGTGCTCCATCATGGCTGTCATGTCGACCAGCACAGCGGTCCGCCGACTCGTGTCCGGTGGCCAGACCGGCGCCGACCGCGCCGCGCTCGACGTGGCGCTTCGGCTGGACATCCCGTACGGCGGCTGGTGTCCGCGGGGTGGACGCGCCGAGGACCTTCCCGATGCGCCGGGACTGCTGCGCGACTACCCGGAGCTGCGGGAGACACCCACCGAAGACTCGGCCGTCCGGACCGAGTGGAACGTGCGCGACAGCGACGCGACCCTGCTGCTCACCGACCGGCCCGACTCCCTCTCTGGCGGGACGGCCCTGACCCGCGACCTCGCGGAGCGGCTTGGGCCGGCCGTTCATGGTCACCTCCACGAGCGACGCGGAGTCCGTGTGGGCCTGGCTGCGTGCACTGCGCGAGGAGTCACCGGGTGCCCTCGTGCTCAACGTGGCCGGGCCGCGCGAGAGCAAGGAACCGGGGCTGTACGACGCCGCGTGCCGCCTCCTGGAACAGGTCCTGGCACCGCCTGACTAACCCCGGACCACGCCCACCAGGTGGTCGACCGCATCTCCGACAGGCACCTCGGTGCGTTCCCCGGACCGGCGGTCCTTGACCTCGACGTTGCCGTCGGCCAGGCCGCGACCCACGGTGACGATGGTGGGTACGCCGATCAGCTCGGCGTCCTTGAACTTCACTCCGGGGCTGACCTTCGGCCGGTCGTCGAAGATGACCTCGACACCGGCGGCCGAGAGGTCCACGGACAGCTGCTCTGCCGCCTCGAGGATCGCGGGGTCCTTGCCGGTGGCGACGATGTGTACGTCGGCAGGCGCGACTGCTCGCGGCCACACCAGACCGAGCTCGTCGTGGTTGCCCTCCGCGATGACCGGGACCGCCCGCGAGACACCGATCCCGTAGGAACCCATCGTGACGGTGACGAGCTTGCCGTTCTCGTCGAGCACCTTCAGGTCGAGCGCCTCGGCGTACTTCCGGCCGAGCTGGAAGATGTGGCCCATCTCGATGCCTCGAGCGGTCTCCAGCTCGCCGGACTCGCAGTTCGGGCAGGGGTCGCCGTCGCGAACCTCCGCAGCCTCGATGGTCCCGTCGGCGGTGAAGTCGCGTCCGGCGACGAGGTCGAGCACGTGGCTGCCGGGGACGTCGGCGCCGGTGACCCACCGGGTGCCCTCGACGACCCGTGGGTCGAGGAGATAACGGATGCCCGACGCGGAGTCCTTGCCCAGCGAGGCCGGCCCGATGTAGCCCTTCACCAGCCCGGGGTGCTTCGCGAACTCGGCCTCGTCCATGGCCTCGATCTCGGTGGGCTCCATCATCCCCTCGAGCCGCTTCTGGTCGACGTCGCGATCACCGGGCAGGCCGATCGCCAGCGGCTCGCTTGTTCCGTCGGCGTGCTTGAGCACGACCAGGACGTTCTTCAGGGTGTCGCCGGCGTGCCACGGGCGGTCGTCGCGGGGGTACTTCTCGTTGAGATGGTCGACCAGCGTCTGGATGGTCGGGGTGTCCGGCGTGTTCTCCGCGTGGGCGGCCGGGGCGTCGCCGTACGGGACGGGAGCGGGGGGTCGCACCTGCACCGCCTCGACGTTCGCCGCGTAGTCGCAGGTGGTGCACCGGACGTAGGTGTCCTCGCCGACGTCGCTGCGGGCGAGGAACTCCTCCGACTTCGACCCGCCCATCGCACCGCTGGTCGCCTTGACGATGACGTAGTCGAAACCGAACCGGTCGAAGGTCTTGATGTAGGCCTTCCGGTGCGCGGCGTACGACGCGTCGAGGCCCTCGTCGCTGGTGTCGAAGGAGTAGGAGTCCTTCATCGTGAACTCGCGGCCGCGGATGAGTCCGGCGCGAGGACGTGCTTCGTCGCGGTACTTGGTCTGGATCTGGTAGAGCCAGACCGGCAGGTCCTTGTACGACGAGTAGAGGTCCTTCACCACGAGGGTGAACATCTCCTCGTGCGTCGGGCCGAGCAGGTAGTCGGCGCCCTTGCGGTCCTTGAGCCGGAAGATGCCGTCGCCGTAGTCCGTCCAGCGGTTGGTCGCCTCGTAGGGCTCGCGAGGCAGCAGCGCGGGGAACTGCAGCTCCTGGGCACCCATGGCGTCCATCTCGTCGCGGATGATCTGCTCGACCTTGCGAAAGACCCGCAGGCCCAGCGGCAGCCAAGAGTAGATGCCGGGTGCGGCGCGACGGATGTAGCCGGCGCGCACGAGCAGCCGGTGGCTGGGGACCTCCGCGTCAACAGGATCCTCGCGGAGCGTGCGCACGAACAGCGTCGACATGCGGAGTATCACCGGGCAAGGCTAGCCGTGGGCGTTCGCGCGAGGCGACGGGGTTTCGCAGCGGCCGAACGCCGGCCGAGGAGCGCTCAGGCCTTGCGTGCTGCCTTCAGGGCCGAGCGGATCAGCGGCAGCTGCAGCGGCAGGCGGCCGAGCGCGACGGCCTGGAAGGACTTGTTCTCGGTCTGCATCGCGTCGCCGGCCATCTTGAAGTTGGCCGGGTAGACACCGAGGAGCACGCCCAGGCTGGCCCATCCCGCAATCCTGCGGGTTGCCGGATGGAGCAGGCCAACCGCGCAGACGATCTCGAGCACACCGCTCGCGAGGATGACCTCGCGGTGCGCCGGCACGACCTTCGGCATGATCGGCTCATAGGTCTCCGGGCGGGCGAGGTGCACGATGCCGGACGCGACGAAGACACCGGCGAGGACCTTGATGTCCCTGGTCAGCGGAGCTGGGGTGGTCATGGGCTGACCCTAGTGGGCGACGGGTTTCCGGCCCACCGTCGCCGGCCGTCAGAACATCAGGGTGGCGAAGGTGCCGGACTCCTCGAAGCCGGCCCTGACGTACGCCGCCCGTGCGGGCAGGTTGTGTGCGTTGACGTAGAGCGACACCGCGGGTGCGATCTCCCGCAGGCAGGTGTCCACCACGGTGGTCATGCCGGCTGCGGCGAGGCCCTGCCCGCGCAGCTCGGGGTCGACGTACACCCCCTGGATCTGGCAGGCGCTCGGCGTCGCGCACGCCACCTCGGCCTTGAACAGCACCCGCCCGTCCTCGATCCGGGAGAACGACCAGCCCCGGCCGATCAGCTGCTCGACCCGCGCACGGTAGAGGTCCTTGCCGCCGTCGACCTCCGGCGAGATCCCGACCTCCTCGGTGTACATCGCCACGCAGGCCGGGTAGAGGATGTCCCCCTCCTGCTTCGTCGTACGCCGCACCAGGGGGTCGTGTCCCCCGGCCGGCCGCGACGTCGCGACCATGTGCGGCTGGTGCCAGCGAAGGTCGCGCGGGGTGGGCCAGTGATCCTCCAGGCCGGCCCACAGCCGGGCGACGGTGTCCTGCGGGCCGACGATGGTCGAGCTCCTCGGGCCGGCCCGGACAGCCCGGTCCACGAACGCGTCGCACGCGGCAGGGGTCGCGTTGACCGGCACCATGTTGGCGCCGACGTGGCACATCGAGACCAGCCGGTCGTCCTCGTGGTAGCCCCACATCTCCCCGCCGAGCCAACGGGTGTCGAGCTGGGTGATCCTGGTGCGGTAGTCGGCGAACACGTTGACCACCGGGTCGCTCGAGATCAGGTCGAGAGCGGCGGCGACATCCCCCGGGCCCAGCACACGGACGCTCTGGCTGGTGCGGACCACGCCCGGAGCCTACGACACAAACGGTCCTCCTTCCCGGGCCATCGGCCACCTGTGGGGCTACGGTGCTCTCATGCTCCGTCCCCGTGCCCGGGTGGGCCGTGCCCCGACCCTCCTGCCGCTGTCCAAAAGGTCCGCCGAGCTGGCGATCGGCCTGGTGCTCGGACTGCTTGTCGTGTCCGGCTGTGGCAGCGACTCCGGTGAGGAGAAGTCGGACGAGCCGAGCAAGGCCGCCCTCGACTGTCGCGACGAGTGGAAGGACCTGAAGGGCGAGATCAAGGGCCGGGACTCCCTGACCTATCCCTCGGCGCTGGCTCCCAAGTGGAACGGCATCCTGGCCGCGACGGACCACTACGCAGCGGCAGCCACCGCCGACGACTGCGGGAAGACCATCTCGAACGAGAAGAAGACCATCGCAGCGCTCACGGCCTTCGGCGCCAAGCTGCGTCCCTACGACATGGAGTACCGCCTGCAGGCCGTCAAGGAGGACGCGGAGGCCTACGCCAGCGGCCCGCGTCCCCCCGCCCCCAAGCCAAGTCCCGCGAAGAAGGGGAAGAAGGCCAAGAAGCCCCCGCGCCCGCCCAAGCCGTCCGACATCAAGGCAGCCCTGGCGACCCTGACGAAGCAGGCCCCGCTGGCGACCGAGCAGCAGACGCCGGCCTGGCAGCAGGCCAGGGCCGGGGACGTCACCGACACCGCTGCGGTGAAGAAGGCGGTCAAGGACCTGGCCTTCCTCTCCAGCGAGAGCAAGGCCTACCGGACAGCCTCGGCGGCACTGGCGGAGATTCGCCCGGCCCTGCGGCCAGCTGAGGGCTGACCGCCGCGTCGTACCCGTCAGGAGACGGTGACCTCGGCGGTGGAGCCCTCCTCGGCCTCCATGCCTTCGGCGATCCGCATGGCCTCCTCGATCAGGGTCTCCACGATCTGCGACTCCGGCACGGTCTTGATGACCTCGCCCTTGACGAAGATCTGGCCCTTGCCGTTGCCGGAGGCGACACCGAGGTCGGCCTCCCGCGCCTCACCCGGGCCGTTCACGACGCAACCCATCACCGCGACCCGAAGGGGCACCTCGAGTCCGTCGAGTCCGGCGGTCACCTCGTCGGCCAGCTTGTAGACGTCGACCTGCGCCCGCCCGCAGGACGGGCAGGACACGATCTCGAGCTTGCGGGGGCGCAGGTTCAGCGACTGCAGGATCTGGATGCCGACCTTGACCTCCTCGACCGGCGGAGCTGACAGCGAGACCCGGATCGTGTCGCCGATGCCCTTGCTCAGGAGCGCACCGAACGCGGTTGCCGACTTGATCGTGCCCTGGAACGCAGGACCCGCCTCGGTGACGCCGAGGTGCAGGGGCCAGTCGCCCGCCTCGGCGAGCAGCTCGTAGGCACGCACCATCACGACGGGGTCGTTGTGCTTGACCGAGATCTTGAAGTCGTGGAAGTCGTGCTCCTCGAACAACGAGGCCTCCCACAGGGCGGACTCGACGAGCGCCTCCGGGGTGGCCTTGCCGTACTTCTCCATCTGTCGCTTGTCCAGGGAACCCGCGTTGACGCCGATCCGGATGGAGGTCCCGTGGTCCTTGGCGGCCCGCGCGATCTCCTTGATCTGGTCGTCGAACTTCTTGATGTTGCCCGGGTTCACGCGTACGGCGGCGCAGCCGGCCTCGATGGCCGCGAATACGTACTTCGGCTGGAAGTGGATGTCGGCGATCACCGGGATCTGCGACTTCTGCGCGATCGCCGGGAGAGCCTCGGCGTCGTCAGCGGACGGGCAGGCGACCCGGACGATGTCGCAGCCCGACGCGGTCAGCTCGGCGATCTGCTGCAGCGTCGAGTTGATGTCCGAGGTCAGGGTGGTCGTCATCGACTGCACCGAGACCGGGTGGTCGCTGCCGACGCCGACCTTGCCCACCTGGATCTGGCGGGTCCGGCGGCGTGGGGCGAGCACCGGCGGTGGGGCCTCGGGCATGCCGAGGGAGATCGATGTCATGTGTCCGATTCTAGGTTGGGGTCAGTCGGAGGGTGTGCGAGGTGCCGGTCAGCTGAGCTCGACCGGCGCGACGATGTCCGCGTAGATCAGGATCACGCTCACCAGCAGGATGATCATCGCCATCACATAGGTGACCGGGAGCAGCTTGGCGCTGTCCACCCCTCCCGGATCGGGCTTGCCACGCAGCCGGGCCCATCCTCGCCGGGCGGCCTCGTAGAGCGTCGTGGCGATGCCACCCCCGTCGAAGGGGGGCAGCGGCACCAGGTTGATCAGGCCGAGGAAGAGGTTCAGCCCGGCCAGCAGGGCGATCACCGCGAAGAACCGGTCCAGCGCTGGCGAGCTCTCCTCGGACGCAAACTCACCGGCGACCCGCCCGGCGCCCACCACGCTCATCGGACCGGTCGGGTCGCGCTCCTCGACGCCGACCGCTGCCAGCGCCACGTGGTAGACCTTCTCCGGCAAGGTCGCGATCGTCTTCACCGTCTCCCAGGTGCCGTCCGCCATCGTGGTGGCCACGTAGCCCAGCCCCTGGCGCTCGCGCTCCTCGGTCGGCACGACTCCCAGGAACCCGACCTCGGTGATCTGCTCGCGGTCCTCGGGGTCGGTCGCTTGCGTGGTGACCGTGGTCTTCGGGCGCAGGGTGATCTCCTTGCCGTCCCGCTCGACGACGACCACGGCCTGGCGGTCGTCGTTGGCCCGGATCTCTCGCTGGGCCTCGGACCAGTTGGTGATCGGTGCCCCGTTGATGGAGACGAACCGGTCCCCCGCCTGGAAGCCGGCCGTCTTGGCCGGTGCCTCCGGATCCGAAGATGTGCACTTGCGCGGCGGGTTGTCGACGTTCGCCTCGGTCACCGCGATCACGCACTGCGAGACCGAGCTCACCGTCGTGGTCGGGGTGTAGACGCCGTACGCCATGAACGCGATGCGCGAACAGGACGAACGCGATCACCAGGTTCGATCATCACGCCCGAGGCCATGATGATGACCCGCTGCCACCATGGCTTGTTGTAGAAGAGCCGATCGTGGTCGGCGGGGTCGACGTGCTCGTACTCGGCGTCGCGCGCGTCACTGACCAGCTGCGCGAACATGCCGGTGTTGCGGCTGCGGACCCGGTCCGGTCTGTCCTCGGGCGCGGGCGGGACCATCCCGACGAGCTTGCAGTAGCCACCGAGCGGGATCGCCTTGAGGCCGTACTCCGTCTCGCCGCGCTGTCGCGACCACAGGGTGCGCCCGAACCCGACGAAGAACTGCGTGACCTTGACGTTGAACAGCTTCCCCGGGATCAGGTGGCCCATCTCGTGCAGCCCGATCGAGACGGCCACGCCCACGGCGAACATGAGCACCCCGAGCGTGTAGGTGAGCACGGTCATTCAGCGAGGTCCTTCAGCTGGTCCAGGGTCTCGCGCGCGCGCCCAAGCATCAGCGGCCAGCACGTCGTCGGCGGTGAGATCTTCGTGCCAGCGTACGTGGTGCCCGTCGAGCACCGAGGCGATCGTGTCGACGATGTCGACGAACGCCAGGCGCCCGGTGCGGAACGCCTCGACGCACACCTCGTTGGCCGCGTTGTAGACCGCCGGCGCGGTGCCGCCCTGCTCCCCGGCCCGGCGGGCGAGGCGTACGGCGGGGAACGCGTCGTTGTCGAGCGGGAAGAACTCCCAGCTCTGCGGGCTCGTCCAGTCGACCGGTGGCGCGACATCGGCCAGCCGGTCGGGCCAGCTCAGGCCTAGGGCGATCGGGATCAGCATGGTCGGCGGGCTCGCCTGGGCCAGCGTGGAGCCGTCGAAGAACTCGACCATCGAGTGCACCACGCTGGTCGGATGGACGACCACCTCGATGCGGTCGAAGGGGATGTCGAAGAGCAGGTGCGCCTCGATGACCTCGAGGCCCTTGTTCACCAGGGTGGCGGAGTTGATCGTCACGACCGGGCCCATGTCCCAAGTCGGGTGTGCCAGCGCCTCGTCGGGGGTGACGTCGGCGAGCTCCTCTCGGCTACGGCCACGGAACGGCCCGCCGCTGGCCGTGAGCACCAGGCGTCGTACCTCCTCGGCCCGGCCGCCGCGCAGGCACTGGGCCAGCGCGCTGTGCTCGCTGTCGACCGGCACGATCTGACCGGGCTTCGCTCGCGCCAGCACCACGGGTCCGCCGATGATCAGCGACTCCTTGTTGGCCAACGCAAGAGTGTTGCCCGAGTCCAGCGCGGCCAGGGTCGGCCGCAGTCCGACGGCACCCGTGATCGCGTTGAGTACGACGTCGCACGGCCATCCCGGCCGCTTCGCTGGAGGCGTCCTCGCCCAGGCCGGAGTAGGCCGGATCGAACTCGGCCACCTGCTGCTCGAACAGCTCCTCCTGCGAGCCACCCGCCGTCAGCCCCACCACCCGGAACCGGTCCGGGTGGGCACGCACCACGTCGAGCGCCTGGGTGCCGACCGACCCGGTCGACCCGAGGATGACGATGTCGCGGCGCTCACTCACGCCCTCGATCATCGCAGCCCACACCCTCCCCCTCTCCCGCGAGGCGTCACAGATGAAGCCCCCACCCCGCCGAGGCGTCACAGATGAAGGTCCCCGCCGAGGCGTCACAGAAAGTGCGTCCGTTTGACATCTGCGACGCCTCACCGCATGGACTCTTCATCTGCGACGCGTCACGGTTGGGGTGGGAGGGTGGTCGGTATGGAAGAAGAGATGGACTGGACCCTCGAAGTAGTCATCGTGCCCGTCAGCGACCTCGACCGGTCGATCGCGTTCTACCGCGACCAGGTCGGGTTCAACCTCGACCACGACAGCCGCAACGAGCACATGCACGTCGCGCAGCTCACGCCGCGGGGGTCGGGCTGCTCCATCGTGATCGGCGACCTTCCCAGCCAACGGGAAATGGAACCGGGATCACTCAAGAACCTGCAGCTTGTCGTGTCCGACGCCGAGGCAGCCCGCGCTCAGCTGCTATCGCGTGGCGTGGAGGCCAGCGAGGTCCAGGTCTTCGACGAGCGCGACGGCGGAACCTTCTTCGGCTTCGCCGACCCGGACGGGAACAGCTGGGCGGTCCAGCAGCTCAAGGTCCGTGCAGAGAAGCCGCTCATCCCGCGCGAGCACCGCGGCCGGTTCGGCGAGGGCGTCGAGCTCTAGGGGACGCTCACAGCTTCAGGGCGACGTACTTCGTCTCCAGGTACTCCGCGATCCCCTCGTTGCCGCCCTCGCGGCCGAGGCCGGACTGCTTGACGCCTCCGAACGGAGCGCCGGCGTTGGATACCAGGCCCTGGTTCAGGCCGACCATGCCGGACTCGAGCGCCTCACAGACCCGGAAGGCACGGTCCAGGTTCTGCGTGAAGACGTAGGAGACCAGCCCGAACTCGGTCCGGTTTGCCGCGGCGATCGCCTCCTTCTCGTCGGTGAACGTCGCGATCGGGGCCACGGGGCCGAAGATCTCCTCGCTCAGAACCCGAGCGTCGTCGCTGATGCCCGTCAGGACAGTCGGCTCGTAGAAGTAGCCGGCGCCGTCGCGGGCCTGTCCGCCGGTCAGGCAGGTGGCCCCCTTGGACACGGCATCCTCCACCAGCTCGGCCACCTTGCCGCGCTGGTCGGCGTCGATGAGCGGCCCGACCTCGACGCCCTCGTCGGCGCCGTGGCCGATGCTCATCGCCGACATCTTGTCGGCGAGGCGCTTGGCGAAGTCCTCCGCCACGGACTCGTGCACGTGGAACCGGTTGGCCGACGTGCAGGCCTCGCCGACGTTGCGCATCTTGGCGATCATCGCCTGGTCCACGGCGGCATCGAGGTCGGCGTCCTCGAAGACCAGGAACGGCGCGTTCCCACCCAGCTCCATGGACACCTTCAGCACCTGGTCCGCAGCCTGCTTCATCAGCACCCGGCCCACCTCGGTGGACCCGGTGAAGCTCAGCTTGCGCAGCCGGGGGTCGCTGATCACCGGCTCGGAGACCTCCGACGACGACGAGGACGTCACCACGTTGAGTACGCCGGGCGGCAGTCCGCACTCGTCGAGCAGCTTGGCCAGCGCCAGCATGGACAACGGGGTCTGCTGCGCCGGCTTGACCACCATCGTGCACCCGGCCGCGATAGCCGGACCGATCTTGCGCGTGCCCATCGCAGTCGGGAAGTTCCAGGGAGTGATGAAGTAGCACGGGCCGATCGGCTGGCGCATCACCAGCACTCGGCTCTGCCCGTTGCCGGCGTTCTTGTAGTAGCCGTCGAGGCGCAGCGCCTCACCGGAGAACCAGCGGAAGAACTCCGAGGCGTAGGTGATCTCGCCCTTCGCCTCGGCCAGCGACTTGCCCATCTCCAGCGTCATCAGCAGGGCGAGCTCGTCGGACCGCTCCCCCATCAGCTGGAACGCGCGGTGCAGGATCTCGGAGCGCTCGTTGGGCGGTGTCGCCGCCCAGTCGGCCTGCGCGGCGACGGCGGCGTCCAGTGCCGCCGTGGCGTCCTCGGGGGTCGCATCAGCCACCTCGCACAACGTCTCCCCGGTCGCGGGATCCTCCACCGCGAGGGTCTCGCCCTTCGATGCGTCTCGCCACTCACCCCCGATGAACAGCTGCTTGGGAGCAGCATCGACAACGGCTTCGGCATCCGGGTGTGCGGTCATGTCACGTCCTTCGGTTCGTCGGTCTCCCCCCACCCTAGGAGGAGGTTCAGACCTGCAGTAGCCCCCGGAGCCCAGCAGCGTCGTACGGCGGAGCCGAGCGCGCCAGCACCTCGATCTGCTCGGCCACGCTCCGCTCCGGGGAGTACGCCGAAACGGGATCCAGCACCTCACAGGCAGCAGGGTCGGTGCGCCCCGCGCGCATCATCAGTTCCCACTCCAGGTCGGGCTCTTGCACGTCCTCGCCGCGGACGACCCGGGTCTGTCCGGAGGACCCACCCGAAGATGCCTTCGACGTGAGCACCAACGGCGCCGCGGGATTGTCCCGTGTGGTCACCACCGCGCCGATCCGCGCGGAGGCCAGTGCGGCCACCACTGCGTCGAGGTCGTCCTCGAGGTCGATCACCACCGGCAGACCGACGCCGACGCCGAGGTGCCGCAGCACACCACCCAGGGCGGCCGCCTCCTCGAGCAACCGCGCGTGGGTCATCTTGTCCACGACCGGCTCCTCTCCCCGCCCGCCGATCACGGCGGCGTCCAACAGGGCGAAGCACACGTTCGGGGTCATGGTTCGCAGGCTAGTGCCGCCACGTACCCGGCCATGCGCAAGCCTCCGGCATGATCGGGCAATGATCGAGATCGAGTCGCTGGAGGAGCTCGACCGGGCATTGGCCCGGGCCGAGTCGTCCGGGAAGGCCATGCGCGACTGGCAGGTGCAGGGCCTCGACCTCACCGGCCGCGAGGACGTGCTCCTGCGACTCGATCCGCGCGCTGCGTTGTTCCTGGGCTGCACGATCTCGGAGCCAACGGCCGAGCGTCTTCGCGCGGGTGGGGCGCTGCTGTTCCCGCAGGTGCCGGACGTGCCCTTCGACCCGTGGCGCGGCCACCTCTACACCCCGGACGAGCTCTACGACGGCCTGGCCGAGGGATACGACGCCAGCCTCGATGCACGCATCTACGCCTGGTCGAAGACAGTGCCGCGGCACGGTTCACTCAAGGACGTCCTCGCCAAGACACTGCACGACAGCTCGATCGACGATGCGCTCGAGGAGTTCACCGGCGGTCGTCGCATCGTCGGACTGATGGGCGGCCACGCGCTGAGTCGCGACCATCCCACCTACACAGAGGCGGCCCGCCTGGCGCACGGCCTGTCCGCCTCGGGACTGACCGTGGCGACCGGCGGCGGACCGGGCGCCATGGAAGCCGCGAACCTCGGCGCCCGCCTCGGCGATCATCCCGAGGCCACTCTCGACCGGGTGCTTGCAGAGACTGCAGCCGTCCCGTCGTTCACACCCGACATCGCCGGCTGGGCACGGACCGCGATCGACAGCGTGCGCGACCTCGAGGACTCCGGGCGCTCCCTCGGCATCCCGACCTGGCACTACGGCCACGAGCCGCCCAACCCGTTCAGCTCGCTGGTGGCGAAGTACTTCCGCAACGCGATCCGCGAGGACGTCCTGCTCGAGGTCTGCCGCGGCGGCATCGTGTTCCTGCCGGGTGCGGCGGGAACCGTGCAGGAGGTGTTCCAGGCAGCGTGCGCGAACTACTACGCCGACGAGTCGGAGGTGGCCCCGATGCTGTTCGTCGGGCGCCAGTACTGGACGCACACCTTGCCGGTGTGGCCGCTGATCAGGGCGCTCGCCGATGATGGCCCCCTCGCCGCGGCTGCCCGGCTCGTCGACGACACGACCGAGGTTCACGGGCTGCTGACCCAGGTGTGAGAGCCCAGGGGCAGGGCGCTGGGCAACTCCCGTACGCCGTGGCACGATCGCGCTCGTGACCAGCACACCCGCGGAATCGCAGCACCTGCGCGACCTCGCGCGGCTGCGGCGCGTGCGCGACCGGATCGACCGGGAGTACTCGCAGCCGCTGGACGTCGAGGCGCTCGCCCGTGGCGCACACATGTCGGCCGGTCACCTGAGCCGTCAGTTCCGCCTCGCGTACGGCGAGTCGCCGTACGGCTATCTGATGACCCGGCGCATCGAGCGCGCGATGGCGCTGCTGCGTCGCGGGGACCTCAGCGTCACCGAGGTCTGCTTCGCGGTCGGCTGCTCGTCGCTCGGGACGTTCAGCACCCGCTTCACCGAGCTCGTCGGGGTGCCGCCAAGTGTGTATCGAAGGCAGTCCTCGCCCCCGAAGGCGGAGATGCCGCCCTGTGTCTCGAAACAGGTGACCAGACCGATCAGGAATCGAGAAGCGCCCGCCCCCGAGCCGCACCTAGCCTGAGCGCCATGAACCTCACCATTCACTCGAGCTTCCTGCCGCACACCGATCCGGAGGCCTCCCTGGCCTTCTACCGCGACACCCTCGGCTTCGAGATCCGTCTCGACGTCGGCTACGAGGGGATGCGCTGGATCACGGTCGGCCCGCCCGACCAGCCGGACACCGCGATCGTCCTGCACCCGCCGACGGCCACGCCCGGCCTCACCGACACCGAGCGCACCACCCTGCTGGAGCTGATGGCCAAGGGCAGCTACTTCGGCGCCAACCTGGCCACCTCGGACCTCGACGGCACCTTCGCCGAGCTGGAGGCAAGCGGCGCCGAGGTGGTCCAGGAACCGATCGACCAGCCGTACGGCGTCCGCGACTGTGCCTTTCGCGACCCGGCCGGGAACCTGCTCCGCATCCAGGCGAAGGCCTGAGGTGGGGTGGCGATGACAGCCGAGCCACGCCCCCGCGCTGACCGCCGCCGCGACACCGAGCACCGGCTCACCAACGACGTCGACGTCTGGGTGGCCAGTGCCTCGGCGGACGGCATGCCCTACCTCGTGCCGCTGTCGTTCGACTGGGACGGTGAAGCCGTGCTGGTGGCGACGCCGTCGAAGAGCCCGACCGGCAAGAACCTGGCCAGGTCCGGAGTGGCTCGGGTGGCGCTGGGTCCGACCCGCGACGTCACCATGATCGAGGGCGATGTCGAGGTCCTGGAGATGGCCGATCTGCCTCAGGAGCAGGGCGACCGGTTCGCCGCGAGGAGTGGCTTCGACCCCCGCGGGCTCACCTCGTCGTACCGCTGGTTCCGCATCACCCCGCGCCGGATCCAGGCGTGGCGCGAGGTCGACGAGCTGCCCGAGCGCGAGCTGATGCGCGACGGTCGCTGGCTCGTCTGACTGAGAAGATCGACCCGGGCAAGCCGACGGCGCGAGCGCGCCAGACACAGATGGAGAAACGATGACCACGGCCACCAGGACGGACGCGCAGGCCTCTTCGGCGCACGCAGCCGACACCCACGACCTGATCCGCGTGCAGGGCGCCCGCGTGAACAACCTCAAGGACGTCAGCGTCGACATCCCGAAGCGCAGGCTGACCGTGTTCACCGGCGTCTCCGGCTCCGGCAAGAGCTCGCTGGTCTTCAGCACGATCGCCGCGGAGTCGCAGCGGATGATCAACGAGACCTACAGCGCGTTCGTGCAGGGCTTCATGCCCTCGCTCGCGCGGCCCGAGGTCGACCTGCTCGAGGGCCTGACGACGGCGATCATCGTCGACCAGGAGCGGATGGGCGCCAACCCCCGCTCCACCGTCGGCACCGCCACCGACGCCAACGCGATGCTCCGGATCCTGTTCAGCCGGCTGGGCAAGCCCAACGTCGGGCCGCCCACCGCGTTCTCCTTCAATGTCCCCACCCGCAAGGCGAGCGGGGTGATGAGCACCGAGAAGGCGGGCGGCAGGGTCGAGAAGGACGTCGTGCGCGAGGTCGTCTACCTCGGCGGCATGTGCCCGCGGTGCGAGGGCATGGGCAACGTCAGCGACATCGACCTCACCGCGCTGTACGACGAGAACAAATCGCTCAGCGAGGGCGCCCTGACCATCCCGGGATACTCGATGGACGGGTGGTACGGCCGCCTGTTCGAGGGCGTCGGCCTGCCGATGGACAAGCCGATCGCGAAGTTCACAAAGAAGCAGCTCGAGACGATGCTGTACGCCGAACCGACCAAGATCAAGGTCGAGGGCATCAACCTCACCTTCGACGGGATCATCCCGAAGATCCAGAAGTCGATGCTGTCCAAGGACGTCGAGGCGATGCAGCCGCACGTACGCCGGTTCGTCGAACGGGCGGTGACCTTCCAGCTCTGCCCGGACTGTGAGGGCACCCGGCTGACCAAGGAAGTTCTGGCGTCGAAGATCAACGGCAAGAACATCGCGGATCTCTGCAAGATGCAGATCAGCGACCTGGCCGTCTGGGTCAAGGAGCTCGACGACGCATCGGTCGCCCCGTTGCTGAGCGGCCTGCGACACCTGCTCGACTCGTTCACGGAGATCGGCCTGGGCTACCTCTCGCTGGACCGGCCCGCCGGCACCCTGTCCGGCGGTGAGGCGCAGCGCACCAAGATGATCCGGCACCTCGGCTCGTCGCTCACTGACGTCACCTACGTGTTCGACGAGCCCACGATCGGACTGCACCCGCACGACATCGAGCGGATGAACGACCTGCTGCTGCAGCTGCGCGACAAGGGCAACACCGTGCTTGTCGTCGAGCACAAGCCCGAGACCATCGCGATCGCCGACCACGCCGTCGACCTCGGTCCCGGCGCGGGCACAGAAGGCGGCACCGTGACCTTCGAGGGCACTGTGGACGGGTTGCGTGGGAGCGACACCATCACCGGCCGTCACCTCGACGACCGGGCCACCCTGAAGGACTCGGCGCGTGCGTCCAGCGGCGCGATGGAGATCCGCGGGGCCTCGATGCACAACCTCCAGGACGTGGACGTCGACGTCCCGCTCGGCGTGCTCTGCGTGATCACCGGAGTTGCCGGCTCGGGCAAGAGCTCACTGATCCACGGATCGGTCGACGGCCGCGAGGGCGTGGTGGTGATCGACCAGGGTGCGATCAAGGGCTCACGACGCAGCAACCCGGCGACGTACACCGGACTGCTCGAGCCCATCCGCAAGGCGTTCGCGAAGGCCAACGGTGTCAAGCCGGCGCTGTTCAGCTCCAACTCCGAGGGCGCCTGCGAGAACTGCAACGGCGCCGGGGTGATCTACACCGAGCTCGGAGTGATGGCGACCGTCGAGTCCACCTGCGAGGTCTGCGAGGGCAGGCGGTTCCAGGCGGCGGTGCTGGAGTACACCTTCGGCGGGAAGAACATCAGCGAGGTCCTGGAGATGTCGGTGGCCCAGGCCGAGGAGTTCTTCAGTGACGGCGAGGCGAAGACTCCGGCCGCCCACAAGATCCTCGACCGGCTCGCCGACGTCGGCCTCGGCTATCTCCACCTCGGCCAGCCACTGACCACGCTGTCCGGCGGCGAACGGCAGCGCCTCAAGCTGGCCAGCCAGATGGCCGACAAGGGCGACGTCTACGTCCTCGACGAGCCGACGACCGGTCTGCACCTCGCCGACGTCGAGAACCTGCTCGGCCTGCTCGACCGGCTCGTCGACTCCGGCAAGTCAGTCGTCGTCATCGAGCACCACCAGGCGGTGATGGCGCACGCGGACTGGATCATCGACCTCGGCCCCGGCGCCGGCCACGACGGCGGCCAGGTGGTCTTCGAGGGCACCCCTGCCGACCTGGTCGCCGACCGTTCCACGCTCACCGGCGAGCACCTGGCCGACTATGTAGGCGCTTGATGCGGCGCTAGCTTTCCTTGCTGTTCGTGGCCTTCTTCTTCGCGCCGTTGCCCTCGCCGTTGCCCTTGCCCGGATCCTCGTCGCCGGACCGGTTCAGCGACCAGGGCTCGAGCTTGCGGTAACCCTTCACCGCCGTACGCCGCACCCGGCGCAGCTTGAAGCTCTCGTTCCCCTTCAGCTTTTCCGCGAGTTCCTTGTCCATCAGCACCCTGCCGGGACGGGACGTGGAGGTCAGTCTGGAGGCGACGTTGACCACCGGGCCGAGCACGTCACCCAGGCGTGACAATGCCGGTCCCCAGGCGAGACCGACCCTGATCTCCGGGAAGTCCTCGTCGCGCCCGCGCTCCTCGGTCAGCTCGAGCCCGATCAGGGCGAGGTCCACCGGGTCATCGGCGACGAAGAGCAGCTCGTCCCCGATGGTCTTGATGATCCGTCCGTCGTGGGAGGAGATGATCTCCAGGGACCGCTCCTCGAAGTGGTCCACCAGCCGGCCGACCTCACTGCGGGTCAGTGCCCTGCTCTGCCGGGTGTAGTTGACGATGTCAGCGAAGCCCACCCCCATGAGGGTGCCGTCGTCCTCCTCGTCGCTCCCCTCCGAGCGGTCCTGCTCGGTGGCGAGCAGCATGCGGGCCGCTGCGTTCAGGGTGTGCCGGCGCCATACGTAGTTCTGCAGAGTCTCGACAGCGGGGGTGACCTCTTCCATCACCGCGCGCAGCTCGTCGAGGTCCATCGTGTCCACGTCGACGACCTTGGCCAGCAGTCCCATCTGCCACTCAGCGAGGCGGGCGAAGCTGCGCCCGAGGGTGCGCACCAGTGCGGACTCGTCGTCAGCCTCGATCAGCCCGATCTTCATCAGCCGCTGGGTCAGCTTCAGTGCCTCGAGGTCGGCGTTCGTGAACGCCTTGACGTCGGCACCCACCTCGTTGAACCCCAACGAGCGCCAGCGCAGCTTCGCCTCCTCGAACGGGATGCCCACCTCGTCGGCGAGCTGGTTCCCCGTCAAGGAGGGCTCCTCACCGAGCAGGAACACCTCGAGGAGGTCTAGCAGCTTCCGGTGGTCCTGGCCCTCGGCCACTCGTCAGTCCTCGGGGTTGCCCAGCCGGTCGGTGGTGGTGCCGCGAAGAGCGTCACCGAAGGCGGGGACCTCCTTGAGCAGCGACTCGAGGTTCTCCTTCGTGAAGTGGATGACCTCGACCTCGGTCACGCTGACCACGCTGGCCGAACGCAGCTTGTGGCCGACGATCGCCATCTCACCGATCACGTCGCCCGGGCCGAGGCGCGCAACCTCTTCCTTGCCCTTGCGTACGGCGACCTCACCCTCGACGATCAGGTAGGCCTTGTCGCCCGGGGTCTTCTCCCAGATCAGCGACCAGTTTGCAGGCAGGTGCACGTGGCTGCCCTTGTCGATCACCGTCTTGAGGTCCTTGTTGCTCAGGGCCTCGAGCCGGTTGAGCTTCTCGAGCTTTTCCGGCGCTGGCTTGTCAGCCATGGACGTACTCCTCATCACGGGTGATCTCGGACGGTACTGCGTGCATCCTCTCGTCCCGGTTGGTCACTGTCCACCGAACTGCGATGTTCGGAGACGTGACCCTGCTGACAGAGAGTCGTTGACCCGCCATGGACCTGTCGCGCCGCAACCTGCTCAAGTCCGCCCTCGTGCTGGGCGGAATCTCCGCGGTGAGCCGCGAGATGGTCTTCGGATCGCTGGCCCAGGAGGCCGTGGCAGGAGGGCGCACCACCGCCTCCGGCACCTACCGGCCGGGTCCCGCCAATGCCAAGGGATACCGCAAGCTCGTCGCCGGCCCCGCCGACCCGCGACTCGTCCGCACCGACCTCGGCGTCTCTGCCGGCAGCACGCGCACGAAGGAGCGTCGTTGCCCTGCTCGCCTTCGCCCAGCTGAGCGACGTGCACGTGGTGGACCACCAGTCCCCTGCCCGGGTCGAGTGGACCGACCGGTACGACGACCCGAACGCGACCGGATTGACCCCCGGGATCTTCGCCTCGGCCTACCGCCCCCAGGAGATGCTTTCGGCGCAGATCAGCGACGCGATGGTGCGCGCCGTCAACGCAGTGAAGAACGGCCCGGTGACCGGGCTCCCGCTGCAGTTCGCGATCGAGACCGGCGACAACACCGACAACTGCCAGCACAACGAGACCCGCTGGAACATCGACGTCCTCGACGGCGAGCGGGTGGTCCCCGACAGTGGCGCGCCGACTCGCTACGAGGGCGTCATGGACAACGACCCGCTCTACTACGACACCCACTACTGGCACCCGGGCGGCACCCCGGCGGGCAAGACCGACGACCGCTATCGCAGCCAGTACGGCTTCCCGACCATCCCCAAGCTGCTCGACGCCTCCCGACGCCCGTTCGACGCGGTGGGCCTGAACATGCCCTGGTACACCTGCTTCGGCAACCACGACGGGCTCGTGCAGGGCAACTTCCCGCCCAACACCCTGCAGACCAGCACCCTCGCGACCGGCTCGGTGAAGGTGATCTCCCCGCCACCCGGCGTCGCGCCTGCCGACATCCTCGACCCTGAGGGGACCACCCTCGAACAGGTCCTCGGCGGGGTCACGGTCTCGCCGTACGCCAAGCTGGTCACCCCCGACCTGCGTCGGCGCAACCTGAGCCGCGGCGAGGTCGTCGACCAGCACTTCAACACGAGCAGCCAGCCGGTCGGTCACGGCTACACGAGCGAGAACCGCGCCACCGACACGGCCTACTACTACTTCGACAAGGGCCGCTTCCGGTTCGTCGTGCTCGACACGGTGAACCCCAACGGGTACTCCGACGGCTCGCTGGACCCGGCGCAGTTCGCCTGGCTCCAGGCCACTGTCGCCGCAGCCACGGGCAAGGCCGTGCTCGTGTTCAGCCACCACACCAGCGCGACGATGGACAACCCGTTCGTCGGCACCGGTGGGGACCCGAACCCGCGTGTGCTCGGCGCCGAGGTGACGGGCTACCTGCTCAGCCAGCAGCGAGTGGTCGCCTGGGTCAACGGCCACACCCACCGCAACGAGATCATCGCGCACAAGCGTGCCGACGGCTCCGGTGGTTTCTGGGAGATCAACACGGCGGCGCACATCGACTACCCGCAGCAGGCGCGGATGATTGAGGTGGCGGACAACTGCGACGCCACGTTGTCCATCTTCACCACGATCATCGACCACGCCGGTCCGGCGGACTACCGCGGCGACCTGAGCTCGACGGTCGGACTCGCGAGCCTGGCTCGCGAGCTCTCGGTCAACGACCCGCAGGCCAAGCTCGGCGCGACCGGTGCGGCCAAGGACCGCAACACCGAGCTGCTGGTGCGCAAGCCGTCCGACATGGCCTGAGCGTCACTCAGCCCCCGCGGGGACGCACAGCACCGGCAAGGTGCTGAGCTGCAGCAGCTTGTGCGGGGTCGAGCCCAGCATCGCGCTCTTGATCGGGCTCTCCCCGGATGTGCCCACCACGATCAGCCGGGCGTCGCACTCCTCGGCCACCCGCAGCAGCGCCTCGGCCGGCTTGGCGCTCACCACGTCGACCGTGGCGTCCACACCCTCCTGCTGCGCGCGCTCGAGCGCGTGCCGCGTCGCCTGCTGCCCCATCTCGGCCAGCGCGGCGCGGTGTGCCTTGAACTCCTCGCCCAGCCCTCCGGGAGGAGCGGCGCCGTAGACCAGCCGAAGTGGCTCGCCGAAGCGTTTCGCGACGTCGATCGCCACCTGCAGCGCGGCATCCGCGCCGGGCGACTCGTCGTACCCAAGCACCACCGTCATCGCAGTCAGCCCTCCAGCCCGTCGGGGTCGCGCCGCGCGCGACTTGCTGCCACGCACGACGTCAGGGTCGGCGACGCTCGCGCGCTCATGCCAGAACCGCCCATCGCGAGTGCGCCAGAACAGCATCAGCGCGACCCCGGCGAGGAAGATGCCGACGCCGATCACCAACGGCGGTCCGACGCCGAGCCAGGCCTGGCCGCTGTAGGAGTTGGCAGGGTCGGACATGTCGCGGACCGACAGCACCAGCAGCCAGACCAGCAGACGCGGCACCGACGAGCGGGCCGATACCGATGAGCAGCAGGTTCTTCGCGCTCTCCAGCAGGTGCCGGCGGTAGAAGACCGCGCACGCGACGCCGGTCAGTGCGTAGTAGAAGGCGATCAGCAGCGACAGCGCGGTCAGCGAGTCGAACAGCGCGTTGGCCGAGACCTGGTAGATGCCGACGTACCAGACGATCGCGATGCCGGCGACCCACCAGGTGCTCACGTCCGGGGTCTGGTGCCGCGGGTGGATGCGCCCGAGCCGTGCCGGCAACGCGTGCCGGCGGGCCATCGACAGGCCGGTGCGCGAGGCCGGGATGATCGTCGTCTGTGTCGAGGCGATGGCCGACGTGGCGACCGCGAAGAAGACCACCCAGTCCCAGCCGCCCATCACCTGCGAGGAGATCTCGGCGAAGACGAACTCCTCCTCGCCGGCGTTGTCGGTGAGCCACTGGGTGCCGGCGAAGGCCACCACCGCGAAGGCCACCGCGACGTAGGTGACGAGCAGGATGAACGTCGACCAGACCGCTGCCCGTCCGGGTGCACTGGCGCCGTCGGTGGTCTCCTCGCTCAGGTTGACCGCGGACTCCCAGCCCCAGTAGGCGAAGACGCCCAGCAGCAACCCCGACGAGAGTGCAGCGCCACCCTCGCCGAACGGGTTCAGCCAGCTCAGCGACGGTGTGATCTCGTCCAGCGGGCTGGAGCCGTCGATCGCCCGGTAGAGCGCCACCACCGCGAACACGAGCAGTGCCACGACCTGCGCGACGATCAGGGCGTTCTGCAGGCGGGCCGAGATGTCGGTGCCCTGCACGCAGATCCAGGTCATCAGCAGGATCAGCAGAATCGCCAGCGGCATCCGGATCCAGGCGTTGTCGGCGGCACCGTCGGCACCGAACATCAGCAGGCTGAAGCTGACGCCCACGTCGGCGAGCGAGCCGATAACCAGCACGCCGGTCATCGTGATCGCCCAGCCGCCGATCCAGCCCATCCACGGGCCCATCGCGCGAGTGACCCAGCTGAACGTGGTGCCGCAGTCCTGGTCGACCCGGTTGAGGTAGAGGAACGCCGTGGCGATCAGTGCCATCGGCACGAACGAGGCCAGCAGCACGCCCGGCGCGTAGACGCCGACGAGCGCGGCGATCGGCCCGATCACCGCAGCGAGTGAGTACGCCGGCGAGGTGGCCGCCAGCCCGATCACGAGCGCGTCGGTGAACCCGATCGCGTCGGACTTGAGGTGGGCCTCGGTGGCGGGCGCCGTCATGGACTGATGGTGACGGAACCGAGCCTCTGTGGACAGACCCGACTGGACCAGTGGCCGCCTGGTCTCAGTCGGCGGAGACCTGGTCGCGGAACGTGTCGCGCTTGGTGTGCAGCGCGAAGATCCGCTCCGCGAGTACGTCGGGATCCTTCTCGTCGTCGCCCTCGATGATGCGGCCGCCGATGATCAGCTGGCCGACGTAGATGCCTTCCTCGCCGAGCACTTCGTGCAGCAGCTCGGCGTACGCCGCCTGGCCGGCGAACGCGACCGAGGTGCCGGTGACGTTGCGGCCGGGCTTCACGGCCGACCCGCCGTTGATGAAGATGATGCTGGGGTTCGAGCCCTCGGGCAGGAAGCGCATCCCCGGAACGACCTGATGCACTGCCGCGACCGGGCCGTAGATGGAGAACTCGACGGGTCCCCGGAGGTCGGCCGGCGTCGTCTCCAGCACCGGGCGCATGAAGTCCTTCTGCGGCAGCGGGCTGTACTGCAGCACCTCGATCGGGCCGAGCGTCTGGGTGACCTGCTCGAGCGCGGCAGCGATGCTCTCCGGGTCGCGGACGTCAGCCACGAAGCCCTTCGCCTTGACGCCGTCCTGCTCGAGCTGGGCGGCCAGGGCGTCGAGACGTCCCTGGTGGCGCGAGATCAGCCCGACGGCGAAGCCTTCCTTGCCGAACCGACGTGCCACGGCGGCGCCGAGGCCCTTACCTGCTCCGATGATCGCAATGGTGGTCATGCAGGGCTCCAACACGGCAGCCCGCGCACTATTCCTGCGCCGGCTGCCGGTCAGTCCTCGTGTGCGGCGAGCTGGCCGCAGGCGCCGTCGATCTCGCGGCCGCGGGTGTCGCGCACGGTCGTCGGGATGCCCTTGGCCTCGAGTCGGCGAACGAACTCGCGCTCGTCCGCCGGGTCGCTCGCGGTCCACTTGGAGCCCGGCGTCGGGTTCAGCGGGATCAGGTTGACGTGCACCCAGCCCCAGTCGCCGTAGGAGTTCAGCACGTCACCGAGCAGGTCGGCCCGCCACGCCTGGTCGTTGATGCCGCGCATCATGGCGTACTCGATCGAGACGCGCCGCTTCGTCGTCCTCGCGTAGTTCCACGCCGCCTCGACCGTCTCGCCGACCTTCCAGCGAGTGTTGATCGGGACCAGCTCGTCGCGCAGCTCGTCGTCGGGCGCGTGCAGGCTCAGCGCGAGCGTGACCGGGATGCCCTCCTCGGCCAGCTGGTTGATCCGCGGGACCAGGCCGACGGTGCTGACGGTGATGCCGCGGGCGGACATCCCGAGCCCGTCGGGAGTCGGGTCGGTGAGTCGTCGTACGGCGCCCATGACGGCCTTGTAGTTGGCCATCGGCTCGCCCATGCCCATGAACACGACGTTGGAGATGCGGCCCGGCCCGCCGGCCACCTCGTCACGGGCGAGGGCCCGGGCACCGGCGACGACCTGCTCGACGATCTCGCCGGTGGACATGTTGCGCTGCAGGCCGCCCTGACCGGTCGCGCAGAACGGGCAGGCCATGCCGCAGCCCGCCTGGCTGGAGACGCAGATCGTCACGCGGCCGGGGTAGCGCATCAGCACGGACTCGACGAGGGCGCCGTCGAACAGCTTCCACAGAGTCTTGCGGGTGGTCCCCTTGTCGGCCTGCTGTGTCTTCAGGGCGGTCATCAGGTTGGGCAGCAGGCCCTCGACCAGCTCTGCGCGCTGCCCGGCGGGGAGATCGGTCATCTGCTCCGGGTCGTCGACCAGCCGCGAGAAGTAGTGCGTCGAGAGCTGCCTGGCCCGGAAGCCGGGCAGACCGAGCTCCTCGAGGCGCGCCTTGCGCTCAGGCGGGGTCAGGTCGGCCAGGTGACGCGGCGGCTTGCCACGTCCCTTGGGCTCCTCGAACACGAGGGGAAGGGTCTTGATCGATTCGCTCACAACCGCGCCATCCTCCCATCCGGGGGCTGCCGGGGCCGAATCGTCAGCTGTAGCTCTGGGTCAGAGCGACGAGCAGCACCACGCAGGCGCCCGCGGCGACGATCAGCAGGATGGACGTGCCCGCCACCATCCCGAGAGCGAACCAGCGCGTCTTCGGCATCACGATCGCCGTCACCAGGCCACCGAGGAGGCCCAGGGCGAGGATCCCCGAGATCACGCCGCCCACCGTGGGGTCGCCGGTCACGCCTTCCCCGGCCGCTGCCCCGGCACCGACGATCATCGATGCCAGGAAGACCGCCGGAAGCGCGAGGGCGGCACCGATCCAGAACGCCGCCTTGTTGGACATGCCGGGGCGCGGTCCATGCGGTTCGGGCGGGTGGCCGGGACCGTAGGGGTTGGGTGGCCCCGGCGGTCCAGGAGGTCCGGGTGTCCCGCCGTACGGCGGTGGAGGTGGCTGCTGCGACATCAGGGTTCCCTCTCGTTCGGGTGGCTCAGCGGAGCGACAGGTAGATGCCGTAGGCGGCGGCTGCTGACAGCAGGACGAGGTAGAGCAGGACCAGCCGGGTGTCCCCGAGCTTGCACTTCGACCGGAGCAGGCCGGCACGCCGCGCCTTCGCGTATCCGGCCACGGCGAGCACCGAGAAGCCGAGCAGCGCCCACGGACCCAAGACCCAGCCGAGCAGGGCCACCGTCGCGAACACGCACAGCTTCAGCGGGTCGAAGATCGGCTCCCCCGCGGCCTCCTGCGAGTCCGGCGGCGATGTGTGCAGGTGCGGCGGCTCGACCTGGCGCGGGTCGGTCACGAGCGCTCCACGGGAGTGAGAGGCAGCCCGACCGCCGTCGAGATCCTGCTCTCGGAAAGCGGACCCCACGCCTGCACCGCGCAGAACGGCGCGCACTGGTGCGCACCCGTGTCGCCGTTCACGGTCGCGACGTGCACGCAGCACTGGGTCAGCCGCTCCTCGATCATCGTGTTCATGTCCATGAACGGCTTCACGGTCACCCGCAGCACCCGCTCGCCGAGCAGCTTGCGCAGCCGTTCGCGCTGGCCGGGGAGCTTCGAGGCCGCAAGCGTGGCCAGCGTGCCGATGCCGAGGTCGCAGCTCGTGCAGATGTCGCCCCAGATGTTCGCCATCGAGGGGTGCGAGAGCGAGGACTGCTCCGAGAGCAGGTCGAGCAGCGACCCCTTGACGACAGCGCGCAGCTGGTCCGGGATGGCGTCGTCGGCGATCCGGTTCGCGAGCATGTCCGGCTCGAGGTCGAGCCACTGCTTGAGCCGCTCGTGACCGATCAGGGAGACCAGCGACCGCCAGGTGCCTGAGTCGTCCCGCAACAGGTAACCCACGGAGCAGCAGTGGGGGTGCGAGCAAGGCAGCGCCGTCAGGTCGCGCCAGGTCACCTGCCCGGCGGTCTGCTCCTCCAGCCGGGCGAGTACGCCGGTGTGGGTCAGCCGGTTCATCGGGTCGAGCCCAGCGCTGCGACCCGATCCGAAGACCGGCTGGATGGTGACGCCGCCGATGTACGGCGTGTCCAGCGCCCGCTTGATCACCAGCCCGATCTCGTCGTCGTTGACGTCGAGGGTGGCCGTCATCGTCAGGGTGGTGAAGATCCCGGCTCCGGCGAGCCGCTCGATCGCCCGCTCCTTGAACCTGCGGATGTCCGCACCGCGGTGGTGGGTGGACGCCTCGGCCGACCCTCCGTCGTACTGCAGGTAGATCTCGACCCGCTCCCGGTGACGCCGCAGGACCTCGAGCAGCTCGTCGTCCTGCGCGATCGCCAGGCCGTTGCTGTTCACCAGCACCCGCACGATCGGTCGCTTCGCCACCTCGTCGAGCAGCTCGGCCAGTCGCGGGTAGAGGGTGGGCTCCCCGCCGCTGAGCATCAGGACGTCGATCCGGCCGTTCTCACGGGAGAGTCGCGCATCGATCGAGGCAAGCACCTCGTGCAGCGGCACGACCGAGGCAAGCGCAGGCGCCGAGGCGGCGAAGCACGTCGGGCACTTCAGGTTGCAGTGGTCGAGCAGGTCCTCCAGCAGGATGCAGGTGTGCTGGGTCTGCATCTCCGGCAACCCGTCGGCGTACGCCGCGGGGACCGGAGCGAAGTTGCCGGCCACGTCGGGGGTGTGCACCTTGGTCGGGGCGGTCCACTGCTCGAGGTAGCTCAGGATCTCCGGTGACTCGTCGTACAGCGTGCGGACCAGGCCGTGGGTGCCGCAGCCGCGCTCCAGCCAGATCCGGTCCTCTCGCTCGACCAGCCAGCCCGAGAGCCGCTGCACCTCGGCGAGCGGACGGTCCGGGGCCTCCTCGTGGCACAGCGGGCAGAACGCGTTGACGTAGCGGTGGATCCGGTCGCCACGCAGCGGCATGCCGGTCCCCGTCCGTCCCTCGGTAGCCGTCACTGGCGCACCCTCTCCTCCGGGTCGTCGACCATCGGTCGCTCAGGACTGTAGGCCCCCGACCGCGCGTGCATGACGATCCGCAGCAGCACCAAGCGGGATCGTCGCGGCGAGGAACAGCTGCGGGCGGGTCAGCCCTTCCCAGACCACCTCGTTGCCGCGCACGAACTCGACGAGGAAGCGGAACACGCCGTACGCCGCGACGTACCAGACGAAGACCTCACCGGGCGGCGTGTGCACGCGGCGCGCCCAGAACCAGATCACGGCGAAAGCGGCCAGATGGAAAGCGATCTCGTAGGCGAACGAGGGGTGCAGCGGCACACCGGCGGGAGCACCCAGCCTGGCTGCGTCGACGCGGTCGAGGCTGACGCCCCAGGAAGCGCCTGTGGGTGTTCCTGGCAGCTCGGTGAGCAGGCAGCCGATGCGCCCGACGGCCATCCCGATCGCGACTGCGGGGGCGAACAGGTCACCGGTCCGCAGTCGGTAGCCGCACAGTCGCTTGGCGACGTGCACGCCCAGCCACGCACCCACCAGGCCGCTCAGCACACTGCGGTTGCCGTAGGCCCACTGCTCGACGAAGGAGGCGTTGGCGCGCAGGTCGACGTGCTGCAGCCAGGTGCCGAGACGCATGGCCAGGGCACCGCCGACCAGCGCGCCGGTGACGACGATCAGCAACCTGTCGTCCGTGTGACCCCGGCGGCGTGCCTCGCTGACGAAGACCACGACGGCTGCGACCACGCCCAGACCCACGAAGAGCCCGTGCGCCGGGACTCCCGAGATCGTCGTCAGCATGAGGGCCACCCTTCCACGGGATCGCGGCGAGATCGTGAGTGTTGGTACTCAACCCGTGTGTCTCCGCGTCCGGGCAGGATGGTCTCGAGGGGAAGGAGGTGACGCGACTGATGGCGCCCTGGGTGCTGCACGTGGACATGGACCAGTTCATCGCGGCGGTGGAGATCCTCCGACGCCCCGAGCTGGCCGGGTTGCCGGTGATCGTCGGCGGACGCGGCGACGCGACGGAGCGCGCTGTGGTCTCCACGGCCTCCTACGAGGCCCGCGAGTTCGGGGTGCGCTCGGGGATGCCGCTCAAGACCGCCGTACGACGATGCCCCGAGGCCGTGCTGCTTCCCGTCGACGGTCCGGCGTACGACGCGGCATCGGCGGTCGTGATGCAGACCCTTCGGGCGATCCCTGGCGCGGTCGTCGAGGTGCTCGGCTGGGACGAGGCGTTCCTCGGCATCGAGACCGAAGACCCGGAAGGGGTGGCCCGCACGGTGCAGGCCGACGTGCTCGCCGCCACCGACCTGCACTGCTCGGTCGGCATCGGCGACACCAAGGTGCGCGCCAAGATCGCGACCGAGTTCGGCAAGCCGCGCGGGATGTTCCGGCTCACCCGGGAGAACTGGTTCGCGGTGATGGGTGAGAAGTCCACGAAGGAGCTCTGGGGCATCGGCAACAAGATCCAGCAGCGGCTGGCCGCGATCGGCATCAAGACCGTGCGGGAGCTCGCGATGTCGCCCGACGAGCCGCTGATTGCCGCGTTCGGCCCCAACACCGGACCGCACATCGGTCGCCTGGGCCGGGGGGTCAGCAGTGCCACGGTGGACGACACCCCGTGGGTGGCCCGCGCACACGGCCGCGAGACGACGTACCAGCAGAACCTGACCACTCCCGAGGAGGTCGCAGCGGCGATCCGGGTGCTGGCCGGACAGGTCGTCGAGGACATCCGGCGAGAGGAGCGCGCCTGCGCGCGGGTGCACCTCAAGGTGCGGTTCGCGCCGTTCTTCACCGTCAACCGGTCGCGCAAGCTGCCCGCGCCGACGTTCGACCCCGAGGTGATCGCCGCGGCCGTGATCGACCTCTACCGGAAGCTCGAGGACGACCGGCCGATCCGGCTGCTCGGGGTGCGCGCCGAGATGGTCCCGCCGGAGGGCGGCTACGAGCCGCCGCGCACCCACGGCCGCCGCGGCAACCCCTGAAAGAACTGAACGCCCTAGAGAACGAGGTAGTGCAGCAGCAGCCAGATCGGCGGTGCCGTTGCCAGCAGCGAGTCGAGCCGGTCCATCAGGCCGCCGTGGCCGGGGATGATCTGGCTCATGTCCTTGATGCCGAGGTCGCGCTTCATCACCGACTCGCACAGGTCACCCAGCGTGGCCATCACGACGGTGATGGCACCGAGCACGACGCCGACCCACCAGTCCCCCTCGAGCAGGTAGACGACAAGCAGGTAGCCCGCCACGATGCAGGTGACCGCCGACCCGACGAAGCCCTCCCACGACTTCTTGGGTGAGATGACCGGCGCCATCGGGTGCTTGCCGAACAGCACGCCGGCGGCGTACCCCCCGATGTCGGACGCGATCGTCACGACGATGAAGGTCAGGATCGCCTTGGCGCCCTCGTCCTCGGCAAGGAGCAGCGCCACGAACGACCCGAGGAACGGGATGTAGACCAGGGTGAACACGGATGCCGTGGAGGTCTCGACGTAGCCGGAAACCCCGCGGCGCAGCAGCCACAGCATCGTCACGAGCGCGGTGACGGCGGTCGCGGTGACGAGGGCAGGGGCACCGAACAGGTAGGCGACCAGCACCATCACCACGCCGCCGAGCATCAACGGCTCCTGCGGCAGGTCGATGCCGCGGGCCGTCTTCAGACCTTGGTGCATCTCCCAGACGGCGACCACGACGGCGGCCGCCACGATGATCATGAACGCGCCCTTCCAGAAGACCAGGGAGAGCACGATCGCCAGCATCAGGACGACGCCCGAGGCGATCGCGGCCGGCAGGTTGCGCCCGGCGCGGCTCACCTTCTTGGCGGGCCCCTCGGGGGATGGCGCAGTCTCTCCTGAGGTCTCAGGCTGTCCCGGCTCTTCAGGCTGCGTCATGGCGGAGGAGGTCTCAGTCATTCAGACCTCGAGCAGCTCGGCTTCCTTGGACTTGAGCATCTCGTCGATCTGGTCGGTGTGCCGCTTGGTGGAGGCGTCCAGCCTCTTCTCGGCACCGGTCACGTCGTCCTTGCCCACCTCTCCGTCCTTCTCGAGCTTCTCCAGCGCCTGCTTGGCGTTGCGCCGGATGTTGCGTACGGCGATGCGGCCGTCCTCGGCCTTGGTCTTGGCGACCTTGATGTACTCCTTGCGCCGCTCCTCGGTGAGCTCGGGGAACACGCAGCGGATGAGCTTGCCGTCGTTCGAGGGGTTCACGCCCAGGTCGGACTCGCGGATCGCCTTCTCGATGGCCGCCATCGCGCCCATGTCGTAGGGCTGGACCAGGATGATCCGGGCCTCGGGAGCGGTGAAGCCGGCGAGCTGCTGGATCGGCGTCGGCGTGCCGTAGTAGTCGGCCGTCAGCTTGGCGAACATCGACGGGTTGGCCCGGCCGGCCCGGATCGCCGCGAACTCCTCACGGGCGACCTCGACGGCCTTGGACATCTTCTGGTCGGCATCCTTCAAGGTGTCGTTGATCAAGGCAGGTCTCCTAGTCGCTGTGGCTGGGCGTCGTAGCGGCATCACCGGCGCTGACGAGCGTGCCAATCTTTTCACCCTGCACGACCCGGAGGATGTTTCCCTCGGGCTGCATGCCGAAGACGATCATCGGCAGGTGATTCTCCATGCACAGTGCGAAAGCGGTCGCGTCGGCGACCTTCAGGCCCTGCTGCAGGGCCTCGACGAAGGTGATCTCGTCGTACTTCATCGCGTCGGAGTGCACCCGCGGGTCGGCGCTGTAGACGCCGTCGACGCCGTTCTTGCCCATCAGCACGACCTCGCACTTGGTCTCCAGGGCGCGCTGGGCAGCGACCGTGTCGGTGGAGAAGTACGGCATGCCCGCCCCGGCGCCGAAGATCACCACGCGACCCTTCTCGAGGTGCCTGATCGCCCGCCGCGGGATGTAGGGCTCGGCGACCTGACCCATGGTGATGGCGGTCTGCACGCGTGTCTCGATGCCTTCCTTCTCCAGGAAGTCCTGCAGCGCGAGGCAGTTCATCACGATGCCGAGCATGCCCATGTAGTCGGCCCGGGCACGATCCATGCCGCGTTGCTGCAGCTCGGCGCCGCGGAAGAAGTTGCCGCCGCCGGTGACGATCGCGACCTCCACGCCGGCACGCTGGACGGCCGCGATCTCCGCGGCGATCTTCTGTACGACGTCGGGGTCGACTCCGACCCGACCACCGCCGAACACCTCGCCGGACAGCTTGAGCAGGACTCTCTTGTAGCCGCTCATGTCATCCCCTCCTCACCCGATCTCTGGGGGCGTTCATGACCGAAGACCGGCCCGATGCTGCGGTGTGCGTGCATCGAACCGGCCTCCAGGATGTATGTCTGCCGCCAACCTAATCGATCTGCGTCGATCAGGCTCCGACCTCGAAGCGAGCGAACCGCTTGACCTCGACGCCAGCGGCGTCGAGAACGGCCTTGACCGACTTCTTGCTGTCGGTCACCGACGGCTGGTCGAGGAGGGCGACCTCCTTGAAGTAGCCGTTGAGCCGTCCCTCGACGATCTTGGGCAGGGCCTGCTCGGGCTTGCCGTCCTCGCGGGCGGTGGCCTCGGCGATCGAGCGCTCCTTCTCCACGACCTCCGAGGGCACCTCGTCGCGTGAGACGTACGTCGGGCGCATGGCGGCCACCTGCATGGCGGCACCACGAGCGGCCTCCGCGTCGGAGCCGTCGTACTCGACGATGACGCCCACGGCGGGAGGCAGGTCCGAGGCACGGCGGTGCAGGTAGGAGACGACCGGGCTGTCGAACACGGCAACGCGGCCGAGCTCGATCTTCTCGCCGATCCTGACCGCCAGGGCCTTGACCAGCTCGTCGACGGTCTGGTCGCCGACCTTCACGGCCTTGAGCGCCTCTGCATCGGCCGGGTGGGCCTCGGCAGCGACGTCCGCGATCTGCTGGGCGGTGGCCACGAAGTCCTCGCCCTTGGCAACGAAGTCCGTCTCACAGTTCAGCTCGACGAGCGCGGTGCCCGAGGTGGCCACCAGGCCGGCGGACGCGGTGCGCTCGGCACCCCGCTGCGCGGCCTTCTTGCCGAGCTTGATGCGCAGCAGCTCGGTCGCCTTGTCGAAGTCGCCATCGGCTTCCTCGAGCGCCTTCTTGCAGTCCATCATCCCCGCGCCGGTCTGCTCGCGGAGCTTCTTCACGTCAGCGGCGGTGATCGCCACGTTCAGCTCTCCTTCGTCTTCGCCGCTTCGTCTGCGGCAGGGGTTTCGTTGTCGTCCTCGGCCTTCGGGTGCCTCGGGGGCCTCCTCGGCCTTGGGTGCCTCGGGGGTCTCCTCGGCCTTGGGTGCCTCGGGGGTCTCCTCGGCCTTCGGGGCCTCGTCGACCGGGGGCGGGGCCACAGCGGTCTCCTCGGTCTTGGCGGGCTCCGGGGTCGCTTCAGCCTTCGGGGCCTCCTCAGCCTTGGGGGCCTCCTCAGCCTTGGGAGCGTCCGCGGCCTCCTTGGCGGCCGCACCCTCGACGGATGCGCCCGTGGCCTCGGTGGCCGGGGTGTCCTCGGACTTGGTGTCGCCACCGGTGGCGGCAACGGCAGCCTTGTCGGCCTCGCCCTGGAGCAGGTCGCGCTCCCAGTCGGCCAGCGGCTCGTCGGAGCCGATGCCCTTGGCAGCCTCGCCACCGTCCTTGGCGCCCGAGCGGGCGATCAGGCCGTCCGCGACCGCGTCCGCGATCACGCGGGTCAGCAGGCCGACCGCGCGGATGGCGTCGTCGTTGCCCGGGATCGGGTAGTCGACGAGGTCGGGGTCGCAGTTGGAGTCCAGGATCGCAATGATCGGGATCCTGAGCTTGCGGGCCTCTTCGACCGCGAGGTGTTCCTTGTTGGTGTCCACGATCCACACGGCGGACGGCGTACGGCTCATCTCGCGGATGCCGCCGAGGGTGCGGTCGAGCTTGATCTGCTCGCGGCGCATGTAGAGCAGTTCCTTCTTCGTGCGGCTGGAGCCGGCGACGTCGTCGAAGTCGATGTCGTCGAGCTCCTTGAGGCGGTTGATCCTCTGGTGCACGGTCTGGAAGTTGGTGAGCATGCCACCGAGCCAGCGCTGGTTGACGTAGGGCATCCCGACGCGGGTCGCCTGCTCGGCGATCGCCTCCTGGGCCTGCTTCTTGGTGCCCACGAACATGATCGTCCCGCCCTTGGCCACGGTGTCCTTGATGAACGCGTAGCTGGTGTCGATGTAGGACAGCGACTGCTGCAGGTCGATGATGTAGATGCCGTTGCGCTCGGTCATGATGAAGCGCTTCATCTTGGGGTTCCATCGACGGGTCTGGTGCCCGAAGTGGACGCCGCTCTCGAGGAGCTGGCGCATGGTGACGACTGCCATTTGCTTCTTTCCTGTTGTGTCCGTGCACGCTGACGCACACGAACCGGTTTTCAGTTCGATGCAGGGACTGCTCCGGTGTCGCTGGGGCCCTGCCCTGACGCTCGTACGGGACCCGACCCGCCTGGAAGCTGCGGGACTGTGAGCCCTCGCCCGCGGGAATCCGCCTTGCCGGAAAAGAGAAGCGAGGCGGCACGGAAACGAGCGTGCGAAGTCAACCCATCTGCGGGTTGCTGAGGACAGCGTATCCGGGCGCCGGTGGGCTTGTCGAAACGCGGGCGTGGGCGAGGAGCCGCCCGTAGGATTGCGCCAGGTGCAGCGTGCGACCCAGTTCGTCCGGAGCCCCAGATCCGAACACACTGACAGGAGCGAGATGCACAAGCTAGCTGCGCCCGGCGTGGCCTTGCTGCTGCTCCTCGCGGGCTGCGGTCTCGGCGGCGACGGGACCGACCAGCCGACGGACGAGCCCACCGGGACTCCTGCCTCGCTGAAGCTGGACTTCGAGTCCGCACCGGACGTGGGCCAGGACCTCGACACGGTCGACAACGAGGGCACCAGCGCGGTCCGGCTGGCGATCGACAGCACCCAGGACGCCACGATCGAGGTGGTCGAGGGCCCCGGGGGCGGTCACGCCGCGCGCTTCCCGGCGTACACCGGGGACGTACCGAGCCCCACCGCGGTGATCGTCGCCACCACCAAGGAGACCGGCGCCCTGGATCCGCTCGACGAGGACTTCCGGTTCGGCGCCACGTTCACGCTCGATGCCGAGTCCTCGGGCAGCAAGGCCGACAACGGCGACAACCTGGTGCAGCGCGGATCGTTCGACAGCCCCGGCCAGTTCAAGATCCAGATCGACCACGGAGTGCCGTCGTGCAGGGTGCTCGGTGACGAGGGCGAGGTCTTCGTCAAGGCAGGAAAGTCGGTCTCTCCTGAAGTCTGGTACGCCGTCGCCTGCGAACGCTCCGGAGACAGGGTCAGCATCAGCGTGACCCAGTACGGCGAGCAGGGTCAGAGCTGGAGCGCCGACGGCCCCACGGGACACATCTCGTTCGGCGACCTGCCGCTCGCGATCGGCGGGAAGGTGAGCGCCGAGGGCGTCCCGACCGCGTCCGGTGACCAGTTCAACGGCGCGGTCGACGACGTCTTCCTGGAGATCGGGTGACCGCGGCAGCCGGTTGGCACGCACAGGCAGCACTGCGGGCTGGTTGATCCACAGGGCCCGGGTTCGCACACCCGGGCCAGCCACTGCGCAGGCAACGTCCTCCCATGCGCACACTCACCTGCCTCCTTCTCGCCACCGTCCTGACTCTGCTGACGCCGCCGGTCCAGGCGGCCACCGAGCCAGCTCCTGCCCGTGAGGGCTCATGGCCACTGGACCCCCGCCCCGCGGTCACCTCGAAGTTCGACCCGCCCGCGTCGAAGTGGGGCGCCGGGCATCGGGGCGTGGACCTGGCAGGACTTGCGGGCCAGCGCGTGCGGACCTCGCTGGCCGGCACGGTCACCTTCGCGGCAACGCTCGCCGGTCGCGGGGTCGTCGTGGTCGACCACGGCGGGGTGCGGACGACGTACGAGCCGGTGAGCGCGAGCGTGCACGTCGGGCAGCGGGTCGGGCGCGGTTCCCGCATCGGCACCCTCCAGCGCTCCTCGAGCCACTGCTTCCCTCAGGCGTGCCTGCACTGGGGGCTGGTGCAGGGTGAGACCTACCTGGATCCACTGAGCCTGGTGGGCGGCGGGCCGATCCGGCTGCTGCCGCTCGACGGCGCTATGCCGCCCTGGCTCGTCCCGTGAACGCCAGAGCGCTCCCGAGCCCGAAGAAACGACTGTGGCTGGGCCTCACGCTCGCGGGTGGGCGAGCCGGTAGGCCTGGCGGAGGCGTTCGGTGGTGACGTGGGTGTAGATCTGCGTCGTCGACAGGGACGCGTGCCCGAGCATCTCCTGGACGGTGCGCAGGTCCGCACCACCCTCGAGCAGGTGGGTCGCCGCAGTGTGCCGAAGGCCGTGCGGCCCCATGTCCGGTGCTTCCGGGACCTCGGCGAGACGGGAATGGACGAGGGTTCGGACCGCCCGTTGGTCGATTCGGTGGCCGCGTGCGCCCAGGAACATCGCCGCCCCGGCGCCAGGGACAACCAGCCGGGGCCGGCCGCCCTCCAGCCAGGCCCCGATCGCGCGGTCGGCCGGCACGCCGTACGGCACGGTGCGCTCCTTGCGCCCCTTGCCGAAGACCCGGACCACGCGCCGGCTCCGGTCGACGTCGTCCACGTCGAGCCCACACAGCTCACCGACCCGGATGCCGGTGGCGTAGAGGAGCTCGAGGATCGCGACGTCACGCGACCCGACCGCGCTGCCGTCGTCCGCCCGCACGGCCGCGGCCTCCAGCAACGCACGCGCCTCAGTGGCGTTGAGCGCGGCCGGCAGCGGCTTGTGCGCCTTGGGGCTGCCGAGGGCGGCGCCGGGATCGACGTCTGCACGGCCTGTTCGCTGCGCCCAGGCGGTGAAGACCCGGACAGCGGTCGCTCGGCGGGCCATCGTCGAGCGGGCCTTGCCCAGGGTCTGCTGGTTGGCCAGCCAGCTGCGCAGGGTGCGGAGGTCGAGCGAGCGGAGGTCGGTGTGGCCGAGCGCCGCAGCGTGCTGCAGCAGGCCGAGCACGTCCCCGATGTAGGCCCGCACGGTGTGCTCGGTGAGGTTGCGCTCGGAGACGAGGTGTCGCTCGTACGCCGCCACGGCCGTGGCCATCTGCTCGGGCAGCTCCTCCATCCCGTCAGAGTACGAACCGGCAGGGGTCCGAACCGACAGGCGCGACGGCCACCTCCCCACCACCTCCCCAGCTCATGGGGTCTCAGCGGGCTCCGTGGCGACCCGCCATCGCCCGAGCGAGTGCTCCACCAGGCCGGCCCGGTGCAGGGCGAGTAGGGCCTCCTTCGTGCGGCCATGTGCAACGCCGGCGGTGCGGGCAATGGAGCCGGAGTCGACCGCCCGCACCAGTGGCACCGCGTCGAGCACCTGCCGCTCACGACCTGACAGCCGGTCCCTCGGGCTCTCAGGCTCCCGCGGGTCCGACAGCGCGTAGGCGCCGATGGGACCGACGGCCTCGAGGACCTCCTCACCGGAGGTCACGAGCAGGGCGTCGCGGGCACGGATCAGCTGGTGGGCGCCGACCGAGGGTGCGCTCGTGACCGGACCGGGCACGGCCATCACGATGCGACCGAGACCACCGGCCCAGCTCGCGGTGTTCAGCGCGCCACTGCGTACCGCGGCCTCGACGACGACCACCCCGCGCGCGGCGGCAGCGATGATGCGGTTGCGGGCGAGGAACCGGATGCGGGTCGGCGCGCAGCCGGGCGGAGCCTCGGAGACCACCAACCCCACGTCGGCGATGTAGTCGATCAAGTTGCGGTGGGCGGCCGGGTAGGCCCGGTCTGCGCCGCAGGCGAGTACTGCGACCGTCTTGCCCCGGCTTGCCAGCGCACCGCGGTGCGCCGCCTGGTCGATGCCGTACGCCGCCCCCGAGATGACGCTCCACGACTCCCCGGCAAGCGTTGTGGCGATCCCGGTGGCGACCTCGGCGCCGTACGTCGTGGCGGAGCGCGAGCCCACCACCGCGACGGCGTGCTCGGTGGCCTCGTCCAGCCGCAGTGCACCGCGGCACCACAGACCAAGTGGGACGCCGCCACGTTCGTGCAGGTGTGGAGCGTGGGCGAGGTCGTCCAGGCAGGCGGGCCACTCCTGTCGCCGGGTACGACGAACCGGATCCCCATGGCCGCCGCACGTTCGAGCTCCCTCACCGGGTCGGTGGACGCGAGCCGCTCCGCGAGGTCGGCACCCAGCTCCTTGTCGGCCGCCTGGGCGCGCAGGCTCGCCAGCACCCGCTTGGCGCCCAGCTCGTGGACGAGATCGGTCAGCCTCGGGTCCCCCGGCTCCCCGATGCGGGACAGCACCACCCGGGCCAGCCGTTCTCCCTCGTCGCGGCCGGTCACGCCGACTCCAACGGGCTGGCCCCACGCATCGGCACGCTGCTCAGCTGCAGCGGGGTGGCCGAGCGCAGCCGTAGGGCCACCTCGACCTCGTCGAGACCGGGCCTGATCAAACCGGCCAGGTCGGCGATCGACCAGGCCACTCGGTGGACCCGGACCGCGCCGCGCCGGGTGAGCCGTCCGGCGTACACCTCCACGTCGAGGCGCGAGGCTGCCTCATCGGGCAGGGACCACTGGTCCCGAAGTGCGGGTCCCGGAACCTGGGCGTTGAGACGCCAGGGCATCCCGGCGTACCGCTCCCGCTGGCGCAGCCGTGCCGCTGTCACGCGCTCGCGGATCGACGCGCTCGACTCGGGCCGGTCGAACGGCAGGCTCTGCGCACCACGCTGCTCAGCGCTGAGCGGCTCCACGAATCGGGTGATGTCGATCCGGTCGGCGATGGGGCCGGAGATCTTGGCGCGGTACTCGCGCCGCTTCACCTCACGGCAGGTGCAGTGGTGGTCACGCGAGTACGGATGATATTCGCCGCAAGGACACGGATTCGAGGCGAACACGAACATCGTCCGGGCCGGGTAGGTGGCGTCCTCCTCGCCGCGCGAGATCGAGATCTCCCCGGCCTCCAGCGGCTCACGCAGGGCCTCGACGACGTCACGCGGGAAGAGCGGGAACTCGTCGAGGAAGAGCACCCCGAGATGGGCCTTGCTGACGTCGCCGGGACGCACGCGGCCGCTGCCGCCACCGAGGATGCCCGTCCTCGACGCCGAGTGGTGCGGCGCCCGGAAGGGTGGTCGGGTGATTCGCGATGCGCCGGCTGGCAGTGCCCCGCACAGGGAGTGCACCGCGGTGAGCTCGAGCGACTCGTCGTCGGCGAGGTCGGGAAGCAGCCCGGGGATGCGCTCCGCCAGCGTCGTCTTGCCCGATCCCTTGGGCCCAGTGAGCATCAGGTGGTGTCCCCCGGCCGCCGCCACCTCGAGGGCATATCGCGTGTCGGCCAGCCCGATCACGTCGGCCATGTCGAGGTCCTCCAGGCGCTCCTCGCCACGCCAGGTGAGCAGCGCGGAGCCCGACATCGGCTCCACCTCGGGGGCCTCGGGGATCTCGGACTCGCCGTTCAGCAGCGCCATCACCTGCGCGAGCGACCGGACGCCGAAGACCCTGACGCCGCTGACCATCGCGGCCTCCGCGGTCTGCGGCTCCGGCACGAAAACGGTCTGCAGCCCGCGGGCGGCAGCGGCCATCGTCATCGGGAGTACGCCGGGCACGCAGCGGAGCCGGCCGTCCAGCGTGAGCTCGCCGATCATCGCCACGCCGACGAGGGAGTCGACGGGGAAGTCCTTGGTCGAGGCGGCGAGCACGGCGACCGCGATGGCGAGGTCGAAGTGCGGCCCACGCTTGGGCAGGTCGGCCGGCGAGAGCAGCACGGTGACGCGGCGGGTCGCCGGCCAGTCGAAGCCGCTGTTCTTCACCGCTGCCTTGCACCGGTCGCGGGCCTCGCTGATCGAGGCATCGGGTCGTCCGACGAGGGCCGTCTGGATCAGGCCCTGCGACAGGTCAGCCTGTACGTCGACCACGTGGCCGACCGCGCCCTGGAGCGAGACGGTGTGTGTGGTGGCAACCATCAGCCCACTCCCTGCACGTGCTCGACCTCGGCCGCTCCACGCTCGGCGAGCAGCACACCCACCAGGTCGACCCGGATCTCCGGCGGGTCCACGCCGTGCTCCTCGACCCACCGCGCTGCCAGCAGCCGAAGCCGCTCACCCTTCACTGGCGTGACCGCCTCCAGCGGGTGGCCGTACGCCGCCGAGCTGCGCGTCTTGACCTCGCAGAACACCAGCACGTCGCCGTCACGCAGGACGAGGTCCACCTCGCCGAGCTCGCACCGCCAGTTGCGGTCGACGAGGACCATCCCCTGCCCGACCAGCCGTTGCACGGCGACCCGCTCGCCGTAGCTGCCGAGACCCTTGTTCCGCTGACCACTGCTCATGGGCGCAAGCAGACCGGTTCCCACAGACCGCGGGCGGGCAGGCCCAGGAGACCTGTGGACGCGCCGGCCCGGGAGGACGGTTGTGCGCGTCAGCTGGTCAGTGGGTCAGACCTTCGGCGGGTCGATGTCGCCGTGGCTGAGCTCCTCGACGTTCACGTCCTTGAAGGTGAGCACCTTGACGTTCTTGGCGAGCCGACGGGCGGGGCGGTACATGTCCCACACCCACGCATCGGTCAGCGTGACCTCGAAGAACACCTCGCCGGCCTCGGTGCGGGCCTTCACGTCGACCTGGTTGCACAGGTAGAAGCGACGGTCGGTCTCCACGACGTACTTGAAGATCCCGACGACGTCGCGGTACTCGCGATAGAGGTTGAGCTCCATCTCGGTCTCGTACTTCTCGAGATCCTCGGTGCTCATCGCAGAACCTCCTGCGGTTCGTGGTCGGCGGGGTCCCACAGCTCCAGCTGGGGCTCCAGACTGAGGGGTGCGGGGTCGGTGATTCCAGCGGCACGCCGGACGTTGACGAAGCGCATCCGGTGCTCCGGGCAGGGCCCGTTCCGGGTGAGCGCTTCCTCGTGCTCAGGAGTGCAGTAGCCCTTGTGCAGGTCGAAGTCGTACGCCGGGAACTGCTCGTGCAGCTCACACATGATCCGGTCCCGGGTGACCTTCGCGATCACCGAGGCGGCCGAGATGCAGGCGGCCACGCGGTCGCCCTTCCACATGGCCAGGCCCGGGACCTCGAGGCCGTCGACCGGGAACCCGTCGGTGAGCACGTACGCCGGCCGGCGGTCCAGCCGAGCCAGCGAGCGGCGCAGCGCCTCGACGTTGGCGACGTGCATGCCGAGCCGGTCGCACTCCCCCGGTTCGATGACCACCACCGACCAGGACAGCGCGCGGCGCAGGACCTGCTCGTAGCACCGCTCGCGGGCCTTGGCGGTGAGCAGCTTGGAGTCAGCGAGCCCGGGCACGAGGCCGGCCTTGCCCTCGGGAAGGATTGCCGCCGCTGCCACCAGTGGCCCGGCACAGGCGCCTCGCCCGGCCTCGTCGACGCCCGCGACCGGCGACAGCCCGGCACGGCGCAGGGCGCGCTCGTAGCCGTAGAGACCGGCGTCCCGGCGCACGGTCGAGCCTCGAGGCAGCGCAGTCATGGGGCAATCATGACGCGACCGCGCCGAGATCGATCAGGGTGGTTCATTTCGAGTCGGGGACGTCCTCGAAGGTGTCGGGTCGATGGATGAACTTGGCGCGCTGCCAAGGCCAGATCAGCGTGAACACCTTGCCCACGACCAGGTCCTCCGAGATGAAGCCACCGCCCGGGTCGCCCATGTGACCGCGTGAGTCCAGGGAGAACGACCTGTTGTCGCCCATCATCCACAGGTGGTTCTTGGGGACGGTGCGGTCGAACTTGAGCTGCGAAGGCGCCGTACCTTTCGGCAGGTAGGACTTCTCGTCCAGCGCCTTGCCGTTGACGGTGATGCGTCCCTTCGCGTCGCAGCACACGACCCGGTCGCCGCCGACGCCGATCACGCGCTTCACGAGGTGGCCGCCGGTCGGGTAGAGCCCGACCTTCTCCATCAGCTTCGTCACGGGCCCCTGCGGGGTGGTGGTGTCGGCCTCGTTCAGCCAGCCGCCCGGGTCCTTGAAGACGATGATGTCCCCACGGCTGGGCGTGGAACCGCCCCAGTAGGAGACCTTCTGCACCAGGATCCGGTCGTTCTTCACGAACAACGGCTCCATCGAGGGCGACGGGATGTAGAACGCCTGGACGAACAGGCTCTTGATGATCAGGGCCAGGATCAGTGCGAGACCCAACAGCAGGATCGTCTCCTGCCACAGGGGCATGGACTTCTTGCTGGTTCTCTTTACGGGGTTTCTCGTCGGACTGGTCTTCCGAGCCTACGGACTCGTCCACGTTCGTCACATGCTGAGCCTAACCACCGCCGCGCGGGTGGGCGTTCAGCCCTCGCGGCGCTCCTTGATCTTGGCTGCCTTACCGCGCAGGTTGCGCAGGTAATAAAGTTTCGCACGCCGAACGTCACCGCGGGTGACGATTTCGATCTTCTCGAAGATGGGCGAGTGCATCGGGAAGGTGCGCTCGACTCCCACCCCGAACGAGATCTTGCGCACCGTGAAAGTGCGGCCCACGCCGGAGCCCTGGACCTTGAGCACGACGCCCTGGAAGACCTGGACACGGGAGCGGTTGCCCTCGACGACCTTCACGTGCACCTTGATGGTGTCGCCGGCGCGGAAGTCGGGTACGTCGTCACGCTTGGTCGCGCCGGTCAGCTCGTCGATGATGTTCGACATGGGGGTCTCCTCGTGACTGCCACAGGTCATCCACGGATGGTGGTTGATGATCGACTGGTCAGCGGGATCGCCGTACGGTCCTCCCCCTGTGGCAGGTGGACCGTGCACCGTCCCGGCACGAAGCCGGGACCAACTGCGCTGGCTCGCTGAGCCAAGGGTCGATTTTGCCACAGCCGACTCGGACCGCGAAATCCGAGCGAAGCGAGGAGGTCGAGCAGCGAAGCGGTCAGACGAGACCTAGCGAGTCGACCGCAACCCCAGGTGGTCGAGCAGCGAGCGAAGCGAGCGATCAGACGAGACCAAGCGCCGTACGCCGAGAGACGACCGCAACTTGCGACGCCTCAGCGCTCCTGCGACCGCAAGATGCGACGCCTCACCGGTCATAGGCAGTCTGTCCCCACCCGCTGGTAGACATCGCAACATGGAGATCAGCCGGGAGCAGGTGCTGCGCTACCGCGTGCACGCGCAGCAGCTGGACCGCGATGAGTCAGGCGACGCGTCGACCGCAGCCCACATCCTCGACCTGGGAGTCCAGGACACGGGGCCCGACGGCGCACGCTGGGCGCTGGAGGTGCGCGGGTTCGCGCCCGATCCGGGCGAGCTGTTCACCGCATGGACCCTCAGGGGCGCGCCTCACGTCTACCGCCGCACCCAGGCCGCGGCCGTCGCTGCTGCGGTGGCCCCGCTCTCGGAGGCCGATGCGGCCAAGCGGATCTTCACCGCGGCCCGTCCGCTGAAGGAGGCAGGCATCCCGGTGCTCGAGGCCCTCGACCGGATCGCCGAGGAAATGCGGTCGATCGTCACCACCCCGACCGTGAAGGGCGACCTGTCCAGCGAGCTGCATGCCCGGCTGCCCGAGCCGTTCCAGCGCTACTGCCAGGTGTGCGACGCGGTCCACCTCTACGAGCAGCCGTTCCGCTTCTCCGCACTGCGTGCCGGGCTCTCGCTGCAGCCCGGCACCTCGCCGCCGGTCCTCGAGCGGATCCCCGGCTGGCGCGGACCAGCGAAGGACGTCGACCCCGCACTGGACCCGATCCGGGCGGTGCTCCACCTGCTGGGCCCGCTGACGCCGAAGCAGGTCGCGTCCTACGTCGACGCGCCGGTCAAGGACATCAAGGCCCACTGGCCCGAGGACGTCGAGACGGTCACGGTCGAGGGAGAGGAGCGACAAGTCCTGTCCGCGGACGCCGATGCGCTGCGCTCCCCACCCGATCCTGCAGGGCTGGTGCGCCTGCTCGGCCCGTTCGACCCCTTCCTGCAGGCGCGCGACCGGGAGGTCGTCGTACCCGACCCGGCGCACCGCAAGGACCTCTGGCGCACCCTGGGCCGCCCCGGGGGCGTGCTGGTCGGCCAGGAAGTCCTCGGCTCCTGGCGACCCAGGGCCGCAGGCAAGAAGTTCCGGATTGCGGTGAACGCGTGGGCTCCGTTGCCGGACCTGACCGAACAGGCCGAGCGGCTCGCTGCGTTCCGCGGGGTCACCTTCGACGGCTTCGTCGACGCATAGTGCCGCCGGTGCGCCCTACCGACGGCGCTTGATCAGGCGTACGGCGCCAGGAACGTCGGGGTCGGCGCCGACCAGGCGATAGCCCGCCTTCTTGTACAGCTTGATGTTGCGCGCGCTGTTCGCCCCGGTGAACAGCAGGAACTCGCGAGCCTCCTCGGGTGCGGCCTGCTCCATCGCGGCCAGCAGCAGCCGACCGATCCCCCTGCCCTGCAGGTCCGGCGCGACCATCAGCCGGCCGATGTCCCAGGTCTCGCCGAAGCGATGGGCGCGGGCGGCCCCGATGAGACGTCCCTCGGTGCGGAGCACGAGCGTGGTCCACGTGTTCAGCCAGCCCTGCACGTCGGCCAGGGTCTCCTTGTGCGCCGGGATCCCCACGCCCGGGTTCGCCTGCTGCTCCTGGACCCAGCAGGCCCGCTGCAGGGTGAGCAGCTCGGCGGCATCCGCGGGCACAGCGAGCGCCAGCTGACCCTCGAGCCCGCCCAGGTCGACAGCGGTCGAGGGGTGGGCGAGGTCCGGGCGGCGCTCGGCGGTCCGACGTACCGACTGGTCCTGGCGCCACCGGGCGATCCGCGCGTGGTCGCCGGAGAGGAGCACCTCGGGCACCTGGTGGCCGCGCCAGTCGTCGGGCTTGGTGTAGACGGGGTACTCCAGCAGGCCGTCGGTGTGTGACTCCTCGGTGAGGGACTCCGCGTTGCCCATGAACCCCGGCAACAGGCGCACGACGGCCTCCACGATCGCCAGCGCGGCGACCTCGCCACCGTTGAGCACGTAGTCGCCGATCGAGAGCTCTCGCACCTCCATCCGGGACGCGGCGTGGTCCATCACCCGCTGGTCGATGCCCTCGTAGCGGCCACAGGCGAACACGAGGTGGTCGCGGGTGGCCAGGTCTGCGGCGACCGCCTGGGTGAAGGGTTCCCCGGCGGGTGTCGGCACGACGAGGGTGGCGGGCCGTTCGGTGGTCCGGGCCAACGGGACCACCGTGTCCAGGGCCTCGCCCCAGGGCTCCGGCTTCATCACCATGCCGGCCCCGCCGCCGTAGGGGGTGTCGTCGACGGTGCGGTGGCGGTCGTGGGTCCACTGGCGCAGGTCGTGGACGCGTACGTCGATCAGCCCGGTGTCCTGGGCCTTCCCGACGAGCGAGAGGCCCAGTGGTGCGAGGTATTCGGGAAAGATCGAGACCACGTCGATGCGCATCGTCACGGCTCGACCAGCAGTCCGGGCTTGTCGTCGATCACGATCCGCCCACCGGCGACGTCCACCTCGGGCACGAGTGCGCTGACGAACGGGAACAGGACCTCGCGCTCCGGCGTACGGATCACGAGGAGGTCCTGTGCAGCACCGTGCTCGACGCGCTCGAGCTCACCGACGGCCTCGCCGGTGGTCGTCTCCACGCGTAGTCCGGCGAGCTGGTGGTCGTAGAACTCGTCGGGGTCCTCGGGCATCTCGTCGGGGTCGACCCGACAGGTGAGCTCGGTCCCGCGAGCGGCTTCGGCTGCCGTGCGGTCAGCGTGCTCCTCGAACCGGACGACCAGCCGCCCGGAGTGGGTGCGGCTGTCCGCGACCGTGAGCGAGCCGGCACCGGTCCCGAGCACCTGGCCCGCGGCGAAGCGGCGCTCCGGCTCGTCGGTGCGCGGCTCCACGAAGACCTCACCCTTGAGCCCGTGAGCCCGCCCGATCCGGCCGACCACGACGTAGTCCTCCATGAGAACTAGCGCTTGCGGTCCACGTCCACGAAGTCGATCCGGGCACCTTCGCGCCCGGCCAGCGAGCTGATCACGGTGCGGAACGCGGTCGCCGTACGGCCACCACGCCCGATCACCTTGCCCAGGTCAGTCGGGTTGACGCGCACCTCGAGGATCGACCCGCGCCGCAGCTGCTTGTCGCGCACGGACACGTCGTCGGGGTGCTCCACGATCCCGCGGACCAGGTGCTCCAGGACATCGGCGAGCACAGATCAGGCTCCGGTCTTCTCGGCGTCAGGCTTCTGGTCGGTCTTCTCGGCCTCGGCGACGTCCGCGTCGGCAGCAGCCTCGGTGGTCACCGGGGACTCGTCGGCCGGCTTCTCCTCGGCAGCAGGAGTCTCGGCAGCGGGAGCCTCGGCAGCAGGTGCCTCCGGCTTCGCCTCGGCAGCCTTCTCGGCAGGCTTCTCGGCGGCCTTGTCCGGCACCCTTGTCCGGGGTCTCCGAGGCGGCCATCTTCTTGGCGGCCTTCTTCTTGGTCACCGCGTCGCCCTTGGGCTCGTTGGCGACGTCCTTGAGGGCCTCGTTGAACAGCTCCTGCTTGTCGCGCTTGGCTTCCTTGGTGCGCAGGGTGCCCTCGGAGCCGGGGAGGCCCTTGAACTTCTGCCAGTCACCGGTCACCTTCAGGAGAGCGGCGACGGCGTCGGAGGGCTGTGCGCCGACCCCGAGCCAGTACTGCGCCCGGTCGGAGACGACCTCGATGAACGAGGGCTCCTCCTTGGGGTGGTACTTGCCGATCTCCTCGATGACCCTGCCGTCCCGCTTCTTGCGGGCGTCGACGACGACAACGCGGTAGTAGGGCTGACGGATCTTGCCCATGCGCTTCAGGCGAATCTTGACGGCCACGTCTGTGGTGTCTCCTTGAGAGTGTGTAGTGGTTGGGCTCCGCGCGACCCAGTGGGGCCAGGTGCGGTGGAGCCCGGCGTGCGTCGCTGTACGGATGAGAGGGTCCGGACGGCGTACGGCTCAGCCCGTCATTGTGCCAGATTGGGAGCCACGGACCGAAATCGGTCGTCGCGGATGGAACGCAGGGGGGCAAGGTGACCACTGCAACGGGCTCGGCGAAGCGGTCGCGGCCCTCGATGTGGTGGCTGACCGGTCCCGCGGTCGTCTTCCTGATCACCATGGTGGCCGTCCCGTGGTTCCTGCTCGCGATGGTGCTCAGCGCCGTCTGGATCAGCTGGCTCGTCGTACTCGTGATCAAGCTCGTGAGGAAACCGGTGGAGCCGACGCCTCCACCAGCGTGGTCTCCTCCTTCGTGAGGATCCGGGGGCGCAGCCCCGCCGCGGCACAGGCAGCGGCCGTGCCCTCCGCCTGGCCCTGACTGGTCTCGATCAGCAGGGTGCCGCCCGGTCGCAGCCAGACCGGGGCACCCGCGGCAACCCGACGATGTACGTCGATGCCGTCGCCGCCTCCGTCGAGGGCGACGTGGTGCTCGTGCAGCCGGGCCTCGGGAGGCATCAGCCTGATCTCGTCGGTCGGGACGTACGGCGCGTTCACCGCGAGCAGGTCGACCCGGCCGCGGAGGTTGGCCGGCAGCGCGTCGTAAAGGTCGCCCTCGTGGACCTCCCCCATCGTCACGTTGCGTCGTGCGCAGGCGACGGCATCCGGATCCAGGTCGGCGGCGTGCAGCTCCACCTCGAGTCGCCCGGCGACTGCCATGCCGATTGCGCCGGTCCCGCAACAGAGGTCGACCACCACCGGGCGGGTGCTGGAGTCCAGTAGCTCCACCGCGCGTTCGACCAGCACCTCGGTGCGCCGACGCGGGACGAAGACGCCAGGGGCGACGGCGATGCGCAGGCCGCAGAACTCAGCCCAGCCGACCACCTGCTCGAGCGGTTCGCCGACGGCGCGACGCGCGAGCATCCGCTCCAGCTGATCGTCGTCGACGGCCGCGGCCCGCAGCAGCAGCGCCTCCTCCTCGGCGAAGACGCAGCCGGCGGCGCGCAGGACGGCGACGATCTCGGGGTCGGGCTCTGGTGCCGTCTCAGGCAACGACCCGGCCCCGCAGCACGATCCGTTTCGGCTCGTGGAGCACGGTGAGGTCCTCGAGCGGGTTGCGGTCGTAGACGACGAAGTCGGCCGTGGTGCCCTCCGAGAGCAGCCCGTCCAGCCCCAGCCAGGCGCGGGCGCGCCAGGAAGCGGCTCCCAGGGCGTCGACGGGTGCGAACCCGTAGTCGGCCAGCTCGAGGACCTCGCCGGCGATGTTGCCGTGGCCGAGTACGCCGCCCGCGTCGGTGCCCGCGTAGATCGCCACCCCCGCCTCATGGGCGGACATGATCGTCTCCCGGCGACGGGAGTGCAGGTCCAGCATGTGCTCGGCGTACGCCGGGAACTTCTCGCTCGCCGCCTGCGCGTAGTCGGGGAAGTTGTTCAGCTGGAGCACGGTGGGGACCAGGGCAGTGCCCCGCTCGACCATCGAGTCGATCAGGTCGACGGACAGCCCGGTGCCGTGTTCGATGCAGTCGATGCCCGCCTCGATCAGGCCGGGCAGGACGGCCTCGCCGAAGCAGTGCGCGGTGACCTTGGCGCCGTTCGCGTGGGCGATTGCGATCGCCTCGGCGAAGGTGTCCGCGGGGAAGGAGGGCGCGAGGTCGCCCGAGTCGCGCTCGATCCAGTCGCCGACCAGCTTGACCCAGCCGTCTCCGCGCTGCGCCTCCTGGGCGACGTACGCCGCGAGCTCGTCGGGCTCGACCTCGTGGGCGAAGTTGCGGAGGTAGCGCTTGGTCCTGGCCAGGTGACGGCCCGCCCGGATCAGCCGGGGCAGGTCCTCGCGGTCGTGGATCCACGATGTGTCCGCTGCCGAGCCACAGTCGCGCAGGAGCAGCGCCCCGGCGTCGCGGTCGGTGACCGCCTGCTCCTCGGAGGTGGCGTCGTCGACGGCGCCGTTCGCGTCGAGCCCGACGTGGCAGTGCGCGTCGACGAGACCGGGCACGATCCAGCCCTCGGCCACCGTCTCGGCCCCCGCCTGGGGCTCGTAGGTGACTTGGCCGTCGACGACGTACAGGTCGCGAGCCTCACCCTCGGGAAGCACCGGGCCACGGAATCGTTGAGCAGCCATGAGGGGACGCTACCGCGTCGCCAGGTTGCACGATTCCGATGCAACCGTCGCCCCACCAGCCCCAGCTTCCCGGGCGGTTCAGTCACTTCCCGTGCGTTGCAAAGCACGGGAAGTGCATGTTTCCCACGGGACCGTGGGAAACCGCCAGCCCAGGACTACTTGAGGTACTTCGACAGGTCGCCGAGCTGGCTCGGGTCGAAGTCGTCGGGGATGCCCTTGTTCTCGCCGATGCCGAACGCGCTCCCGGCAGCGGCGGCCGGCTTCTCCGCCGCACCGGCTTCCTGCTGCGCGCGCTTGGCCGGGTTGCCGGAGACCCGCTTGCCCTTGCCCTTCTTCGGCTGCGGGGCCTGGCGTCCCTTGGACTTCTTGCCCAGGCCCATGCCGGGGGTCCCGGGCAGGCCGGGGGCGCCACCGCGGGCCATCTGCTGCATCATCTTGCGGGCCTCGAAGAACCGGTCGACGAGCTGGTTGACGTCGGAGACCTGACGGCCGGAGCCCTTGGCGATCCGGGCACGACGCGAGCCGTCGATCATCTTCGGGTTGGCCCGCTCGACGGGCGTCATCGACTGGATGATCGCCTGGATCCGGTCGATCTCGCGCTCGTCGAAGTTCTCGAGCTGGTCGCGGAACTGCCCCATGCCGGGGAGCATCCCGAGCATCTTGGAGAGCGAGCCCATCTTGCGGACCTGCTGCATCTGCTCGAGGAAGTCGTCGAGGGTGAAGTCGCCGTCCTGCAGCTTGGCCGCGGACTTGGCGGCCTGGTCGGCGTCGAAGGTCTTCTCGGCCTGTTCGATCAGGGTGAGCAGGTCACCCATGTCGAGGATGCGCGAGGCCATCCGGTCGGGGTGGAACAGGTCGAAGTCGCTGAGCTTCTCGCCGTTGGAGGCGAACATCACCGGCTTGCCGGTCATCTTCGCGATGGACAGCGCGGCACCACCACGAGCGTCACCGTCGAGCTTGGTGAGTACGACGCCGTCGTACCCCACTCCGTCGAGGAACGCCTGGGCCGTGTTCACGGCGTCCTGGCCGATCATCGCGTCGACGACGAAGAGCACCTCGTCGGGAGTGACCGCGTCGCGAATGTTCGCGGCCTCGCGCATCAGCTCCTCGTCGATGCCGAGGCGGCCGGCGGTGTCGACGATCACGACGTCGTGCAGCGTGCGCTTGGCCTCCTCGATCGCCCCACGAGAGACCGCGACGGGGTCGCCCACGCCGTTGCCCGGCTCAGGTGCGTGCACCGTGACACCGGCACGCTCACCCATCACCTGGAGCTGCTTGACCGCGTTGGGACGCTGCAGGTCTGCGGCGACCAGCATCGGGCTCTTGCCCTGCTCCTTGAGCCAGAGCGCGAGCTTGGCGGCCAGGGTCGTCTTGCCGGAGCCCTGGAGGCCGGCCAGCATGATCACGGTCGGCGGGGTCTTGGCGAACCGCAGCCGCCGCGTCTCGCCGCCGAGGATGCCGACGAGCTCCTCGTTGACGATCTTGATGACCTGCTGCGCGGGATTCAGCGCCTGGCTGACCTCGGTCCCGCGGGCCCGCTCCTTGACCGATGCGACGAAGTCCTTGACGACAGGCAGAGCAACGTCGGCCTCCAGCAGCGCCAGGCGGATCTCGCGCCCAGTGGCGTCGATGTCGGCCTCGGACAGCTTCCCCTTGCCGCGGAGGTTCTTGAAAGTGTCGGAGAGACGATCAGAGAGCGTGGCGAACACGTGTGAGGTTCCTCGGGTGCCGATGGTCAGGACCAGTCGCCAAGAGTAGCCGCACCCTGCCGCCCACCTCTCATCCCGGCGACGAGAATGTGTCCACCAGCGCAGCGCGGACGGCATGTGCGGCCGAGGCGGCCCGTTCCTCGGAGAGAGCTCCCGCCGAGGACTCCTGCACGTAGAACACGGCGGAGGCCTGCGGCCCCAGCGTCGAGATGTGCGCCGAGCGCACGGAGATCTCCATCCCCGCCAGGGCGGCACACACGACGTGGATCAGCCCGGGCCGGTCCGACGAGCGCACCTCGATGACGGTGGCCCGCGGCGATGCGTCGGGGCGTACGGCGACGGTCGGCTCCAGCGTGACCGGCGTGGCCCGGCTCAGCCGCTCTCCGGCATCGATGCGCCGGTCGATGATCGCCTCGAGCCGCTGGCGCAGGATGATGTCGTCCAGCCCGGTCTCGGCGACGTCCCAGACGGAGACACCGAACCCGTCCTGCGTCCAGGCGCGAGCCGCCCGGACCGAGGACCTCCCCAGCGCGAGCATCGCGGCCGCGTCGGCGAGCAGCCCGACCCGGTCGCGCGACACCACGGTCACGCGCGACCCGTCCGAGGCTCCCTCACCCTCCGAGGTCGCCACCACCGAGACGGCGTCCGGGTCGGCGCGCACCCGTTCGGGGAGCTCGATCTCGGTCACGTCGTCCGCCGGGATGGGCTCGTCGGCGAGAGCGGATGCGGCACGGCGTACGAGCGTCTGGATCAGCGACGCCCGCCAGCGGGTCCACGCCTTCTCCGACGTCGCGCGCGCATCGGCCTCGGTGAGGGCGGCCAGCAGCTCCAGCTCCTCGCGGTCGGAGACCCTGGCGGTGACCAGCCCGACGGTCGCCGGGTCCTCGGGATCGCGGGTCGTGGCCGTCTCGGGCAGGAGCAGGTGCCAGCGGACCAGCTCGGCGACCAGCTCCACCTCCCGCGTGTCGAAGCCGATCCGCTCGGCGATCGCGCGAGCGATGGGCGCGCCTGCCACGCAGTGCTCGGTCAGCTGGCCCTTGCCGATGTCGTGCAGCAGGGCCGCCACCATCAGTACGTCGGGGCGAGCCACCCGGCGGATCAGCGTGGAGGCCTCGATGCAGGTCTCCACGAGGTGGCGGTCGACGGTGAACCGGTGCACCACCGAGGCGTGCGGCAGCAGCCGCACCCGCTCCCACTCGGGCAGCACGAGGTCGAGCGCACCGGTCTCGTCGAGGGTCTCCCACACACCCAGGAGCCCGGGCCCGGCCGCGAGCAGACGCACGAACAGGTCGCGCGCTTCAGCCGGCCATGGGTCCGGGAGCGGCGGGATCTCCCGCACCAGCCGCGCCGCCGTCGTGGGGGCGAGCACCAGGTCGCGCTCGGCCGCCTCGGTCGCGGCACGAAGCAGCAGCAGCGGGTCCTGCGCTGGCTTGGCGCCTCGATCGAGCACCACCTCCTCGTAGGAGATGGCCACGCCGGGCGCGATCGGCTCGAGCCGCGGCCGGCGTCCTGCTCCCGGGTCTGAACGGCGCTGCACCGCCTCTGCCCGGCGCCAGGCGAGCCGGGACAGGTGGGTGATCCGCCGCGCGAGCGTGCGCGTGTGCACCTGAGCAGCATTGCCGTCGGGCAGCTCGAGCGCGCGGGCGATGTCCTCCCAGTACTCCGGCGCCACCCGGTCGGTCGCCCGCCCGGCCACGGTGTGCAGCGCGTCGCGTACGTCGAGCAGCGCGATCCGGCACCGCTCCAGCTCGCCGTGCGGTACGTCGACCAGCCAGCTCGCAATCAGCGCGTTGAGCACGGTGGCGTCGCGCAGTCCGCCGACCGACTCCTTGAGGTCGGGGACCGAGGCGTGCGCCAGCTCGCCGGTCTTGCGTCCTCGCTCGGAGACCAGCTCGCGCAGCTCCTCGAGCCGGGTGCGAGCGTCACGCCGCCACTGGTTCAGCACCGCTGTGCGCAGACGCAGGGTCAGGTTGGGGTCACCGGCGAGATGGCGGGCGTCGAGCATCCCGGTCGCGACCCGAAGGTCCGAGGCCGCCTGGTCGAGCACCTCCTGGACGCTGCGCACCGAGTGGTCGATGTTCGCGCCGGAGTCCCAGAGCGGATACCAGAGCTGGCCGGCCCACTCCCCCATCTCGATGTCGGCGTCGTGCACCAGCACGACGTCGAGGTCGCTGAACGGGGCGAGCTCCTGCCGCCCGTAGCCGCCCACCGCGACCAGGGCGACGCCCGTCTCGGGACAGCCAGCCGCAGCGAAGGCATCCGCACACAGCCCGTCGGCCGCGCGCGTGCGTTCCGCGCGTTCGGCCGCGGTCACGGATGCTCAGACAACGGACACTCAGACAGCGGACTGGTCGCGGTCGCCGGTGCGGACGCGCACGACGCTCTCCACCGGGGAGACCCACACCTTGCCGTCGCCGATGCGGCCCGTGGCGGCCGCGCCAACGATCGCGTCCATCACGCCCTCGACGTCGAGGTCGTCGAGGACGATCTCCAGCCGGACCTTGGGCACCAGGGCGATGTCGTACTCCGCGCCGCGGTAGACCTCGGTGTGACCCTTCTGCCGGCCGTAGCCGCTGACCTCGCTGACGGTCATGCCGGTGATGCCCACGCCCTCGAGTGCGGTGCGGACGTCTTCCCACTTGTGCGGCTTGATCACCGCGGTGACGATCTTCATGTCTTCAGCCTCTCAGTCAGGTGGTGCCTGTTGGGCGAACGGACCCGCAGCTGCCTTGGGTGCCTGCAGGCCCCCGCCGCTCCGGGAACCCGCGGTCGAGTGCAGGTCGTATGCCGTCTCCGCGTGGATGACCAGGTCGATCCCGGTGACCTCGTGCTCCTCGTCGATCCGGAAGCCCATGAAGCGATGCACCAGCCAGGCGATCACGCCGGAGACGACGAAGGCGTAGACCAGGACCGTGGCGGACCCGAGGAGCTGCTTGCCGAGCTGGTCGACCCCGCCGCCGTACAGCAGCCCGGCCACGCCGGTCGGAGCGCTGGCCGAGGCGAGCAGCCCGATGCCGATGGTGCCGACCAGACCACCCACGAGGTGTACGCCGACCACGTCCAGCGAGTCGTCGTACCGCCAGCGGTACTTCAGCCCGACGGCCAGGCCGCAGATGACTCCAGCGGAGAGGCCCATCACCAGGGCGCCGAGCGGCGTGACGGAGCCTCCGCTCGGGGTGATCGCGACCAGGCCGGCGACCATGCCTGACGCAGCGCCGAGCGTGGTGGCGTGGCCGTCGCGGAATCGTTCCATCAGCAGCCAGCCGATGGATCCCGCGGCAGCGGCACAGGTGGTGGTCACGAACACGACCGCGGCCGCGTGGTTGGCGCCGAGGGCGGACCCCGCATTGAAGCCGTACCAGCCGAACCAGAGCAGGCCGGCACCCAGCATCACCAGGGTCAGGTTGTGCGGCCGCATCGCATCCTTGCCGAACCCGACGCGGGAGCCCACGACCATGGCGAGCGCCAATGCGGATGCGCCCGAGCAGATCTCGACGGCCATCCCGCCGGCGAAGTCGATCGTCCCCACCCGGTTGGCCAGCCAGCCTCCGGTGTGGCCGTCGCGGTCGAAATCGAAGACCCAGTGCGCGATCGGCGCGTAGACCAGCACGGTCCAGGCGGAGACGAACACGATCCAGGCACCGAACCTGGCCCGGTCGGCAATGGCGCCGGAGACCAATGCGCCGGTGATCACGCAGAAGAGGCCCTGGAACATCGCGAACAGGATGATCGGGATGGTCAACCAGCTGTCCGCGCTCTCAGCAACCAGGTCCTGCAGCCCGAAGTGCTGCAGAGGATCGCCGAGGAGCCCCCAACCGACGTCGTCGCCGAAGGCGATCGAGTAGCCGACGAGGACCCAGATGACCGTGATGGCGGCGAGGGCGCCGAAGGTCATCATCATCATGTTCAGCACGCTCTTGGAGCGCACCATCCCGCCGTAGAACAGGGCGAGCCCGGGTGCCATCAGCAGCACGAGGGCAGAGGCTGCGAGCAGCCAGGCGGTGTCGCCGGTGTCGATCTTGGCGGCCACCGCAGCGGGGATCTGGTGCGTGAGGAGCTGGCTGACCGGGCCGAGGTGAGAGGTGAGTGTGGTCATGGTGGATCACGATCGCGGCATGAAGTTACCTCCGGGCGCGCTACACGTTTCCGCCGTGTGACGCACCCGGAGGCAATGTTTCAGGCGTGTTACGAGACGCCTGACCCGCTTCATTGACCGGTCAGATGGCCGCCTCGTCCCGGTCGCCGGTCCGGACCCGCACCACGCTGTCCACGGGCGAGACCCAGACCTTGCCGTCCCCGATGCGACCTGTCTGCGCCGACTTCACCACGATGCCGGCGACGTCCTCGACGTCTGCGTCGTCGACCAGGATCTCGATCCGGATCTTCGGCACCAGGGCGATGTCGTACTCCGCGCCGCGGTAGACCTCGGTGTGGCCCTTCTGCCGGCCGTAGCCGCTGACCTCACTCACAGTCATGCCGGTGACGCCGAAGGCCTCGAGCGCGGCCCGGACCTCTTCCCACTTGTGCGGCTTGATCACCGCGGTCACGAGCTTCATGCGTTGACTCCTCTCGCTTCAGCGTCCGACTGGACAGGTGCCGAGGGGGTGCTGCCGCTGAGGACACTGGAGCCACCGGAGCGGGAGACGAAGTCGTAGCCCGTCTCGCTGTGCTCGGTGAAGTCCACGCCCTCGACCTCGTCCTCCTCCTCGATCCGGAACCCGATCGTCTTGGCGATCGCGTAGCCGATGATCAAGGTCAGGACGAAGGAGTAGCCGAGCACGGCGAAGGCGCCCACGGCCTGCTTCCCGAGCTGGTCGACGCCACCTCCGTAGAAGAGCCCGTCGACACCGGCGGTGGTCGCCGCGGATGCGAACAGGCCGACTGCGAGGGTGCCCCAGAGGCCACCGACGAGGTGTACGCCGACGACGTCGAGCGAGTCGTCGACCCCGAACCGGTACTTCAGGCCCACGGCGAGGGCGCAGAACACACCGGCGAGGGCGCCGACCGCGATCGCGCCGAGCGGCGTGACCGAGGAACAGGCCGGCGTGATCGCGACCAGACCGGCGACGACACCCGAGGCCGCGCCGAGGGACGTGGCGTGACCGTCACGGATGCGCTCCACGAGGAGCCAGCCCAGCGCAGCTGCAGCGGTGGCGACCAGGGTGGTCACCCAGACCTCGGCGGCCTGACCGTTGGCCGAGAGCGCGGAGCCCGCGTTGAACCCGAACCAGCCGAACCACAGCAGGCCGGCACCGAGCATCACCAGAGGCAGGTTGTGCGGCCGCATCGGCTCCTTGCGCCAGCCGAGGCGCTTGCCCAGCACGATGGCCAGGGCTAGTCCGGCAGCACCGGCGTTGATGTGCACCGCCGTACCACCAGCGAAGTCGATCGCGAGCAGCTTGTTGGCGATCCAGCCGCCCTTCGCCGACTCGGCGCCGTCGAAGGCGAACACCCAGTGGGCAACCGGGAAGTAGACGACGGTGGCCCAGATGCCGGCGAACAGCAACCAAGGCCCGAACCGTGCACGGTCGGCGATCGCGCCCGAGATCAGCGCGACGGTGATGATCGCGAACACGGCCTGGAACGCCACGAACGCCATCGAGGGCACGGTGAACACCAGGCTTGTGGCGGCGAAGCCCTTGTCGACGCCCTCGGTGCCCATCAGAGTCTTGAGGCCGAAGAACTCGGTGGGGTCGCCGAGGAGGCCACCGCCTATGTCATTGCCGAAGGCCATCGAATAGCCGTAGAGAACCCAGAGCACGCTGACCAGCGCCAGCGCTCCGAAGCTCATCATCATCATGTTCAGAACGCTCTTCGCGCGGACCATGCCGCCGTAGAACAGCGCCAGCCCGGGCGTCATCAGCAGCACGAGCGCCGCTGACGCCAACACCCAAGCGGTATCGCCGGTATCCATGGAACCTCCAGTGGTGAGAAATCACAGCGAGGCCGCGCGCGTCGATGACGACGTTGTCGAACGCCGGGGCCCCAGTTGCCGCAACTGTGCGTGCCGTAGGTTTCGGTACGCGGCCGTTAATGTTTCGGCGCAGTCACAGAATTCCCGTCTTGGGTTACGAATGCGTGAAATGCACCTATTTCGGGAAAGGTTGCTCCGCGGAAGGCAGGCGTACCTATGCTCGACCCCGTGGAAGCCAGCAATAGGGGGCCTGCCTTGAGCACCCCGCCCGTCAACGAGGTACGCCGCAAGCGCGGCCGTCCTCGCGACCCCCAGGCAGATGGGCGAATCCTCGCGGCAGCGTCCGCGCTCATCCTGGTGCGCGGCTTCGACAGCATGACCGTGGACGAGGTGGCCAGCACTGCGGGCGTCGGCAAGGCGACCGTCTACCGACGCTGGGCGCGCAAGGAGGACCTGGCGGTCGCTGCCATGGAGCAGCTCTACCGCGACGAGATGCCACCGCCGGACACGGGATCGATCCGCGGGGACCTGCGGGCGATGTTCACCTCGGTGCTCAACTTCGTGAACTCACCGACCGGCACCGACTACATCCGGACCACGATCAAGGAGTCGATGCGCGACGAGCGCATCGCCGCGCTCTACCGCGAGGCGAACGAGCGTGCGGAGCTCAATGCCGTCCCCGTCTTCGAGCGCGCGATCAGCCGAGGCGAGGTCCGCGCCGACACACCGGTGACCGCCGCTGTCCAGGTGCTCGGCGCCCTGGTCGTCATGCGCGCCATCACAGGGCAGGAGATGCCCGGCGTGGACGAGGTCGACGCGATGGTCGACTTCGTTCTGAACGGCATCACCACCTGACCCTGCCGGGCGCGCCGGATCAGCCGGGATCGATCACGCTGCTCGATCAGCTCTGATCAAGCAGGGCGTCCACGAACGTCTCGGGGTCGAACGGCGCCAGGTCGTCGGCGCCCTCGCCGACACCGACCAGCTTCACCGGGACGCCCAGCTCACGCTGCACCGCCACCACGATGCCGCCCTTGGCGGAGCCGTCGAGCTTGGTGAGCACGATGCCGGTCACGTCCACCACGTCGCGGAACACGCGGGCCTGGACCAGCCCGTTCTGACCGGTGGTGGCGTCGAGCACCAGCAGCACCTCGGAGACCCGCGCCTGCTTCTCCACCACCCGCTTGACCTTGCCGAGCTCGTCCATCAGCCCCGCCTTGTTCTGCAGGCGGCCGGCCGTGTCGATCACGACGACGTCGACACCGCGCTCGACCCCGGCCCGGACCGACTCGAAGGCGACGCTGGCGGGGTCACTGCCCTCGGGGCCGGTGACCACGTCGACACCCACCCGCTCGGCCCAGGTGCTGAGCTGCTCGGTGGCTGCCGCGCGGAAGGTGTCCGCCGCACCCAGCACCACGCTCTTCTCGTCTGCGACCAGCACGCGTGCGATCTTGCCGACCGAGGTGGTCTTGCCCGAGCCGTTGACACCCACCACGAGCACGACGGCGGGCTTTCCGTCGGTCGGGTTGGTGGCGAGGGTGCGGTCCATCGTGGGGTCGACGAGCGTGATCAGCTCCTCGCGGAGCACGGTCGGCGCGGTGGTCGCGTCGATCCCCTCCACTCGCATCCGCGTGCGCAGCCGCTCCACGAGCTCCTGGGTCGGCGCGACGCCGACGTCCGCGGTGATCAGGGTGTCCTCGATCTCCTCCCAGGTGTCCTCGTCGAGACGGTCCCGGGACAGGAGCATCAGCAGGCCCCGGCCTAGTCCGCCCTGGGAGCGGGAGAGCCGCTGACGGAGGCGGACCAGCCGGCCCGCCGTACCTTCCGGGCGCTCGAGCGTGGTGACCGGCCCCGGTTCCGGGGCCTCGGGAGGGCGCTCCTCGGTGATCGTGCCCGACGGGGCGGACGAGGGCAGGTCCCGTCGTGGTGGCTGCCTGCGCCCGTTGACGAAGGCGACCAGACCGGTCACCGCACCGATCACGAGGATCGCGGCGGCGACGATGACGAAGATCAGGGCATCGCTCATGCGGCGATCCAATCAAACCGGCGCGTGCGGCCGGTCAGCGGTGCTTGCCGTTCCTCGCGTCCGCCCCGGCGTCCTGAGCGACGTTTCGACCGCTCGGACCGTCCTGCTCACGGCGGTCCAGGGTGGGCAGTGCCTCCACGCCGCGTTGCATGGCTCGACCGAGGCTGGGCGTGACGGGGGTCTGCTCACCGCGGTAGGGGTAGGCGGCGTAGACCATGACGGCTGCGGCAAGCACGAGGGCGAGCAGCAGCACGACCACGATGGGTCCCATGGGGCTCCTTCGTAGGGGAAGAGTCGGTGCAGGGTTGCGATTACCCAGTCTTACCCGGATGCGAACGTCTCAGACGACGTTCCCGCCTCGGTTGTGGTCAGTCTCTCAACAGGGGTACGACGGCGTCGCGGATCTGCTCGGGGATCGGACTGACGGATCGCCCCTCCCCGGTGTTGTCGACGTAGACATGCACGAAGCGGCCCTCGGCGGCCGCCTCGGCGCCGTCGCCTTCCGGGCTGCCCTGGAACAGCCCGATCCGGTAGATCACCGAGGACGAGCCGACCTTGTCCACGACCATCCCCATGTCCACGGGCTCGGGATAGCCGATCTCCCGGAAGTAGCGGCACCCGACCTCTGCGACGACCCCGACCGCGGGCAGCGAGCGGATGTCCACACCGGTCGCCTCCGCCAGGTGTGCGTTGACGGCGGTGTCGATCAGGTCGAAGTAGCGAGCGTTGTTCATGTGGCCGTAGACGTCGTCGTCGGACCAGCGGGTGGTCGCCTGGCGCCAGACGACGTACTCCGTCGCGGGTGAGACCGCCGTCGTGGTAGAGCGGTCCGCTGTCAGGCGTACGCAGACTCCTGCTCGCGCAGCCGCTGGCTGATCACCGTGGAGACACCGTCACCGCGCATCGAGACGCCGTACAACGCGTCGCCGACCTCCATCGTCCGCTTCTGGTGGGTGATCACGAGCAGCTGTGAGTTCTCGCGGAGCTCCTCGTAGATCTGCAGCAGCCGGCCGAGGTTGGTGTCGTCGAGCGCCGCCTCGACCTCGTCGAGGATGTAGAACGGCGAGGGCCGCGCCTTGAACAGGGCCACCAGGAACGCCACCGCCACCAGCGAGCGCTCGCCACCGGAGAGCAGCGAGAGGCGCTTGATCCGCTTGCCGGGAGGGCGGGCCTCGACCTCGACGCCGGTGTTCAACATGTCGTCCGGGTTGGTCAGGACGAGCCGTCCTTCGCCGCCCGGGAAGAGTCGGTCGAAGATCGACTCGAACTCCTTGCTCACATCGGCGAACGCCTCGCTGAAGACCTGCTGGACGCGCTCGTCGACCTCGCGCACGATGTCGAGCAGGTCGCGGCGGGTGTTGCGCAGGTCCTCGAGCTGCTCGGTGAGGAACTTGTGCCGCTCCTCCAGCGCCGAGAACTCCTCCAGCGCCAGGGGGTTGATCCGGCCGAGCTGGGCGAGGGCGCGCTCCGCCGTACGCAGCCGCTTGGTCTGCTCATCACGGTCGAACGGCACCGGGTCCGGAGCCTGCTCGCCCTCGGCGACCTCACCGGTGAAGGGAACCAGCTGGTCCGGGCCGTAGTCGGTGACCAGCGCCTCGATGTCCAGCCCGAGCTCGTCGAGCGCTCGCTCCTCGAGCTGCTCGATCCGCATGCGCTGCTCGGTCCTGGCCATCTCGTCGCGGTGTACGGAGCTGACCAGCTCGTCGAGCTGGCGGCCGAGGTCGCGCAGCTGCTCACGGGCTTCCCGGAGCTCCTGCTCGCGGCTCGTTCGGCTCTGCTCCACGCGGGTGCGCTCGGCAGCGGCCAGTGCGACCGACTCCTCGAGGCGCGCGAGCACGGCAGCGGCTCCGCGACCGACGGCCTGCGCGACCTGCCCCTCGAGCAGCAGCTGCTCGCGGCGTGCGATCGCTGCTGCGCGGGCCTCACGCTCGGCCTCAGCGGCACGGAACAGCGAGTCGGCACGTCCGTGCAGTGCCCGGGCGCGCTCCTCGGTCGTGCGCAGCGCCAGGCGGGCGTCCATCTCAGCGGCGCGGGCGGTGCGGGACATCTCGGCGAGACGCTCGCGCTCGGTGGTGTCCGGGTCCTCCTCGGGCGCCTCGTCGGCCGCGACCAGCCGCGACTCGAGCTCGGCGAGCCCCTCGAGGTCCTTGTCGCGGGCAGCCCGGGCGGCGTCGATCGCCTGGTCGAGCCGGGCCGCCTCTGCCTTCGCGTTGCGGACCTGGGAGCTGTACTGCGCGAGCTCCTCGGCGACTGCGGCCAGGGTGGCGTCGGACTCGTGCAGCTTGGCCAGGGCGACGTCGACGCGGCGCCGGGCCTCCTCGCGCTCACGCTCGAGCGTGGAGACGTCGAAGCCGAGCCGCTCCACGCTGTGCGCGGCCGTGCTCAGCGCCGCGGTGGCCTCGTCGACCGCTGCCTGCACCTCGATCAGGCTCGGCTGGCTCGAGGAGCCACCGGCTGCGAAGTGAGCCCCGATGAGGTCGCCCTCCCGGGTGACCGCGGTCAGGTCCGCGGAGTCGCGGACCAGCCCCCTGGCAGCGGTCAGGTCGTCGACGACGACCACCTTGTGCAGCAGGCGGGCGAGTGCGGGGCGGAGGTCAGCAGGGCACTCCACCACGTCCATGGCGTACGTCGCGCCGCCGGGCAGTCCCGGCCAGGCGGCGTCGTCGACCTCGGCGCCACCAAGCAGGATGCCCGCGCGGCCCAGGTCGTCGTCCTTGAGGTGGGCGATGGCGCCGACGGCCGAGTCGACGTCGCGTACGGCGACCGCATCGGCCGCGCTCCCGAGGGCCGCGGCGACGGCCGCCTCGTAGCCCTGCTGCACGCTGAGCAATGCGGCCACCGACCCGAGCATCCCGTTGACCGAGTCCGTCGCGGCGAGCAGCGCACCGGCGCCGTCCTTGCGGTTCAGCCCGAGCTCGAGGGCCTCCTTGCGTGCGCTGAGCGAGCTGCGCTCCCGCTCGGCAGCCGTGAGCTCCTCGCGGTTCTTGGCCAGCCGGTCCTCGATGTCGGACAGCAGCGCGCTGGCCGCCTCGTGCTCGGCGTCGAGGCCCTCCTCGCCGGCGTCCAGGCCGGCGACGCGGGACTCCAGCGAGGTGAAGTCGTGCTGCGCGCGCTCTGCGCGGGCGACGATCTCGGCGCGGGCCTGGGTGAGCCGGCCGACCTCCTCCTCGGCCGCGGCGGCCCTGCTGCGGAGTCCGTTGACCTGCCCGTGCAGCCGGGCCATCCCCTCGCGCCGGTCGGCAGCGGCCCGCTGCAGGCCTGCCACGCGGCGCTCCTCCTCGGCGAAGGCGAGCTCCGCCGCCTGCCGTGCACTGACGGCTCCGTCGAGCGCGGTGCGGTTCGTCGCGACCTCGCCGTCGATCTCCTGCTCCTGCGCCCGGATGCGGGTCGCCTCGGCCTCCAGCTCGACCGGGTCGCGCCCGGCCGGCACCTCCGGCTGCGAGGCCGCGTTGCGCACTCGCTCGGCGGCCAGTCCGGCGGTCCCGCGGAGCCGCTCACGCAGGCTGGACAGCCCGAACCACGTCTCCTGCGCCCGGGCCAGCGCCGGCAGGTCCTCCCGCAGCGCCGCCTCGAGCGCGGACTCGGTCTCCCGGGTCGAAGCCAGCGCGGCCTCGACCTCGGTGCGGCGCTCCAAGAGCACCGACTCGTCGGCCAGCTCCTGCTCCAGGGCGGTGCGGGCCGTCACCAGGTCGTCGGCCATCAGACGGGCCCGGGCGTCGCGTACGTCGGCCTGCACCGACTGCGCACGGCGGGCCACCTCGGCCTGGCGACCGAGCGGCTTGAGCTGGCGGCGGATCTCGCCGAGGAGGTCGCTGAGCCGCATCAGGTTGCCCTCGGTGGAGTCCAGCTTGCGCAGCGCCTTCTCCTTGCGCTTGCGGTGCTTGAGCACCCCGGCGGCCTCCTCGATGAAGCCGCGCCGGTCCTCGGGGGTCGCGTGCAGGATCGTGTCGAGCTGGCCCTGCCCGACGATCACGTGCATCTCGCGCCCGATGCCGGAGTCGCTGAGCAGCTCCTGCACGTCGAGCAGGCGGCACGAGTTGCCGTTGATGGCGTACTCCGAGCCGCCGTTTCGGAACATCGTGCGGCTGATCGTGACCTCGGCGTACTCGATCGGCAGTGCACCGTCGGTGTTGTCGATGGTCAGCAGCACCTCGGCACGACCGAGCGGGGGGCGGCCCGACGTACCGGCGAAGATGACGTCCTCCATCTTGCCGCCGCGCAACGACTTGGCGCCCTGCTCACCCATCACCCAGGCGAGCGCGTCGACGACGTTGGACTTGCCCGAGCCGTTCGGCCCGACGATGCAGGTGATGCCGGGCTCCAGCTCCAGGGTCGTCGACGAGGCGAAGGACTTGAAGCCCTTGAGCGTGAGGCTCTTGAGGTACAACGTGCGCTCCCTGCTGACCGTCGAGGCGTCGACACACATGCGCTGGACGCGGCATCCTCTCAGACCGGTGACGGCCAGGATCCTGCGACGGGGAAGGTCAGCGCTCCGACCCTATAGTCGGCCGACGCTGGATCCGGGGAGGCGTGCCGGGCTGCAGGTTTCCCCGGCTAACCGGTGATCCCTGACGTTCTACGGCGAAGCAACACCCGAGAACGTCATGGTTTGCCGTAGGACCCCGCCCGATTTGTCGGTACGGCGCCGGAACCAGCGGTGTCAGGCGGTGGCGAGGTTCGTGCGGGTCGCCGTACGCCGGCGCAGGAGGACTGCCACGAACAGGGCCGAGAGCACTCCGATGGCCGAGCCGCCGGACACCCAGCCGCTGCCGACATGGGCGATCGAGGCCGTGCTGGTGTCCCAGGTCGTCCCGGGCAGGTCGACCCGGTAGACGTCGATCCCGCGGACCAGGTCGACGGAGTAGGCGAGGTTGGTCTTCTTGGCGGTCATCACGCCCGACTTCGAGTAGACCGGCATCCAGTAGGAGTCCCAGACCTCCGAGACCCCCCAGGTCGCGTGCCCGTAGGACTTGATGTCCTTCGGGTTGCGTACGTCGAGGAACTGGGTGCCACCGCCGTAGAAGCCCGCCGCGACGATCCCGGAGGGATGGAAGTCGAACCAGTGCGCGGAGCAGAAAGCCCCGGCCGGGAGCGGGAAGGTGCCGAGGTCGGCGAGCTCCACCTTGTCCAGCGGCACGATCGCGTTCTTCGTCCCGTCGAGCCGCTTGACCCACCAGGTCTGGAACGAGCCGGCCTTGCTGCAGTCGGGCTGCTCGTAGTCCTCCTCGGTCACCAGCAGGATGTTGCCGTTGGCCAGCGAGGGCGCGGCCCCGTTGCGGAACGCCTTGGCGTTGGGGCGCTGGGAGTTGTGCAGGATGAAGTCGTTCCAGCCGGGGTAGTTCGGGTCGTCGCCCTTGCCGGCGAGGCCGGTGGTGGTGACCAGCTTGGGCGCCCGCGGGTTGGTGGTGCTCCACATGGAGGCGCCCTCGAACCCGGTGTGCGTGCCGAAGCCGGCATCGTCGAAGTTCCACTTGTGCCCGGCTGTGGGGCTGGCGAAGCCCTGCACGCCGGCCGTGTTCGGGTCGGAGTCGACCTCGACGGGCTTGTCGAGGTTCCGCAGGTCGAAGATCGAGAACTTGCCGGTGCTGTCGTCACCGGCGGAGTAGGCGTAGGTGCAGTTGGTCTGCTGCACGCAGGCGACGGTGTGGGTGCTCGTCGAGCCGGGTGCCCGGCCGGCCACCCGGGGGTTCGCCGGGTCGGTCACGTCGACGATCATCAGCTCGCCACCGCCCGCGTTGGCGTGCTGGATGTCGCCGGGCGATGCCTGGAAGAGGTCGATGCCGACCAGCGCGAAGCGGCGGGTCTTGCCGTCGGAGTAGGTGCGCTCCCCGCAGTTCATCGCCTCGTTCTCGAACTGCAGCGAGGGGAGTACGCCGGTCAGGGTCGGCCGGGTCGGTGAGGACACGTCGTAGACCCGGACCGAGTCCAGGTTGGACTGCACGAACAGCGGCTTGGTCTTCATGAAGCAGCCGGAGATGCCGGCCGAGGAAGGGTTGCTCGAGGCCAGCGAGACGTTGTTGCTGGAGATCAGCGGGATCTTCTGGTCGGAGCTGAGCAGCTCGCGCTGCTGGGCGATCCGGTCACGGTCCCCGTGCGCCTGGGCCGGCGTACCGGTCAGGATGGTGCCGGCGAGGAGGACAACAGCAGCAGCGGCGGCAGGCAGGATGCGCATGACCACCCAACGATCCGCCGGGCGCGGAGTTACCCCGCCCGGGTGCCGGGGCGGGGGTCGGTCAGCTGTGGGCCAGCGAGGCGTCGCGCGCCGCCTGGTCCACCGACTCGGTGGCGACCGCGGCGAGCGCGTCGTTCTCCTGCTGGAGCCTCAGCACGATTCCTTCGAGGTCTGCGACGCGCTGACGGAGGGAGCGATTCTCCCCTGCCAAGCGGTTTACTACCCGGGGGTCGGTGCGGATCGAGTAGCCGAGAAGCGCCTTGGCCATGCTTGTCCCTTCCAGGAAGCGAGGGGTCGGGCCCTGACGGGGCCGCCTACAAGAGTCTCACGCGGGCCGGGGATGCATCAAGTGGAGCCCTCCCCCGACCCGTCACAGAAATGCACCCAGAACCCCGCGAGCCGTCACGGATGTGCAGGGTGACTGCACTTCTACGACGGCTCGGCGGGTTGGGGCTGCACTCTGGGACGGGTCGGCGGGTGGTTGGTCAGGAGATCGGGGCTGCGGCGGCGGGGCGAGGGCGGCGGCGGCGCGGGGCCGGCTGGCAGACCGGGCAGAAGAACGAGGAGCGGTTCATGAAGGAGATGCGGCGGATCGGCGTACCGCAGCGGGAGCAGGGCTCGGCCTCCCGGCCGTAGACCTGCAGGGAGCGGTCGAAGTAGCCGCTCTCGCCGTTGACGTTGACGTAGAGCGAGTCGAACGAGGTGCCGCCCTCACCGAGCGCCTGGAGCATGACCTGACGGCAGCCCGACAGCACCCGCTCCACGTCGGACTTGCGCAGCCGCGAGCCCGGGCGCTCGCCGTGCAACCGCGCCAGCCACAGGCCCTCGTCGGCATATATGTTTCCGACGCCAGAAATGATGTTCTGGTTGAGCAGCACCCGTTTGATCCCGGACTCGCTGCGCCGGACGCGTCGTACGAACGCTGGGTCGTCGAACTCGCCGTCGAGCGGGTCGCGGGCGATGTGCGCAATCTCCGGAGGGATCACCGCTCCCCCGTCGGAGATCGCGAGGCCGCCGAACATCCGCTGGTCCACGAACCGGAGCTCGAGGTCGTCAGCCAGGACGAAGCGCACGCGCAGGTGCCGCTCGTCGGGTACGCCGGCGGGCTGAACCAGCATCTGGCCGCTCATCCCGAGGTGGCCCAGCAGGGCGTCGGTGTCGTCGAGGGCCAGCCAGAGATACTTCCCGCGCCGGTGGGCCGCGGTGAAGGTGCGTCCGGTCAGACGCGCCGCGAAGTCCGCCGGGCCGCCGGCATGGCGGCGTACGGGACGGGGGTGCAGGACCTCGACCGAGCGGATCGGGTGGTCCAGCACATGTGCCTCGAGGCCGCGTCGTACGACCTCGACCTCGGGAAGCTCAGGCATCGCCCGACGTGGGTGAGCCGTTCACCTGGCCGGGTTCCGGTGCGTCGGCGCCAGGGTTCTCCAGGGCGACCTCAGGCAGCGGGGCGGGGAGCTCCTCGCTCAGCGTGCGGTACGCCGACTCGGCAGCCTGCTGCTCGGCTTCCTTCTTCGAGCGGCCGACGCCGTGGCCGTGCAACCGGTCGGCGACCCGGACCCGGGCCGTGAACGTCTTCATGTGGTCGGGGCCCTCGTCCTGGATGACGTACTCCGGCACGCCGAGCTCCTGCGTTGCGCTGAGCTCCTGCAGGCTCGTCTTCCAGTCGAGGCCGGCGCCCATGGCGGCTGCCGCCTCGAGCATCGGGTCGAAGAGCAGGTGCACCAGCGCGGCTGCCTCGTCGAAGCCGCCGGAGAGGTAGACCGCTCCGAGCACCGCCTCGACGGTGTCCGACAGGATCGAGGCCTTCTCGCGCCCCCCGGTCGCCTCTTCGCCCTTCCCGAGCTTGATGTGCTGACCGAGGTCGATCGTGCGCGCCACGTCGGCGAGTGCGCGGGCGTTGACCACCGCGGCACGAAGCTTGGCCAGCCGTCCCTCGGAGAGGTCGGGGTTGGTCACGTAGAGCGTCTCGGTGATCACCACACCGAGCACCGAGTCACCCAGGAACTCGAGGCGCTCGTTGGTCGGCAGGTTGCCGTTCTCGTAGGCGTACGAGCGGTGCGTCAGGGCAAGCTGCAGCAGCTCGGGATCAAGGGTGGGATCTCCGAGTGCGGCACGCAGGTCGTCGGCGCCGGCCGAGCCCGATGGCAACCCAGTGCCCGCGGTCAGAGGACCTGACGACGGTCAGCCTTGGCGCCGTACTGCCCGCACTGGGGGCAGGCACGGTGCGGCAGGTGCTTGGCGCCACATGCCGGGTTGGCGCAGTTCACGAGCGAGGGCGCGACGGCCTTCCACGCAGAACGACGGTGTCGCGTGTTGCTGCGCGACAACTTCCGCTTCGGGACAGCCACGGTTGCTCCTTGGGGTTCGGGTGCTACTTGGTTTGGTCTTCGGGTCGAGCCTGCTCCGGCTCCACGACGACGGTGCTCAGTGCAGCCCATCTTGGGTCCACCGGGTCGTCGTGTCGATGCCCCGGGTCGTCCGCGAGTCGTGCACCACACTCGGCGCACAGACCCGGACAGTCGTCCCGGCACAGCGGCTGGAACGGCAGTGCGAGCACCACCGCATCCCGCAGCAGCGGCTCGAGGTCGATCAGATCTCCCTCGAGCCGTCCGACATCGTCGTCCTGGTCGTCACCGCGTGCGGTGTGACCGGGGTCGTCGTACACGAACAGCTCCTGGAGATCGACCTGGATCGTGTCCTCGATCGGCTCCAGGCACCGTGCGCACTCGCCGGCGAGAACGGCTTGCGCCGTACCCGTGACGAGAACCCCTTCCATGACCGCCTCGAGCCGCAGGTCGATGTCGACGCTGCTGCCCTCGGGAACGCCCAGGATCTCGATGCCCAGCTCTTCCGGCGCCTCGGCGGAGAACGACAACTTGCGCTGCGACCCCGGGCGGCGGCCGAGCTCGCGTGTGTCGAGCACGAACGGCGCTCTCGGGTCGAGATTGCGCAAGGTGTCACTTCCGTCGTGGTGCAGGCAGAACCTTCGGGAGTCTACCGGCCGACCCGGCGCACGACCAAAATCACGCCCTCCTGCCCGAGCTTGCGAGAGCAGGAAAAGGGCGGGAGGTTGAGGAGGCTCGGCTCAGACACGAACGCAGTGAGGGACTGAGCCAGCCGTCTCGAAACCAGGCGCCGCGCTCCAGCTCAGGCCTGGTCGTCCCGTGCACGCTCGGCGAGGCGGGCGGTCAGCAGCGTGAGCACGTCGGCCGGCACCAGGCTGGAGACGTCGCCCCCGAAGGTCGCGACCTCCTTGACCAGCGAGGACGCCAGGAAGGAGTACTCCGGGCTGGTCGGGATGAACACTGTCTCGACGTCGACGAGCGAGGAGTTCATCTGGGCCATCTGCAGCTCGTAGTCGAAGTCGCTGACCGCGCGCAGCCCCTTGACGATGGCGCCGATACCGCGCTCCTCGCAGAAGGTGGTGAGCAGGCCCTCGAACGACTCGACGGTCACGTTGGGGAAGTCCGCGCAGACCTTCTCCAGCATGGAGATCCGCTCCTCGGCGGTGAACAGCCGGCCGCGGGACTTGTTCTTGTTGACGCCGACCGCGACGACGACCTCGTCGAAGAGCTGCGAGGCCCTCGAGATGATGTCGATGTGCCCGTTGGTCACCGGGTCGAACGAGCCGGGGCACACGGCGCGGCGGATCACGCGCTCCTTGTCATCCACCTGCGTCATCGCGGCTCACCCTGGCTCGTTGTTGGGATCGGCGCGAACGTACCAGAGCACGGTCTCGCCGTACGCCTTCTCGCGCTCGCGCACCAGCCCCGCGGGCCAGGTCGGTTCCACGGTGCGCGCGGAGCGCTCCACGACGAGCACGGCCCCCGCAGCGAGCCAGTCGTTGGCGACCAGGAGGGCGACGGCACGCTCGACCTCGTCGTTGTCCACGGGGTACGGCGGGTCCACGAACACCACGTCGTACGGCGCCCCCGGTCGGTGTGCCAGCACGCGGGCAACTGGCTGCGTCAGCACCTCGACCTTGTCGAAGCCGAGGGTGGCGGCGTTCTCCACCACCAGTCGCGCCGTACGCCGGTTCGACTCGACCGAGGTCACCACGCCGGCCCCGCGGGACATCGCCTCGAACCCGATCGCGCCCGAGCCGGCGTACAGATCGAGGAAGCGCAGACCGGTCAGTGAGCCGAGCTCGGACTCGAGCGAGGAGAAGAGCGCCTCGCGGACCCGGTCGGAGGTCGGCCGGGTCGACTCCCCCGCGGGTGTCTTCAGGCGTCGTCCGCGGGCGGTGCCGCCGATGATGCGGATCACGCGCGGTCATTCTCTCCAGGTACTCAGCCTGCTCGGAGTCCTCGAGCCGGCGAGCCGCCTCGGCGAGCGCGGGGCTTCCGGCGAGGTCCGGATCGGCGGCGAGGTGTGCCGTCGCTGCAGCGCGGGCGCGCTCGATGACGTCCTCGTCGCGCAGCACCGAGAGCAGCTTGAGGCCGGACCGTCCCCCGCTCTGCTCGATGCCGAGGACGTTGCCCTCACGGCGCTGCTCGAGGTCGATCCGCGAGAGCGCGAACCCGTCGCGGGTCCCGGCCACCGCGACCAGACGCTCCATCGAGGTGCTGGTGGGATCAGCGGCGCTGACCAGCAGGCACAGCCCGGAGTGGCCGCCGCGCCCGATCCGGCCGCGCAGCTGGTGGAGCTGGGAGACGCCGAACCGGTCGGCGTCCAGGATCACCATCACCGTGGCGTTGGGCACGTCGACCCCCACCTCGATGACCGTCGTCGAGACGAGGACCTGGACGTCGCCGGCAGCGAAGGCCTGCATGGTCTTGTCCTTCTCGTCGGGCGCCATCCGGCCGTGCAGCATCTCCACCCGCAGGCCGGCGAGCTCGACCGCCGCCAGCTCTGGCGCCACCTCCTCGACAGCACGCAGCGGACGGGCCTCGGGCTGGTCGGGGTTCCCCTGGTCGGGGTCGATGCGCGCGCACACCACGTAGGCCTGCCGACCTTGGGCAACCTCTTCCCGCACCCGCTCCCAGGCACGGTTGAGCCAGCTCGGCTGCGCCAGGATCGGCACCACGGTCGTCTGCACCTCGCCGCGTCCCGCCGGCAGCTCGACGAGGGTGGAGGTGTCGAGGTCGCCGAAGACGGTCATCGCGACCGTGCGCGGGATCGGGGTAGCGGTCATCACCAGCACGTGCGGCGGCGCACCTGCCTTGGCGTTCAGCGCCGCCCGCTGCTCCACCCCGAAGCGGTGCTGCTCGTCGACCACGACGAGCCCGAGGTCGGCGAACTGCACGTGCTCCTCGAGCAGGGCGTGGGTCCCGATCACGATGCCGGCCTCCCCACCCGCCGCCTCCGCGAGCGCGGTCCTCCGGGAGGCGGCGTTGAGCGAGCCGGTCAGCAGCGCCACCCGGGTCCCGCCCTCGGCGCCACCGAGGAAACCGCCCTGGGCGAGGTCGCCGAGCATGGCCGTGATCGAGCGCTGGTGCTGCTGGGCGAGCACCTCGGTCGGGGCGAGCAGCGCTGCCTGGCCGCCGGAGTCCACCACCTGGAGCATCGCGCGGAGCGCGACGATCGTCTTGCCCGAGCCGACCTCGCCCTGCAGCAGCCGGTGCATCGGGTGGCCCCGGCCGAGCTCGGTGGCGATCTCCTGCCCCACGCTGCGCTGGCCGTCGGTCAGGGCGAACGGAAGCCGCTCGTCGAACCGGTCGAGGATGCCCCCCGGAGCGCCGGGACGGGGGTTGGCGACCGTTGCCTCGATCGCCGCCCTGCGACGGGCGAGCACGGTCTGCGCGACGAAGGCCTCGTCGTACTTGAGCCGCTTCTCGGCCGAGACCTTCTGGCCCCAGTTGTCCGGTCGATGGATCCATCGCAGCGCCTGGTCGACCTCGATGAGGTCCTCGGCCTCCCGCACCTGCGCTGGGAGCAGCTCAGGGACGTCGGCAACGAGGTCGAGGGCCAGCCGGATCGTGTCCTCGAACTGCCAGGTGTTCACGCCGGCCACGGAGGCGTAGAGCGGGATCAGGTCGGGCATCTCGGCGAGGTCGCTGCCCTGCCCGCCGTACATCCTGGAGGCGGGGTTGGTCAGCTGCCACTCGTTCCTGAACCACTTCAGCCGCCCGCTGAACACGCCCACGCTGCCGACCGGGAGCTCCTGGTTTGCGCGCCATTCGGCGGTGTTCTTGTGCTTGTCGAAGTAGGTCAGCAGCAGGCTGCCGTCCTGGGCGCGGACGCGCACCTCGAGGCGGTAGGCAGTGCGGTGCGTACGACGGTCCTGGTATGGCTTCTGGACCGACGAGACCACCTCGCCGACCAGGGAGAGGATGTCGCCCTCGTTGAGCTCTTCCAGCTCGCTCAGGGACCCCTTGCGGACGTAGCGACGGGGGTAGATCCCGAGCAGGTCACCGACCGTCTCGACGCCGGTCGCCGTCACGATCTTCTTGTAGTGCTTGCCGCCCACCGCTGCGACGGGTGAGTCCCACCGGACCTGGACGCCGGTCACGCCTACTCCACCGCCACGAGCACCGGGTAGCGCTCCTGACCACCCACGTAGACGACGACGTCGACACCCGGGTGGGTCTGCCCCACCCAGTGCTCACAGGCCTGCGCGAGGTCACCGGCCTCGGCGCCGGCGACGATCGTCACCAGCTCCCCGCCACCTCCGAGCAGTCGCTCCAGCACACCGGTGGCGACCTCGTAGAGGTCCTCGCCGACGATGGCGAAGTCGCCGTGCACCACTCCCAGGGCGTCGCCCTCGCGGCACGGCCCGGCGGTAGTCATCGCGTCCTTGGCCGCGACGGTCACGGCGCCGTGCCGCGCACCGCGCGCTGCCGCGGCCATCTGTACGACGTCGTTGTCCAGGGGACGCCCGGGCTCGTGCACGGCCAGCGCCGCGATGCCCTGCACCTGCGCGCGGGTCGGGATCACCACGGCATGCACACCGCGGCTCTCCGCCTCGTGGGCGGCGGCCTCCGCGGCGCCGATGGAGTCGGCGTCGTTGGGCAGCACGATGACCTCCTCCGCCCCCGTTGCCTCGATCGCGGCGAAGATCTGGCCCGTGCTCGGTCGGCGTCCCGGACCGCCCTCGATGACCTCGGCGCCCGGCCTCGGTGAACAGCTCGACAAGCCCCGGGCCGGCAGCGACGATCACCAGCTTGCGTCCGCGACGCTCTCCGCGCTTCTCGCGGGCACGCGCCACCTGCTCGGCGAAGTGGGTGACCTCGATACGCCGTGGCGAGCCTGCCCGGATGCCGGCCTCGACGGCGGCACCCACGTCGTCGACGTGGATGTGCACGTTCCACAGGCCCTCACCGCCGACGACGACGAGCGAGTCGCCGAGCGGTGCCAGGGCCTCGCGCAGCGGCGGGATGGACTCGTCGTCGGCGTCGAGGAGATACATCACTTCGTACGCCGGGCCGTCCTCGGTCAGGTCACCGGTCGGCAGCTTGGCCATCGGGATCGCGGACGTGCCCACCTTCGGGGTGGTCGTCGTCGGGTGCTTGCCGGTGATCGCGGACTCCGCCGCGTCGAGGACCACGCACAGCCCCCGGCCACCCGCGTCGACGACACCGGCCTCCTTGAGCAGGGGCAGCTGTTCGGGCGTCAGGGCGAGTGCCTCGCGGGCGGCGTCGGCGGCTGCGTGCACGACGGCCCCGAGCCGGTCGTCCGGCAGCCTCGGCGGCCTTGGTGGCCGCGGTGGACGCCGCCTTCGCGACGGAGAGGATCGTGCCCTCGACCGGCTCGCCGACCGCGGAGTACGCCGCCTCGGTGGCCAGCCCCATCCCCTCGGCGAACACCGAGGCCGAGCGGTCGTCCGGGCCGGCCTGGCCGATCCGGCGCAGCAGTGCTCCGACGAGCTGGCTGAGGATCACCCCGGAGTTGCCGCGGGCACCGAGCAGGGCGCCGCGGGAGTAGGCCTGCATGCCCGCCCGCAGGTCGCCGGGGTGCTCCTCGATGGCTTCCGCCAGCGCGTCGCGGGCCGACTCGACGGTCAGGAACATGTTGGTCCCGGTGTCGCCGTCGGGCACCGGGTAGACGTTCAGGGCGTCGATCTCCTCGCGGGCCGACGCCAGGCCATCCACGGCCAGGTCTGCGAACCGGCGTACGACGTCGAGGTCGAAGGTGGCAACCTCATCGCCTGCTTGCATCCGTCGTACTCCCTGGGCGTGCGGGGTGGACGGCATCACCGTAGTTGGTAGCTCCTCGATTCGCGTCCAGCCACGGCTCTGAGTTATTCTCGTGCGGTTGTCCGGACCGCTGTCCCACGCATGGTCCCGGACCCCCGACTTAGTCCTAGTTCCAACCCGAGGAGTGCACGGTGGCTGCCGTCTGCGACATCTGCGCCAAGAAGCCCGGCTTCGGCAACAACCGCCCGTGGTCCCGCAAGATCACCAAGCGCCGCTTCGACCCCAACATCCAGCGCGTCCGCGCCACGGTGAACGGTTCGCCCAAGCGGCTGAACGTGTGCACCGGCTGCCTGAAGGCCGGCAAGGTCTCCCGCTGACCTGAGCTCCACCGTCGACACGGCGCATCCGGAACACCGGGTGTGCCGTTCGCCTTTTCACGGCGGCTCAGTCTTGCCGGCTCAGTCCTGACGGCTGTGCTCAGTCGAAGTGCGACCAGCCCGGAGGTCCGTCGTACGCCGCACCGTCGACCGTGACCACCGCCCCGGCCTCCCCCGGCTCGCTGACGGACCCGATGACGGTGAAGCCCTCGGGCAGATCGGTGCCGACGGGGAAGGTCGCGACGATCGCATGGTCGTCGCCGCCACCGAGGATGAACTGCATCGGGTCGACGCCCAGAGCGGAGCCGACGGCCTGCATCGGCTCGGCCAGCTCGAACGCGTCAGTCGAGATGTCGATCGCGACACCGGAGGCAGTCGCGATGTGGCCGGCATCGGCGACCAGGCCGTCGGAGACGTCGATCATGGCGTTCGCACCGGCGTGCGCAGCGGCCAGCCCGGCGGCGTACGGCGGCTCGGGGCGCTGGTAGGCGTCGACCAGCGCACGCGGCGAACCGAACCCCCGAGCCGAGGACCGCCAGACCCGCAGCGGCCCAGCCCTGCCTGCCGGCCATCGCGACGACGTCCCCAGGCTGCGCCCTACTGCGGAGCACCGGCGCCACCTCGCAGACACCCAGCACCGTGATCGCGACCACGACCTCCTTGGCGGTGGTCAGGTCACCCCCGACGATGCTGGCCCCGACGAGTGCGGCCTCCTCGGCGATGCCGTCGGCGAGGTCGAGCGCCCACTGCACCGGGAGGTCCGGCGGGGCAGCCAGTCCGACGGTCAGGGCCTGGGCCGTGCCGCCCATGGCGTTCACGTCGGAGAGGTTGGCGGCGGCCGCCTTGCGCCCGATGTCCCTGGCCTGGGCCCACTCGCGGCGGAAGTGACGGCCCTCGACGAGCAGGTCGGTGGAGACGACCACGTGTCCCTTGGGCGTGCGCAGGACGGCCGCGTCGTCCCCGGGTCCGACGTACACCTGTGGGCCCTGCTCGAACCGGCCCGCGAGGGCCGAGATCAGGCCGAACTCCCCCACATCGGCAAGCGTGGCGTCCTGCGCGAACGAGTCAGGTGCCGTCATGGCGCCATCCCACCAGATTCCAGGTCGCCACCGCCGGGCGGCGTCGTGTTCCACCCCGGCTGGTCGTCCGGTAGGTTCAGGCCTTCAGACTTTTCCATCCGAGGGAGTCCACATGGTCGTCCAGGCCTACATCCTGATCCAGACCGATGTCGGGAAAGCTGCCGAGGTCGCCGAGCGGATCACCGACATCAAGGGCGTCGTCCTCGCCGAGGACGTCACCGGACCGTACGACGTGATCGTCCGGGCCGAGGCCCGCAACGTCGACGAGCTCGGCAAGCTGGTCGTCGCGAAGGTGCAGACCCTCGACGGCATCACCCGCACGCTCACGTGTCCCGTGGTGCACATCTGACGTCGCGACGCACTGCCCGGACTCTTCCCGGGCACATTCGTCGCCGGCGCCCGTCATCCTTCGGGGTGGCGGGCGTCGTCGCGCTCGTGGCTCTCACCAGCGCGGCCTGTGGCGGTGTGGACGTGCCCGAGACCTCGGTTTCCGCAGCCGGGCGCGAGGCGTGTGAGTCGGTCGTCAAGGCGCTCCCCGAGCGGGTCGCGGACCAGTCGCGTCGCGAGACCTCCGGCAACCCACTGGGCGCCGCCTGGGGTGACCCCGCGATCGTGCTGCGTTGTGGGGTGGGCACCCCGGAGGGCTACGACAAGCTCGCCTCCTGCCAGACGATCAACGACCTGGACTGGTTCGTGCCGGACGAAGATGATCGAGGACCAGGACGCGGACGTCGTGATGACCACGATCGGGCGAAAGCCGGCCGTCGAGGTGAAGGTCCCCGCGAGCTACCGCCCGCCGGACGCCGTGCTGGTCGACGTCAGCAGCGCGATCAAGCAGCACACGCAGGTGACCAGGCGCTGCAGCTGAGCCCGGTCTGCTTCAGACCGGCACCTGCACGCTCAGCAAGCCCCTGTGATGCTGCGCGTCCGCCGACTGCACGGCAGAACTCGATGGCGTCCATGGTGATCTGCTCACCGCTGCCCTTCTCCCAGCGTCCGCCGGCCGGCCCGGTCAGCTCGAGCCGGTAGGGAGCGCCGTGGCGATCGGCCCACTCGCGGACCACGTCCTCGACGATGTGACCCTCGTGGTCCGCAGACGCGTCGAGCGCCAGACCCGTGGCGCGGCAGATGTCGATGCGGTGCAGGAACGGGTCCCGGGTGAGGATCGTGTCCAGGAGGAATCCGATCCTCCAGAGCTCCTTCTCTCCCCCGACGACCTGGGGCTCGGGCAGGGTGCGGTTCCGGACGAGGGCAGGAGTACGCCGCCGCGCGCGGGCGGCCTTCGGACCGACCACGCGCATCGCGTCGACCACCTCCGCGGTGGTGAGACCGGCGTTCTTGTCCACCTGAACAGCCGTGAGTGCGTCGATGTTCAGGCCGCCGTCCCTCTTCTGCCGACTCGCCGCCGCCCGCTGCTGGCGCACCATCTCCCGGAGCGAAGCAGCCATCTGTGCCATCCCGAGCATGTGACCGGCCATCGCCCGCACGTCCCAGCCGGGGCACTCGGTCGGAGCAGACCACTGCTCCGCGGTGAGCCCTTCCAGCAGGTCGGCGACCTTGTCGTACTCCGTTGCCGCAAGGCGCATGGCCAGCTCGCGGTCCAGCATGGCTCTTGCGCGGCGCCGTCTCGGGTGGTCTGGTCGATGGTCATGATGGTTCCTCGGGGTTGTCGGGCGGCAGGCCCAGGTTGTCGGCGAGCATGTCGACCACCCGGTCGACGAGACGACCCCATCGGTCCCCGCCCGGGTCGTTGGCGAGCTGCTGGTCGACGAGCCCGCCGATCATCGCGGTGCAGAGGTCGACGTCCTCCTCATTCGTGATCCCGAAGCCGGCCAGCTGCGAGCGGAACCGATCCAGCACTGCCACCGCAGGCGCGTATGCCTCGGCACTCGGCTCGAAGCCCGGGATCGTGCGCTGGTTCATCAGCTGGTGCCGAGCCAGATCGGCGACCGCGAAGTCGAAGAACGTCCGGGCAGACGTGCCGCAGCACGGCACGCGCACCCACGAGCTCGTCCGCACCCGCGGCTTCATCCACCTCCAGGTACTGCGTCCACGCGTCGGCGAACATCGCGTCGTAGATCGCGTGCTTCGACGCGAAGTGCGTGTAGAGCGAAGGAGCCCGCATGCCGACCCGCTCCGCGACCTCGCGCAGGGTCAGCTGCGCCAGCCCCTGCTCCCGGGCCACCGCCCAGGCGGCGGACAGGATCTCCTGCCGCGTGGCCTCACGCCGTTCGGCTTGCCTATCTCTGTTCGGTGCGTCTAACACAGTTAGGCATCCTGCTCCTGGCCAGCGTTCTGTCCACCCCGGTCCAGCCCAGCCGACCGTCGAGCCCGCGTTCAGCGCAGGCCCGTGCTTCGTTCCATCGCGAGCCGCACCAGCCGCTCGACCAGCTCGGGGTAGGTCAGGCCCGACTCCTGCCAGAGCAGCGGGAACATCGAGGTCGCGGTGAAGCCGGGCATGGTCTCCACCTCGTTGACGACCACGCGCCCGTCGCCGAACACGAAGAAGTCCACCCGCGCCAGGCCCTCCACGTCGAGTGCCTCGAAGGCCCGCACGGCGAGCTCGTGCACCTGCGTGGTGACCTCCTCGTCGAGAGCAGGCCGGGATCTGGAAGCTCTGCTCGAGGTACTTCGCCTCGAAGTCGTAGAACGCGTGCTGCGACGCTGACCGTGATCTCCGCGATCTCGCTGGTCTCGGGGCCGCCGCCGTCCGACCCCTGGAGCACGCCGATCTCCACTTCGCGCGCATTCACGGCCGCGGTCTCGACGAGGACCTTGGGATCGAACTCGCGTGCCGCCTCGATCGCCGCGTCGAGGTCGTCGGGTGCGTCGACGCGGGTGATCCCGTAGCTCGACCCCGCCCGGGCGGGCTTGACGAACACGGGGTAGCCCAGCGCGTGCACGGCCTCGCGGATCGTGGCCGGGTCCTGCTCCCACTGCCGCGGGGACACCAGCACGTAGGGCAGCACGGGCAGGCCGGCAGCCAGGAAGAGCTGCTTCATGAAGTGCTTGTCGGTGCCCACCGCGCTGGAGAGGACACCGGCGCCGACGTAGCGGACGCCGGCCATCTCGAGCAGTCCCTGCAGGGTGCCGTCCTGGCCCCAGGGGCCGTGCATCACCGGGAAGACGACGTCGACCTCGCCGAGCACCCCGGGGACCTCCCCGGGCTCGGTCACGACCAGCCCCTGCCCCGGGGTCAGCGCGACCTCGCGGTCGCCCGACACCGACGGCAGCTCGCCGGCGGGGCCGAGCACGAGGTGGCCGGGATCGGCCGACTCGAGCACCCAGCGACCGTCGGCGGCGATGCCGACCGGCACCACGTCGTACTTCTCCGGGTCGAGGGCCGCGATCACGCTGCCGGCGGAGATGCAGGAGATGGAGTGCTCGCTCGAACGGCCGCCGAACACGACGGCGACCCGCGGCTTGCGGCCACCCTCGGGCGGCTGCGCAGAGCTGTCCACCCGCCCGACCCTATAGGCGGGAGGGCCGGTCAATACGCTGGCGACATGCGTCCAGCCACCCAAGCCGTCCACCTCGGACGCCCGCCGCACGAGCCCGACGAGCCGCTGAACACGCCGATCACGATGGCCTCGACGTACGTCGCCGGCGGGGACGTCGAGTACGGCCGCTACGGCAACCCGACGTGGACCGCGTTCGAGGAGGCCCTCGGTGGGCTCGAGGGCGGGCGATGCCTGGCCTTCGCCAGCGGGTTGGCAGCGGTGGCGACGATCTTCGACCTCGTCGGCAACGGCGCAGAAGGTGGTGGCGCCCCGGCACGCCTACCTGGGCTCGATCATGCAGCTCGGTGATCTCGAGCTGCGCGAGCGGATCAAGCCGGCGCTGGTCGACATCACCGACACGGCAGCCGTCGTCGCTGCCTGCGACGACGCTTCACTGGTGTGGCTGGAGTCGCCGACCAACCCCGCCATGGAGGTCGCCGACATCCCCGCGATCAGCGAGGCGGCCCACGCAGCCGGTGCCTACGTCGTCGTGGACAACACCTTCGCCACCCCGATCCTGCAGCAGCCGCTGGACCTCGGCGCCGACCTGGTCGTGCACTCGGTGACGAAGTACATCTCCGGCCATGCCGACGCGCTCATGGGCGCCGTGGTCACCCGCGACGACGAGCTGTACGGCGTACTCAAGGGCCGCCGCGACATGTACGGCGCCATCCCCGGCACGTTGGAGGCCTGGCTGGCCCTGCGCGGACTGCGGACACTGCCGCTGCGGATGGAGCGCGCACAGGCCAACGCCCAGGAGCTCGTACGCCGCCTCGGCGAGCGCGCCGACGTCTCCGAGGTCCGCTACCCGGGCTTCGGCGCGATGTCGGGATGGTCCTGCCCAACGGCGGCATCGCCGACCTCGTGCAGCACGGCACCGCAGCTCTGGGTCTACGCCACCTCGCTCGGTGGCGTCGAGTCGACCCTCGAACGTCGTCGGCGGTGGAAGTCCGAGCCGGGCACGATCCCGGAGGGCCTGATCCGGCTCTCGGTGGGGATCGAGGACGTCGAGGACCTCTGGGAGGACCTGAGCCAGGCGCTCGACTCCGCGACCGGCTGAGCACTTCCGGACGGCGCAAGAACCCGCAGCGACCGGACCGCAGACAAGCAATTTCCCGGCGTGTGCGACCGGAACCGGCGCACCGGCTGGGTGAAACTCGGCACAGCCCCTTGTGGCGGCGGTCACATCACTTGGCGGGGTTGCCGTGCTTCGCACAGCGTCGGCGCGGCTCGGAACGCATCCGGGAGGGATCCCCCCATGAAGCGAGTCACGCGGATCATCACGACGGCGGCGATCATCCTCGCCATCATCTTCCTCGGCACCCGGGTGTCGACCCTCAACGATCCGGTGGCGCCGCCGAGCGACAGCAGCGCCCTGGCAGCGTCGCGCGTCGCCGCCGACCGGAAGATCGAGAAGAAGGTCGATGCCCTGCTGGCGCGGATGAACACCAAGGAGAAGCTCCAGCAGGTGCAGCTGCTCTCCGACGGCCAGATCACCGACGCCGACGCGAAGGCCGGGGTCGGCGGGGTGTTCTCGCTGACCGACCCCGAGAAGATCAACCACTTCCAGCATCTCGCGGTGGAGAAGTCCCGGCTGGGCATCCCGATCCTGTTCGCCTACGACACCATCCACGGCTACCGCACGATCTTCCCGGTCCCCCTGGGTGCGGCGAGCTCCTTCGACCCCAAGGTCGCGAAGACGGACGCCAGGATCGGCGCCCGCGAGTCGGCGACCGTCGGGCATCAAGCAGATCTACAGCCCGATGGTGGACGTGTCCTCCGAGCCGCGCTGGGGCCGGATCGTCGAGGGCAACGGCGAGGACCCCTACCTCGGCTCGGAGATGGCGATCGCGCGCGTGCAGGGCGCCCAGGGCGACGACTACTCCGCGCGCAACAAGACCCTCACCAGCGTCAAGCACTTCGTCGGCTACGGCCAGCCCGAGGGCGGTCGCGACTACAACACCACCGACATGTCCGAGTCGCGCCTGCGCAACATCCACCTGCCACCGTTCAAGGCCGCCGTCGACGCGGGGTCGGACACGGTGATGTGCTCGTTCAACTCGCTCAACGGCGTCCCCGGCTGCGCCAACGAGCACACCGAGACCGACATCCTGAAGAAGGAGTGGGGCTTCGACGGGTTCATCGAGAGTGACTACACCGCCGTCGCCGAGACCCGCGCCTGCCCGCCGAAGAAGCCCGACGAGGGTCCCTGCGGCCACGGCACCGCGGCCGACGGACCCGAGGCCGGCGCCGACGCGCTGATGGCCGGCACCGACTCGGAGATGGTCAGCACCAACATCCGCGACTACGGCAAGCAGCTGCTCGCGCAGGGCCGGATCTCGATGAGCCGGCTCGACGACGCCGTACGCCGCATCCTGCGCATCAAGTTCCGCGCGGGCCTGTTCGAGCGCCCCTACGTCGAACCAGACCAAGGCGACCGACCCGAAGTCGTTCGTCACCGCGGCGGACCGGGCGGCCGCCCGCAAGGCCGCCTCGCGCTCGATGGTGCTGCTCAAGAACGACGAGAAGAACGGTGCCGGTGCGCTCCCGCTCGACCCGAAGAAGAAGACCGCGGTGATCGGCCCGCTCGGGGACAACCAGCACGACATGCTCGGCCCGTGGTGGGGCCGGGGTCTCGATGAGGACGCCGTCAGCGTCTACGACGGCATCAAGGCCCAGTCGCCCGGCGCGACCTTCAGCGAGGGCTGCGACATCGACAACCTCGAGCCGCCGGCGAACACCCCGGACAACGAGTGCTCTCCCACGGACGGCTTCGCCGACGCGGTCGCGAAGGCCAAGGCAGCCGACCAGGTGGTGCTCGCGCTGGGTGAGTCGCGCGAGATGAGCGCCGAGGCAGCGTCGCGTTCCGAGATCGACCTGCCCGGCAAGCAGCAGGAGCTGATCGACGCGATCAGCGAAGACCGGCAAGCCGTTCGTCGTGGTGCTCTTCAACGGCCGGCCCCTGACGCTGTCGCGGGTGGCCGAGACATCGCCGGCGATCCTCGAGGCGTGGTTCCCCGGCATCGAGGCGGGCAACGCGGTCGCCGACGTCGTCTTCGGCAAGACGAACCCCGGCGGCAAGCTGCCCGTGACGTTCCCGCAGCGGCTCGGCCAGGTGCCGATCTACTACAACCACGAGCCGACCGGTCGGCCCTGCGACGTGACCCAGAAGTACAACTCGCGCTACCGCGACCTGCGCACGTGCGACCCGCTGTACTCCTTCGGGTTCGGCCTGAGCTACACCACGTTCTCCATCTCGCGCCTCCAGCTGAACAAGGACAAGGTCGGCCAGGGCGGGAAGGTGAAGGCGTCGGTGCGGGTCGAGAACACCGGGTCGCGGACCGGTGACGAGGTGGTCCAGCTCTACCTGCACGACCCGGTCGCCGACCTGTCCCAGCCGGTACGCCGGCTGCGGGGCTTCGAGCGGGTCACGCTGAAGCCGGGCCAGTCACGCCGGGTGTCCTTCAACATCGACCGGACCGACTTCGGCTACTACGACAACGAAGGCGACTTCGTGGTCGAGCCCGGCAGGATCGACCTGTACGCCGGCAACTCCTCGCAGGCCACCCTGACGAAGTCGTTCGAGGTCAGGCGCTGAGGAACCGCCCTCACCGAACGTCGAGGCGTCGCAGATGACATGTCATCTGCGACGCCTCGGTGTCTTGCAAGGGACCGTCGTAGTCACCCCGGCAGCTGGATCAGCCCGATCGGGTTGCCGTCGGCGTCGGTGAGGGTGGCGACGAGGGTGCCGCCCCCGACGTCCTGGGACTCCGCGGTCAGCGTGGCGCTGATTCTCCTCGCTTCTGTCACACGGAGCCGATCGGATCCGTCACCCCCATGACGAAGGCCAACGTGAGGATGTGACCGTGAGCGACGAAGAGTTCCTGGCCGAGGAGTTCGAGGCCCACCGCGACCGCCTGCGTGCGGTCGCCTACCGGGTGCTCGGCTCGGCCAACGAGGCCGACGACGCCGTCCAGGAGGCCTGGCTGCGGCTGCAGCGCACGGACGGCATCGACAACCTGGGCGGCTGGCTCACCACGGTGGTCAGCCGGGTGTGCCTGGACATGCTGCGCTCGCGGTCGAGCAGGCGAGAGGACTCGTTCACCGACGTCGGCCGACGAGCCGGCAACCTGTGGACGATCCCGGTCATCCCGAGTTCGAGGCCGAGCTCGCCGACTCCGTGGGCAGCGCCCTGCTCGTCGTACTCCAGTCGCTGGCGCCCGCCGAGCGGCTGGCGTTCGTCCTGCACGACATGTTCGCGGTGCCGTTCGAGGAGATCGCGACGATCATCGGGCGCTCCCCGGCAGCCACCCGGCAGCTGGCCAGCCGTGCCCGCAGACGGGTCCAGCGACCTGACGAGGTGCCCGAGCCCGGTGACCGCGCGGTGGTCGATGCCTTCCTGGCCGCCTCCCGCGGTGGTGACTTCGCCGGCCTGCTGGCGCTGCTCGACCCGGATGCCGTGGTCCTGGCCGACGCGGCCGCCGTGCGGATGGGATCCGACGCACTCGTCACCGGCGCCCAGTCGGTCGCCGAGACCTTCGCCGGCCGCGCACGGGCGGCCCGACCGGCTCTCATCGACGGCGCTCCCGGTGCGGCATGGCTGCACAAGGGCGAGCCTGACGGTCGCCTTCGCGTTCACGGTCGTGGCGGGCCGGATCACCGAGATCGAGCTGCTCGCCGACCCCGAACGCTCACCGAGGCGCGGGTCAGGGTCGGCTGATCACCTGGGGTCGTGATCAGACGACACGTTCCGTGCGTACGGCCGTCAGTCGCGCTCGTGCTTGGTGTCGCGGGCGATGAACGCGTACATCATGTCCCGGGCGCTCATCTCGCCGGCGACCACGGCGGCGACGTGCTGGGCGACGGGTGCATCGACACCGTTGTGGTCGGCCAGGTCGAAGATCGCGGCACAGGACTTGGCTCCCTCGGCCACCTGGCGCGTGGAGGCGACGATCTCGTCGGTGGTCATCCCCTGGCCGAGCTTCTCGCCGAAGGTGCGGTTGCGCGAGAGGGGTGAGGAGCAGGTCGCGACGAGGTCGCCGAGCCCGGCGAGCCCCATCAACGTCATCGGGTCGGCTCCGAGCTTCATCGCCAGGCGTGCGGTCTCGGCAAGCCCGCGCGTGATGATCGAGGCGGTGGTGTTGTCGCCGAAGCCGAGCCCGATCGCCATCCCGACGCACAGCGCGACCACGTTCTTGTAGGCGCCACCGAGCTCGCAGCCGAGGACGTCCGTGCTGCGGTAGGGACGGAACGCCTGCGAGTGGCAGAGGTCCTGCAGCCGCTGCGCGACCGACTCGTCGGCGCACGCGATCACGCTGGCGGCGGGCTCCCGGTGAGCGATCTCGCGCGCCAGGTTCGGTCCGCTCACCACGGCGATGCGCTCCGGCCCGGCGCCGGTGACCTCCGCGATCACCTCGCTCATCCGCTTGGTGGTGTCGAGCTCGACGCCCTTCATCAGCGAGACGAGCATCGCGTCGCTCGGGCAGCACCGCGGTCCACTCGCTGAGGTTCTCGCGCAGCTTCTGCGACGGCACCGAGAGCACCACGAACTCCGCGTCCTTCGCCGCCTCTGCGGGGTCGGGCGTGGCGCGGACGCTCTCGGGCAGCTCGACGCCCGGGAAGTACTCGGTGTTCTCGTGCTTGCTCGTTGATCGCGTCGCACACCTCGGGCCGGCGACCCCAGATGGTCACGTCGTTGCCCGCGTCGGCGAGGACCAGGCTGAACGCCGTACCCCACGAACCGGCGCCGAAGACCGCGACCTTGCTCATCTACGTCTTCCTCTTCTTCTTGTTCGGGTTGCCGATCTCCGTGACCCCCGAGGTCCTCGGGTCGAAGCGTACGGCGGGGGCCTTCTCGCCGCGCAACTCCTCGACCAGTGCGGTGACCGCCGCCATGATCCGGTCGGTCGCCTCGTGCAGCACCTCGCTGGTGACCGGCTTGTCCATCAGGTCGCTCAGGTCGACCGGGTCGCCGACCTTGTAGGACGTGGTCTTGCGCGGGAACAGGTGCGGCCGCTTGGCGTACGCCGGCAACAGGTCCTGCACCCCCCACTGCCCGATCGGGATCACCGGGCACCCCGTTGCGAGCGCGATCCGGGCGGCGCCGGTCTTGCCGCGCATCGGCCAGCCGTCGGGGTCCTTCGTGATCGTGCCCTCGGGATAGACCCCGATGCACTCCCCATGCTTGACCGCCTCGACCGCAGCGTCGAAGGCCGTGCCCGCCCCCTCGCTCATCCGCGTCACCGGGATCTGCTTGGCGTCCTTGACGATGTACTTGACCACCGGCGTACGGAACAGCGCGTCCTTGGTGAGGTAGCGGACCAGCCGCCCGTGGTTGTAGAGGAACAGCCCGAGGGTCATCGGGTCCAGGTGCGAGACGTGGTTGACCACCACCACGCAGCCGCCGGTGGCGGGGATCTTCTCGCCGTCGATCCAGTCCCGTTTGGTCAGCGCCATCAGCGGCGGCTTGAGGATGCCGATGACGGTCGAGAACGCCCAGCCACGCTTCTCCCGCAGCTGTCGAGCCTTCGCCACCCGGCCTCCTCCTGGTCACGTCTCGCATCCTCGCGAGCCTACTGCCACGCGCTCGAGCGGCACGGCCATTTGGGTGCGTCCACGGTGAGCCTCACCCAGACCCTCGCTGGCACCGCGGTCGTTGTCGCCGCACCGGCTGAGAGGATCGTCGCGATGTCCCACACGTTCGCGCTCCTGGTGCCGGTGAAGACCCTGACCCTGGCCAAGTCCAGGCTCGAGGTGGCCGGGCACGACGAGCGTGAGCCGTTGATGCGCGCCTTCGCGCTGGACGCGATCACCGCTGCCGCCGCAGTGTGCCGCAGTGGCGCAGGTCTACGTCGTCACCGACGAGCCCGGGTTCGAGGTGGAAGGCGCCGTGCGGCTCGACGACGAGGGCGACGGCGACCTCAACCGGGCGCTGCACCACGCCTCACGACGAGTGCGCCTGCTCGACCCCACGCTCGGAGTGGCGGCGATGTGCGCCGACCTCCCGTCCTTGACCGCGGATGACCTGGCCACCGCCCTGGACGCCGGGCTGGCTCCCCGCTGGTTCGTCGCCGACGCGTCCGGCAGCGGTACGACGTTGCTGGCGGCCGGTCCCGGCATGGAGCTCGACCCCCACTTCGGCGACCACTCGGCCTACCGGCACGAGCAGTCCGGCGCCACCCCGGTGCGCGTCGAGGTGCCTACCCTGCGCCAGGACGTCGACACCGAGGCCGACCTGGCGGCCGCCCGACAGCTCGGGGTCGGTGTGCACACGACCAGTGCGCTGGAGCCGAAGCCTCCGCTGTAACGCAAGAGCGGCGGCGACCCTTTCGGGTCACCGCCGCTCTTCGCGAAGAGTGGTTCAGGACTTCTTGGCCGTCTTCTTCGCAGTCGACTTCTTGGCCGGGGACTTCTTGGCCGTGCTCTTCTTGGCCGTCGACTTCTTGGCCGGGGACTTCTTCGCAGCCGAGGTCGACTTGTTGGCCGACTTCTTCGCCGTCGAGCTGCCCTTCTTGGCTGTCTTCTTCGCCGTCGACGTCGACTTGTTGGCCGACTTCTTCGCCGTCGAGGTCCCCTTCTTGGCTGTCTTCTTCGCCGTCGACGTCGACTTGTTGGCCGACTTCTTCGCCGTCGAGCTGCCCTTCTTGGCTGTCTTCTTCGCCGTCGACGTGCCCTTGTTGGCTGTCTTCTTCGCCGTCGAACTGCCCTTCTTGGCAGTGCTCTTCGTCGCCGCCGAGGCCTTCTTGGCCGGGGACTTCTTCGCCGTCGACTTGCTCGCCGTCTTCTTGGTGGTCCCACCGCCGGCTGCCCGCTTCGCGGCAGCGGCAGTACGACGAACCGCAGGCTTCGCGGCGTTCGGCGTCGCTCGGTCGACCGCAGCCACCGTCAGCGCCGGCAGCTTCTTCGTGCCGGCGACGACATCCTTGAGCTGTGCGCCGGCCTTGAAGTTCGGAACCGCCTTCTTCTTCGACTTCATCCGCGCACCGGTGGAGGGGTTGCGCACCCATCGCGCATCGCGCACCTTCTTCTCGAAGGAGCCGAAGCCCGTGATGGCGACCTTCTCGCCTCTCGCGACCTCGCGGGTGATCGTGTCGAGCACCGAATCGAGCGCGTGCGCGGCAGCCTTGCGGTTGCCCTCGTAGCGCGCCGCGAGGGCGTCGATCAACTGACTCTTGTTCACAAGCTTCCCTTTCGTGAACGTCGGCCGAGCGCTTTACTCGACTAATCCCTTTGCACGCTAGGGAAAAGTGACTCGCACCACAATGCCAGCAGCGCGTGTCGGCTCAGTCTTTTTGTGACGAAAGGCCTGTGAGATCAGTGAATTGTGGCCGGTTTCCACGAAGGACGAGTGCTTTCGAACTTCGAGATGTCCTCCTCGTGCGACAGCGTGATGCCGATGTCGTCGAGTCCTTCGAGCAGGCGCCACCTGGTGTAGTCGTCGATGTCGAAGGAGTCCTCGATTGCGTCAGGACCCCCACCAGCCTTGACGATTCTCGATTCGAGGTCGACGGTGACCGTCGCCCCGGGGTGTGACTCGAGGTAGTCCCACAGTCGCTGCACGACCTTCTCGTCGACCTGCGCGGCGACGAGTCCGGACTTGCCGGCGTTGCCGCGGAAGATGTCGGCGAAGCGCGAGCTGATCACGACCCGGAAGCCGTAGTTCTGCAGCGCCCAGACCGCGTGTTCGCGAGACGAGCCGGTGCCGAAGTCGGGTCCGGCGACGAGCACCGACGCCGCGGCGTACTCCGGCTTGTTGAGCACGAACGACGGATCGCCACGCCAGGCAGCGAAAAGTCCGTCCTCGAAACCGGTGCGGGTGACTCGCTTGAGATAGACCGCGGGGATGATCTGGTCGGTGTCGACATTGCTGCGACGGAGGGGCAGCCCGACACCGGTGTGCGTCGTGAACTTGTCCATCACGCACCCACCTCTGCGACGGTCTGCACCGGGTCGAGATCTGCTGGCGAGCTGAGGGTTCCGCGCACGGCCGTCGCGGCCGCAACGGGGACGGAGACGAGGTGCGTGCGACCACCCTTGCCCTGGCGTCCTTCGAAGTTGCGGTTGGACGTCGACGCGCTGCGCTCCCCCGGTGTCAGCTGGTCGGGGTTCATGCCGAGGCACATGGAGCAACCGGCGCCGCGCCACTCACCGCCCGCCTCCTTGAAGATGATGTCGAGGCCCTCGTCCTCGGCCTGCATGCGCACCCGCACCGAACCGGGTACGACGAGCAAGCGGGTGTCCTTGTCGACCGTGTGTCCCTTGATGATCTCGGCGGCAAGGCGCAGGTCCTCGATGCGGCCGTTGGTGCACGAGCCGACGAAGACCGTGTCCACCTTGACCTCGCGCATCGGCGTACCGGCCTCGAGGGCCATGTACTCCAGCGCCTTCTCGGCACCGATCCGGTCGTCGGCGTCCTCGAAGGATGCCGGGTCCGGCACGACGCCACCGAGCTGGACGCCCTGGCCGGGGTTGGTGCCCCAGGTGACGAACGGCGTCATCGTCGAGGCGTCCAGGATGATCTCCTTGTCGAACTCGGCGTCGTCGTCGGTCCGCAGTGACATCCAGTGCTCGACCGCGGCGTCCCAGTCGGCGCCCTTGGGCGCCTCGGGTCGTCCCTCGATGTAGTCGAGGGTCGTCTGGTCGGGCCCGATGAGGCCGGCCTTCGCGCCCCACTCGATGCTCATGTTGCACACCGTCATCCGGCCCTCCATGGAGAGCTTCTCGATGGCCGGGCCGCGGTACTCGACGATGTAGCCCTGGCCGCCGCCGGTGCCGGTCTGCGTGATCAGGGTGAGCACCAGGTCCTTGGCGGTGACGCCGTCCGGCAGGTCGCCGGTGACGGTGACCGCCATCGTCTTGGGGCGTGCCTGCATCAGAGTCTGGGTGGCGAGCACGTGCTCGACCTCGGAGGTGCCGATGCCGAAGGCGATCGCCCCGAAGGCGCCATGGGTCGAGGTGTGCGAGTCGCCGCACACGATCGTCATGCCCGGCTGGGTCAGCCCGAGCTGCGGACCGATGATGTGCACGATGCCCTGCTCCGCGTCGCCCAGCGGGTGCGAGCGGACGCCGAACTCCTTGACGTTCGTGCGCAGGGTCTCGACCTGGGTCCGCGAGACCGGATCGGCGATCGGCTTGTCCCAGTCGAGGGTGGGGACGTTGTGGTCCTCGGTCGCGAGAGTGAGGTCAGGACGTCGTACGGTGCGCCCCGCGAGGCGCAGCCCCTCGAAGGCCTGGGGCGAGGTGACCTCGTGGATCAGGTGGAGGTCGATGAAGAGGAGATCGGGCTCGCCCGGTGCGCTGCGGACGACATGTTCGTCCCAGACTTTCTCCGACAGCGTCTTGCCCATATCCGATTCCTCTCTGCGTCGTTTCACATACTGAACGGTCCACCGGATGCGAGAATCCACCCTACTTTGCATCCCATATCACGAGACGGCAGTATTACAATATGGACAACACAAGTGGAGTAGGCGTACTCGACAAGGCTGCCCTGGTGCTCGCCGCACTGGAGTCAGGTCCCGCCACGTTGGCAGGACTCGTCGCCGGCACCGGCCTGGCGCGGCCCACGGCACATCGCCTGGCAGTTGCCCTGGAACACCATCGCCTCGTGGCTCGGGACATGCAGGGACGGTTCGTCCTCGGCCCCCGTCTGGCCGAGCTCTCGGCTGCCGCCGGTGAGGACCGTCTCCTCGCCACCGCGGGACCGGTGCTCGCCCGCCTGCGGGACATCACCGGTGAGTCCGCGCAGCTGTGGCGTCGGCAGGGCGAGCATCGCGTGTGCGTTGCCGCTGCCGAGCGACCCAGCGGGCTGCGGGACACCATCCCCGTCGGTTCACAGCTGACCATGCGCGCGGGTTCGGCGGCGCAGGTGCTGCTGGCCTGGGAGGACCCGGAGCGGATGCACCGCGGCCTGCAGAACGCTGCCTACTCCGCCACCGCCCTGGCCGGCATCCGCCGCCGTGGCTGGGCCCAGTCCGTCGGCGAGCGCGAGCAGGGTGTCGCGTCGGTCTCGGCACCGGTGCGCTCCCCCAGCGGCAAGATCATCGCCGCCGTCTCGGTCTCCGGCCCCCTCGAGCGACTCTCCCGCCAGCCCGGCCGGATGCACGCACCAGCGGTGCTCGCCGCCGCCGAGCGCCTCTCCGAGTCGCTCCGCCGGGCCGCGGCCGAGTAGGGGTCGCGGTTTCACTGGGTACCCAGTGAAACCGCCACTTCCCCACTGTTGTTGGTGGTCGAGCAGCGAGCGCAGCGAGCGGACAGACGAGACCAAGCGGGGGAAGTGGCAGTTTCCCGAGGGGAGTGCGCGCGTCAGGCGGTGAGCAGCCCGATTCCGAGGCTGGCCAGGCCGAGGGCGAGCACGATGGCGCCGGCGAACACCAGCGCGATCAGCTTGTTCGGCTGAGTGCGCCCGCTGCCCATCGAGGCGGCGAAGAAGCCGGCCGGCATCAGGATCGCGGCAACGGGTACGCCGGAGCGCGCCAGCCAGTTCCACACACCTGAGAGGCCGGCCGTGTCGGCGTACAGCAGGGCGGTCAGCGACAGCACGAGCAGCACTCCCGCGTGCGCGTGGCCGGCCCGCGCGAAGCCGATCTGGAAGTCGGTGACGCCCTCTCGGGATCGCCACAGCTTGACCATGTAGAGCCCGCCGGTCTCCACCGTCACCAGCGCCAGCAGCAGGATTCCCGCCAGGATCCGGGTCTCGTCGCTCATCGCACAGTTCTCCTCATCAAGTGGGGTCCCCGCATCAGTTCGGGGATGGTCAGCTGCGCCGTGATCTCGCGCGCGAGCACGTCGTGGAGCGCCGCACCTGGATGGAACCCGTCGCTCGCGAACGGTTCGCGGACCGCGGCTATCTCGTCCCCTGTGAACTCCAGCCGGGTGACGCCGTCGAAGCCGGCTGCCACCTGGGCACCGATCCGGTCCATCCGTCGACCTCTGGCACCGAGCAGGTCGGCCAACGGGCGAGGCAGTGCGGGGAACCGGTCGATCGGAGGCAGCCCGAGCAGGAACACGGGTGCGGCCGGGGGCCGCGCGGACGATCTCGGCCAGGAGGTCGCGCAGGCCGGTGCGCCAGGCTGCGTCGCTGCGCAGGTTCTTCACGTCGTTGACTCCCACGGAGACGGCGACGACATCTGCCCGGGCGAGGACCGTCGACCCTGCCACGAGGGCTGCCACACCTTCTGCATCGGCGCCACTGCGGGCCAGCACGTCCCAGGCGACCGGCCTGCCGCTGCGACGGTGAATGTGCTCGGCCAGCCGGCCTGCCATCGAGTCACGGTGTTCACTCACGCCCACGCCGGCTGCGACCGAGTCGCCGACCACGACGACCCGGAGCAGGTCGCCTCCGCGCCCGACCTGGCCGCTGGTGCCGGTGGCATCGGGCAGCCGCTCGACCCGTGCGCCGTACGCGCCGGCCCTGAACGACGACGACCGGCAGGAAGGCCAGCACGCCGGTCCGGCTCAACTCATTGGATAGTTTCACACTCCAATATTGGACAGGGAGACTATCCAATGTCAAGATCGGTCTCATGTGGATGTCCGAGCTTGCCCAGCGCAGCGAGCTCCCGGTGCCCACGATCAAGTACTACCTGCGCGAGGGACTGCTGCATCACGGCGAGGCCGTCGGCGCCACCAGGGCGAAGTACGACGAGAGCCATGTCCGCCGGCTGCGGCTGATCCGCGCCCTGACCGAGGTGGCCGGCATGCGCCTCGACGACGTACGACGGGTGCTGGACGCGATCGACGACGACAGCCTCACCTGGCACGAGGCGATCGGCAGTGCCCACACCCGGCTCCCCCCGCCCATCAGCGCCGACGAGACCGAAGCCGAGCGGCCGCGGGTGGACGCCCTGCTGGCCCGGCACGACTGGGAGCTCAGCGAGCAGAGTCAGCACCGCGAAGCGCTCGCCGGGGCGCTGACTTCGCTGGCAGCGCTCGGTCACCCGCCGTCGGACGAGCAGCTCGACACCTATGCCGAGGCAGCAACGCTCATCGCCGAGCGCGACCTCGACGCACTCCGGGAGACGGACCGCGCCGAGGCAGTCGAGCACGCCGTCGTCAGCACCCTGCTCCTCGAACCAGTGCTACTGATCCTGCGACGAGTCGCCCAGGAGAACAGCTCCCGCCGTCGAGCAAAGTGAGCGGAGCCACAGGTGGTCGAGCAGCGAGCGGAGCGAGCGATCAGACGAGACCAAGCGCCGACCGCAACCACAGGTGGTCGAGCAGCGAGCGAAGAGAGCGGACAGACGAGACCAAAGGCCGTACGCCGAGAGCGAACCGCAAGATGCGACGCCTCACCCATCTCTCGGGCCGCAAGATGCGACGCCTCACCAGTCTCTGGGCCGCAAGATGCGACGCCTCACCAGACCCCCTCAGAAGAGCGCGTCCTGCTCCAGCCCCAGCAGCTGCTGTTTGCGCTCCAGCCCACCCGCATAGCCGGTGAGCGTCCCGTTGGCCCCGATCACCCGGTGGCACGGGATCACGATCGGGATCGGGTTGCGGCCGTTGGCCAGACCTACAGCCCGCGAGGCAGCGTTGGTCATCCCGAGCCGCCGGGCGATCTCGCCGTACGACGCGGTCTCGCCGTACGGGATGCCTAGCAGCTGCTCCCACACCCGCTGCTGGAACGCACTGCCCCGCGGCGCGAGCGGGAGGTCGAACTCCTTGAGGTCTCGGGCGAAGTACGCCGTCAGCTGGTCCACCGCGCTGCGCAGCAACGGGTTGTGATCGTCCCGCTCACCGATGGGCTCGCCGCTCGGCGACCCCAGGAACGGGCTGAACTCGATCGCCGCGATGGTCCCCTGCCGCGCCACGACGCGCAGGTCGCCGATCGGCGACTCTGTCACGGTCCACATCGTCGTCATCTCCACTGTCTTCGTCGTCTACCCTATGTCTCCTTCTTTGAGTTTCATCTCGTCGAGCACGACCGACCACAGCCGCATCAGTGCGTAGGAACGCCACGGGCGCCAGGTCTCGCTCCGCCCTGTCACGTCGTCGATGCCGAGCCGGGCCGCGGCGTTGCGCACCCCGACGTCGGTCGGCAGGAACACGTCCGGGTCGCCGAGCCCTCGCATCGTCACGTAGTCGGCAGTCCACGGTCCGATCCCCGGCAGTGCCAGCAAGGCCGCCCTGGTCTCGGCACGGTCGGTGCTGCGGTCGAGGCGGACCTCGCCACCGTCAAGCGCTGCGGCCAGACCGGTCAGGGCGCGCGCCCGGGAGCGCGGCATCCGCAGGGATGCAGGGTCGACGTTCGCCATCGTCGCGGCGGTGGGGAACAGGCGGGTGACCTCGTGGTCGCCCTCGAGCTCGAGGGCCTCGCCGTGCTCCTCGACGAGGCGAGCGCCGGCGGTCCGGGCCGAGGCGAGGCTGACCTGCTGGCCGAGGACCGTCTGGATGGCGAGCTCGGCGCCGTCCAGGTGACCGGGCACGCGCAGTCCGGGCCGGTCGGTCACGAGCCCGACGAGGACGGGATCCTCCGACAGCTCCGCCTCCACGGCGACCGGGTCGCAGTCGGCGTCGAGCAGGCGCCGGGTGCGTTCCATCGCCGGTGCGAGGTCGCGCGCGTCGGCGAGCGTGAACGTGCAGGGCACCTGCCCCAGCGGCCTGTCGGCCAGCTCGAGGCGGACCACCCCGGGGCCGTGGGGAAGCCGGAGCGAGCGTTCGTACCACCCCGGCCCCGAGGCCTCGATGCCGCGGACGGCATGGATCGCGAGGAAGAAGTGCAGGTCGTCGGCGGCGAACGGCTCGCGTACGGCGATCCGGGTCCGGATGGTGCCCGCCCGGATCGACTCCGGCCGGCCTCGAGAGCGTCGGGATGCGGACCCCTCGCGGAGCCGGGTCGGCGTCGCGGCGTACACCTCTTGGATCGTGTCGTTGAACTGCCGCACGCTCGCGAACCCGGCGGCGAACGCGATGTCGGTGAAGGACAGGTCGGTGGTCTCGATCAGCACGCGCGCGGTCTGTGCACGGCGCGACCTGGCCAGGGCGAGCGGGCCGGCGCCGTACTCCTGGGTGACCACGCGGTTGAGCTGCCGCGTCGAGTAGCCCAGCGACCGCGCGAGGCCCTCGACGCCGTCGCGCTCGACCACGCCGTCGGAGACCAGCCGCATCGCCCGGGAGGCGACGTCCGCTGCGATGTCCCACTCGGGTGAGCCCGGCGTCGCATCAGGCAGGCAGCGGCGGCAGGCCCGGTAGCCGGCGCCCTGGGCCCCGGCTGCGGTCGGGTAGAACGAGACGTTGCGGCGGCGAGGCGTGATCGCCGGGCACGAGGGCCGGCAGTAGATGCCGGTCGTGCGCACAGCGGTGTAGAACATGCCGTCGAAGCGACGGTCACGTCCCTTGACCGCGCGATAGCAGGCCTCCTGGTCGAGCTCCATGCAGACCAGTCTCCCCGCTGGCACCGACAGTTCCTAGCGGAAATCGGACAGCACCGTGGTTCGGTTAGTTCGTGCCTTGGGCCGGCTGTGGTGGCGGTCCCTTGTCGGCGTACGGCTTGGTCTCGTCTGTCCGCTCGCTTCGGGTCTCGTCTGTCCGCTCGCTTCGCTCCCTGCTCGACCCAAGTCGCTGCTCGACCACCGGTGGTTCCGGCAGTCCCCTATAGCGCTGAGGCGTCGCGTCTTGCGGCCCAGAGACCAGTGAGGCGTCGCATCTTGCGGTTGCCTTTCCTCGGAATGACAGCAGCCCGGTCCTCTTTCGAGGCCGGGCTGACTGTGTTCCGAGGAGCGTGCTGGTGTACCCCCGACGGGATTCGAACCCGCGCTACCGCCTTGAGAGGGCGGCGTGCTAGGCCACTACACAACGGGGGCCTGAGCCGACGAGACTCTAGCGTTCGTGCAACGGGAGAGCCAATTCGTCGGTACTCGCTGGGGTACTAGGACTCGAACCTAGACTAACTGGACCAGAACCAGTCGGGCTGCCAATTACCCCATACCCCATGGGATGCGGTCACCATGTCCACAGTGGTGTCTGCGTGGCGGACCGACGGTTGAGAATACACAAACGCCGCGGCGCCCACCAATCGGGGCAGGGTGACCTGGACGACTGGTTGCGGGAGCCCGAGAGGCGCTCAGCCGGCGGTCTCGGCAACCGGCGGAGTGGTCCTGTTGGTCAGCCCCATCCGGCGTGCCACGAGCAGCACCAGCACCAGGTAGACGCCGTTCTGGACGAGGGTCAGCGGCAGCTGCCACCAGGACGCCTCGGAGACCGTCAACGCACTCGTCAGGTCGCCGAAGGCGATCGCAACGGCGAAGGCGAGCAGGTTGTTCAGGATGTGCAAGGCGATGCCCGCCTCGAGCCCACCCACGAGGATCACGGTCAGCCCGGCCATCAGCCCGAACGCGAACCGGTCGAAGAACAAGGGGAAGTTCTGGGCGCCGTGGGCCAGCCCGAACAGGCCCGCGGTGACCAGCAGGGCCACGACCCGCGAGCGGCTCAACGAGCCGAACGCCTGCATCAGGTAGCCGCGGAAGGCGTACTCCTCCCCGATCGCCTGCAGCGGCGTGGTCAGCAGGATCACGATGCCCGTGGCGACCAGCGTCCCGGTGATCTTGTTGGGCTCGCCGCCGAGGTCGTTGGGGTTGGACGGGATGAAGTAGCCGACGGCCAGCGAGGCGATCAGCGCGATGACGGCCAGGCCGAAGCAGACGAGGAAGAACTTCCACCGCATCCCCGGGAGCACCGAGGACAACCAACGTGGGCGCATCCGGTGCAGGAACCGGACGATGCCCATGCACACCAGGGTCAGCGAGGCCAGGGTCAGGTTGAGGTAGAGCATCGACGCGGGTGTGACCGACTCGAGGCTCAGTGCGGCCTCGAACTGGGCGCCGAACGTCCCGGACCCGCCCTCGAGCGCCACGGCCGCGGCGAGCACCGGCAGCAGCAGGAGCGGCATGACGATGAACATGCTGACGGCCAGCACCAGGATGCCCACCACCGGTTTCCACCAGCGGTAGTCCCACGTGCGGAGCATCATCGGATAGGAGCGCGGCTCCGGGTGCGGGTGGGCCGCCATCTGTGGCTGCCAGCCGGGCTGACCCGGGGACGGCGGAGGTCCGTAGCGCTGGAGCTGCGGCTGGGGCGGCCACGGCGCGGGCGCGCCCAGTTGCGCTCCCTGTTGCGCTCCCTGGGGGTTCCACGGCGGGGGCGGCGGTTGCTGCGGGCCGTTCGGCGGTGGGTACGACATCAGCCCGCGCCACCGTGCTGGCCCGCCGTGTGGCCGGCAGCCGCGGGTGCTGCGTCCAGCCGAGCCAGCGACTCCTCACGGCCGAGCAGCTCCAGCGACTCGAACAGGGGCGGGGAGATCCGTCGTCCCGTCACGGCAACCCGCACCGGCCCGAAGGCGTGCCGGGGCTTGATGCCGAGCTCCTCGACCAGCTTGGCGCGCAGCGCGGCCTCGATGGCCTCGGTGTCCCAGGTCGCGAGGGCGCCCAGCGCCTCACGCGCGGCAGCGACGACCACGAGCCCCTCGTCGTTGAGGATCTTGGCCACGTCGCCTGCGTCGTAGACGACGTCGTCGAGGAAAAGGAACGCCAGCATGTCCGCGCCTTCACCGAGCGTGCCGACGCGCTCGTGGATCAGCACGCTGCCCTCGGTGATCTTCAGGGTCTCCTCCGGAGTCGGCGGGTCCTCGATCAGGTCGGCCTCGCGCAGGAACGGCACCAGCCGACCCTCGAGCTCCTCGATGCTGAGCAGCCGCATGTGTGCGGCGTTGATGGCTTCGAGCTTCTTCAGGTCGAACCGCGCGGGGTTCGGGTTGACCCGGCGGATGTCGAAGGCCTCGGCCATCTCGGCCATGGTGAACACGTCGCGGTCCTCCGCGATCCCCCAACCCAGCAGCGCGAGGTAGTTGAGCAGTCCCGCGGGGAGGAACCCGCGCTCGACGTACTCCGCGAGCCCGGACCCGGCGTCCCGCTTGGAGAGCCGCTTGTTGCCCTCGCCCATCACGATCGGCAGGTGCCCGAAGCGTGGTGAGCCGGTGCCGATGCCGATCGCGTCGAGCGCCTCGTAGAGCGCGATCTGGCGCGGGGTGGAGGACAGCAGGTCCTCGCCACGCAGCACGTGGGTGATGCCCATCAGCGCGTCGTCGACGGGGTTCACCAGCGTGTAGAGCGGGTCGCCGTTGGCGCGCACGATCGCGAAGTCCGGCACGTGCTCGGGCAGGAAGGTGACCTCGCCGCGGACGAGGTCGTCGAAGATGATCGGGCGGTCGGGCATCCGCAGGCGCAGCACGTGACCTCCGGCCCTCGGACTCGAAGGCCTGGCGCTGCTCGTCGGTGAGGTCGCGACAGAAGCCGTCGTACCCCTGGATCTTGGAGCCGGTGGCCTTGCGGCGGGCCTCCACCTCCTCGTTGGTGCAGAAGCACTCGTACGCCGACCCGGCCTCGCGCAGCTTCGCGACGATGTCGCGGTAGATGTCGAACCGCTCGGACTGCTTGTAGGGGCCGTGGTCGCCGCCGACCCCGGGACCCTCGTCGTAGTCGATCCCCAGCCAGGCAAGGGAGTCGATCACCGAGGCGTAGCCCTCGGGGGTGTTGCGGGCGAGGTCGGTGTCCTCGATGCGCAGCACGAGCGTGCCGCCGTAGTGCCGGGCGAAGGCCCAGTTGAACAGCGCGGACCGGACGTTGCCGACGTGCAGGTTGCCGGTCGGCGAGGGTGGGAAGCGGACCCGGACCTGCCTCCGGGGCGAGGTCGCCGAGGACGGGATCGGGGGATTGCTCAGTCACGTGCGACCACCTTGTTCGTCAGGCTGCCGATGCCCTGGATCGTGACCTCGACCTCGTCACCGGGCTCCATCGGGCCGACACCCTCCGGGGTGCCGGTGAGGATGACGTCGCCCGGCAGCAGCGTCATCACGCTGGTCACGTGCGCGACGAGGGTGGGGACGTCGAAGATCAGGTCTGAGGTGCGTCCGTCCTGCTTGACCTCGCCGTTCAGGAACGTCTGCACCCGCAGGTCGCTGACGTCGAGCTCGGTCTCGACCCACGGTCCGAGGGGGCAGAAGGAGTCGAACCCCTTCGCGCGGGTGAACTGGCCGTCCTTGCGCTGCAGGTCGCGCGCCGTCACGTCGTTGCCGATCGTGTAGCCGTGGATGACGTCGGCCACCTTCTCCTTGGGTACGTCGCGACAGATGCGGCTGATCACCACGCCCAGCTCGCCCTCGAAGTGCACGTTCTCGCTCTGGCTCGGGTAGAACACCGGGTCGCCGGGTCCGACGACCGAGGTGTTCGGCTTGAGGAACATCAACGGCTCCTCGGGGAGGTCGCTGCCCATCTCGGCCGCATGAGCGGCGTAGTTGCGTCCGATGCCGACCACCTTGCTCCGCGGCAGCACGGGCGAGAGGAGCCGGGCGTCGGCGAGCCGGACCTGCTCGTCGGTCGGCTGCAGCCCGACGTAGAGCGGATCACCGGACAGCGCCGTGATCACGGAACCCTCGTCCGGGATGCCGAGGTCGTCGATGTCTCCCGTCACGATGCCGAAACGGGGGTCGTCTCCGGTCGTGAACCTTGCGATACGCATCCGTTGAGCCTATCGACCGGTCGTGACGCCCGAACCACTAGCGTCGGGGCTGTGGAAATCATGCCCCGGGAGTCGTGGTCGGCGCGCGCTGCGGCGCACGCCGAGCGGGTCGACGTGTGGGTAGAGCCGCACCTCGCGCGGCGACGCAACGGCGTGAAGCACCCGGTGCACGACTTCCTGTTCACCTACTACTCGCAGCGCCCTGCCGCTCTCCGGCGCTGGCACCCCGGATGGGGCGTCGTACTCCTCGATGCCCCGGAGTACGCCGACCGACCCGGATACTCCCTGACGTTTGTGCCGCCCAAACCGGACACCGGGGGGCCGGAACGTCAGGGACTATCCGTCTCGGGGAGCAACCTCGAGTCGCAGCTTCCCGTCATCAAGTCCATCCACCGCCTGCTGGCGGCGACCGCGAACCGCCCGCCGACGCTGGGCTGCTTCGGCCTGCACGAGTGGGCGATGGTGCACCAGGACCACGAGGTCGATCCGGCACGACTGGCCCCTCCGACTGGGCACGCGCGGCACCGACGAGGTCGTCGAGGGACACCGGATCGCCTGCTCCCACTTCGACGCGTTCCGGTTCTTCACCGACAGCGCGCGACCGCTGAACACCCTGCAGCCGGGTCGCGACGACCGCGCGGAGTTCGAGCAGCCCGGCTGCCTGCACGCGGGGATGGACCTCTACAAGCACGCGTTCCGGCTCACTCCCCTGGTCTCGTCCGAGCTGGTGGCCGACTGCTTCGAGCTGGCGTGGGACATCCGCGAGCTCGACATGCGAGCCTCGCCGTACGACTTCAGCGACCTGAGCCTCGAACCGGTGCGCATAGAGACGCCCGAGGGCAAGCAGGAGTACGTGCGCGCTCAGCGGCACTTCGCCGAGCGAGGCGCTCCCCTGCGCCGGCGGCTGATCGAGGCCTGTGAACGGCTCGCAACCGCTGCCCGAACCCCGGTCGCGCCGGTGGCCAGCCCGTCCTAGCTTGACGCCGTGCAGCAGGAGCAGACCCACTAGGTGCCGCCGGCCGCTGGGTCACTTTCCTGGTGGCGTGTATCCCGGAGCCGAGCTCGCTGCGACGTCGATCTGCTCGGGTGTGAGAAGCGGAGTCGTGGTGATCGTCGTGGCCCCGGACTTGTTCACGCTCAGCGCGATGCCGAGCATCGCCTCGTCGCTGGGCATCTCCACGACCAGGTATGCGTCTGTCTCGCCCCAGGCGTAGTAGAAGCAATCGATCGACCCGCCGGCATCGGCCACCATCTTGCCCACTGCGTCACGGCGCGCCGACCCTCCCTTGGCGGCCAGACCGGCTGCTCCGTCGGAGTTGTAGTTCGCCTTGATCAGGTACTTGGACATCGTGCAACACCTCTCGCTGCCCAGAGGCCAGCTGCCAAAGCCCACGGTGGGCACCCACTGCCTCAGGACCTTTCGACGGTACGACCAAAGAGCGGAGAACGGTGGTTCCGCTCTCACCAGCACGGCGGGGTATGGCCCACCCATGGCACAGCCTGTTCGATCTGCTCGGCAAGTGATATGAGCGTCGCCTCGTCGCCGGGTGCAGTCGCGAGCATCACCCCGATCGGCAAGCCGACGGGTGTCTGGTGGGTCGGCAACGAGATGGAGGGGCTGCCGGTGACGTTCCACATCGAGGTGTACGGCGTGAACCGCTTCTGCGCCTCGAAGTCGGCAGCCGGGTCGTCGTCGTCGCGGATGGCACCGACCGGGAGCGGCGGGGTGGCCAGTGTGGGCGTCAGCACCGCGTCGTACGACGAGAGCGCGGTCAGCGTCCGAGCCGCCACCCGCCGCAGCTCACCGATCGCGAGCCCGAACTCCGGCCCGCTGACTGCCGCGCCCCGCTCGCCGAGCCACCGGGTCAGCGGCCGGAGCAGCGACTGCTTCTCGGCCGGGAGGTTGACCACCGACAGTGCAGTGAGAACCGCCCAACAGGTCTCGAAGACGGGGACGGCGTCCCGCGGAAGGGGTACGTCGATGTCGACCACCTCGTGGCCCAGCGACTCCAGCAACCGACTGGCGTCCTCCCACGCGCGGATGCACTCGGGGTCGATGTCGGCGTCGGCGATCACCGGCTCGGAGAAGCGCGCGATCCGCAGCCGACCAGGCTCCCGGTCGCACGCGCCGAGGAAGGACGACGCCTCTTCCGGCGCCCAGAACGGGTCGCCCACCGCGCGTCCGGCCATCACGTCGAGCAGCGCAGCCGCGTCGCGGACGGTGCGGCCGAGAGAGCCATTGGTCGCCAGGCCCACCGGGTCGCCGTACATCGGCGCTCCGGTGATCCGGCCCCGCGTCGGCTTGAGCCCGACGATCCCGCAACAGCTCGCCGGGATCCGGATCGACCCGCCACCGTCGGAGCCCTGCGCGATCGGGACGAGTCCCGCCGAGACCGCCGAAGCCGATCCGCCACTCGAGCCGCCCGCCATCAGCGACGTGTCCCAAGGCGTCACCGCCGGCGGCGCGCCCTCGGGCTCGGTGTAGCAGGGCGAGCCGAACTCCGGCGTGCTCGTCTTGCCCAGGCTCACCAGTCCCGCTGCCGCGATGCGACGTACGACGTCGTCGTCCCAGTCCGGCACGTAGTCGGCGAACACCGGCGACCCGAAGCTGGTGCGCACCCCGCTGGTCGCGTTCAGGTCCTTGATCGCAGTCGGTACGCCCGCCAGCGGGCCGTCACCGGACGGTCGCGCGGAGCGAGCCTGGTCGGCGGTCACCGTCACGAAGGCGCCCAGCGTTTCGGAGAGCCGGTCGATGCGGTCGAGGTAGTGCTCGACCAGCTCGGCGGTCTTCAGCTCCCCCGCGCGGATCGCCGCACCCTGCTCCAACGCCGTCAGGTCGTGCAGCTCGCTCATGGTCGCGACGCTACTCGTCGGCTAAGCGCGGCCGACGTACCGTCGGCCCATGCTGAGATGGCTGCCGGCGCTGCTGCTCGTCGCGGCATGTGGCGGCTCGCCGGAGCGACCCGAGACCGCCCCCGCACCGACCGCGAGTCCACGTGAGCAGTCGAGCGCGACACCGAGCCCGTCTCCATCAGCGCCGGCAACGAAGACAGCAACGGAAAAGCCCAAGCCGCCGCGGAATCCCGACCCTCGCTGGCGCTTCTTCACCGACGACGCAACGAGGCACACGTCGCCGTGGTTCGCCGGCCGGCATCGGGTGATGATCGGCTACGGCTGCACGCCCGCGCCGTACTACGACCACGACTCGCGCTGCCCCGGCACCCAGGGCTTCCACCACGGGCTCGATATCGCGATGCCCTGCGGCACGCGACTGTTCTCCGCCGTCCGCGGCACGGTCCTTGACCCCGCATCGAGCGGCAGCCCCGGGTCGGCGTACGGCGAGCGCCCGTTCCGGATCCGCACCGAGAAGTACGACGTGCTCATCGGGCACGCGCGCCGCGTCTTCGTGGATCCGGGTGACCGCGTACGCCCAGGACAGCGGATCGCACTCGCCTCGGACAGCGGTGCACCCGATGGCTGCCACCTGCACTTCGAGGTGCGCGGCCAGGGCGGCGGAGTGAGCGCCGCAGTCGACCCGGGCGACCTGCTGCAGCTGTCGTGAGGTGACCTCAGGCGCCGTGGCGGCGCAGGCCGAAGGTGAGGCTGTCGAGCAGCGCCCGCCAGGACGCCTCGATCACGTTGTGGCCGACACCGACGGTGACCCAGGAGCTCGCGCCGTCGGTGGTCTCGATCAGCACGCGCGTGATCGCGTCGGTGCCGTGGCCCTGGTCGAGGATGCGCACCTTGTAGTCGATCAGCTCGAACTTCACGATCTCCGGGTAGAGCTGCTCGATCGCCTGCCGCAGCGCGTGGTCGAGCGCGTTCACCGGGCCGTTCCCCTCGCCGATCGTGACGATCCGCGCACCGCCGGCGAGCAGCTTCACGGTCGCCTCGGAGACCGCCTCGGCGTCGGGCCGGGTCTCGGTGATCACCCGCCAGGACTCGACGTCGAAGTACGACGGCCGCGCACCCTCGACCTCCTCGAGAAGCATCAGCTCGAAGGACGCGTCGGCCGCCTCGAAGGTGTAGCCGCGGGACTCCAGCTCCTTGACCCGCGTGGTCACCCGCTGGACCAGGTCGGGATCGAGGTCGAAGCCGAGCTCGCGACCCTTCAGCTCGATCGAGGCACGTCCTGCCATGTCGGAGATGAGCAGCCTCATGTCGTTGCCGACGCCCTCGGGGTCCATGTGCTGGTAGAGGTTCGGGTCGACCTTGATGGCGCTCGCGTGCAGCCCGGCCTTGTGCGCGAACGCCGAGGTGCCGACGTATGGCTGTCGCGACGCGGGCGGGAAGTTGGTGACGTCGGCGACGGCGTGCGCGACCCGGGTGGCCTCGCGCAGGAGACCGTCCGGCAGGACCTGACGGCCGAGCTTCAGCTCGAGGTTGGCGACGACGCTGACGAGGTCGGCGTTGCCGGTGCGTTCGCCGTACCCGTTGAGCGTGCCCTGTACGTGGGTGGCGCCGGCGTCGACAGCGGACAGCGTGTTCGCGACCGCGCAGCCGGTGTCGTTGTGGCAGTGGATGCCGACGCGGACCCCGGTCGTCTCGACCACGTCGTTCACTACGTCTGCCACCCAGTCGGGCAGCATGCCGCCGTTGGTGTCGCACAGCGCGGCCACCTCGGCGCCTGCAGCGAACGCGGTCCGCAGGACCTCGAGGGCGTAGTCGCGGTTGGCGCGGTAGCCGTCGAAGAAGTGCTCCGCATCCAGGAACACACGCTGCCCCTCGGCCCGCAGGTGCGACACGGTGTCCTGCACCATCGCGAGGTTCTCCTGCAGCGTCGTACGCAGTGCCATCTCGACGTGGCGGTCGTGCGACTTCGCAACCAGGGTGACCACACCGGCGCCGGAGTCGCGCAGCGCGGCGATCAGCGGGTCGTCCGCCGCCTTCATGCCGGCGCGGCGGGTGGCCCCGAAGGCCGCGAGCTGGGCATGCCGCAGGTCCAGCTCCTCACGGGCACGGAGGAAGAACTCGGTGTCCTTCGGGTTCGCACCCGGCCAGCCACCCTCGATGAACCCCACACCCAGGTCGTCGATCTGCCGCGCAATGGCCAGCTTGTCCGCGACCGAGAGGTTCAGCCCCTCCTGCTGCGCGCCGTCGCGCAGGGTGGTGTCGTAGACGTGGAACAGGTCGCTGGTCATGACCCTTGCTCACTTTCCTGAAGATGTCCGGGCGTCGTGGAAATGAAAAGACCTCCCGTGGGAACGAGAGGTCAGCGCGGCGGCTCGGTGTGCCGAGGCGTCGCGCTAGTCGATAATGATGACGTGGTGGTGCACGCCGAAGAGTCTGCCACAGCGCTCAGCCTTTGGTACGCCGTCCCGGCATCCGGCTACGGGGTCTCGGTGACCGGGGCTCGGTGACCTGCTCGGTGACCTGCTCGGTGACCTGCTCGGAGACGGGCCGCATCCAGCGGGCCATCAGGCCGTCGACCGTGGCCCGGCCGGCGCCGTAGCGGTTGACCAGCCTGGCGCGGAAGCAGGACGTCTCGTTCGTCAAGGCCTGCTCGTCCTGCCACTGCAGGGCTGACGGAGCGACCAGGACGGTGTCGGCCCACGCCGGTGTGTCCGTGCACTGCTCCCCAGGCCACGTCCGGATCTCCACCTTGGACCCGGTGGGCACGGTGGTGGGTCTGGCCCAGCTGACCGTGACCGGCGAGTCCACTCCTCCGCTGAAGCTGACGCCTGTCAGCGCGGAGGGCAACGGGTCGATCAGGCACCAGGTGGCGGTGGGAAACTTGGCGCGGCCGCCGTACCACTTGACGAAGCTGCGCACGAGCGCCGCGTCGATGGTGCGGCACTTGTAGTACCCCGCCGGGCTGGTCGCCGGCAGGTGGCAGGCGCTGATGTCCAGCACCGCCTTCATCAGCGAGCACCTCGTCGTGGTGTGCCCATAGCCGAGGACGTGCCCGAGCTCGTGGGTGAAGATCGCCATCACCGCGATCCGGCGCCAGGGATCGGTTGCGTCGTACGACGCCCACTTGGAGCTCAGGTGCACGTACGCCCCGGAGGTCGCACCGATGGTGGCCTTTCCAGCGGCCGCGCCGGTGTTGCCGTAGGAGATCGTCACCTTGGCCTTGCTGCGATAGGCCGTGCGCACGAGCTTGATGCGGCTACCCGAGCTGTTCCACTTCGAGACGGCCTTGGTCAGGCTCCAGTGCCACTTCGCCGGGATCGCCCGGTAGTAGTAGAGGCTCTTCTGGGTCCACCTGCGGATCCCGCTGCGGGCCGAGGACTTGGTGGCGGGTGTGTCCGCGTTGAAGACGAGATCGCGGTGCGCGGGCTGGGTCGTGCTGCCCTGCGCGGGCGTCGCGTCCGCTGCGAAGCCCGGGGCACCGGTCAGCAGGAATGCCCCGGCGACCAGAGCCACGATCGAGAGACGGAGGTGTCGCGACAAAAGGGGCACGTCGTCATAATGGATTAGTTCGCCCCTGGTTCGGCTAATGGTGGTATATGTCCGTTTCTCCGCTCTAGACCACCGATTTGGGGTCCTTGCCAAGACCCATTTCCGGACTTTCGTTCAGGACCAGGGAGCGGTGAGCGCGGGAGCCCAGTTGGGTCCGTTGCTGAGCAGCAGCCCGAGCAGTACGGCGGTGCCGAGCGCGCACATCGCAACCACCAGCCAGCCACCGAACTCCGAGCGGGCAGTCCGGGTCACCAGGCGGCGGGTCACCTCGCGGAGCCGGCCGGACCCCGGCCCCCACCACAGAACCGGCGCGAACCCCAGCCCGGCCATCACCATCCCGATGGCGACCGGCTGGTCGAGCAGGTAGGCGAGGGAGAACATCGCCACAGCGCAGAAGGCAGCCACCGCGATGAGCACCAACGCACCGAAGAACGCGAGCAGCACGTAGCCGGGCATCGAGAGCGTGGTCGTGGGCACGTCGTACCACCGGGGTCGCCCGCGAATCATCCGCCGACGGTCGTGGCGCTGACGGGAGACCGACGCGGTCCGCAGCAGGAGGACCACCGTCGCGACCAGCGCTGTCCCGGCGTACGGCGCGTAGCCGACGAGGGCAGCGGTGAGCGCACCGAGGCTGAGCAGCTGTAGCAAGACCTGTGCCCGGCTGGGGGTTTTCCGCGGCTCCGGCAGGGACTGGATCGGCGGCGCTGGTCTGGCCTGCACTGGACGCGGCTGGACCGGCGTCGGCCGCACGGGTGTCGGCTGCACCGGGTGGCTGCTGGTGCGCTGCTCCAGCGCCGGCGTGACCGGCAGCTGCACCGTGGCCGGCGTCGGGTCGACCTGCGGCGCGACCGGCCTCGTCCACAGCTCCGGCTCGGGAAGCCGCGCGAGGTGCACCTGCTGGCGGAACTCGTCGATCGCGGTGCGCAGCTCGAAGACGGCCGGCCGGTCCAGCGGCTCCTCGGCGAGGCACTCACGCAGCAGGCGATCGAGCGGGGCGGGTACGCCGGAGAGGTCGTGCTCGCCGCGGCGGACCCGGTCCATGATCGCCATCGCGGGCCCCTTGCCGTACGGCGGCCGGCCCGCAGCCGCGAACGCAACGGTGGTCGCCCAGGCGTGCACGTCGGAGGCGACGGTCGCGTCGTCGCCGTACAGGATCTCCGGCGCGAGGTAGCCGGGTGTGCCCAGCAGCCAGCCGGTCTGGGTGAGCCGTGGGTCCTCGGCCACCCGGGCGAGGCCGAAGTCGATCAGGACCGGCGAGCGGCCCTCCATCAGCACGTTGGTGGGCTTGATGTCGCGGTGCAGCACGCCGACCGAGTGGACCGCCTGCAGCGCCTCCGCGAGGGCGTCGGCGAAGTGGAGCAGGTCGCCACCGGCGATCGGTCCCTCCTCGTCGACGTGGTGGTAGAGCGAGAGCCCGGGCACGTAGCGGGTGACCACGAACGGCACCGGGCCGTGCGGGTCGGCGTCCAGGATCTCGGCGATCCGCGGGCTCGAGATCCGCTGGAGCGAGCTGACCTCACGAGCCAGCCGCTCGCGCGCCTCGCGGTCACCGACGATGTGCGGTCGCAGAACTTTGAGTGCGACGCGCTTGCCGTCCGGTCCCTGGGCGAGGTGCACCACGCCCATGCCGCCCTCGCCGATCGGTGCCAGCAGTCGGTAGGCACCGATCACGGTCGAACCGGGTGCCGGCTGGGCGGAGGTCGTCACGCCAAGAGATTACCCACCGGAAGGATTCGTCCCGGCGAGCGACCCGACCCGTTCGGAACGAGGAGTACGCCGCCAGCACAGGACACCCGCCCAGAGCATCCAGATCCAGAACAGGATCGGGAACGCGAAGAGGATGTCGAACAGGGTCTGGGTCGCGGGCGCGATCGTGAGCTGCGCGCCGACGAGGGCCACCCCGGAGATGGCGCCGATGATGTTCAGCACCGTCGGGAACAGGCCCGCATTCCACATGCAGTACGCCGAGCACAGGATCGCCACCCCGAGCCCACCCGCGATCATCAGGTTGATCCCGGCGGCGGCCTGGTCCAGCGCGAGCATCCCGGCCCGGTCACCGTCCTCGGCCAGCCCGCCGGCAGCTGCCCCGAGCCCATAGGACGCCACCTCGAGGGTGACGCTTACGGCCGCCGCTGCGACCGCGAAGTCCATCAACGGGTGCCGGTAGCCCGAGTCGGCCAGGGCCTGCCGCAGCCCGATGAAGAGCAGGATCCGGAAGAGCAGCACCAGGGAGAACCAGCCGGCCATGGTCGTCACGGCGTCGACGTGGCCGCTGTAGGAGTCCAGCAGATCGTTGGCCGAGGTACCCCTGACCACTGTCTCGCCGACCCCGAGTACCCCGACCCAGATGATGGCAACCCACTCGAGCAGATAGCCGATCCCGCCGACGAGCACCCATCGGTTGCCGACCAACGTGCGTTCTGCGACCGCTGCGGACTGGCTCATTGCTGCCCCCTCGTGCGCCCCGCGTCCAGATATGCGAGAACGCTACTGCGCTGGAGCCTCGTAAGTCAGCAGACGCGGTGCATCCAGCCGAAGGGGTCCTCGGTGCGGCCGTACTGGATGTCGACGAGGGCCTGGCGGATCTCCAGCGTCAGCGGGCCGGCCTCGTCGCCTTGCGTCCCCGCGGTGCCGACCTCCCCGCCGTCCCACTTCAGCGTGCCCACCGGGGTCACCACCGCAGCGGTCCCGCAGGCGAACACCTCCGCGATCTCGCCGCTCGCGACACCGTCACGCCACTCGTCGATCGAGAACTTCCGCTCCTCGACCTTGTGGCCCTTGCGTTGCGCCAGCTCGATGATCGCCGAGCGGGTGATGCCCTCGAGGATCGTGCCGGTCTCGGGAGTGACGATGTGGCCGTCGGCGTACACGAAGTACATGTTCATGCCGCCGAGCTCCTCGACGTACTTCCCCTCGGCGACGTCGAGGAAGACCACCTGGTCACACCCCTGCGCGATTGCCTCCTGCTGCGCGACCAGCGAGCTCGCGTAGTTGCCGCCGGTCTTGGCCGCACCCATGCCGCCGCGGCCCGCGCGGGTGTACTCCTCGGTGAGCCACAGCGTCAGCGGCTTGATCCCGCCCTTGAAGTAGGCACCGGCCGGCGAGGCGATCACCATGAACGTCACGTGCTGTGCCGGTCGCACGCCGAGGAAGACCTCGGAGGCGATCATGAACGGCCGCACGTAGAGGCTCTTCTCCCCCGCACCCTCGGGCACCCACCGCTGGTCGATCTCGACGAGTGCGTCGACGGCCTGCACGAAGTCCTCGGGGTCGAGGACCGGGAACGCGAGCCGGTGCGAGGACCGCGTCATCCGCTTCGCGTTCTCCTCGGGCCGGAACATCCAGACCGACCCGTCCTCGTGCCGGTAGGCCTTCATCCCCTCGAAGGTCTCCTGCGCGTAGTGCAGTACGGCGGACGCCGGGTCCATGCTGAGTGGGCCGTACGCCGTGATCCGACCGTCGTGCCAACCCTGCTCGGGAGTCCACTCGAGGGTGAGCATGTGGTCGGTGAAGTGGATGCCGAAGCCCGGGTTGGCCAGGATCTCGGCGACCTCGTTGTCGCTCCGCGGCGTCTCCGAGGCGGTGGTGGTGATGTCGAGCGTCATGAGGGCACGTTATCTCTCGTTGATCATGGGTGGTTTCGAGACGCTCGCTGGCGCTCGCTCCTCAACCACCGGGCTGCATGCGGTGATCGTTCGCTCCCCGGCCGGACCCGGCACTGACGGGCGGGGCACCGAAGGGAGCGTAAAAGCGACGCGCGGCGCGAGACACCTGCGCTGGGGTACAAGCCTGCAGTCCGAGCGACGCGGGCCGCCAAGCGACTGAGGGGTTCCGAGCCGGCAGGGACGGGGCCGGACGGGCCCCGGCGGTCACCGCACGTGGTCGAGAACTACCCGGCTACTCGAGCCGCGATCGAGTCACCGATCTCGGAGGTCGATCCGCGAACGCCGCCCTCGCGGGCGGCCAGGTCGGCCACGACTGCGTCCTCGACGTTCTTCGCCACGTCCTCGAGGCCGAGGTGGTCGAGCATCAGGACCGTGGACAGGATCGCTGCCGTCGGGTCGGCCTTCTGCTGGCCGGCGATGTCGGGCGCCGATCCGTGGACGGGTTCGAACATGGACGGCGCGGTGCGGTCGGGGTTCACGTTGCCGCTGGCTGCCAGGCCGATGCCACCGGTGATGGCGGCGGCGAGGTCGGTGACGATGTCGCCGAAGAGGTTGTCGGTGACGATCACGTCGAAGCGGGCCGGGTCGGTGACCATGAAGATCATCGCCGCGTCGATGTGCATGTAGTCGACGGTGACGTCGGGGAACTCCTGCGCGATCTCCTGGGTCAGCCGCCACCACACCGCACCCGCGTTCACGAGCACGTTGGTCTTGTGGACCAGGGTCAGCTTGCCGCGGCGCTTCTGGGCCCGCCGGAACGCATCGCGTACGACGCGCTCGACGCCGAAGGCGGTGTTCACCGACACCTCGGTGGCGATCTCGTTCGGCGTACCGACCCGGAGCGCACCGCCGTTGCCGGTGTAGGGCCCTTCGGTCCCCTCGCGTACGACGACGAAGTCGACCTCTCCCGGGTCGGCCAACGGTGACGTCGCGCCAGGGAAGATCCGCGACGGGCGCAGGTTCACGTAGTGGTCGAGCTCGAACCGCAGACGCAGCAGCAGACCCCGCTCCAGGATGCCCGGCGGCAGGTTCGGGTCGTTCGGCTTGCCGCCCACGGCCCCGAGGAGGATCACGTCGTGCTGACGGATCTCCTCGAGCACCGAGTCCGGGAGCACCTCGCCGGTCGCGAGGTAGCGCTCGGCGCCGAGGTCGTAGCGGGTGGGCTCGAACTTCACGCCGGCTGCTCCACTGGAGGAGACAGCCTGCTCGAGCACCTTCAGTGCCTCGGACGTGACCTCGGGGCCGATCCCGTCACCGGGGATGACGGCAAGCTTCAACGAACCAGGCTCTTCAGGCATGGTTTCGAGACTAGTTGTCGTCAGGTCGCTCCCCACCGTTGTCTCGCAGGTCAAGCGCGGCCTGGACGGCCTGGTGGCTCAGTGGGCTGTCGGGGTTGTTCTTGGCCGGACCCCACTCCGGGTACATGTCGTACATGGTGCTGTCTCCTCGACGAAGCAGTGACTGGAACTGAAGTTGGCTCCGGAGGAGAGGGACCGGCTGTCGTCACGGATCGCGTGGACCGACCAGGTCCGCTGAGAAGTCAGGGGTGGAACTTCGCTGATCTCGCTCGCGGAGGGGGTGACGGGCCTGGTGGCGGGGTACGCCGAACTCCGCGGCGAGGTGGCCTATCGAAGTGAGGCCCCGCCACGGCGGCAAATAAGTACGAAGTTCCTCCGCATGATGGGTCAAGCCTAAGCCTGCTCGCCGAGGGTCGCTGGGACATTCGTCGGGTGTCCCATGATCTGAGATGGAGATCTCAGAACTGAACGGCCACAGCGGATTTGCGAGACTCGTCACATGAGTGCCCCGCCAGAGCTGCCCCCGATCGTGTTGCGGGCCTTCGACGTCTCGCGCCGCGCGGGTTACGTGTCCTTCTGCCGCAACGAGACCGGCCGGTTGCTGGCCACACTCGCGGCCACCCGGGGCGGAACGATGGCGGAGTTCGGCACCGGTTGTGGCGTCGGAACGGCCTGGCTGCGGTCCGGCGTACGCAAGGGCACCCAGATCATCACCGCCGAGCTGGACGCCGACCTCGCCACCGCGGCGCAGGAGATCTTCCGCGACGACCCGCAGGTCGAGGTGCTCGCCGCGGACTGGTCGACCCTGCGCAACAAGGGCCCCTACTCGTTGCTGTTCCTCGATCCCTCGGTCCCCGCCGACTCCAGCGTCGACGCCGTGGCGGACCTCGTCGAGTCGGGCGGGATCGTCGTACTCGATGACTTCGCGCCCTGCGAGATGTGGCCGCCGATCACGGCCGGCCGCGTGGACATCCTGCGTGAGACCTGGCTTACCGACGAGCGCTTCACCGCCGCCGAGGTGATGGTCGCCCCCGACGCGTCCGCCCTCATCGCGACCCGGCGCTGAACTCGCCCGAGCGCATCGCCTTCCTATGAGCCGGCGCCTCGAGGCCGCGCCCGACCAGCACCCAGGCGGCGTACGACGACAGCAGGAACACGTCGTGGAACGGGTCGACCCCCACGGCGATCGCAAGGAGGCCGAGGACGGCAGTCGCAAGCACTCCGATGCCGGCGAGGCGAGCCAGACCGGCGCGGAGCAGTGCTGGCCCCCAGACGACGCCGCCGACGAAGGTAGCTAGGAAGCCGAGCAGGAAGAGCAGGAACGAGGCTTCGACAGGCTCTCCTTGGATCACGGCCGAGCCGCCGTAGACCAGGGCGAACAGAATCTGCAGGGCACACCCCGAAAGAAGCAGGCGGCTGCCCACGCGGCCGGAGCGGGTCGAGCTCGTCTCCGGGTGGCGGCTCGCGCCGTCGCGCACGACTGTGGCGACGAGGAACCACCCGACCAGCTGCGCAGCCGCGAAGAACACGTGACCGCTGTCGCCGACGGCGGGCCAGATCAGCTCGGCGGAGACGGGCACGATCAGGGCCAGCGCAGCAAGCACGGCGCGAAGGGTGAGGGTCATGGCATCTCCTGTTGATCGACGACGGGATGTACAAGTCAGGACGCTAGAAGCGGCGAGCAGCCTCGTCGTCTGTCTGCGGACGTCTGCCGAAGGACAGATCCCCAGAGCGTCCTCGCTCACTACATTGGTGCCGTGACGTGGCCTCAGGTGGCGCGGACCGCACTGGTCCTGACGGTGGTGGGACTGCTGGTGTCGGCTCAGGTGCAGATCTGGACCGCGCCGCCGGCGTACGACGTGGGTGGCCGGGCACTCAACGCCGCGCTCGCGGCCGCCTGCACCTTGCCCCTCCTGCTCGCGCGTCGGTTCCCGCTGGCCGTGCTGCTCGCGGTGCTCGGTGCCGCAGCAGTTGACCACCTGTTGGGAGGCAACCTCGGCCAGCCCTGGTTCGCGATCCTGTTGGGGGTCTTCGCACTGGGCGCCCACAGCTCGGCGTGGGGGTCAGCAGTGGGACTGTCCGTGCTCGCCGGCCTGGTGCTGAGCGTCGACATCCCACGCCTCCAGGGCGGCGATCCGGTGGATGAAGTCCTTCCGGCGTGGTTCATCCTCGGCGGGACCTGGGGGCTTGGTCGATGGCTGCAGCGTCGGCGTACGGAGATGACAGTTCTGGCGACGCGGGCCGAGGCGCTCGAGCGCGACCGGGAGGAAGCCACCCGGGCCGCCGTGAACCATGAGCGAGCCCGGATAGCCCGGGAGCTGCACGACCTGGTGGCACACAGCCTGGCTGTGATCGTGCTGCAGGCCCAGGCGGCCGACCGGGTCCTTTCCACCGACGTCGAGGCTGCGCGGAGCGCGCTCGCCGCCATCGACTCGACGGGACGCGAGGGGCTGGGTGAGCTGCGTCGGATGCTGGACATCCTGGTCGACTTCGACCCCGACGACCTCGAACCGCGGCCGAGCCTCGACCATCTCGATCTCCTGGTGAACCGCGTGCGGAGTGCCGGGCTGCCGATCTCGGTCTCGGTGAGTGGCCGGCCGCGTCCCCTGCCCGTGGGCCTGGACCTGTCGGCCTACCGCATCGTGCAGGAGGCGCTCACCAACACCCTGAAGCACGGTGGACGGACGAACGTCGAGGTGGACGTCGCCTATCTCCCCGACGTCCTCGAGCTCACCATCGCGGACCAGGGCTCCGGTGCCGCGACTCCGGCCGCTGCGACGGCGGGCGCCGGACACGGACTGATCGGAATGCGCGAACGGGCCCACCTCTTCGGGGGGACCGTTGAGGCCGGGCCGGGACCGTCCGGTGGGTTCCGAGTCCACGCAGTCCTGCCGACGGCGGCAGTGACATGACCGTCCGGGTGCTGCTCGCCGACGACGAGGAGCTGGTCCGAACGGGCCTGCGGATGATCTTGGGCGCCGAACCAGGACTCGAGGTCGTGGGCGAGGCGGCGAACGGAGAGGAAGCGATCCGGCTGGTCGAGGAGCTGGCCCCGGACGTAGTCCTGATGGACCTTCGGATGCCGGTCCTCGACGGGCTCGAGGCAACCCGGCGGCTTCAGGACGCCGCAGTGGCGATCGTCATCCTGACGACCTTCGACACCGACACCAACGTGCACGGGGCGCTCGCCGCCGGCGCTGCAGGCTTCCTGCTCAAGGATGCGCCGGCCGAGCGGCTGGTCGCCGCTGTGCGGGCTGCTGCTGCCGGCGACGCGGTGCTTGCCGGGTCCGCGGCAAAGCGGGTCGTCGGCCAGCTCGTCCGCCGTACGGTGAGCCCGGTCGACCCCCAGCAGCTGGACGCTCTCACCGCTCGGGAGCGCGAGGTGCTGTCGCTGATGGCCGACGGGTGCTCCAACGCAGAGATCGCGGGACGGCTCTACATCGGCGAGGGCACTGTCAAGACCCACGTCGCCCGAATCCTGATGAAGCTGGGTGTGCGCGACCGGCTCCAGGCCGTCGTGGTCGCCTACCGCTGCGGCCTTGCGGGCTGAGTTCCCGACGCAGGATCCGGCAGCTGCACGATGCAGTACGGCAGCATCAGCTGGACGAGCGGACCGATCGCCATCGCATAGAGCACGGTGCCGACCCCGACGACACCACCGAGGACCCAGCCGACAGCGACGACGAAGACCTCGATGCCGGTGCGCACCAGCCGGATCGAGACGCCTGTACGCCGGTGCAGGCCGGTCATCAGTCCGTCGCGTGGTCCGGGGCCGAACTGTGAGCCGATGTAGAGCGCGGTCGCCAGGGCGTTGAGCACCACACCACCGACCATCAGCGCGATCCGTTCCCACATCACCTCGGGGGCCTCGAGCAGCAACAGGGCCAGGTCCGCCACGAGCCCGACGACGAAGGCGTTGGCGATCGTGCCGAGGCCGGGCAGCTCACGCAGCGGGATCCAGAGGAGCAGCACGACCAGGCTCATCACGATCACGGCCGTCCCGATCGTGATCGGCAGGTGGATCGCCATCCCCTGGTGGAGCACGTCCCACGGCGCGTTGCCGAGCGTGGCGCGGATCAGCATCGCCAGCGTCACGCCGTACAGGACCAGCCCGACGGCCAGCTGGGTCAGCCGGCGGGTGAGCCGGCCGGCCTTCAGCTGGGCAACCGGGCCGAGGCGGGCGAGCTCGCGGTAGCGGCGCCCGGCCCCTCCTCCGACGGACTCGACGCCGACATCGCTGCTCATGGGCACACTCCATCCGCAAAGCAGCCCGGTAGCAAACCCGTTTCCCTGCTGGCGACGTCTCGCATTCATCAGACGGAATGCCCGAATGTTGATATTTTGCCGGAAAGGCGTGCGGGGGCACCTTCCACCATCGGATGTACATCTGGGGCCCCGCCCTGGACGGCCAGAAACGGTTTCGTGCCATGCAGCTCACTCGCAGGTCCCTGGTGAAAACCGGCCTGATCACCGGAGGCGCCGCGGCCATGGCGGCTGCCACGCTCGACACCCGCGCGTCCGCCGCGGCGGTCCTGCCCCGGTCGAACCCGTTCACCCTCGGTGTCGCCAGCGGTGACCCCTGGCGCACCGGAGTCGTCATCTGGACCCGGCTCGCCGTCAACCCGCTCGCAGCCAACGGACTCGGCGGCATGTCCTCGAGCACGCAGTCCGTGGTGTGGCAGGTGGCGACCGACTCGAAGTTCACGAAGGTCGTCAAGACGGGAACCGTGGCGGCCAAGGCCAGCAGCGCCCACTCCGTGCACGTCGAGCTGGCCGGGTTGCTGCCTGGTCGCGTGTACTTCTACCGCTTCCGGCTGGGCAAGTACTTCTCCCGGGTCGGGCGCACCCGGACTGCTCCGGCGTGGGAAACCGTGGGTGGGTCCCTGAACATGTCGTTCGTCTCGTGCGCCCACTGGGAGTACGGCTGGTTCTCGCCCTACCGCCGGCTCGCGGAGGATCAGCCCGACCTGATCCTGCACCTCGGCGACTACATGTACGAGTACAAGGGCAGTGCCGCCGGAAGCAACACCCCGCGCCAGCATGTCGGTCCCGAGACCGTGACCCTGGCCAACTACCGGCAACGGCTCGCGCAGTACCACACCGACTCCGCCCTACAGGCGGCTCATGCCGTGGCACCGTGGCTCGTGGTCTTCGACGACCACGACGTCGACAACAACTGGGCGGACGAGACCCCGGAGAACGCCGCCTCGGTCCCCGGGTTCATGACCCGGCGCGCGGCGGCATTCAAGGCGTACTACGAGAACATGCCGCTGCGGAAGGCCTCGATCCCGGTCGGTCCAGACATGCAGGTCTACCGCCGGCTGCGATGGGGCGGGCTGGTGAACTTCCACATGCTCGACACCCGGCAGTACCGCGACGTGCCGGGCTGCGGCAGCGGTGACGTCTTCAAGGACTGCCCCGAGAACGACGACCCGGCGCGGTCACTCATGGGGGCAGCGCAGGAGAAGTGGCTCGCCGAGGGGTTCGCTGGCAGTCGCACCACCTGGGACGTCCTCGGGCAGCAGGTGTTCTTCGGCCGGCGCGACGCGACGTCGACGCCCGACAACACGGTCTCGATGCAGTCATGGGACGGCTACCCGGCCGCACGCGCCCGGGTGACGGACTCCTGGATGAAGGCGCAGGTGCGGAACCCGATCGTGCTCACCGGCGACGTGCACGCGCACTGGGCCTCGGAGGTGCTCGCTGACTTCTCGGACCACGACTCCCCCGTCGTCGGCTCCGAGTTCGTCTGCTCCTCGATCACAGCGGGTGGTGACGGGTACGACGTGCCGAGCGGCCAGCACCCGTGGGCGGCGTACAACCCCAACCTGAAGTTCTGGAACAACCAGCGCGGCTACTGCAACACCAGGATCACGCCGGACTCGTTCACGGTCGACTACCGCTGCGTCCCGCGGGTCAGCGTCAAGGGAGCTGCCGCCTACACGCGCGCCAGGTTCGTGGTCGACGACGGCGTCCGCGGGATGCGCCAGACCTACGACAACCCGAGCACGGCGTACAGCGCACCGGCCGCCACAACCGAGCGGAAGATGATCCGCGACACCGTCGCGGCCGAGACGCACTAGACCCGGCCAGCCCGGACGGCTACTCGGACAGGTCGACGCCACGTACGACGCGGGCCGAGATCGACTCGCGGATCTCGTCGAGCACCTCGGTAGGCACGGCTGAGTCAACCGACAGGGCCACAAGCGCCTGGCCGCCCTTGGTGTCGCGGGAGACCTGCATGCCGGCGATGTTCACCTGCGCGTCCCCGAGGATCTTGCCGACGGTGCCGACCATGCCGGGCCGGTCCTCGTAGGTGAAGAACGCCAGGTGCTCGGTGGGCTCGAGGTCCACCACGAAGTCGTTGACCTCGACGAGGCGCTCCTTCTGGGCGATGCCGATCAGGGTGCCGGAGACCGACACCTGCGAGCCGTCGGCCAACGTCCCGCGGATGGTGATCAGGTTGCGGTGGTCCGGGCTCTCCGGCTCGGTGACCAGGCGGACCTCGGTGCCCCGCTCGGCCGCGAGCAACGGCGCGTTCACGTAGGAGACCTGCTCCTCGACGATGTCGGCGAAGACCCCCTTGAGGGCTGCCAGCTCGAGCACCTTCACGTCGAACTCGGTGATCTCGCCCCGGACCTCCACATCGATCTGCTGGGCGACCTCTCCGGCCAGTGCCGTGAAGATCCGGCCGAGCTTCTCCACCAGTGGGATGCCGGGCCGGACGTCCTCGGCGATCACACCCCCCTGCACGTTCACCGCGTCCGGCACCAGCTCGCCGGAGAGCGCGAGGCGCACCGAACGGGCCACCGCGATGCCGGCCTTCTCCTGCGCCTCTTCCGTCGAGGCGCCGAGGTGCGGGGTGGCGACGACGTTCTCGAGCTCGAAGAGCGGCGAGTCGGTGCACGGCTCCTCCGCGAAGACGTCGAGCCCGGCGGCGGTGATCTGGCCGGTCTTCAGGGCGTCGTACAACGCCTTCTCGTCGACGATGCCGCCACGAGCGGCGTTGACCAGCACCAGGCCGGGACGGGCCCGGGCGAACTCGTCGGCGCCGATCAGGCCGAGGGTCTCGGGGGTCTTGGGGAGGTGCACGCTGATGAAGTCCGACTCGGTCATCAGCTCGTCGAGGCTGACCATGCGCACCCCCATCTGGGCGGCGCGGCCGGCCTGCACGTAGGGGTCGTAGGCGATCACGTCCATGCCGAAGGCGGCGAGCCGGTGGGCGACGAGTACGCCGATGCGACCCAGCCCCACGATGCCGACCGTCTTCTCGAACAGCTCGGTGCCGCCGTACCGGCTGCGCTTCCACTCACCGCGAGTGAGGGCGGCGTGGGCGGGGCTGATGTTGCGGGCGGCGGCGAGCATCAGCGCGACCGCGAGCTCGGCCGCGCTCGTGATGTTGGAGGTGGGGGCGTTGACCACCATGACGCCGTTCTGCGTCGCGGCCTTGACGTCGACGTTGTCCAGCCCGACGCCGGCGCGAGCCACGACCTTGAGCCGCTTGGCTGCCAGCAGCGCCTCGGCGTCGACCGCTGTGGCCGAGCGGACCAGGATCGCCTCGGCGTCGGCGATGGCAGCGAGGAGCTCGGCCCGGTCGGCGCCGTTGCAGTGCCGGATCTCGAAGTCGGGACCCAGTGCCTCCACCGTGGCGGGACTGAGCTCCTCGGCGATCAGTACGACGGGCCGGGCTTCGGTCTCGGGCGTGGAGGTTAGCGTCACGAATGGTCCTCGCAGGAGGGGTGGGTGCGTGGCCCGAAGGCCAAGGGGTCGAGCACGACGCTGTGCCGACCAGCCACACTACCTGCTGGCATCGTCCGCGGCGGCGTCCCTGGATGGCTCGCGGGTCGGCCACACGTAGGGCAGGTCGTCGGGGACATCGGGGAATCGCGGGCCGTAGAACTTCGGGTCCTTGCGCACCAGCGCCGCCCGGTGACCGAGGTGGAACGCCTCGTCCCCCAGCCAGGGCGGCAGGGCCCCGGCAGCCGCCAGCTCGTCCTGGGTCCGGACAGTCGTCACCCCGATGCTGCGCAGCTCCGAGCCGATGGTCGCGGCACAAGTGTCTGCGAACCCGGACTCGACCCACACGGCACAGCACGTGAAGGAGTACCGGCCCAGCGCCTCCTCGAAGCCCTTCCACATCAGCACGGCGGGGTGGTTCCGCCAGCCATAACCCTCGACGACGAGGCCTCGGAGCACCTGGATGCACTCGACCCGCTGCTTGCCGAGCCGCTTCTGGTCCAGCGACCGGGCGGACTGCTCGAAGTCGGGAAACGGGAGGAAGGTCTGCACGCGCTTCGGGTACCCAGTGCGGCCGGAGACGATCCGCTGCTGGCGGCGACCGCCCGACCCGGCAGCCCCCGGAATAGGCGAAGGGCCCAGCAAGTATGAGTTGCTGGGCCCTTCTGGTTTGACCGGAAATGGTGACCTTCCGATCGACCGCTCTTCTGCTCAGGTCCCGGTGGCAGTCACCTGCGCACCGCGGCGAGTTGCCTCGCCGTATGGACCATCTGCTCCGAGCGATCCCGCGATCCCCGGAGGGATCGCGTAGACAGATTTCTACGCCTGCGGCAGCCCGCGCACAAGGGGTTTTCGCCCTTGATACAAGGGAATTCTCGAGTCCTCGGCGTGTCCTCCACAGAACAGGGTTCGCCGTCCACAGAAATGCTCCGCCGTCCACAGGTGAGCGCCTTCACCTGTGGATTCGCGAACGCTGCTTCGGGTCGTCCGCCGCGACCCCGAGGTGGGCTCAGGGGTCACTCAGGGGTGAGTCCGGCACCCTCCCTGATGTGCCGCGACCCCGGTCGCGGCGAGGCTCTCCCCATGATCAAAGTCGAATCGCTCACGAAGACCTACGGCAAGTTCACCGCCGTCGACGACGTCACGTTCACCGCCCTCCCGGGTCGTGTGACCGGCTTCCTCGGCCCCAACGGAGCAGGCAAGTCCACGACCATGCGCGTCATGGTCGGGCTCACCCCGCCCACGTCCGGAGACGTCACCATCTCCGGTCGCCGCTTCCGCGACCTACCCAACCCCGGACACGAGGTGGGCGTGCTGCTGGACGCCTCGGCGCAGCACGCAGGTCGCACCGGGCGGGAGATCCTCACCATCAGCCAGCGCACGATGGGCCTGCCCAAGCTCCGGGTGGAGGACATGCTGGCCCGGGTCGGCCTGACCGAGGCCGAGGCGGGCCGCAGGGTGCGGAACTACTCGCTCGGCATGCGCCAGCGGCTCGGCATCGCGACCGCGCTGATCGGGGAGCCGGAGGTGCTGATCCTCGACGAGCCGGCCAACGGCCTCGACCCCGCGGGCATCCGGTGGATGCGTGACCTGCTCAGGTCGTACGCCGACCAGGGCGGCACCGTCCTGCTGTCGTCCCACCTGCTCCACGAGATCGAGGTCATCGCCGATGACCTGGTGCTGATCGGCGAGGGCCGCATCGTCGCGCAGGGCACCAAGGCCGACCTGTTGGCGGCCGCCGGGACCGTCGTACGCAGCACTTCCCCGGCTGCGTTGGCGAGGTCGCTCGCGGCCGCCGGGATCGTCGCCACCTTGGCGGAGGACGGCGTCGTACGCACGAGCGCCGACCCTGAGCAGGTTGGCCAGATCGCGCTCACTGCCGGGGTGGCCCTCACCGAGCTCCGGTCCGCCGACGGAGCCGGGCTCGAGGAGATGTTCCTCGAGCTCACCGCAGAGACACAACGAGAAGGAGCAGCAGCATGAGCACCATCACCGTGGAGCGTGAGGCCGGCGCTGTTGCCGCGACCCGTTCCGAACCACAGCCCGATCCCGATGACCCGGCTCGTCGGCGTCGAGCTCCGCAAGATGTTCGACACCAGGTCGGGCTTCTGGCTGATGACGAGCATCGGCATCACTGCCCTGCTGGCCACGGGCGCAGTGATCCTGTTCGCCCCGGACAGCGAGCTCACCTACAACAACTTCGCGGCGGCCATCGGCGTACCGATGACCATCATCCTGCCGATCATGGCGATCCTGTCCGTGACCAGTGAGTGGAGCCAGCGCAACGGGCTGACGACCTTCACGCTGGTCCCCCACCGTGGTCGCGTCGTGTGGGCAAAGGCGATCTCGGCCGTCGGGGTCGGCGTCGTCTCAATCGCGGTGGCGTTCACCATCGGAGCGCTCGGCAACGTGGTCGGTACGACGATCACCGGCACCGACCTGGTCTGGGACCTGTCGTGGGAGAACCTGATGTACATCACGTTCGCCAACGTCCTCGGCCTGCTGATGGGCTTCATGCTCGGCGTACTCATCCGGAACTCGGCCGGCGCCATCGTTGGGTACTTCGTCTACTCGCTGGTGATGCCGGCGATCTTCGGGATGCTGGCCGCCTACCAGGAGTGGTTCCGGGACATCCAGGGCTGGGTCGACTTCCAGTTCTCCTCGAGCCGGCTCTTCGACGGAGCGCTCACCAGCGAGCAGTGGGCCAACCTCGGAGTCTCCGGCCTGATCTGGCTGATCATCCCGATGGCCGTCGGCGTCTGGCTGGTGCTCCGCTCCGAGATCAAATAGCCCGCGAGGCGTCGCCGATGAAGGCCTGAGAACCGCTGAGGCGTCGCAGATGAAGGATCTTCTTCTTCATCTGCGACGCCTCGGCGGTGTTTCGTTGTTCAGGTGCGACGCCTCACGGACGCTTGGGTAGTTCGGCGGCGGCTTCGGGCGGCCAGGAAGCCGCCGAGGGCGCCGCCCAGGTGGGCCTGCCAGGAGACAGCGGTGTCGGTGGGGAGGACGCCCCAGAGCATGCCGCCGTACAGCAGGAAGATCACCAGCCCGAGGACGATCTGGCCCGCGCTGCCGGTGTAGAAGCCACGGACCACCAGGTAGGTCAGCCAGCCGAACACGACACCGCTGGCCCCGAGGGTGATCGATCCCGGGGGCGCGAGCAGCCAGACGGCTGCGCCGCTGACGAGTACGACGACGAGCGTGGTGCGGAACCACTGCCCCCAGCCGTCGAGCAGCACCAGGACGCCGAGCACGAAGAACGGGATCGTGTTCGAGATCAGGTGCGGCCAGCCACCGTGCAGCCACGGCGCGATGAACACTCCCAGCAGGCCCTCGCCCGTCCGGGGCGGATGCCGTAGGCGTCGAGGGCGTTGTTGCTCGCCTGGTCGAGACCCTCGAGCAGCCACATCCCGCGACCAGCATTGCCATCGCGACGATCGCGGTGAAGAACGCCGTCCTGCCGCCCCGGGCGCTCGTCTGCATGGTCACGCGACCAGTGTCCCGGGTCGGCCAAAGTGTGGCGATGGCTTGCGCCGGGTACTAAACAAGTCAATGTGCACCAAGGGAGGCACCGACCACTTGAGTCGGTGCGGTTGGTGCCGGGAGGAGCAGACATGTCAGCCGACACTCAGGTCGCCGAGCTCGAGCAAGAGGTCCACTTCCTCATGAAGGAGGTGGAGAGGTACCGCAGTGCGGCGGAGGACGCGCTGCAGCAGCTGGACTGGTGCATCGGGTACTTCGCGGGATCACACAAGGGCGCCCTGGCGCGCTCGCTCAGCGCGAACAGGTCGCAGATCCGGACCAAGTACCTGCGACGCGATGAGCAGTCGACGCCCTCGTCGGCGCCCGGGTCGAAGTCCTCGTCGAAGTCCTCGTCCAGGTCCTCGTCGAAGTCCAGCTGACCCGGGCCAGACCCGTCCTGCCGCTGGTCAGCGGTTGGCGGTGCCCTCGACGTAGTCGGAGTCGTGGCTCTTCACCCAGGCCATCAGCTTGCGCAGCTCGCGACCGGTCTCCTCGATCGGGTGCTGCTCACCCTTGGCGCGGAGCTCCTTGAACTCCTTGCCGCCGTTGTCCTGGTCGTCGATGAACCGCTGCGCGAAGGAGCCGTTCTTGATGTCCTCGAGGACGGCCAGCATGTTCTCCTTCACGTGGGCGTCGATCACCCGCGGGCCGGAGACGTAGTCGCCGTACTCCGCGGTGTCGGAGACCGACCAGCGCTGCTTGGCGATGCCGCCTTCGTACATCAGGTCGACGATCAGCTTCAGCTCGTGCAGGCACTCGAAGTAGGCGACCTCGGGCTGATAGCCCGCTTCGGTGAGGACCTCGAAGCCGTACTGCACCAGCTGGCTCGCGCCACCGCACAGGACGGCCTGCTCGCCGAACAGGTCGGTCTCGGTCTCCTCGGTGAACGTGGTCTTGATGCCGCCGGCGCGCAGGCCGCCGATGGCCTTGGCGTAGGACAGCGCGAGGTCCCAGGTCTTGCCGGAGTCGTCCTTCTCGACGGCGACGAGCACGGGTACGCCGCGGCCGTCGACGTACTCACGACGGACCAGGTGGCCCGGCCCCTTCGGCGCGACCATGAACACGTCGACGCCCTCGGGCGGGGTGATGTAGCCGAACCGGATGTTGAAGCCGTGGCCGAACACGAGGGTGTCGCCGGGGGTGATGTTGGGCTCGACCGACTCGGCGTACAGCTTCCGCTGGATGTGGTCGGGAGCGAGGATCACGATGACGTCGGCCTCTTCGACGGCCTCTGCCGGGGTTAGGACGCGCAGGCCCTCGGCCTCCGCCTTCTCGCGGCTCTTGGAGCCCTCGGGCAGTCCGATGCGTACGTCGACACCGGAGTCGCGCAGCGACAGGGAGTGCGCGTGCCCCTGGCTGCCGTAGCCGAGCACGGCCACGTTCTTGCCCTGGATCAGGGCCAGGTCGGCGTCGTCGTCGTAGAACATTTCAGCCACTGGAAGGCTCCTTCAATCGGTTTCGTTGATGTGTATGTCGTTGTGGTGGTTTCGAGACGCTCGCTGCGCTCGCTCCTCAACCACCTGGAGGGTCAGCTCGGAATGGCGTGCGCAGCCGGGACGGGGACAGGGACGGGGCGAAGCGTGCGCTCGGTGATCGACCGGCTGCCGCGACCGATGGCGACCATGCCGGACTGGACGAGCTCACGGATGCCGAACTGCTCGAAGACAGCGAGGAAGTCCTTGAGCTTGCCGGCATTGCCGGTCACCTCGATCGTGACGGCGTCGGTCGCCACGTCGACGACCTTGGCACGGAAGAGCTGGACCGCGTCGAGCACCTGCCCACGCGTCTCGGCGTCGGCCCGGACCTTGACGAGCAACAGCTCGCGCTCGATGGAGTCGCGGTCCTCGAGCTCGACGATCTTGATCACCTCGACGAGCTTGTTCAGCTGCTTGGTGACCTGCTCGAGGGGAGAGTCGGCGACGCTGACCACAATTGTCATCCGTGAGATCTCGGGATGTTCTGTCGGACCCACTGCGAGGGAGTCGATGTTGAAGCCGCGCCGGCTGAACAGGCCGGCAATGCGCGCGAGCACACCCGGCTTGTTCTCCACGAGCACCGAGAGAGTGTGAGTACTCATAGATCGTCCTCCTCGAACTCGGGCGCCATGTCCCGGGCGTACTTGATGTCGTCGTTGGAGGTGCCGGCGGCGACCATCGGCCACACCATCGCGTCCCGCTCGACCCGGAAGTCGACGACCACCGGGACGTCGTTGATCTCCATCGCCTTGTTGATCGTCGCGTCCACGTCGGCCGGGTCCTCACAGGCGAGCCCGACCGCGCCGTACGCCTCGGCGAGCTTGACGAAGTCGGGCACCCGCTTGGAGTCCAGGTCGGTGCTGGAGTAGCGCCCGCCGTAGAACAGGGTCTGCCACTGGCGAACCATGCCGAGCGACTCGTTGTTGATCACCGCGACCTTGATCGGGATGCCCTCGATCGTGCAGGTCGCGAGCTCCTGGTTGGTCATCTGGAAGCAGCCGTCGCCGTCGATCGCCCACACCGTGGTGTCCGGCATGCCGACCTTGGCGCCCATCGCGGCGGGCACCGCGAATCCCATCGTGCCGAGACCGCCGGAGTTGATCCAGGTGTTCGGGTGCTCGTACTGGACGAAGTGGGTGGCCCACATCTGGTGCTGCCCGACGCCGGCGACGTAGATCGACTCGGGACCGGCGATCGCGCTCAGCCGCTCGATGACGTACTGCGGGGCGAGGCCTTCGGCGGGCGCGTCGTACCCGAGCGGGTACTGCGTCTTCACGCCGGCGAGGAACTTCACCCAGCCCTCGTAGTCACCGGTTGTCCCCTTGTCCTGCTCGGCCTGGATGGCGACGATCAGGTCGGCGATCACCTCGCGGCAGTCGCCCACGATCGGGACGTCGGCGACGCGGTTCTTGCCGATCTCGGCAGGGTCGATGTCGGCGTGGATCACCTTGGCGCCCGGGGCGAACGAGTCCAGGTTGCCGGTCACCCGGTCGTCGAAGCGCGCGCCCAGGCTGATGATCAGGTCGCTCTTCTGCAGACCGGCAACCGCTGCGACGGTGCCGTGCATGCCGGGCATGCCGAGGTGCTGCGGGTGGCTGTCCGGGAACGCGCCGCGCGCCATCAGCGTGGTCACGACCGGCAGACCGGTCAGCTCGGCGAGCATCCGCAGCTCCTTGGCCGCACGAGCGCGGATCACGCCCCCGCCGACGTAGAGCACCGGACGGCGCGACTCCAGCATCAGCCGGGTGGCCTCCCGGATCTGCTTGGAGTGCGGCCGGGTCACCGGGCGGTAGCCGGGGAGGTTCAGCTCGGTGGGCCAGTTGAACGTCGTCTGTGCCTGCAACGCCGACTTGGCCACGTCGACCAGCACCGGGCCGGGGCGACCGGTCGAGGCGAGGTAGAACGCCTCCGCCACGACGCGCGGGATCTCCGCCGGGTCGGTGACCAGGAAGTTGTGCTTGGTGATCGGCATCGTGATGCCGCGGATGTCGGCCTCCTGGAAGGCGTCGGTGCCGATCTGGGCGGCGCCGACCTGTCCGGTGATCGCCACCATCGGGACCGAGTCCATGTGGGCATCGGCGATCGGGGTGACCAGGTTGGTCGCGCCGGGGCCGCTGGTGGCCATGCAGACGCCGACCTTGCCGGTCGCGACGGCGTACCCCTGGGCCGCGTGGCCCGCGCCCTGCTCGTGCCGTACGAGGATGTGCCGGATCTTGGAGTCGAAGAGGGGGTCGTACGCCGGAAGGATCGCGCCACCCGGAATGCCGAAGATGTTCTCCGCGCCGGCATTCTCGAGCGACCTGATCAGGCTCTGCGCGCCGGTGACCGTCTCGGCACCCGCGGTTCCCTGCTCGGTCATCTGCTCATCATCTCTGTCGTTGTTCGGCCAACAAAAAACCCCTCGCGCCATTTGGCGGTCGAGGGGTGGACGCGTGGGGTGAGGGTCTGGGGGACCTCAGCTCACGCGTCGCGTGCGTACGACAATCTCAAAACGCATGGGCACATCGTGCCCGCACACCGCTCCGCGCTCAACTCAGTGTGCCACCCGTCCCGGATCGTGGGACGAGGGTCTCAGTCACCGGCGTCCGCCCAGGCGGACCGTCCCTCCCAGGTGCAGATGCACGCGCGGTTGCCGTCGGCGTCCGCGACCACCCAGTACGCCGGGGCGCGCTCGTCGCTGACCAGGGTGCCGCCGGCGTCGAGCACAGCCTGCAACCGGGCCTGGGCCGCGTTGGCCGGGACGCTGACGTCGAGGTGGAACCGCTGCCGGTCCGGCGCATCGGAGTCGGTCTCCTGGAACCACAGCGTGGTGTTGCGACCGGCGCCGTCGCGCAGGTCGTTGTCGTGCTCCGGGTTGACGTCGTAGCCGAGGAGCGCCTGCCAGAAGGGGCTCACCTTGGCGTGGTCGGGGGTGTCCAGCGCGATCTCGAGGACGTCCGCAGCCTCGGCAGAGGCGCTGACCCCGGCGTCGGCGGCGAGCTCGCTGATCTTCCGGGCCAGGCGGACGTCGCGCTGGGTGATCGCATCGACGTCGTGACTCTTCAGCGTCACGGTCAGGTGCGGGTAGCGAAGGTCGACGTCGGGGTGGTGGTTGGCCTCGTCGGCGGCCTCGGCGATCTTGGCGACCAGGGCGGCCCCGGTGTTGAAGTCACCCGTCTCGAACCGGGCGACCAGCTTGTCGAGCACCCAGCGCCAGTCGTCGATGCCCTCGCGGATGACCTGTGGTCCGGACACCCGGGCCTTGTCGTCGGTCTCCGTCATCGTTCACTCCTCGCTGTCATGGATCTAGTGGTGTCCGCTGGTGCCCGAGCTCGTCGAAGTTCCCCGGGTCGAGCCAGCGCTCGAAGCGCGCCTTGAGCTCCGGCCACTCGTCGTCGGTGATGGCGAACCAGGCGGTGTCGCGGTTGCGGCCCTTGTAGACCAGGGCCTGCTTGAAGACCCCTTCGAAGGTGAACCCGAGGCGAGCCGCCGCTCGACGCGAGGGCTCGTTGAGGGAGTCACACTTCCATTCATAGCGCCGCACACCGACAACGTCGAACGCATGGGCAGCCATCAGGTACATCGCCTCGGTCGCCGCGGTGGTGCGCTGCATCGCGGCCGCGTAGGTGATGTAGCCGACCTCCGCGGTCCCGTTGGCATGGTCGATGCGCAGGTAGGTGGCGATCCCGCCAGGCTTCCCGTCAGGCGTGCCGTCGGCGAGCACGATCGCGAGCGGGACGGTGGCGGGCAGTGCGCGGAGGTGGTCGGCGTACGCCCGGAACTGCTCGAGGTCGGCGAACGGCCCGTGCGGCATGTAGGTCCAGGTGCTCGGCGGCGAGTCGACGCAGAGGGCGTCGTACAGCCCGCTCAGGTGCGCTTCCCCCAGCGGCTCGAGCCGGCAGGTGCGACCGGTCAGCGTCACCGGCTCCAACCTGGCGCCGGGACGCCAGCCGACGTCCTCACCGACCTGTTGTCCGTACTCGTTCATCGGCACCCAGCGAGCCTAGACTGCGGGAGTGACGGCACTTCTCCGGTTGATCCGAGATTCGGTCATCGGCGAGGACCACGTGATGCGCACGCCGTACGGCGAACGCCGCGTGACCTACGCCGACTACACCGCGTCCGGCCGGGCGCTGTCGTTCGTCGAGGACTTCATCCGGGACGAGGTGCTGCCGAGCTACGCCAACACGCACACCGAGTCCAGCGGCACCGGCCTGCAGACCACCCGCCTGCGCGAGGACGCCCGGCAGATCATCCACGAGGCGGTCGGTGGCGACGACGAGACCGTCGTGATCTTCGCCGGGTCGGGCTGCACCGGCGCGATCTCCAAGCTGATCGGCGTGCTCGGGCTGCGAATCCCGTCGGCCCTGGAGGACCAGTTCGGGCTGCTGCAGCACGTCCCGCCCGGCGACCGCCCGGTCGTGTTCATCGGACCCTTCGAGCACCACTCCAACGAGCTTCCGTGGCGCGAGTCGATCGCCGACGTGGTGACGATCCCGCAGGACGCCGACGGCCACATCGACCTCGACCGGCTGCGCTCCGCGCTGGAGGAGTACGCCGACCGCCCGCTCAAGATCGGCTCCTTCTCGGCTGCCTCCAACGTCACCGGAATCGTCACGGACACGGTGGCGATCTCGACGCTGCTGCACGAGCACGGCGCCCTGTCGTTCTGGGACTTCGCCGCGGCGGCGCCGTACATCGACATCGAGATGTACTCCGGCGGCCCCGCAGGCAAGGCCTCGCAGCCGCTGGCCTACAAGGACGCGATCTTCCTCTCGCCGCACAAGTTCATCGGCGGCCCATCGACCCCAGGGGTCCTCGTCGCCCGGCGCGAGCTGTTCTCCAACCGGGTCCCGGACGTGCCCGGCGGCGGGACCGTCGCCTACGTCAACGACCGCGAGCACGACTACCTCAGCGAGCCCGAGCACCGCGAGGAGGGCGGCACGCCGGCGATCATCGAGGCGGTCCGGGCGGGGCTGGTCTTCCAGGTCAAGGAGGCTGTCGGCGTCAGCGCGATCCGCGAGGCGGAGGAGCGGTTCCTCTCGCGCGCGGTGGCCGCCTGGCACGAGGAACCCTCGATCGAGATCCTCGGCAACCCCGACGCGGAGCGGCTATCGATCGTCTCGTTCGTCGTACGCGCACCTTCCCGGAAGTTCCTGCACCACAACTTCGTCGTCGCACTTCTCAACGACCTCTTCGGGATCCAGTCGCGCGGTGGCTGCTCGTGCGCCGGCCCCTACGGCCATCGACTGCTCGGGATCGACCTCGAGCGCAGCCACGAGTACGAGCGCGAGGTCACCGGCGGCTGCGAGGGGATCAAGCCCGGCTGGGTGCGAGTGAACTTCAACTACTTCCTCTCCGACACGGTTGCGGACTACATCGTCGAGGCGGTGCGGCTGGTCGCGCGCGACGGCTGGCGCCTGCTGGGCGACTACCGGTTCGACACCGCGAGCGGGCGCTGGACCCACCGCGACGGACTCGTCGAGCCGCCGCTGCGCCTTGGCGCGATCACGTACGACGAGCACGGCATGCATCCGCCGACCTCACAGCTCGTCGGCGACGAGTCGCTGCTCGAGCAGCACCTCAGCGATGGCGCGAAGATCCTCGCCGATGCGTGCGAGCCCGACCTCACGCCGCCACAGTCGCTCAGCGAGGACTTCGAGCACCTGCGGTGGTTCGACCTCCCGGCGGCAGCGGTCGAGGGCTGACACGGGGGCATTAACCTCGTGGCCATGTCCGTCGTGAAGATCAACGCCATCGCCGTACCCCCGCAGGCCCACGAGGAGCTGGAGAAGCGCTTCTCCAACCGGGCGCACACGGTCGACGGGACCCCCGGTTTCCTCGGCTTCCAGCTGCTCCGCCCGGTCAAGGGCGAGGACCGCTACTTCGTGGTCACGCAGTGGGAGGACGAGGAGTCGTTCGCCGCCTGGCGCGACGGCCCCGCCATCGAGGCGCACTCCGGCGAGCGGGCCAAGCCCGTGTCCACCGGTGCCGACCTGCTCGAGTTCGAGGTCGTCATGGACGTGCGTCCCGCCGCCGACTAACTGGGCGAAGCTAGGGCCCGCGGAGGTATCTCCTGAAGCGCCCACGAGTTCCCGTCGGGGTCGGAGAAGTAGGCGTACTTGATGCCACCCATGTCCTGCACGTCGCTGACCTCGACACCGCGTCCGACCAGGACCTCGCGGACCGCGGAGATGTCGCCGACCACGAGGTGCAGCCCTCGGACGGGCGGGCACCTGTAGTCCGTCGATGTCTACAGGGCGCCGGCGGCGAGCAGCTGGTCGAGCTTGGCGTAGCCGTCGTTGATGCCGACCTCCATGCCGCTCGACAGGATCATGTCGCGCCCCTCGATGCTGTCGACGAGTGAGGTGGCGTGCATCCGCGTGCGGCCATCGCCGAGGTCCTCGAACCACATCGTCTCCAGCGAGACGCCGTCGGGGAAGCCGTCGTAGGTGAAGGTCTGCACGATCTTGTCGTCGCGGACCTCGTGGAAGCTGCCGTGGAAGGCGTACTCCTCGTCGCCCCGGACGGACACGTAGCGCCAGCTGCCGCCGGTGCGGGCGTCCCAGTGCTGCAGCCGGGTGTCCATGCCGTTCGGGCCGATCCACTGCACGAACAGCTCGGGATCGGTGTGCGCCCGGACCAGCTGTGCCGGCGTGGCCCGGAAGTCGCGGGTCATCTTGACCAGCGGCAGGTTCGGGTCGGCCTCGATCGTGGTGGTGCCGTCTGCGGTCTTGAGTGTCGTGTTCATGATGCTTGTCCTCCGTCGGTGGGTCTTGCGCGGATGTGTGGCGCTCAGAGAGCCCCGGCCTCGAGAAGGCGGTCGAGCTTGGCGTAGCCGTCGTTCACGCCGGTGTCCATCCCGCTCGAGAGCATGCCGTCGCGGCCCTCGTAGGTGTCGTAGAGCGAGTGGACGTGCAGCCGGGTCCGTCCCTCACCCAGGTCCTCGAACCACATCGTCTCCAGGGCGACGCTGTCCGGGAAGCCCTCGTAGGTGAAGGTCTGCACCAAGCGGTCGTCGCGCACGGTGTGGAAGCAGCCGTGGAAGGCGTACTCCTCGCCGTCGGCGTTGTGGCCGACGGTGCGCCAGCTGCCGCCGGTGCGCGCGTCCCAGTGGTCGATGCTCATGTTCGAGCCGTCCGGGCCGACCCACTGGAGGTACAGGTCCTGGTCGGTGTGCGCCCGCACCAGCTGTGCGGGGGTGGCGGTGAAGTCGCGAGTCATCCTGATCGCGGGCATGTCCTCCACTGCCTCGATGGTGGTGGTGCCGTCTGCGGTCTTCGTGGTTGTGCTCATGATGCTTTTCCTCCCTTGGTGGTTTTCCCTGTGGTCGTGCTCGATGTGTCGTCCTGCTCGTCCATGGCCGCCAGCACCGCGTCGAGGCGCTGGTAGCGCTCCTCGGCCTGCTGCCGGTAACGCTCGATCCACTTGGTCATCAGGTCGAACACCTCCGCCTCGAGATGGACCGGTCGGCGCTGTGCCTCCCGTTCGCGACTGACCAGGCCGGCGGTCTCGAGCACCTTCAGGTGCTTGGAGACGGCCTGCATGCTCACGTCGTACGGCGCAGCCAGCTCGCCCACGGTGGCGTCACCCGCGCACAGGCGGGTGACCATGTCGCGTCGGGTCGGGTCGGCCAGGGCGGCGAACACCTGGGAGAGCTGATCGGTCATTCCTCGTCCTCAACTGATTGGTTGAATACAAGGATGCTGACATGCCTGATCAGGTGTTGTCAACCATTTGGTTGAGAAAGGTTTCGCGGCCGCCGGTGCGCCGTACTTCCCGTACGAAACTTGCACTTCCCGCGCGTTGCAAAGCACGGGAAGTGACGGTTTCCCACGGTACCGTGGGAAACCGCACGCGCCGTCAGGCGACCGGGGTCACCGGGGTCGCGTTGGCGGCGAACTCCTCGACGCTCTCCAGCGAGTAGTCGCCCGCGTCGGTGCCCAGCCCCTGCGCGACCTGGGCTGCCGCGGCGCAACCGAGCGCGGCGGCCACGCCGAGCTCATGGCCGAGCGAGAGGCCGCGGAGGAAGCCGGCCGAGAAGGCGTCGCCGCAGCCGGTGGTGTCCACGACGTCGATGTCGTACGCCGGAACCTCGATGGTCTCGTCGGCCTTGACGACCAGCGCGCCCTTCGACCCCTGCGTGACCGCGACGCAGCCGACGCCCTGCTTGATGAGGGCGGCCGACCCCTGCGCCAGGGAAGAGGCACCGGTCAGGCCCAGCACCTGTTCGTCGTTGGGCAGCAGGTAGTCGGTGTGCGGCAGCGCGTCGGCGATCCACTCCAGCATGCCCGGGTCGCCCGGCGCGAGCAGGTCCAGCGAGGTGGTGGCACCGATCGACTTCGCGTGGGCCAGCAGCTTGGCGGCGGCCTCCCCACCGAGGAACTCCGGACCGCCGAGGTGGAGGTGGGTGATGCCGTCGAGGTCGGCCAGGTCGAGGTCGTCCAGGGTGAACGCGCCGTTGGCCCCGATGCAGTGCCACGCCGGTCGGTCCCCGTTGGGACGGACAGGGATCACCGACGAAGAGGTCTGCTGGCCGTCCTTCCGGACGAGCCCGGTGACGTCGACGCCTTCGCGGTCGAGCATGCCCAGCAGGCTCGTCGCTATCGGGTCCTCGCCGACCGCGCCGAAGCTGCGCACCTCGGCTCCGAGCCGGCTCAGCACGATCGCGGTGCCGCCTGCCGTGCCCGCCGGCGAGAACCGGATCGTCTCGACCACGTGGCCCTCCGAGCTGTCCGGGATGCCCTCGACGCCGATGACGTGCGTATCGAGGACGTGGACGCCGACGGTGGCGAACTTCATGGTTTCTCCTGGTTGATCGAAGCGGTGTTGCCGTAGTTGCGCCGCAGCGCCTGGGTGATGACGCCGGCCTGCTCGTCATCGGTGAGGGTCTTGGGTACGCCGAGCGCGCTGGCGCGGTGGTGGAGGGTCGCGAGCCACTCGAGCAACAGCGCGTGGTCGACGGCCTTCTCGAGTGACCCGCCGACGGCGACCGAGCCGTGGTTGGCCATCAGCGCGGCCTGGCGGTCGGCCAGCGCGTCCCGGACGTTGGCGGCGAGCTCGGGTGTGCCGAAGGTGGCGTACGGCGCGACCCGGATCGTTCCACCGAGCAGCAGGTGCTGGTAGTGGATCACCGGCAGCTCCTCGAGCACGCACGCAACGGCGGTCGAGTACGGCGCATGGGTGTGTACGACGGCCGCAGCGTCCGTGGCGTCGTACACGTTGAGATGCAGGTCGAGCTCGGAGGTCGGCAGCAGGCTGCCCTCGACCACCTCGCCAGTGCGGGTCACGACGCTGACCTGCTCCGCCGTGCAGTCGCGCAGGACCACGCCCGTGGCAGTGACCGCGATCCGGTCGCCGTCGCGCACCGACACGTTGCCGGCCGTTCCGACGAGCAAGCCCTCGGTCGCCAGCCGACGGGCCGCGGTGGCCACGTGCTCACGTCGACTCACGGACGGACACCCCCTCCAGGCCGGCGGGCGTCGCGTAACGCTCGAGGTAGGCCGTCACCATCGCGATGCCTTCGTCGACCATCTCGCCGTCTCCGTCGATGTCCTGCGCGTAGGCGAGCTGGAAGACCCGGTCGCCGACCTCCACGGCGAGCTGAGCGACCTTGACCGACAGGTCCTCGCGCGCCAGACCGGCGTCGATCGCAAACGCACGCAGCTCCTCGGCGACCTGGAGGTTGTGGTCGCGCCCGAACTGGTGGACGGCCTGGTTGGTCCGGCCGCGCAGGTAGATCTCCACGAACCCCGGACGCCGCCGGTAGACGCTGACGAACGCCAGCATCGTGGTGCGCACGATGCTCGAGATCGACAGCACCTCGAGCTCCCCGAGGTCGTTGGCCACCTGCTCGTCCATCTCCGCCATGTCACGCAGGGCCAGGGCGAGCAGGACGTCCTCCTTGTCGGAGAAGTACTGGTAGAGCGAGGCGACCGGGGCATCGGCTTCCTCGGCGATGTCGCGGGTGGTCAATGCATCGACACCTCGTTCCACCACGATCCGCTGCGCAGCGTCCAGGAGCCCGTCGACGAGGCGACGGCTGCGCTCCTGCTGCGGCACCCGCCGCTGGGGTGTGGTCGAAGTCGCATCCGCAACAGACATGGAGCGAGTGTAGGGTCAAAAACCGAATCTGACACATATTCAGATATAAAACACAGGAGTCGTCACATGCCCCACCTCCCCCAGCGCGTGCTGGCACTCCTCCTCGTGTCAATTCTCGCCCTGGCCACCGGGTTGGCCCCCTCGGCGTCCGCCTCCTCCGCAGCCCGCCCCAAGTGGGACACCCGGGTGTTCGCGAAGGTCCCGCCGCCTGGCTTCCCGGCGTACGTCCACGCGCACACCAACGGCCGCGTGTACGCCGGCAGCTACGTCGACTCGGGCAGCACGGCACCCTCGAAGGTCTTCGAGTGGAGCCCGTCCGGCAAGCTCCTGCGCTCGTGGGTGGTGCCGGGGCAAGTGCTCGGCGAGGACCACGGCGTACAGGTCGCCAACCAGACCCGCGGCGGCAAGCTCGTCCTGCTCGAGACCTCGACGTCCTCTGTCCTGACCCTCGACCTCGGCACCGGACGGGTGAAGCGAGTGGTCCGCCTGCCCGGCGGCGCCGTACCCAACTACGCGACGTGGGGTCCCGGCGGCGCCCTCTTCGTGACCGACTACGCCGCGGGCGTGATCTGGAAGGTGCCGCACGGGTCGCGTTCGCCGAAGCGCTGGTTCTCCTCCCCCGCCCTGTCTGGCATCGAGTTCGGCACCACCGGCATCCGTTTCCGGCCGGGCAGCCGTGACCTGCTGATCACCCAGCAGACGGCGGCCGACGGCGCGTCGCTGCCCACCAACGGACACCTCTACCGGCTGCCCCTCAGGGCCGACGGCCGGCCGGGCGCGCTGCAGACGCTGTGGACCTCGCGGCCCGGTGACCTCCCGGACGGCTTCGGCATCGGCAAGTCGGGTCACGTGTACGTCGCCCTCGCCGGCCTGGCCAACCAGCTGGTGGAGCTGACCCCGTCGGGCACGGAGGTGACGAGGTTTCCGAAGGTGCCGCTGACTGGGGACAACGATTCGTCCGTGCCGTTCGACACCCCGTGCAGCGCGACCTTCCTGGGCACCAGGGTGCTGGTCGCGAACCAGTCCGCCATCGCCGGCGACGCGTCACACCAGGCGATCCTCGATGTCGAGGTCGGCGAGACCGGCCAGCCGCCGTACCTGCCGAAGACCGCGACCTTCTAGTTCGCGACGGCTTCCCGGCGTACTCCCCCACCGATCCTGCCGCTTCCTCCGTGTTGCAATCCGGGGGAAGCGGCAGTTTCACTGGGTACCCAGTGAAACTGCCAACAGCTCAGCACGCCACTTCCGGCCCTACTTCCCGTACGAAACTTGCACTTCCCGTGCGTTGCAAAGCACGGGAAGTGCATGTTTCCCACGGGACCGTGGGAAACCGCCAACCGCTCAGCCGCAGATCGCACCGTGGGCAGCGGACTGGACGAGCTTGGCGTACTTGCCGAGCACGCCCTTGGTGTACTTCGGCTCGTTCGGGACCCAGCCGTCCTTGCGGGCGGCAAGCTCGGACTCCTCGATGGTCACGTCCAGGGTCCGGCCGGCCACGTCGAGGGTGATCTGGTCGCCGTCGCGCACGAACGCGATCGGGCCTCCGTCGACGGCCTCCGGGGCGATGTGGCCCACGCACAGGCCGGTCGTGCCACCGGAGAAGCGTCCGTCGGTGACCAGCAGCACGTCCTTGCCGAGTCCTGCGCCCTTGATCGCGCCGGTGATCGCGAGCATCTCGCGCATCCCCGGGCCACCCTTGGGTCCTTCGTAGCGGATCACGACGACGTCGCCGGCCACGATCTGGTTGGCCTCCAGCGCGTCCATCGCTGCCCGCTCGCCGTCGAAGACCCGGGCGGTGCCGGTGAACGTCGAGTCGTCGAACCCAGCCGACTTCACGACCGCGCCCTCCGGAGCCAACGACCCCTTCAGGATGGTCAGTCCGCCGGTCGGGTGGATCGGCTTGTCCAGGTCACGCAGCACCTCGCCGTCGAGCCCGGCGGGCGCGAGGGCGTCGAGGTTCTCCCGCATCGTCCTGCCCGTGACGGTCAGGCAGTCGCCGTGCATCAGGCCGGCGTCGAGCAGCGCCTTCATCACGACCGGGATGCCGCCGATCTTGTCGACGTCGTTCATCACGAACCGGCCGAACGGCTTCAGGTCGCCGAGGTGCGGGACCTTGTCGCCGATGCGGTTGAAGTCGTCGATGGTCAGCTCGACCTCGGCCTCGCGGGCGATCGCGAGCAGGTGGAGTACGGCGTTGGTGGAACCGCCGAGCGCCATCACCACGGCGATCGCGTTCTCGAAGGCCTCGAGCGTCAGCACCTGGCGAGCGGTGATCCCCTGGCGCAGCATCTCCACGACCGCCTCGCCCGAACGGTGCGCGAACCCGTCGCGACGGCGATCGACAGCGGGCGGTGCGGCGGAACCGGGAAGGCTCATCCCGAGGGCCTCCGCGACGGCGGCCATCGTGTTGGCGGTGTACATGCCACCGCAGGCACCCTCACCGGGGCAGATCGCGCGCTCGACCTTGTCGACCTGCTCGCGGGTGATCTTGCCGGCGAGACAGGCGCCGACGGCCTCGAAGGCGTCGATGATCGTCACGTCGTTGCCGTCGACCTGGCCGGGCATGATCGACCCGGCGTACAGGAAGACGCTGGCGAGGTCGAGCCGCGCGGCCGCCATCAGCATGCCGGGCAGGGACTTGTCGCAGCCCGCCAGCAGCACCGACCCGTCGAGCCGCTCGGCCATCATCACCGTCTCCACCGAGTCGGCGATCACCTCGCGGGAGACCAGCGAGAAGTGCATGCCCTCGTGGCCCATCGAGATCCCGTCGGAGACCGAGATCGTGCCGAACTCCAGGGGATATCCGCCCGCCGCGTGCACACCGTTCTTCACGGCCTTCGCGAGCCGGTCGAGGGAGAGGTTGCAGGGGGTGATCTCATTCCAGCTCGACGCGACGCCGATCTGTGGCTTCGCCCAGTCGTCGTCGCCCATGCCTACCGCGCGGAGCATCCCGCGAGCGGCTGCCTTCTCCAGGCCGTCGGTGACGTCGCGCGAGCGCGGCTTGATGTCGGGCTTGTCGTTCATGGCGCGAGACTACTTCGCCTCAGCACCTCGGTGCGTCGTGGTGTTGTTGCGTGGGCGCCCGCGGACCGGCTCGGTCAGAGCCTGGATCCGCTCGGTGGCCAGGTCGACCATCAGCCGCGCCGCCGGCGAGAGGATCGCGTTCGCGCGGTGCACCACGGCGATCGTGTCGTACTGCCTGGGCTTCAGCGACACCCAACCGGCATCGGGCGCCAACCGAGGCAACAGCTGCTGCGCGGCACCCTTGGGGATGACCGTGTCGGCCACACCGCGGCCGACCAGCTCCACCGCGGTCTCGACGTCCTCCACCTCGACCCGGCTGGTCGGGTTGAGCCCGGTCTCGTGCATCATCCGGCGCAGCACGATCCGGGTCGAGTCGACCGCGCGCCAGGTGGTCTCGGGCATCACCAGCGATGACCGCGCCAGCTGCGCAGCGGTCACTGGCGAGCGGAGCCGCTCGGGGTCCGCGCTCACGTAGACGAGCTCGTCGCGCGCCACCGGGATGACCTGCATCCCCTCACTGCTGACCTGGGGTACGGCGATCATGGCCGCCTCGATCCGTCCGCGGCGCAGGTCCTCGATCACGTCGACCGAGTTCTGCCCCACCAGCTCGACCCTGACGTTCGGGTGCCGCGACAGCACTTCGGCAACGAGATCCGCACTCGCGTAGAGGCGCGACGTACCGAACATGCCGAACCGGATGGTGCCGGTCTCCAGCGCGGAGACACTCATCGCAGCCCGAGCAGTCTCGTCCGCGGCGGCGAGGGTGCGCTCGGCGTACGGCCGCATCTCCTCGGCCGAAGCGGTGGGCACCACCCCGCGGCCGACCCGGGTGAACAGCGGCCCGCCCACGCTGCGCTCGAGGTTGCGGATCTGCTCCGAGACCGACGGCTGGCTGTAGCCGAGCTGGTCCGCTGCTGCTGTGAGCGAGCCGAGCTCGTAGGTCGCCAGGAAACAGCGGAGCTGGTGCAGCGAAAGCATAGGAATCTCCTTGGGGTGCTCAAGCAAAGTAAGGCTACCCCTATGCCAGCCGAGACCGCAGAATGGAACTGTCCCAAAGACGACACGACATGAAGGAGGTCGGGATGTTCCTCAACGAATGCACCGCTTGCGGTCGCGAGCAGCTCATCTTTCTCAGCCAGGTCTCGGCCTACGAGCCGACCAGCCGCGGGGTCGAGGCGCACTACACCTGCTGGTGTGGCGCCGAGCAGACCTGGCTCGTCTCACCTGCAGCCGAGTCCCACTCCGTCGCCGCCTGACCTACTTCTCGCGGGACAGCCCCAGGAGCAGCTGCGGCAGCACGGTCTCGGTCAGCTCGTCCAGGTCGAGCGTGTCCAGCCCGAGGCCCTCCTGGCACAGCGCGTGGAGGTAGAGCGCGATCGCGCTCTCGGTCAGCTGCTTGATCGGGACCGCCGGGACTCGGCCCAGGCGGTCCAGGACATCGGCGATGACGGAGACCATCTGGTCCTCGAACAGCTCACGGTGCTCGCGGAAGATGATCCGCGCCTCCTCGTTGCGCAGCGCGAGCAGGGTGAACTCGGTCTGGATGACGTACCACTTCTGGCTGATCGGGCGCAGTCGACCGAGTAGCAGGCCGATCGAGAACTCCTCGTCCGGCGTCTCGTCGAGCAGGGTGCGCACCGTGGCCAGCATCTGCTCCGACTGCGCCCGGAACAGCGCGTAGAAGACCTCGTCGATGCTGCTGAAGTTGGAGTAGAACGCTCCGCGGGTGAAGCCGGCCTCCCCGACGAGGTCGTCGACGGTCACCCGACGCAGACCCTTGGCGGTGAAGACGTCCTCCGCGGCGGCGATCAGCCGCGCGCGGGTGTTCTGGCGGCGCCGCAACGTCGTCCCGGCAGGTTCGGACATCCTCGGCAGACTATCCGCCAGCGCGGGTATGGGTGTCATCCACGTCACCACCAGGTCTCGGTACGTTCTCGTATTGAATACGTTACCGTATTCAAATGTCCTCCCACCTCTATCGCCTCGGCCACGCCGTCGCCCGCCGGGCCAAGACGGTGCTCGCCCTCTGGGCAGCGCTGCTGATCGCTCTCGGCGCGCTGGCCGTGGGTCTCGGTGGCCAGCTGCAGGACAACATGACCATCCCCGGGACCGAGTCCCAGCAAGGTCTCGACACCCTCGAGCAGCGCTTTCCCGAGCTGGCCGGCACCTCCGGACAGATCCTCTTCGTCGCACCGGACGACGAGCGGATCACGTCGTACGACGGCCAGGTGGACGCCGTGCTCGCCAAGGTGAAGAAGGTCGACCACGTCGAGGTCGTCACCGACCCGTTCGCGAAGGAGCAACGCAAGCTCTCGGTCAGCGACAACGGGCGCGACGCCCTCGCCCAGGTGCAGCTCGACATCCCGCTCGACAAGATCGAGCCCGGCACCATCGACGATCTCGAGAAGGCGACCGAGCTGCCCGGCGACTCCGAGCTCGAGGTGCACCTCGGCGGCCAGGCCCTCACCAACACACAGGTCCACGTCAGCGCCACCGAGGCCATCGGGGTGCTCGTCGCACTGCTCGTCCTGGCGATCACGTTCGGCTCGCTGCTCGCGGCCGGGATGCCGATCGTCACCGCCATCCTCGGCGTCGCCGTCGCGATGATGGGCGTGCTGGCCGTCGCCGCGTTCGCGGACGTGAACACCTCGACGCCCTCACTGGCGTTGATGATCGGGCTCGCGGTGGGCATCGACTACGCCCTGTTCATCGTCTCGCGCCACCGGGCCCAGCTGGTCGAGGACGTCCCGGTGCCCGAGTCGATCGCCCGCGCACTCGGCACGGCCGGGAGCGCAGTGATCTTCGCCGGGGCCACGGTGGTCATCGCGCTGTGCGGCCTGGTCGTCGCCCGGATCCCGTTCCTGGCCGTCATGGGCTTCGCGGCCGCCGCCGCAGTCGCCGTGGCCGTAGCTGTCGCGCTGACCGTGGTGCCGGCGATGCTCGCGCTCGCCGGTGAGCGGCTGCGTCCGAAGCCAGGTTCCCGTGCCGCACGCAATGCGTCGGTGCAGCCCGACGAGACGCACACGCTCGGGGCCAAGTGGGTCGCCCTGATCACCAAGGTGCCGGTCCTGACCGCGGTGGTCGCGATCGGCGTACTCCTGGTGATGGCGCTGCCCGCCAAGGACCTCGCCCTCGGCCTGCCGGACACCGGCACCTCCGAGCCCGGCACTGCACCGCGGACGACGTACGACCTGGTCAGCCGCGACTTCGGACCCGGGTTCAACACACCCCTGCTGGTGACTGTCGACATCATCCGGACGACGGACCCCGTCGGCGTGATGGACGACCTCGCCAAGGACATCGGCGAGCTCGATGGCGTCAAGGCCGTGGCGCTCGCGACGCCGAACCGCAAGGCCGACCTCGGCATCGTGCAGGTGATCCCGGAGAGCTCGCAGACCGACCCCGGGACCGCCGCCCTGGTGGAGAAGATCCGCAGCGATGCGCCGACGCTCGAGAAGAAGTACGACATCACCGAGCTGCGGGTGACCGGCCAGACCGCCGTCACCATCGACGTCTCCGACCGGCTCGGCAAGGCGTTGCTGCCCTTCGGGATCGTGGTGATGGGGCTGTCCCTGCTCCTGCTCACCCTGGTGTTCCGCTCGATCGCGGTGCCGATCAAGGCGACCCTCGGCTACCTGCTCTCCGTCGGCGCGTCCTTCGGGGCGGTGGCCGCGGTCTTCGAGTGGGGTTGGTGGGCTGACGAGCTGAACGTCGCCAAGGAGGGGCCGGTCATCTCGTTCCTGCCGATCATCCTGATGGGCGTGCTGTTCGGCCTGGCGATGGACTACGAGGTCTTCCTGGTCTCGCGGATGCGTGAGGAGTACGTGCACACTCGCGACCCGAAACGAGCGATCACCGCTGGCTTCACCGCAAGCGCCCGAGTGGTGACGGCCGCCGCCGTCATCATGATCAGCGTCTTCGCGGCGTTCATCCCGGACAGCGACATGACCGTCAAGCCGGTCGCCCTCGGTCTCGCCGTGGGCGTGTTCGTGGACGCCTTCATCGTCCGGATGACGCTGGTGCCGGCCGTCCTCGCGCTGCTCGGGCACAGCGCGTGGTGGCTGCCCCGCTGGCTCGACGACCGGCTGCCGGTGCTCGACGTCGAGGGTGTCGGCCTCGACGACCACCTCGAGCACGAGGCCTGGACGCGTGACCACGGCACCGCGGTCGTGCGCGCCGACAACGTCTCAGTCCCCGGCATCCTCGACCCGGTGTCGCTGGTCGTGCACGACCCGGCGCTCGTCGTCGTGGCCTCCGACGACGGGACCGCCCGCGCTGCACTGCTCGGCGCACTGGCCGGCCGCGTCGACGCTGCGGGGCGCCTCGTCGTGCTCGACCGCGTGCTGCCGGCCGAGGGTGGCGCCGTACGACGCCAGGTCGGCCTGCTCGCCGGCTTCCCCTCACCAGACCAGCTGGCCAAGCTTCGCGACAGCCGTCTCGTGGTCGTCGACGGTGTCGACGAGTTCGCCAGTCCGGACGAGGTGGACGCCCGCTGGGCGACGCTTCGCTCCCTCGTCTCCGACGGTGTTGTCGTCGTCGCCGGCGCCAGTCTCGCGACCAGCGCACCCGACGACGCGTCCGTCGTACCCCTCGCGGAATCCCAGGCTCAGGAGGCCTCGCTGTGAACCGCTTCAACCGCGTGCTCGCCGGCACGCTCATACTTCCCGTGATCTTCGGTGCGCTCGTGCTGTGGTCGATGGGCGACCGCACCGAGAGCGCGGACAAGGTCCCCGCGGCCGTCGTCAACCTCGACAAGCCGGTCTCGACCGGAAGCGGCCAGGACAAGCAGATGGTCGCTGCCGGCCGGCTGCTCGCGGCCGGTCTGACCTCGCCGAGCGACCAGGAGGCTTCGTCGCTCGGCTGGAAGCTGACGGAGACCGAGGACGCGCAGGCGGGCCTGCAGGAAGGCGACTACTACGCGGTCGTGACCATCCCGCGCGACTTCTCCAAGACGCTCTCCAAGATGTCCGGCAACGACCCCACCAAGGCCGGCATCACGCTGCAGACCAACGACGCCTCCAGCGCCGTGATCGGCGAGGCCAGCAAGCAGGTCACCGATGTCGCGACCGCCCGCCTCGGAAACACCATCACGGCGAACTACCTCAAGGGTGCCGAGAAGCAGACCGGCAAGCTCAAGTCCAGCCTCGGCAGCGCCGCCGACGGCGCCGGGAAGCTGTCCGACGGGAACACGAAGGTAAAGGGCGGCGCGCGCCAGCTCGACGAGGGTGCATCGGCGCTCGCAGCGGGGCTCGGCACGCTGTCCGGGGGCGCGGACCAGCTGGCCTCCGGCAACAAGAAGCTCTCCGGCGGCATCACCAAGCTGCACGACGGCACGGGCCAGCTCGCGGACGGGCTCGGCCTCCTCTCCCGCCGTACGGACCCGCTGCCGAGCCAGACCCGGCGCCTCGCCGACGGCGCGGGAGAGCTGTCCAAGGGGGTCGGTCCCTACACCCAGCTGATCAAGGGCTGGTCGCAGGCCTGTGCGGCCAACCCGGCTGTTGCGGCGACAAACGCGAAGCTCTGCGCAGGCACCGTGCAGGCAGCGGGCGTCGGCGGTCGCAATGCCGACAAGCTCGCGGCCGGCTCACGCCAGCTCGCGAACGGCACAGACAAGCTCGCCGACGCGACTCCCAAGCTGACCCAGGGCATCGACAAGAGTGCGACCGGAGCCCGCAAGCTGGACCGCGGTGTCGGCAAGCTGGCCACCGGCTCCTCCAAGCTGGCCGAGGGGTCGGCGAAACTCGCCGCGGGTACCGAGAAGGCCAGCACCGGTGCCGACAAGCTCGCGGACGGCTCCCGGAAGCTCGCCGACGGCAGCGGTCAGCTGGCGTCCGGCTCGGACAAGCTCGCCTCCGGTCTGCGCACCGGGGCCAAGCAGATCCCGAAACCGTCCAAGGACCGACCGTCAGTCGTCGCCGACCCGGTCAAGGCTTCCTCGAACACCATCAGCCCGACCAGTGACGGCGTGACCACGCTGCTCCCGGCAGTGCTCGCCATCGCGCTGTGGCTCGGCGCGTTCGTGACCTACCTGGTCCGCAAGGCCCTCCCGCCCGAGCGGCTGCGGATGGCTGCCACCGGTCGCCGCGTCGCCCTGGCCGGCTGGCTGCCTGCCGTCGGCATCGGGGTCGTCCAGGCGGCGCTGCTGTACGTCGGCGCAATCCTGTTCGGTGCCGAGATCCAGTCGCCTGTCGGACTGGGCGTGATGATGGTGCTCGCCGTCGGCGCCTTCACGGCCGTGAACCAGGCATTCGTCGCGGTGAGCGGCGAGCTCCGTGGGTGGCTGCTCTCGATCGCGTTCGCCGCGCTCCAGCTGGTCTCCCTCGGCGGGCTGGTGCCGATCGACACCGCCCCGGCGCCGTTCCAGACGCTCAACCAGGTGCTCCCGGTCGCTCGGGCCGCGGACGGCTTCGCGCAGCTGATCCTCGGTGGCGAGGTCGGCTCGCTCACGGGCGACGTACTGGTGTTGCTGCTCTGGGGGCTCGCGGCGCTCGCGGTGACCGCGGTCGCGGCACGGCGTGCGCAGAAGGTCGAGCCGGTGCAGCTGCAGGAGGAGATGGCCAAGAGGGAGTCAATGGCCGGCGCGCACTGAGTCGGCTCAGACGGCTGCTGCCCGGACGTTCATCACGTCGGGCAGGTCGGCCACCACGAGCGACCACGACTCGCCCTCATCGGTGCTGCCCCAGACCGTCCCGTTGCGCGCGCCGAAGTAGATGCCCGGGGAGGCGTGACCGTCGATCGACATCGCGTCGCGCATCACCGCCACGTAGAAGGTGTCCGGGAGACCCTTCCCCAGCTCGGTCCAGGTGTCGCCCGCGTCTCTGGAGCGCCAGACCCTCGCCTTGCCACCCGGTGGGTAGCGTCCTTCTCCGCCACCGATCGGGAAGACGAAGATCGTGTCGGGCTCGAAGGGGTGCACCACGATCGTGAACCCGAAATCCGCCGGCAGCCCATCGGCGATGTAGGTCCACGAGACGCCCTCGTCGTCGGAGCGGTAGACCCCGCCGTGGTTCTGCAGGTAGAGCCGCTCAGGGCGCGAGGGGTGCCGGGTGACCTTGTGCACGCACTGCCCGAACTCGGGGTACTGCTGACCCTCCGGCAGGAACTCCGCCCGGATGCCCTGGTTGCGCGGTGACCACGACGAGCCCCCGTCCGTCGTCTGGTAGACACCGCCGGTCGAGATCGCGGCCGTCATCGAGTCGGGGTCGTCAGGGTGCGGCAGGATCGTGTGGAAGGCCTGGCCTCCGAAACCGGCGCCCCACTCGGTTCGGTGCGGGTGCTCCCAGAGCCCGCGCTCGAGCTCGAAGGTCTCACCTCGATCGGTGGACTTCCAGATCGCGCCGGGCTCGGTGCCGGCGTACACGACGTTGTCGTCGGGGCCCGGGACCAGCTGCCAGATCCGCTCGACGCTCGCGTCGATGTCCTCGGGGAACCGAACGCCGCCGTCGGACCCTTCGACCCAGCTCTTGCCGAGGTCGTCGGAGTGGCGCACTCGCGGTCCGAGCCACATCGAGGCAGCCCCGGCCAGGAGACGCGGCGTCGAGCCGCGGGTGTCCACCATGCAGGAGTAGACCTCCTCCATGTCGAAGTGCGGGCCGGACCAGTCCCACTCCGTGCGCGCCTCGTCGGAGCTTCCCACCCACAGGCCCTTGCGGGTCCCGACCATCAGCACCGTCTGCTTGCCCACCACGGCCTCCTCGCTTATTCCTAAAAGGAACATTAGCCTGATCCCACCATGGGTCAAGACCTGTCGCGGGATCTCCCGGTCACCGCCTACGCACTGCTCGGACTGCTGTCCTTCGGCGACTCCCTGACCGGGTACGAGCTCAAGCAGCGGGCCGATCGCACCCTGCGCTTCTACTGGGTCTCCCCCGCGATGAGCCAGGTGTACTCCGAGCTGGACCGGCTGCACGAGCACGGCCTCGTGCGCGCGCACGGCGAGGAACGTACGACGTCGTACTCACTGACCCGGAAGGGCAGGACGGCGCTCACCCGTTGGCTGCGGGAGACCCCCGTCGGCTTTCCCGGTGTTGAAGCACCCGGTGGCGTTGCGGCTGCTGCTCGGCGCCCTCGTCGACCCAGCGACCGTGACCGCCATGCTCCGCGACCACCTGAAGGAGCTCGAGGAGGAGCGCCTCGCGCTGGAGCAGGTGCGCACCTCGCTGGAGGGGCAGGACAGTCCGGGCGAGGCGTTCCGCTACCCGGCCCTGGTCGCCGACTGGGGCCGGTCTTACTTCGAGCACGAGCGCACGATCATCGAGGACCTGCTCCGCAGGATCGACGAGGGCACCTGACCGGCGGGCTTGCGGTTGTTCACGCAGACGTCACATTCGCGTGACTCCCCGGACTCCACGGCTGCCTACGGTCGTGTCTCAGGCAGGGAGCAACTCGGGTAGCCAGGGAGATCACCATGAACCACCTCATTGAACCGATGCTGCGGCCACTGTCGCGGTTTGCCGAACACAGCCAGCGACAGGCGTGCCGAAACGCGATGGTGGCCTCCACCGCGCTGACCGCACGCCGCCAGGAGCGCGAGGAGGTCCAGGTCTTCGTCGAGGAGATGCTCGCCCGACGAGCGCCGGCGGCCGAGGCCTCGGCCACTCCTCGCACAGCTGCGCAGCTCGGCTGACTCCTGGTGCCCGGGCGCCACGGGACGCCGCGGAGCCCGGTGACTTGAGCCACCAAAGCGGTTGGGGTGCGCCTTGCTGGGGCACAATCGCCGCATGGCCACCGCTGCTACGCCCCTGTCCGTCTCGCCGTCGACGGAAGACGGGCTGGCCCTGCGGTACTACGACGTCACCAGCGCTGACGGCACCCGGCTCCGGGCGTGGACGAATGACGTCGAGGGCCCGACGGTCCTGCTGTGCAACGGTCTGGGCACCAACCCGTTCGCGTGGCCGTCGCTGCTCGACCCCGACTGCGGCGTGCGGGTCATCTCCTGGAACCACCGCGGCACCGGCGGTTCGGACCGCCCGGCGGACCCCGAGGCGGTCGGTGTCGAGCCGTTCGTGGACGACGCGATCGCGGTGCTCGACGACGCAGGTGTCGACGCCTGCGTGCTGATGGGATGGTCCATCGGCGTGAACACCATGTTCGAGACCGCCGTGGAGCATCCGGACCGGGTGACCGGGCTGTTCGCCGTCGGTGGCGTCCCCGGCGACACCTTCGCCTCGATGGGCGCACCGATGCTCATCCCACGGCCGTTCCGCAAGCCGATCGCGGTGAACATGGCGCGAGTCATGAAGGTCGCCGGCAAGCCACTCCACGCAGTCGGCCACCGGCTGCCGATCGGGCCGATCACCTACGAGTTCCTCACCCACAGCGGCTTCATGATGCCGACGCCAAACCCGGCGATAACGCGCCGGGCGATCAAGGAATTCCTGACCACCCCGACCGACTGGTACATGCACCTCGCGCTGCACTCCTCGTTGCACCTGCGGGTCTCGCTGCGCTCCATCTCGGTGCCGGCCAGCTTCGTCGCCGGCAAGTTCGACATCCTCGCCTCGTCGTACGACATGAAGACGGCGTCCGAGCGGATCGACGGCGCGCAGTACCAGGAGCTCCGCGCGACGCACTTCCTCCCGATGGAGAAGCCCGCCGAGGTCCACGAGGCCCTGCTCGACCTGCTCGACCGCGTCCCCGGATAGGGCTGCTGGCTAGGCTCGCCGAATGTTGCGCCTGGCCACTCTGTTCGTGTCCTCGACCTTGGCTGCTGGCCGGATGCGGCGGGGTCCGATGCGGACAGTGCCCGCGAGCCCGCGCCCGAGAAGCCGACCACACGCGACTCCAGCCCGTCCTCGAGCCCGTCGTCGTCGCCGTCCAAGTCGCCCTCTGCAAAGCCCGCCCGCTCTGCCCGACCGAAGGTGATCGGCACGATCGCGAAGGGTCTCGAGGTGCCGTGGGGGATCGCCTTCCTCCCCGACGGCTCGGCGCTGGTCACCGAGCGCGACAGCGGGCAGGTGCTGCGGGTCACCGCGAAGTCCGCCCGCCGGGTCGGCCAGGTCCAGGAGACCGAGCCCGGAGGCGAGGCAGGACTGCTCGGGGTGGCGATCTCTCCGTCGTTCACGGACGACCGGCGGGTGTTCCTCTACACCACCGCCGAGTCGGACAACCGGGTGCTGCGGACCACCTTCGAGAACGGTCGGCTGGGCCGGATGGAGCCGATCCTCACCGGCATCCCCAAGGCGATCAACCACGACGGCGGCCGGATGGTCTTCGGGCCGGACAAGATGCTCTACGTCTCCACCGGGGAGGCGGGTCAGCCCGACCTCGCCCAGGACCGCGGGTCGCTGGGCGGCAAGGTCCTGCGGATCACCCAGGACGGCAAGCCGGCTCCCGGCAACCCGGACAGCAGCTCACCGATCTGGACGTGGGGACATCGCAACGTGCAGGGTCTGGCCTTCGACGACAACGGCAACCTGTGGGCCTCGGAGTTCGGGCAGAACACCTTCGACGAGCTGAACCTGATCGAGAAGGGTCGCAACTACGGCTGGCCGCAAGTCGAGGGCGTGGGTGACGAACCCGGCATGCAGAATCCGCAGGTGACCTGGTCGACCGACGAGGCGTCACCGTCGGGACTGGCGTTCGTCGGAGGCCGGTTGTGGCTCGGGGCACTGCGTGGCGAGCAGCTGTGGCGGGTGAACGTGAACGACAGGAAGGCGGACCGGGAGAAGGGGTTCTTCGTCGGGAAGTACGGCCGGGTGCGCACCGTCGTCACCGCGCCGGACGGGAATCTCTGGGTCACCACGTCCAACCTCGACGGCCGCGGCGACCCTGCCCCTGAGGACGACCGGATCCTGCTCGTCCGTCCCTGAGGACCGCTGAGGCGTCGCAACTTGCGGCGTGAAACCCGCTGAGGCGTCGCAACTTGCGGCAAGTCGCGACGCCTCGGCGTGCTTTCTTCCGCAATTCGCGACGCCTCAGCGATTGGTCAAGGGTGGTGGGGTACGACGACCGCACGGCGTACGGCGCGGCGCAGGGTGGTCAGCACCGCCGGCCCGAGTACGACGAGCGCGATCGTGTTCGTGATCGCGCGACCGGTGTCCCAGCTGGCGGTCGAGGTGAGCAGCGTGTAGATGCCGAAGCGGTGCAGGTTGTCCTGCAGCGAGTCACCCGGCACGAACGACAGCCCGCCGGTGTGGCCCGGCACCTCGATCCCCAGGGTGAACGGCCAGCTCGACATGTTCATCAGCAGCCCGAAGGCATAGGCGGCGAAGATCCCGTAGACCACCAGCATCGCGATCTCCCGTGCGCCCCGGACGTTTCGTGGGAGCAGCCCCGCACCCATCCCGACCCATGCCGAGGCCAGCATCTGGAACGGCAGCCACGGACCCACGCCCGCCGTCAGTAGGGCGGATGCGAACAGCGAGGTGCACCCGAGGATGAAGCCGAAACCGGCGCCGAACACGCGGCCACCCAGGATCAGCAGGAAGAACACCAGCTCGATGCCGGCCATCCCGGCGCTCAGCCCGCGCATCACCGCATTGATTGCGGTCAGCACGCCGAGCATCGCGAGGACCTTCGAGTCCATCCCGCCCTCGGTGAACTCCGCGAGGCACAGCACGATCACCACGGGGAGGATCAGGGCGAAGATGAACGGCGGCTGGACCACCTGGCCCTCGAACCGCACCTTCACCAGCAGCGGCCAGATGAACATCACCAGGCCGGCGATCGAGGTCACCGTCAGGACGGTCGCCGACCGCAGCCGCAGCGGTACGGCGACCCGGGTGGATCCTCTGGCCGATCCTCTGGGCGTCGACCTGGTGGGTGTCGTGGTCATCGGCCAGCCCCTACGGCGACTACCTGGTCGACCGTGAGCCAGCCGTCGCCGAGGATCTTGAGCACCTGCGGGGCGAAGGCGGGCGACTCCGCCACGACTCGCGCGGTCGGACCCTCGGAGACAACCTCTCCCTCCGCGAGTACGACGACCCGGTCTGCGACCAGTGCCACGAACTCCACGTCGTGGGTCGCGACGAGCACCGCGCACCCGTCGTTCTTGAGACCCGTCAGGATCTCGGTCAGCGCGGACTTGCCGGGGTAGTCGAGACCCCGGGTCGGCTCGTCCAGGCAGATCACCGACGGCCTCGAGGTCAGCACGACGGTGAGCACCAACGCGAGACGTTGTCCCTCGGACAGGTCCCGTGGATGCCCGGCTGGGTCGATCCCCGGCGCGAGGCGCTCGAGCAGGTCGCGTGCCGAGCCTGCCGGAGCACCAGCCTCCCGGTCCGCGGCCGAGCACTCTTCGGCGACCGTCTCGAGGTAGAGCAGGTCCGCGGCGGTCTGCGGCACCAGCCCGACCAGTCGACGACGAGCTTCGGCACCGAGCGCGGCCGGGTCCTCGCCGGCCACCAGCACCGTGCCCTTGGTGCGCTTGCGCGTCCCCTGGAGGGCCCACATCAGCGTCGACTTCCCAGACCCGTTGCGGCCCATCAGTGCGGTGACCTGTCCGGCTGCGAGCCTCAGGTCGACGTCCCGGACAGCGACGTGCCGGCCATAGGTCACGGTGACGGTGCGCGCCTCCAGCACGACCTCGGTTTCCGGCGTCTCGGCCGGCCGTGACGGCGGCACGAGCGCGAGACCGTTCGCACGGCGGCGGGCATTCCGCACGGTGAGCGGCAACGGTGACCACCCGGCCCAGCGTCCGAGCTCGACGATCGGGGGCGCCACCGGAGAGTGCTCCAGCATCGCTGCGGGGTCACCCGCGGTAACGGTCCCGTCACCAGCAACCAGCACGATGCGGTCCGCGAAGGGCACCACCCGTTCGAGCCGGTGCTCGGCGATCAGGACCGTCACGCCCAGGTCGTTGACCAGCCGGGTGAGCGTCGCCAGCACGTCCTCCGCCGCGGTCGGGTCCAGGGCCGAGGTCGGCTCGTCGAGGACGAGCACTCGCGGGTGCATGGTGAGCACGGACCCGATGGCCACGCGCTGCTGCTGCCCACCGGACAGGGTGCGCAGGTCGCGGTTGCGCAGGTCCGCGATGCCGAGCAGGTCGAGCGTCTCCTCCACCCGTCGCCTCATCGTGGGCGCGTCGAGGCCGAGCTGCTCCATCCCGTAGGCGAGCTCCTCCTCGACGGTGTCGGTGACGAAGCCGGCGGTCGGGTCCTGGCCGACGTACCCCACGACGTGCGCGCGCTCGCGCGGCGGGAGGTGCACGATGCTGTCGCCGTCGAGGAGTACGTCGCCGGAGAGGCGGCCGCCTGTGAAGGCAGGCACCAGCCCGTTGAACACACCGAGCAGGGTCGACTTGCCGACGCCCGTGCGCCCCGCGACCAGGACCAGCTCCCCCTCCTCGAGGGTGAGGTCGACGTGGCTGAGCACGGCGTTGTCCGCGTAGCTGAAGCTGACGTCACGCAGCTCGAGCATCGGGCACCCCCGCCCTGGACTCCGTCGGTTGGGAGACCACCGGTGGTGGCGAGACGAATGCCGCCAGCATCCCCAGGAGGACAACCACGAGCGCGGTCGTCGTCACGGTCGGGAACGCGTCGAGCGGCGGGTGCAGCACCGGGTCCCCGCGGAGCACGCCGAGCACTCCGACCGCGACCGCCAAGCCACTCAGCGCAACGCCGGTCTCGGCGATGCGCCAGGGATCGGGTCGGTAGCGGCTTCGCTGGACCCGTCGCCCAGCGGACCAGAAGCCGCCGATCCCGAGGGCCAGGCCGCCGACCAGACCGGGCAGCACCAGCCACCGGGGAGTGGTCTGGTCGAGCAGCGCGTAGGTGCCGATGCAGATGCCGACGAGACCGGTCAGCAGCAGCGCCCCGGTGGTTGCGCGCTGGGACCGGGAGAGGTCTCCCGATCGCCCGTAGCCGCGGGCGTCCATCCCGGCCGCCAGCGACATCGAGCGCTCCAGGGCGTCCTCCATCACGGGTACGACGATGCCGCGCAGCCTGCCGGTCCGGCCGCCGGGCACCCCGCGGAGCTGCCGGGCAGCGCGGACGCGGCGCACGCTGTCGGCCAGCTGGGGCAGCAGCGCCACCGCCACGACGATCGCCGTGCCGATCTCGTAGAGGGCGGGTGGCATCGACTTCAACAGCCGCTTGGGGTTGGCCAGCGAGTTCGCCGCCCCGACACAGATCACGATGGTCGCCAGCCGCATGCCGTCGTACAGCCCGGCGAGAAGCGACTCCAGGGTCATCGGGCCGAGCAGCCGGATGCCGGCCACCCAGTCCGGGAGCGGGACCTCCGGCAGCTCGAGGAGTACGACGGTGCCGTAGCCGCCGCCCAGCAGCACCCGGAACAGCACCCGGATGACCACGATCACCAGCCCGAAGACGAGGTAGAGCCGGAACGAGCGCGACCAGGGATGCTCCGAACGCCGCATCGACACGGTGAGCGCGGCGATGCCGACGATCATCAGCAGCAACAAGGGGTTCGTGGTGCCGCTCGCCGCGGCTGCCAGGCCCATGGCCCAGAGCCACCAGGCCCCGGGATGGAGGTCCCTCGACAGCCGCGGCGAGGTCATCACGTCGCCCCGGTCCTCCTGCGCCACCAGGCGGCCGCGCCGGCCGAACCCGCAAGGGCGACGATCACCACGATCGGGACCCAGACAGGCAGGCCACCCTGGTCCTTCTCAGGCGTGAAGGTGCTGTTGACCTTCTCGGCACTGTTGACGTCCGGCGAGGCCTGGTCAGAGGGATCCGCGGACGCTGCCGCTGCAGCGGAGCTGCTCGCCTTTCTTGCCTTTGCCTTTGCCTTTGCCTTGGCCTTCTTTGCCTTGGCCTTCTTCGACGCCTTGACCTTCGCCGCCTTTGCCTTCTTCTTCGGCTGGCTCGCGCCCGCTGCCGCCTTCGTCTTGCTCGGCTGCTCGGGCGACGTCTGGCCAGGCGCCTTGTTCGTCGACTGAGACGCCCCACTCGACTGCTGCGTCTGCTTCTTCGTCGGTGGCTTGGTCGCCTGCTTCGTCGGCGCCTTGGTGGCCGGGGCGGACTGCTGGTTCACAGCCGAAGCCCTCGGTTTCTCGTTGGGACCACCGTTCTGCCAGGAGAACGCCAGGAAGCCACCCTTGGGAACGCTGGTCCCGCCGACGCCCGATGAGGAGTAGTTCCACACGCCGTTCTTCCCGTTGGACCAGTAGAGGCCCCAATAGGCATTGGTCGGAGACGTGTTCACGCACGAGGCGCTCTGCGGCGCGTTCTTCACGCGACACACGAAGCCCGGCTCCCGCTGCGCGTACGTGAGCGAGAAACCTGCTGCGGGAAAGACCTTGTCGCCCGCACGACCTGCCCCGTTCCGGTCGCAGCCCTTCTGCACACCGCCACCGAGGCCTTGGAAGTCGACGACCACGTTGACCCCCGAACCCGAGCACAGCGCCGCCGCTGCGGGGCCGGAGGAGAGGCCGACCAGCCCGGCCGCCGCGACGAGTGTCGCGGCGACCAGACCGGCCAGACGTGGGCGGACCGACGTCATCGCACGACCCTGATGGTGGTGGCCCCCCGACGGATGTCGCCGTACTGGCCGTGGCCGACGATCGACTTCTGGCCGAGGGAGGTGCCGACCTTGAAGCTGGCGGAGAACACCCCACCCGTGGTGGCCTTCCCGCTGCGGACCACGTTGCCCTTGTACCAGATCTTGGCCGCTTCACCCGAGGCGAGCCCGCCGATCCTGACGGTGACCCAGCCCGAGCGCTTGACCGTGCTCTTCGTCTTGTACAGCGGGAGGGTCTTCTTGCCGAGCACCTTCACCGAACCCGTGTCGGTGTGGCTCCACGAGTCCCACACCCGGTAGGTCCGGGTGGCGGTGCCTGCGGGGAGCTTCACTGCCAACACCTTGGTGCTTCCGGTCGCGGTGCCCTGCACCTTGGCGCCAGGACCGGTCACGCAGAGCTTGTCCCCGGAGTGGACGCCTTTCGTGGTCAGGCCCCGGGTAGAGCCGGCCTTCAGGTAGCCGCTGGGTCCGGTGAGCACGGGTGCAGCCGGGGTGGTGTCCTCGGGAAGATAAGCCATGGCGGGGAGCGCCTGCGAGGTGGCTCGGCGCCATTGGTCCTTGTCCGCGACCTTGGTGATGCCGGACGTGCGGCCGGCGGTGAGCGCAGCGTTGTCGTAGGCGATCGCGCCGCGGTTGCCAGCGAGCTTGTCGCAGGTGTTGTAGCGGGTCGCCTGACGGGCTCGCAGCCACCGGGCTGCCTTCTCGGACTGGGGGGTGTTGCCTAGCGCCGATGCTGCCAGCCCGGTGCTGTTGGAGTTGGAGGCCTCGGTGCTGGTGCCACCGCCCCAGGAGCCGTCATCCTTCTGTGCGTCGACCAGCCAATCCCGCGCCGCTGTCCTTGGCAGTGGACAGGGGTCCCCGGGATCAAGTTCAGCTGCTGGAGCGCGATCGCGGTGACGTCGGTCTCGGCTTCGGTGTCGTTCGTGCATGACTGGTCGGACGCGCCGCGGTCTGCGAAGGCGAGTCGGAACCCGCCGCCCGGGCACTGCTGCTCGAGCAGGAACGAAACGGCGTTGCCTGCTTCCAAGGAACCGGCCTTCGTCAGTGCGTACGCCGCGAAGGCCTGGCCGAGTGTGTTGGCGTAGTCCTGGCCGTCTGGCGTTCCGTTCTTTGTGGAGACGTCGCCGATCCGGCCCGCGATCGAGCCGCTTCCGGCAGTCCTGGCCTCGAGGCGCTGCTGTACGTTGATGCTCCCGATGGTGGTGCGGGGTGGAGTCAAGGTCTGGAGCAGCGCCATCGCCTTGGCGGTCGCGTTGGCGGCCTGACCTTCGTAGTGCTCCTTAATGCCGTCACCATCGCTGTCGTAGTCGGACTCGTACTCGAGGTACGACGTTCCTCAGGCTCGGCCTGGATCCCGTCGGCGATCTTGTCGACTGTGGCGTCATGGCCACCGGCCAGGTGCGAGGGCCTGAGCGATGTCGATGCTGACGCCGACATCGGGCGGCGCCGTACTGACCCGGCACCAGACCGCTGCTGGGCACCTGGCCCGCGAGCCAGTTGGCTCCCTGGTTGATCCCGATGGGGTCCGGGGCCGCTTCGGCCGGGGTGGCGGCCAGGACCGTGCCGGACACGACCAGGACGCCGGAGGCGACGTACGCCGCGATCCGTGAGGTGCGCGTGCTTCCACGCATGATGTTTCCTTCCCGCTGCACAGCGGGAGGCGTGATGTCGCCAACCCGCTGGTTTCCACGACAGCGTGTTTTCTGAAGACATCTGCAGCGGGTGCTCCGGCTCGTCGCCATCGAGATGACGACCTACGGTTGCGGGTCAGCGCCGGACTTTGACCGGCTTCCCCCAACGACAGACGTGTTGGATGTGGAGTTTGCCCCGACGGGGCAGCGGAACAGTAACACTCAGACAGTCCGCTGAGCCGCCCGGTCTACAGCGGACTAACCCAGCCGCTCGAGGATCAGCTCGCGCACCCGGCCGGCGTCCGCTTGGCCGCGCATCTCCTTCATCACGGCACCGATGAGCGCCCCGGCGGCGGCCACCTTGCCGTCCCGGATCTTGGCCGCGACGTCGGGGTTGGCCTCGATGGCACGGTCGACCGCGTCGCCGAGGGCGCCCTCGTCGGAGACGATTGCAAGGCCACGAGCAGCGACGACCTCGTCGGGGGTTCCCTCACCGGCGAGCACGCCGTCGAAGACCTGGCGCGCGAGCTTGTCGTTGATCGCGCCCTCGTCGACGAGTGCCTGGATGCGGGCGACGTCCGCCGGCGTGATCGGCAGGGCGGAGAGCTCGACGCCCTCCTCGTTGGCCCGGCGGGCGAGCTCGGAGAGCCACCACTTGCGTGCGGACTGCGGGGAGGCTCCCGCAGCGATGGTCTCCTCCACCAGCGGCAGGGCCCCGGCGCCGACGGTGTCGCGCATCTCGAGGTCGGAGAAGCCCCAGTCGGCCTGGAGTCGTGTACGACGCTCGCGGGGCGGCTCGGGCAGTGAACCGCGCAGCTCCTCGACCCACTCGCGCGAAGGTGCCACCGGGACGAGGTCGGGCTCGGGAAAGTAGCGGTAGTCCTCGGCGTCGGACTTCTCGCGACCCGAAGTCGTCACGCCGGTGTCCTCGTGCCAGTGCCGGGTCTCCTGCAGGATCGACCCCCCGGCGGCCAGGATCGCCGCCTGGCGGGAGATCTCGTAGCGCGCCGCTCGCTCGACCGAGCGCAGCGAGTTCACGTTCTTGGTCTCGGTGCGGGTGCCGAGTCCGCCGGCTCCGGCCGGCGCCAGGGAGAGGTTGACGTCGCAGCGCAGCGACCCCTGCTCCATGCGTACGTCGGAGACACCGAGCCCGAGCAGCAGCTCACGCAGGTGCGCGACGTAGGCGCGCGCGACGGCCGGGGCCTTCTCGCGGGCGCCGGTGATCGGCCGCGTGACGATCTCGATCAACGGGATACCGGCGCGGTTGTAGTCGACCAGCGAGTAGTCGGCGCCGTGGATGCGGCCGGTCGAGCCACCGACGTGCAACGACTTGCCGGTGTCCTCCTCCATGTGCGCGCGCTCGATCTCCACGCGGAACGTCTCCGGGCCGTCTGCGCCGACGATCTCGACGTCGGTCCAGCCGTCGAAGGCGATCGGCTCGTCGTACTGGCTGGTCTGGAAGTTCTTCGGCATGTCCGGGTAGAAGTAGTTCTTCCGCGCGAACCGGCACCACTCCGCGATCTCGCAGTTGAGCGCGAGCCCGATCCGGATGGCCGACTCCACCGCGATGCCGTTGACCACCGGCATCGAGCCGGGCAGGCCGAGGCAGGTCGGGCAGGTCTGCGTGTTCGGCTCGCCGCCGAAGACCGCCGGGCAACCGCAGAACATCTTGGTCGCTGTGTTCAGCTCGACGTGGACCTCGAGCCCCATGGCCGGGTCGTACGCCGCGAGGGCGTCGTCGAACGACATCAGCTCGGTCGTCTGCGTGCTCACAGGGACACCCCCTTGCTCAGCTGCTTGTCGAGCTTGTCGGGATCGATCATCGGGCCGCCCCACTGCTGCTCCAGCAGCGCCTCGGCGGCCGCACCGACCCGGTACAGGCGGTCGTCGGCGAGGGCCGGAGCGAGCACCTGCAGCCCGACCGGGAGGCCGTCCTCCTGGGTCACCCCGACGGGCACCGAGATGCCCGGCAGCCCGGCCAGGTTGGCGGGGATGGTCGCGATGTCGTTGAGGTACATCGCCAACGGGTCGTCGAGCTTCTCCCCCAGCTTGAACGCCGTGGTCGGCGCGGTCGGCGAGAGCAGCACGTCGGCCTTCTCGAAGGCGCGCTCGAGGTCGCGGCTGATCAGCGTGCGCACCTTCTGCGCCTGCCCGTAGTAGGCGTCGTAGTAGCCGCTGGACAGCGCGTAGGTGCCGATGATGATCCGTCGCTTCACCTCGTCGCCGAAGCCCGCGTCGCGGGTGGCCCGCATGACCTCTTCGGCGCTGGGCGACTCGACTCCCTCGGGCAGCACCCGCAGGCCGTAGCGCATCGCGTCGAAGCGGGCGAGGTTGGAGGAGGCCTCGCTCGGCATGATCAGGTAGTACGCCGCCAGCGCGTGCTCGAAGCTCGGGCAGGTGACCTGCACGACCTCGGCCCCGGCGGCGACCAGCAGCTCGACCGCCTGGTCGAAGCGCTGCTGCACTCCCGGCTGGTAGCCCTCGCCACCCAGCTCGGTGACCACGCCGATCTTGAGGCCGGCGAGGTTGCCGACGGCGCCGTCGCGGGCTGACTGCACGACCGGTGGCACCGGCTGGTCGATGCTCGTGGAGTCGAGCGGGTCGTGCCCGGCGACGATCTCGTGCAGCAGGCTCGCGTCGAGGACGGTGCGGGTGACGGGGCCGGCCTGGTCGAGGGAGTTCGCCATCGCGACGAGGCCGTAGCGCGAGATCCCGCCGTAGGTCGGCTTCACCCCGACCGTGCCGGTCAGGGCGGCCGGCTGGCGGATGGAGCCGCCGGTGTCGGTGCCGATCGCCAGCGGAGCCTGGAAGGACGCCACTGCTGCGGCGGAGCCGCCACCGGAACCGCCGGGGATCCGGTCGGTGTCCCACGGGTTGCGGGTCGGCCCGTAGGCGGAGTGCTCGGTGGAGGAGCCCATCGCGAACTCGTCCATGTTGGTCTTGCCGAGGATCGGCAGGCCTGCTGCCCTGAGCCGGGCGACCACTGTTGCGTCGTACGGCGGGACCCAGCCCTCGAGGATCCTGGACCCGCACGTCGTGGGCATGCCCTTGGTCGCGAGCACGTCCTTGACCGCGATCGGGACACCGTCGAGGGACGAGGCGAGCTGGCCCGATGCGCGCCGCTCGTCGGAGGCGCGCGCAGCCGCGAGTGCCCCCTCGGCGTCAACGTGCAGGAACGCGTTGATCGCCCCGTCGACAGCGGCGATCCGGTCGAGGAAGGCCTGGGTCAGCTCGACGCTGGTGGTCTCGCCCGATGCGAGCGCATCGGCCAGGGCAGCACCACTGCGCTGGATGAGCGGCGCACTCACTGCTCGTCTCCGAGGATGCGGGGTACGGCGAACCGCTGGCCCTCGACGAGGGGCGCACCCGAGAGCGCCTCCTCGGCGGTCAGCGAGGGACGCACGACGTCCTCACGGAACACGTTCACCACGGGCAGCGGGTGGGAAGTCGGCGGGATGTCATCGGCAGCGGCGTCGCGGATCGAGGCGACCGACTCGAGGATCACCTTGAGCTGCGGGGCCAGGTGGTCGAGCTCCGCGTCGTCGAGCTCGATCCGCGCGAGATCGGCAAGGTGACGTACTTCCTCACGACTGATCTCGACCCGGTGCTCCGCAGGCTCGTTGGAGGTGGACCCAGCGGTTTCAGGCATGCGCGCCATCCTAGACGCGCTCCGATGGCCTCGATCCGGTGGTTGCTGGGGGCGGTCCGTCTCGCCCCGGTGGTTGAGGAGCGAGCGAAGCGAGCGTCTCGAAACCACTCACCAGGGCGCGGCTACCGTCGGGCAGAGCGAGGGGGAGGGACATGGCTGGGCACGCGACTGCACGGAGCATCGGTACGACGGTGCTGCTTGCTGTCGTGCTCGTGCTCGTCGCAGTGGGGTGCTCGACGTCCATGGACGAGCGGTCCTCGAAGGATGCCGGGCCTCCCGCAAAGGGGCAGGAGTACGTCGCGCTGGGAGACTCGTACACGTCGGCTCCGTTCGTGCCCGTGACCCAGGTGGCGAAGGGTTGCCTCCGCTCGCGGGCCAACTACCCGGCGCTGGCGGCGCGCGCACTGGGTGCCGAGCTCGAGGACCGCAGCTGCAGTGGGGCCAGGACCATGGACTTCCGCCGCAACCAGTACGCCGAGGTCCCGCCCCAGCTCACCGCGGTCAAGCCGGGCGTCGACCTCGTCACGGTCAGCGTCGGCGGCAACGACGAGGGTGTGTTCACGCCAGCTGGTCGCCCGGTGCACGCGGCTACGGGCGCAGGACCCCACGGGTGCGCCCTGCCGCAACTTCATGCGCTCCACGGGGTCCGACCAGCTGCTCTCCGCCCTGCGTACGACGCGCAGCCGAGTCACCGACGTCGTCCGCGAGGTGCGGCATCTGGCACCGAAGGCCAAGGTGCTGGTGGTCGGCTACCCGCAGATCATCTCCGCGGACAACAGGTGCGACAAGCTGCCGCTGGCCGCCGGCGACTACGCGTACGGCGAGCGGGTCAACCGGGCACTGACCGAGGCCCTGCGGTACGCCGCCAAGGCCACCGGTTCGACGTACGTCGACGTGTGGGCCGCCAGCCAGGGGCACGACATCTGCTCCGACGACCCCTGGGTGAACGGCGCGGTCAACGACCAGAAGCGCGCAGCGGCCTACCACCCGTTCGCCGCCGAGCAGATCGCCGTCGCTGACCTGGTCGTGGACGCGTTCCGCGACTGACCAGACCAAGCGGTGCTCAGACCGACCCGTGCTCCAGAAGCTTCTTGAAGTCGTCCTCGTCGAGGATCGGCACGCCGAGCTGCTCGGCCTTCTCCGCCTTCGAACCCGGGCTCTCCCCCACGACGACGTAGTCAGTCTTCTTGGACACGCTCGAGGAGGACTTGCCGCCCCTGCCGACGATCGCCTCCTTGGCGCCGTCACGGCTGAAGTCGACCAGCGAGCCGGTGACCACGACCGTCTTGCCCTCGAGGGTCCGGGGCAGGGACTCGTCGCGCTCGTCCTCCATCCGGACCCCGGCCGCGGCCCACTTGCGCACGATCTCGTTGTGCCAGTCGGACTCCGGACCGTCGAACCAGTCGCGCACGGCGACCGCGATCGTCGGACCCACCTGCTCGGCGGCCGCGATGTCGGCCTCGGAGGCAGCCCGGATCGCGTCCATCGAGCCGAACTCGGTCGCCAGCGCCCGCGCAGCGGTCGGGCCGACGTGCCGGATCGACAGGGCAACGATCACCCGCCATAGCGGCACGTCCTTGGAGTTGTCGAGGTTCTCGAGCATCTTCTGCCCGTTGGCAGAGAGCTGCGGGCCGTCCTCACCCTTCTTCGGCGCACGGGTGAACAGGTTGGTCCGCACGAGGGCGTCGCGGTCGAGGTCGAACACGTCGCCCTCGTCCTGGATCACCCCGCCCTTCCAGAGGGCGTACGCCGCCTCGGAACCCAGGCCCTCGATGTCGAAGGCGCCCCGCCCCGCCACGTGAAAGACCCGGTCGAGCAGCTGCGAGGGACACGTGTGGTGGTTGGGGCAGCGCAGGTCCTTGTCGCCCTCCTTCTCCTCGACGAGCGTGGTGCCGCACGAAGCGCACTCCGTCGGCATCACCCACGGCTCCAGCCCGTCAGGGCGCAGGCCGAGCACCGGGCCGAGGATCTCGGGGATCACGTCTCCCGCCTTGCGCAGGATCACGGTGTCGCCGGGCCGCACGTCCTTGCGCTTGACCTCGTGGGCGTTGTGCAGGGTCGCCCGCTCCACCGTCGAGCCGGCCACCTTGGTCGGCTCCATCACCCCGAACGGCGTGACGCGGCCGGTGCGGCCGGTGTTGGTGCGAATCTCGAGGAGCTTGGCGTTGACCTCCTCCGGCGGGTACTTGTAGGCGATCGCCCACCGTGGCGCACGGCTCGTGGAGCCGAGCCGGCGCTGGAGGTTGACGTCGTCGACCTTGACCACGACGCCGTCGATCTCGTGCTCCACGTCGTGCCGGTGCTCGCCGTAGTACTCGACGAACTCCTCCACCGGTTTCAGGCCCTGGACGACCTTCACGCGGTCGCTGGTCGGCAGGCCCCAGGCCTTGAGGGCGGCGTACGCCTCCGACTGGGCCCTGGGCACGAAGCCCTTGCGGGCACCGATCCCGTGGCAGACCATCCCGAGCTCGCGGGTCGCGGTGACTTTGGGGTCCTTCTGCCGCAGCGAGCCCGCGGCCGCGTTGCGGGGGTTGGCGAACATCGGCTTGCCGGCGTCCACCATCGACTCGTTGAGCCGCTCGAAGGCCAGCACCGGCAGGAACACCTCGCCGCGGACCTCGAGCAGGCTCGGCACCGGGAACTCCTTGTTGCTCGCCAGCCGGTGCGGGATCGAGTCGATCGTCTTGACGTTGGGCGTGACGTCCTCGCCGGTGCGGCCGTCGCCGCGGGTGAGCGCGCGCACCAGCCGGCCGTCCTCGTAGAGCAGGTTGATCGCGAGGCCGTCGACCTTGAGCTCGCAAAGAAAGGCGGGGTCCTTGATCCCGTCACGCACAAGCCGGGCGGACCACGTCTCGAGCTCCTCGTAGGAGAAGGCGTTGTCGAGGCTCTCCATCCGCTCGAGGTGGTCGACCGCGGTGAACTCCGTCGAGACGGCGCCCCCGACCTTCTGGGTCGGCGAGTCCGGCGTGCGGAGGTCCGGGACCTCCTCCTCGAGCTCCTCGAGACGGCGCATCAGCCGGTCGAACTCAGCGTCGGAGAGGGTCGGGTCGTCCTTGACGTAGTAGCGCCAGCGGGCGTCCTCGACCTGCTCGGCGATCGAGCGGTGCTCCTGACGCAGCTCGGCCACGGGATCCTGCACGGCGGTGTTGTCGCTGGCTGTCTCCTGCTCGCTCACGGGTACATCTTGCCGTGTCCCACCGACAGCGAGGAGCGGCGCATGGGTGTCCGCCGAGCCTGGCGAGCGGCAGGGCGTAGCCGTACATGCGAATGTCGCGCCAGTGGCCAATGAACGCCCGCATGACCCCTCGCGACACATTCGCATGTCTGACTGCGAGGAAGACCTCGATGCTGTGGCAGCGAGGGTCGACGCGTAGCCGAACATGCGAATGTCGCGCCAGGGACGAGTGAACGCCCCCACGACCCTTGGCGACACATTCGCATGTCTGGCTACGACGCAACGCCAGCCCCAGCCACCCATCCGGTCGTCCCGCGGCTCCGAACCACGGGACGAGACACGAAACGGAGTCACGCATGCCCGCACCCGCCCTCATCCGCAAGGACCCGCCCGGAAGCACGCACGGAAGCACCCGCGGCATCGTGCTGATGCTGCACGGTGGTGCCAAGACGGGGCGCCAGCCGGTCACCGGCAAGAGCCTCTCGCTGCGGCGTACGACGGCCATGCGCGACGTGCTCGCCCCGCATGTGCTGAGCGAGGGGTTCGCCGTGTGGTTGCTGCGCTTCGGTGTCCGCGGTTGGAACGCCGGAAGCCAGCCAGGAGCCGGCGAGCCGTCTCCTGTCCCGGATGCGCGGTGGGCACTCGACCAGTGCGCCGAGGAGCACCCCGGGGTGCCCGTGGTCATGCTGGGGCACTCGATGGGCGCGCGCACCGCCGTACACGTCGCTGACCACCCGAGTGTCGTCGGCGTCGTCGCCCTGGCCCCATGGCTGGAGCGGACCGACCCGGTCCGTCATCTCGCAGGTCGGCACCTCGTCGCCGGACATGGCCGACGCGACCGGATCACCTCGCCGGCGATGACCAGGGCCTTCGTCGACCAGGCGCGCGGCGTCGCCGCCTCTTCGGAGTACGTCGACCTCGGCAGGTCAGGCCACTACATGCTGCGGAGGACCGCAGAGTGGAACAGGTTCGCGCTGCGGTCCTCGCTGTCCGTGTTGGATCGCACAGCCGCGCTGGAATGACTCGTCGCCCCGGATGGTTGACGCATGCAATGTCTTCAACCACCTCCGCGGCCGCTACCTCCGCCGACGCCCGCCGGGTCTCTCTCCTCGTGGGCGTCCTCTTCGGGCTGACCGGACTGGGCAGCTCCTCGGCTGCGATCGCCCTGCCGGTGATGGCAACTGACTTCGGGGTCAGCACCGGCGTGAGCGCCTGGGCGATCAGCCTCTACGCCCTGATGCTGGCCGTCGCCACCGCGGTCTACGGCCGGGTCTCCGACCTGGTCGGCGTGCGCCTGCCCCTCCTGATCGGCGTCAGCATGATGACCCTCGGGGCGCTGGCGGGAGCGCTGGCGCCCAGCTTCGGGATCCTGCTCGCCGCCCGCATCGTCCAGGGCGCCGGAGCCGCGGCCGTGCCCACGCTGGGCGTGGCCATCATCAGCGCCCGTTACTCCGGGTCCGTCCGGGGGATGGCGCTCGGCCGGGTCGCCGGCTTCGCTGCCGCGGTGAGCTGCATCGGGCCGCTGGCCGGTGGTGCCATCGAGGGCCTGCTCGACTGGCGCGCGGTGATCGCCCTACCGATGCTCGGCGCCCTGCTGCTGCCCCTGCTCTGGCGCTCGGTGCCGACCGAGGGCAGCGGCGCCCGGCTCGACCTGATCGGCGCAGTGCTCGTCGCTGGCACCGCCGCCGGGGTGGTGCTGTTCGTGCAGTCCCCGTCGACCGGTCTGACCGTGGCCGTCGTCGGCGCGGTGCTCGCGGTGCTCGGCGTACCTGCCGTCGCGCTCTGGGTACGCCGCCGCCCGAACGGCTTCCTGCCGGTCGCGGTGATTCGCAACCCTGCCGTCGTACGCAGTGCACTCGCCGCTGCAGCCGTACCCGCTGCGTGGTTCGCCCTGCTGATCGCCGTGCCGGCTGTCCTGGTCGCTCACGGATGGGAGCCCTGGCAGGTCGGCGTCGCCCTCCTGCCCAGTGCGGTGGCCGCGCTGGCGGGTCCCCGGTTCGCGGGTCCGCTGCTCACCCGGATCGGCCCGACCCGGGCGTTGGGGCTGGCGGCCTCGATCGCGACCGTGTCACTGCTGGTCTCGGCCCTGGGCGCGTACGCCGGGTCCGCCTGGCTGCTGGTGGCCGCCGTGGTCGGCGTGACCGTGGCCTTCGGGCTCGGCCAGCCGGCCCTGATGGAGGCCGTGGGCAGCGCGGTCGAAGAGGACGTCCGGGGAGTCGCACTCGGGATCGCCACCCTGTTCTTCCTGGTCGGCGGCAGCGTCGGCTCAGCGGTGGTCGGTGGTCTCGGCGACGTGCTCGGCATGCCCATCGCCCTGCTGTTGCTGGCCGCTCTGCCGGTCGCGGGGATCCTGGCGCTGGTCCCGCAGTTCGGCCGACACCCGGTGCCCACCCCCGTCGACTGAAGATCCCCAGCTGGGGCAAGGTGGGCCACCTCACGGCAACGAGTTGATCCCGCTGGGACACTGGCCCCGTCGTACGAAATTGCCACCTCGACCGACAGGAAACATGGAACCCGAGAAAGACGAACGCACGCTCGGACTGTCCACTGCGCAGGTGGTCGGCAGCGTCCTTGCAGCCGTCACCGGCGCCGTGCTCGCGTCCACCATGGGTGTGACCGGCACCGTGATCGGCGCCGCAGTCGCGAGCTTGGTCGCCACGATCGGCTCCGCGATCTACACCTGGTCGCTCCGGCGAACCACGGTCGCCGTACGGAAGACCGCGGCCCAGGTGCGCCAGGCTGCGCTCGAGAGCGGGCCGCTCCCGCGCACCGTGGCCCAGGGACCGCTGCGCACGATCAAGGAGCGTGCCGCGGCAAGTACCGCGGAACAGGGCCCGGACGGCCAGGAACAGGACCAGGACCAGGACCCGGACCAGGACCCGGACGGTCAGCAGCCGGAGGAGCCGGACCCGGACGAGGACTCGTGGCGTCGCTCGATCTCCTGGGGCAAGGTCCTCCTGGCGAGCCTGACCGTCACGGTGCTCGCCCTCGCCGGGATCACCGTCGTGGAAGCGATCGCTGGGAAGCCGATCTCCTCGGTCACCGGGGGCAGTGACTCCCAGGGCACCACGGTGGGAAACGTCACCGGGTCGGACAGGTCACAGAAGGACACCGGTCCCTCCGACGAGACCAGCCCCGGCTCCGACAACCAGGACCAGAACGACAAACGTGCACCTGACCCGAACTCCGGGCAGCAGGACGAGGAGCCACAGGTTCCGGAGACCTCGGCGCCGGCCACCCCGGAGCCCACCGACGGGCAGTCGGTGGTCCCGGATGGTGAGCCGGCGCCCCAGTCGGAATGATCAGCCGGAGAGTGCCTCGCTGATTGCCTCGACGAACGCCGGCAGGTCGCCCGGGTTGCGGCTGGTGATCAGGTTGCCGTCCACGACGACCTCCTCGTCCACCCAGTTGGCACCCGCGTTCTTCAGGTCGAGAGCCACGCTCTCGTAGCTCGTCATCCTCTTGCCCTCGACCAGCCCCGCGTTGACGAGCAGCCACGGGCCGTGGCAGATGACGGCGAGGACCTTGTCCGCCTCGTTGGCCTGCTTGACGATGCTCTGCGCGTCCTCGTCGAGCCGGATGGTGTCGGAGTTGATCGTGCCTCCGGGGACCACCACGGCGTCGACAGTGGAAACGTCGAGGTCGCCGAACGTGCCGTCCACGTCGACCTTCTGCGTCGGGTTGGTGTCACCCTCGACTGCCTGGATCCGGTCGGTGCTCGAGGAGTACACCTTCACCTCGGCGCCGGCCTTCGCGAGCTCGTCGCGCGGCGTGAGCAGCTCGGCCTCCTCGAAGAAGTCGGTGGCGATGATCGCGATCCTCTTGCCGTTCAGGTCGGTCATGTCTCTCTCCTTCACGTCGGTTACCTGTCTCGTACCCATGACGCGGCAACCCACGCGGGTTCAGCCCAGCTCGGCGGCTGCCGTGCGTACGGCGCGCAACGCTTCCTTGGCGTACGACGCGCCAGCACCGGCCAGCCCACAAGCAGGCGTGAGCACCAGCTGGTCGGAGACCTCTTCGGGGTCGAAGCCGAGCATGTCCAGCAGTCGCAGGGAGCGTTCCAGCGCGCCCTTGGTCGTCGGAGCGGAGGTGCCGGTCGACGGCACCACGCCGAGGAACACCCGGGCACCCTCGTCCAGCGCCGTCGCCAGCTCCTCGTAGGCACCCGCGCCGAGCACCGCCATGTCCACGGAGACTCCCCCCGCGCCGGACCGACGCAGCAGTGCGATGGGCACGTCAGCGGCGCAGCAGTGCACGACGGTGGTCGCCTCCCCTGCTGCGTCGAGGACCCATTCCAGCGAGTCCTGCGCCAGGGGCGGTGTGACGGAGCGGTGCCGGTTGAACCCTGAGGCGGTGGGCACCTGGCCGGCGAGGACGAACGGCAGTGCCGGCTCGTCGAGCTGGAGAACGAGTGAGGCGCCGGGCACCCGGCGCTGCACGTCCGCGAGGTGGAGGCGGACCCCCTCGGCGAGTGCCTGCGCCAGCTCACGGCGGGCGCCCTGGTCGGAGAGCACCTTGTCGCCGCGGGGCTTCTCGATCGTCGAGGCGAGCGTCCATGGTCCGGCGACCTGGACCTTGAGCTGACCCCGGTAGTCCTGCAGCTCCTCCTCGAGCGCGTCGAGGTCCTGGGCCAGCAGGGACTTCGCCCGCCGGTGGTCGACACCCGGGGAGTCGGTGAGCCGCCAGCCGGCAGGCTGGAGGTCGAACCCGAGCTCGCCGATGACGGCGACCCCGCGACCGGTCAGGCCGGCGATCGTCCCGCGGTCCGGCAGCTCGGGTAGGTGGGGCAGGTCCGGCAGCTCGTCGACAACCAGGCGCACGGCGGCGCCGAAGTCCTCACCGGGCATCGAGCCGATACCGGTGGCTGCGCTCACGCGGTGGTTCCCTGGGTGGCCCCGGTGGCCTGCAGGGTGCGGGAGATCGTGGCGGAGCCGACGACGCGGGAGCCGTCGTACACAACGACGGCCTGGCCGGGAGCGATCCCCTGGGCCGGGTCGAGCAGGTCGACGGTCACGGATTCCCCGTCGGCGGTCACCACGGCCCGGTGCTCCTCACCGTGGGCGCGCAGCTGCACCGTGCACTCCAGGGGTACGCCGGACGCGGGAGCCGTGCCGCACCAGCGGGGCCGGATCGCCTCGAGGCCCTCGACCGTCAGCGCCGAGCGAGGGCCGACGGTGACCGTGCCCGAGACCGGCTCGATGTCCAGCACGTAGCGCGGTCGTCCGTCCGCTGCGGGCCGTCCGATGCCGAGCCCCTTGCGCTGGCCGATCGTGTAGCGCCAGCTGCCCTCGTGCTCGCCGAGCACCTCACCATCCGCGTCGACGATGTCCCCGCCACGGTTGACGTCCTGCAGCTTCTCCGAGAGCCAGCCCCCGGTGTCGCCGTCGCTGATGAAGCAGATGTCGTGGCTGTCCGGCTTGTCCGCGACGGCCAGGCCACGCCGATCGGCCTCCTCGCGGATCACCCGCTTCGGGGTGTCCCCCAGCGGGAACATCGAGTGCGCGAGCTGGTCCTGGGTGAGGACGCCGAGGACGTAGGACTGGTCCTTGGACATGTCCTCGGCCCGGTGCATCTCGATCAGCCCGTCCGGGCCGGTGTGCAGCTGCGCGTAGTGGCCGGTGACCACCGCGTCGAAGCCGAGCGCGATCGCCCGGTCGAGCACGGCGGCGAACTTGATCTTCTCGTTGCAGCGCAGGCAAGGGTTGGGGGTGCGGCCCTCGGCGTACTCCCCCAGGAAGTCCTCGACGACGTCCTCGTGGAAACGCTCACTCATGTCCCAGACGTAGAACGGGATCCCGATGACGTCGGCGGCACGTCGCGCGTCGTTGGCGTCCTCGATCGTGCAGCAGCCACGCGCACCGGTGCGGTAGGACTTCGGGTTGCGCGAGAGGGCCAGGTGGATGCCGGTGACGTCGTGCCCCTGCTCGGCGGCGCGTGCTGCGGCCACTGCCGAGTCCACGCCGCCCGACATCGCTGCGAGAACGCGCATCAGGTCGTGCCTCCCCATCCTCGTCCGTCGCGAGCGACGTCCCAGGGAGTGCATCGCAAGGCGGAGGAGGGAGGCGATGCGCCAGCATCGACGACTGACGACAACGCAGCGAGGTGCCCCTGGGGCGCCGCGCAGCAGGACATGGGATGGGGAGACACGGCCTTAACTGCCAGGCCTCGCCGCGTTGCGGGCGCGCTCTACGACCGGCCCGATCGCCTCGACGAGTGCGTCCACGTCCGCCTGCGTCGAGGTGTGCCCGAGGGAGAACCGCAGCGAGGCGCGGGCGAACTCCTCCGAGGACCCCATCGCCATCAGGACGTGGGAAGCCTGGGGAACGCCGGCGTCGCACGCCGACCCGGTCGAGCACTCGATGCCGCGCGCGTCGAGCAGCATCAGCAACGAGTCCCCCTCGCAGCCGGGGAAGGCGAGGTGCGCGTTGGCCGGCAGCCGGTGCTCGAGGCCGGACTCCGGGTCGCCGTTGTAGATCGCATCCGGCACCTCGCGACGTACGCCGGCGACGAGCGCATCGCGCAGCCCGGCGAGCCGATCGGCGAACTCGGGCTGCCGTGCCACCGCCGTCTCGCAGGCCACCGCGAACCCCGCGATCGCCGGCGGGTCGATCGTGCCGGAGCGGATGTCGCGCTCCTGGCCACCACCGTGCAGCAGCGCTGTCGGCTGCAGCTCACGTCGTACGACGAGGGCACCGACCCCGTAGGGCCCGCCGATCTTGTGCCCGGTCACCGTCATCGCGTCGACGCCCGAGCCGGCGAAGTCGAGGGGCAGCTGCCCGAGCGCCTGCACGGCATCGGTGTGCACCGGGATGCCGTGGGCGTGGGCGATCTCGACGATCTCACTGACCGGCTGCACCGTGCCGACCTCGTTGTTGGCCCACATCACGGTGACCAGGGCGACGCTCGCGGGGTCGGACTCGACGGCCGCCCGGAAGGCCTCGACGTCGAGTCGGCCGAGACGGTCCACGTCGACGAGCTCGACCTTGGCGCCCTCACTGGCCAGCCACATCAGCGGGTCGAGCACGGCATGGTGCTCGATGGGCGTGCTGAGGATGCGCACGCGGCGCGGGTCCTCGGACCGGCGCGCCCAGAACAGTCCCTTGATGGCGAGGTTGTCCGCCTCGGTGCCACCCGAGGTGAACACCACCTCGCCCGGCCGGCAGCTCAGTGCCCTGGCGATCGTCTCCCGCGACTCCTCGACCACACGCCGGGCATCGCGGCCGGAGGCGTGTAGAGATGAGGCATTGCCGACCCGGCCGAGCTGCGCGGTCATCGCGGCGGCAGCTTCGGGGAGAATCGGCGTGGTCGCCGCGTGGTCGAGATAGACGGTCATCGCCTGCAAAGCCTACGCGGTGCCCGGTCCAGGCAGACGAGAGGAGCAACGATGATCAACATCGACTCGAACGCCCCCGAGGCGCCGTACGAACAGGTGCGCGAGCAGGTCCGTGCGCAGGTGGCGGCGGGCGAGCTGGCACCCGGCACCAAGCTGCCGACCGTACGCCGCCTGGCCGGCGACCTGGGCCTCGCGGCCAACACCGTTGCCCGCGCCTACCGGGAGCTCGAGGCACTCGGCGTGATCGAGACCCGGGGCCGTGCCGGCAGCGTGGTCACCGGCGGCGGGGTCGACCGTGCCGCCCGCGAGGCCGCGCATGCGTACGCCGAGCAGCTGAAGGCACTTGGAATCGACGAGACAGAGGGCGTTCGCCTGCTCCGACGGGCGTTCAGCTGAGCGGGCTCAGCCCTTGCGCTTGGTGATCTCTTCGGTCGCCGCGGGCAGCACCGTGTGCAGGTCACCGACCACGCCGAAGTCGACCAGCTCGAAGATCGGGGCCTCTTCGTCCTTGTTCACGGCCACGATCGTCTTGGAGGTCTGCATGCCGGCGCGGTGCTGGATCGCACCGGAGATGCCGTTTGCGATGTAGAGCTGCGGGGAGACGACCTTGCCGGTCTGGCCGATCTGGAACGCGTGCGGCTTCCAGCCGGAGTCGACAGCCGCACGGGAGGCGCCGACAGCGGCACCCAGCGAGTCGGCGAAGTTGTCGACCTCGTCGAAGTTGCCGCCGGTCCCGCGACCGCCCGCGACGACGATGGCCGCCTCGGTGAGCTCGGGGCGTCCGGTGGTGGCACGCGGCTGCGCTGCCACGATCTTGGCCTTCTTGGCGGAGTCGGAGATCGTCGCGCTGAACTCCTCCTTGGCCGCCGCACCCTCGGACTCCTCGGGAGCCGCAGAGTTGGGCTTGACCGTGATGATCGGGGTGCCCTTGGTGAACTTGGACTTCACGGTGTAGCTGCCGGCGAACACCGACTGCGTCGTGACCGGGCCCTCCTGCACGTCCACGGCGTCGGTGATCAGGCCCGAGCCGAGCTTGATCGCCAGCCGGGCTGCGATCTCCTTGCCCTCACCGTTCGAGGGGATCAGGATCGCGGCCGGGTCGGCCTTCTCGGCCAGCTGCTGCAGGGTCTCGGCCTTGGGGGCCACGAGGTAGCCCTTGATCTCGGCGTCGTCGACGACGTAGACCTTCTCGGCGCCGTACTTCTTCACCGAGTCGACGGCGCCGTCGGCCTTGTCACTTGCGCCGATGAACACGGCGGAGGGCTCCCCGAGGCGCTTGGCGATGGTGAGCAGCTCGTAGGTGGGCTTGCGGACCTTGCCGTCGACGTGGTCGATGAGAACCAGAACTTCAGACATTGCTTTTCAGACTCCTGTGGTCAGCTGAACGTTGAGACCGGGGCAGACGGTGGTCAGATGAACTTCTTGGACGCGAGGAACTCGACCAGGGACTTGGCGCCCGAGCCGTCCTCGTCCGTGACGACCTCGCCCTGCGTGCGCGGGGGTCGCTCCTCGGTGTCCTCGACTGCGGTCCAGGCGGCGTCGAGACCCACGTCGCCGGCGTCGACACCGAGGTCGCCGAGCGACCAGGTCTCCAGGGGCTTCTTCTTCGCAGCCATGATGCCCTTGAAGGAGGGGTAGCGGGCCTCGCCGGACTGGTCGGTCACCGACAGCACCAGGGGCGCGCTCGCACCGATCACCTCGGTCGAGGTGTCGCCGTCGCGCTTGATCCGGAAGTCCTTGCCCTGGCTCTCGATGACCGAGCCCAGCGTGACCTGCGGGAGGTCGAGGCGCTCGGCGAGCATCGCCGGGATGACGCTGCCCGTCGCGTCGGTCGAGGCCATCCCGCACATCACCACGTCGACATCGCCGATCTTCTCGACCGCCGCTGCGAGCACCTGCGACGTGGCCAGGTAGTCGGAGCCGGCGATCGCGTCGTCGACCACGTGCACGCCCTTGTCGGCACCCATCTGCAGGGCCTTCTTGATGGCCTCGGAGGCTTCCTCGGGACCGACCGTGAGGGCGGTCACCTCGACCTCCTCGTCGTCACGCTTCTCCTTGAGCTGCAGGGCCTGCTCGACGGCGTACTCGTCGAGCTCGGAGAGCAGGCCGGGGACACCGACGCGGTCCACGGTGTTGTCGGACTCGAAGTGCCGGTCGGCAGTCGCGTCGGGGACGTACTTCACACAGACGACAATGTTCATGGTCGATTCGGCCCTTGGCGGGCCCCTCCTGAACTAGAGACGGATGAGGCTGCGCCCCGCGAAGCGGGCGCACGTTCGTGAGCACCTCGCGTGCAGGTTACCGCCGAGTCGGGTGGTCAGAAACAGTGGGAGCAGGTGGGTTCGATCACAGGTCACTTACTGCTCTTGGGGGCGATCGCGTTGCTGAGAACCCGCCCGATGACCAGGTAGACGATCGCTGCGATGCCCCAGTTGGCCAGGGCGTTCTTGGCGACCGCGTTCTTACCGGAGAAGTCGAAGATGCCGTTGTTGAGGCTGAACGGTCCTGAGACAGCGTCCGCGACGTCGGTGATGAACTGCACGATCGCGTTCTGCTCGTTGATGCTGCCTCGCAGCACCACGAGGATCGCGCCGAGCGCGAGGATCACGGCCAGCGCGGTGAACAGGATGCGCACCGCCCGGGCGGCCTGCTGCCTGACCTTGGTCTGGGCGACGTTGTAGCGGTTCTTGCCGCTTCCCTTGGATTCGTCGGTGGTGACTTTCGGCGACACGTTGACTCCCTGTGCTCGGTCTTTCGGGTCAATCTGATGGGCGGACGAGATCTGGCCGAGTGATCAACGCCCCTCGAAGCTGGCCTTGCCTGGCCCATTCTCAACGAACGAGTCCATGCCGACGCTACGGTCTTGCGTGGCAAACAGCGCAGCGAACTGCTGGCGCTCGATCTCCAGACCGGTCTCGAGGTCGACCTCGAGGCCCCGGTCGATGGACTCCTTGGCCGCGCGGACGGCGTACGTCGCCGCCTTCGCGAACTGCGCGGCCCACTTCATCGCCTCGTCGTAGACCTGGTCGGCGGGAACGACCTTGTCGACCAGGCCGATGCGCAATGCCTCCTCGGCCTTCACGAAACGGCCGGTGAAGATGATGTCCTTGGCGCGGCTGGGTCCGACGAGGCGACTGAGCCGCTGGGTGCCACCGGCGCCCGGGATGATGCCGAGCAGGACCTCCGGCTGACCGAGGGTCGCGTCGTCGGCGGCGACCCGGATGTCGGCACACAGGGCGAGCTCGCAGCCGCCACCCAGCGCGTAGCCGGTGACCGCGGCGACGACGGGCTTGGGGATCCGCGCCACGGCGGTGAAGGCGCTGGTCAGCTTGTGGGAGCGCTTGACCATGTCGGTGTGCGACATCGCCGCCATCTCCTTGACGTCGGCACCGGCTGCGAACACCCGTTCGCCGCCGTAGATGACCACCGCCTTGACGTCGTCTCGGTCCGCCGCCTCGTCGGCGACAGCGCGGATCTCCTCCTGCATCTGCGCGTCGAGGGCGTTCATCTTGGGCCGGTCGAGGCGGATGGTGCCCACCCCGTCGGCGACCTCGAGACGGACGAACTCACCCATGACTGCTCCTGGTCTTCTCGATGGACTTCCCACGCCGCGTGCCGCAGGCACCGGACCATCGGGAGCCTAGCCCTGCACTCGCCGGGGCGCAGCGGCTGATCTGGGAAGAACTATGGACCAACCCCGGCGAGAGTTCCTACGGTGTGGTGATGTCTTCCACCTCGGGCCCCTCACGTCCAGAGTCGAACGAGCCGGCCTCCGGGAAGGCGGCCGGAGCTCCCGCCGAGTCGGTAGCCCTCAAGCACGCCGGCCGAGCGGGCTTCCTCGGGGCGATGTTCCTGATGGCCACCTCGGCCATCGGCCCGGGGTTCCTGACCCAGACCACGACGTTCACCGTCGCCCTGGGCGCGGCCTTCGCGTTCGCGATCCTGGTGTCGATCCTCATCGACATCGCGATCCAGCTGAACATCTGGCGGATCATCGGGATCTCCGGACGGCGTGCACAGGACCTGGCGAACTCGGTGCTGCCAGGCGCAGGCTTCCTGCTCGCGGCGCTGGACGTCTTCGGCGGTCTCGTGTTCAACATCGGCAACGTCGCCGGCACGTCGCTGGGACTCGAGGCGCTGTTCGGCCTCGACGTCCGGATCGGTGGGGCCATCTCGGCCGCCTTCGCGATCGCAGTCTTCCTGGTTCGTCGCGCCGGCGTGGCAATGGACCGCGTCGTGGTAGTCCTCGGCGTCGTGATGCTGGCGCTGACGACGTACGTCGCATTCAGCAGCTCGCCGCCCGTGGGGGACGCGCTGATCGAGTCCGTCAACATCGGGAACCTCGACGCCAACTTCCTGGCCATCACCACGTTGATCGGTGGGACGGTCGGCGGCTACATCGTGTACGCCGGTGCGCACCGGATGGTCGACAACGGAGTCCGCGGCGTCGAGAACGTCGGCGAGATCACCCGGGCATCCGTGCTCGGCGTCCTGATCACCGCCGTGATGAGAGTGATGCTGTTCCTCGCCGTGCTCGGCGTCGTCACGTCAGGGGCCAACATCGACGAAGGAAACCCGACCGCCTCTGCGTTCAGCGCAGCGCTCGGCGAGACCGGGAAGATCGTCTTCGGCGTCGTGATCTGGAGCGCCGCGATCACGTCGGTCATCGGGGCGTCGTACACCTCGACGTCGTTCCTGAAGGTCTTCGGCGCTTGGGTCACCACGTACGAGCGCTGGGTGGTGGTCGGCTTCATCGTCGTCTCGACCGCCATTTTCCTGATCCTGGGGACCGAGCCGGTCAGGCTGCTGATCTTCGCCGGCGCCTTCAACGGCCTGATCCTGCCGGTCGGACTGGGTCTGCTGCTCTGGGTCGCCTGGCGACGGCGTGACCTGATCGACGGGTATCGCTACCCGCTCTGGCTGGTGCTGATCGGCAGCGCGGCGTGGGTGCTCACCATCTACATCGGCTACAAGTCCCTGACCGGCCTGGGAGAGCTGTTCTAGTGACCCCGGGCGTGAACCCTGAGGTGAATCCGGACGCGGACCAGCGACGGGCCCTGGCTCCCAAGGAGGCCCGTGAGCTGTTCCGCGCCGGCCTGCAGGTGCCCACGGCCGGCTGGTGTGCGGGCTGGACGCAGGCCAACCTGATCGCCGTACCTGCGGAGCTCGCCTACGACGTGCTGCTGTTCGCGCAGCGCAACCCGCAGGCCTGCCCGGTGCTCGACGTCGGCGAGGTGGGCGAGGTGTCGAGCGCGCTGTTCCAGGGCGACCTGCGCACGGACCTGCCGGCGTACCGGATCTACGAGCGCGGCGAGCTGGTCGCCGAGGTGACCGATGCGAGCGACCACTGGCGCGAGGACCTCGTGGCGTTCCTGATCGGCTGCAGCTTCACCTTCGAGGAGGCGCTCCTCGATGCCGGCGTCCCGGTCCGGCACATCGAGTCGGCGACCAACGTGCCGATGTACCGCACCTCGGTGCCGACCCGGGGGGCCGGTTCCCTGGGCGGACCCCTGGTGGTGTCCATGCGGCCGGTGCCACCCGGCCTGGTTCCTGCGGCGGTGCGGGTGACCTCCCGCTATCCCTCGGTGCACGGCGCCCCGGTGCACGTGGGCGACCCAGCGGCTATCGGCATCATCGACCTGGATGCACCCGACTTCGGCGATCCGGTCGAGGTCCGGGAGGGCGAGGTGCCGGTGTTCTGGGCGTGCGGCGTCACCCCGCAGGCAGCCGTGATGGCGTCCCGGCCCGACTTCGCGATCGGTCACGCTCCTGGCCACATGGCGGTCACCGACGCGCGCGACAGCGACTACCTGGTGCCGTAACAGCACCGCGCGTCTCGCCGTCAGGCAATAATCGCCCGGTGAGCCCTGGGACTTGGTCGTCGACCGGCGAGCGGATCGATGTCTGGCCCGGGCGCAGCTGGCCACTCGGTGCGACCTGGAGCGAGGAGTCCACGAACTTCGCCGTCTACTCCCCCGCCGCGACGGCACTGTGGGTGTGCCTGTTCGACACCGACGGCAACGAGGTGCGGCACGAGCTGACCGAGCGCACCCTCGGCATCTGGCACGGCGCGCTGCCCGGCATCCCTGCGCGGCCAGCTCTACGGGTTCCGTGCCGACGGACCGTGGGACCCGCACCAAGGGCTGCGGTTCAACGCCAACAAGCTGTTGCTCGACCCCTATGCCCGCGCTGTGAGCGGCAGGTTCCGCACCGAGCCAGCGGTCTTCGGGCACGTGCGCACCGACGGCGGCGAGGACCAGGCCGACGTCCGCGACGAGCGCGACTCCGCGCCGTACGTCGCCAAGGGGGTCGTGGTCCACGACGAGTTCGACTGGGGCGGCGAAAGACCGATGCAGCGACGGTGGCGCGACACCGTCATCTACGAGCTGCACGTCAAGGGGTTCACGAAGCTGCACGACCGGATCCCCGAGGAGCTCAGGGGAACGTACGCCGGCCTGGGCCATCCCGCGGTGATCGACTACCTGCACGACCTCGGAGTGACGGCGGTGGAGCTGCTGCCGATCCACGAGTTCGTCTCCGAGGCGCACCTCTCCGAGCACGGCCTGAGCAACTACTGGGGCTACAACTCGATCGGGTACTTCGCGCCGCACTCGGCGTACTCCTCCTCGGGCGACCGTGGCGAGCAGGTCACCGAGTTCCGGCAGATGGTCAAGAACCTCCATCAGGCCGGCATCGAGGTGATCCTCGACGTCGTCTACAACCACACCGCCGAAGCGGGTGCGACCGGACCCACGCTGAGCTTCCGGGGGCTGGACGACCGCGGGTTCTACCGTCGGATGCCCCCGGACCCCAAGGCGAAGCCCGACGGCTATGACGACACCTACTGGGACATCACCGGGTGCGGGAACACCGTGGACACCGGGAACCCGACCGCGCTACGGCTGATCCTCGACTCGCTGCGCTACTGGGTGACCGAGATGCATGTCGACGGGTTCCGCTTCGACCTGATGTCGGCGCTGACCCGGACCGGCCAGGAGGTCGACATGGGCGGGCACCTGCTGACCACGATCGGCCAGGACCCGGTGCTGCGGCACGTGAAGCTGATCGCCGAGCCGTGGGACGCCTCGAGGAACGGCTACCGCGTCGGCGAGTTCCCGCCGCCTTGGGTGGAGTGGAACGACCAGTACCGCGACACGATGCGCGACTTCTGGCGCTCGGCGAGCGACGGAGTGCGGACGGTCGCGACCCGGCTGGCGGGCTCCTCGGACCTCTACCTCGACGACGGGCGCTCGCCGTACGCCTCGATCAACTTCATCACCGCCCACGACGGGTTCACCCTGCGCGACCTGGTGTCGTACGACGAGAAGCACAACGAGGCCAACGGCGAGAACAACCGGGACGGCTCGAACCACAACCGCTCGTGGAACTGCGGGGTCGAGGGCGAGACCGACGACGAGGGCGTGCTCGCGCTGCGGCACCGGCAGGCGGCGAACCTGATCGCGACCCTGTGCCTGTCCAACGGCGTCCCGATGATCACCGCCGGCGACGAGCGTGGGCGGACGCAGCGCGGCAACAACAACCCCTACTCGCAGGACAACGAGATCTCGTGGGTGGACTGGCGTCCCGACGACGCGTGGCTGGACATCTACGAGGTCACCCGCAAGGCGCTGCAGATCCGGCGCGAGCACCCGGCGCTGCGGCAGCGGCACTGGTTCGAGGGACGGCCGACGATCGTCGGGGGCCCCAAGGACCTGGCCTGGATCCACCCGAGCGGGCGCGAGATGACCGGTGACGACTGGCAGGACGTGCACCACCACGTGATCGGCATGTTCGTCTCCGGCGACCCGCTGCGCTCACCCGGCCCGCGTGGCGAGCAGCAGCACGACAGCAGCTTCATGCTGTGGCTCAACGGCTCCCCCGACGAGTGCAAGGTGACGCTTCCGCCGAACAAGTGGGTCCAGCGCGGCGCCGTCGTACTCTCCACCGACGCGCAGCAACCCCGTGGGGCTGGCGGTCGAGGCGGGTGGCTCGATCAACCTCGCCCCGCGCAGCCTGGTGCTGCTCGAGCAGACCTGAGGCGGCTTGGCTGTTTCCCACGGTCCCGTGGGAAACCATCACTTCCCGTGCGTTGCAAAGCACGGGAAGTGCGAGTTTCGTACGGGAAGCTGGGAAACCTGAGCCTGTCAGCCCGTACGTCGCCGGGTCGGGCGCCATGGACAAACCGGACGGGGTTCTACGGCAATGCCTGACGTTCTGGGGCAATGCTTCGCCGTAGAACGTCAGGGGTCCCCGGCTAACCGGGGAAACCTGCAGCCCTACGCCAGCGTGACCAGGCCCAGCTCGGCGGAGGTGGCGAGTGCGTCGTGCTTGGGGCAGGATCCGGACGGTGTAGCCGAAGGACCCGGCGCGGGTGAGCTCGACGTGGCCGTCGAACCGGTGCCGGCCACCCTCGTAGGTCTCACCGAGGTCCAGTGACGAGACCGCGGTGTCGACGAGCCGGTCCTCGCCCTTGACCCGGCCGTGCACGACCTGGACGTCGACGTCCTCCGGAGAAAGACCGCCGAGGGAGGCGAAGACGCGCAGGTCCATGCCGCCGCCGATCTCGGGGCTGTCGGAGAGACCCTCGGTCTCCACGTGGTCGATGTGTACGTCGGACCAGCCGGTCTTCACCTTCGACTTCCACGAAGCGAGCTCGGCGGCACCCTGGTAGGACTCGTTCATCCACCGCGAGGACACGGCTGCGGGCGCGTAGAGCTTCTCGACGTACTCGCGGAGCATCCGGGTCGAGAGCACCTTGGGGCCGAGCGACTTCAACGTGTGCCGGACCATCTCGATCCACCGGATCGGCACACCCTCGCCGTCCACGTCGTAGAACCGCGGCGCCACGTCCCTCTCGATGAGGTCGTAGAGCGCGCGGGCCTCGATGTCGTCACGGACATCGGTGGACTCGACACCGTCGGCCGACGGGATCGCCCAGCCGTTGTTGCCGTCGTACCACTCGTCCCACCAGCCGTCGAGGATCGAGAGGTTCAGCCCACCGTTGAGCGCCGCCTTCATGCCGGAGGTGCCGCACGCCTCGTAGGGACGCAGCGGGTTGTTCAGCCACACGTCACAGCCGGGGTAGAGCGGCTGCGCCATCGCGATGTCGTAGTTGGGCAGGAACACGATGCGGTGCCGCACCTCGGGGTCGTCGGCGAACCGCACGATCTCCTGGATCAGCTGCTTGCCGCCGTCGTCGGCAGGGTGCGCCTTGCCGGCGATCACCAGCTGCACCGGACGCTCGGGGTCGAGCAGCAGCCGCTTGAGCCGCTCGGGGTCACGCAGCATCAGCGTCAGTCGCTTGTACGACGGCACCCGGCGCGCGAACCCGATGGTCAGCACGTCGGGGTCGAGGGCGGAGTCGATCCAGCCGAGCTCGGCCGAGGCCGCACCACGCTTGAGCCAGGACTTGCGCAGCCGGACGCGGACGTCGTCGACGAACTTGGCACGCAGCTCGCGCTTGGTCGCCCACAGGTCGGTCGCCGGGATCTTGTCGACGACCTCCCAGAGGTCCGGGTCGTCGTTGTCGGTGTCGGCGCCGAGCTTGTTCGCCAGCTCGAAGACCTCGCGACCCACCCAGGTGGGGGCGTGCACGCCGTTGGTGATCGAGGTGATCGGCACCTCGGCCTCGTCGAAGGCCGGCCAGAGCCCGTTGAACATCCCGCGGCTGACCTCGCCGTGGAGCAGCGAGACGCCGTTGGCGCGCTGGGACAGGCGGAAGCCCATGACGGCCATGTTGAACACGCCGCTGTCGCCGCCGCTCGAAGTCCTCCGCACCGAGGCTCAGGATCCGGTCGGTGGGCACCCCGGCGACCGGGCTCTGCGAGCCGAAGTACTGCTCGATCAGGTCGCGGGCGAACCGGTCGATCCCCGCCGGGACCGGCGTGTGCGTGGTGAACACCGTGCCGGCGCGGGTGACCTCGAGGGCGGTGTCGAAGTCGAGCCCGGGACCGCCCTCGGCGACGGTGAGCTCGCGGATCCGCTCGAGCCCGAGGAAGCCGGCGTGGCCCTCGTTGGTGTGGAACACCTCCGGCTCCTCGGCGCCGGTGATGCGCGAGAAGGCGCGCAGGGCGCGGACGCCGCCGATGCCGAGCAGGAGCTCCTGCTGGAGGCGGTGCTCGGAGGTGCCGCCGTACAGCCGGTCGGTGACCTCGCGCAGCGGTCCGGGGTTGTCCTCCACGTCGGTGTCGAGCAGGAGCAGCGGCACCCGCCCGACCTGGGCGACGAAGATCCGGGCGGCCAGCTCGTGCTCGCCCGGCACGGTGATCCGCACCTGGGCGGCACTGCCGTCCTCCTCGCGCAGCAGCGTGATCGGGAGGCCGTCGGGGTCGAGGACCGGGTAGGTCTCCTGCTGCCAGCCCTCGCGGGAGAGCTGCTGGCGGAAGTAGCCGTGCCGGTAGAGCAGGCCGACGCCGATCAGCGGGATGCCGAGGTCGCTGGCCGTCTTCAGGTGGTCACCCGCCAGGATGCCGAGCCCACCGGAGTACTGCGGCAGCACCGAGGTGATGCCGTACTCGGGCGAGAAGTAGGCGATCGCCTTGGGCAGGGCCGTGTCGCCGCCTGCCGACTCGGCGGAGGCGCGCTGGAACCAGCGGTCCCCGGTGAGGTACTGCTCGAGGTCGGCGTGGGCGATCTCGAGCATCCTCAGGAACCGCTTGTCCCCGGCCAGCTCGCTCAGGCGTGCCGGCGTGAGCGCGCCCAGGGTCTTGACCGGGTCGTGGCCGCTCTCGCGCCAGAGGTCGGGATCCATCGCCGCGAAGACGTCCTGCGTCTCCGGGTTCCAGGACCACCGCAGGTTGGTGGCCAGGTCCCCCAGGGCACGCAACGGCTCCGGCAGTACCGGACGGACAGTGAAACGTCGGATGGCTCGCACGGGAGAACGCTAGCCCACGTCATTGGATCGATCCAACAATCCGGACGGACCCCGTGAGATGCCGGTCAGACCAGCTTGAGATGGCGCGTAACCAACCGGTCCGACGGCCGTTGCGCATGCACCGACGACCTCATAGGTGCGCCTCAAGTTCGGGGGGCCCGGCGGGGGCCGACCAGGCCTCCGCCGGGATGCCGGTCACCGGCGTCCGCTTGTTCGCCCGACCGCCTGCCCCGTTCGGCCACTGTTTGCGTGAACGCCCGGACTCCGAAAGTCTGGCGCCATGGTCGGCCGTATCCCTGTCATGGACGTGACACCCGTCGTCAACCTGGCGCGCCACCCGGCCAAGGCGTCCGTGGGCGAGTTCTTCGACGTGACCGCCCTGGTGTTCCGCGAGGGGCACGACCAGCTCGGCGCCGAGGTGGTGCTCACCGACCCCGACGGCGTACGCCGCCCGCCGAAGCGGATGCACCGCGTCCCCGGGGAGGTCTCGCGGATGGCCGCCACCGTGTGCCCCGACGCCGTGGGTTCGTGGACCTTCGAGGTGCAGTCGTGGAGCGACCCGATCGGCACCTGGCTGCACGACGCCGGCATCAAGGTCCGCGCCGGGGTGGACGTCGAGCTGATGTTCGCCGAGGGCGTGCTGCTGCTCGAGCGGGTCTCGGCCTCCCACGACCACCGGGGCAAGCCTCTCGACACCTCCCAGCAGGCCCTGGTCAACGACGCGATCAAGGCACTCGGCGACACCACCCGCCCGGTCCAGGCCCGCCTCGCCGCGGCCGAGTCCGAGGCGCTGGCGCAGGTCTTCGCGACCCACCCGCTGCGCGACCTGCTCAGCATCGAGGGGCCCTACCACTTCTTCGTCGACCGCGAACGTGCGCTGTTCTCCAGCTGGTACGAGTTCTTCCCCCGCTCCGAGGGCGCCTACGTCGACGAGAAGACCGGCAAGGTCGTCAGCGGGACGTTCCGCACCGCCGCCGAGCGGCTCCCTGCCGTCGCGGCCATGGGCTTCGACGTGATCTACCTGCCGCCGATCCACCCGATCGGCGAGGTGAACCGCAAGGGCGCCAACAACACGCTCACCCCGACCCCCGACGACGTGGGCTCGCCGTGGGCGATCGGCAGCAAGGACGGCGGGCACGACGCGATCCACCCCGACCTCGGCACGTTCGCCGACTTCGACGCCTTCGTGGAGCAGGCGCGCGCCGTCGGGCTGGAGGTGGCGCTCGACTTCGCGCTGCAGGCCGCGCCGGACCACCCGTGGGCGACCGAGCACCCGGAGTGGTTCACCACCCGGGCCGACGGCACCATCGCGTACGCCGAGAACCCGCCGAAGAAGTACCAGGACATCTACCCGATCAACTTCGACAACGACCCCGACGGCATCTACGCGGAGATCGAGCGGCTGCTCCGGCACTGGATGTCACACGGGGTCCGGATCTTCCGCGTCGACAACCCGCACACCAAGCCGGTCGTGTTCTGGGAGTGGTTGCTGGCGCCGGATCCGCGCCACCGACCCGGACGTGGTGTTCCTCTCCGAGGCGTTCACGACGCCCCCGATGATGCGGGCGCTCGCGACGGTGGGCTTCCACCAGAGCTACACCTACTTCACCTGGCGCAACACCCGCAGCGAGATCGAGACCTACCTGCACGAGGTCTCGCACGAGACCTCCGCGGTGCTGCGGCCGAACTTCTTCGTGAACACCCCGGACATCCTGCACGAGTTCCTGCAGTACGGCGGCCCGCCGGCGTTCAAGATCCGTGCCGTGATCGCGGCCACCGGGTCGCCCAGCTGGGGCGTCTACTCCGGCTTCGAGCTCTTCGAGCACATGGCCGTGAAGCCGGGCAGCGAGGAGTACCTCGACTCGGAGAAGTACCAGATCCGCATCCGTGACTGGGATGCCGCCGAACGGAGCGGGCAGACGCTGGCGCCGTACCTCACCAGGCTCAACGAGATCAGGCGCGCCCACCCCGCGCTGCAGCAGCTGCGCAACGTGACGATCCACTCCAGTGACGACGACGCCGTGCTGGTGTTCAGCAAGACTCTGCCGATTTCGGGGGCGGCCACGACATCGTCATCGTGGTGGTCAACGTCGACCCGCACGCCCCGCGCACCACGACGGCACACCTCAACCTGCCCGCACTCGGACTTAACTGGGAGGACACCTTCACCGTGCACGACGAGATCACCGGCCAGGACTGGCAGTGGGGGGCGCACAACTTCGTGCACCTGGACCCCTACGTCGAGCCCGCGCACGTCCTCACCGTCGGACGGCACGCATGAGCGAGATGATGCCTGCCGCCCCGGCGGACGAGGAAGGGCCCATCCTCGGTGGCTTCGAGCAGCCGGACTGGTTCAAGACCGCGGTCTTCTACGAGGTGCTGGTGCGGTCCTTCAAGGACTCCAACAGCGATGGGGTCGGGCGACTTCCGCGGCCTGACCGAGAAGCTCGACTACCTGCACTGGCTCGGCGTCGACTGCCTGTGGGTGCCGCCGTTCTTCAGCTCGCCGCTGCGCGACGGCGGGTACGACGTCGCCGACTTCACCAACATCCTTCCCGAGGCGGGGACGGTCGAGGACTTCCACCACTTCCTCGACGAGGCGCACAAGCGCGACATGCGCGTGATCATCGACTTCGTGATGAACCACACCAGCGACCAGCACCCGTGGTTCCAGGCGAGCCGGCAGGACCCCGACGGGCCCTACGGCGACTTCTACGTGTGGTCGGACACCGACGAGCTCTACGAGGAGGCCCGGGTCATCTTCGTCGACACCGAGCCGTCGAACTGGACCTGGGACCCGGTCCGCCAGCAGTACTTCTGGCACCGGTTCTTCTCCCACCAGCCGGACCTCAACTACGACAACCCCAAGGTCATGGAGGCGATGCTCGAGTCGATGAGCTTCTGGCTCGACATGGGCCTCGACGGCTTCCGCCTCGACGCGGTGCCCTACCTCTACGAGCGTCCCGGCACCAACGGGGAGAACCTCCCCGAGACCCACGAGGCGCTCCGCCGGGTCCGCAGCTACGTCGACGAGCACTACCCCGGACGGGTGCTGCTGGCCGAGGCCAACCAGTGGCCCTCCGAGGTCGTGGACTACTTCGGCGGCAAGCGCGACCCGTCGAGCGGTGACTGGATCTCGCCCGGCGACGAGTGCCACATGTGCTTCCACTTCCCGGTGATGCCGCGCATCTTCATGGCCGTACGCCGGGAGAACCGGTTCCCGATCTCGGAGATCCTCGAGCAGACCCCGTCGATCCCCGACGGCTGCCAGTGGGGCATCTTCCTGCGCAACCACGACGAGCTGACCCTCGAGATGGTCACCGACGAGGACCGCGACTACATGTGGGACGAGTACGCCAAGGACCCCCGCATGAAGGCCAACATCGGCATCCGCCGGCGGCTCGCGCCCCTGCTGGACAACGACGTCAACCGGATGGAGCTGTTCACCGCGCTGCTGCTCTCGCTGCCGGGATCACCGGTGCTCTACTACGGCGACGAGATCGGGATGGGCGACAACATCTGGCTCGGTGACCGCGACGGCGTACGCACCCCGATGCAGTGGACGCCCGACCGCAACGGTGGTTTCTCGATCGCCACGCCCGGCCGGCTCCACCTTCCAGTGATCCAGGATCCTGTTTTCGGGTACCAACGGGTCAATGTCGAGACCGAGCTGGACAACTCCTCCTCCCTGCTGCACTGGACGCGGCGGATGATCCACGCCCGCAAGCAGCACCCCTGCTTCGGGCTGGGCGAGTTCGCCGACCTCGGCGGGTCCAACCCCTCGGTGCTCTCCTACGTGCGCGAGCACACGGACGAGAACGGCTACACCGACACCGTCCTGTGCGTGAACAACCTGAGCCGGTTCCCGCAGCCGGTCGAGCTGGACCTGCGCCGGTGGGAAGGGCGTGCGGCCGGTCGAGCTGCTCGGTGGTGTCCGCTTCCCGGAGATCGGCGAGCTGCCCTACCTGCTGACGCTCGGTGGCTACGGGTTCTACTGGATCCGGCTGCCGCAGACCGAGGCCCAGACCGACGCGCACTACGCCGCCCGGCACGTTGCCGAGCAGGAGGCACCGGCGTGACCAGCCAGCGGGTCGAGTCGGAGCCGCTCGAGCCGGCGCTCATCGAGTTCATCAGCCAGGCGCGCTGGTTCGGCGGCAAGGGCCGGCCGTTCGAGGTCACCGACTTCCGCGTGGTGCCCCTGCGCGACGGCGAGCCCCGGGTGAGCATCGGGCTGGCCACCCTGTCCTTCGATGACGGGGACGCCGACGTCTACCAGGTGCCGGTGGCGTCGTACGCCGAGCCGCAGGACCGTCTCGGCCACGCGCTGATCGCGATCGTCGAGGGCCGCCACGTCTACGACGCCATGCACGACCGCGAGGCCACCCATGTCTGGCTCGAGGAGTTCGAGAAGGCGGTCCCTCCCGACGGCGGTCCCGGCACCTACGTCACCGACTCGGGGCTCACCTTCCACCGCACCGGCGAGCACGAGCTGGACCTCGCCACCCACTCCACCCTGTTCAGCGGCGAGCAGAGCAACTCCTCGGTGGCCTTCGGCGAGGACTCGCTGATGAAGCTCTTCCGGCGGATCACCCCGGGGGTGAACCCCGACATCGAGATCCACGAGGCACTGAGCCGCACCGGCACCCGCAGCGTCGCCGAGCTCTACGGCTGGGTCGAGCTCGACTCCTCCGACCCGGAGGAGCCGCCGATCCAGCTGGCCATGCTGCAGGAGTTCCTGCGCACCGCCAGCGACGGCTGGGAGCTCGCGCTGACCAGCGCCCGCAACCTGTTCGCCGAGGCCGACCTGCACGCCGACGAGGTCGGTGGCGACTTCGCCGGCGAGGCCCATCGCCTCGGCATCGCGGTGAGCGAGGTGCACGACCTGCTGCGCCAGGAGTTCGGCACGCAGCCCTACGACGCGGCAGCCACCGCTGCGGCGATGCGGCAACGACTCGCGGCCGCTGAGGGCGTCGTACCCGCGCTCGCCGACCACAGGTCGTCCCTGGAAGCGGTGTTCGCCCGCGTCAGCAACGCCACGGACGACGCCCAGCGCGTCCACGGCGACCTGCACCTGGGCCAGACCCTGCGCACGTCGCTGGGATGGAAGCTCGTGGACTTCGAGGGCGAGCCGGCCAAGCCGCTGGCCGAGCGCCGGCTGCCGGACTCTGCCTGGCGCGACGTCGCCGGCATGCTCCGCTCCTTCGACTACGCCGCCCAGTCGGTCGTGAAGGACCTCCACGCCGCCGACGAACCGGGGCTCGCAGATCAGCTATCGGGCCAAGGAGTGGCTGGAGCGCAACCGCGCCGCCTTCCTCGAGGGCTACGTCGAACGCCGCGTCGAGGGGGGCGGAGGACCGCTCAGCTCCCGCCGAGGAGGCGATGATCGACGCCTACGAGGCCGACAAGGCCGTCTACGAAGTCATCTACGAAGCACGCAACCGTCCCAGCTGGGTGGACATCCCGCTGCAGGCGATCGACCGGATCGGAGCACCCTCTTGAGCGAGCCGTTGATCGGTGAGCTGGACGTCCACCTCATCAACGAAGGACGACACGAACAGCTGTGGGACGCCCTCGGCGCCCAGGTCAGCCCCGACGGCACGGCCTTCCGGGTGTGGGCTCCGCGCGCCCTCGAGGTCCAGGTCCGCGGGGACTTCAACGGCTGGGACGGCGCCAGCGGCGTGCTGACCCAGGTCGGCACCTCCGGGGTCTGGGAGACCTTCGTCCCCGGTGTCGGTTCGGGTGCGAGCTACAAGTTCCACATCCGCGGTGCGGACGGTGTCTGGCGCGACAAGGCCGACCCGATGGCGTTCTGGACCGAGGTCCCGCCGGCGACGGCCTCCCGGGTCTTCGAGAGCAAGCACACCTGGACCGACGACGAGTGGATGACCCAGCGCGCCGCGGAGACCCGCCAGGACCAGCAGCCGATGTCGGTCTACGAGGTGCACCTCGGCTCGTGGCGCAAGCACGAGGCCGGCGGGCCGCTCACCTATGACGAGCTGGCCGACGAGCTCACGGCGTACGTCGTCGAGATGGGGTTCACCCACGTCGAGCTGCTGCCGGTGATGGAGCACCCGTTCGGCGGGTCCTGGGGCTACCAGGTGACGTCGTACTACGCGCCGACCTCGCGCTTCGGTGATCCCGACGGCTTCCGTCGCCTGGTGCAGGCGCTGCACAACGCAGGCATCGGCGTCATCGTCGACTGGGTGCCGGCGCACTTCCCCAAGGACGAGTTCGCGCTGGCCCGCTTCGACGGCACGCCGCTCTACGAGGACCCCAACCCGAGCCGCGGCGAGCACCCCGACTGGGGCACGTTCGTCTTCAACTTCGGTCGCAAGGAGGTGCGGAACTTCCTGGTGGCCAACGCGCTCTACTGGCTCGAGGAGTTCCACATCGACGGCATCCGCGTCGACGCCGTGGCTTCGATGCTCTACCTCGACTACTCCCGCGAGGCGGGCGAGTGGCAGCCCAACGTCCACGGTGGCCGGGAGAACCTCGAGGCGGTGCACTTCCTCAAGGAGCTCAACGGCACCATCTACAAGCGGGTGCCCGGAGCCATCACGATCGCCGAGGAGTCCACCTCCTGGCCGGGCGTGACCCAGCCGACCAGTGCCGACGGTCTCGGCTTCGGCTTCAAGTGGAACATGGGCTGGATGCACGACAGCCTCGAGTACGTCGCCCGCGATCCGATCCACCGCGGCTACCACCACAACCAGCTGACGTTCAGCATGGTCTACGCGTTCTCCGAGAACTACGTGCTGCCGATCAGCCACGACGAGGTCGTGCACGGCAAGGGCTCGCTGCTGCGCAAGATGCCCGGTGACCGGTGGCAGCAGCTGGCCAGCGTCCGCGCCTTCCTGTCCTGGCAGTGGGCCCATCCCGGGCAAGCAGCTGCTGTTCATGGGTCAGGAGTTCGCGCAGGACAGCGAGTGGGCCGAGCAGCGCGCGCTCGACTGGCACCTGCTCGACGACCCGGGCCACGCCGGCGTGAGTCGTCTGGTCGGCGACCTGAACAGCGTGTACGCCGACAACCCGGCGCTGTGGTCGCAGGACTCCGACGCCGAGGGCTTCGAGTGGCTCAACGCCGACGACGCCGCCCGCAACACGGTCGCGTTCCTGCGCTGGGGCTCGGACGGCAGCCCGCTCGTCTGCGTGACCAACTTCTCCGCGATCCCGCACGAGGGCTACGAGCTGGCCCTTCCGTTCGCCGGCGAGTGGACCGAGGTGATCAACACCGACGCCGAGATCTACGGCGGCTCCGGTGTCGGCAACCTCGGCACGGTCACCGCCCACGAGACGCCACGCGGCGGCCAGCCCGCCTCCGTGCGGCTGCGCGTGCCCCCGCTCGGCACGCTCTGGCTCACCAGCCCGCGGCGCTGAATCCAGCGCTTGCTCTGCCTTGAACTGGGGCTGCCGGGTCGCTGGCGACACGTCCTAGGGTGGCGGTGTGTCTGCCGAGCTCACCTCCGTCGCCCCGGGCGTCGTCCGCGTCTCCTGGACCAGCGAGCTGCAGGAACAGGGTCTGCGAGTCTCCGCCGAGGAGGTCCGCCGCGTCGTCGAGTCGGCGTTCAAGGGCGGCAGCACCCGGGTCGAGACCCACGTCGACCCCGACGACGAGGCGGCCCAGCGCGTCGCCACCTTCGCGGGGCTGATGCGCGAGGGCGTCGCACGTGGTGTGGCCGAGGAGTCGGACCGGATCGTCTATGCCCGCCTCGCCGACGACACCCCGCTGGAGGACCCGAAGGGCTTCCGTTCGCTGCTGAACTCGTTCCTCCCCCGCAAGCGCGCGATCAGCCAGCTGCTCGTCCGGTCGACCGACGGCCGTGTCCTCCTCTGCCAGCTCACCTACAAGCGCGACTTCGACCTGCCCGGCGGAGTCGTCGAGGTCAGCGAGTCCCCGCAGCTCGCGGTGGCCCGCGAGGTCAAGGAGGAGCTCGGCCTCACCGTCGAGGCCGGTCCGCTGCTGCTGACCGACTGGCTGCCGCCCTGGGGTGGCTGGGACGACGCGATCTGCCTCGTCTTCGACGGCGGCGAGCACGACGCGGGAGTCGTCGACGGCATCGTCCGCCAGGAGCGCGAGATCCGCTCCGCCGGCTTCTTCACCATCGCCGAGATCCGCGAGAAGTGCGCCGACTTCACCGCCCGGCGAATCGAGGCCGCCCTCCGCAACCTGTCGAACGATGCACCTGGCCCGTCGTACACCGAAAGCGGCCGCGGCCTCCCCTGAGAGGTTGGCGCGCGCGGCGAGTCGGGCCGCAACCACAGGTGGTCGAGCGCGAGCGAAAGGCCGTACCCCGGGAGGCACTGCGACCACGGTGGTTGAGGAGCGAGCGAAGCGAGCGTCTCGAAACCACGTGCCGTACGCCGACAGGCGACCGCAACCCACACGCAGGTGGTCGAGAGAGTTATCCACATCTTCGAACACCTCATCGAAACTGTCAGTGGTGGCACCTAGAGTTTCTCCATGGACACCGCACCAGCGCTCACCACCACCGAGGTGATCGACCGTGTCCGCGCCGCCCGGCAGGCCGAGCAGCAGGCCGCGGTCGAGCAGCTCGAGCTCGCGCTGGTGTGGGCACGGCTGCACCCCTGCCCCGCCCAGCGAGACCCCGGCGCACTGGGGCCAGGCCGACCTGCACGGCGAGGCCCTGGTCCCGCTCGCCGGTCCCGGTGCGCCGTGGGTCGCGGAGTTCGCACCCGCCGACCTGGCCGCCGCGCTCGGCATCAGCCACGACGCCGCCCGCCAGCTGCTCGCCGACGCCCTCGAGCTCGCCTACCGGCTGCCGCGCCTGTGGGACCTGGTGCAGGCCGGAGAAGTCCCGGTGTGGCGGGCCCGGCTGATCGCCCGGGAGACCACCGACCTCAGCGTCGAGGCCGCGCTGTTCGCGGACCGGCTGATCGCCGCCACCCCGACCAGGATCGGTCAGGTCCAGGCCGCCCGGCTGGTGCAGGAGGCCCGGCTCTACTTCGACCCCGACCGCGCCGTCGCCGACGAGGAGGAAGCCCTCGCCAAGCGCGGCGTCTGGCTGCGCCACGCGGCGCCCCGGCCACCACCGACGTCACGATGACCCTGGACACCCCCGACGCGCTGCTCCTCGACCAGACCATCACCCGGATCGCCGGCGACCTCAAGGAGCTCGGCGACACCGAGACCCTCGACGTCCGCCGAGCCCACGCGGTCGGGATCCTCGCCGACCCCCAACACGCCCTGGACCTGCTCTCCGGCCGCGAGGATGCAGCGCCCAGCCGAGCGCCGGGCGGGCGCGGCGAACCTCTACGTCCACCTCACCCCAGCAGACCTGGAAGCGACCCGTCGGGGCACGGTGCCGCTCGATCGAGAAGCTCGGCGCCGCCACCACCCGGCTGCTCACCGACTGGCTCACCCGGTTCGCCGCAGCCGGCGCCAAGATCACCCTGCGCCCCGTCCTCGACCTCAACTCCGACCGGGCCGTCGACCAGCACGACCCACCCGAAGCGATGCGCGAGACCGTGGTCCTCCGCGACGCCCACTGCGTGTTCCCCGGCTGCCGCCGCGACTCCCGGGCCTGCGACCTCGACCACATCACCGAGTACCTACCCATGGAGGACGGCGGACCACCGGGCCAGACCCGCCCGGGAATCTCGCACCCCTGTGCCGAACCCACCACCGGGTGAAGACCCACTCGGCCTGGCACTACAAGCGCCTCGACGACGGCAGCTACGCCTGGACCGCACCCACCGGCCACCAGTACACCGTCACCCCGGTCCCACGACTGACCCGAAGAACCTGACCGCCCACCACCCCGGCACCGCCGGGGCCAGTGGCGTGCCGTGGTTGCTGAGGCGTCGCATCTTGCGGCCCTTGGTCTCGTCTGACCGCTCGCTTCGCTCGCTGCTCGACCACCGGTGGTTGCTGGCTTCGCTCGACGCCGTACGGCCACTAACCCGGTGGTTGAGGAGCGAGCGCCAGCGAGCGTCTCGAAACCACACCCGGTGGTCGCTGAGGCGCCGCGCCTACCGGAGGTCGAGCGCGAGCTGGTCCTCGAGCACCGATGGGTTGCTCGGCAGGGGCTTGGATTCTCCCGTCGCTGTGAAGCCGGCCCGGCGGTAGAGCGTTGACGGCGGGGTCGTTGGTTCGCGCGACCCAGAGGGTCAGCCTGGTTGCGCCGTCTTCGGTCGCCCAGGTCGTCACCGCCTCGAGGAGGGCGGAGGCGACACCGGTGCCGCGGTGGTCGGGGTGGACCCACATCGAGTACAACTTGCGGTCCTCCGGGTTGTCAGCCGACGTACGCCGGCGACGATCCCGACCGGGGCGCCCGCGCGGAAAGCGAGGAAGGTGGCCCCGTCGCGAGACCACGCGCGCCAGTCCTCCTCGTCGTACCGCTGCTCTCGCTCGAGGATCGAACCGAACATCCCCGGGGAGTCGGCGAGCGCCGCAAGTCGGAGCAGCCTGAGCTCGGCCCAGTCGCTCTCCTCGGCCCGCTTGACGACAGGCGCGCTCTGATCAGGCGTCACGAGTGTCCGAGGACCGCGGGTCTAGCGGTGCGTCAGCTCGGCGTCGAGGTCGGGCGGGTCGTCGGAGCCGGAGACCGGGATGACCACGACGGGGTGGCGGGCGTGGCGGACGACCTGGTCGGCGGTGGAGCCGAAGCGGAGGCCCATGAAGCCGCCGGCGCCGCGGGAGCCGATGACGAGCAGCTCGGCGTGCTCGGCCGCCTCGAGCAGGCGGCGTCCAGCCGGTCCGTGGATCACGTGGCAGTGCACGTCGACCTCGGGGCCGAGCCCGAGCTTGTCGATGTCGTGCTGCAGGCGTTCGAGCACGGCTGCCTCGAACTCGGTCATCGGCGGCACGTAGCCGCCGGTGGCGGTCGCCGGCCTCGGGGCCGAGGAGAGCGACCAGGCGCGGACGATGTGCAGCGGCGTACCCAGCCGCGCGGCCACGCCTGCTGCCCACCGCACGGGCACTTCGGAAGCCTTCGACCCGTCCTGACCGACCAGCAGGCCGCCCGTGATCTCGAGGGTGGTCGCGACCTTGATCATGCCGACTCCTGAATCGTGAGGGACCTGTTGGGGTTCAGGATAGGGAGTCGGCCACAGAAGGCGCGATCAGGCGGGAGGCACGACGATCGTCCAGGCCAGCGCCTTGGCCGTGGCGATGTTCGAGGTCGCGGTCAGCGCCCCGACGGTTCCGGCCGCTACGCCGCCGGCGTCACCGGTGACCGAGGCGAGCAGACCGCCACCCGAGCCGGTCGTGGACGTACGCCGAGTCACGCTGGCGGGCGTCGTCCAGGCACGGGTCGTACTGGCCTTGTCGGCCCAGTACCGGAGCACCGTCGACCCGCTCGTGGCCACGGTGGCCGCCGGCGCGGAGTGGGACGGTGCTGGCCGTCGTGCCGTGCACTGCCGAGACCACGGCGCTGGGCGTCGCCGCTCCGCTGTAGGCGACCACGGTCAGGCTGGTCTTCGCCGTCGTGCACAACGGGACCCGCACGGTCGACCCGGCCAGTGCCGCAGTGGCCGTCCGGGTCCAGACCGAGGACCGCATCTCGGTCCCGTCCACCGCGCTGGCGCGGAGGGTCCATCCCGAGGGCGTCGTCATGGTGGCCAGGTTGTTGGTGGTCGCGACCAGCACCAGCTGGTCACCGGCCTGCACCGAGGCAGGTACGACGACGTACGCCGACGTGGTGTTCGCGTCCCGCGCCGCTCCCGCACGGAAGGCGACCGCCGAGGCCGGCGGTGCGGTCGTGGTGACCTGCGCGGTCGCGGTGTTGGAAGCGCCGGCGTTGTCGGTCACGGCCAGGGTCACCGTCCAGGTGCCCGCCCCGTCGTAGACGTGCCCGGGGCTCACTCCGGTGCCCGTCTTCCCGTCACCGAAGTCCCAGGCGTAGCCGCATGATGGTGCCGTCGTCGGTCGAGCCGGAACCGCTCAACGGGCAGCTGAGGTAGGTGCAGGTGGTGCCGGAGATGACCGCGACCGGGTCCTCGTTGGGCGGCGGGTCGACCGGCTCGGTGACGGTCGACCTCGCGAGTCGCCGTGTCGGTGCCACCCTGGTTGTCGGTCACCTTGAGGGTCACCGTGTAGGTGCCGGCCACGTCGTAGGTGTGCGCCCCGGCGCGACTCCGGTGGCGGTCTCCCCGTCGCCGAAGTCCCACGCATAGCCGGTGATCGTGCCGTCGGGGTCCGTGGAGGTGCTGCCGCTGAGCGGACAGGTCAGGTCGGTGCAGCTGCCGCTGATCCTGGCTGTCGGATCCTGGTTGACCGGTGCTGTCGCCGACCAGCACCACGCCGTACGTCGCACCACCGCCGGCGGACTTCACCGCGTTGGTCACGCCGGGCACGAACACGGCGGAGGTCCGGTCGGTGGTGGTGCCGTCACCGAGCTGCCCGTAGAGGTTGTGGCCCCACGACTTCACCCGGCCGTCCGCCAGCGTGACGATGCCCATGTCGCGCCCCGACCCGATGGTCGTCGCACCGCTCACGCCGAGCACGTTGACCGGCGTACGCGCGCGAGGTGGCCGTGCCGTCGCCGAGCTCGGAGCGGTAGTTGCGGCCCCAAGAGGCGACGGTGCCGGCAGTCCGCAGCGCGTAGGAGTGGTGCGCGCCCGCTGCCACGTCGGCGATGCCGCTGGCGAAGATCCTCACCGGAGCCGTGCGGTCGGTGATGGTGCCGTCGCCGACCTGGCCGTAGTCGTTGAGCCCCCATGCCCAGGCGCTCCCGTCGCCGAGCACGGCGACCCCGTGGTCCCGTCCCCCGGTCACGGCCTTGACGTCGGTCAGGGTGCCGACGCGCACGGGCGCCAGACGCCGGGTCAGCGTCCCGTCGCCGAGCTGGCCCTCGCTCGTTGCCGCCCCAGCCCCACAGCTGCCCGCTGGATCGGATCGCGTAGGTCATGTTGCGCCCGGCAGCGATGGCCACCGCATCGGTGAGGCCCTGCACCTGGACCGGCGATCGACGCAGGGTCGTGGTGCCGTCGCCGAGCTGGCCGTAGCTGTTCAGTCCCGCGGCCCACACCGTGCCGTTGCTCTTCAGTACGACGGTGTGGTTGTGGCCGGTCTCGACGGCCACGTTGTCGGTCCCGAGCGAGGTCACCTTCGTCGGCACCAGCGCGTTGGCGGTCGTGCCCCGGGCCTGCTGGCCCTCCACGTTGCTGCCCCAGGTCCAGACGGAACCGTCGGACTTCAGCGCGACGACGTGCTCACGCCCGCCGTGCATGTCGATGACGCCGCTGAGGCCGCTGACGGGCCCAGCCGTACGGCGCGTGGCGGTGCTGCCGCTGCCGAGCTGGCCGTAGGCGTTCTCGCCGAAGGTCCACGGTGTGCCCGGCGGTGATGCCGCGTCGGCAGGTGAGCTCGCGAGGCCGATGGCCACGAGGGAGGCGAGTGCCATCCCGGTCGCACTCGCCCCTGCGAAGAAACGCATCAGCCCCCGGTGTTGCATCTGATGCCCGTCCCCTCGACCTCGTGTCAGGTGAAGGTACGTCCCCAAGGGCTTTGCGGGAATACTGCGCCGTTCCTGTCCTAGACCGCGGCGACCAGATGTTGGTACTGGTAGCGCTTGACCACGAGATCGACCATGCGAGGGTCCGGCGTCTCGCTGTCGAGCAACGGCGCGGTGACGGCGTCGGCGCCAGACCTGAGCACGCGGTTGTGGAAGTGCCCCGGTGCCAGCAGGTACGACGCGGCCACGATCCGTCCGCCGGGGTGGCCCGCCCGCAGCCCGGCCACCAGGTCGTCGAGCCGAGGGGAGCAGGCTGCGCCGTACCCGAGGTGCACCGGCCTCCCAAGCCTGCTCGACAGGTTGCGAACAACCGTGCGAGTGGCCCGGTGCGACCCCGCCACCGACGAACCAGCCGCCGCCAGCACGACCACGTCCTCGGGCGCCAGCGGCTCCTCGAGCTCATCCAGCCGGGTGGCGAGCAGCGAGGTGAGCAGCCCGTCCGGGCCCAGGGCCGAGGTCACCATGGCGCCAACCGGGGAGGCTGCAGCGGCGATGTCGACGTGCACGTGGTGCCCGGGCGCCAGCAGCAGGGGTACGACGACCGCACCGGGCGTGATCACGTCGGCGAGGTACGGCGGGTGGACGTCGACATGCCCCTCGCGCACGTCGACCGAGGGCAGCGCGTCGGCCACCGCCGCGACGAGTCCGCTCACCCGAGCGGCGCCCACGCGGATCGGGTGCCGTGGGAGCACAGGACCAGCGTGCTCATGAGTCCACCGGGTTCAGCGCATAACCGCGTTTGACGACCGTGCGGATGACGTTCGACGCGGCCATCGCGTCCCGGAGCCGGCCGACGGCAACCTCGGCGGCGTGCGGGTCGGCCGAGTCGCCGGGCAGCACCCGCAGCAGCTCCTCGCGCGAGACCACCTCGCCGGGCGCCACCGCCAGCCGCTGCAGCACGGCGAAGCCGGAGGGCGAGAGCGAGAGCACCCGGTGCTCGAGCGTCGCCTCCCGCGCCCGGACCTGGAGCAGCCCGCCGGGTGTCATGCACCCCGGCGTGACCGCCGAGCTCCATGATCACGAGGCGCACGAGCGCGCCCATCCGCCAGCGCTCGGGCACCACCACGTCGAAGCCCGCGACCCGCAGCGGTTCCGCGGTCACCGGCCCGACGGCGGCGACGAGCAGCTCACCGGCCCCGTTGAGCGCGAGCGCGTCCTCGAGGCGACGAAGCCGGTGCAGCTCGGCGAGCCAGGCCGCTGCCCCTGGGGCTGAGGTGAACAACACTGCGTCGTAGCCGCCGTCCGCGAGGTCCTCGGTGCTCTGGCGCAGCAGGTCCGGGTCCGGTGGAGGCCCCCAGCGGTAGACCTCGAGGTCGATCACGCACGCTCCGCCCGCGCTGAGGCGGTCGTTGAGTCCGTCGTCACCGGCACCGTGCCGTTGTACGGCGATCCGCTGGTGCTGGACTCCCTCGGCGAGCAGGAAGTCGGCGATCTCGGTGGACGTCTCGGACTCCGCCACCCAGTCGGCCCGCAGACCCGCTGCCTGCAACGCGCCGCGAGCCTTGGGACCGCGAGCGACGAGCCGGGTGCCCGCGAGCGCAGAGCAGAGGTCGTCCGCGAGGCCGGCCGTCTCGGCAGTGTCCAACCACCCACGGAAGCCGATGCCGGTCGTCACCACAACCACATCCACCGGATCCGCGATGATCTTGCGCGTCGCCTCGAGCAACGTCGCCTCGTCGACATGCGGAACCACTCCGAGCGCAGGGGCAACCCTGACGCAGGCACCTCGCCGAATGAGAGCACTGCCCAGCTCGTCGGCACGACGCTGGGCAGTGACCAGGATCCGGCATCCGGCAAGGACCGGGCCGAGCTCGGTCACGGTGAACCACCTTGGTGCCGACCGACCTCCACCTGGCCGTCGACGATTCGCACCGGCCAGACGGGCAGGCTGTGACCGGGCTCGGTCAGGCACTGGCCGGTGGCGAGGTCGAAGACCTGCTTGTACATCGGCGAGGCAACCGTGTCGCGGTAGCTGTCCCCGTCACCGACGCTCCCGACGATGCCGCGTGCCATCACGTTGGCGTTGCTGAACGGGTCGTGGTGTCCGACCGCGTGCACTTTCCCGTCGTCCAGCAGGAACAGGGCCACGGCCTCTCCGCCGACGAGCGCCGGGACGCCCCGTTCGGGGATCAGCTCGGCGAGCGCGCACACGCGGGTCCACACAACGGTGCCTGCGACCGTCACCGCCGTACCTCCAGCGTCGGGCCCGCGATGACCGTGCCCGAGTTGTCGATGGCCCCGCCGATGCCGGGGTCAGCCGTCTCCGGCGCGTTCACGAAGGAGACGAACTGAGCGCGCTTCTCCGGGTCCGCCAGGGTCGCGGCCCACTCGTCGACATAGCTGTCCACGTGGTGGCCCATCGCCTCGTCGAGGTCGGCGGCGATGCCCAGGCTGTCGTCGGAGTACGACGTCGGCGATCGCGTCGATGCCGCCCTCGTGCGCCTCGACCCAGACGGCCGTGCGCTGCAGCCGGTCGGCGGTGCGCACGTAGTACATGAGGAACCGGTCGATGGTCCGGAACACCCCTTCGGTGCTGAGGTCCTCTGCGAACAGCTGCGCGTGACGGGGGGTGAACCCGCCGTTTCCGCCGACGTAGACGTTCCACCCCTTGTCCGTGGCGATCACCCCCACGTCCTTGCCGCGCGCCTCGGCGCACTCACGGGCGCACCCGGAGACGCCGAGCTTGATCTTGTGCGGCGAGCGCAGCCCGCGGTAGCGCAGCTCGAGGGCGATGGCGAGCGCAACGGAGTCCTGTACGCCGTACCGGCACCACTGCGAACCCACGCAGGACTTCACCGTCCGGAGCGACTTGCCGTAGGCGTGACCGGACTCGAAGCCTGCGTCGATCAATCGCTGCCAGATGGCGGGCAGCTGCTCGATGCGCGCACCGAACAGGTCGATGCGCTGGCCTCCGGTGATCTTCGTGTAGAGACCGAAGTCATCAGCGACCTGCCCGATCGCAATCAGGCCCTTGGGTGAGACCACGCCACCGGCGATGCGCGGGACGACGGAGTAGGTGCCGTCCTTCTGCAGGTTCGCCATCGCGTGGTCGTTGGTGTCCTGCAACCGGGCTGTGTCGCGGTCCATCACGTGAGCACGTTCGAGACTGGCCAGGATCGAGGCGATCACCGGACGGCAGATGTCGCAGCCGCGGCCCCTGCCGTGCCTCTCGATGATCTCGCTGAACGTCCCCAGGTCCTGAACCCGCACGACGTCGTAGAGCTCGGCGCGGGAGAGCTCGAAGTGCTCGCACAAGGCGTTGCTGACGGTGACGCCGGACCTCTCGAGCTCGGTGCTCACCAGCTTCTTCACCAACGGCAGGCAGGATCCGCACGAGGTGCCGGCCTTCGTGCACGCCTTCACACCGGTCAGGTCGGTGCAGCCCTGCTCGGTGACCGCACACCGGATGGTGCCGGCGTCGACGTTGTTGCAGGAACAGATGCTGGCCGCGTCGGGCAGGTCGGTCGCGGGGGGCGCGACGGCTCCCTCGGGCAGCAGCCACGAGGTCGGGTCGGCGCCCAGCTTCTGGCCCACCATCGGACGCAAAGCGGCGTAGGCGCTCGCGTCGCCGACAAGTACGCCGCCCAGCAGCCTCTGCGCGTCGTCGGACATCACCAGCTTCTTGTAGGCACCGGCCACCGGGTCCGCGTAGACGACCTCGAGCGCTCCCGGCGACTCCCCAAAGGCATCACCGAAGCTCGCCACGTCGACACCGAGAAGCTTGAGCTTGGTGGAGACGTCGGCGCCCGGGAAGGTGGCCTCGCCACCGAGCAGCCTGTCCACGACGACCTCGGCCATCGTGTAGCCCGGCGCGACGAGGCCCCAAGTGCGGCCGTCGATGCAGGCCACCTCGCCAACCGCGAACACACCGTCCGCCTCCGGGACCCGGCACGCCTCGTCGACCACGACGCCGCCGCGCTCGCCCACCGGGAGCCCGGACTCACGGGCAAGCTCGTCTCGTGGTCGGACTCCCGTTGCGAAGACCACCAGGTCGACGGGCAGGTGGGAGCCGTCTGCGAAGTCCATCCGGTTGACCCTCCCGCTGCTGCCGGAGCGCACCTTCGCGGTTGCGGTTGATGTGCGCACGCTGACGCCGAGCTTCTCGATCAGGCGGCGCAGCCCCTCGCCCCCGCCCTCGTCGACCTGCAGCGGCATCAGCCGGGGGGCGAACTCGACCACGGTGGTTTCGACACCCATCGCGGTCAGCGCACCGGCGGCTTCCAGGCCGAGCAGCCCGCCGCCCACCACGGCACCGCGAACGGGCCGCTTTAGGTTGCGGGTGGTCGCCCAGCCGCGCAGCTCCGAGACGTCGTCGACGGTGCGGTAGACGAAGCAGCCCGGCAGGTCCTTGCCGGGTACGGGCGGCACGGCGGGGACCGACCCGGTGGCGAGAACGAGCGCGTCGTACCCGAAGACGCGGCCGCGGGCGTGCACCTCACGGCGGTCGGTGTCGATAGCGCGCGCGGGTGCGTTCGTGTGCAGCCGGACACCGTCGCGGCGCCACAGGTCGGGCTCGCCAAGGAGCAGGTCGTCAGGGTCCCGGCCGGAGAAGAAGGAGGTCAGGGCAACCCGGTCGTACGGCGGCCGCGACTCCTCCGCGAACACGTCAACGGACCACTGCTCCCCGCCGTCGCGATCAGTGAGCGCCTCCACCAGCCGGTGGGCAACCATGCCTCCGCCGACCACCGCGAGGCGGCGCCTGTCACGGGTCCTGGGTGTGCGCAGATCGTCCATGCCCGGAAACCTACGAAGGCAGCATTTCGCCGGAGCGGACGTCGTGTTTCGTCGCGGCAACACTCCGGCTGGTTGTGTTACGGGCAGGTGTAGAGGTGTTCTCGTCCGCGGTGTCACTCGCCGTGAGCCAGTCGACCAGGCCGCAGACCGTCTCGGTGCACCCGCCGCAGCCGGTGGTCGCCCTGGTCGCCGAGGCGACCTCCTCGAGGTCGTGGCAGCCGTCGTCCCAGGCACCCATGATGTCGCTCTTGGTGACGCCGTTGCAGCGGCAGATCGTGGCATCGGCGGGGATCAGTGTCGGCGACGCCTCGTTGGACCGCGTCTCCACGGACCCGGTCTGGGGGACCAGCAGGCTGACCGGGTCGACCGGGAGCGGCGTCCGGCGGTCGAAGGTGACCGAGAGCGACGCAGAGACCTGCGGTGCGCCGAGTGCCAGGAACCCGACAAGGCGGTCACGACGCACGACCACCTCGATGTGGCGGCGAGCCTGCGGGTCCGACAGTGCGATCACCCGGTCCTCGCCGCCTGCAGCGCTCGGGCGCAGACCGCGGGTGACCAGGTCGACGCCGGCCGCCTTGAGCCGGACGCCCTCCGGCAGGTTCTCCTCGAGCGACGGCCCCGGGGAGGCGAGGGGCTCGAGATGGCTGCGGTCTACGGTCAACGACCGTGCCAGCCTGGCCGCCTGCTCCCAGCCAGGTGCGACCAGGCCCGTGCACCCGCCCGGAGGCTCGGCGCAGTCTCCGATCGCATGGATCGCGGCGTCCTCGGGGCTCGCCAGGTGAGCGTCGACGGTGACGCCTCTCCCGGTGGGGAGCCCCGCGGCGGTGGCCAGCTCGATGTCGGGACGGATGCCGCACGAGACGAGCAACAGGTCGGTGGCAAGCACGGAGCCGTCGGTGAGACGGACGGCCACGAGCTCGCCGTACGCCCCGATGACCTCGGCGACCGAGGTCGAGGTCTGCACGCGGATGTCCAGGTCGTCCAACGCGGCCGCCAGCACCGATGCGGCCGCGGGGTCGACCTGTTCGGCCATCAGGTGACTGTCGAGATGCACCACCGTGACGGAGAGGCCGCGACGGGCCAGCCCGCACGCTGCCTCGAGGCCGAGCACCCCGCCGCCGAGCACGACGGCGTGACGTGCGTTGACCGAGCGAGCCACCACGTCCCGGCAGTTGTCGATGGTGCGCAGGACGTGCACGTGCCGAGGTGGCTCCCCAGCGTCGTTGGTGGCCAGTCCGTCGATCGGCGGCACGAAGGCACGCGCGCCTGTTGCCAGCACCAGGTGGTCGTAGCGGAGCGCAGTGCCGTCATCGAGCGCCACCACCTGCTCCTTGCGGTCGATCGAGGTCGCGATCACTCCGCGCGACACCGCGACCCGCTCGGGTGCGCGGGGCAGGGTCAGGGCGGCCACGTCGCAACGCCGCGCCAGCACCTCGGTGAGCAGGATCCGGTTGTAGGGCTCGTACTCCTCCGCCCCCACCAGGTGTACGTCGAACCGGTGCTCGCGGTCGTGCGCCACGAGCTCCTCCACGAACCGGTGGCCGACCATGCCGGCACCGATGACCACCACCTGCTCCCTCATGCGGACCGCTCCACGGGGACGTCGTCGGCTCGGGCAACGGAGACTGCGCACACCTTGAACTCCGGCATCCCGGAGACAGGGTCGGTCGCGTCGTTCGTGACTGCGTTGGCCAGGCCGTCCCCGGCCCAGTGAAACGCCATGAACACCGTGTCAGGCCTGATCGTGGGAGTGATCCGGGCCAGGGCCGTGGCCGTCCCGCGCGACGAGGTGACAGTGACGTCGTCGCCTGCCTCGATACCAAGACGGAGGGCCAGCTGTGGGTGCAGCTCCAAGAACGGCTCGGGCGACGTACGGTTCAGCGCCGGCACCCGGCGGGTCTGCGCGCCGGACTGGTAGTGCGCAAGCACCCGTCCGGTCACCAGGTAGAGCGGCGCGTCCTCGCTCAGGTCCTCGGCTGGCCCATTCGCGGCGACCGGCACCATGCGAGCCAACCCGTCGTGGTGCGCGAAGCCGTCGGCGAACAGGCGAGGAGTGGAGGCGCGGACGACCGGCCAGTACATCGGCCGGTCGTCGTCGAGGATGGCGTGGCTCAGCCCGGAGTAGTCAGCACGCCCGCCGGCGCTGGCAAGCGCCAGCTCGTCGAACACCGCAGCAGGCTCGCGCTCCAGTGGCACCGGGCTGCCCAGCAGCTCGGCGAGGTCGGCAAGTACGTCGAGCTCGCTGCGGCTCTCACCCGCGGGATCGAGGAGCTGGCGCCGGCGCAGCACCCGACCCTCGAGGCTGGTCATCGTCCCCTCCTCCTCGGCCCACTGGGTCACGGGGAGCACCACGTCGGCGAGCTGCGTGGTCTCACTCGGCACGAAGTCGCAGACGACCAGCAGTTCGAGATCGGCCAGCCGTCGGCGTACCGCAGTGGCGTCGGGGGCGCTCACCACGGGGTTGCTGCCGTGCACCATCAGCGCACGAACCTCTCCCCCGAGCTTGCCGAGCAGCTCGACGGCCGGAACTCCCTTGCCAGGAAGGGATTCCGGTTCCACGCCCCACACCGAGGCGACGTGTCGGCGGTCGTCCGCGTCCTCGATGCTCCTGTAGCCGGGCAGCTGGTCGGACTTCTGCCCGTGCTCGCGACCGCCCTGGCCGTTGCCCTGGCCGGTGAGGCACCCGTAGCCCGAGGCAGGACGGCCGGGAAGGCCCAGGGCGAGGGCGAGGTTGATGGCAGCGCTCACCGTGTCGGTGCCGTCGGCATGCTGCTCGGCTCCGCGGCCGGTCAGCACCATCGCTCCAGGCCCACCGCGGTGCGGCGACGCGTCCGCGAGGATGCTGGCGACCTCGCGCAGGGCCGGCTCGGAGACGCCGGTGGTTGCGGCAACGCGTGCCGGCCACCACGCGGAGACCGAGCGGCGTACGTCGTCCCAGCCGGTGGTACGACGCGCGAGGTAGTCCTCGTCGGTCCATCCCTCGGCGATCACCAGATGGAGAATCCCCAACAGGAGTGGGAGATCAGTCCCCGGCAAGGGCTGCAGGTGCAGGCCGTGCCCGTCCGCAGTGAGTGCGGCGGTGGCTGAGAGGCGGGGGTCGACGACCACCAGCCCTCCGTGCCGGCGCGCACCGGACAGGTGCTGCACGAACGGCGGCATCGTGTCCGCGACGTTGCAGCCGAGAGCAGCACGGCACCCGCTCGGCCGATGTCCTCGACGGGGAACGGCAGCCCGCGGTCGATGCCGAACGCGCGGTTCCCGGCCGCCGCTGCCGAGCTCATGCAGAACCGCCCGTTGTAGTCGATGTGCCGAGTGCCGAGCACGACGCGGGCGAACTTCCCGAGCTGGTAGGCCTTCTCGTTGGTCAGCCCACCGCCTCCGAAGACGCCCACGGCATCCGCGCCGTGGTCTCCCGGATCGCGGTCAGGCGCGCAGCGACCAGCCCCAGTGCCTCGTCCCACGTCGCCGGCTCCAGGCGCCCCTTCCTCCGCACCAGTGGCGTGGTGATCCGGTCGGGCGCGGTCAGCACCGCCGCCGAGGTCCAGCCCTTCTGGCACAGCCCGCCGCGGTTGGTCGGGAAGTCGCGCGGCTGCACCTCGGCAGTCCCGTCAGCACCCACCGACAGCGTCATCGCACACTGGAGAGCGCAGTAGGGGCAGTGGGTCCGGACTGGCTCCGCGGCGAGGGGAAGCAACATCTCAGACTCCCGCGGGAGCCATCTTCGCCGAGGGGCGCAGGTAGAACACCCAGGTGACGGCGAGCATCACGGCGTACACACCGACGTAGACGTAGAGCGCGGGCACGATCGAGCCGAAGCTCTCTGTCGACCAGCCGTAGGTGCGCGGCACGAGGAACCCGCCGTAGGCGCCGATCGCGGAGATGATGCCGATCGCTGCGGCAGCCTGCCGCCTCGCGACGGTCACCGCGCCTTCGTCGTTGCCGTCGACCTCGTGACGGAAGATCGCCGGGATCATCCGGTACGTCGAGCCGTTGCCGACGCCCGTCGCGACGAAGAGCAGCATGAACGAGGCGAAGAAGAGACCGAAGCTGTGCAGGCTGAGCGACCACACGACCCCCAGCACGCCCATGCCCATCGCCACGAAGCTGAGCGCCGTGATCCGGGCCCCGCCGACCCGGTCGGCCAGCCTGCCGCCCAGGGGCCGGACCAGCGAGCCGACCAGGGCGCCGAGGAAGGCGTAGGTCGTCACGTTGACGTCAGGGAACTGTCCCTTGATGAGCAGCGGGAACGCGGCGGCGTACCCGATGAACGAGCCGAAGGTGCCGATGTAGAGGAACGACATCACCCAGGTGTGCTGCTTCTTCGCCACCGCGGCGCTGGAGGCGAAGTCGGTCCTCGCGACCGAGAGGTTGTCCATGTACCGCCAGGCGAACCCGGCAGCGAGCAGCGCCAGCGGGATGTAGAGCAGCCCGGCCCGCTCGAGGTGGATGCCGGCGCCGGCGGTGATGAGCGCAGCGACCACGAAGGGCGCCTGGACGACGGCCACGCCGATGTTGCCCCCGGCCGCGTTGAGGCCGAGCGCCCAGCCCTTCTCCCTCTCCGGGTAGAACCAGGAGATGTTCGTCATCGACGACGCGAAGTTGCCGCCGCCGAAGCCCGCCAGGGCGGCGACCAGGAGCATCACCGGGAAGGTGGTGGCGGGGTTGCTCACGGCCCAGACCAGGGCGGCGCAGCGGGATCACCAGGAGGAGCGCGGACACCACGGTCCAGTTGCGGCCGCCGAACCTCGGCACCGCGAACGTGTAGGGCAGCCGCAGGGTCGCGCCGACCAGGCTCGGGATCGCGACCAGCCAGAAGAGCTGGCTCTCGGTGAACGCGAAGCCGACGGCGTTCAGGTTCACGGTCACGATCGACCACATCACCCACACCGAGAAGCCGAGGTGCTCGGCGAGGATCGAGAAGATCAGGTTGCGCCTGGCGATCGCGCGGCCGCCGCCCTCCCAGAACGCCTCGTCCTCGGGGTCCCAGTGGGTGATCCAGCGCCCCGGGGCGCGCTCGACGGCGACGGGCGCCGGGGGGCTGAGCCCTGTTCCGGGGTGACGGTCTCTGGCGTGGCGGTGGCCATCGGCCCTCCTCGCATCGGGACCCGCGGGTGCGGGTCGGATGCCGGAGGACGCTAGGCAGCGGATGTTTCGCGGTGCTGCGAGGGGGGCTTCAGCCCGGTAACGGTTCTCGCACAGGGCCGAGATCGCGGTTGTGAGGTGCGGGTCAGAACAACGCGGAGGCCAGGTCCCGGCGCGCCCGGATCACCCTCGGGTCGTCGTTGCCGACTGCGCCGAAGAGGCCGATCAGGTGCGTGCGGGCGGCGTCGCGATCCTTGTCCGTCGTACGCCGAACCAGCTCGATCAACCTGATGAAGGCGTCCTCGACGTGCCCACCGAGCAGGTCGAGGTCGGCGACCAGCGTCTGGGCGTCGACGTCGTCCGGCCTCGCAGCTGCGTCGGCGCGGGCCTGGTTGAGGTCGACTCCCTCGGTTCGCTTGAGCAGCTTGGCCATCGCGAGCCCTGCCGCCGCCTCGGTGTCGGCCGGGTTGGAGTCGACGAGCTTCTGGTACTCCGCCACCGCCGCGTCGATGTCACCGCGCTCCAGGGCTTCCTGGGCCGGTACGTAGCGCGGATCGAGCTGCTCCTCGCCGGTCTCCTCGTCCACGACGCCGTTGCCCGAGCGCGGTTGGTGCCGTCCGGTGAACCCGCTCGCGGTGAGCTGCTGCAGCACCTGCGTGATGGCCTGACGCAGCTCCTCGAGTGAGGCGAGCTGCTGGATCAGCGGCATCGGCCGACCCTGGGCAACCAGCACGACCAACGGCACGGACGGGATCTGCATCGCCTGCGCGATCTGCGGCAGCGCGTCGATGTCGACGCGGCCCAGCAGGAACCGGCCCTCGAACTCGCCGGACAGCGTCTGGATCGCGTCTGCCAGCTGCACGCTCTCGGGCGACCGGCTCGGGCTCTCGAAGGACAGCAGCACCGGTGCGGTGCGCGATCCCTCGAGCACCTCCTGGAAGTTCTGCTCGCTGATCCGGACGGCGTACGCCGCGCTCGCCTGGGGCGCACCGTCGGAAGAAGTCGCATTTGTTCCCTGCAGTCCGGACAGGTCGACGGCTCCGGGGCGGGTGAAGGGCTGTTGGCTCATGACTCCATCGTGTCAATTGGACGATCCTGCTTCCCGAGGGGGGCCCGACCGACAATACTGACCGCGTGGGGACGCGAGAACGACTGCGTCCGAGTGTGCAAGCGTCGGTCGGGACCGCGGCCTGGTTGGTGGCATACATCGGCGCCTGCCTGCTGGGACGGATCACCGTCATCGAGCCCGAGAACATCGGGTTGGTCTGGCCGGCCGCCGGTGTCGCCATGGTCTGGCTCGCCAGCGAGCACCCGCCGGATGTGGTACGCTCGACATCGCTCTGCTCTCGGTCTCCACCGTCGCTGGTCCTGCTCCTCACCGAGGGCGGAGTGACCCGGTCGATCCTCTCGCTGGTCACCGTCCTCCAGGCCGTGATCACGGTCCTGGCGCTGCGCCGCTTCGTCCCCGGCATCTGGGGGACGGGTGGCACGGGTGCCCCTGCAAGCGGCTGCGCGACTTCGGCTTCCTGCTCGCTGATCGTGATCACGACCGCGCTGCTCACCGCCGTGCTGCGCACCCTGCTCGGCATGGCCTTCGTCCCCGGCGACGGCTGGGACCTGCTGCCCGGGCGCTGGGGGCGCAACGCCGCCGCGATGGCGACCATCGGGACCTTCGGGCTGCTCCTCGGCGGCTGGATCGCCGATGCACCGCGACGCGGGGCAAGCCCGTTCTCGCTGCGACCCGACAGGTCCGACGTACTGCAACGGCCTGCGGGCATCGCCGTCATGGTGCTGGTGGTGGGTGTCTTCGGGTTCTGGCGAGACCCCGCAGTCCCGCCGACCTTCATCCTGACGCTCACCTCGGTGTGGGCCGGGCTCCGGTTCAACGCGCTCGTCGCCTCGGCCCAGAGCCTTCTCACGGGCGCGCTCGTGGTCTGGCTGACGATCCTGGGCTACGGCCCGATCGCGCGGCGTCGACGACCCGGAGACCCGAGCACTGACAGCGCAGATCTTCGTGATCGTGCTGATGGTCACCAGCCTGACCATCGCCTTCACCCGTCGGCAGATCGCCGAGACCATCGGCCGCCTCGAACGCTCCGAGGCGACCCTGGCCGCGCGTGCCGACGAGCTCGACATGGTGATGTCACGCCTGCAGCGACGGCGTCGCGATCATCGAGGAGGGCGGACGCGTCGTACACGCCAACGACGCGCTGCTCACCGCGTTCGGCACTCGCCCGGCGGAGCCCCTCGAGCGTGTCCCGGACCCGGAGCGATCGCAAGGGCCAGGCGTTCCACCCCGACGGACGGCCGCTCGAGGACGAGGAGAACGCCTACGTCCGGGCCCTGGCCGGCGAGATCGTCGACGCCGAGGAGATCCACCACATCGACGAGCACGGCGTCGCCCGGGTGCTGGAGGTCACGGCGTTCCCGGTGCCGCACGCGGAGGGTGCCCCCAAGCGCGCGATGATGATCATCCGCGACGTCACCGCGGCCAGCAGCGCACCGTGAGTCCCTCGCCTCGTTCGCCGGGACCGTCGCCCACGACCTGAACAACCCGCTCAGCGTGATCGACGGCTGGGCAGAGGCGCTCGAGGACGAGCTCGCCGCACAGCGACTCACTGATGGCTGCGGATTCTGCGCCGATGGTCCAGCACATCCGCGAGAGCGTCGACCAGATGCGTGGCCTGATCTCCGGCCTGCTCGCCCACTCGATGGCCCGCGACCAGTCCCTGGCATGCGAGCCGGTCTCCCTGCGCAACCAGGTCAAGCACATCGTCGCCACCCTACGACCACCCCCGCGGGGGCGGCGAGATCGTCGCCGGCGACCTGCTCGACGTCTGGGCCGACCGGCGTGCTCGTCCGGCAGGTGCTGGACAACCTGATCGGCAACGCGTTGAAGTACGTCGCACCCGGGCACCGTCCCTCGCGTCGTGGATCGACGCCGAGCAACATCGGCCGAGGGGTGGGCGGTTGTCAGGGTCCGGGACAACGGGATCGGAGTCCCGGCCGGCCAGCGCGAGCGCATCTTCGAGAGCTTCCACCGGGCATCGAGCGAGCGAGTACCGGGGCACCGGCCTCGGCCTCGCGATCTGCCGGCGGATCATCCAGCGGCACGGCGGCAGCATCCGCGTCACCGACAACCCCGACGGCGTCGGGAGCTGCTTCGAGTTCACCCTGCCCACCACACCCGAGGCGTTCGAGAAGGGCGCCGCCCCCGGGTGGGACGACGGCGACGAGGATCAGAAGCGGGCCGGCTCCCGGTACTCGCCCCACTCCTGACGCAGCGCGTCGCAGATCTCGCCGAGGGTCGCCTCCGCGCGGCAGGCGTCCAGCATCGACGGGATCATGTTGCGGTCCTCGCGCGCGGCGCTGAGCATCTCCTCGATGGCTGCGTCGATGGCGGACTGGTCGCGGCCGGCGCGGCGCTCCTCGAGGATGCGCACCTGCTCGGTCTCCACCTCGTGTGAGACGCGCAGGATCTCCAGCTCGCTGGTCACCGACTCCCGGTGGCAGTTCACGCCGACGACCTTCTTCTCGCCCTTCTCCAGGGCGATCTGGTAGGCGAACGCAGCCTCGGCGATCTCCGCCATGAACCAGCCGTCCTCGATGCCTCGCAGCAGGCCCTGGGTGACCGGGTCCTCGCCGTTGCGCGCGGACTCTGCCAGCTTCTCGACCTGGTCGTGGCGCAGGTCGGAGCCACCCATCTCGAGGATCTTGTCGAAGATCGCGTTGGCCTCGGCCTCGATCTTGTCGGTGAGCGCCTCGACGTACCAGGAGCCACCGAGCGGGTCGGCGACGTTGATCACGCCGGTCTCCTCCATGATCACCTGCTGCGTGCGCAGCGCGATCTCGGCGGCCTGCTCGCTCGGCAGCGCCAGCGTCTCGTCGAGCGCGTTGGTGTGCAGCGAGTTGGTGCCACCCAGCACTCCAGCGAGCGCCTCGATCGCAGTGCGCACCACGTTGTTGTAGGGCTGCTGTGCGGTCAACGAGACACCGGCTGTCTGGGTGTGGAACCGCATCCACTGGGCCTTCTCGGTCTTCGCGCCGTACACGTCGCGCACCCAGCGGGCCCAGATCCGCCTGCCCGCTCGGAACTTCGCGATCTCCTCGAAGAAGTCGAGGTGGCTGTCGTAGAAGAAGCTGAGGCCCGGGGCGAACACGTCGATGTCCAGCCCGCGGGAGAGCCCGAGCTCGATGTAGCCGAAGCCGTCGGCCAGGGTGAACGCGAGCTCCTGCGCAGCGGTCGATCCGGCCTCGCGAATGTGGTAGCCGGAGACGCTGAGCGGCTTGTACGCCGGGATGTTCTCGACGCAGTACTCCATCAGGTCACCGATCAGCTTCAGGTGTGGCTCCGGACCGAAGAGCCACTCCTTCTGGGCGATGTACTCCTTGAAGATGTCGGTCTGCAGGGTGCCGTTGAGCTTGCTCGTGTCGACGCCCGCGCGCTCGGCGGCGACGAGCATCATGCAGAAGATCGGGACCGCCGGACCGCTGATCGTCATCGAGGTGGTGACCTCGCCGAGCTCGATGCTGTCGAACAGCACCTCCATGTCGATCGCCGAGTCGATCGCAACGCCGCAGTGGCCGACCTCGCCGAGGCTCTTCGGGTCGTCGGAGTCGCGGCCCATCAGCGTGGGCATGTCGAAGGCGACGGAGAGCCCACCGCCACCGCGGCCGAGGATCATCCGGTAGCGCTCGTTGGTCTGCTGGGCGTTGCCGAACCCGGCGAACTGGCGAATGGTCCAGGCCCGCCCGCGGTAGCCGGTCGCGTAGAGCCCACGCGTGTAGGGGAACTCCCCCGGCCACTCGGAGTCCTCGGTGCCGTACGCCGGCTCGACCTCCATCTGCGAGAGCGTGGTGAAGTCGGCGTCACGCACCTGCGACTTCTTGTACCGGTCCTGCCAGCGTTCGCGAGCGTCCATGACCGAATAGTAGGACGTCCTACTAGTTTCGCCTAGCCGGTCAACCGGACTCCAGCGGTACAGCTGCCCGTCGCGGACCTCCACCTCGGTGGGCGGTCTCGGCGTCGGGTGGTCGGCAAGGTGACGCAGCACCTCGGTCCTTCCGCGCAGCTTCGTCGCCCGGTTCTGGAAGTGCAGGTAAGGGTGCAACAGCGGACGTACCTCTCCCACTCCTGCTGTCGACCAGGTCCCACACCCGCGCCGCCGGCGCCGGGAGCTCCGGCAGCTCGTGCAACATCTTCGGCACGCACATCCGCCAGGCGTCGACGACCAGCTCACGCATCTCGTCGTCGTCCAGGGCAGGCAGCCGGGCGCACACCCACTGGAAGCGCAGGTCGCCCTTGTCGGCAGGAAGAACTTCTCCGGCTCCGATGCCACCAGGCCGTCGCGCTCCGCCTTGGGAAGCCGAAGCCCATCTCCGCTCGTCCGCCGAGAACGCGACGAACACGATCTGACCCACCCGGAACTTCCACTGACCACGAACCTGCACCTCGTAGGCCCGCGGCAGCTCGAGCGCGACCCGGCGTACGGCCTCGGAGTCGGTCATGGTAACCAGCCTTCAGAAGTCCCCGGCGGACTGCCTGATCGGGCGCAGCAGCGCGGACAGCTCGCCAGGCCCTCGTCGTCGAGCGCTCCAAGCCCGAAGTCCGCGCCCACGAGCTCAGCAGTCGCGCGCTCCACCAGGGCGCGGCCGGCCTCGGTGATCTCGGCGAGCACACCTCGGCCGTCCTCCGGATGCCGACGTCGTACGACGAGCCCGGCGGCCTCGAGCCGGTCCACGATCGAGGTGACCGAGGTGGGGTGCACCTGCAGCCGCTCCCCCATCTTCCCCAGCGGGAGCGACCCCCGCGAGGAGAAGGTGAGCAGCACGAGCGCCTCGTAGCGGGCGAAGGTCAGGCCCAGCGGCTTGAGCAGCGCGTCGAGCCGTCCGATGACGAGCTGCTGCACCCGCATCAGCGAGGTGACGGCGTGCATCTGCGGGACGCCATCCCAGTGCCGGGCCCACTGCCGCGCCGCCTCGTCGATCGGGTCGAACGGCAGGGCACCGTTCACAGCGACGTGGCGGGCGGGTCGTACGTCGGCTCGTACAGCGTGATCGCACCGGCGACGCCCGGGACCTTCAGCTGCATCGTGTGGCCCCAACCCTGGTCGACCACGTCGCCCTCGAACTCGGCCCCGCGCTCCTTCAGCTCCGCCACTGTCGCGGACAGGTCGTCGCACATCAGCGAGACGTCGAAGGCCTGGTCGGTGCTGCCGGACCGGCCTTCGTACTCCCAAGAAGCCGGGTGCGTGGCGAGCTCGCTCGGACCCGACTTGAAGATCAGCCAGCCACCGCCGGTGTCCGCGAACGGAAACTGCAGGACGTCCCGGAAGAAGGCCCGCGCGGCGTCGACGTCATCGGCATAGACGAGGGTGTGTATCGCGGTGATCATGGCGCCCACCGTAGCGCCGGACCGACGTCCTAGACTCCGGCGAGGACCACCGGAGCACCCGAGGAGAGTCGTGCCAGACGTCAAGCCGTTGCAGAAGGTTCTGATCGCCAACCGAGGCGAGATCGCGGTCCGGGTCATCCGGGCGTGCAAGGACGCAGGCATCAGCAGCGTGGCGGTGTACGCCGACCCCGACCGGGACGCTCTGTTCGTCCGTCTCGCAGACGAGGCGCACTCGCTGGGTGGCGCTACCCCGGCGGACTCCTACCTCGACATCGAGAAGATCGTCGCGGCGGCCGAGAAGTCCGGTGCCGACTCCGTGCACCCGGGCTACGGCTTCCTCGCCGAGAACCGCGACTTCGCGCAGGCAGTCATCGACGCCGGGCTCGTCTGGATCGGCCCGCCTCCCGAGGCGATCGAGAACCTCGGCGACAAGATCAAGGCCCGCCACATCGCCGAGAAGGTGGGCGCCCCGCTCGCGCCCGGCACCAAGGACCCGCTCGAGAACGCCGACGAGGCCGTCGCCTTCGCCGAGGAGAACGGCCTCCCGATCGCGATCAAGGCTGCCTTCGGAGGTGGCGGTCGCGGCCTCAAGATCGCCCGCAAGAAGGAGGAGGTCGCCGACGCCTTCGAGTCGGCGGTGCGTGAGGCCGAGTCCGCCTTCGGACGCGGCGAGTGCTTCGTGGAGAAGTTCCTCGACAAGCCGCGCCACGTCGAGACCCAGTGCCTCGCCGACCAGCACGGCAACGTGGTCGTGATCTCCACCCGCGACTGCTCGCTGCAGCGGCGCAACCAGAAGCTGGTCGAGGAGGCGCCCGCGCCGTTCCTGACCGACGACCAGGTCAGCCGCCTCTACGAGAGCTCCAAGGCGATCCTGCGCGAGGCCAACTACGTCGGCGCCGGCACGTGTGAGTTCCTCGTCGCCGAGGACGGGACCATCTCCTTCCTCGAGGTGAACACCCGCCTCCAGGTGGAGCACTGTGTCTCCGAGGAGGTCACCGGGATCGACCTGGTCCGCGAGATGTTCCGGATCGCCGCCGGCGAGGAGCTCGGGTACGCCGACCCCAAGGTCGTCGGGCACTCCATCGAGTTCCGCATCAACGCCGAGGACGGCGGCGCCAACTTCATGCCCGCCCCCGGCACCCTGACCACCTGGGCTCCGCCGTTCGGCCCCGGCATCCGCGTCGACGGCGGCTACGAGGAGGGCGAGACCATCCCCGGCGCCTTCGACTCGTTGATCGCCAAGCTGATCGTCACCGGCCGCGACCGCACCCAGGCGCTCGAGCGTTCGCGCCGTGCCCTTGCGGAGTTCCGCGTCGACGGCATGCCGACGGTGATCCCG
>CAVVID010000002.1:0-102723 GCA_963748185.1 uncultured Actinomycetota bacterium | reverse complement strand
TAGAGCGGGGAAAAGAGGTCGGCCGATCCCGGGCATTCGCCCGAGGTGCCGGAGGGGTGCGGATCCTTAGCGTGCGGAGTCCGAACCCAGTCAAGGACCGGTGCTCCCATGGACCAGCAAGCGACCGTCGCAGCCGTGATCGCCCTCAGTGCAGCGTGTGCCTTCGCTGTCTCCAACGCCCTCCAGCACCGAGCCGCCTCCGGTGTCCCACGAGGGGTGTCCAAGGTCGGAAGGGTCCTGCTCCACCTGGCCCGGAATCCCTGGTGGTTGACCGGGACCTTGCTGTCGTTCGTCGGCATGCTGCTGCACGCCACGGCGCTGCGTGGGGGCTCGCTCGCGTTCGTGCAGCCGCTGCTGCTGGTCGGCCTGGTGCTCGCCATCCCGATCCGTGCGGCGCTGGAGCGTAAGCTCCCCCTCCCGCAGGAGCTGCGGGCGGTCGCGATCACCGCAGTGGGCCTGGCCACCTACCTGTCCAGTGTCACGCTCGCTCCCGGGCAGGCGAGTCCGCGGCGGGAGGTCGCGGTCACGCTGACGGCGCTCGGGCTCCTGCTCGCCGTGGCTGCAGTTGCCGCCGGTCGCCGGTGGTTCCGGGGACGCGACCGGTTGCATGCCGGCCTGCTGGGCGCCACCGCCGGATGCCTCTTCGGCGTCTCTGCGGGAATGCTGAAGCTCGTCGGCGCCGTCATCGGCGGAGAGCAGGTCCCGTTCAGCCTGCTGGTCGTGCTGGTCGTGGCTCTCGCCGGCGCCGGGATCCTGGGTACGGCGATCAACCAGCGCGCCTACCAGATCGCCCCGCTCGCCTTCTCGATGCCGGTGGTGAACGTCGTGGGCGTGCTGGTCGCCATCGTCTTCGGCGCGTTCGTCTTCGGGGAGGTGCCCGGTCACTCGCCCGGAGGGATGGCCGTGCAGCTGCTCGGCCTCGGCGTCCTGGCGGCGGGTCTGCGTGAGATCGCGCGGCTCGCCCCGACTGTCGAGGAACCCGTCCACACGCCGCAGGCCTGCATGGCAGGGGCAGGACGATGAGCATCACGTACGTCGTCATCCTGGCCCTGCTCACCGGGACACACGCGGCGACCTGGGGCGCGTTCAAGGACTCCCCGTTCGAGGGGTTCAAGCCGGTCAGCTTCGCCCGCACGATCGTGCTCGCCGTGCTGGCCGCCGCGGTCCTGGCGACGACGACCGATCTCGAGACGTCGATGGCACCGCTCGTGTTCGTGGGCGTGATCTATGCGGTCGAGCGCCTGGCCACCGAGCTGTGGAAGTCGTTCATCCGCGAGGACGACCAGGACGCCTACGCGATCCCGATGCGGATCGCGGTCCTGGGCCGGACCGTCGACGGCCGCGGCCCTCGCTACCTGATGGGTGTCGTCATCTTCGTGGCGGTCGTGGTGATGGCCTTCGTCGCGGCGGCGCTGCAACCTGCCGACGGAGGACCCCTGCTATCTCCTGGTGCTGGTCGGCGGCATCGGCGGCTGGCTGACCGCCGTCGGTGGCGCCTGGAAGGACGCACCGGTCGAGGGGTTCAGCGGCTGGAAGTTCCTGCGCAGCCCAGTGGTCGCCACGGCCTGGACGATCATGCTGCTTCCGTTCACCCAGGACTGGGTCTCCCTGACGTTCGCGGCTGCAGGTCTGTCGGTGCTCTCGATCGAGACCTACAAGACCTTCTTCACCGGCGGGCGCCCTCCCGGCAAGTTCGACGGCAAGCCGATGCGTCCCGGGGTCGACGTCCAGCGCCACCGTTGCCAGGTCCTGCACTCGGGTGTCTACGTGTGCCTGGCCTCCGTCGCCGGCATGGCGGCTCTCTTCGACACCGTGGACGCGGCTGTCTCCGAGCATGATCTCGCTGGTGGTGCTCACCGTGGTCGCGGCGACGATCTCGGTCCGCGTTGCACGCAGTCCTTCAGGGCCCGCACCCGCCGTACGGCGTAAGGTCGTGACAGACGCCATTGCCTAACCACTGGGCAGGTCCTCATGCCGATGCCACTGTTCGTGGGGCGTGCCGCGCAGCGAGACTGGCTCGACGAGCGTCTCTCGACCGCGGTCGCAGGGCGGCCCTCGACGGTGGTCGTCGACGGACCGCCGGGCATCGGCAAGAGCGCCTTGGTGTCGACCTTCCTGGACGGGCTGCGCGACGTCCGCACCCTGAGCGCCTCGGGTGACGAGTCCGAGGCGTTTCTGCAGTTCGGGGTCGTGCGCCAGCTGCTCGGCACCGCTGACGGGTCGTGGGAGGACCCGTTCGCCGCTGGCGCTGCCGTGCTGCAGGACCTCGACCGGCTCGGTGACCGGCAGGCGACCGTGCTCGCCGTGGACGACGCCCACCTCGCCGATGCCGCGTCGCTGGGTGCGTTGACCTTCGCGCTCCGGAGGCTGGCCGCGGACCCGGTGCTCGCGATCTTCGTGACCAGGGACGACCAGGTGTCGCGGCTCCCGCCGGGGTTGCTCCGGCTGGCCGATGCCCACGGGGACCGGCTGCGCGTCGACGGCCTGAGCGAGACGGAGGTCGTCGAGCTCGTCCAGGCGCAGGGTCTCGGACCCGGGAACGGGACTGGCGCCGCTGCGGCACGGCTCCGCCAGCACACCGATGGCAGCCCGTTGTACCTCCGGGCGCTGCTCGACGAGCTCCCGGCCGAGACGCTCCTCGCCGCGGACCCGTTGCCTGCGCCGTCGTCGTACGCCCTGCTGGTGACCGGCACCCTGGCCTCCCACTCCGACGACGCCCAGCGACTGGCCCGGGCCGCAGCCCTGCTGCCCGAAGGATCGGTGGTCGACCTCGTGGCCGGCGTCGCCGACGTCGAGCATCCGCAGCAGGCGCTGGAGGACCTGAGCCGCGCGCCGGCCATCCTGATCTCCACCGATGGTCCCCGCGGCTGGACCGTCCGCTTCCCGCACCCACTCGTGCGTGCCGCCGTGTACGACGACACCGGGCCGCATGCCCAGGCGACCCTGCACGCGCGCGCCGGGGAGCTGCTCACCGGCGACGCCGCCCTCCACCACAGGGTCGCCGCGTCGGACGGTCCCGACGACGCCCTGGCCGACCAGCTCACCGCCGCGGCCGCGGCGAACCTGGCGCGAGGAGACGCCCACTCCGCAGCGGACCTCACCCTCAAGGCGAGCCGGGTGGGCAGCGCGGGTACGACGTCCGACGAACGCCTCCTCGACGCCGTCAACCTGTTCCTGATCGACGGAGACCTGGCCACGACCAAGGCGCTTGCCACCGATCTCGACGCCACCCCACCGACCGCGAGACGGGTGTACCTCCAGGCCCGGCTCGCCTGGTTCGCCGGCGAGCCGGACGCGGCCGAGTCGCTCGCCACCGAAGCGTGGTCACAGGGGGACCAGCTGTCCCCTGACCACCTGGGGAGCCTGGCGGCGATCCTGGCGCAGCTGCACAACATGCGCGCCGACGGGCTGGGCGCTGCCGAATGGGCCGCGCAGGCGATCGCGCTGGGCCTCCCGCCAGACCTCGCCGACTCGACGAACGCGGCTCAGGCCTTCGGCCTGGGCCTGGTGGGCCGGATCGACGAGGCGCTGGCGGTGCTCGAGTCGGTCCCGTCGGACCCGATGCTGGTGCGCGGCTACAGCCACCAGCTCGCCGCGCGCGGCGCACTGCGGGTCGCGGCCGACGACCTCGTCGGCGCCCGCGGCGACCTGGCCACGGTCTGCAACGCGAGCAACGCCGAGGTGTCCCCGCAACGGCTGCTCGCGATGGGCGCGCTCGCCGAGGTGGACTACCGCCTCGGCTCCTGGGACGCGTCCCTCGCAGCGGCCGAGCACGCGCTCTCCCTGGCCGAGGACACCGAGCAGGTGTGGGTCCAGGGGTTCCTGCACAGCGCGGCCGTGCTGGTCTGCGCCGGCCGCGGTGACTGGGACGCGGGCTGAGGATCACCTCGCCGCGGCACGAAACCTGGCCGAACAGCTCGGAGACCTGGCCACGTTCGCGGTCTGCGAGAACGCCGGCGTACACATTGCCTGGTGCCGATCCGAGCCTGCCGAGGTCGTCGAGCGCTCAGCCTTCCTGCACAGCCTCGGCGGCGGACCGACGCACGAGCCGGGGCTGACGCAGTGGCCGATCCAGTACGTCAGCGCGCTGGTCGAGCTCGGCCGCCTGGACGAGGCTGAGTCCGAGATCGAGGAGTTCGAGGCACTCGCCCGGGATCGGGACTGTCAGTCACGCCTTGCCGGACTCGCCCGCGTCCGGGGAGAGCTCGCCACCGCCCGGCGGGACCACCAGGCCGCCCGAGCGTCGTTCGAGGCTGCCCTCGAGCTCGACCACGGCGCCGTCTCGGCGCTCGATGCCGCACTCGGCCAGGCCGCCTTCGGCAGGTTCCTGCGTCGACGCGGGGAGAAGCGTGCGGCTGTTGAGCGGCTCACGGACGCCAAGACGCGGTTCAGCGCACTCGGGGCGCGACCGTTCGTGGGCCGCGTCGAGGAGGAGCTCGCGGCCTGCGGAGTCACCCCGACCAGGCGCACCGTCGAGCTGCCGCAGCAGCTGACACCGCAGGAGCGGACCATCGCCACCCTGGTGTGCCAGGGCCTGACCAACCAGGAGGTCGCCCAGCAGCTCGTCCTCAGCGTCAAGACGGTCGGCTACCACCTCGGCAACGTCTACGCGAAGCTCGGCGTGCACTCCCGGACGCGACTCGCGGCCGCGTGGACCGCAGGCGCATGACGGGCGCTCCGTCAGCCACCGATTGGTGCCCCAGGCCAGAGTCGAACTGGCGACCTTTCGCTTAGGAGGCGGCTGCTCTATCCACTGAGCTACTGGGGCGGGACGCGCGTAAACACCCGCTAAAAACTGGCACGACCGCTCGGTAGTCTAGTGAGTTGGTTGCGTGAACGGCTCTGGGGACCGGTCGCTTCCCGAACTCAGTGAGATGGACGGGGCCAGAGGACGCCGGGCCGGCTTTGATGCCAGTCATTCCGTCGCCCGTGACCAGGTAACGGCGTCCGCGTATCGGGTTTGTTACTTGTGGCGGGCACTTCCTCCGTAGCGCAGGGTCATCGCCTGAGCCCAGCCACGAGCTCGCGGGCCAGCCCGCGGATGAGCCGAGGTGTCATCCGTCCGTTCGCGAGGCCCAGGTCGACGAGGTCGTCGAACAGGTTCTTGTCGTCAGCGGAGCTGCGCAGCCCGGCGTCGAGCACGGCGCCGCTGCGGCACAGCCGCCCGGCAACCGCGATGTGCTTGAGGTGGCTGCCGAGCAGTGCCTTGGTGGTACGGGCATGGCGGGCGCCAGCGGAGCTGGGATCGCCAGCCGCAATTGACGAGGCAGCCGCGCGTCCGGCGGACAACCCGGTGGCGATGGCGTAGTAAATGCCCTCACCGGTCATCGGGTTCACCAGCCCGGCGGCGTCACCGGCGAGCAGCACAGGTCCGCGCTGCGTCGGCGTGCGCCAGGACGAGAGCGGAAGCTGGTGGCCGACCCAGTCGGTCGCGCCCTCGGTCGAGCCGGGCAGCAGTGCCTCGACCTGTTCGATCAGGTGAGCGCGAGTGGGCCGCGGCCTGGCGTCGAGGAGTTCGCCGTAGCCGATGTTGGAGAGTCCGTCCCCGCGGTCGAAGGACCAGGCGTACGTCGGTTGCCCGCCGCCGCCGAAGACGATGCCTAGTTGGCCGCGGCGATCGGCCGGGGTCGGGGCGTAGCCGCGGATCGCCACGGCCATCGGCCCCGGACGGAGGCCGAGGGATCGTCGGACCACGGAGTGGGGTCCGTCGGCGCCGACGATGACCTGCGCGGTGTGTGTCTCATCAAGCGTGGTTCCGGACAGGGAGCGGACCCGGTGCCGGACCAGCTCGGCCCCGGCCTGCTGTGCCGCCGTGACGAGCCGGTGGTCGAAGACCGTGCGGGGGACAACCCAGGTGGGCCTCTGCATTGCCCCGTCGACGACGAGGGAATCGCGAGTGAGCCGCAGCCGGGGAACGGGCGTCCAGCCGTCCACGATCCCGGTCACGCCCGCCTCGGTAAGCAGGTCGATGACCTGCGGTGCGATGCCATCCCCACAGGACTTGGCGCGGGGGAAGTCCGCGCGCTCGAGCAGAGCCACCTTCAAGGACGGGTCGGCTCGTAGCGCACCGATCGCGGTGGCCGCTCCGGCCGGCCCGCCGCCGACGACAGCGATGTCCCACGCGGTCATGCGGCGACCACCGTGAGCAGCACGACATCGACCAGCGCAATCATCATCGCAGCATAGAACGGCGCGTGCCGGTGCGGCCGACCAGAGTCGCAGCGCGAGCGCGGGACATGGGCTGATGCGCCGCCAAGACGATCCCCGTGGCAGCGAGGGCATGGTGAGCTCAGTCGGCGTCTCAGCCGGACGTGAGGTCGAGTCCGGTGCGCTCGGCGAGCGTCGTCCACCGTCGCGCCGTACGACAAACGCACCCTCGTTCGAAGGAGTCGCGCGACCGAGCAGGAGTCTAGTGACGTGTCTCCATCGGGAGGACGCGGCACTTGGTCCCACGGGTGGGGGACCAAGGAATCTTGTTGGAGGCAGCAGGCTTGCCTACGGTCAAAGCCACAAGGAGAGTTTCGCCGCTCATTCGAGGGGAGTCGTCATGACGGACCAGGTGGTCACCGAGCTGACATCAGCGGAGTGCTGGCAGATGCTGCGGGACGAGGAGTTCGGGCGGCTCGCCTACCGACTCGTCGACGAGGTCCACATCACGCCGATCAACTATGCCGTCCAAGAGAGCTCCCTGCTGTTCCGTACGGCTGAGGGCAACAACTTCTGGCGGTCGTGATGGGTTCCGAGGTGGCCTTCGAGATCGATCGGTACGACGAGGAGTCGGCCCGCAGCGTCGTGGTCCGGGGCACGGCGCGCTTGCTTCCGGAGGACGAAGCGCATCGCGCCGACAATGTTCCGCTCCGACCGTGGACAACCACGCTGAAGTACAACGTCGTCGAGATCCAGCCGAAGGTTGTCTCCGGCCGGGCTTTCGAGCTCTCCCGCCCATGGCTGCACCTCAGGCTGCACGACTGAGGCCCACCTGCTCCCGCGCCGATCAAGTCTTCCGGCGTAGTCTGCGGAGCCTGGGTAGGGCCGTCCCCAACCGGAGACGTCGGGCACCCCACGGAAGGCCGTCGCAATGTCGACACCTGTCCCACCCGCGGCACCGGGCAGAACCGACGAGCCCACGATCCTCTGGAAGAGGGTTCTCAAGGCGCGCTCCGTCGGTCACGGCGCAAAGACATCTGCCGATCCGTGGTTCCTCGATCGCTCGAGCCGAGCTTCTCTCCGCCCTGGAGGCGTACGCCGCGAGTCTCACCAGCCATGGCAGGCCGATCCCGTACGCACTCCGAGACGAGCTGCACATCAGACGCCTCACACGCAACGAGTGACCTGTTCCAGTGGACGCCGGACCTCGGTTCACCCTTCGGCGCGAGACGGTCCGCGCCCTGGCGTGAACGCCACGACGAGCGCACCGGTCACGAGGTAGATCACCTGCAGGAAATGGAATCCACGGATCGACGCGACCTCCCCGATGATCCAGAACATCATGATGGTCCCGGCAACGATGCTGGCGAGCTGCCAGCCGTCGCTGCGTTTCACCAGGGCCACGGCGGCGATCAGGGAGCTGCCGCCGACGACGGCCATCAGGATCACGCCCGGGAAGTAGTTGCTGGAGAAGTCGGTGTCCCGAACCCAGGATGCCTGCTCGGGAATCCAGTCCGTCATCAACGCGAGGCCCCCGCCCACGGCGGTGAAGCCGTTGAACAGCAGCAGACCGAGCAGGGTCTTGCCCTTGCGGCTCATCGCGCCTCCGTCGAGCCGCAGTGGATTGGGTCGTGACGAATCTCTGCATGGCAGCCCCTTCGGACGATGACCACGCTAGGCACCGCTCGCAGGCTCGAGGCAGTGCCGAAGGTCCTTGCGCCCGTGGCCGAAGTCCTCACCACGGGCCCCGCACCAGGAACCTCGGGCCAGCCAGATCGCACACGCTGGCCGTACTCCACGGGAGTCGGTCAGTGCGTGTGGGCACGTGCGCCAAGTCCGCGGAGACCGGCACGACCGATCAGGAGTCTAATGAGTTGATCGCCCACACGGTGCTGGGGACCGGGCGCCCACTCGTCCCCGGGGACCTGCGGGGACACAGTTGATCGTGTCGTCCGCCTCGAGACGAGGAGGCCCTTGTGAGCACCGATGTATTACTGCTGGACCAGCGTCCCACGCGACGCGCCGCGTGAGGCCAGCAGAGCGACGGCGTCTCAGACGCCTGGACGTGCTCTCCGCCCGCCTTGCCGAGCTGCATGCGATTCGCGCGTTGCTGCAGCAGACGGCTGAGGTCGTCGACGCAGGCTGGGTCCAGGGTGCGTGGTTCACCGTTGCCGGACCGCGCGGGAACCGAGCGGTCACTGCCGATCAGCTGGACCTGCTCATGGACCGGCCTGTCATCGGCGCGTGCCTCGTCGGTGGCGTGGTGCAGGCAGCCGGTGGACCGTCCACCGTTCGGACACAGCTGGTTCAGCGGACCCTCGACCTGACGTGGCATGCCCTGCGAGAGGACATCTCCCAGCCCGTGCGCTGGTGTCCGGCCCGCGCGTGCGCACGATGCACGTGCTCGAGATGACGGCCTGGAACGACGCCCCGGAACGGAGGCAGGCAGACGTGCAGGATCTGCTCCAGTCGGCCCGGACGCTGGCCGAAGTCCAGCTGCGCAGGTGTCGCGAAGAGCGGCTCGTGCTCACCACTGCGTAGCCGATTTCCTGGCGTCTGCCGCAGGAGCACGGGTGCTCTATCGGCTCCTCAACCGGCTGCGAGGTCGAGTCCGGTGCGCTCGCGGAGCTCGTCCACCGTCGCGCCGTACGACGAACGCACCCGCACGCCCTGATCGGTGATCTCGAAGACGCCGTAGTCGGTGTAGACCCGGCTCACGCAGGAGACGCCCGTCAGCGGGTAGGTGCACTCCTCGACCAGCTTGGAGGAGCCGTCCTTGGCGAAGAGCGTCATCATCACGAACACGTCCTTGGCGCCGATCGCGAGGTCCATCGCTCCGCCCACGGCCGGGATCGCGTCCTCGGCACCGGTGTGCCAGTTGGCGAGGTCGCCACGCACGGAGACCTGGAACGCCCCGAGGACGCAGACGTCGAGGTGGCCGCCGCGCATCATCGCGAAGGAGTCCGCGTGGTGGAAGTACGACGCCCCCGGTGTCTCCACGACCGGCACCTTGCCGGCGTTGATCAGGTCGAGGTCGACCTCGTCACCGACAGCAGCCCGGCCCATGCCGAGCATGCCGTTCTCGGTGTGCAGTACGACGCCCCGCTCCAGGTCGAGGTGGTCGGCGACGAGGGTCGGCTGCCCGATGCCCAGGTTCACGAACGCGCCGGTCGGGATGTCCTCGGCGATCAGCTTCGCGATCTCGTCCTTGGACAGCGGAGTCTTGGGTCAGCGGCTCGCTCATGAGGTCAGCACCACCCGGTCGACGAAGATGCTGGGCGTGACGACGTTCTCGGGGTCGAGGTCGCCCGTCTCCACGACCCGCTCCACCTGGGCGATCGTCGTGCTCGCCGCGGTGGCCATCACCGGCCCGAAGTTGCGGGCCGTCTTGCGGTAGACGAGGTTGCCCATCCGGTCGGCGGTGTGCGCCTTGATCAGCGCGTAGTCGCCGCGCAGCGGGTACTCCAGCACGTAGTCCCGGCCGTCGATGGTGCGCTCCTCCTTGCCCTCGGCCAGCGGCGTGCCCACCCCGGTCGGGCCGTAGAACGCGCCGATGCCGGCACCGGCGGCGCGCATCCGCTCGGCGAGGTTGCCCTGGGGGACCACCTCGAGCTCGATCCGGCCGGAGCGGTAGAGGTCGTCGAAGACCCACGAGTCGCTCTGCCTCGGGAAGGAGCAGATGATCTTGCGGACGTTGCCGGTCTTCAGCAGCGCCGCGAGCCCGTGGTCGCCGTTGCCGGCGTTGTTGTTCACCACGGTCAGGTCCGTCGCGCCGTGACGGCGCAGCGCGTCGATCAGCTCCATCGGCTGGCCCGCCGTACCGAACCCGCCGATCAGGACGGTCGCGCCGTCGGGGATGTCGCCAACAGCCGCATCGGCGGCGTCCGCCGAGTCGTGTACGTCGGTCACCGGCCGTTCCCGTCAGCGGTGTTCTCCAGCACCACTGCCAGGCCCTGGCCCACACCGATGCAGATCGCGGCCACACCCCAACGGTGGTTGCCCTCGCGGAGGATCTTGGCCAGCGTGCCGAGGATCCGGCCGCCGGACGCGCCCAGCGGGTGACCGAGCGCGATGGCGCCACCGCTGAGGTTGACGATCTCGGGGTCGATGTCCCAGGCGTCGACGCAGACCAGGGACTGCACCGCGAAGGCCTCGTTGAGCTCGACGGCACCGACGTCCGACCAGCCGATGCCGGCCCGCGCGAGGGCCTTCTCCGCCGCCTCGACAGGTGCGTAGCCGAACATGTGCGGCTCGAGGGCGTGCGCGGCTCGGCCGGCGATGCGGGCCACCGGGGCACCGCCCAGCCGGTCGGCTGCCTTCTCCGAGCCCAGCAGGACGGCAGAGGCGCCGTCGCTGAGCGGAGAGGCGTTGCCGGCCGTGATCGTCCCGTCCTTCCGGAACGACGGCTTCAGCCGGGCGAGGGACTCGACGGTGGCTCCTGCGCGGACGTTCTCGTCGCGCACCACGTCGGTGTCGGGGACCGCCACGACGTGGTCGTCGTAGAAGCCCTCGTTCCAGGCCTCGTCGGCCAGGTTGTGCGATCGCGCCGCGAACTCGTCCTGCCGCTCGCGGGAGACGTCGAACTTCTCCTGCAGCTGCTCGTTCGCCTCGCCCAGCGACACCGTCCACTCCGAGGGCATCTCCGGGTTGACCAGGCGCCAGCCGAGCGTGGTGGAGACCGCCTCGACGTTGCCGGCGGGGAACGCGCGGCTCGGCTTGGGCAGCACCCAGGGTGCGCGGGTCATCGACTCCACGCCGCCGGTGAGCACGATGTCCGCGTCCCCGGTCTCGATCATCCGCGAGCCCGACATGGCCGCGTCGAGCGAGGACCCGCACAGCCGGTTGACCGTGGAGCCGGGCACCGTCACCGGGATCCCCGCCAGCAGGCTGGCCATCCGGGCCACGTTGCGGTTGTCCTCGCCCGCTCCGTTGGCGTTGCCGAGGATCACCTCGTCGACCGCACTCGGGTCCAGGTCGGGGTTCCGCTCGAGGATCGCCTCGAGCACAACGGCGGCCAGGTCGTCGGGGCGCACTCCGGCGAGGCCACCGTTGAACTTGCCGAACGGTGTGCGGACGGCGTCGTACACGAACGCGGTCATGAGTCTCCTTCTCCGTCGAGCTCATCAAGCACGCGCTGGGCGATCCGGAAAGCCGTGTTGGCATCGGGTACGCCGCAGTAGATGGCGCTCTGCAGGATGAGCTCCTTGATCTCGTCGTTGGTCAGGCCGTTGGTGCGAGCGGCGCGGACATGCAGGGCGAGCTCCTCGTGGTGCCCGCGCGCGATCAGGGCAGTGAGCGTGATCAGGGACCGGCTGCGTCGGTCGAGGCCGGGACGGGTCCAGATGCCGCCCCAGGCGTACTCGGTGATGAACTCCTGGAACTCCCGGGTGAAGTCGGTCGCGCCGGCGGTGGCGCGGTCCACGTGCGCGTCACCGAGCACCTCGCGGCGAACCGCCATCCCCGCGTCGTACGACGGGCCGGGGGCTGTTGCCTCCGGCTCGACCTCGCCGAGAACGTGACGTCGGATCAGCCGGGCCACCTCGGTGGGGGCCTCGACGGGTGCCTGGTGTCCGACGCCGTCGAGCTCGACGAGCAGCCCGTGCTGCACGCCCTCGACGATCTCGGACAGGCTCTCCGGGGGAGTCACGGCGTCGGCCGATCCCGCGACGGCCAGGACAGGGACGTCGATCTTGCCGAGCTGGTCGCGCACGTCGAACTCCGCGAGTGCCTGGCACACCTGGATGTAGCCCTGGTCGTCGGTGTCCTGCAGCGAGTGCAGCAGCGCCGATCCCTCGTTCGGTGAGCGGTCCAGGAATCCCGGGCCGAACCATCGCTCGGCGGACCCGGCGACCATGACCGACGTACCCGACAGACTCACCTGCCCGATCCGGCCGGCCCACATGGCCCCCTCGCCGATCTTCGCGCCGGTGCAGAGGAGAACTGCTGCGGAGACCCGACCCGGGTGGTCGAGCATCAGCTGGAGGCCGACGCAGCCGCCCACCGAGTCGCCCGCATAGGCGAAGGAGCCGCCGAACTGGTCCCGTTGCTCGAGGATCTCGTCCAGCACGTTGAGCACGCCCTGGGCCAGCTCGGACATGGTGAAGGACTCGTCGGGCACGGTGTGGTTGTAGCCGTGGCCCGGGAGGTCCCACGCAACGACGTCGAAGGCATCGGTCAGTCCGGCCGCGCACTCGGTCCACAGTGTCGAGGCGGTCGTCCCGATGGAGGGTCCGAGCACCAGCAGCGGGAGCTCGGCGCGGTTGGCCGCCCCGGTGAGTCGGACGGCGGTGATGGTCGGCACGGTCATGAGGTCTCCTGGTCGCCGCGAGCACGGGCGAGGAGCTGGTCGATCACCCTGCCGGTCGCGCCGAGGTAGTGGCTGGGGTCGAAGTCGGCGTCACTGTCGGCCTCGGACTGCTCGCGGATGCTGCGCTGCTCGGCCAGCAGTGCCGAGGACTGTTGCTTGACGACCGCGGCCATCCTCCCGGTGTCGACGTGCAGCCCGTCCAGCAGCTCGGTCATCTGTGACCCGGCGGTCAGGGTGTGGCGAGAGAGCGCGGCGAGGGTCGACCACTCCGTGTGCCAGGCACCGTCAGGTCGTTCGTCGACGGTGGTGGCGGCAGCGAGATGGAGCTGTGCTGCGTGGCCGGGGGCGGCCAGCGCCGCTCGACGGATCAGCAGCGACAGCACCGGGTTGGCCTTCTGCGGCATCGTCGAGGAACCACCGCGGCCCTCCACGGCCGGCTCCGCGAGCTCGGCGATCTCCGGCCGGGCCAGCAACAGGACGTCGTTGGCGATGTGGCCCCACGCATCGTTGGCGCGGACCAGCGCATCGGCGTACCGCGTGAAGGGTGCGCGGCTGGTGTGCCAGGGCGGCGCCGGATCGAGCTGCAGGGCCTGGGCGACGTCGGCGACGAGAGCCTGGGCAGCGTCGGCGTCACCGGTGAGCTCGGCGACGGCGGCGAGGGTGCCTGCGGCGCCTCCCAGCTGGACCGGGAACCTGAGCGCACGCAGGTCATCGCGTGCGTCGAGGACTCCCTGGAGCCACTGCGCTGCCTTGAGGCCGAAGGTGATGGGTACGGCGTGCTGGGTCAGCGTCCGTCCGGCCATCAGGTCGTCCCGGTGTCGCTCGGCCAGCTCCGAGAGCGCCGCCACCTGACGGTCGAGATCGGCGAGGACCGATCCGTGTGTGGCCCGGGCGCAGAGGACCAGCGCGGTGTCGAGCACGTCCTGGCTGGTGAGCCCGCGGTGCAGCCACCGGGCAGCGGCCTCGTCGCGTGCGGCGAGCCGTTCGCGCATCAGCGCCACGAGCGGTACGACGGGGTTGCCACTCGCCTCAGCCTTCGTGGCGATCTCGGCGAGATCCCCCTTCGTGACCAGCCCGTCCAGCGCGTCGTCGGCCACCTTCGGAGCCAGCCCTGCCCCTTGCAGGACCTGGAACCAGGCGCGCTCCACCTCGACCATCGTCTCGAGGAAGTCGCCCTGCTCGAATGCCGTCGCGGCCCGTTCGTCGCCGGGCCAGAAGAGGTCGGCCATCATGCCCCCGGGAACTGGAGGAAGACGGTCTCGTCGTCACCCTGGAGTCGTACGTCGAACCGGAAACCGTCCTCGTCGGGTGTCGCCACCAGGGTTGTCCGCCGGTCCTCGGGGAGTGACTGGAGCAGCGCGTCGGCCTCGAGTGCCGCCTCGTCCGAGGGCAGGTAGATCCGGGTGAACAGCCGGTTGGTGAGTCCTCGCGCGAACACGGTCATCGCGATGAATGGTGCTGCACCGTCGTGCGTGGGCCCGGGCGTGAACGGTGGTGAAGGAGTAGTGGCCATTCGCATCGACGGCAGCACGACCGAACCCGGTGAAGGTGTAGCCGTCACGGCGCAACGACCCCTCGGCCCGCGACACCTGGCCGTGCTGGTCGGCCTGCCAGATCTCGAGCAGTGCGTCGGGGATCGGCTCACCGGCGCCGTCGTACACGGTTCCGTGGAGGCGGATGGCGTCGCGGTGCCCGACCGGCACGAGCTCGCTGTCGCCCGGGTAGGGGAGTGAGTACCCGAAGAAGGGCCCGATGGTCTGGCCGGGTGTGGGGGTGAGCGTCATGAGTGGGCCTCCTCCAGCGGCGTGCGGTGCGTCCCGGTCAGCACAATGTCCCACCGGTAGCCGGTGGCCCACTCGTGCCGGGTCACATCGTGGTCGTAGGTCGCCACCAGTCGCTCGCGCGCCTTCGGGTCCACGATCGACTGGTAGATCGGGTCGAGGGCGAAGAGCGGGTCACCGGGGAAGTACATCTGGGTGATCATCCGCTGGGTGAACTCGGTGCCGAACAGCGAGAAGTGGATGTGCGCGGGGCGCCAGGCGTTGTGGTGGTTCTTCCACGGGTAGGGCCCGGGCTTGATCGTGCTGAACACGTAGGTGCCCTCGTCGTCGGTCAGCGCGCGGCCGGTGCCGGTGAAGTTCGGGTCGATCGGAGCCGGGTGCTGGTCGCGCTTGTGGATGTAGCGCCCGGCGGCGTTCGCCTGCCAGATCTCGACGAGCTGGTTGCGCACCGGCCGGCCGTCGCCGTCCAGCACCTTGCCGGTGATGACGATCCGTTCGCCGACCGGCTCACCGTGGTGCTGGATGGTCAGGTCGGACTCCAGCTGTGCCACGTCGCGATGACCGAACACGGGTGCCACGAGCTCGATCGTCTCCGGGTCGGCGTGGTGGAGGTCCTTGGTCGGGTGCCGGAGCAGGCTGCTGCGATAGGGCGGGTAGTCGAGGCGTGGCTGGGTCTCGTCCGCGCCGGCGCGCTCGTAGTCGTCCCGGATCCCGGCGATCTCGTCGTCGATCTCTGCCTGGGAGGTGGAGGCAGAGTCCGGGCCCATCGGTGTCGTTGCCTGCAGGCTGTCCTGGCTCTCGGTCACATGGCGACGGTATGACGCCTGCAGGCGCTGGGCCTCCGGCGCTTTCACTGAGCGAAAGAAATGGGTGGAGGTCGACGGACTGCCTTGGGACGGTGCCGGTCGAACCCACTTGGCAAGGAGCTCACTCATGGCTACATCCACCTCAAGCCGGCAAGCCACTCGCGCGTCGGCCTCAGTCGGCTTCTGGCCCGTCCTGTTGTGCTGGGTCGCCGTCGCGCTCGACGGGTTCGACCTGGTCGTGCTGGGCGCGGTGATCCCGACGCTGTCGGCGACCGGCGCCCTGGGGTTCACCGACTCCTCACTCACGATGGCCTCCACCGTGGGACTGGTCGGCATGGGCATCGGTGCTGTGGGTGTGGGTCCGCTGACGGACAAGTTCGGCCGTCGTACGACGTTGATCTCGAGCATCGCGGTCTTCTCCGTCCTCACCCTCGCGCTGGCCGTGGCCCAGAGCGTCACCCAGTTCACGGTGCTCCGCTTCCTGGCAGGGCTCGGACTGGGTGCCTGCCTGCCGACCGCACTCGCGTTCATGTCCGAGCACGCCAGGCAGGGCCGCGCCGGCTCTGCGGTGACGCGGATGATGACCGGCTACCACGTGGGCGCCGTACTCACCGCCCTGCTCGCGCTGTGGCTGGTCGACGCCTACGGCTGGGAGTCGATGTTCGTCGTCGGCGGTGTCGCCGGCCTGCTGACCCTTCCGGTCATGTGGTTCAAGCTGCCCGAGTCCACGAGCTACCTGCGGGCCAGGGAGGCGCGCGAACAGGGCACCGGGCACGCCCTGGGCAAGACCTCGGACGTCGTGAAGGGCCGCTACCTCAGGGTCAGCATCGGCCTCTGGGTCGCCTCGTTCATGGGCCTGCTGCTGGTCTACGGCCTGAACACCTGGCTGCCCAAGATCATGGGAGAGGCCGGCTACTCCATCAAGGCCGGCACCGGCCTGCTGCTCGCCCTCAACGTCGGCGCCGTGATCGGGCTGCTCATCGCCGGCAGCATCTGCGACTCCCGCGGGAACAAGCCCACGGTGCTGCTCTGGTTCGGTCTGGCTGCTGCCTTCCTGGCGCTGCTGTCGATCAAGCTGGACAACACGCTGGTGGTGTACGCCGCCGTCCTGCTCGCCGGCATCTTCGTGTTCAGCGCCCAGGTGCTCGTCTACGCGTTCGTCGGTCACCTCTACCCGACCGAGATCCGCGGCACGGCCCTCGGCATGGCAGCCGGCGTCGGCCGGATCGGCGCGATCGTCGGCCCGTTCCTCGGCGGCGCCCTGGTCACCGCCGGGATCGCCTACCCCTGGGGCTTCTACGCCTTCGCCCTGGCCGCCCTCCTCGCCGTCCTGGCCCTCGCAACAGTCCCCGCCCACATGCGCCAGCCGGAGACCGAGCCGGCCTGAACCCCGGTGGTTGGAGGATCGAGGCTGCCCTGCCGCAGCGCTCGCTCCTCGACCACCGGGCCATGGGGTGCCGCGGTTTCGAGCGCTCGCTGCGCTCAGCGAGCCGGTCAGACGAGACCAAGGCCGTACGACGCGACGCCGTCACGCAACGACACGGGCTGGCGTGGCTCTTCCGTTGAGTGGAAGATGGCGGCATGGCTGGGAATGTCTCGCGCGCTGGTGCCACGGTGACCAGCAGGGCCCTGGCGCTGATCGGGGCGTACGACGCCGAGCATCGTCGGCTCTCGCTGACCCAGCTTGCCGAGCGCGCTGATCTGCCGGTCCCGACGGCGCATCGGCTGGTGGCCGAGCTGGTCGACTGGGGTGCGTTGAGCCGGACGTCGTCGGGGGAGTACGTCGTGGGTCGTCGGCTGTGGGACGTCGGGCTGCTCGCGCCGGTGAACACCGGCATCCGGCAGCTGGCCTCGCCGTACCTGCACGACCTCTACGGTGCGACGCTCGCCACGGTGCACCTCGCTGTCCGGGACGGCACCCAGGTCCTCTATCTCGACCGGCTCTCCGGGCACGCGTCCGTGCCGGTGGTCAGCACGATCGGCTCGCGCCTGCCGATGCACGCCACCGGTGTCGGCAAGGTGCTGCTGGCGCACGCGCCACCCGGCGGTGCAGGCGGAGGTGCTCGCGAACCTCACCCGGGTCACGCCGTACACGATCATCCAGCCGGGCCGTCTGCGCCGGCAGCTGGGCCGCGTGCTGAAGGACGACTACGCGACCACGGTGGAGGAGATGAGCCTCGGCGCCTGCTCGGTCGCGGTTCCGATCCGGGCGGGTTCGGACGTGGTCGCGTCGGTCGGGATCGTCGTACCCACGCTGAAGAGGGACCGGGCGAAGCTGGTCGCTGCGATGCAGGTGACTGCGCGCAGCATCGGCCGCACCATTCTCGACCCGTCGACCTCGGTGGACCGCTTCCACTGACCGGAAGGTGGCGGTGGCGGTGCAGCCGACCCCGGCGACATGCTGTGTCCATGTCGCGAAACACGCGCACGACCGTCGCGATCGTGGGCGGCGGGCCTGCAGGCCTGATGCTGTCGCACCTGCTTGTCCCTGTCCGACATCGAGTCCGTGGTCATCGACGTCCGCACGCGTCGCGAGATCGAGGAGACCCACCGGGCCGGGATCCTCGAGCAGGACAGCGTCAGGATGCTCGTCGACACCGGGGTCTCCGACCGCGTCCTGCGTGACGGCTACCGCCACGAGGGGATCGAGCTGGCCTTCGGTGGCGGAGGACATCGCATCGACTTCCAGGGACTGGTGGACGCATCGGTTCAGCTCTACCCCCAGACCGACGTGTTCATCGACCTCGCGAATGCCCGCGAGCGCGATGGCGGCGACGTGCGGTTCGGGGTCAGGGAGGTCGCCGTCGCGGACGTCACGAGCGACAGCCCGGCCATGCAGTTCATCGACGAGGACGGCCAGGCACATGAGGTTCGGTGCGACTACCTCGTCGGGTCCGACGGGTCCCGCAGCATCTGTCGAGCAGGCCTTCCCGGACTCCCTGCGCCGGCAGTACTTCCGGGAGTACCCGTTCGCCTGGTTCGGCATCCTCTGCGAGGCGCCACCCAGTGCCCCCGAGCTCATCTACAACCACTCCGACCGTGGCTTCGCGCTGATCAGCCAGCGCACGGACACCCTGCAACGGATGTACTTCCAGTGCGACGTCGACACGGACGTGGCCGACTGGTCCGACGACCGCATCTGGGAGGAGCTGCAGGCACGGCTCGGCGCCAACGGCTACAAGCTGAAGGAAGGCCGGATCACGTCGAAGATGGTGCTGCCGTTCCGCAGCTTCGTCCAGGAGCCGATGCGGTACGGCAACCTGCTGCTCGCCGGCGACGCGGCGCACACGGTCCCGCCGACCGGGGCCAAGGGTCTGAACCTCGCGCTGGCCGACGTGCGCGTGCTCGCCGAGGAGCTCGAGCGGGCGATCAACAAGTCCGACGGCGCCCTGCTCGACGACTACACGACCCGCGCCCTCGACCGGGTGTGGCGGGCGCAGCACTTCTCCTACTGGATGACGACGATGTTGCACCTGCTGCCGGAGTCCAGCCCGTTCGACGTACGCCGCCAGATCGGTGAGCTCTCCTCGCTGACCTCGTCGCGGGCCGGGTCCACCTACCTGGCCGAGGCCTACACCGGGTGGCCGAACGGCTGAAGCCGAGCTCAGGGTCAGCGCGCCTGGGCCGCCAGCCGGACGAACGTGTTGGCGCTCCCGTAGCCGTCGTACCCACCTCGGCGTTCGAGGAGCTCGACGTAGAAGCCGGTGTCCAGGACGTCGGTGTAGGCGTGCAGCAGCTCGCCCTGACCCACGCGGTCGAACATCAGCTGGTGTTCGCGGAGCTGGTTCAGGCGATCAGGCTCGAGCCGGAACCTGGCGGCGAGGTCGACGTAGTAGTTGTCCGGGACCGGCATGAACGACACCCCGCGGGACCGCAGCTCCTTGACCGACGCGGCCACGTCGTCGCAGCGGAAGGCGACCTGGGTGACCCCCAGGGGGTGCGATGCCAGGTCCGGTGCCTCGGTGACGTTCAGGACGATGCGCAGATCGCCCTGTGGCGCGCGCAGGGCGAGGCTGCGCAAGCGGCCGTGTGGATCCATGAACTCCTCGCGCGCCCCCGGTTGCAGCCCGAACAGGGTCCGGAAGAAGGCCACCTCCTGGTTCAGCTGATCGCGGCAGCACGGAGAGCGCGATGTGGTCCAGGCCCTGCCATGTCCCCACATCGGTGCCGGCCGTCGGTTCGAAGTCACGCTGCCAGTGGTCGCTGGCACCGGGCAGGTCGCTGACGAACACGTGCAGCCCCGCCGGCGAGCTGATGCCCGGGAGCGCGGCCTCTCCAGTGCCCCTGGTCGTGCTGACCGCGGGATAGAGCAGCGCCTCGGATCGCGCTGCGACTGCCTCGGCGGGTGTCGCGGAGACGCCGAGTGCCGTGGCTGCGCCGGCGGCGTCATCCTCGTTGACCACCACGTGGGCACCGCCCTGACGCCACCAGCTCACCGGTTTGCTGCGGTGCCGTCCCGCCTCGGCGAATCCCAGTGCCGCGAGGAGGTCGGTCATCTCGGGGCCACCCCGAGGGTCGGCGACCTCGAGGAAGGCGGCGCTCGTGGACGAGGCCGCAGGAGGCAGGAGCCGCAGTCCGTCCGGCCCGGTGTCGGGTACGACGTGCGCGAGCTGGTCCTCGAGGAAGACCAGGGAGCGCATGGCGTCGCGGGCGGTGACGGACGGGTCCGCCTCACGGACCACATCGCTGAACACCTCGAGGGAGACCGGGCCGTCGTACCCCGCTCGGAGGGTGGCCGCCACGACTCCCGTCACGTCCAGGGTCCCCTGGCCGGGGAAGCACCGGAAGTGCCGGCTCCACTCGAGCAGGTTCATGTCGAGCAGGGGTGCGTCCGCGACCTGCAGGAAGCCGATGCGGTCACCGGGGATGCCGGAGAGCGCAGTTCCGTGGTCACCGCGCGCGAGCATGTGGAACGTGTCGACGGCCAACGTGACGGCCGGGTGGTCGGCGCGCTGGACTGCCTCCCAGGACTGGCCGACGCGGTTGACGTGCCGGCCCCAGGCGAGCGCTTCGTAGGCCACGGTCACGCCGTACTCCGCGGCCAGCTGACCGACGCGGTGAAGCTGCTCGGCCGTGAGATCGAGGTCGTCCACGGCGTCGGGGCTGGCATTGGAGCAGGCCAGCACGGTGTCGACACCGAGCTCGGACATCACGTCGAGCTTGGCGCGGAACCGGTGGAGCACGTCGTCGAACCGGTCCGGGGGCACGCCCTCGACGTCACGGACGGGCTGGAACAGTGCGATCTCGAGGCCCAGGTCCGCGCAGCGGGCCGCCACCGTGCGCGGGCTCATGGGCGAGGCGATCAGGTCGTTGTCGAAGATCTCGATGGTGTCGAAGCCGGCTGCCGAGATCGCATCGAGCTTGTCGTCGAGCACCCCGCTGATGGAGACCGTCGCGATGCCGGTGCGCATCAGGCGGTCAGCTCCTCGAAGTGCTGCATCATCCGCGAAGCGTCCGGGGCTCCGGCCGGTGAAGTGCTCGAAGGCCCCGACGGCCTGCTGGACCGCCATCCCGCCACCGGAGAGCACGCGACAGCCCCGGGAGCGCGCGGTCGTGACCAGCTCGGTCTCGAGGGGGAAGTAGACGACATCGCTGACCCAGAGGTCGCTGCGCAGCAGTTCGGCCGGCAGCGCCGATCCGGGATGGCCGTGCATTCCCGACCGGGGTCGCGTTCACCAGTCCCTGGGCGTGCTCGAGGGCCTCGGCCAGGTCCTGGGTGTCGGAGACCCGCTCCGGCCCGAACCGCCGTGCCAGCCGCTCCGTGCACCGCGACAACCGGTCGGCGTCGGTGTCGTGCACTGCGACGTGCCTCGCCCCTTGCCGCAGGAGCCCGTAGGCCACCGCGACGCCCGCACCGCCAGCACCGAGGAGCACGGTCCGGTCGCCGACGGCGTCGGGCAGCGCAGCCTGGAAGGCGCGGCTGTATCCGGACCAGTCCGTGTTGCGGCCGAGCAGGCGCCCGTCGCGGAACAGGACCGTGTTGACGGCCTCGAGGTCGGCGGCGTCCTCGGAGAGCTCGTCGAGCAGCGGGACGACGGCCTGCTTGAACGGACGGGTGATGTTGAGGCCGTCGAAGCCCAGGCGCTGGGCCCAGGACAGCACGTCAGGAAGGTGCGACTCCCCGAGACCCAGCCGGTCGAGGTCGATCAGTCGGTAGACGACCGAGAGGCCCATCTCCCGGCCTTCCCGCTCCTGCATCGCAGGGGTGAGCGACGCGGTGATTCCGGCACCGACGAGCCCGAGCAGGAAGGACTCCTGCCCGGGCAGTCGTTGCTTCATGGCCGGCCCGTGAGCCGAGCCGGACCCGACCAGCTGCCGCTCACCGATCTCCCGGGTGGGCACCTGGTGCGTACGGCTCGGTCCGCTCAGTACGGCGATCGCAGAGATGGCGCACGCCGCCGCGGCGAAGAGCGCCACGCGGTACCAGTTGTCCGTCTCTCCGGCCATCAGCGCGCTGGCGATGGATGGCGTGAAGCCGGCCAGGGCGAACCCGAACTGGGTGCCGATCGCCATGCCGGACAGCCGCACGCGCGTCGGGAAGTACTCGGCGTACGTCGCCGGCCACACGGCGTTCGGCATGCTGTAGACGACGCCGGCGAGCAGGATGCCCGTGACCCAGGTGAGGAACAGGCTGCCGCTGGCGATGGCTCCCAGGAACGCGGTCACGAGTACGGCGCTGCCGACCACGCCGGTGACGAAGACCGACTTCCGACCGATCCGGTCCGAGAGGCGTGCCCAGAACGGGATCGTGCAGATGGCGATGATGTTGGCGACGATCGCGAGCCAGAGCATCGTCGTCGAGCTGAAGCCGATGCCGAAGTCGTCGGAGGTGGCGAAGTTGAGGGCGAACACCTGGAACATCGTGTTCACGATCGCGATGAAGGCCGCGAAGAAGACCCGGAGCACCGAGACCCAGTGGTCGCGGAAGAGTACGCCGAGCGGTGCGCGGGACACCTCGTCCCGCTCCTCCTCGGCGCGGAACTCCGGGGTCTCGTCGAGCTTGAGCCGGATCGCCAGCCCGGCCACGACCACCACGGCGCTGAGCAGGAACGGCACCCGCCAGCCCCATGACTCGAGCTGCTCGTCGGACAGGATTGCGGCCAGTGGGAGGAACACGGCGGGCGCGAGCACCTGGCCGCCCTGGGTGCCGCTGAGCGTGAAGCTGGTGAAGAACCCTCGCCGGTCGTCGGGGGCGTGCTCGAAGGACATCGAGTTGGCGCCTGCCTGCTCACCTGCGGCCGAGAGGCCCTGGAGCAGCCGGAGCACGACCAGGAGGATCGGCGCCAGGATGCCGACCTGCGGGTAGGTGGGAAGACAGCCGACGAGGAACGTCGAGATGCCCATCAGCAGCAGCGTCCCGACCAGGATCGTCTTGCGGCCGAGCCGGTCACCGATGTGACCCATCAGGAACGAGCCGATCGGACGGGCGACGTACGCAACCCCGAAGGTGGCGAACGCGGCGATGGTGGCCGCGGTGTCGTTGCCCTCGGGGAAGAAGATCTGGGGGAACACGAGCGCCGCCGCGGTCCCGTAGATGGCCAGGTCGTAGTACTCCAGTGCGCTGCCTGCCCAGGCGGCGACGGCCGCCCGTCCGGGGGTGCGCTTGACGTCGGTTACCTCGTCGGTTACCTGGTCCATGTCATCTCGCCTCTGCTCTCCCTCGGGGCGGTGAGGCCCCGTCGCGATGCGGTGTCGTGACGTGCTTTCCCGGGACGCTAGGAGTGGCCCCGGTCACATGGCAAGCGTTTGCCATCTCTTGCCATAATCCGTTCATGGGTGCGCCGAAGGACAGTCGTCGGCCGACGCTCGCGGACGTGGCGGCGGCCGCGGGCGTGGCGTCCTCGACGGTGTCCCGGGCGTTCTCGCGGCCCCAGCGGGTCAACCACCGCACGCGGGAGCACGTGCTCGCGCACGCCGAGCGGCTGGGCTACGCGCCGAACCCGGTTGCCCAGGCGCTGGAGTCCGGACGGACCCGGACGATCGCCCTGGTCGTCCCCGACATCACCAACCCCTACTTCTTCGGCGTGATCAAGGGGGCCGAGCGCGCTGCAGCCGAAGCGGGGCTCACCCTGGTCCTCGGCAACACCAGCGAGAGCGCGGTGGCGGAGGCGCAGGTCATCCGCAGGCTGGAGCGCGCCGTGGACGGGTTCGTGATCAGCGCGTCCAGGTTGACCGACGACGACCTGAGGGCTGTTGCCGAGCGGTCGCCGGTCACGCTGGTCAACCGGGCAACGCCGGGGCTCGGCTGTGTGGTCGCCGACTTCGACTCCGGCAGCCGACAGATCGTCGACCATCTCGCGTCCTACGGGCACCGGGCCTTCGTGTTCGCCGGCGGGCCGGCTGAGTCCTGGTCGGGCGCGCGGAGATGGCACGGGCTCCAGGTGGCCGCAGAGGAACGTGGCCTCGCCGCCCAGCGGTTCGGGCCCTACCTGCCCACCCCGGCAAGCGGCCCGGCCGCGGCCGACGCCGTCCTCGCCTCGGGCGCGACGGCAGTCGTCTGCCACAACGACCTGCTCGCCCTCGGTCTGATGCGCCGGCTGGCCGAGCGTGGATGCGCGGTCCCGGGCGATGTGAGCGTCGTGGGCTTCGACGACGTCTTCGGTGCGGACTTCTGCCACCCGAGCCTGACGACTCTCGCGGAACGGACCGAGGACGCCGGCGCTCGGGCCGTCGAGTTCCTGGTGCACAACAGCCGGCAGAGCTCCGTCGACGGGCCGACGCGGGTGCTGCCGACCCACCTCGAGGTCCGCGCCTCGACCGGTCCCGCGAGGGGGCACTGACCGGCCTGGAGCGCGGTCCGAACCGCGTGCCTGCGGCGCGGGCACGTGTCATGATTTGGGCGCCCCGCTCCACCCGGTCACAATGAGGGGTCATCGCGAGATCGAGGATCACATTGTCCGAGGAAGAGCCGCAGCGCGGAAGAGCCGCGCCACAAGGGCGACATCCCGCGACGGCGGCGCATCACCCAGCGGACCGTGATCGTGCTCAGCGTCCTGGCCGTGGTGCTGACCTCGGCGTTCGTGATCGCCTACAAGAAGCTCGAGGGCAACATCAACGCCGTCTCCATCGGGGAGCAGCTCGGCAACGACCGGCCGGAGCCGGTGAAGGTCGAGGGGCCCAAGCGCCCGATGAACGTGCTGGTGATGGGGTCGGACAACCGGGACGGGACGAACATCGGCGGTGACACCCCGGGCCTCTCGGACACCACGATCCTGCTGCACCTCTCCGCGGACCGGAAGCGCGCGTACGGCGTGAGCCTGCCGCGCGACGCCATGGTCGACCGACCTGAGTGCACCGACCAAGAACGGCAAGCGGAAGATCGCGGGCGGGCTGACCCAGTTCAACGCGGCGTACGCCGTCGGCGGCCCCGCGTGCTCCATCAAGACCGTCGAGCACCTGACCGACGTCCGCATCGACCACTTCGTGGTGATCGACTTCGCCGGCTTCAAGGACATGGTGAACGCGATCAACGGGGTCACGGTCTGCGTGCCCAACCAGGTGGACGACGAGATCGGCAAGATCCACCTGCCCAAGGGCACCTACAAGGTCAACGGCGCCCAGGCGCTGGACTACGTGCGCGTCCGCCACGGTCTCGGCGCACCCAACGGCGACATCGGCCGGATGAAGCGCCAGCAGGCGTTCATCGCGGCGATGGTGGAGAAGGTGGTCGCCAAGGGAACGCTCGCGAACCCGGTGCGGCTCTACCGCTTCCTCGACGCCGCCACCCAGTCGCTGACCACCGACACCGGCTTCGCCCACCTCAAGGAGCTGGCCTCGCTCGGCTCCTCGCTGAAGAACATCGGCCTGGACAACATCCAGTTCATCACCGTCCCCAACCAGCCCTACACCGCGGACCCGAACCGCCTCGAGTGGGCGCCCGAGGCCAAGGGCCTGTGGCGCAAGATGCGCTTCGACAAGCCGCTCGGCAAGTTCGGCGCCGACGCCCTGACGCCGGCCAACGAGCCGTCCGGGAAGCCCTCGCGATCGGCTTCGGCCTCCCCCTCGCAGGACGAGTCGGCGTCCGCCGACCCGAGCAAGCAGCCCGTCCCCGAAGTCCGGGCAGAGCGCTGCGGAGCGCAAGCAGGCCGCCGAGGAGGCGGGCCTGTGCGCCTGAGCCCGCCGAGCGTGTCCGACTTGCTGTTACCCGATCGTTATCGCAGGATGGCCGGGATGAGGACAGTCCTGACCGGAGGCACCGGGGTCATCGGTAGAGCAGCTGTCACCGCTCTTCTCGAGGCGGGGCACGACGTAGTCGTGGTCACCCGCAGTGCCGCGGGCTCCTCTCTCGTCGACCGCCTCGGTGCCACGCCCGTCCGCGGCGACGTGCTGAACCTGCCGAGCCTGGTCACCGCCTACGAGGGCGCAGACGCGGTGATCAACCTGGCCACCAAGGTGCCGGTCGGCCACCGCGCCCTCATTCCCGGAGCGTGGCGACGACACGACCGGCTGCGCACGACCGGGGTGGCCAACGTCGTCGAGGCCGCCCGCACGGCCGGCGTACGACGGGTGGTGCAGGAGAGCGTCAGCATGCTGTACGCCGACCAGGGCGACGAGTGGATCACCGAGCAGAGCCCGGTCGACATCACCCCGACGACCGAGCCCGCGGCGGTCGGGGAGTGCTGCGTGCAGGAGTACGCCTGCGGCTCCAGGGTCGGTGTCGTGCTCCGGTTCGGAACCATCGTGGGCGACGACCGCCAGACCCGCTACTGGCTTCGCGCGGCGGCCAGTGGACGCAGCGTCGGCATCGGCCAACCCTCCGACTGGGCCCACGTGATCCACACCGACGACCTCGGCGGGGCGGTCCTCGCGGCGCTGCACGCTCCCAGCGGGGTCTACAACGTCGGCGCGGAACCGGTCCAGCGCCACGACCTCGTGCAGGGGTACGCCGATGCGGTGAGCGCCGGCTCCGGAGGGTTCATGGGGGCCTGGACCCGGTGGATGATCGGCCCGCGACTCGAGCCGCTGGCGCGCTCGCTGCGAGTCAGTGCCGACCACTTCGCAGCGCAGACCGGCTGGCGGGCGAGCCGACCCGAGTTCGGCGCCGGCTGGCTCGAGGAAGCCGTCGAGCTGCAGAACCTGAGCAGATGAGCCCTGAGCCGGAGACGCCCGAACGAGCCCGGAGGACTCACTGCCGAGGAGCGCGAGGCGCGCCGGCGCCGGCTGGACGAAGTGTTCGGCGAGGAGCTCCCCGAGCAGACGAGCGACGACGCCGACGAGTCACAGACGCCGTCCGAGGGCTCCGACGAGTGGCTGCGGCGACAGGTGCCGCCGCACCACGGATAGAGCCCTGACCCGAGCGGTCAGACCTGACCGCCGCGCGTGGCCAGCAGGTCGCGGATCTCCTCCAGCACGGCCACGTCCGCGGGCGTGCCGGGGGCCTCGCTGGGGAAGTACTTCTCCTTCGCCTTGGTGTAGGGCAGCACCACGAAGAAGTAGAGGACCGCCGCGAGGATGAGGAACGAGATCACCGCGTTGAGGAACGCCCCGAAGCTGTTCGGCTCGTTGCTGAACACGTTCGAGGCAGAGTCGGGCATCAACCCGGTCAGCCAGTTGGTGAACGTGGTGACGACCGCGGCAAAAGCGAGGCCGACGATGAACGCCACCGCCAGGTCGACCAGGTTGCCGCGAATGATGAAGTTCCTGAACCGCTTGCATGGTTCTCTCCTGTGTCCGTTGCCCGAGGATCGGGGCGCCAGGCTCTTGACGCGCACCGACGTTATCGGTGCCAGACGGGAATGAGAATCGCCGTCGCCGCCGGTGCGGCGATGTCGCTCGCCGACTCGGACGGCACTGCGGCGACGACGAGCCGCCCCGGCGTACCGCTGCCGAGCCCGCCCTCGCTCGCCCGGGGGATCGCCACCACGGGCACGTCCCGCAGCAGGACCGTCGGCGTGCTCGCGGCCGTCGGGATCGGCCACCACGAAGCTCACCCGGTCACCGACCCTCAGCAGGTCGACGACGGCGGCGTCGGTGACCCGCAGCGGCACCGCCGTGGCTCCCGGGTAGCCGCGCAGCAGCCCGCCCGTCACGGTGCGGGTCTCGGTGACCACCTCGCCGCGCGACATCGGTGCCGCGAGCGTCCGGCCCACCACCCGGTCACGGTCGTCGACCGCGTCGGCGGGGACGGTGCCGGGGGAGTACGCCGAGGCGACCAGGTCGGCCTGCTGCACAGCACCGTCCCGCTGGGCAGGTCGCGGCGTGCTGTCCACACGGTCGACCGTCTCCGGCGGGGCCGGCGCGACGGCCTGCAGCCCGACGAGCACGGCGGCCGCGACCGTGAGCGCGGCAAGTGGCCGACGGTGCAGCAGCACACGTCGGTGGAGTCGGCGGAGGGGACGCAGCACTGGTCGCAGTGGGTTCATGGCGCCGAAGGTAGGGCGAACCGCGCCGGCGTGCGCCGGCAATCCACAGGGGTGGGTCGAGCGGGTGGCTCAGGCGGGTGCGGGCGCCGAGGAGGAGGAGCTGCCGGAGGAGGTGTCAGCGGACTTCTTGCCGCTGCCCGACTCCTTGCCCTTGCCCGAGGCCTTGCCGGACTCGGAGCCGCTCGAACCGTTGCTCGAGCCGGACTCGGAGCTGGCACCGCTCTCGGCGGCTGCCTTCGGGCGGCTGTCGTTGCGGTAGAAGCCGGAGCCCTTGAACACGACGCCGACGGCGTTGAACACCTTGCGCAGCCGGCCCTCGCACTCCGGGCACACCGAGAGGGAGTCGTCGGAGAAGCTCTGCTGGATCTCGAAGAAGTGGCCGCAGTCGTTGCAGGAGTACTGGTACGTGGGCACTGGTGGTCCTCCGGGAGTCACGCGGGACGAGGGGTTGGCACTCGTGGTCGTCGACTGCCAATGCTACGGCACAATGCGTGAGGTGACCGCAGGGAGACCGATGAGCGACTGGCCGGGGTGGGCCCGGCGGTCGGCGTACGTCGCCGTGGTGGTGGTGCTCGCACTGGTCGCGACCCTGGTCGCCGGCGTGGTGGTCGCTCGTCGCCCGCTCCCACAGGTCGACGGCACGCTGAAGCTCGAGGGACTTTCCGGCAAGGTCGAGGTGCTGCGCGACGAGCAGGGCATCCCGCAGGTGTACGCCGACACCGCCGACGACCTCTTCCGCGCCCAGGGCTTCGTCCAGGCGCAGGACCGGTTCTTCGAGATGGACTTCCGCCGCCACGTCACCTCCGGCCGGCTCAGCGAGCTGCTCGGCAAGAGCACGGTCGAGACCGACCTCTACATCCGGACGATGGGCTGGCGGCGGGTGGCCGCCCGCGAGTACGAGCTGCTCGCGCCCTCCACGCGTGCCTACCTGAACGCCTACAGCGACGGCGTGAACGCCTATCTGAAGGGGCGTTCGGCCACCGAGCTGTCGGTGGAGTACACCGTCCTGGGGCTGACCGGCCTCGACTACGAGCCGGAGGAGTGGACCCCGGTCGACTCGCTCGCCTGGCTCAAGGCGATGGCGTGGGACCTCCGCGGCAACATGGACGAGGAGATCGCCCGCACCCGGCTCGCGGTCGACCGCACTCCTGAGCAGGTCGACGAGCTCTATCCCCGCTACCCCTACGGCCGCAACGCCCCGATCGTGACCGGCCCCGCTTCCGCGAGCGCTGGCCCCCGGCCCCGGCCGGCCCTCGCGCCCGCTGCCCTGAAGGCGCTGGACGCGGTGCAGCGCGGCACCGAGGCGATCCCCGACCTGATGGGCCGCGGCGACGGCATCGGATCCAACAGCTGGGTGGTGTCGGGGGAGCACACCGTCTCGGGCAAGCCGCTGCTGGCCAACGACCCGCACCTGAATGCCTCGATCCCCGGCATCTGGCAGCAGATGGGGCTGCACTGCAAGACCGTCAACGACGCATGTCCCTTCGACGTCAGCGGGTTCACCTTCGCCGGGATGCCAGGCGTTGTGATCGGCCACAACCGCGACATCGCCTGGGGGATGACGAACCTCGACCCGGACGTCACCGACCTCTTCCTGGAGAAGGTCAACGGCAAGACCTACCTGTACGACGGCAAGCAAGTGCCACTCGTCGAGCGTGACGAGGTGATCCGGATCGCGGGGGAGTCCTCGAAGCTGATCACCGTGCGGTCCACCCGGCACGGGCCGCTGCTGTCCGACGTCTCGGCAGAGCTCTCCAGTGTCGGCGCCAACGCCGAGGTGGCCTCGGACGCACCACCGCGGGAGAACGGGTACGCCGTCGCGCTGGCATGGACGGCGCTCGAGCCGCGGCCGACGGCGGATGCCATCTTCGGGTTCAACGCGGCCTCGAACTGGTCGGAGTTCCGAGAGGCGGCCTCGAAGTTCGCCGTACCCAGCCAGAACCTCGTCTACGCCGACACCGACGGCAACGTCGGCTACCAGGCGCCGGGCGCCGTACCCATCCGCAAGGGCAACCGCAGCGGCGACTATCCCGCGGCGGGTTGGCTTCCGGAGAACGACTGGTCCGAGCGGGTCGTGCCGTTCAAGCAGCTTCCGAACGTGTTCAACCCACCCGAGGGTCTCCTCGTCACCGCCAACCAGGCCGTCACCGGGCCGGGCTACCGGTACTACCTCAGCGACTCCTGGGACCACGGCTACCGCAGCCAGCGCATCCGCAACGTGCTCACCCGGCAGATCGAGGACGGGGCGCGACTCGACGTCAGCGACATGACCCGGCTGCAGCTCGACGACCGCAACCCGATGGCTCCGGTCCTGGTGCCCTACCTGATGCGTCAGCTGTTGACCTCGGAGTACTACTCCGACGGCCAGCGGCTGCTGCTCGACTGGGATTTCACCCAGCCGGCGGACTCGGCGGCCGCCGCCTACTACAACGTGGTCTGGAGCAACGTGCTGCGGCTGACCTTCCACGACCAGCTGCCCGAGCAGCTCTGGCCCGACGGTGGCCAGCGCTGGATGGCGGTGGTGAGCAACCTGCTGCGCGAGCCCGACAACCAGTGGTGGGACGACGCCGCCACCGAGGGCGTCGTGGAGGACCGGGACCTGATCCTCGCCCAGGCGATGCGTGATGCCCGGGACGAGCTCACCCGCAAGGTCGCGCTGAGCCCGAACAGCTGGGCCTGGGGCCTGCTGCACCATCTCGACCTGGAGAACCAGTCGCTCGGACAGAGCGGCATCGGTGCCGTCGAGGCGATCTTCAACCGTGGTCCGTTCGAAGTGGGCGGAGGCAGCTCCAGCGTCGACGCGACGAGCTGGGACGCGACCCTGGGGTACGACGTCACGGCAGCGCCGTCAATGCGGATGGTGGCCGACCTCGATGATCTCGACCGCTCCCGCTGGGTCAACCTGACCGGGACGTCCGGCCACGTGGCCTCGAAGCACTACCGCGACCAGACCCCGCTGTGGGTCGACGGTCGGACCCTGGCGTGGGCGTTCAGCCGCGACGCCGTGCGCAAGGCGAGCGAGGACAAGCTCGTGCTCGAACCGACCGACTAGGCCTCGGATCGAGTCAGCTCAGCCGAGGCGGCGCACACCCTGCTCGGTGGCCACCGCCGTCACCGCCAGGTCATGGTCGTCGCGCGGCACGCTGTCCAGGACCTCCTCGGAGTTGAGCAGCACGCACACGAAGGTTCCCGCGGGCACGCGTGCCAGCGCCCGGTCGTAGGACCCGCCGCCACGGCCGAGCCGGATGCCGTCGCTGCCGACGGCGATGCCGGGGACCAGCACGACGTCCGCCGTCACGAGGGCTTCGGGACCCAGGGGCGGGCCGTCTGGTTCGAGGAGCCCCCGGCGCGCGGTTCGCAGGCCGTCGGGTCCGTCGTACGTGCCCCAGTCGAGGTCGTTGTCCGGCCGGAGCAGGGGCAGGATCACCCGCTTGCCGGACGCGTGCAGCCGGTCGAGCAGCGGGCCGGTGCCGGGCTCGCTCGAGACCGAGACGTAGGCCGCCACGGTGGCTGCGTTCCGGAGCTCGGGGGTCTGCATCAGATGGTCGGCAACCGCCCGCGCGCGCTCGCCGATGACGCTCAGTGGGAGGTGTCGCCGGGCCGCCAGAACCTGGTCGCGCAGAGCCAGCTTGGTGACCTCGATGAACTCCTGCACGAAGCAAGCCTACGATCGAGTCATGACATCGAAAGGACTGCGGCAGGCGCGCGAGAAGATGGAGGCTGCAGGCGTCGACGAGCTGGCCATCCAGGTCTTCGCGCACTACTACCGCCAGATCGAGCACGGCGAGACCGGGATGATCGCCGAGAAGTCGATCGACCCGCTGGACATGGAAGCGCTCGCCGACGTCGAGGTGAGTGACGAGACCGCCGCAGAGGCGATCGGCAAGACCGTCGTGATCAAGCTCAACGGGGGACTTGGCACCTCGATGGGGATGGCCCGAGCCAAGTCACTGCTCTGCGTGCGACGTGGCCTGTCCTTCCTCGACGTGATCGCCCGCCAGGTGTTGCACCTGCGCCGGGAGTACGGCGCCACCCTGCCGCTCATCTTCATGAACAGCTTCCGCACCTCCGCGGACACCCTGGCCGCCCTGGCCCGCTACGACGACCTCGCCGTCGAGGGGCTGCCGCTGGAGTTCCTGCAGAGCAAGGAGCCCAAGCTGCGGGTCGACAACCTCAAGCCGGTCGGCTGGCCGCGCGACCCGTCGATGGAGTGGTGTCCGCCCGGGCACGGCGACCTCTACCCTTCGCTGCTTGCGACCGGCCTGCTCGACCAGCTGATCGATGCGGGCTACCGCTACGCGTTCGCCTCCAACTCCGACAACCTCGGCGCCGTACCCGATGCCCGGGTCGCCGGTTGGTTCGCACAGTCAGGTGCGCCGTTCGCGATCGAGGCGGTGCGTCGTACGAAGGCCGACCGCAAGGGTGGCCACTTCGCCCGCCGCAAGGCTGACGGCAGGATCGTCCTGCGCGAGACGGCGCAGACCGCGAAGGCAGACCTCGACGCACTCGGCGACCTCGACCGGCACCAGTTCACCTCCACCAACAACCTGTGGTTCGACCTCGAGCGCATGCGCGGCGAGCTGCGTCGGCGCGACGGCATCCTCGGCCTGCCGCTGATCCGCAACCAGAAGAACGTCGACCCCGCGGACCCGAACAGCCCGGAGGTCATCCAGGTCGAGACCGCCATGGGTGCGGCCATCGAGGTGTTCGAGGACTCCCGCACCATCGCGGTCGGCCGCGATCGGTTCGTGCCGGTCAAGACGACCAACGACCTGCTGGTGCTGCGCTCGGACACCTACGACCTGGGCAGTGACTTCGTGCTCGACCAGGTGGGTGCGCAGATCCCGTTCGTCGACCTCGACGGGGAGCACTACAAGCTGGTCGAGGACTTCGACAAGCGGTTCCAGGCCGGCGCGCCGTCGCTGAAGGAGGCCGAGTCCCTCGTCGTCAGCGGTGACTGGAGCTTCGGCTCGGGCGTGAAGGTGCGCGGCAACGCCAAGCTCGAGGGCGAACGCGGGCAGGTCGACTCCGGCGCGGTTCTGGGGGAGGACGGCGCTTCGGAATAGGGTCGAGTCATGTCCGCCGACCCCAACTCCCGACTGCTGCCGGTCGAGGACTATCTCGAGAGCGTGCTGCACCACATCGAGCAGATGCCGCCCTTCGAGCACCCTCTGATGGACGCGATCGACCTGCCGGTCGCCGAGGACGTGCACGCGCCGGTGTCGCTGCCGCTCTTCGACAACTCCGGGATGGACGGGTACGCCGTGGCCTTCCGCGACGTCGCGGACGCCACCGCCGAGCGCCCGGTGCACCTGCCCGTCGTCGGCGAGATCGCGGCCGGGCAGACAACCATCTTCACGATGACGCCGGGGACCGCCGTACGCATCATGACCGGGGCTCCGGTGCCCGAGGGGTGCACTGCGATCGTGCCGTTCGAGTGGACCGAGGAGACCGAGCGCGAGGTCCTCGTGCGCCGCGCGCCGGAGGAGCGCCAGCACATCCGCTTCGCCGGCGAGGAGGTGCAGAAGGGCGACCTCCTGATGCGCAGTGGCGACGTGCTCGGCACTCGGCAGGTCGGGTTGCTCGCGGCTGTCGGCATCGGGCGCGTCCCGACGTCGCCGCGTCCGCGCGTGGTCGTGATGTCGACCGGGTCCGAGCTCGTGGAGCCCGGGAGGCCGCTGGGCCGCGACAGCATCTATGACTCCAACAGCTATCTCCTCGCTGCCGCTGTGCGGGCGCACGGCGGCATCGCCTACCGGGTGGTCGCGAGCTCGGACGACCCGGCGGCTTTCTCCGAGGCGCTGAGTGACCAGCTCGTCCGCGCCGACCTGGTGATCACCAGCGGTGGGGTGAGCAAGGGCACCCACGACGTGGTCAAGGAGGTGCTCAGCGAGCTCGGCACCGTCGAGTTCATCGAGGTGGCGATGCAGCCGGGGAAACCTCAGGGTTTCGGATTCGTCGGCGAGGACCAGACGCCGATCTTCACGCTGCCGGGCAACCCGGTCTCGGCGTACGTCTCCTTCGAGATGTTCGTGGTGCCTGCGCTGCACAAGCTCACCGGCCGCAAGGGTGGCGCGCGCACTCTGACGACTGCGACCGTGCAGACCTCCCTGCGGTCGATGCGCGGCAAGCTGCAGCTCGTCCGGGCCCATGCCGAGATCGACGCCGACGGCGTCCGGGTGACCCCGGTGGGCGGCGCGGGCTCACACCTCGTCGCCGGGCTGGCGCAGGCCGACGCGCTGGTCGTGCTGGCCGAAGGTGTCACCCGGGTGGATCAGGGCGAGCAGGTGCCGGTGCTGCTGCTCGACCGGCCGGCCGGCTGAGGAAGGACGATCCGATGGAGCAGTTCACCCACCTCGACGAGACCGGGGCAGCCCGCATGGTCGACGTGTCCGGGAAGGACATCACCGCCCGCACGGCCACCGCGACCGGCAGGGTGCTGGTGTCTCCGGCCGTGGTGGAGCTGCTGCGCGGGGACGGCATCCCCAAAGGCGACGCGCTCGGGGTCGCCCGGGTCGCCGGGATCATGGGCGCGAAGCGGACGCCGGAGCTGATCCCGCTGTGCCACCCGTTGTCGATCTCGGGCGTCACGGTCGACCTCGAGGTCCACGACGACGGCGTCGCGATCACCGCCACGGTGAAGACGACCGACCGCACCGGCGTGGAGATGGAGGCGCTCACCGCCGTGTCCGTGGCCGCGCTGACCGTGATCGACATGGTCAAGGCCGTCGACAAGGACGCGGTGATCACCGACGTGCGGGTGGAGGAGAAGACCGGCGGGAAGAGCGGCACCTATCGACGAGGCTCGGCATGAGCACGCTGTCTGCGGCGGTGGTCGTCGCCTCGAACAGGGCCGCTGCGGGCGTCTATGACGACACCACCGGTCCCTTGATCGTCGAAGCTTTGCGGGCCGACGGGTGGGAGGTCGGCGACCCGGTCGTCGTACCCGATGGTGACGCGGTTGGTGAGGCGATTGCCAGCGCCGTACGAGATGGAGCGCGGGCCGTGCTCACCACCGGTGGCACCGGCCTGACGCCGACGGACCTGACCCCCGAGGCGACCCGGGCGCTCCTCGATCGCGAGGTGCCGGGGATCGCGGAGGCCGTCCGCGCCCACGGAGTTGCCAAGGGCGTTGCGACGGCCGCGTTGTCCCGTGGCGTTGCCGGCACTGTCGGAAAGGCGCTGGTGGTGAACCTCCCCGGGTCCCGGGGCGGGGTGAAGGACGGCCTCGCGGTCGTCGTACCCCTCCTGCGGCACGCCGTGGAGCAGATCGCGGGGAGCGACCACTGAGCCCGGGCTGGCCGGTCGTCCTGGAGTCGGGCAGCGTGCGGCTGCGACCGCTCTCTTCCAAGGACCGCGAGAACTGGCGGCGGACGCGGCGGGCCAACGCGGCCTGGCTGGTCCGCTGGGACGCGACGGCGCCGTCCCGCTCTCAGGCCCAACCACGTAGCTTCGCCTCGATGGTGCGGCAGATGCGGGCTGAGGCGCGCGCTGGTCGTCAGCTCCCGTTCGCGGTGGAGTACGACGGCCGCTTCGTCGGCCAGGTGACGGTCAGCAACATCGTCCGCGGGTCGGCGCAGTTCGCCACGATCGGTTACTGGGTCGACCAGGCGTTCGCGGGCCGCGGCATCATCCCTCGTGCAGTGGCGATGGCGATCGACCACAGCTTCGGGCCGGTGGGCCTGCACCGCATCGAGATCGCGATCCGCCCGGAGAACGCTTCTTCGCTGCGCGTTGTCGAGAAGCTCGGGATCCAGGAGATCGGTTTCGCCCCGCGCTTCCTGCACATCGACGGCGACTGGCGCGACCACCGGCTCTTCGCGATCACCCGTGAAGAGGTGCCGATGGGGCTGCTCAGGCGGCTCAACGAAACTGAACAACACAAAGGTGCTCCTCCTGAGTCCACGACCTACTGACCGACGCCGCGTGGGCGCCTGGACTGCGTTCTCGTCAGTCGCCGTGGCTCCGCCACGTCTCCCTCCTCGGCCTTGCCAGACACTCCACGCAACGCCGCTCAGTACGGCCATGGAATCAGGAGCAACACCTGTCACACGAGTGAACTCCCGACACACCGCCACGCCTGCGGTCCGCCTTGCAGACGCGCTCGTATCGTCATCCCCGTGGACCTGTCAGCAATCATCTTCGTGGTGCTCGCGCTCGCGTGGGCCGTCTATCTGATCCCCAAGGCACTCAAGCACCACGACGAGCTGGCGAGCGATCGGTTGGTCGAGGGCCACTCGGACAAGGTCCGGATCCTCGCTCGCAAGAAGCGGACTGTCGTCACCGAGACGGTCGAGACCGTCGAGGCGCCGGTCGAGGTCGCTGTACCTCTCGCAGTTGCGCCGGCAACCCCGCGACCGACCCGTGCCGCCGCGCGCAAGGCCGCGCAGCGCCGGCGCCGGGTGCTCGGCCTGCTGGTGCTCGCCTTCGTCGTGGTCTGGACGCTCACCTGGTTCGCCTACCTGCCGTTCATGACCCCCGCTATCCCGGGTGCCCTGGTCGTCGCGTGGCTGGTGATTGCCCGGCTCTCCGTTCGCAAGCAGCAGACGCGTCGCCGCGTCACGACTGCGGTCGCCACGTCCGTGACTGAGCAGGAGCCAGTGCGGGCCACCGCGCCGGTCCCCTCGGTGAGTCGGGACATGGTTGACCTGCTGGCCGACAAGGACCTAACCGGTGCTCCCCGCCAGGAGGTCGAGGCGGTCCTCGCCGATGACGGTTCGCTGTGGGACCCGCTGCCGATGACGCTTCCGACGTACGTCAACAAGGCGCGCGCCCGTCGTACGGTCCGCACGATCGAGCTCACCGGGATCAACAGCTCCGGCCACAGTGAGGCCGACACCGCGCTGGCCCGCGAAGCGACGGAGTCAGCCGAGCAGTCGGCGCAGGCCGCTGCCGACGCCGAGGCCGAGCAGCGCAGGGTCGCCGGCGCCTGACCACTCGATTCGGGTCGAACCCGTCTCGGTGGTAACTTTTCCCTCGCGCTCACGGGCGCATGGGGCTGTGGCGCAGTTGGTAGCGCGTCTCGTTCGCAACGAGAAGGTCAGGGGTTCGAATCCCCTCAGCTCCACCAAATAGAAACCCTGTCTCACCTGCAGCAACGCCGCCGTGAGAGCGGGATTGCCTCGTTGTCATTCCGCGGTCCCCGCCTCTCGCGCACCCCCCGCCCCCGCGACGTTCAGACGGTCCAATCCGGCCCGGTCCGCCGACGATCCGAGGTGGTGCAGGTAGATGTTCGTCGTGGCGATCGAGGCGTGCCCGAGCCAGGCGAGCGGATCGCTGCAGCGCCGGGACACAAACGGATCAGGGAGCTCGAGGACCGATGTCGTCAGTTCGTGTCTTGTGTGCGGCGCTGCGTCTCTGGCCTCTGGCCAAGGTGGGGAGCCGACCCCCGGGGAATATGCCCCATCAGTTCACGTCAGCTTGGAGTTGTCCTCACCAACGACCATGACAGCGAGCACCGACAACTCAAGCTGAGACGCCGAGAGCCCTCCAAGAAACATCCTCATCTGGCCGATGAGCGGACGTGCGCGTCCTTCCGGCTCAGAATGACGCGCCTGGCCGAGCTGCCCATGACATTCACCCTCTAGCCGCGCGTACCAGTTTGTCTCGCTCTGGCACAGGTGCTGGAAGCTGTCTGCTTCGCTGGCAGGCGGGCGTTAGGCTCGACGGTCCACGAAAGCGAGAGGACCGCCGTAAGCGGTGTCACTGTGTCGCGAGACGGGCGAGGATCCGCCGCACCACCTCGTAGAAGCGTCCTACGGACTCCACGTCGAGTCGCTCCTGCGGACTGTGGGCTCCTTCGATGGTGGGGCCAATCGAGACGGCAGACAGTCCGGGCAGGTGCGCGGCAATCTCCCCGGCTTCGAGACCAGCGTGCACCGCGGTGACGTTCGGTTCTCGTCCGTGCACCTCTTGATGGGCTGCGCGGACCACGTCGAGCAGCTCGCTGTGAAAGTCAGGCTGCCAGGCAGGGTACCGGGAGGTGATCTCGGCGCGGCCACCACCGAGGCGGGCGAAGCTCGCGTACCTAGCGTGCAACGCGTGCAGGTCGATTTGCCGCGACGATCGCGGCGCCGAAACCAGCACTGCTTCGTCGTCCTCGATGTAGGCCACGCCCAGGTTGGTAGAGGTCCGCACGATGCCCGGCAACCGTTCGTCCATGGAAAGCACTCCGGACGGGAGCGCGACCAGCATGTCGACGACCCTGCGCGCTGCATCGGGCGACATCACTCGCCCCGGAGGCGGGTCGGGTGATCCAACGATCTCGATGACCGCGTCGTCGTCCGCGCCCGTGCGCCAGGAACGGACCCGCTCCTGCACCTCAGCGGCGACACGCTGTAGGACCGTCCCGCCCCGGTCGTCGAGGAGCAACACGGCCTGGGCTTCACGGGGGATCGCGTTGTCCGCGTTGCCACCGGAGAGGTCGGCGATCCGGAGGTGGGTCGCCGCATCCTCGGTCAGTTCCTCGGTGGTTTGGGCCAGCACGTAGCCGAGGGCCTTGAGCGCGTTCGTGAGGTTGTCGTCGATCTGCTGGCCCGAGTGTCCGCCCTGAAGGCCCCTGACGCGGAGCACGGCGTGCCGACTGTCGGCGGGGGCGGTCTCCCAGTCCGTTGCGATGCGCACGAAGACACGCGAGCCACCGGCACTCCCGATGATCACCTCGTGCTCTTGCTCTGAATCAAGGTTGAGCAGGGTGCGTCCGGTCACCAGCTGCGGATCCACCCCGGCGGCCCCGCTGAAGTCTTCCTCCTCGTCGACGGTGAAGAGGAGCTGCAACGGTGGTCGCCGAAATCGTTCTATGTCGCTCGCCTGCGCGGAGGCTTCCGCCGCGATCGCGAGACCCACCGCAACACCGATCCCGTCATCAGCACCCAGCGTCGTACCGGGGGCTCGGACCCATCCGTCGGCCACCGCCGGAAAAACCCCGTCGACTGCCGGGTCGGTCCCTGCCGCGGCGTCGGCCTCGCAGACCATGTCGAGGTGCGCCTGCAGGACAACAGTCTGGGCCCCCGAAGGCGACGGGAGGTCGGCGACGATGTTGCCCACTCGATCGACCCTCGCGGCCAGACCCAGGGCCTCGAGGCGGCCCAGGACATGCGACCGGACCTGCCCCTCCTCCTTGGAGCGACGTGGCAGCGCGGCCAGTGCGGCGAACTCCTGCCACACGGTTGCGGGTTCAAGCCCGTGTATCCACGCAAGCCGGTCAACCTCGCCCGGCACATTCTGCTTCGACACCGGTTCCTCCTCTCACCCAGCACTCGAGTCCGCCGCGAAGCCACGCCGTCGAGGCGATCACGAGAGTCGCCACAGGAAGCCCGGGGACGGACACGTCAGCCCAGCCACGCACCCACACCCAGGACGACGATGATCACCGCGCCGAGCATCGCGAGCAGGGGCCAGAGCCATCGCAGGTAGGTGCCGTAGGGCACCCGGGCGATGACCAGCCCACCCGGACCTACTTTTCTCGCGACCCACGGCGCGTCGCCTCACCCAATCGGGGTGACTCAACGGACGGCCGGCCGGGGGCCGGCTGGCAAAGCGCGAGCGTGCGGAAAACGCGGGTCGCAGCGACGTCCGCATCCCGAACGAGCGGCGCGTCTCAGCGGACCATGATGCGCCCACGGGACGAGCAGCGCGTAACCGTCCGCGATGCGTTCCGGTGCCGGTGGGCACCGGGCCTCGGCACCCGCCCGACGGATTCACTGCCGATGCGACGGGCTGCGTGGCGACGTGAGGGACAGCGACCAGTGCCAGGTCTTGGCCGCTGCGCGAGCCGGCGTCCGTGGCGGCTGATCCGGACACGCGCGGCCCGGTTGTCGTCGAGGATCTTGCGTGTGGGACTCTCTTCCCCGGCAAGGGCCACAGCGACCAATCTAGAGGAGAAGCCACCCATGGACGCGATCACCACTGACTTCTGGGAAGTTCTCCTGTGGACCTTCTGGTTCTTCATCTGGTTCGCGGCGCTGATGGTGTGGGTCCGCTGCCTGTTCGACCTCTTCGGCGACAGCTCGCTCAGTGGCTGGGCGAAAGCCGGGTGGGCCGTCCTGTTGATCTTCGTGCCATGGCTGGGTGCGCTGATCTATCTCATCGCTCGCGGTCGGAGCATGACCGAACGGCAGGCGGCGGCCGCCGCGCAGATGCAGGCCGAACAGAGGGAGTACATCCAGCAGGTCGCCAGCACGTCGCCGGCTCCGGCTGAGGAGATCGCTCGCGCCAAGGAGCTGCTGGACTCTGGGGTAATCGACCAGACGGAGTTCGAAGCGCTGAAGTCCCGCGCACTTGCCTGACACGTTGACAACCCCGAGGCACTCAACGGCGCCCGGAGTTTCGGTGGGGCCCGGGTGGGCGCCTTCTTTCCGACAACGGTCGGTCGAGATCGCCGATCAGCCCAACGGTTACAAGATCGCGGGGCCCACAGTTCTGGGACGCACCAGCGACGAGCGCGCATCCGTTGGGAGACGCTGACGTACAGCGCAGCGCGCTGGCTAAGTCGCGGAGGTAGCGGGAGCGGGCGCACGCATGCCGAAGCCGATCAGAGTCAGGACGATTCCGAGGACGACCGCTGAGTCCCGTGGCCGCTTTCGGGGCCGCGGCTGCAGCAGGCCCTGCCGGGTGAGAATCCGGTTGATCGTGGCCGTCGAGGGAACCACGACCCCCTCGACGGGCTTGCGCAGCAGCTCCATCCGGATCCGCTTCGCCCCCCACCGCGGATGCTTGCGCCGCAACTCCGCCACCAGAACCTCCACCGGCTCCGGCGCCTGGTGGGGACACGAGGCCAGCCGATGCGACCGATCCGCCAGCCCGCCGACCTGTTCGGCCAGATACCTGCCCACCCACCGATGCACCGTCATCCGGTGCACCCCGACCTGCGCCGCCACCTCGGTGACCCCCGCGCCCGCCAACACGGCCCGGACCGCGTCCAGACGCTGCTCCACAACCGACAAGACGATCAGTGCCAATCCCGGCCTCCCTGAGCCATGGACGCCCCACGAAAACGTCCTGCCTCAGAGTGCCGATCACGGCCAGGTGATGCACATCAACTGGCCGAACCCTGATGCACATCACCCGACGGAGCACAGACGGAGCACACAGTGTCGGTTATGACTTTCTTTACTGATTCAAGGCGCCTTCGGCGCCACGCCCTGCGGGCGGCGCTGGCGCGCCGTCCTCACGCGTCAACCGCCAATCACCATCGAGGTCCGACCCCGATTCCGAACAAACTTGCACGGTGGTGTCCAGCATCAGGAGCGCTAGTTATCGGGTCGGTGGCACCATCTCGGCGGTCCTGTGTCTCGCACCCCCTGCGCACCCCGCACTTGCGTGGCAAGCAGCCGTCGCAACAGGTGCACCGTGGTAGACCTACTCGGACAAGCTGGCGAGGCCTTCGCAACGAGAAGGTCAGGGGTTCGAATCCCCTCAGCTCCACCAATTAAGAACCCGAAAGCGTCAGAACTGCCGATGAGCGTACCTCTTGGTCCGCGCTCGGGGGCCGCGCCTTGGCCCACTTGATGATGACTTGAGGCAGCCATCCCGGAGTGTCATCGCCGGGGGGACGAGACACCCCGGGATGGCCGCTCACCCTGCAGTGTTTGCGAATCCTTGCAGTCCGTCAAAGGGTGGACTAGATCGTGGTCTCGGTCGGGTGTCTAAACGGGCTGACGCCTGATAGTTAAGACCCATGCTCGTTTCAGGGCGGACGCGTGTTGACGCGCAGGCGGCAGCCTGCGGGTGGCTCTCGGCTGCGCCGTCCCTGAGGCTCTTCTATCGTCTGTTCCTCCTTCTTGGGGCGACCTTCGTCGCCTTCTTGTTCGCCACTGGCACGGCCAATGCGGAAGAAGGCTCCGGTCCGCAAGGCGAGGTGTCTGTGAGCAGCGGCATCGAGTCGCAGCTCGTCACCGAGACGGGCGAGCAGGCGACCGAGACCGTCATGGAGACGGCGGACCCGGTCACAGACCCGGTTGTCGAGGTTGTCGAACCGGTCACCGATCCGGTCACGGACCCGGTGGTCGACCCAGTGCCCGACCCAGTCCCCGACCCGGCCCCGGACCCGGTCCCGGACCCGGTCCCGCGACCCGGTCCCCGACCCGGCCCCGGACCCGGCCCCGGCCCCCGACCCGGTGGTCGAGGTTGTCGATCCGGTCACCGATCCGGTCACCGACCCGGTGGTCGAGGTTGTCGCTCCGGTCACGGATCCGGTTATTGAGCCGGTGCTCGAGGTTGTCGAGTCGGTTGTGCCGTCGGCCGCACCTGGAAGCCCTGTTGCCGTCGCTACTGTCGCGCTTCCGGTGGCCTCGCCGGCCGTTTGTGGGAGCGTGGCAGGGGCGGAGTCCGTCACTGGTTGGGCAACCGCAAACGCAGTCGCAGCCGCAGGCGCTGATGCCGGAGCTGGTCGCGACACGATCGAGGATCCTTTGGCTGTGCCCCAGGGCCCCGCGCAGGCGCCGACCGGTCCCAGCGCTCCCGGCGCCCCCTGCGCGCAGGGACAAGGAACAGCTTCAGTCAGTGGATCGGGGGGCTTGGAGCCCTCCTTGGGGGTCCTGGACAACTCTGACGTCGGCGCCACGCTGAGCGCTGATCGATTCGCTGCTGGGGATGACACCGTGCCGCACAATCGTGCCGCACTGCTCCGCAACTGGCCTGGTTGACCCTTCCTACCTGGGCTCGCCCATGCCCCGTCGACATCGACGGTGCGAGCGCGCAAGGACCACGACAGGGACTTGAGCCGGCGCGGGCCGCGAGTACGCCTGACTGCGAACCGCCACAGGCACTCGATCTCGGTTGACACAGGCGGCCGTTGCACCGGGGCAACGCTGGAATGAAACAGCGTCTTCCCCCTCCGCCGGGGGGGAGGGGGGCGGCGCTGGATCGAGGCAGCGCCTCCCCCCTCCACCGGGGGGTGAGGGGGGCGGCGCTGGAATGAAGGAGCGTCTTCCCCCTCCGTCGGGGGGTGAGGGGGGCGGCGCTGGAATGAAGGAGCGCCTTCCCCCTCCACCGGGGGGTGAGGGGGGAGGCGCTTCAAAGTGACGTGAAGGCGTCCAACGACTCGGGAACCTGCGTCCAGCTCGCGCGACTCGGTTGCCGCGCTTCCAGAACCCGACCGGGAGACAGTGGAACTCGAAGGCCAACAGCGTGTCCCTGACGCGGTGGAGGCTGTGGCCATCCGGACATGCTGCGAGGCGCCGGCCCACCGCCTCGCCGACATCACCGCCCGTCCTGTTCGCCTCGACCCAAGGCCCGAACCGCAGGTGCAGCTGTGCTCGGTCCAACCGGGAGAGCGATCGCGCCCAAGGACGGGGCGACTGCCAGCCGGACCGATCCTTGTGACAGGTAACGCGGCTTCGACACTGACGACTTCCGGTGTGGCTATTTCGAGTCGGCGTGGCCGGTTCGGCGGGGCAACCCGACCATGCGAGGACCCGAGAGTCGTATCTCGAGGCGGTGCGCCTCACGCTTGAGCGGCTGCGCGAGGTACTGACCCAGGATGACGCCCGCCGCGAGGGCCAGCGCGGTTGCCACCGCGGCGGCCAGCTGCAGCACACCGTCCTTGCCGTCGGCCAGCAGCGCCAGCCCTTGATAGATGTCGAGTCCAGGCAGGAGCGGCACGATGGCAGGGACCACCACGACCAGGGGTGGCACGCGGAAACGGCCGGCGACGAGATGGCACGCCGCACCCATGGTGATGGCGGCTAGCGCAGTCCCCCACGTGCGGCTGACCTGCGCTGTGTCGATGCTCAGCAAGACACTCTGTCCAAGGGCTGCGACCAGCGCCACGGCCACGAGAGAACGCAACGGAGCATACGAGGCGAACGCGAAGCCCGCTGCGGCGAGGGCGGCCCCGAACACCGCCACGCCCACCTCCGCGAGGCCGGCCGCACCGTGGTTGAGCGAGGCCGGACCTGACCCCAATATGTCCCCCACGGTGAGGCCGGCGCCGACGCCCGCGATGATGCCCGTGGTGTTGAGTAGCGCGTCGATCAAGCGGGCGCTGGCGGTGACCGGGAACCCGGTGAGGGCGTCCTGGGTCGCCCCCATGATGCCGACGCCTGCCAGGAGCATGACGATGCCCGCGGTGACCACGCGAGAGGGGTCTACCTCGAGCTGCGTGCCCGCGGCGGTGACCGCGATGAGCGTGGCGACGAAACCCCCTGCCGCTTGTTGGTAGAACGCCGGTATGCGGTGCGGAGGCAGGAGCAGTTGAGTTCCGTCGATTGCGCACGCCGCCAAGAACGCGAGGAGGCATACCAGAGCGTCACCGCCGAGGGTGAGGGCCACACCAGTCCCCATCACCCCCCAGCCGAGGGTCACTGCCCAGCGGTGCCTGCGATGGCCGGTGGACACGATCCGGGCAACCTGGTCTCGTGCTTCGTCCCGGGTGATGCCACCGGCCACCAGGTCTTGCACGGTCCGGTCGACCTCGATCAGGTCCGCGTAGTCAACCGGACGTCTGCCCACCCTTCGCATCTGCAGAGCGGCGGGCTCTTGACGGCTCGGCTGGTGGCGGAGGGTGAGGTCGACGAACGTGACGTCGGCAGTCACGTTGCGTACGCCGCAGGCCGCGGTCACCCCCAGCATGGTGGCTGCCACGTCAGCCGCTCCGGCGCCAGACGAGAGAAGGACTTCACCGATCCGCAGCGCAAGGTCGAGGGACTCGTAGACGTCGCTCCGCTCATTCACGGCGGGATCCTCGATCGGCACCCGGGCTCCCACTGGAGCGTCACCTGCGGCCCGACGCGATCGACCCGACACCATCGACTCAGATAGCGCCTCGTCACGGTGCCGTGGAGGGCGGCCGTGCCGGCCTCCACCATCGAGGCGACGTCGAGGAAGGTAGCGCTACAGACCGTCGTGCCCCGTCCGAAGGCAGGATCGGTCGCTGTGCTCATCGCATCCTCCGTCCCGCGCGCCTCACGCTACGTGGGCACGCGGAAGAGCAACGTCACCCTTTGCGGATGAGCTCCCCCACGACTGACGCAGCGTCGTCTCTGACGCCTGCGTCAGCCCGCCACGGCCCCGCGTACGCGCTCGAGCATCTCCTGCTCACGTTCGCTGACCTGCTGTGCGCCGATGCCCATGAACCCGCCTTCCTTCGCGGCGTCGGCCGCCGCCTGCGCCGCGGCGACGAGCCAGCGACTGAATGCCGCAGCCTCTTCATCGGTTGCCCGCGCGGCGACGATTTCCCGCACGGCCGTGAGCTCGGCCAATACCTGGTCTACGGGGCTGGAAGTGCCGGTGGGCTTGAACCCCTGCAGCGGATTGCGTTTCGCCTGTACCTCAGCCTGTACGTCGAGCGCGACCTCGGTCATGAGCTGCTCTCGGGTCGGGGGGTTTGTCGCGGTCTTGATCGATGCCATCGTCTCCTTGGTGGCCTCGATCGGGCCGCCGGGGTCGGCGAGCATGATCGCCATGCCAGCCACGAGCGGGGCACGGATGACTCGCGCCCACTCGTCCTCCTGGAAGTCACTCTTCGATGTCATGACGGCCTCGCCCTCTGTCTTGTGTCCAGTGGTCGCACTGCTAGTTGCAGCGGTCCTTCACCAGCGCCTGTACGCGTGCCCACTTCTCGTTGACCTCTTTCAGTGAGGCCTCGGCCCGCGCGACCCTCTCCTCCACGTTCTCGCCTGCCTTGTCCGCGGTGGCGCGCGCAGCGTCAAGACTCTTTTCCAGCCGCGACAAGGCGGTGTCGAGACGTTCCCCCTCCACGACGTCCTGAAGCTCGTCGAGCCGGTCGCGAAAGTCGATGGCGCGCGAACGCAGCTCATCGGCACTGGTCTCTGAGGCGTCAAGTTCACTGAAGTCCTCGGCCGTCGTGACGATCTCGTCATACTGCGCGCACAGCTCCGAGCTGCCTTCACTGCCTTCACTGCCTCCACAGCCACCGAGCAGGAGGACAGGCACCATCAGGGCGGCGAGCGGACCTGCGCGCAGCCCCCTGCGTCCCCAATGACAGTGCAGCTCTCCGCGGAACATGTGCCAACCTTCGTGTCCACGGCCAAGACATGGCTCACCTCTCCCGGGTGAAGATGCGCGCTGGTTCGCGGCAGACTCTTCTTCGAAGAGGTGGAGGTGAACGATGGCACGGCTGAGTGGGCAGTCAACGGCCCGGACCCGACTGGTCCTGGTGGTGCTGCTGCTGGCATCGGTCGTCGCCTGCGGAGGCGGCGGCGGCGAGGGGGGCGCGACCTCACCGACCCGGACACCGACTGCGGATCGGTCCGTCGATGGACCCAGTGACCGGCCCAGTGACCGGCCCGATGACCGGCCCACTGCTGACCGAACCGACGGTCGGCCCGACCCGGACGAGCCAGGTGAAGCGACGCCAGAGGAGCCGACGCCGGACGTTCCCGGTCCCACACGAGATCGATCCGAGCGGCCCGAGGACACCTCGAGTGACAGGGTGACGGTGACCCAGGAGCCTGACCCCCCATCGGAAACCGATGAGCCTGACCCCCCATCGGAAACCGATGAGCCCGACCCGACGACGACTGCAGATTCCCCAGAAGGCGGGGACGAAACTGTCCCGCCTTGGGTGTGGTGGCTGTTGGGAGCCCTGCTGCTCGGCGCGGCCGTGGCCATCCCACTGATCGTGCGAGGTCGCCGGCACGCTGCATGGCGCCGGGAGCTCGCCGAAGCAGAGGGTGAGATCGCCTGGTTCGCCCGTGAGCTGCTGCCGGGGCTGCGTCACGCACGCTCTCGGGAGGAGGTCAACGGCGGCTGGACGGTGGGCCAGCCGCGCGTCGTCGCGGTCGAGGACCAGTTGACGGTGCTCGAGTCATCGGCGCCGGACCAGGTCGGTGGTTACCGGGCACGGGAGCTGCTCAACGCGTCGCGTCAGGCGCGTGCGCGGATGGAGACCTTGACTGGCCCCGGATCCCAAGAGACCTGGATGCTGGACCTGGACGCGATCACGGACGACCTCGACCACGTTTTGGTCGGCCGCCGGAACCCCTCATCGGAGCCGCCTGGGTGAAGGGGCCATTGCTGGCGGGCGGGTGCCATGAGCGAGGGTTCACGTGCCAAACGACGCCGGTCACCAGTGCCTCATGGTCACCGTCCGTGCCATCACACCCCCGAGCAGGGACAGCACGCATATCCCCAATGCCAGGTTGATGCAAGCAGTGGCGACCTGGCTCTCGATGCTTTCGCCCACCGCGAACGGAGCCGCGACCCCCGCCACCGTGGCCAGCCCAACGATCCAGGAGAAGAACATCCGCGGCCGAGGCGTCACCAGCGCCATGAGGTGGGCGACTCCGGTCGCGACGAGCGTCAGCACGAAAGCGGTCAGCGCATAGTCACCCGCAAAGGTGTGGAAAAGGTCGAGCAGGAGCGCCGGCCGCACCAGGCGTACGCCGGCGATCGAGCAGACAAGGACGCCCACCACCGCCACGAGGGCCGCGACGAGGCCTGTCGCCACACCGCCGCCCCAAAGGCGGCCTGCGTCGACCGAGACACGGGGACGGGCGGGATCAGTCATCGTCGAGCCCGACCAACCACTGCTTCGCGTCCCGGACGTCGTCGGACTCGAACACCTTCACCTCCCCAGGCATCAACCAGCCGAACGCCTTGACGGCGTTCTCGAGCCAGTCGGCGTCCGACACGACAGCCAGGCGCTCCCATCCCTTGAAGTTCTTGAACCACATCTTCGTGTCGGCCCACACAGCGCCAGGCTTGTAGCCGGCCTCGTCCTCGAGCACGTACAACAACCGCACCTTGCCCTGCTCCATCGCAGCGTTGATGGTGGGCACGAGCACGTCCCGGTAGTCCTCCTCGCTGACCTTGCCGCTCGCCCGCAGGCCGATGGTTCCCACGGGCATGTTCGAGATCACCTGGATCATGCTTCCTCCTCAGAGTCGTCGCCAACGCCATCGTGCCTGCTGGCTTCCCGGCGTCACTCACCCGGATCGGGCGAAAAAGCGACTGGCCGAGTTCAGCTCAGGCGCCCTGGACCCACACGCCCGCTCGTGCCGTTGACGGCGAAGGCGGCCAGGCGGTCCTAGAGTCGACCTGGACCCAGACAGTGGAGGGCGTACTGATGCAAGATGACGTGGCCGCTTACGTCGATGCCATCGACGCAGAGCACCGTCCCTTGTTCGACCGCGTGCACCGTCTTGTCATGGAGGTGCAACCGGAAGCTCAAGTAGTTCTGTCCTACAAGATGCCGACCTACGTGGCAGGCACCTGCCAGCTGCACGTTGGCGTCTGGAAGCACGGCCTCTCGTTCTACGGCTGGAGGCACGACTCAGACGGGGGCCTGGTCGCCCGTCATCCGCACCTCGACAACGGCAAGGGCACGCTCAGGCTCCCGCTGACCGAGGCGGTCCACATCAGTGATGATGAGCTGCGTGCCTTCCTGGCTGCCGCCCTGGCCGACTGAGTCCTCCTCGGCTCGCATCTCGGTCATCGACCCGTAGCCGAGCAGCCAACCTCCGCACCCACTTCGTCCGCCAAGCGGGCGTCACCACTAGCGCCTACCGAGCTACCTTCTCCTCCACAACAGATCCACGCCTGGCGGAGAGCAGCCGTCCGTAACCCAGCCAGTACCCCAGGCGACGCTCCGCGCTCATGGGGCCGTCAGGGTGTGGGCGACCTCCTCCAGCGTGCGCAGGGCAGAGGCGACGTGGGGGTGGTCACGACTGCCGCGTCGTATCCCGGTCACGATCCGCCGCGACGGCGCGGGCTCGCCGGAAAGCGCGACGCGTACGACGGGGTAGCCCGCCGGCGGGTGTGCGAGACGAGGGATGAGGCCAATGCCGAGACCTGCCGCGACCATGGCGGCGCCGGTGTCCCATTCCGCTGCGTGGTGGGCGACTGCGGGGGTGAACCCTGCGGCGGCGCAGGCCGACTGCAGCAGCTGGTGGTACGGCCGGCCAGGTCTGTCCATGATCCATGCCTCGTCCGCCAGGTCGGCGAGCTGTACGTATGGCTCGTGGGCCAGCCGGTGGTTCTCCGGAAGCAGCAGGTCCAGCGGGTCCACCAGGAGCTGGCTCAGCTCGAACCTCGGATCGTCGGCCGACGGGAGCTCGGCTGTTGCCACCACCACCGCCACGTCTGCCTGATCGGCCAGGAGCAGCTCGAAGCACTGCTTGGGCTCCACCTCGATGATGCGGACCGCCCACGACGGCTGGGTCTCCCGAAGCTGGGCAGCAACCCGCGGCAACAGGGCAGCCGCCGCTGTCGAGAATCCGCACAGGCGTAGAGCTCCACCGCCTTCAGCGTCGGCCAGGGCGACAAGGCCACGGATCTCCTCCCAACGCGCATAGAGGGACTCGGTCTGCTCTAGGAGAACGCGGGCGGCCGGGGTCAGGCGGATGCGCCGACCGTCCTGCACGACCAGCTCTACGCCGAGGTCCTTCGCCAGGGTGCGAAGCTGCTGGGACACCGCCGAAGGTGTGTAGTGCAAGGCCTCAGCGGCGCCGGTGACGGTGCCGCACGTCGCCACCATGCGGAGCACCCGGACGCGACGATCGATCATTCATGGATTGTGCACGAAACCGTGCAGATTCCTCGTCTGGTCGCCTGTCAGAGCCGCCCGCACACTGAGTTGGTGACCTCCTTCGATCCTCTGCTCGAGCCGTTCGAGCTGAAGAACGTCACGCTGCGCAACCGTGTGGTCAGCACCTCCCACGAACCGGCGTACGCCGAGGACGGCATGCCGAAGGACCGCTACCGCCTCTATCACCTGGAGAAGGCGCGTGGAGGCGTCGGCCTGACCATGATCGGCGGGTCCGCGGTGGTGAGCCCCGACAGTCCACCTGCCTTCGGCAACCTGCTGCTCTACAAGGACGAGATCGTCCCCTGGCTGCGACGGCTGACCGAGGACGTGCATGCAGCCGGTGCCGCAGTCATGTGTCAGGTGACCCATCTCGGCCGCCGTACGAGCAACTACACCGCCGACTGGCTCCCTGTCGTCTATGCCTCGCCGCTCCGGGAGCCGGCGCATCGTAGCTTCCCGAAGACCGCTGAGTCCTGGGACCTCGACCGCATCGTCGACGACTACGTCTCGGCGGCCGAGCGGTGTGTCGCCGCGGGACTCGACGGCATCGAGCTGGAGTCCTACGGGCACCTGCTCGACGGCTTCCTGTCACCGGCCACCAACCGACGCAGCGACGCGCTCGGCGGCAGCCTCGAGCACCGGATGGCCTTCCCTCGCCGCGTCATCAACGCGGTGCGGGCAGCGGTCGGGCCCGAGTTCGTGGTCGGCATCCGGATGTCGATGGACGAGGACAGGGCTGAGGGACTCCAACGTGCCGAGGCAGTGGCGGCCCTGCGCGAGTACGTGAGCGACGGCATCGACTTCCTCAGCGTCATCCGGGGGACGATCGACAGCGACGCCACGTTGGCGAAGGTGATCCCGTCCATGGGTACGCCGTCAGCACCGCACCTGAGCTTCGCCGGCGAGATCAAACGCGCCGTGGACGTGCCGGTCATGCACGCATCGCGCATCTCGGACGTCGCCACGGCGCGGTTCGCCCTGCGCGAGGGGCTGGTCGACCTCGTCGGCATGACACGGGCCCAGATCGCGGACCCACACCTGGTCAGCAAGGTCGCCGCCGGGGACGAGGACCGGATCCGGCCCTGCGTCGGCGCCAACTTCTGTCTCGACTCGATCTACCAGTCGGGCGACGCCAAGTGCATCCACAACCCCGCGACCGGACGGGAGCAGAGCCTCCCCCACGTGATCGGGACTGCTCCAGCTCGCAAGAAGGCGGTCGTCATCGGTGCTGGTCCCGCGGGGCTCGAGGCGGCCAGGGTCCTGGGGGAGCGGGGGCACCAGGTCGTCGTGCTCGAGGCGTCGCATGCTGCGGGCGGCCAGCTGCGTCTGGCTGCTGCGTCAGCCCGTCGCCGCGACCTGATCGGCATCGTCGACTGGCGTCTCGCGGAGGCCAAGCTCAGTGGCGTCGAGTTCCGCTACGGCGTTTTCGCCGACAGCGACACCGTGATCGCGGAGCACCCCGATGTCGTCATCGTCGCAACGGGCGGTCTGCCGAACCATGACTTCCTGAGTCGCGATGACCTGGTCATCGACACGTGGGACGTGATGGGTGGCGCCGTGCACCCGCGGGGGTCGGTCCTCGTGTACGACGACAACGGTGCCGAGCCGGGGATGGACGCCACCGAGCTGCTGGCCGGTCGCGGCGCCGTACTCGAGTTCGTCACGCCGGAGCGCTCTCTCGCGCCGCTGGTGGGCAGCATGAACTCGCCGGCGTACCTGAGCGCATTCGCCGAGCACGACGTCACCACGACTCTCGGGTTCCGCCTCGTCGAGGTCACTGCTGACGCCGACGGGCAGGGACGCATCGCGCGACTCAGGAGCGAGTACGCCGACATCGAGGTCGAGCGCCGGGTCGACCACGTGGTCGTCGAGCACGGGACGTTGCCGAACGACGACCTGTACTTCGACCTGGTGCCGTTCTCCCGCAACCTCGGCGCCGTGGATCACGGGCAGCTCCTGGGCGTCCGACCGCAGACCATCCGAACGAACGCCGAGGGCGAGTTCGAGCTGTATCGGATCGGCGATGCAGTCACGAGCCGCAACATCCACGCCGCCACGTACGACGCCCTGCGTCTGTGCTCGGCCATCTGACGACCACGACCTGAAGGACAGCGAGACGATGACATCAGTACTGCAACAGGCAGACGGGACGACTGAAGCTGCCGCGCTGCTGGACTCCAGGGTTCCCGGCCACGCCCTTCCCGGACCCTGCTACACGAGTCCGGCGTTCTTCGACGTGGACATCGCAGCGGTCTGGGCGAGCACGTGGCTCTTCGCCGGGACCGAGGCCGAGGTGCGAGAACCCGGTGACTTCATCACGGTCGACATCGGCCCTTACTCGGTGATCGTGCTGCGCGACGACGACGAGGACGTTCGTGCCCTGCACAACGTGTGCCGCCACAGGGGCTCGCGCCTCCTCGCCGATCGCGCGGGATCCATCGGCAACATCGTGTGCGGCTACCACCAGTGGACGTACGCCACCGATGGGTCCCTGCTGCACGCGGGCGACCAGGCGCCGGGTTTCGACAAGAGCTGCTTCGGCCTGCGACCCGTCCATCTCCGCGCCGTCGACGGACTGCTCTTCATCAGCCTGGCCAGCGACCCCCCGGACGACTTCGACCTGATGGCCACCGCCGTTTCGCCGTACGTGCAGCCCTACCAGCTGCGCCGCACCAAGGTGGCTGCGCAGGTCGACCTGGTCGAGGCCGCGAACTGGAAGCTCGTGATGGAGAACAACCGGGAGTGCTACCACTGCGAGGCGGGACATCCGGAGCTCATGCAGACGTTCTTCCCGACCTACGGCTACGAGCCCGGCGAGGTCCCGGCGCGGCTGCGCCCAGCGCACGATCGCTACCTCCAGGCCGAAGCGGAGCTGGAGGTGACCTGCGCGCGGCGTGGACTCCCGTCCGCCGCGATAGAGGAGCTCGACACCCGCGTGACCGGCTTCCGGATCCAACGCGAACCCCTCGACGGCGCGGGGGAGTCCTACACCATTGACGGAACGGCAGCCTCGCGCCGGCTCCTCGGTGAGCTGGACACCTCGCGACTCGGACGCGTGTCCATGCACACCCAGCCCAACGGGTGGCTCCACCTGCTCGCCGATCACGCGGTCACGTTCGCGGTCCTCCCGATCGCGGCGGACCGAACCCTCATGCGCACCACCTGGCTCGTCGACGAGGACGCCGAGGAGGGCGTCGACTACGACCTCGCCAACCTCACCCACGTGTGGCGCCAGACCAACGAGCAGGACGCCGCGCTCTGCGGGCGCGCACACCAAGGAGTCAGCAGCCCCGCCTACCAGCCTGGTCCGTACGCCCCGAGCGAGTACCAGGTGAACGCCCTCACCAACTGGTACGTCGACCGGGTGCGCGGCCACCTCGCCCCATGACCAGCGCGCCCGTGCGACCTGCGCTCTGGCGCGAGGAGATCGACCAGCCGTTGGCCTGTGTCGGCGTACGGCACGAGACCCACGACGTCATGACCTTCACGCTCCGAGCCGAGGAGCCGACAATGCTTCGGTTCGACCCCGGCCAGTACCTCACGCTGACGGCCGAGATCGACGGTGAACTTCTGAGCCGCTGCTACACCATCGCGTCAGCTCCCACTCGACCCGACTCCCTGAGCATCACGGTCAAGCGCGTTGCAGGCGGACCTTTCTCGAACTGGCTGCACGACAACGTGCGAACAGGGACGCGGCTGTGGGTGACGGGACCCCATGGACGGTTCAGTACGGCGCATCATCCAGCGAGGAAGTACCTGTTCCTCTCAGCCGGCAGCGGGATCACCCCGCTGATGTCGATGGCTCGTGCGGCGGCCGATCTCGCTTCGACAAGTGACACCACGTTCGTGCACAGCGCCCGCACCCCCGCTGACATCATCTTCCGCGCCGAGCTCGCGGGTATTCATGTGAGCCGTGACGGCTTCCGGGTCGTTGCGATCTGCGAGCAGGACTCCGACGTCGAGGCCTGGCCCGGGCCACGTGGGCGACTGAGCCTCGAGCACCTCAGTGAGGCGGTGCCCGACCTCACAGAGCGCGAGGTCTTCACCTGTGGGCCCGCCCCTTACATGGATGCGGTCCGCAGCCTCCTGGCGCAGGCAGGGGTCGACCCGTCCCGGTGCCACGAGGAGAGCTTCGACTTCACGAAGGCAGCCGCAGTCGACGGGACTGTTCCTGGCGCCCCCTCTGCTCAGCCCGAGACAGGCGAACACTCCATCGAGCTCCGTCGCTCGGCTCGGACGATCTCCTGCGACGCCGGAACCTCGATCCTCACTGCAGCAGCCCTCGCCGGCGTCACCCTCCCGTCATCCTGCGGAGAGGGCGTCTGCGGCACCTGCAAGAGCACGCTCGTCTCGGGCAACGTCGAGATGAACCACCGGGGTGGGATCCGCAAGCGGGAGATCGAGCAGAACAAGATCCTTCTGTGTTGCTCCACCCCGACAACTGACATCGTGGTCGATGTCTGACGCGCGAGTGTGTCGGGCAGCCTGAAAGGACCCGACCTTGTTGCCAAGCACCATGGCCGCTGTGCTTCTCACCGGTCACGGTGGTTTGGAGAAGCTGGAGTACCGGACCGACTGGCCGGTTCCTCGCCCCGCCAGCGGTGAGGTGCTCATCGAGGTCCTCGCCGCGGGCATCAACAACACCGACATCAACACCCGCATCGGCTGGTACTCGAAGGCCGTCACTTCCGCGACCAGCGACGGTGGGCTGACGGGGTACGGCGCTGTCGAGAGTGGTGATGCGGCCTGGTCGGGTGCGTCCTTGGAGTTCCCGCGCATCCAGGGCGCGGATGTCTGCGGTCGTGTCGTGGAGGTGGGTGACGGAGTCTCGCGCGACCGGATCGGCGAGCGCGTGATCGTGCAGACGATGCTGCGTACACCCGTGGCCCATCGGCCCTTCGAGTGCTGGACGCTCGGCAGCGAGTGCGACGGTGGCTTCGCGCAGTTCACGGTTGCTCCGTCTGGAGACACGCATGCGGTGCACAGCAACCTGACCGATGAGGAGCTGGCGGCCGCACCCTGTGCCTACTCGACCGCGGAGAACATGTTGCATCGTGCTGCAGTCGGAAGTGAGCGCGTCCTGGTGACCGGGGCTTCCGGGGGTGTCGGACTCGCAGCAGTCCAGCTTGCCAAGCGACGGGGCGCAACGGTGACCGCGGTCTGCTCGAGCGCAAAGGCTGCAGCTGTCATGGCCGAGGGCGCCGACCAGACCGTTGACCGCAACAAAGATCTGGTCCGAGAGCTGGGGCGATCCTCCGTCGACGTGGTGATCGACGTCGTCGGCGGCCCTGGCTTCCCGCAGCTGCTGGACGTCTTGCGTCGAGGTGGGCGGTACGCCGTCTCGGGGGCCATCGCTGGGCCGCTCGCGGAGATCGATCTGCGCACCCTCTACCTCAAGGACCTTTCGCTCCTCGGTTGCACCTTCCAGGACGACGAGGTCTTCGAGAACCTGGTCGCCTACCTCGAGAGCGGCGAAGTGCGTCCCGTTGTTTCTCGCACGTATCCACTCGCAGATGTCGCGCGAGCGCAGCAGGATTTCCTCGACAAGTCCCACGTGGGAAAGCTCGTGCTCATCCCACCTGCCCAGGGCTCGTGAGGGTCAGAACTCGCGCGCGAACCTGCGGAACAGGTGGGAACGTCTATTCGGACGAATACGACATGATTCGCCATACCGCGCATTTGTCCGCCTGAGCGACCTACGGTCGAAGGTGGGTCAGGCACCTTTCCAGGAGCAATCTGACCTCCGGTGGTCCTCGAGGGATGTGCCCCGCCGGTCCATCTTGAGGACAAAGGGAGATTCGCAATGACGAAACCCACGAACGAAGAATCGGAAACCCTGCTCACTCCGGCCCAGGTCGCTGAGCTGTTCTACGTAGCCCCGCGGACGGTCACCAGATGGGCGAAGACGGGAAAGCTGCACGCCTTGCTCACCCCGGGTGGCCATCGCCGATACATCGAGTCCGAGGTCATGGTCGTGCGTGAGACCGGCCTGGTCTTGGAGGAGGCAGGGGCCCCCCGCGCCCCATCCGTGATTCCGTCGCAGCCTGACGCCACCGCGTTCTCCGCTCAGTCGATCGTGGAAGCCGTCGCTGCCGCCGCTGAGACGGTCGCCCATGCTGCTGAGACATCCCGCAGGGCCAAGGCCCGAGCCGTGCAGCTGGCTGCCGACACCACCGCGAGCCAGGCGGCGCTGTCTGCTGCCGCGGTGCAGCAGCGCGCCGACCTCTCTGCCGAGAACATCGCGGCGGCCGTGTCGCTGGCTGCTGGGATCGTCGCCGCAGCGCCTCCCGCCAGTACGCCTGCGGAGGCTGCGAAGACGGCGAGGAGTGTCGCGAAGGTCGCCAACGACGCTGCTGTGGCGGCCGCCGAGGAGACCGCCCTGATCGCAACCAACGTCGCCCGAGCTGTCGCCGAGGCCGCGGCGGGTGTCGCAGCCACTGCGTCCGCTGCTGCTGCCAGCTTGGACCTCGAGCTCGCCGAGACAGCGGTCGCACTGCAGTCGGCCGCCACGGCTGCGGCCCGTCACGCCGCCAGCACGACCGAGACAGGTGGTGCCGCCGCCCCCGATCCCTCCCCGTCAGACGACAGCGCGAAGCAACCCGTGCCGTCATCGCTGATCCTGGCCGCGCCGGCGAGTGCCAATGTCAGCTGAGGGCCAAGCCAGCATCGTGCTCACGATGACCGCAGACCAGGCTGGAGTGTTGGCGCGGGCCATCGAATGCGCAGGTGTGGCGGACAATCCGTGGCTGGAGGCCGTGAACAGGCACCTCTCCGACATGGCCATGGAGCTGAGCCGCTCGCCGCTCTCGCTGGATGCGTCAGTCTTCGCTGAGGCGGAGGCCGTGGTCGCAGGACTCCAGATCGAGATAGCAGCAGAGCGCGAGGCGACGCATGTCGCTGATGCCGCGGCCACTGCGGAGAGGTCGGTTGCCGACGCAGCTGTCACCGCGGCAGAAGTCGCCCTCGGCACCCGAATGCGGAAGGCCCACGCCGCCACTGCGGCAGCCCGGGAAGCCGCCGAAGCAGCGTCGAAGGCAGCCGCGGCCGTTCAGGCTCGCGCCGAGACCCAGGCTACGAACACAGCGGACGCTGCGGCTCGAGCAGCCACGACCGTCCTGGCCAGCACCGCTCCGGAGGACCCGCACGCCGCGGATGTCGCGCTGAGGGTCGCCGCAACTGTCGAAGGCGCCGCGATCGCCGCAGCCATCGACACTGCGATCGCTGCAGCGTTTGTGGCAACCGCGGTTGCTGCGGCAGCCGTCGACGCCGCACGGCTGGCCGCTGATGCCGAGACAGCCTTCGAGCTCGAGGTTGCCCACGCAGCCGCAGCCGTCCGGGCAACGGCAACTACCACCGCCCGGAACCTGGCTACTGAGACCGACGCCAAGGCAGCATCCGTCGCAACGGCTGCCCGCAGACAGGTCACTTCCGGCAACTGAGTTCTCGACGCCATTGCCCCAAGGCGGTGAGGGGTTCGAAGGACTCGTGTCCCGCCGAGCGGGACTATTCTCCTTGAGTGCCCAGCCTTCACGCCGTCGTGGCCTTTGCGCTCGCGTCCGTGATCCTGGTCGTCATCCCCGGACCGAGCGTGCTGTTCGTCGTCGGTCGATCACTCTCGCTCGGGCGTCGTGGCGGGCTGATGAGCGTCCTGGGGAACGAGCTCGGGTGCATTCCACTCGTCGCGGCTGTCGCATTCGGTGTCGGGTCTGTCGTCGCGGAGTCGATCGTCCTGTTCACGACCGTGAAGCTGCTCGGAGGTGCCTATCTGCTGTATCTCGGCATCCAGGCCATCCGGCACCGGGGAGACGGCTTCGGCGATGCGGACCGCGTGGAGATGATGCCTGCCTCGTCGTGGAGCCTGCTGCGCCAGGGATTCATCGTCGGCGTGACCAACCCGAAGACGATCGTGTTCTTCGTCGCGGCACTTCCGCAGTTCGTCGACTTCCACGCAGGCAACGTTCCCTTGCAGATGATCATCCTGGGACTGGTCTTCACCCTCGTCGCTCTCATCTGTGACAGCGTCTGGGCCCTGCTCGCCGGTACGGCGCGGCTGTGGTTCGCCCGGTCGCCACGGCGTTTGACGGCAGTCCGCGCGACCGGCGGCGGCATGATGATCGGTCTTGGCGGCAGTCTGATTCTGACCGGCGACGAGCCCTGAGAGTCGAAGGACGACATGGAGCGTGACCCACTCGAGGTCGACCCCGAGACGATGCGCCTGCTCGGTTACCAGGTCGTGGACTGGCTCGTCGACCGGACCGGGGGCAGGCGCGACGAGCCGGTGCTGCGCCAGGCGTCGTCCGCTGACATGGCCCGCCGCGTGCCGGACGCCGTACCTGCCTCGGGTCGGGACTTCGGCGACATCCTTCGCCACCTCAGCGAGGACGTGCTGCCCTTCCGCAGCCGGATCGACCACCCGCGCTACCTCGCCTACGTCCCGGGAGAGGGGACCTGGCCCGGCGCGCTCGGCGACCTGATCGCCAGCTCCTACAACATCGACGTGGGCAACTGGATGGAGTCGGCCGGACCGAGCCGGCTCGAGTCCGTCGTCCTGGGCTGGTTCGCCGACTGGATCGGCTACCCGGCGGACTCGTCAGGGGTTCTGGTGTCGGGTGGCTCAGCCGCGAACCTGACCGCGATGGCCTGCGCGCGCGAGGCGCTCGTCGGCGCCATGAGCGGGGAACTCGTGGCCTACGTCTCCGAGCAGGGCCACTCCTCACTTGCGCGGGCCGCACGCGTGCTCGGCTTCGGCCCCCAGCAGGTGCGGGTGCTGCCGGTGGACGAGCAGTTCCGGATGCGTACGGATGCCCTCGAGGCAGCCATCACCGCGGACCTGGCAGCAGGTCGTCGTCCTCTCGTCGTGCTCGCCGTCGCCGGTACGACGAACACGGGTGCCGTCGATGACCTCCCCGAACTGGCGCGGGTCTGTGGCCAGTACGGCGTGTGGCTGCACGTCGATGGGGCATACGGCGCGTTCGCGGCGTTGACCGAGCGCGGCCGGGAGGCACTGACCGGGCTCGAGCTCGCTGACTCGGTCACCCTTGACCCGCACAAGTGGCTCTACCAGCCGTTCGAGTGCGGTGCCCTCCTCGTACGACGCGGCCACCTGCTGAAGGACGCCTTCGAGATCCACCCGTCGTACCTCCAGGACACGACCGCCCGCGACGGTGCAGTGAACTTCGCCGAGCGCGGCCTGCAGCTGACCAGGATGAGCCGTGCAATCAAGCTCTGGGTCTCGCTGCAGTACTTCGGCGTGGACGCCTTCGCGGCGGCGATCGACCGGACCATGGATCTCGCCGAGTACGCCCAGCGTGTGATCGAGGCGGCACCCGACCTGGAGCTGCTGGCGCCGGCCAACCTGGGCATCGTCGGCTTCCGCCGCCACCCGGCCGGGCGCGACGACGAGGCGGACCTCGAGCGAGCCAACACGACGCTCGTTGCGGCCCTGGCGGAGAGCGGAGAGGGGCTCGTCTCCTCCACCAGGCTCTCCGGCCGATACGCCGTTCGCCTGTGCGTGCTCAACCACAGCACGACCACGTCCGATGTGGACCGGGTGCTCGACTGGCTGCAGACGGCGACCTTCCCCGACGTGGCCGACGCGGCACCGCCGACGACAGGGCCCGCGGTCGAGGAGGCCAAGACCGCTGATGTCGGTGCGGGGTGGCCGGCACCGGTCGCGGCCGACGTCGAACAGCTCCGCTCCCACCCGCTCCTCGCGGATATCGAGGAGGACCGGCTGCGGTGGGTCGCAACCGTCGGGCGACCCCGCGCGGTCGCGGCGGGCGAGACGGTCGTGCGCCAGTGGGAGGTCGACCGGGACTTCTACCTACTTCTCGAGGGGAGTGCCGACGTGTTCAGCCAGGGACGGCTGCTGACGACCATGGAGTCCGGGGACTTCTTCGGCGAGCTGGCAGCGATGGACTGGGGAGCCTCCTTCGGCTACCCGCGGTTGGCCACCGTCCAGGCAAGCACTGACCTTGTCCTCCTCGTCCTGAGTGACGCCGAGCTCGCTGAGCTGATGGGATCGGCTCCCGCCGTCGACCGGCGGATCCGGGCCGCGGCCGTCGTACGGGCCAGCCGGCTGTGAGCCTCGGGTCGCTGCAGACCTTCCGCTCACTGGGCCGGCAGCACAGCGTGCTCCGCATCGTCGTCGCCTACACGGCGTTTGCGGTCTGCGAGTTCGCCACCTGGATCGCGATGCTCGTCTACGCCTACGAGCAGGGCGGTCCGACGACAGCTGCCGTGGTCGCGGTGGCCCAGCTGCTGCCTGCGGCGGGCGTGGCGCTGCTGGTGGGTCCGCTGTCCGATCGCCGCTCGCCCGCCGTCGTACTGATTGGCGGCTACGTGGTCCAGGCGCTGGGCATGGGCGCGACCGCCGTCCTGATCTTCATGGATGCGACACCCTTCGCGGTCTATGTCGCCGCGGTCGTCGGTGCCACGGCCATCGCGGCCACCAGGCCGGCGCAGTCCGCGCTGGTCCCGGCCCTGGCCAGCGAGGCGGACCAGCTGACGGCCTGCAACGTGGTGATCGGATGGGTGGAGAACCTCAGCCTCCTGATCGCAGGGGTGGCAACCGGCGTCGCCCTCACCTTCGGTTCCGTGGCCGACGTGTACGCCGGCGCCGCCGTGCTGATGGCGATCGCGACGCTCCTGGTCCTGCCGCTGCGCCGCATTCCGTTCGTACGCCGGACCAAGGCCGACCGGGACCCGGCTGACACCGGGTCGACGGCACAGCTGCTCCGGCAGGACCCCGCCGCACGGTTGCTGGTCTGCCTGATCGGCGCCGAGTTCCTCGTCATCGGCGCACTGGACCTGCTGTTCGTGGTGATGGCGGTCGACGTACTCGACGCCGGAGCTGCCTGGGCCGGCTACCTGAACACGGCGTACGGCGCCGGGGCGCTCGTCTTCGGCGCGCTCGCGGCCCTCCTCATCGGCCGACGACTCGGCCCCGTGGTCCTCGCCACCGCAGTCGTGACCGGACTCGCGCTTGCGGCTGCAACGGTCTCCGGGCTGTTGGCCGTGATGGTGCTGCTCGCCATCGTGGGTGGAGCACGAGCACTGCTCGACGTCAGTGTGCGCGTGCTGCTCCAGCGGACCGTCCCCCCGCACCGGCTGGCCGGCGTCTTCGGTGTCGCCGAGGGACTGCTGATGATCGGCCTGGCTGCCGGGTCGCTCCTCGTGCCGTTCCTGATGTCGCTCGGCGGTGCGACCCTGGCGCTGCTCGGCACGGCGGCGATCCTGCCCGCGCTCGTGCTGGCCTTCCTGCCCCTGCTCCTTCGGCTGGACCAGCACGCGCGGGTCCCGGTGGTGGAGATCTCGCTGCTGCGCCAGCTGCCGCTGTTCGCACAGCTCCCGGCGAAGTCGCTCGCGGCCGTGGCGCAGCGACTCGAACGCGTCGAGCTCGAGCCCGGCGCAGTGGTGGTGCGCGAAGGTGAGATCGGGGAGCACTACTACGCGATCGCGGACGGCCACGTCACCGTCCTGCAGCGGGGGCGCCCCATCGCCCGGCTCGGCCGCGCTGACGGCCTCGGCGAGATCGCCCTGATGAGGTCGGTCCCGCGCACCGCCACCGCCGTCGCCGAGACCCGGGTGCTCGCCTACCGCCTCGACCGGGATGCGTTCATGGAGGCAGTCATGGGTCACCGCGCGGTGTTCGAGCTTGCCGAGGCGATTGTGCGCGGGCACGCGGATCGGGACGCCGCACGCGACCACCCGCCCGAGGTGGAGCCCACCTGAAGCGATGTGGCAACGTCCGAGTCAGCTGTCGTCGATCTTCCCGCCGCGAGTGGTGACAGCACCGCCGCCAGGTGTCCACTCGATCTTGCCGCCCTCGAAGACGCTCACCCGACCACCGGGCATGTCGCGCTCGTCCGTCACGGGATAGCGAAGGAAGGAACGTTCCCAGCCGTGGCGCTGCCACTCGTCACGGATCGCACCGTGAACCTCGTGGGCTCCGACCTGTGGCGTCCAGTAGATGGAGCCGCCTTCGAAGTGGTTGAACCGCCCGACGCCGTCGGGAGTGCCCGTCTCGTCCGTGACGGGAAAGCCGAGGAACCCCCGGTGACCGCCCTTGCGTCCGTAGTGGATCCGGATGTCGCCGTGGATCTCGAACGCACCGTGCTCCGGTGTCCAGTAGATGGAGGCGTGCTCGTAGTCGCGCACCCGACCTCGGCCGAGATCCATCTCTCCGGAGCCCGCTCCCTCGTCCACTGGCGCGCCGACCCATCCCAGCTGCCTTGCCTTGTCATCGATCGCGCTCATCGGAGGTCCTTTCCTCGGTCGCCTGTGGGCTGAGGCGGCCGCTCTGACCGCGACCAATTGAGCGTACGACCGCCACCGTGCACCGGCAGGACGGCTTTTCCCGGGATAGACCGGCACCGATGGGTGAACGGTTTCGTCAGTGGGGAGGGCTCAGTCCTCGAGCCGCTCGCGCGGCCGAGCGGGCGTGGTCGCTGATGAGTGCGGCAAGGGCCTCGGGTTGGTCGAGGGGCACCAGCGTTCCCGCGTCCGGGACGGTCGTGAACCTGCCCTGCGGGAACGCGGCCGCCAAGCTGTGGCCCTCCGCTTGCGGCATCACGCGGTCGGCGGCACCCCAGGCGACGAGGACCGGACGGACGAACTGGCCGAGCTGTTCGGTGGCGGCGACCAGGTCACGCTTGCCCTGCCGCGTGCTCCTGACGTAGGCAGCAAGATCGCGCCGCACCTTGCGCGAGGACAGTGCGGGAGCGATCCACGCGTCGACGAGGTCGTCGGGTACGCCGTACTGCGACATGCGTCCGAACGTGGTCGGCAACCGGCGAGCCCAGCGCATCCGCAGCGCGTGGAGGGCAACGGTCAGTCCACCGGGCGTCCTCCCCAGCAACGCAAGAGTGCGACCGGGAAGGCCGGGCGGGTAGTTCCCGGCTGTCTCGCAGGACACGAGCACCATGGCGGCCACCCGATCGGTGTGCCCCTCGGCAACCATCAGCTGCGGCGCAGCCCAGTCGTTGAAGCAGAGTGTGACGTCATGCAGATCGAGCCGCTCGAGCACCTCGCTGACCAGCCGTGCTTGACCCCGCAGTGACAGGTCCGCATCAGGACGCATCGGGTGCCGGTGGGCACCGAGCGGCAGCGTGGGGAGGACGCAGCGGTACGTCGGTCGCAGCTGCTCGACCACTCCCGACCACTGGCGGTGGTCCATCATCACGCCGTGCAACATGACCACGACCGGGCCGTCGCCACCGGTGTCGACGATCTCGATCGGCCCAGCCGTGAGATCCAGAACAGTGTCCACTGCTGCCCCTTCCGAGACCGGGCCCTCATCGTAGGGCGCGCACGATTGGTCGCGCAGTGGGCGCCCATCGACGCGTGACGGGGGAGCACTCGCGCACGTAATGTCGGGACGGGAGGAGCCGAGATGTCGACTGTGACGGTCGCGGCGGTGCAGGCCGCCTACGTGCTGATGGATCGCGACGCAACGCTCGCGAAGGTGGAGTCCTTGCTGGCCGACCCCGCGGTGATGGCGGCCGACCTCGTCGTGTTTCCCGAGGCCTTCGTACCTGGTACGCCGATCTGGATCGACTCGCAACCGATCTGGGACGGCGACGAGCAGTGGTTCGCGATGCTCGCTGACCAGGCGGTCGTCGTACCCAGCGAGACCACCGACCGGCTCGGGTCGGCTGCTGCAGAAGCTGGTGTCTATCTGGTGATCGGGGTCCAGGAGCGCGATCCGGACGGGAGCACGATCTACAACACGCTGCTGTACTTCGATCCTGAGGGAACCCTCCTCGGCAAGCACCGCAAGCTGATGCCGACGGGCTCGGAGCGCACCGTGTGGGGCATGGGCGACGGCTCCACGCTCGACACCTACCCCACTCCCTTCGGGCGCCTCGGTGGGCTGATCTGCTGGGAGAACTACATGCCGCTCGCGCGGTTCTACCTGTACTCGCAAGGTGTGGACGTGTGGGTGGCGCCCACGCTGGCGACCGGTGACGGCTGGGTTGCGAGCATGCAACACATCGCCAGGGAGGGCCGCTGCTACGTGATCGGGGTGAACCCGTGCCTTCGGGTCGACCAGATCCCCGCGGACTTTCCCGACCGGGAACGTGTGTGGCCGCCGGACCCGGAGAACCCGGACTGGGTGGAGCCCGGCAACACGGTGATCGTCGACCCCAACGGAGGCATCCTCGCCGGACCTGCGCGGCACGCGGAGACCGTTCTCATCGCCGAGCTGGAGATGACCAAGGTGCGTTCCGGGCGGCGGATGTTCGACCCGGTCGGCCACTACAACCGTCCCGATGTGTTCCGCCTCGCCGTCGACACCGCACCGCACTCGGCCGTCACCGAGCTGCGCACGGGCCTCGTCGACGACACCTGAGAAACAAGGCTTGACCCTGACGCTGCGTCAACCCTCCACCATTGTGGGCATGACCAGAGACGCAGCGATATCGGTCGCCGGACTCCACAAGAGCTTCGGCGACAACGAAGTGCTCAAGGGCGTCGACCTCGAGGTCCCGGAGGGAAGTGTCTACGCGCTCCTCGGGCCCAACGGCGCCGGCAAGACCACGGCTGTCAACATCATCACCACGCTGCTCACGGCCGACGCGGGGGAGATCCGCGTCGCTGGGTACGACGTCAGGCGAGAGTCGGATCAAGTGCGCCGATCCATCGGCGTGACCGGGCAGTTCTCGGCGATCGACGAGTTCCACACCGGCCGGGAGAACCTGAAGCTGATGGCCGATCTGAACCACCTCGACCGCAGCCGCATCAAGACTGTGGTCAACGACCTGCTGGAGCGGTTCGAGCTCACGGATGCGGCGAACCGCAGGGCCCAGACGTACTCCGGTGGGATGAAGCGCCGGCTGGACCTGGCGATGACCTTGATCGGCTCGCCGCGGCTGATTTTCCTTGACGAGCCGACCACTGGGCTGGACCCGCGCAGCCGTCGCGAGATGTGGCAGATCGTGCGGGAGCTGATCGCCGACGGAGTGACGGTGCTGCTGACAACGCAGTACCTCGACGAGGCCGACGAGCTGGCCCATCGGGTGGGGGTGCTCGACGGTGGCCGGATCATCGCCGAGGGAACACCTGCTCAGCTGAAGAGCCGGGTGCCGGGCGGTCGGGTGGAGGTGCAGTTCACTGACGCGGCTCGACTGGCCGAGGTGGCCGCCGTACTCCCCGAGGCGACTGCTGATGTCGAGCTGCTCACGCTGCGGATGGCCAACGACGGCATCGCGTCCCTGCGCCGGCTCCTGGACCGGATCGATGACGACTCGGTCGCCGGGGTGACCGTCCAGAGCGCCGACCTGGACGACGTGTTCCTGGCGCTCACCGGCCACGCGGCCCAATCCAAGGACGAGCCCCACGAAGGCACCGACGACGACAACGAGATGGAGGGAGTCCGATGAGCACCCAGTCGATGACCCGGCCGGCGACGAACTATCTGGTCCGCGACTCGGTCACCATGTTGCGCCGCAACCTGTTGCACTGGATCCGCTACCCATCGCTGGCGATCATGCTCGTCGCCCAGCCGATCGCGTTCCTGCTGCTGTTCGTCTACGTCTTCGGCGGGACGCTGGGAGCGGGCTTGCCCGGCGTACCCGGTGGCGGCGACCGCGGTGACTACCTGGAGTTCATCACCCCCGGCATCCTCGTCATGGCCGTGGCCAGTGTGGCGCTGGGCACCGCGATCGAGGTGGCGCTGGACATGACCGGCGGCATCATCGCCCGGTTCCGGACGATGGACATTGCGAAGGTCTCGGTGCTCACCGGGCACGTGCTCGGCGCTGTATTCAAGACCCTGTTCGCCGTGGGGGTGACGCTCGCGTTCGCGGTGCTGATCGGCTACCGGTCCGACGCGGGGCTGGGGGAGTGGTTGATCGCGTTCGCGTTGCTGGTCGTGATGGCGTTCGCCCTGACCTGGCTGACCGTCGGGATGGGGCTTGCCGCCGACAGCGTGGAGACCGCGAGCAACACGCCGCTCTTCCTGATCATGCTGCCGTTCCTGAGCAGCGCATTCGTGCCCACCGAGGAGATGCCCGCCGGCCTGCAACAGTTCGCCGAGCACCAGCCGTTCACCCCGATGATCGACAGCCTGCGGGCACTCACCACGGGTGCCGATCCCGGATGGGACCTGTGGCTGGCACTGGGCTGGTGCGCGCTGATCGCCGTGCTGGGCTACCTGTGGGCGCGCCGGCAGTACACGAAGGTCCCGACGAAGTAGAGGGACACTGGATCATGCTCACCATCGGTCAGCTCGCCGCGCACGCCGGAGTCACCGTGCGCGCGGTGCGGCACTACCACGCCAGGGGGTTGCTGCCCGAGCCCGAGCGCGACGCCTCCGGCTACCGGCGGTACGACGCCACCGCCGTGGTGGGCCTGATCAGGATCCGCACCCTGGCCGATGCAGGGGTGCCACTGTCCCGGGTGAAGGAGCTGCTCGATGCCGACGAGGAGGAGTTCGCCGCTGCAGTTGCCGAGATCGACAAGCGGCTGCGCGCCGAGATCCGGGAGCAGCAGAAGCGCCGCGAGCGGATCAACCGGCTCGCGGCGGGCGACAGCCTGGCGTTGCCGGCCACCGCTGTTGCCTACCTGGACCAGCTGCGCGCCCTTGGTATGCCGGAGCGGATGGTCGATGGCGAGCGGGACGCCTGGATCCTCCTCGCGGCGCACTCGCCGGAGAAGATGGACAGATGGATCGCGCTCAAGCGCGAGCAGCTCGAGGACCCCGACGTCGTCGAGCTCTACCGGCGGTTCTGCGAGATGATCGACTGGCAGCCCGACGACCCACGACTCCCGGAGCTGGCCGACTGGCTGGCGGCCGCGTTCGCCAGGACAGAGGGCTGGGAGGAGTACGACTCCGATGACCGGCTGGCCGGCGGGTCGGTCGAGCTCCTCGACTCGATGTTCATCGAGATGGTGCCGGCGGCCGGTCGGCTGATGGAGCTGCTGGAGGAGCGTGGCTGGTCCGGATGGACCGAGCTGGAGCCGACCGCAACCGAAGGCTGCAGCTAGCGCACTTCGGGGGAGCCCAACGAGATCTTGACGTCGATCACCGGGGTCCCGTCGATCGCCTCCAGCCCGGACACCCGCAGAGTCCCAGGACGCTGCCTCGAGGACGGTCACCGTGTGCAGGCCGATCGGGTTCGGTCGATCGGGGGAGCGGGTGGCGAAGACACCGGTCATGGGTCGGTTGGCGTCACCGCGCGGCCGGGTCTGCAGCGTGTCCCGGTCGGCCTGGTGCAACCACGTCAACAGCTCGATGGCGTCTCCGGCCCCGATGCCTTCCAGCGCCGCGGCGAACTGTTGGTCGAAGACCAGTTCGGCTTCCGGCGCGCCCTCGTCGGCCTGGCGCGGCGCATCCTCGAGATCACGTAGGGCCGAACGCACGACGCCGATCGCCCGAACTTCAAAGGTCTCCATGCGCACCTCACCGCTCATCTGACTCACTCTGGACTACGACAACCTTGCCGAGCGCGCGTCCCTCGCCGACCTGGGCAAGCGCGGCCGGAACCTCGTCGAGCGTGTAGGTGCGGTCGATGTGGACCCGCACCTCCCCGGAGGCACACAGCTCGGCGAGCGGCTCGAAGTGGGACGGGCCCTGCTTCACCACGAGTACGCCGATCGAGCGACCGGTGGCCAGCCCGACCAGCGAGCCGGCACTGAGCACCCGCAGCAGTGCGCGCACCGACCCGCCCGCGCAGCGGTACCTGCCCCCGCGAGCCAGCGCGCGCCGGTAGGCGAACACCGACCGATGCGCGACCAGGTCCAGGATCAGGTCGTACGGCGGGGTGGTGCGGCTGAAGTCGTCGACGCGATAGTCGATCACCTCGTCCGCGCCCACCGAGAGCATGAAGTCCTGCTTGCCGGCGTTGTCGACACCAGTCACGTGCGCGCCGACCCGCTTGGCGAGCTGGATCGCGAACGACCCCGACCCTCCGCCTGCCCCGTTGATCAGCACCCGGGCACCCTCGACGGCCTGCTTCGTGCCTTGCAGGGCGATCGCGCCGGCCTGCGGGATGGTCGACGCCTCGGCGAAGGTGAGCTCCGCCGGCTTGTGGGCGAGTGCCGACTCCGGAGCGAGCGCGTACTCCGCGAAGCCGCCCATCAGTGCGAGGTTGTCGCCGTACACCTCGTCGCCGGGGCGGAAGCGGGTCACCCCTTCACCGACCTCGTCGACCATGCCGGCGATGTCCGACCCGAGCGTCTTCTTGGAAGGCGAGCGGAGCCCACCGAGCCGCGCGTATGCCGGCGATCCCGTCAGGCCCTCCCAGTCGCTGAGGTTGAGCGAGGTCGCTGCGACCTTGACGCGCACCTGCCCCACGGCGGGCGAAGGCATCGGGACGTCCTCGACGCGCAAGACGTCGGGCGGCCCGTACCGGTCGTGGACGACCGCCTTCACGTCCGCCCTTCAGCGCACCTGGTCATGGCGGCAACCTAGCGGACCGGCGCGGCCGTGCAGGTGTGCGCCGCGAGCACGGCCTTGCGCCGGGTCGATGGCGGGCTGAACGGCAACGCCGCCAGCGTCAGGATCGCGACGATGACCAGCGCAGCTCGGTAGTCAGCCTGCTGGATCACTACGCCGGCCAGCGTGGGTCCTGCAAGCGTGCCGATCGTCAGCGCCGTGTTCACGGCTGCCAGGCCGGCCGACGGATGGTCCTGGAAGACACGTGAGCTCCAGACGCCGTGCACGGCAATGACAGTGGCGTAGACAGCGCCGAAGACGACGGCCGCCAGGATGGCGGTGGCCAGCTGCGCGGTGGCGAGCCCGAAGACGGCAAGGGACGCGGCGAGGAGCGAGGTCGCGACCAGATAGCTGGGGCGGAGACCGAACCGTGCGAACATCGCGCCACTGAGCGAGGCGAGCAGCATGGCCGCTCCGCAGGCCGCATAGGTGAGGCGGGCAGAGCTGGAGTCGATGCCGGACTGCCGCATCGCGTCGACGCTGAAGGCCCACCACACCGAGCTGCCCACGCCGACGAGCACGGCGGACAGTAGGAGCGGACGGGACCTCGGGCAGAAGAACCACGAGATGCTCAGCTGTGGCAGCCGCGCACGGCGGTCATCGGCGGCCGGTGCATGGAACACGGCAAGGGCGCCCACCACTACGGCGATCAAGACGAAGACGCCCCATGCCACCCGCCACTGCGCTCCTGCGACGATCGCGATCGGACCGGCGATGGCGACGCCCCATCCCGTCCCGGAGCTGATCGTCGACCACACCACGTCCCGCTTCTCCTGGATGACCTGGCCCGCGACGATGTCGGCGTACGGCGGGAACGACATGCCGGCTGCGGCACCGGCAACGATCACCCCGATGGCGATGAACGCCACCGACTGCGCACCTGCGATGACGCCCATCCCGACAGCGGCGAGGAGTGCGGCTCCTCCGACGGCCACGCGCGGTCCCCACCGTCCGAGCACAGCGACAACGCCGATGTTGGCCGCCATGTAGGAGAGGTAGGCAGCCGACGAGATCAGGCCGGCGGTGCTCGCGGTCATCTGGACCTCGGCACGCATGTCGGGGAGCAGCAGGCCATAGCCGTATCGGGAGAGGCCGAAGGTGACCGCGATCATTGCGGTGCCCGGCAGCACGGTGCGGGCCGCCGAAGGAGGCGTCGAGACAGCGGTCGCGGTCTCGGTCTCAGGCATGCGCGTCCTCGGCAGGCACCGTGTGCTGGAGCGGGCACGCCTTGCCCCGGGAGCTGCATGCCTCGCGGTCGCAGAGCCGACAGGTGTGCAGGGCAGGTTGCCTGTCCGTCGTGAGACTCGAGACCAGTCGGTCCAGCAGCTTCTCCAGGTCGCGCCGCTCAGCCGCTGTGAGCACCTCGAGGGAGGCGGCCAGCGTCTTGTGGCGCTCGTTCATCGCGGCCGTGGCGCGACGCCTTCCCGCAGCCGTCAGGCGAAGACGGCGTTCTCGCGAGTCCGACGCAGCCACGCGCGTCACCAGACCCGCACCGACGAGGCGGTCGACGAGCCGGGTCGCACCCGAGCTCGACAGCCCCAGGACGTCGCCGAGCCACGAGACCGGCCGATCCGGATGGGCAAGCAGGGTGACCAGCGACGCGTGGTCGGACGCGGAAAGACCATGGGTATTGGTCTGGTCGACCAGACGGTCGGCGACGGTCAGCGAGAACGCACCAACGAGATTCTCCAAGCGGCTCATCCATCGATCGTCCAATACCTGACTGACGCAGGCAAGTAAATATCCTGCCTGCTTGCGCAAAGTTGGCGTGACCTAATCTCAAGGCATGACCGACGCCGTACGCCGCCCCTGCGGGTCCTGGACCACCCCGATCACCGCCGACCTCGTGGTCCAGGCCTCGCGAAGCATCTCCCGCGTCGCGCTCGACGGCGACGTCGTCTACTGGTCGGAGCTGAGGCCCGAGCAGCGCGGGCGGACGCAGATCGTCCGGCTCGAGCCCGGCGGCGAGCCGGTCGGCGTACTGCCTGCGGATGCCAACGCGCGCAGCCAGGTCCATGAGTACGGCGGTGGCGCGTGGTGGGTGCGCGGGGGCGTCATCTGGTACGTCGAGTGGACCGACCAACGACTTCGGCGGATCGAGCCCGGTGGCGAGCCCGTGACGGTGACGCCCGAGCCGCCGGAAGGTGGTTCTGTGCGCTGGGCCGACGGTGACGTGCATCCGGTTGACGGCCGGATCGCACTGGTGCGCGAGACCCACCCGGCGGGGTCGCGTGGTGCCGTCGACGTGGTCAACGAGATCGTCGTGCTCGACTCGGCGGGTGAGCAGGACGTCGTCGTGTCCGGACCCGACTTCGTCTCCGATCCGCGCTGGTCTCCCGACGGCGCCTCCCTGTCATGGCTGGAGTGGGACCACCCGGCGATGCCGTGGGACGCCTCGACGCTCAAGGTGCAGACGGGCATGGGCGTGGTCACGGTGGCAGGCGGCGTGGACCAACCTGCTGAGGGCGTGTGCCAGCCGCGGTGGGCTCCGGACGGGTCGTTGTGGTTCTGCTCGGACCGGGACGACTGGTGGTCCCTCTACCGCTGGACCGCCGAGACCGGAGTTCAGCAGGTGCTGCACCGGCCCGGCGAGGTCGGAAAGCCCAAGTGGACGTTCGGCAACACGCAGTACGCATTCCTCGGCGACGGGCGGGTCGTGCTCGCACTGCTGCACGAGGGCAAGGACTCGGTGCACCTGCTCGAGCACGACGGAACGCTGGTCGACCTGCCCGTCGACAGCACCTGCGTCACCGACCTGGTTGCCGGCGGCGACACTGCGGTGCTCATCGGTTCCTCCCCGGTCGAGGAGCCGGCGGTGCTGCGCCTCGTCGTCGGCGGGGCAGTGGAGACGCTGAGCGTCCCCCGCGACCTAGGCATCGGCCCCGGCTGGTTCTCGCAACCCGAGCACATCGAGTTCCCGGGCAGCGACGGCCGCCCGACGTACGCGAACTTCTACCGACCGACCAACCCGGACGTGATGCCACTGGACGGGGAGCTTCCGCCCGTGATCGTCACGCTCCACGGTGGTCCGACGTCGAACGCGGTGACCACGCTCTCGCTGAGCCAGCAGTTCTGGACCAGCCGCGGGTTCGCCGTCGTAGACGTGGACTACGGCGGTTCCATCGGCTACGGCCGCGAGTACCGCAATCGGCTGCAGGGGCAGTGGGGCCTGCTCGACGTCGGCGACTGCGTCGGCGCGGTGCAGTGGCTGGCCGACCAGGGGTGGGTCGACCCCCAGCGGGCACTGATCCGCGGTGGCTCTGCCGGTGGCTTCACCGTGCTGATGGCGCTCGCGACGTCGGATGTCTTCGCTGCCGGTGCCAACTACTTCGGGGTGGCCGATGTCGAGGCGCTGGCCCTGGAGACCCACAAGTTCGAGTCCCGCTACCTCGACGGGCTGATCGCGCCGTACCCCGAGGGGCGTGAGATCTACAAGGAGCGCTCTCCGCTCACGCACCTCGACTCCCTCACCTCGCCGCTGATCGTGCTGCAGGGCACCGAGGACGAGGTGGTGCCCCAGGCGCAGTCGGAGATGATCGTCAGTGCCCTGCGCGAAAAGGGGCTGCCGGTCGCCTATCGGCTGTACGACGGGGAGCAGCACGGCTTCCGCCAGGCGGCCAACATCAAGGACTCACTGCTTGCGGAGCTGTCGTTCTACTCCCAGGTGCTCGGCTTCGAGCTGCCGGCGGCGGAGGCGATCCCCACCCTGGAGATCGAGAACCTCCCCGCGCGCTGATCAGGTCTGCAGGAGCTCCCCGGCGATGCCGCGCGCCACGAAGTCGCCGAACTGCTCGGCCTTCCAGCCACGTCGTACGACGAGCAGGTCGTAGAGCTCGGGTGCGCTGAACGTCCAGAGCACGTCCGTCGCGTGCTTCACGGTGAGGCCTTCGCGGAGGTGTCCCGCCCGGGCCAGCCGGCGGGCGTTGGCGGACATGCGTCGTCGGCGCGAAGCGTCCAGCTCGTCGGCAAGACTCGCCACCTTGGGGTCCTGGGCGGCAGCTGTTCTGACCAGCAGCAGCACGGGCGCGACGAGAGGCGAGACCTCGGCAGAGAGTCGGCCCCAGCCGCTGATGAGTGCCAGCGGATCACCGGCGTCGAGCGCGTCGGAGCGGCTCTCGGCGGATTCGGACCCGGCCCCTTCCAGCGCTCGGGTCACGACGGCGCGGACCAGACCCGCCTTGCCCCCGAATCGCTTGTAGACGTACTCGACGGACACATCGCAGGACGTCGCCACCTCCGAGACGGTCGTGGCCGCGTATCCGCGGGACAGGAACAGCTCCCGGGCGGTGGCGAGGACCGAGTCGCGGGTCGCCTCGGCACGGGCACGTCGGGCACTCGCGTCGTACTGGCGCTTGACCGGAGACATCTCACCGCCGCATACTCAGGTATTCGATACACCCAACTGTACTGGATTCTGCGATGACCAGTCCCGCCGACTTCCCCGACCGTCTCGCCGCTGCCACCACGGCCCGTGACCTCGACGCGCTCGTCGAATGCTTCACCGACGACTACGTGCTCACCCAGCCTGCGCACCCGTCGCGGTCGTTCACGGGGTCGGACCAGGTCCGGGCGAACTGGCAGCAGATCTTCGCGGCCGTTCCGGACCTGCGCGCGACGGTCACGGCTCGGGCGGTGGACGGGTCCACGGTCTGGTCGGAGTGGGACCTCGCCGGGCGTCGGCTCGACGGCACGGCCCACCGGATGCGCGGCGTCATGGTGTTCGGTTTGCGGGGTGAGCGGGCCGAGTGGGGACGGTTCTACCTCGAGCCGGTCGACGACGACGAGACGTCTGTCGACGAAGCCGTGCGGGCACAGGTCAGCGGCGATCCGCCGTGATCGTCGTGGCCGGTGGCAGCGGGTTGCTCGGTCGGCGGGTGGTCGCGCGGCTGCTCGACCAGGGGCTTCCGGTGCGCGTGCTGACGCGCGATCGCGCAGAGGCCGAACAGGTCCTGGGAACAAGGCCGCAGATCGTGGAGGTCGACGTACGCCGTCCCGATGGTCTGGCTGAGGCCCTGCGGGACGCCACGACTGTGATCTCCGCGTTCCACGGGTTCCTCGGTGGCCGTGGGGAGGGGCCGGCCGAGGTCGACCAGCAGGGCAACGCGAACCTCCTGTCTGCAGCCAGAGAGGCCGGAGCGACGGTCGTCCTGATGTCGCTTCTGGGAGCGTCCGCCAACTCTCCTGCTGACCTGTTTCGCGCCAAGTTCGCAGCCGAGCAGGCACTCCGGGCCAGCGACGTGCCGTGGTGCATCATCCGGTCCGGGCCGTTCCTCGAGACCTGGCAGCAGATCCTCCGGGACACCGCCGGCCGATCCGGCCGGCCGCTCGTCTTCGGCCGCGGGGAACGCCGGCTGGCGTTCATCGCGGTGGACGAGGTGGCAGCACTCGTGGTTCGGGCCGCGACAGACCCGAGCTTGCTCGGGCAGGTCCTCGAGATCGGTGGCGAGCCGATGTCGCTCGGGGAGCTGGCCCGGGGTGTTCAGGCAGCGAACGGCAGGACCTCGGCCCCGCGTCACATTCCTCGGGCAGTGCTTCGGATCGCAGCCGTCGTTGCCAGGCCGTTCAGCCCGAGCTTCGCGCGCAAGAACCGGCTGGCGCTGGTCATGGACACGACCGACCTTGGCCTGGGCGATCCCTCAGTCGACCGCCGCTGAGTCGGCCCGTTTTGCACGCCTGCGCGGGCTGATCATCGTCAGGTAGACGCTCACCGCCACGTAGTACGCCACGTAGACGAGGGACAGCCAGATCAGGAACAGGTTCGGGTCGGGGAAGGTCGCCAGGATGACGCCGTACAGCACGAGCCAGAGGCCGGCCAGGCTGAGGTTGAGCTTCCAGAACGCGTCCGTGCGCGAGGGGTAGACGTACTTGATCGGCACGAACACGAGCGCCACGCAGGCCAGCAGGATGACGACGGTGACGGTGGTCGACAGCTCGAGCACGACGACGTAGAACGCCACGACGTTCCAGTAGCTCGGGAACCCGAGGAAGAAGTGGTCGTCGGTCTTCGCGTCCGAGCGGCAGAACTGGTAGCTCGACGCGACGAGCGGGAGCGCGGCGACCACCTCGCCCCAGACGCCGTTTGGCAGGTAGTCGCCCTTCCACAGCAGCAACATGGGCACGAACGCGTAGGTGATGTAGTCGACGATGTCGTCGAGCCGGGCGCCGTCAAAGGTCGGGATGGTCTCCTTCACCCGCAGCGCGCGCGCCAGCATGCCGTCGGTGCCGTCCACCACGAGGGCGATGAGCAGGATCCACAGTGCCCGGACAGTGTCGCCCTCGAAGATCGCGATCACCGCGAGCAGCGCGAGCACGGTGCCGCTGGCGGTGTAGAGGTGCAGCAACCAACCTGCCGTGCGCAGGGGGACGGAGGCCTTGTGGGGCCTTCGGTTCACATCAGTGGTGGTCAAGGAGCCCCCATGGGCACTGGTCTAAGCCGGCCGGTCTCGCGAAAGCCTTGCACAACGCTCACGACGCGTGCACAGCCTGTCCGCACCATAGTCTGCATCCGTGCGCGTGGGCATCCTGGGAGCCGCCGAGGCCCAGTCGAACGGGACTGCGGTCGATCTCGGCACGCGCAAGCAGCGAGCGCTGCTGGCCGCGCTCGCGATGCACCGTGGCCGGCCCGTGCCCCCGGACACGATCGTGGACCTCCTGTGGGGCGAGGCGCCGCCTGCAGCGGTGACTGCCACGTTGCAGGGGTACGTCGCGCGTCTGCGCCGTGCGCTCGAGCCGGACCGCCCCCCTCGTGCGCCCTCTGAGGTGCTGGCCACACAGCAGTCCGGCTACGCGTTGCTGCTCCCGGATGACGCCCTCGACGCAGCCACCTTCGAGGCAACGGTGAGCCGGGCCCACGAGAGCCTGGGCGCGGGTGTGACCCCGGACGGTCCCGCGGTTGAGAGGTTGGACGCTCTCTTCGAGGACCTCACCTCTGCGTTGGCTCTGTGGCGGGGCCTGCCCTACACCGAGCTCGAGGACGCACCGGCCGCGCTGGCGGAGCGCGCTCGGTTGGAGGAGCTGCGGGCGATCGCCCTCGAGGACCGTGCCGTCGCGGCCCTGGGCCTCGGTCGGCACGCAATGGTGGCCGGAGAGCTCGAGGTGCTCACCGCCACCTATCCGCTTCGCGAGCGACTGTGGGGGCTCCGGGCGCTGGCGCTGACGAGATCGGGTCGGCAGGCCGATGCGCTCGAGGTGCTGCGGCAGGTGCGCGAGCTGCTGGCCGAGGAGCTGGGTCTCGAGCCCGGTGCGGAGCTGCGAGCGCTGCAGACCGCCGTCCTGCGCCAGGACCCGGGGCTGGCGTGGACCGGAATTCCTTCGCAGCGGCGCCCACACCGGACCTCTGTACCCGCTGCCTCGCCGACCACACGTCATTTCGGCTGGCCCCTGGTCGGTCGCGACGACCAGCTGTCCGCCCTCACCGGCCTCCTCGAGCAGTCCGCCGATCATCCCGTGTTCGCGGTGATCACCGGTGAGCCCGGCATCGGGAAGAGCCGGCTGTGCGCCGAGCTCTCGGTGGCTGCCGAGGCCGAGGGCGTCATGGTCGTGGGCGGTCGCTGCTCCCAGGACGACGGTGCTCCTCCGCTCTACCCCTGGGCGAGCGTGCTCCAGGCCCTGGGACACGACCTGCCGTCGGACTCCGGGGACGAGCAGGGCAACGACTCGTCCCGGTTCCGCGCGTGGGAGTCGATCGCGCAGACCATCGCTCAGGAGGCAGCGCAGCGGCACCTCCTCGTGCTGCTCGACGACCTGCACTGGGCGGACACCTCCACCCTGCGGGTCCTGCGGCTGCTCGCGGAGACGATCGAGACCGGTCGGCTGATGGTCGTCGTGACGTGGCGCCACGAGCCGCCGCCCACCGGGCAGCTCGCGGTGGTTGCGGACATGCTGGCCCGCAAGCACGCGCTGCGGCTCGAGCTGACCGGCCTCTCCGCCGAGGAGGCCGGCGAGATCGTCACGTCGGTGGCGAATGCATCGCCCACCTCGACCGAGGCTCAGTCGCTGCGGCTGCGGACGGATGGCAACCCGTTCTTCCTGGTCGAGTACGCCCGCCTCGCCAGCGAGCGCGGCGACCTCGCTGCGCTGCTGGCGGAGGAGCACCCTCCCGCTGCGGTGCACGACGTGCTGACTCGTCGGATCGCCGGACTGCCCGAGTCGACGGCCAAGACACTGCGGTTCGCCAGCGTGCTCGGTCGCTGGTTCGACGTACGGACTCTCGCGGATGCGCTCGCCGCCGACGAGGACGACGTACTCGATGACCTCGACGCTGCGCTCGCTGCCGGGCTCGTGCGGGAGGACGGGGTGGGCAGCATGCGGTTCGCGCACGCGCTGGTCCGCGACACGTTGTCCGCCGGGCTCTCCCAGACGCGCCGCGGCCGGATGCACGCTCGTGCCGCCGAGACGCTCGCCGGGCGGCCGGGGCGAGAGGCCGAGGTCGCCCGGCACTGGCTCGCGGCCGGCCCACAGCACTCCGCGCAGGCCTGGCGCGCGGCCGTCGAGGCCGGGGAGGCAGCGCGCCGGGTGTTCGCGTACGACGAGTCGTTCGAGCTGCTCTCGTCCGCGGTGGACGCGCTGGCCCTGGACCCGGAGGCGACCCCCGAGGACGAGTACGCCGTACTCGTGGAGCTGGCCAAGGCCCACCAGAACACGGGAAACTGGGCCGACCTGCGACCGGTCGTGCACCGCGCGCTTGCCATCGCCAAGGCCGCGAACGACCTCGACCGGATGCTCGGCGCGATCAGCCTGCTGAGCACCAACGCCCTGTGGCAGGCGGGCAGCTACGGCCACGTGGACGATGTGGTGGTCTCGACGTTGCGCGCAGCGCTGGAGCAGCTGCCTCCCGAGGACAGTGCTGCTCGCTGTCGCGCCATGGTGGCTCTGGCCAGCGAGATCTACTACACCTCGAGCCATCACGAGCGGGATGCCCTGTGCACCGAAGCGGTCACGATGGCTCGTCGCCTGGAGGATCCGCATCTGCTGCTGTGGACGTTGGTCACCACCTCCCTCGGCGTGTGGCGGCCCGGCACCGCACGGTTGCGGTACGAGACGAACGCAGAGGCAGCCGAGCTGGCGCGGGAGCTCGGCGCCGGTGTCGGCCTGTCGACCGCCCTCACCCTGCAGGCGAGTGCGGCCTCCGAGCTGGGGATGCCCGACGAGATGGACAGACTCGTGGGGCTGGCGAGGCAGCAGGCATCGGCGGAGCGGCACCTCTACGCCCTGCTGGTGCTCGACGGACTCGAGATCCCCTGGCTCGCGATGCGTGGTGACTTCGCCGGGGTCGACGAGCTGCTCGGCGACATGACCTCGATCCACGAGCGCACGTCGGTCCCGCAGAGCGGCGACGCGTTGATGGGCGCCCTGTGGATGAAGATTGTCTGGGGCGGCCAGCCCGAGGAGCTCCGTGGCGTCCTGCCCGGCCTCGAGATGGTCACCGTGATGCCGGTGCACGCCTCTCTGCCCGCTGTCCTGTGCCGAGTCGGGGAGATCGAACAGGCCAGGGCGTACCTGGAGGCTCACCCGATCGACCTCGCCCCCGACTGGTGGTTCTCGACCCAGGAGGGCGCCATGGCCGCAGAGGCTGCGCTATGCACCGGCCGCAAGGACCTGGCCGCCGACGCCTACGCGGCCCTGAGCGAGTTCACCGGCCAGCCCGCCTGCGCAGGTTCAGGCACGACACTCGGCCCGGTCGACGCCTTCCTGGCGATGGCCGCCGAAGCAACAGGCGAGCGAACCCTCGCCACCCGGCACGCCGACGACGCAGCCCGGCTGTGCGAGGAATGGCGCATCCCCATGGCAGGCAAGTGGTTCGCCGACTTCAGGTCGAAGTTCGGCTTCTAGTCCACTTCGGTGGTTGAGGAGCGAGCGAAATTCTCCTCGGTGGTTGAGGAGCGAGCGAAGCGAGCGTCTCGAAACCACTGGGCCGAGTCGTCGGCCGCAACCACCGGTGGTCGAGCAGCGGGCCGCAACCCCGGTGGTCGAGCAGCGAGCGAAGCGAGCGATCGAGACAGCGAGCGAAGCGAGCGATCAGACGGAGACCGAGGGCCGACGGGCGGGCTTGCACCACCAGGTGGTCGAGCAGCGAGCGAAGCGAACGGTCAGACGAGACCAAGGGGCCGTACGCCGACGGGTGCGGACCTGTACCCCGGGTGGTCGAGGTCGGACGAGACCGAGCGCAGTACACCGGTGCGCAGCCGAGACCACGGCTTGGGTCAAAACGAGTTGAGAATTCCCTTCCACAGCAGGGGAATCTCGACAGTTTCTGTCAGTGGTCGCTGCTTGAATTGACCCATGACATCGACCCCAGCGATCACTCCCGGAGCACTCGACTCCCCGAGTGACGTGCTGCGGGTCGCCCGCGAGGCCCGGGCCGCTGCCACCCACGCGGACGCGCTCCTGCTGCTCGCAGCGGTGACCTGGGCCGAGCAACACCCACCGGAGTCCATCGGAGAAGAAGCCACCTGGATCACCCCAGCCGGTGACACCGGCATCCCGATCGCCGGTGAGGGAGCACCGCTGGTGGCCGAGTTCTGCATCGCCGAGTTCGCACTCGCCATCGGCCGCTCCACCGACGCCGGGAGGAGCGTGGTCGCGGACGCGGTCGAGCTCAAGTACCGATTGGGCCGCACCTGGGCACGAGTGCAGTCCGGCGACCTCGAGCCCTGGCGGGCACGTCGGATCGCCCAGGAAACCCTCGGGTTGTCTTTGGAAGCGGCGGCGTTCGTGGACGCCCAGGTGGCCCCGTTCGCGCACCGGATCGGGATCGCCGCGCTGGAGCGGCTGGTCGCCGAGGCGATCGCCCGGTTCATGCCCGAACGGGCCGCCGAGGACGCAGCCAAGGCCGCTGACGGGCGGCACTTCACGATCGAGCACCAGCAGGTGTCCTTCAACGGCACCAGCCAGATCACCGGCGAGCTGGATCTTGCCGACGCCCTGGACCTCGACGCCGCCGTTTCCCAAGGTGCAGAGGCGCTGCGGGCGTTGGGGTCGACCGAGTCCCTCGACGTACGCCGCTCCTTGGCCGCCGGCCAGATCGCCCGCAACCAGCTCGCCCTCGACCTCACCGATGCCACGGGCGAAGCGGCCGCCACCACTGGGTGGTCGAGCAGCGAGCGCAGCGAGCGGACAGACGAGACCACAACACCGCACAAGGGAGCCAAGCCTCGGCAGGTGGTGCTCTACGTGCACCTCTCCGAGGCAGCGATCACCGGCACCAGCACCGGCCTTCAGCTGGCGCGGGTGGAGAACCAGCGCCAGGTGGTCACCGCCGACCAGATCCGCACCTGGTGCGCCAGCCCAGACGCCCAGGTCATCGTCAAGCCGGTCATCGACCTGAACGAGCACATCCACGTCGAGGGCTACGAAGTCCCCGCCCGGCTCCGTGAACAGACCGTCCTGCGCGACCACACCTGCGTGTTCCCCTGGTGCACCCGATCAGCGCGCGATCCGACGCCGACCACGTCATCCCCTACGCCGAAGGCGGCACCACCTCGAGCGACAACATCGCACCGCTGTGTCGACGTCACCATCGACTCAAGACCCACTCGGCCTGGACCTACACGATGCTCGAACCCGGGTCGTTCCTGTGGTCGAGCCCGCACGGCTACCAGTTCCTCCGCGACCACCACGGCACCCTCGACGTCTGCCGCGACCGGCGCCCGCCCGAGGCCCATCCGCCGGACCAGTAGCTGCACCCACCTTGGTCTCGTCTGTCCGCTCGCTTCGCTCGCTGCTCGACCACCGGTGGTTGCGGTCCGCGTGCGTCGTACGGCGGCTTGGTCTCGTCTGTCCGCTCGCTTCGCTCGCTGCTCGACCACCGGTGGTTGCGGTCCGCGTGCGTCGTACGGCGGCTTGGTCTCGTCTGTCCGCTCGCTTCGCTCGCTGCTCGACCACCGGGTGGTTGCGGTCCGCTGCGGCGTACGGCCGCTTGGTCTCGTCTGTCCGCTCGCTTCGCTCGCTGCTCGACCACCGGTGGTTGCGGCCGCGCCCGGCGTACGGCGCTTGGTCTCGTCTGTCCGCTCGCTTCGCTCGCTGCTCGACCACCGTGTGGTTACTGCGACGGGCCTGGTCTCGTCTGATCCGCTCACTTCGCTCGCTGCTCGACCACCGGTGGTTGCTGCGCGCACGCGTCGAACGGCCCTCGGTCTCGTCTGACCGCTCGCTCGCTCGCTGCTCGACCACCGGTGGTTGCTGCGCGCACGTCCGTGAGCCGCGTTCAGGAGCTGGGGCGACTCTGAGCTGCTCGCTTGAGGCGGCCTCTGGCGGAGGAGCCCTTTGCAGGGACAAGGTCTGCGACACGTGCCCAGGCCGAACCAGCGCACCGGGTGGAGAGGGTCGGGGCGGGTGCCGATTATGAAGACGACGAAGTCACCCTCGAGCTGCGCTGTCCAGGTCCCTTGCTTCACCTTGCCCATGCGCCATCTTCGAATCCATCGACAGCTACCGCAACGGTCAGGCGGTCGCGGCCTTCACCAGCTCGACAACCTTCTTCTCCACCTTCGGGCTCCACTTCGTGAGGGCGAACGAGACCGGCCACATGTCGCCGTCGTCGAGGTTCGCGTTGTCCTGGAAGCCGATGGTCGAGTACCTGGTCTTGAACTTGCCTGCGTCCTGGAAGAAGACGACAGCCTTGCCGTTCGCGTCTGCGTAGGAGGGCATTCCGTACCAGGTCTTCGGCGCCAAGTCCGGGGCAGTAGTGGTCACCACTACGTGCACTCGCTCGGCGAGCGCGCGATCCTCCGGCGCCATCTCCGCGATCCTGTCGAGAACGGCCTGCAAGCCGTCGGCCTTCTTGCTGCCCTTCTTGCCCTCGGCGCGCAGCTCGGCGGCGCGCTCCTTCATGGCGGCGCGCTCTTCGGCGCTGAAGCCGTCGGACTTCGTCGTGGTCTTCTTCGCGGGCACCTGGGTCGTCCTTCCTACGATCGGGAGGTCGGGCGTGGACGCCGACCTGCCACCGACAGTAGGCGGGACCTCATCGCGGTGCTTCTCGATTCCTGACCGGATGAGTACGCCGCACAGCGTTGGGTGACAGCGCTGCCAAGGTATGGCCGGTACACAGCCGCGTACTCACAACGGTTGGCCGAGGTAGGGACTTGCGGCAAGCTCCTGGCCGCCCTCAGAAGTTTCGAGGTTTCGCCAGATCGCCGGACTGCTCCGATCTATCCTCCGTGGGTGAGCGATCTCGGGCTCGGGCCAGCGCCGCCGACCACTGCGGCACACGCGGAACGGTCTTCCAACATCCCGATCTGGGTGCTGCTCGTCGCCGTCCTGGTGATGCTGGCGATGGCCGCGGCGACGCTCTTCGTCGTGATGCGCGAGAACGACAAGCGCACCTACCCGGCTCGGTGGGACCCCCGCATCCAGCCGTACGTGCAGGTGGTGCAGCAGCACCGGGGGCTCTTCTTCTGCACCCGGTCACCGTCCGCTTCCTGGCCCCGGCCGAGTTCGAGAAGAGCATCGCCGCCGACAAGAAAGAGCTGAGCACGGAGGACCGCACCGAGATCGACCAGTTCACCGGGCTGATGCGAGCGGTCGGGCTGCTCGAGGGCGATGTCGACCTGTTCGACTCCGTCAACGACTTCACCGCCGGCGGGACTCTGGCGTACTACTCCTTCGAGGACGAGCGGATCACGATCCGGGGAGAGAAGCTCACCCCCGCCATCCGCTCCACGCTGGTGCACGAGCTGACCCACGTCCTGCAGGACCAGCACTTCAAGATCGGTGACCGGAAGCAGGAGGTCCGCGAGGAGTCAGAGGACGGCCCGAGTACGTCGGAAGCGACGATGCTGGATGCCGTCGTCGAGGGCGATGCCGAGCGCGTCCGGTCGCTCTACCGCGACTCGCTGAAGCCGAAGCAGCGCAAGGCCCTCGATGCCGGCTCGAAGAGCGACGCCGCCGTGGCCCGGAAGCAGATCAAGAACGTCCCGAAGGTGATCGTCACGATGCTGACCTCGCCGTACACCCTGGGCGCGAGCCTGGTGCAGGCCGTGGCCGCGAACGGTGGCAACAACAAGGTCGACATGCTCTTCCGCAACCTCCCGACCGACGAGACCTCGCTGCTCGAGCCGTGGCAGGCCTTGTCCGCCGACAAGGCCAAGAACGTCGCAGCACCGAAGCTGAAGAAGGGCGAGAAGAAGTTCGACTCCGGTGAGTTCGGGACAGTGACGTGGTACCTCATGCTCGCCGAGCGGTTGCCGCTGCTCGACGCGCTGGAGACCGCCGAGGGCTGGGGCGGGGACGAGTACGTCGGCTTCGTACGCAGCGGCGACTCGTGTGCGCGAATGGCGTACGCCGGCGACGCACCCCGGGACACGAGGCGGATGCTCTCCGCGCTGCGCCGCTGGGACGCCGCCACACCCGGTTCGACCACCAAGGTGCGCCGTGCCGGTGGTCGGGTGCTCTTCGAGACGTGTGATCCGGGCACCGCGACGAGGCTGGGGAAGGACGCGTCGCAGGATGCCGTCCGGCTCGTCCTCACCAGGACCTCCCTGGCGCTGGGCCTGAAGCGGGCAGGCGTACCGACGAGGATGGCGCGCTGCGTCGCGAGGGAGCTGGTGGCGATGTACCCGGTCAAGAAGCTGGTCGACCCGAAGTTCGGCGCCGATGACCCGGACGTGCAAGTGAAGATCCAACAGCTCGCGGCCGCCTGCCGCTAGCGTCCTCGGGACGGCGGCGACCAACGAGGAGGGGCGGAATGCCCACAGCGGAGACGAAGACCGGGATCCAGCGCGGAGTCGTGCTGGTGCTCCTCATCGCTGCCGGCATCCTCAGCCTCCCGGTGGTCGCGGCGTTCCTCGACGGTGATTCGACCGAGGGCCTGATCGTGCCGATCCAGCTCGGCGTGATGGCAGTGCTGGGTGCGATAGCCGGCTACCTCCTTCCGGCGGTAGCCGGCTTCGGCTCGAGCAGCCTTCGCAGTGCGGGGGTTGGTGCCCTCGTCGGCGTTGCGACCGCCCTCGCGGGCGTGGCCGTGTTCTCGCTGCTGCTCTGACCCGACCGCTCACGCGTAGCGGAACGTCCGCTCCTCGCGCTTGGCGAACCGTCGACGGGTCGCCAGCCAGACCAGCTTGAAGCCGACACCAGCCTCGGCGAAGACGCGGTCCAGCACCTCCCGGGGCACGCCGTACGCCGCCCACGGAACCAGCGCGACGACGCGGCGGAACTCCAGGTCCTGCTTGAAGAACTCCTCGTCCAGCGCGGTCCACTCCTCCTGCGTCATCAGCCGCTGCAGGATGGCCATCGCGTCGGTCTCCTCGTGCGCCAGATGACGGGCGAGGCTCTCCCGAGTCGCGACCAGCCGCACCGCGAGTGCGGCCCGGACGTCGTCGTCGCCGTGGGTTGCCAGGCGCTCGAAGCCCTCGGCGCACGCGGCCAGCGCAGGGTCGATCACGGCGTGCTCGGCCGCCATCGCCTCCAGCGTCCCGCGGTCGTCCGGCGTGCCGTGCTCGAGGAGCCACGGCCAGAGCCCGGCGTCCTCGCCGGAGTGGTGGTGGTGCAGCACGTCGGCGAAGACCGCCCAGCGCGCGGCGAGCAGCCGCCACGTGGCCCGGTCCTCGACCGGCGTGTGCTGGGCCGCCGAGGCGAACTTCGCGAGGTCGCGGCGGAACGCGTGGTGCATCACGTACATCATCTGCATGTCGACCGGGCCGTCCGGCGCTGCTGCCTGTCCGGGCAGGAAGAGCTGTGTGGGCCAGGTGTCGTTGACTGTCGTGCTCATGATCGTTCTCCTTCGTTGATGTGGTGGTGGGTGGTGCTCACACGCCGGCCGGCGTGCGGGTGTGGGTGGGCTCGTCGGTGCTGGCGTGCGGCGCATCGACCTCGACGACCGGCACGAGCCGGTCGAGCCAGGCGGGCATCCACCAGTTCCAGCGGCCGAGCATCGTCATCGTGGCGGGCACGAGGACCATCCGGACGAGCGTCGCGTCGAGGGTGATCGCGACGGCCATCCCGATGCCGAGCTGCTTGACCACGACGTCGACCTCGCTGGCGAAGCCCAGGAAGACGGCGACCATGATCGCGGCGGCGGCGGAGATGACCCGGCCCGTCGAGGCGAGTCCGCGTACGACGCTGCCGGCGGCGTCTCCGGTGTCCAGCCAGTCCTCCCGGACCCTCGAGAGCAGGAAGACCTCGTAGTCCATCGACAGCCCGAACAGCACGGCGAACAACAGGATCGGGAGCCAGCTCGAGACGGGCAGGGAGTGGTCGAGCCCGAGCAGCTCGGCACCCCAACCCCACTGGAAGATCGCGGTCACCACGCCGTACGCCGCGGCGATCGACAGCAGGTTCATCACTGCCGCCTTGACCGGTACGACGACCGAGCGGAACACGATCCCGAGCAGCAGCACGGAGACGCCGACGACGAACCCGACGACCAGCCACAGCCGCTCGCCGAGCAGGTCGGCGATGTCGGAGAACAGCGGCGTGCTGCCGGTGACCTCGACACCCTCCGGGACCGCGGCCCGCAGGTCGGCGACCAGGTCGGGAGTGCGCTCGTCGGTCGGCCCGAACGCGGGCTCGGCCTCGAAGACCCGCAGGGCTCCGTCGGGCGATGCGATGACGGGGGAGACCGCAGCGATGTCATCGCGGTCGCGGATCTCGCCGGCCAGCGCGGAGACCTCGCCATCATTGACGCGGTCGGCCTTCGCCACGAACAGCACCGGGCCGTTGGCGCCGGGTCCGTACTCGTCGGCGACCAGGTCGTAGGCCTGACGGGTGGTGAGGTCGGCGGGCTGCGCCGAGGAGTCCTGCGGCCAGGTGCGCATGCTCAGCGCGGGTGCGGCGAGCGTGAGCAGCACGACCACGGCCAGCAGCGCCCAGGCAAGCGGACGACGGCTGACGCGGGTCGCCCAGCGAGCCATCACCGGGACCCCGGTGCGCTCGCGACCACGGCGCACCCGGCGGGGGAGCAGCCGGTTGCCCGCCAGCCCACACAGGGCGGGAACGAGCGTGAGCGCGGCGAGGGCGACCGCGACGACGGCGATCGCAGTGGCGAACCCGAACGAGTCGTAGGTCGGCAGCCCGGCCAGCTTGAGCCCCATCAGCGAGACCAGCACGGTGGCCGAGGCGAAGACCACGGAGCGTCCCGCGGTGGCAAGTGCGCGGCCGGCCGCCTCCCGCTTGTCGTGCCCGGCGCGCAGGAACTCGACGTGCCGGGTGACCAGCAGCAGCGCGTAGTCGATGCCGACACCGAGCGCGACCATCGATGCCACGGTCGGTGCCGTGGGGCTGACGTCCATGACCCCGGCGAGCAGGGTGATTCCGGCGCTGCCGACCCCGAGGCCGACGAGGGCGACCGCGACGGGCAGGCCCGAGCCGACGACCGAGCCGAACGCGAGCACCAGGATCAGCAGCGCGACCGCGATGCCGATCAGCTCGCCCTGGCCCTTCATCGGGGCGGCCGCCGTGTCCGGCAGGTCCCCACCGAGCTCGACCTGGATCCCGTCGTCGCGGGTCGGCGCGATCGCCCGCTCGAGCGGACCGAGGTTCGCCATCAGGTCCGGGTCGGTCACCGGAGCGTCGTACTGCACGTTGAGCAGCGCGGTGTCCCGGTCCTCACTCATCCGCGGCGGCGACACGGCGACGACGTGGTCCATCTCCGCGAGCCGGTCGGTCAGCGGGGCGATCGTGGTGGCGGTCGACGGCAGACCCGTCACGCGTGTGTACGACGACCCGGGCGCTCGCGTTGCCCGCACCGGGGGTGTGCTCGCGGAGGGTGTCGATGCCGGCCTGGGCCGGGGCGCTGGGGATGTCCCAGTTGTCCTGGGGGGTGCCGCCGAAGGTGCTGGCGAGACCGACGAAGGCGGCCGTGAGCACCAGCCAGGCGGAGATCGTGCGCCAGGGGTGGGCCGCGGTGGTGTGGCCGAGACGGTGGAGGAGGCGTGACATCGGTGGTCCTTAGCGTCGGAGCTGATCGGGCTCGCCCAGAGTGGGTCGACGCGCTGGTGCCGCTCTTGCGGATGACTGCAGGTTGGCTGCAAGAGGTGCTCCGGACACCCTCAGAGCGTTTTCCGGCTTACCGGCGGGGCAGCGGAGTAGGCTCGGGAGCGAGAGTCATGAGGGGGAACTGGGCTATTACTTTTTAGGCCAGTTAGAGGGTCTATGTCCGTTTTAGTGTTTTTAGGATATGTTGTCGCTCTAGCAGAACTCGAGGCTTGGGAGGGCCAGCAGATGTGGTCGATCGCACCAGCATCCGTGATGTTTCTCGCACTGGTCGGCGTCTTGATCGTCGCCTTCGCCGCCACCCGGATGGCACTCCTCGAGCGCAGGCTGCGCCGTACGACGCTCTCCGTGCCGCAGCAGCGTCAGTTCGTCAAATCCAACGCCTGAACCACATTCGCTCCAGCCACTCCCGGTTGGTGATCAGCTGATCGGTCCAGATCGGCCAGAACCAGGCGAACGCCAGCATCGTCAGCACGACGACTCCTCCCGCTGCCGCCGCCCCGATGGCTCGCCTCCACGTTGACGCGTCCCGGCGCCCGAGCATCTCCCCGAGCAGCATCGTCGCCCCGAGCACGATGAACGGCAGCGTCGAGATGGCGTAGTAGCTGAAGATCGGCCGGTCGTCGTACCGCAGCCACGGCAGCCAGGTCGCTGCGATCCCGACCGTCACCAGGCCGTAGCGCCAGTCGCGCCGGCCCACCCACGCGACCAGTGCCCACAGCGCCGCGACCGTGCCGAACCACCACACCACCGGGTTGCCCAGCAGCAGGACCTGCCGCAGGCAGGTCGAGCCGGCGACCGCACCGCAGCCCTGCTCGCCGGGTGCGATGTCGAGCTGGGCGTCGACCCCGACGGGGCGGTTCAGCACCAGCCAGCCCCACGGGTTCGACTGGTAGGCGTGCTTGCTGTCGTCGAGGAAACGAGTGTGGAAGGCATAGACGTCGTGGTGGTAGTGCCACAGCGAGCGCAGCGACTCCCACACCTCGGGGAAGAACCCCCGCGCGTCCGCCTTCAGGTAGTTGCCCCAGTAGGGGCCGTACTGGGTGTCGGACAGGGCGCGCTCGTAGTCGGACGCGTGCAGCAGCCAGCCGGTCCAGGTGGCCACGTAGATCAGGAGTGGAACCAGCACGACGTAGACCAGCGCGGGCGCCGCGTCGATCAGTGCTGACTTCCACACGGCACGGCGTACGCCGAAGGAACGCCGGGCGCCCGAGTCCCAGGCCCACATCAGCAGGCCGAAGACCGCGAGCGGGAACAGTGCCGACCACTTCGTCCCCAGGGCCAGCCCCCAGAACACCCCCGTTGCCAGTCGCCACGGCCGCCACAGCAGCAGCGGCCCCCACGACTCCGGCGAGAGCCGCGTGCCTGTCGGTACGGCGCGCGCCATCCGGGCGCGGACCCAGTCACGGTCCGCGACCATGCAGCTGACTGCGCAGAGCATGAAGAAGGCGACGAACAGGTCCAGCAGCGCCAGCCGGGACAGCACCAGGTGCAGGCCGTCGAAGCACATCAGCAGCCCGGCGACGAGACCCAGCATCGTGGAGCGCGTGACCCGGCGCGCGAGACGGATCATCACCAGCACCATCAACGAGCCGACGACCGCCGAGGCGATCCGCCAGCCGAACGGGGTCATCCCGAAGGTCTGCTCGCCGACAGCGATCAGCCACTTGCCGAGCTCGGGGTGCACGACCATGTTGGGCTCGCCGGTCCACAGGTCGGTGGTGCGCCCGCCGAGGATCAGCTGGTCCGCCTTCTCGACGTACGACTGCGAGTAGCCGTATTGGAGCAGGGACCATGCGTCCTTGGCGTAGTAGGTCTCGTCGAACAGGAAGCTGCGCGGCTTCCCGAGGTCCCAGAGCCGAAGGAAGGCCGCCAGCAGGGTGACCGCGAGCGTTGCGACCCACCCGATCAGCGGGTCGTTGTCCCGGGCGCGCATGCGGGCACGACGCGCAGCACTCGGTACGCGTCTCCCGTTGGCGGTGCGCGAGAGCCCGACCGTGCGCTCGAGAGGGGCGGGGAGGCTCACGCCGAGAGAGCCTACGGCTGCCATGATCGGTCCCATGACCGAACCGCCCGGCGTACTCGTGCTCGCGGCGACGCCCATCGGCCGCCCGGACGACGCCTCGCCCAGGCTCGCGGCGGAGCTGCAGGGCGCCGACGTGGTCGCGGCCGAGGACACCCGCCGGCTGCGACGCCTGGCCACCGACCTCGGGATCGAGATCCACGGCCGGGTGGTCTCCTACTTCGAGGGCAACGAGCACTTCCGCACCGAGTCCCTGCTCGAGTCGCTGCTCGCCGGCCACAGGGTCGTGCTGGTGACCGACGCCGGCATGCCCAGCGTCTCCGACCCGGGGTTCCGCCTCGTCGCCGCGGCGGTCGACCGGGACATCACCATCACGAGCATCCCCGGCCCCTCGGCGGTGCTGACCGCGCTCGCTGTCTCCGGCCTGCCGGTCGACCGGTTCTGCTTCGAGGGGTTCCTGCCTCGCAAGCCGGGGAGCGGGCCCGCCGGCTCGCAGCGCTCGAGCAGGAGCAGCGGACGCTGGTGTTCTTCGAGGCCCCGCACCGCACCCACGCGGCCCTGACGACGATGGCCGAGGTCTTCGGTGGCGTACGACGCGGCGCCGTGTGCCGGGAGCTGACCAAGACTCATGAGGAGGTACGCCGCGGCCCGCTGGCCGACCTCGTCACCTGGGCGGAGCCGGGCGTGCGCGGCGAGGTGACGATCGTGGTCGAGGGCGCGCCCGCTCCCGAGGCAGTGACCGACCCCGTGGTCCTGGCGGAGCGGGTCGCCGACGAGGAGGAGACCGGGGCCACCCGCAAGGAGGCGATCCGTGAGGTGGCTCGCCGCTCCGGGGTGCCCAAGCGGGTCGTGTACGACGCGGTGCACCGACCGTGAGCCGGGTCGACCATCCCAGGGACCACCCGGCCGCTCTCCCCGGGCTGCCCGAACCGCTGCCCCACCCGGTCGTGGACAACCACTGCCACCTCGATCTCGGCCGCGGGGACGAGCCGGCGCTGGCGGTCGCCGAGGCCCTTTCGCTGGCGGCATCAGTCGGGGTCGACCGCATCGTGCAGATCGGCTGCGACCTTCCCGGGGCCGCCTGGGCGGTCGAGACGGCCGAGGCCCACGAGCCGATCGTGGCCGGGGTCGCGCTGCACCCCAACGAGGCGCCCCGACTCGCGGCCGAGGGCCGGCTGCACGAAGCGCTGGCCGAGATCGAGCGGCTCGCGCGCAGCAGCGACCAGGTGCGTGCCGTGGGGGAGACCGGGCTGGACTACTTCCGGACGGGACCCGAGGGCAGGGCGGCTCAGCACGAGTCGTTCCGGGCGCACATCGAGCTGGCCAAGACGCTGGACAAGACGCTCGTGATCCACGACCGCGACGCCCACGAGGACGTCGTACGCCTGATCGACGAGGTGGGAGCGCCCGAGCGCTGGGTGATGCACTGCTTCTCGGGGGACGCCGCCTTCGCCCGCGAGTGCCTGGACCGCGGGGCCTACCTGTCCTTCGCCGGGACGGTCACGTTCAAGAACGCCGAGCCGCTGCGCGAGGCGCTGCGGCTGGCCCCGCTCGACCGGATCCTGGTCGAGACCGACGCGCCGTTCCTCACCCCGATGCCGCACCGCGGCCGCACCAACGCGTCGTTCCTGATCCCACTGACCGTGCGTTTCATGGCCGACACGAGGGGGGGCGACCTGGCCGAGCTCTGCCGCGCGATCGAGGCAAACACCGAGGCCGCCTTCGGCGGTGGCTGGCCCGAGGACCGAAAACACCGAATGTGAGCCTGGTCTCGCATGTTGCTAGCAGCTTGCTAACTCCCAGCTACTTATCCTAGGGTCGTTTGCTGTTGGCCGGGAGCGGGTAGTACGTCCCCCGGTGAGCGCCAGTCAGAGAAACACAAGTACGCCGCATCGCGACCAAGTGGTACGCCGCGGCAGGCGCCTCCGCCCGTGGCCTGGAACATCAAAAAACCCCCTGGAGAGTCGTGCGCGCCCCAATCACGCACCTAACCCGCAACAAGACCCTGCTCGGCGGACTGGTCGCAGCAATCGTGCTGGCACTGGTCGGCACCGCAGCGGCATACGCAACCATGAGCCGGACCGTGACCGTCTCGGTCGATGGCAAGGAGTCGCAGGTCCGCACCTTCGGCGACAACGTCGGCGAGGTGCTTGCAAGCAAGGGCATCAAGCCGGACACCCATGACTCCGTCGTCCCGGGCGTCGACGCACCGGTCAACGATGGCTCGCGCATCGCCGTCCGCATCGGGCGGCCGCTGGCGCTGAGCATCGACGGTCAGAAGCGGACCGTGTGGACGACCGCGACCAAGGTCTCCACCGCGCTCCAGCAGGTCGGCGTGCGCTTCGGCAACGCGGCCCTCTCGGTAAGCCGTAGCGCTGACATCGACCGCTCCGGCATGGCGCTCGAGGTGACCACCGCGAAGCAGGTGGCGCTCAAGGTCGCCAACACCAAGATCAAGAAGCACAACGTCCCCGCCGAGACCGTGGGCGACCTGCTCACCAAGGTCGACGCCGGGGTCGACCGCAACGACATCGTGCGCCCCTCGCGCAGCGCTGAGCTCAAGGACGGCACCCGTGTCGTCGTCACCAAGATCGGCACGCGCACCAAGCGGGTGCCGCGCGAGACCATCCCTGCCTCCGTCACCGAGAAGAAGGACGACTCGATGATGGAGGGTGAGACCGAGACCGTCCGCGAGGGCAGCGACGGCGTCCGCGACGTCACCTACAAGGTGCGCTTCCGCAACGGCGAGGTCGTCGACCGGTCCATCGTCAAGCAGAACGTGATCGAGGAGCCGGTGGCCAAGATCGTCAAGATCGGCACCAAGACCGAGCCCGAGACCCCATCGGCCAACTTCGCCGGCGGCGGCACGGTCTGGGACAAGATCGCCGCTTGCGAGTCCGGCGGCAACTGGGCCGCCAACACCGGCAACGGCTACTACGGCGGGCTGCAGTTCAACCCCGGCACGTGGTCGTCCTACGGCGGACAGGGCATGCCGCACGAGAACAGCCGCGAGCAGCAGATCGCGGTCGCCGAGCGCGTCGCCGCTGCCGAGGGTGGCTACGGCGCCTGGCCGCACTGCGGTGCCCAGTTCGGCTGAGCCCTGCAATAGCCTCGGTCGGGTGACCGACCAAACTTCTGCCGGATCGAGACTTCTCGGTCCGGCAGAAGTGCGTTCACTGGCGGCTGCGCTGGACCTGCGGCCGACCAAGCAGCGTGGGCAGAACTTCGTGATCGACGCGAACACGGTGCGGCGCATCGTGCGCGACTCGGGCATCGGTCCCACGGACGTCGTCCTCGAGGTCGGTCCGGGCCTCGGCTCGCTCACCTTGGGCTTGCTCGAGGTGGCCGCACGGGTGGTCGCGATCGAGGTCGACCCTGCGCTGGCAGGCGCCCTCCCCGCCACGATCGCCGACCGGGCCCCGGCGTACGCCGACAGGTTCGAGGTGGTCCAGGCGGACGCCATGCGGGTCACCTCGGTCCCCGGCCCGCCGCCGACCGCGCTGGTCGCCAACCTGCCCTACAACGTGTCGGTGCCGGTGCTGCTGCACCTGCTCGCCCTGCTGCCCTCGCTCGAGCACGGCCTGGTGATGGTGCAGTCGGAGGTGGCCGACCGGCTGGCAGCTCGGCCAGGTTCGAAGGTCTACGGCATCCCCTCGGTGAAGGCCACCTGGTTCGCCGACGTACGACGGGCCGGGGCGATCGGCCGCAACGTCTTCTGGCCGGCCCCGAACGTCGACTCCGGCCTGGTCGCCTGGACCCGTCGCGACCCACCGACCACCGCGGTCACCCGGGAGCAGGTCTTCGCCGTCATCGACGCCGCGTTCGCGCAGCGCCGCAAGGCCCTCCGCCCCGCGCTGCGTGGGATCGCCGGCTCCGCGGAGAAGTCGGTCGAGGCTCTCGAGGCAGCCGGCGTCGACCCGATGACGCGCGGCGAGCAGCTGCTGCTGCCCGACTTCGTGCGCATCGCCGAGTCCCTGGCGGGCCAGAGGTGAACCAGAGATGAACCAGGAGATGGACCAGGAGATGACCCCCTCGGTGACCGTGCGTGCCGCGGCCAAGGTCAACCTGCACCTGGGGGTGGGGCGGCCCCGCCCGGACGGCTACCACCCGCTGGCGACCGTCTACCAGACCCTCAGCCTGCACGACGATGTCACCGTCCGCACCGGCCCGGAGTGGGCGGTTGACCTGGTCTGCGAGGACGACATCGACCGGGCCGCTTTCCCAGCCGGTGAGGCCAACATCGTCGTACAGGCTGGTCGCCTGCTCGTCGCCCACCACGGCATCGAGCGCGCGGCCGAGGTCACCGTGCGCAAGTCGATCCCGATCGCCGGAGGCCTGGCCGGAGGCAGTGCCGACGCGGCAGCCGCACTGGTGGCGCTCGACCGGCTCTGGGACCTGCAGACCAGCGACGAGGACCTGCTCGCGATGGCGGGCGCGCTCGGCAGCGACGTGCCGTTCGCCCTCGTGGGCGGGACTGCACTCGGCGGCGGGCGTGGCGAGGTGGTGACGTCGATGCAGGACGAGGCCACCCGCTGGTGGGTGGTGGTGCCTTCTTTCCTTGGCCTGTCCACCCCAGCGGTCTACCGGCACTTCGACGAGCTGTCGCCCGACGCTCCCGAGGAGGTGAGCGTCCCCGAGGAGCTCGTCACTGCGCTGGCCGACCCCGACAACCGGGCCCTGGCCGCGGCCCTGGGCAACGACCTGCAGAACGCAGCGATCGACCTGCGTCCGGAGCTCGGCGAGCTGATCGAGGCGGGCGAGCGCGCCGGTGCACTGCGTGGCCTGGTCTCCGGCTCCGGGCCGACCTGCGTCTTCCTGTGCACCGATCGCGGTTCGGCCGACCGGGTCCGCTTGGCTTTGATCGAAGGTGGCCAGCCGCGCGTGCTGGTCGCGCTCGGACCGGTCACCGGAACCCATGTCGTGGAGTACAGCTGATGGCTACTGCGAACCTGCTGAACCTCGAGAAGGTCACCAAGTCGTACGGCGTCCGGATCCTGCTCGACGAGGTGAGCCTCGGCGTCGCAGAGGGCGAGCGGATCGGCATCGTCGGGCGCAACGGCGACGGAAAGACCACGCTGCTCAACCTGATGGCCGGCCGGGTTCCCCCCGACTCCGGCCGGGTCTCGCAGAGCCGCGGACTGCACATCGGCTACCTCGACCAGCGCGACCTGCTCGACGACACCCACAGCGTTCGCGAGGTGGTGCTCGCCGGCAAGGCGGACCACGAGTGGGCCGGTGACGCGCGCACCCGCGAGGTCGTGGAGGTGCTGCTGGCTGACGTCGCCCTCGACCGGGCGATCCATGGGCTCTCGGGTGGCGAGCGCCGCCGCTGCTCACTGGCCCGGCTGCTGCTCGACGACGTCGACCTGTTGATCCTCGACGAGCCGACCAACCACCTCGACGTCGAGGCGGTGGCCTGGCTGGCCGATCACCTGGTCCGGCGTACGTCAGCGCTGGTGGTGGTCACCCACGACCGGTGGTTCCTCGACGCCGTCTGTGAGCGGACCTGGGAGGTCCACCCCGGACCGCACAACGCGGGAGTGGTGGACGCCTACGACGGCGGGTACGCCGCGTTCGTTCTCGCCCGCGCCGAGCGACAGCGCCAGGCCGCCTCATCGGAGTCGAGGCGGCAGAACCTGGTCCGCAAGGAGCTCGCTTGGCTCCGCCGCGGCCCGCCTGCGCGCACTTCGAAGCCGAAGTTCCGCATCGACGCCGCCAACGACCTGATCGAGGACATCCCGCCGCCCCGCGACCGGATCGAGCTGCAGCGGTTCGCCACCCAGCGGCTCGGCAAGGACGTGGTCGACCTGGAGGACGTCGACCTGACGCGCGGGGAGAAGCGGCTGCTCGAGCACGCCACCTGGCGGCTCGGCCCGGGTGACCGCGTCGGCGTCGTGGGAGTGAACGGCTCCGGGAAGAGCTCGGTGCTCGGCCTCGTCGCCGGCACGCTCGAGCCCGACGTGGGCAAGGTGAAGCACGGGCGCACGATCGCGCTGGCGCACCTGACCCAGCAGGTGCCGCCGGAGGATCCCGACGCGCGGGTGCTGCCGACGATCGAGGACATCCGCCGGGTGAGCCGGACGGTCACCGGGAAGGACGTCTCGGCCAGCTCGATGCTGGAGCAGTTCGGCTTCACCGGTGACAAGCTCACCGCGAGGCTCGGTGACCTCTCCGGCGGTGAGCGCCGACGGTTCCAGCTGCTGAAGCTGTTGCTGACCGAGCCCAACGTGCTGCTGCTCGACGAGCCCACCAACGACCTCGACATCGACACCCTGAACGTGGTCGAGGACTTCCTCGACCGCTGGCCCGGGACCCTCGTGGTGGTCTCGCACGACCGCTACTTCCTCGAGCGCGTCACCGACTCGATCTGGGCGCTGATGGGCGACGGCCAGATCTCGATGCTCCCGAACGGCGTGGACCAGTACCTCGAGCACCGCAAGAACCAGCCGACTCCTCCGAGCGGTGCGAGCGCGCCGGAGGAACCGGCCGGAAATCAGCGGAAGAAGAAGGCCAAGGTAGGCGGGGCTGATGAGCGCGCCGCCCGCAAGACGGTGGCCCGGATCGACAAGCAGCTCAAGCGGATCGAGACCCGCGAAGCCCAGCTGACCGAGGAGATGACGATCAGCGCGGCCGACCACGACAGGCTCGCGACGCTCTCCGCAGAGCTGCGAGGTCTGTCGAAGGAGAAGGCCGAGCTCGAGGCCGAGTGGCTCGAAGCGGCTGCGCTGCTGGAGTAACGGCGTACGGACCGGCTAGCTCAACGGGACCGTCAGCTGCTTGAGCAGGGTGGCCAGGTGGACGCGTTCATCCTGGGCGAGATTGCTGAGCAGCTCCCGCTCACTGGCCAGCAGGCTCTCGAAGGCGCCGTCGACGGCTCGCTTCCCGGTCGCGGTCAGGTGCACCAGGACGCCGCGCCGGTCACTCGGGTCGGGCGAGCGCTCCACGAGCCCGCGCTTGACGAGCTGGTCCACGCGGTTGGTCATCGTGCCGCTGGTGACCATCGTCTGCCGCAGGAGCGCCCCCGGCGTGAGCTGGTACGGCGCACCCGTACGACGCAGCGCGGCGAGCACGTCGAACGCCCACGGCTCGATCTCGTGCGCCGTGAACGCCGCGCGCCGGACCTTGTCGAGCAGCCGCGCCAGCCGGGTGATGCGACTGAACACCTCGACCGGACCCAGGTCGAGGTCGGCCCGTTCGCGGTGCCAGGCCTCGACCAGCTCGTCGACCTCGTCGCTCTCCACCCCGAGATTCTAGCCCGACAAGATTCTTGACATCGAGATATTGTGCCGGGATGAGTGCGCCGTTCAGCTGGGACCCGGAGCGCTACCTCGCCTTCTCCGACGAGCGGGGCCGCCCCTTCGTCGACCTGCTCACCCGGGTCGGCGCGGAACGTCCGGGCACGGTCGTCGACCTCGGCTGTGGAACCGGCAACCTGACCGTGCTGCTCGCCCAGCGGTGGCCCGGCGCCCGCGTGCTCGGGGTGGACTCGAGCGAGGAGATGGTCCGCGCCGCTCCGTCGGATGCCGGTGTCGAGTTCACGGTCGGCGACATCCGGGAGTGGCCGGACCCGGGAGACCCGATCGCCGGCGGGCTCGACGTACTCATCTCCAACGCCGCGCTGCAGTGGGTCCCCCGACACCTCGATCTCCTGCCCGGGCTGGTGCGCGTCCTTGCTCCCGGGGGCTGGCTGGCCATCCAGGTCCCCGGCAACTTCGAGGAGCCGAGCCACACCGTTCGCCGCGAGCTGGCCGCCGAGCCGGCGTACGCCGAACACACCGCCGGTGTGGCTGTGCCGGAGGCACACGACGCCGCGACCTATCTGCGCGTGCTCCGCGATCTCGGATGTGAGGTCGATGCCTGGGAGACGACCTACCTGCACGTGCTCGACGGTCCGGACCCGGTCTTCCGCTGGGTCAGCGGCACCGGCGCCCGGCCGACGCTGGAGGCGCTGCCGCCCGACCTGCGCTCAGCATTCGAGGACGAGTTCAAGGCGCGACTGCGCGACGCTTACCCCGAGCAGGCGGGCGTCGTCGTGCTGCCGTTCCGGCGGGTATTCGTGGTCGCCCGCACGGGCTGACTCGTGGTCGGGGAGACTGAGCGCATGAAGCTGTCCTTCTTCACCAGCGATGGGGATGCCCTTGTCCCCACCGAGCTCGCCTGCAGCCTGTGGAGCGAGGACCAGATGCACGGTGTCGCCCTCAGCGGCGCCCTCGCTCGCGCGCTCGAGCGAGCGCTCTCCGATCTTGGCCGCACCGAGCTTCGTCCCGCCCGATACACGGTCGACCTGTTCCGCGCCGCCCGGATGGAGTCGGTTCGGACCAGCACCCTCGTGGTCCGCGAGGGACGTCGGCTGGTCCTGATCGACGTGACCGCGGAGCAAGGGGGAGAACCCGTCGCCCGCGCCAGCGGCCTGTTCCTGCAGCCGAGCGACCCCCCGCCCGGGGACGTGTGGACTCCCGGTGAGACCTTCGATCCGCCGCCGCTCGACCTGGCCCCCGTCTCCGACGAGCCACGGGTGCCGCTGTTCAGCAGCGCGGGCATCGGTTGGACGACGTCGTTCGGTGAGCACCAGAACGGTGATCGCAAGATGACCTGGCAGACCGCCGTACCCGTCATCCCGGAGGAGCAGCCGTCCCCGTTCGTGGGTGTGGCGAGCGTGGCCGACGCGGCGAGCATGGTGACGAACTGGGGCAGCAACGGTGTCGAGCACATCAACACCGACATCGCCCTGACGCTCGCGCGCCTTCCGGTCAGCCGCGAGATCGGGCTCGCCGCGCTCGACCGGGTCAGCTCGGACGGCATCGCCTCCGGGGTGGCCGCCGTCTTCGACCGCGAGGGACGCATCGGTAGTGCGATGGTCGCCGGCCTCGCGAACGCCAAACGGACCGTCGACTTCGAGGTGCACGACTTCGGCGACGACCCCCGGGCCTCGGGGGCCTGAGCCAGTAGCCTTTCTGAGTCATTCCCCGGTTGGTCTGCCGGGCTAGAGACTGTCCCGCCTGCGGGCCAGTAACCTTTCGAGTCCATCCCCGGTTGGTCTGCCGGCAGGGCCCGCCTGACTTTGAATCAGGATTAGCGACGTAGGTTCGACTCCTACCCGGGGAGCAAAATCGCTTGCACGTCTTCCTATGGTGGACCGATGGCATCGGTCAGGGAGGTCCAGATCACGTTCGACTGCGCAGAACCCGAGGTCGTGGCTCGGTTCTGGTGCGAGGTGTTGGGGTACGTCGTACCGCCGCCACCGGAGGAGTTTGCCACCTGGGACGACTTCCATCGGACGCAGCCGCCCGAGGAGCAGGGTGCCTGGTTCGCATGCTTCGATCCCACAGGTGCAGGGCCGCGACTGTTCTTCCAGCGCGTGCCCGAAGGCAAGGTCGTCAAGAACCGGGTGCACCTCGACGTGCGGGTCGGCACCGGACTGGTGGGTGCGGAGCGGCTGGCGGCACTCGAGGCCGAATGCGCACGACTGCTCCCGCTGGGCGCGTCACGGGTGCGACTCCTGGAAGCCGATGAGGAGAACGAGTCGTGCCTGGTGATGCAGGACATCGAGGGCAACGAGTTCTGTCTCGACTAAATCAGAGCAGTGGGTTTGCTACACCTCTTAATGGGTAGCGGGCGAATATGGCACACATTCGCGTAGGACTCGTTGCTGACCCGGCCGCCCCGACCCAGATCGCGCGGGACATGACCGACCTGCAGCCCTCCGACGGCAAAGACACCTGGGACATCACAGTTGTCAGCGAGCCGTTCACCACCGGCTCCGAGGACGTCGATACTGCGGTGGATCGCCTTCAGGATCACGCCCGCCAGCAAGGCTGGGACGTCGTCATCGGCCTGACCGAGCTGCCACTCCACGATGACGAGGGCCGGCACTTGCTGGTCGAGACCGATCCGGCACAGCGGACCTCGGTGCTGTCCCTGCCCGCCTTGGGAGGACTGCGGATGCACGGTCGTGCCCGGCGGGCGGTGCGCTCGCTGGTCGACGCTATGGCAGACCCCGACTCGGATGCTCAGGAGGAGGACCACGTCTCCCTCACTGGGCTGCGCGGTCGTTGGCGCCTGCTCATGGGCATGGTGCTCGCCAACCGTCCATGGCGCCTGGTGCCCGGGTTGAAGTCCGCGCTGGTGGCGGCCCTGGCGACCGGAGCAGTGGCAACGATCAACTCGACGGTCTGGCTGCTGGCGGGCTCGTTGTCATGGTGGCGCCTGGTGGTCGCAACGATCGTCTCCATAGCCCTGGCGGTCGGCTGGTTCATGATCGACGGAAAGCTGTGGGACCGCCCCGACAACGACTCCCCGCAGGCGCGCGAACGATCACGCCTCTACAACGCCTCGACGGTCCTCACACTGACGGCCGGCGTACTCATCTGCTACCTCGCCCTGTACCTCGTGAACCTGGCGTGGGCGTTGTTCGTTCTCGACCCCAAGGTGCTGGGCGGTTACCTCCGCACCTCGTTCAGCTACGGCGACCTGTTCTACCTGACCTGGTTCGTCGCCTCGGCAGCAACCGTCGGCGGCGGCCTCGGATCCGGCTTCGACTCGGACGAGGCGGTCCGTGCTGCGGCCTACTCCAAGCGCGAGGAGGAGCGACGAGAACGCCTGGCGCGAGAGCGGGACCAAGAAGAGAACGGTGAGCGGGACCGGAGCCGCGAAGGGGACGAGGACCGAGGCGATGACCGGGGCGATGACCGGGGCGATGACCGGGACCGTCGCCACGGCGATGTCGGGACCGCGAGTACTCCTCCCGGTAGCTGTGCGCGGGCACGTACGCCGCGTGCGCGTCAGGGGCGCCGCAGTGTCTCCGACGGCGTCTCGCCGAAGATGGCCCGATAGTTGACCGCGAACCGCCCCTGGTGCAGGAGCCCCACGCTCAGAGCCACCGTCTGCACCGTCGTCTCTCCCGGGCTGCCCTCGCGAAGAGCGGCATGGGCACGCTGCAGTCGAACCATCCGGAGGTAGGCCATCGGCGTCATGCCCATCTCGCGCTTGAACCCCGCCTGGAGAGCTCGCACGCTGAGGTGGAGCTCAGTGGCCAGGCCGACAGACGTCCACGGCTCAGCGGGTCGCTCCTCGATGAGCTCCACAGCCCGCTTGATCACCCCTCCGGGTGCCCTTCGGGAGAACCCGATGGCGGCTTCGCTGTAGGCAAGGGCACCGACCTGGCTGACTACCTGGATCAGAACGAGCGCTCCTGATCCTGACTGTCAGAGCTCGGGAGCCGGAGCTGGATCGGGCGTCGGATCGGCGCCAGGCACGACGTGGACCAGGTGGTAGAGCTGCGACTCGACCACCTCTCCACTGGCCGCGGTGATCTGCTCGAGGGTGTCACCGCGCAGGGCCGGCCGCATGAAGTCGCCGATCGCGATCACCAGATACTCGGTGCTGCCGAACACGGCCTCGTCGTCGCGGGTCCAGAACGCGGCGTAGACGTTGTTCACCCGGGTCGCAACGCCCACCTCGTCCTGCAGGGCTGCGAGCAGCGCTTCCTCGAACTGCGGCTCACCGGCGCCGAAGGGCAGATGAATGTCGAGCATCACCATGCCGCGGTAGGGGCGGGTACGGAGTACGGCGAGGGCCGCGTCCTTGTCCGGCAGGCTGTCGAACATCAGCCGGAACCGGATCTTGCGGGGGTCGGCGCCGAGGTCGCGGATCTTGTCGCGCATGCGGAAGAAACCATTGTCCGTGACCCAGGTCGAGTCCACGATGCACCGGTAGCGCGGTGGGAACTCGTCGGCGGTAGAGCGGTAGAGGCTGCGCACGAACAGCGTGCTCTCGGGGTTCTGCAGCTCGTCACCTGCGTGCGGAAGCACGTCCTCGACCATGGCCTGCTCGAACGCCTCGACCTCCGTCGAGGCGTGCAGCTCGACGTCGCAGATCGTCAGGTTTCTCATGACCGGACTCCGTTCCGACCACGTCGATTTGCATCGGCGGGTTGCTACCGCAACACCTGCGATCGTATCAACGCCAGCCGTTGGTCATTGTCCTCGCAAGGTTCGGGCTACGCCTCTCTCAGGACAGAGGGCGGGAGCTCGATGTCGGGGACAAGCTCGACGAGAAGGTTGCGAACGCGGGCGTCGAGGTCGGCCACGATCGCGCGCACGGTCGCCTCGTCCTGACCTCCGGGATCGGCGACCGGCCAGTCGACGTACTTCACGCCGGGCACGTAGGGGCACTCCTCGCCACAGCCCAAGGTGATGGCCACGTCGCTCGCGCCGACCGTGTCGTGGGTGAGCAGCTTGGGTTGTTCACGGGAGGTGTCGAGACCGAGCTTCTGGAGCACGTCAGCCACCTCCGGGTGGATGTGCTCCCCAGGCTGCGTCCCGGCCGAAAGTGCGGTCACGGCGCCCTGCGCGTAGTGCTCGGTGAGCACCCGGCTGATCACAGAGCGGCCGCCGTTGCGCACGCAGGCGAAGACGACCTGTGGGGTGTGGTCAGTGTTGGTCAAGGGTGGTTCCTGCCTGTGCGGGCTCGCGGATGTGTGGGTAGAGCCAGCTCACGAGTGCGACCGCGATGAGTCCGCCGAGCAGCTGGGCTCCGATGAAGCCCGGGACCGAACCGGGCGCGATGCCGGCGAAGGTGTCGGAGAACATCCGGCCGATCGTGACTGCCGGGTTGGCGAAGGAGGTCGAGGAGGTGAACCAGTACGCCGCAGCGATGTAGCCCCCGACCGCGAATGCAACGGTCTCCGGTCGGTTGGATCGAAGGGTGCCGAAGACGATCAGCACGAGACCGAGAGCGGCAACCACCTCGCCGAGGAGCTGGCCACTCCCGCCACGCTCATGGCCGGAGACAGAGACCGCTTCGAGGTCGAACATCAGGTTGGCGATGACGACGCCGAGCAGGGCTCCAGCGAGCTGCGCTGCCACCAACGCGGCGGCGGTTGCCGTCGTGACCAGGCCGAGGATCCGCTCGGCCAACGTGACGACCGGGTTGAACGAGGCCGAGACCGGCTGGAGCGCAAGGATGAGCGCGACCAGCACCGCGCCTGTGGCGATGCTGTTCTCGAGCAGCTGGAGCCCGACGTCACCGGGGGAGAGGCGTTGGGCAGCGATCCCCGAGCCGACCACAGCAGCGACCAGGAAGGCCGTGCCGACCAGCTCGGCGGTGGCCTGGCGGGCCAGCGTCATGCAACCACTCCACCCAGCAGCGCGGCCAGGTCGCCGAGAGCGGCGGTGTTGAGCCGGTAGTAGACCCAGACTCCGCGCTTGTCCCGGTCCAGCAGTCCTGCGTCGTGCAGGAGCTTGAGGTGGTGACTGATGGTGGGCTGGGACAGGTCGAAGGCGTCGTTGAGGTCGCAGACGCAGGCCTCGCCGTCGGCGTGGGACGCCACGAGCGAGAGCAACCTCAGTCGCACCGGGTCGGCGAGCGCCTTCACCAGCGGAACGATGCGCTCGGCCTGCTCGGCGCTGAGTGGATCGCGGGTGACCGGCGAGCAGCAGGCAACGGCCTCGACAGGAGTCAGTTCAAGCAATGACTTCGACATGTATCTATATTGACAGATACCGATGTCTTGTGCCAAGTTCGGCACATCGAAATCTGTCTATGTCTTAGGAGTCAGCCATGTCTCGTGTTCAGCTCGCCCTCAACGTCGAGGACCTCGACGCCTCGATCGCCTTCTACCGCACCCTGTTCGGCACCGAGCCGGCCAAGATCCGACCCGGGTACGCCAACTTCGCCGTGGCCGAGCCGCCGCTCAAGCTCGTGCTGATCGAGAACCCCGGCCAGGGTGGGTCGGTCAACCACCTCGGTGTCGAGGTTGCGGACACCGACACTGTCGACGCGGAGCAGACCCGGCTCGCGGCTGCTGGATTCGCCTCGGTCGACGAACGCGGCACCACCTGCTGCTACGCCAAGCAGGACAAGTTCTGGGTCGAGGGTGCACCCAACGGTGAGCAGTGGGAGGTCTACACAGTCCTCGCCGACAGTGCGACCGCTGGTGGGCCGGCAGAGGGCAGTCCGTGCAGCTGCGGCGATGCAGCCAGCACATCCGACGCCCTTCCTGCCGCATGCTGCTGATCAGCGGATAATGTCTGCGAATCCCCGCTGCGGACAGTGGCGCAAGTGCTTGGAACCAGGATCAGCGACGTAGGTTCGACTCCTACCCGGGGAGCGTGAGCACCACGAGCCAGTCTGCCCAAGGGTCAGTGACCGTCATCGTCCTCGCTGCCGGCGGCGGCACCCGGATGAAGTCGAAGATGATGAAGGTGCTGCACCCGATCGCGGGTCGCAGCATGATCGCGCACGTGCTCGAGGCGGTCGCCGCGCTACAGCCGCACCGGGTCGTCGCCGTGGTCGGCAACCAGCGCGAGCAGGTCGGGGCGCACATCCAGGAGCTGCTTCCCGACGCGGTGCTGGCGGTCCAGGAGACCCAGGAGGGCACCGGGCACGCCGTACGCGTGGCCTGGGAGGCGCTGGACCCCGCCGACCGCGCGGGCACGGTCCTGGTCGCGGCCGCCGACACTCCGCTCCTCGAGGGGGAGGTCCTGCGCGCCTTCGCGGAGGACCACGCCTCGGCCGGGCGAGTGGTGAGCATCCTGTCCGGTGTGGTGGCGGACCCCTTCGGCTACGGCCGCGTGGTGCGTGACGACTCCGGCGAGGTGACCGGCATCGTCGAGCAGAAGGACGCGACCCCCGAGCAGGCAGTGATCGCGGAGATCAACAGCGGGATCCTCGCCTTCGACGCAGCGTTCCTCGACAGCGTGCTGCCGAGGCTGAGCAACGACAACGCCAAGGGGGAGTACTACCTCACCGAGACCGTCCAGCTCGCATGCGAGGCCGGCGAGACCGTCGGGGCGTTCCCGATCGACGACGTGCTGCAGACCGAAGGTGCCAACGACCGCGCCCAGCTCGCGACACTGGCCAAGGAGAAGAACCACCGGATCCTGACCCGCTGGATGAAGGACGGCGTGACGATCATCGACCCCGCCACCACCTGGATCGACGTCGACGTCCAGATCGAGTCGGACGTCACGATCCTGCCCGGGGTGCAGCTGCTCGGGACAACTGTCGTGGCGGAAGATGCGGTGATCGGGCCTGACTCCACGCTCAAGGACGTCGAGGTGGGCGCCGGCGCTCACGTCGTACGCACGCACGCCGAGCTCGCCGTCATCGGTGCGGGTGCCAACGTCGGCCCGTTCTCCTACCTCCGGCCAGGCACCGAGCTGGGTGCCGGCGGCAAGATCGGCGGCTTCGTGGAGACCAAGAACGCGAAGATCGGCGACGGGGCCAAGGTGCCGCACCTGTCGTACGTCGGGGACGCGGAGATCGGCGAGGGGAGCAACATCGGCGCCGGCACGATCTTCGCCAACTACGACGGCGTCGCGAAGCACCGAACCGTCGTCGGCCGTCATGCACGCACGGCGAGCAACAACACCTTCGTCGCCCCGGTTCAGATCGGGGACGGCGCCGGCACTGGCGCCGGAAGCGTCATCCGCGAGGAC
>CAVVID010000001.1:0-80017 GCA_963748185.1 uncultured Actinomycetota bacterium | reverse complement strand
GCGGATGATCGAGCAGGTCGCACACGCCCTGTTCAGCAAGGGTGCAGCCGAGCGGGTGATCGCCGTGGTGATGACGAAGGACCGTGCCCACATGCATCTCGACACGGTGTTCACGATGCTTGACCGCGACAAGGTCACCGCCTTTCCCCAGGTGGTCGGCAACGTGCGGGCGATCAGCTTGCGACCCGGGACCGGTGGGGCGAAGTTCCACGTCACGCAGGAGGATGACTTCCTCGCCGCGGTCGCCGACGCCATGGGTGTGGACAAGATGCAGGTTGTCGAGACCGGTGGCGACGCCTACCAGCAGGAGCGCGAGCAGTGGGACGACGGCAACAACGTCGTCGCACTCGAGCCCGGTGTCGTCGTGGCCTACGAGCGCAACACCTTCACCATCGAGAAGATGCGGGCAGCCGGTGTCGAGGTCGTCACGATCGAGGGCTTCGAGCTGGGCAAGGGGCGCGGCGGCGGTCACTGCATGACGTGCCCGTTAGAGCGTGACCCGGTCTGAGGGGGCGGCCGTATGAAGACTATCTGGCCCTGGATCCTGGTCCTGCTGGCGGCTGTGCTCGTCATCGGGCTGCTGTGGTACGCCCGGGGACCAGAGCACCACCGTGGTGATGACGTGGGCGCATGGAGTCCGGTCTTCTCGTGGGTAGAACCGGTCGAGGGTTGACACGATGAGTCCGGGGAAGGCGCGATCGGTTCGGCAGCCGCGGCCACCCAGCATGCTGGACGCGCTCCTCCCGGTCATCGTTCTGATCCTGTTGCTGGCCCTGACGATCGCGTTGTTCGGGATCGATGCCACCAACGGTCCGCTGCAGGTCGCGCTGCTGCTGAGCGCGGCGTTCGCGAGCCTGATCGCGTTCAAGAACGGTTTCACTGTCACGGCGGTGTCCGAGGCAGCTGTGAGCGGGGTATCGGCGGCCATGAGCGCTGTCTTCATCCTGCTCGCCGTCGGCGCCCTCATCGGCACCTGGAACATGGCCGGCACCATTCCGACCGTCGTCGACTATGGAATCGCAGTGGTCAGCCCCAGCTGGTTCTACGTCACCGCCGCAGTGGTCTGTGCGGTGGTGGGCCTGGTCACGGGCAGTTCGTGGACCACCGCAGGCACGCTCGGCGTTGCCTTCGTCGGGATGAGCAGCGTGCTCGGCCTCGACGAGGCCATCGCCGCAGGCGCGGTGATCTGCGGGGCCTATTTCGGGGACAAGATGACGCCGCTCTCGGAGACGACCGTCCTGGTACCGAAGCTGGTGGGGGGTGGACTGACCGTCGGTGAGCACGTCCGGAACATGTTCTGGACGGCCGGGCCGGCGCTCGGCGTCAGCCTCGTCATCTTCTTCTTCCTCGGCCGTGGCGTAGACCCGGACGCGGCCGTCAGCACGGACGAGGCTCGCGAAGCACTGGGATCGGTCTTCAACATCACGTTCTGGAACCTGCTGCCGCTGCTGCTCCTGGTTGCGTTTGCGGTCATGAAGATGCCCCCGTTCCTCTCGATCCTCGGGTCAGCCCTGTTCGCGGCGATTCTGGCCCCTTTCCTCCAATGGGAGGCGGTCGTGCGATTCGTCGACGATCCCGAGCTCGGCAGGGTTGGCACGGCCATCGAAGCGGGGTATGCCGCCATGGCCACAGGATTCGTCAGCGACTCCGGGCTCGACCAGGTGGATGATCTGTTCTCACGTGGCGGCATGGCCAGCATGCTCACCACGATCTGGCTCGTCCTCGGTGCGCTTTCCTACGCAGCCGTTATGGAGCACGCCGGTTTCCTCCAACGACTGCTCGAGCCGATCGTCCGGCGGACACGCCGCCGCGGTTCGCTGATCGCCGCCGTCACCTCCAGCGGAGTCGGCCTCAACGTCATCGCGGGCGACCAGTACGTCGCGGACGTCCTGCCCGCCCGCATGTTCCGTGGCGAGTTCGCGCGTCGTGGCCTCGCCCCCCAGGTGCTCTCCCGCGCGGTGGAGGATTCGGGCACGGTGACCTCCGTGCTGGTGCCGTGGAACACGTGCGGCGCCTACATCTCCGGTGTGCTGGGGGTGTCGACAGCGGCCTACCTGCCGTTCTGCTTCTTCAACCTGCTCAGCCCGCTGCTCGACATCTTGTACGGCTTCATCGGCTTCAAGGTCCCCCAGGCGACGGAGAACTGGGAAGACGACCACATCGCCACCACCGCCACGCCCACCTGAGGAGACGAGATGTCTGAGCCCGAAACCACGACCGCGGCCGAGCCGCGACGCCGGTTCACACTGCCCTCGGCGTACACCATCCTCTTCGGTCTCATCGTCGTGATGGCGCTCGCGACGTGGCTCATTCCCGCCGGCACCTATGCCCTCGACAAGGAGGGCGCACCTGTTCCCGGCACCTACAAAACCGTCGAATCTCACCCTGCGCAGATCCTGACTGACTCACTGACGGCACCGATCAACGGCCTCTATGGCATTGAGGACGACAAGGGCAACATCAGCTACTACAACTCCGGGGAACTCTTCGGGGCCATCGATGTTGCGCTGTTCATCATCGTGATCGGCGGCTTCCTGGGCGTGACGATGCGAACCGGCGCCATCCAGAGCGGGATCGGCAGATTGGTCACCCGTCTGCGTGGACGCGAGCGTTGGATGATCCCGATCCTGATGACGGTCTTCGCTCTCGGCGGCTCGACGTACGGCATGGCTGAGGAGAGTCTCGCCTTCTACTCGCTCGTCATTGCGGTCATGATCGCGGCGGGGTACGACGCCCTCACCGGAGCCGCCGTCGTCCTGCTCGGCTGCGGGATCGGCACCTTCGGCTCGACGATCAACCCCTTCGCCACCGGGATCGCGTCGGGGTTCGCGGGCACGTCCATCAGTGAGGGACTGATCCTGAGGCTGGTGATGCTGGTCGTCGGGCTCGCGATCGGGATCTTCTTCGTCCTGCGCTACGCGGATCGAGTGAAGAAGGACCCCTCCAGCTCGGTGGTCGCTGACAGGCGCGAGGCGAACGAGGCACACTTCAGCGCCAGCGCGGGCTCTGGTGCGCTTGGGGTGATGACCGGCCAGCACAAGGCGATCCTGGGCGTGTTCGGGCTGGCCTTCGGCGTGATGATGTACGGCGTCATCCCGTGGGAGGACCTCGGCATCGGGGTGCCGACGCTGTGGTGGTGGTTCCCCGAGATGACTGCGTCGTTCCTCCTGTTCAGCATCATCATCGGCGTCATCGGGCGGCTCTCCGAGCTCGACCTGACGAATGCATTCGTCGACGGTGCTCGCGACCTGCTCGGGGTCGCGTTGATCATCGGCATCGCGCGCGGGATCACGGTCGTGATGAACAACGGCCAGATCACTGACACCGTCCTGAACTGGGCAGAGCAGGCACTTGGTGACGTCGGTGCTGCCGGCTTCGCGATCGTCATGTTCGGCCTGTTCCTGCCGCTCTCGTTCCTGATTCCCTCCTCATCCGGCCTGGCCACCGTGGCGATGCCCATCATGAGCCCCCTGGCTGCGTTCGCAGACGTGCCGGCTGATCTCGTCGTCACGGCCTTCCAGAGCGCCTCGGGGATCATGAACCTCTTCATCCCGACCTCGGCGGTCGTCATGGGTGGGCTCGCGATCGCCCGCGTGCCGTACGGCACCTACCTGCGCTGGGTCTGGCCGCTGTTGGCGATGCTCGTCGTCCTGAGCGTGCTGGCGCTGGCGGCGGGAGCGCTGCTCGCGTGATCCGACCACCTCGGTAGCGTCCACCCGTCGCCACCGCACACTTGTCGCGAGAGGTCCGACTCGGGCTTCGAGGCAGACACCCGATCAACGCTGGCCGCAGCTTCCGCGGCCGGTCCCATCGAGAACTAGGAGTGGATCATGACGACCTTCACGGTGTGGAAGTTCGAGGACCCGGAAGGGGCGCAGCGAGCAGCCTCGGTCCTCCAGGATGCGGAGGCGGAGGGGCTGGTCACGATCGTCGACCACGCGGTCATGTCCTGGCCCCTCGGCGCCGCCAAACCCGAGACTCACCACAAGCACGACGACCCCAAGAGAGGCGCGGCCTGGGGTGCGCTGTGGGGCGTGCTCACGGGTGCGCTCTTCATGGTGCCGGTTGTCGGCGGGGTTGTCGGGGTCGCAATAGGGGCGCTGGCCAAGTCGACAGAAGGCGCAGGCATCACCAAGGAGGACTTGACCCGGATCCGCACCGAGGTCGTCGAGGGCACGTCGGCGCTCTTCATGGTCACCGAGGACAGCAACCTGGACCGGTTGGGTGAGCGCTTCCGAGGGACCGACAAGACGCTGCTCAGCACCAACCTCACCGAGGTCGAGCGTGAGACCTTGTTGGAGACGTTCGGCGGCTGAGCACGCCGCGTGAACATCCCGTTTCGCTGGCCCGGCTCAGGGTGGGGCACCAGGGCCTCGGTCAAGCAGATGGACTGTTCATCAGCCGTGGGTGAGGCGACGACGACCAACCCCACGGACGATGCAGTGAGACGAGGTGAGGGAGTTTTCCCATGTCCAAGGTCAAGGACGTGCGGTGGGGCAAGTGGGTCGGTGTGATCACCGGGGTGGTGGTGCTGCTCAAGTCGCTCGTGTTCGTGGTGGCGAGGGTTCTGCGTCTTGTGAACAACGAGGCCCAGGCGCGCGGGAGCGACGTGGCTTACGTACTCGGTCTGGCAGAACGGCGCAGGGCCGGTCGTGGTTAGGCCGGGACGCGGCGCGTGAACGTCGTACTCGGCCTCGTCGTCCTGGTCGTCGTCACCGCCATCACAGTCACAGCGATGCTGCTGGTGCGCCGGCGTGCTCCGGAGGGCAGCTACTTCAAGGACGGTGACCGCGCCTCAGGAGTGTTCGGGTCCTCGCCACCGGCTTCTCGGTGCTCCTCGGGTTCATCATCTTTCTCGGGTTCTCCTCGTACGACGAGTCGCGTTCGGGCGCCGAGCAGGAGGCAACCGTCGTGTCCCAGCAGGTCCAGACGGCTCAGTTCATGCCCCGTGAATCGGCTGCGAAGCTCACCGGAGAGCTGGCCTGCTATGCCCGCTCGGTCGCGGGCACGGAGTGGGAGGCGATGGGGGAGGGCCGACTCGGTGACAACGTCAATCCCTGGGGCGTGCAGATGTTCAAGACCATCCAGCGGGTGGATCCCCGAACGGCGGCGGAGCAGTCGGCCTACGACCGGTGGATGGACCAGACCCTCGACCGCGAGCAGGCCAGGGTCGATCGGGTGCACGGCGCGGAAGGAATCATGCCGCTACCGCTCTGGCTGATCCTCTTCGTGATCTCCGGCGTCATCTTCGTGTACATGCTGTTCTTCGCCGACCCGGCGGAGGGAGCTGTGACCCAGGGCGTCCTGATGGGCAGCGTGACGGTGGTGATCACGCTCCTCCTGCTGATCCTGATGTTCTTCAACCACCCGCCGCACGGCGACGGAGTCGGCAGGTTGGAGCCGACGGCGATGGACCGCACCATCAAGCTGATCGACACCCAGGCCCAGGCGGCGGGAATCGCGGTTGATCCTCCCTGTGACGAGCAGGGCAATGAGCGCTGACCCGACACCGGACGGCGGCCGGAACCTGCAGGAGCTGCTGGTCACCGTGCTGCTGGTCGTCGCTGCGCTGGGCACGTCCTGGAGCAGCTACCAGGCCACGCGCTGGAACGGCGAGCAGGCCGCGGCGGCGGGACGCACCAACGCCATCCGGATCGATGCCGCGCGCAGCCCAGGGCAAGGCGCAGGCCAGACGCAGGTCGATGTCGCCACGTTCATCGCGTGGGCGGAAGCGGATCGCCGCGGCGACGACGGAGTCGCCGACTTCTTCGTGCAGCGCTTCCGCGACGAGTTCCGGCCGGCGTACGACGCGTGGATCGCGACCAAGCCACTCACGAACTCCGAGGCGCCGGAGACCCCGTTCGCGATGGACGAGTACGACGTCGCCGCACGCGATGCGGCCAAGCGCCTGGACGCGACCGCGGAGAAGTCCGCCGCGCAGGTGCGCCTGGACATCCAGCGCTCCAGCAACTACGTGCTGACCGTCGTGCTCTACGCGGTGGTGCTGTTCTTCGCCGGCATGAGCACCAGGTTGCAGAACAAGCGACTCCGCTGGGTGATGACGCTCACCGGCCTCGCCGTCCTGATCGCCGACCTGATCTGGATCGCGACATGCCGGTGAGCCTTGCGGTCTGACCAGCGGATGGTCCGTTGCGGGTGAAGCCCCGGGCGAGCGAACGGGTCATACGTTCCGTCGTATCGGAGCTCGCTGACCCGAGCGGGTCCCTGCCCACCGAAGGACGACCGATGAGCCCAGACCGGCACTCCCGCAGCATCCTGCCGATACCAGACCGACCTGCTCCCGGTCTCACGACGTACGACGCGAAGGACCCCGACACGGCGTACCCGCCGATCGAGCCGCTGCTACCGCCGGCCGGCGCCCCGAACGTGCTGGTCGTGCTGCTGGACGACGTGGGCTTCGGTGCGTCCAGTGCCTTCGGTGGCCCGTGCCGGACGCCCACTGCCGAGCGCCTGGCGGCGGGTGGCCTGAAGTACAACCGGTTCCACACCACCGCCCTTTGCGCGCCGACCCGGCAGGCACTGCTCACCGGACGCAACCACCACTCGGTGGGGATGGGCAGTATCACCGAGACCGCGACCTCGGCCCCGGGGAACAGCTCGTTGCGGCCGAACACCAAGGCGCCGCTGGCGACGACGCTGAAGCTGAACGGCTACTCCACCGCACAGTTCGGCAAGTGCCACGAGGTGCCCGTCTGGCAGTCCTCACCCGATGGGGCCGTTCGACGCGTGGCCCTCGGGTGGAGGTGGCTTCGAGACCTTCTACGGCTTCATCGGCGGCGAGAACAACCAATGGGATCCCGCGTTGTACGACGGGACGACTCCCGTCGAGCCGCCGGGTACGGAGGAGGACGGGTATCACCTCACCGAGGACCTCGCCGACCGTGCCTGCAGCTGGGTGCGGCAGCAGAAGGCGCTGATGCCGGACAAGCCGTTCTTCGTCTACTTCGCCCCGGGTGCGACGCATGCACCGCACCACGTGCCGAAGGAGTGGGCGGACAAGTACGCCGGCCAGTTCGACGACGGCTGGGACGTCCAGCGAGAACGCATCTTCGCGAGGCAGAAGGAGCTCGGGGTGATTCCGGCCGACGCCGAGCTCACGGTCCGGCACGACGAGATCACCGCCTGGGACGACATGCCGGATGAGCTCAAGCCGGTGTTGGCGCGGCAGATGGAGGTGTACGCCGGGTTCCTCGAGCACACCGACCACCACGTGGGCCGGCTCATCGACACCATCGACGAGCTCGGCGTACTCGAGGACACGATCGTCTACTACATCATCGGCGACAACGGCGCCTCGGCCGAGGGCACGATGAACGGCGCCTTCAACGAGATGGCCAACTTCAACGGCATGGCTGCCCTGGAGACGCCGGAGTTCATGCTCTCCAAGATGGACGCGCTCGGGTCACCCGAGTCCTACAACCACTACTCGGTCGGTTGGGCCTGGGCGATGAACACCCCGTTGCAGTGGACCAAGCAGGTCGCCTCGCACTGGGGCGGGACCCGCAACGGCACGATCGTCCACTGGCCGACGGGGATCGAGGAGAGCGGTGGCCTGCGCTCGCAGTTCACCCACGTCATCGACCTGGCACCCACGATCCTGGAGGCCGCCGGGCTCCCCGAGCCGACCGTCGTCAACGGCGTGCTGCAGTCGCCGATGGAGGGCACCAGCATGCTCTACACCTTCAACGAGCCGGACACTCCGGAGCGCCACGACCTGCAGTACTTCGAGATGTTCGGCAACCGCGGGATCTACCACAAGGGCTGGAGTGCGGTCACCAAGCACAAGACACCGTGGATCATGGTCGGCGGCACCCTGCCGGAGTTCGACGACGACGTCTGGGAGCTGTACGACGGCAACAGTGACTACAGCCAGGCCCGAGATCTGGCTGCCGAGCATCCGGACATGCTGGCCAAGCTGCAGCGGCTGTGGCTGATCGAGGCGACGAAGTACAACGTCCTCCCGATCGACGACCGCACCGGCGATCGACTCAACCCCGACATCGCGGGCAGACCGAGCCTGATCCGAGGGCGACTCCCAGCTGTTCTTCCCCGGCATGGGACGCCTCTCGGAGAACAGCGTGGTCAGCATCAAGAACAAGTCGTTCTCGGTCACAGCCGAGATCGACGTCCCGGACGCCGGTGCCGAGGGCGTCATCATCGCCCAGGGCGGCCGGTTCGGGGGTTGGGCCGTGTACTTCACGGGAGGGAGGGCGAAGTTCGTCTACAACGTGCTCGGCATCCAGGAGTTCGTCGTCGAAGCCGAGTCATCCATCCCGGCAGGCAGGCACCAGGTGCGGATGGAGTTCGCCTACGACGGTGGTGGTCTGGCCAAGGGCGGCGACGTGACCTTGTACTACGACGGCGATCCGGCGGGTAGCGGTCGCGTCGGCGCCACCCAGCCCATGGTCTTCTCCGCCGACGAGACCACCGACATCGGGTATGAGTCCGGTACCACCGTCACGTCCGACTACACGGCTGCTACGAGCAGGTTCACCGGCAAGATCAGCTGGGTGCAGCTCGACCTCGGCGACGACGACAACGACCACTTCATCACCCCCGAGGAACGCCTGCGCGTGGCCATGGCGCGACAGTGAGCCCGGTGACAGACTCCGGCCGGAGGAGGTAGCCATGGGCTCGGGAGAGGCACGGACGACGCAGGTCGAGATCACGACGCCGCCGTCCGCCGTACCCCAGAGCGGGGCACCGCACCCGGGAATGGTCTGGATCCCGGGCGGTACCTTCCAGATGGGCTCCGAGGACCACTATCCGGAAGAGGCGCCCACGCACAAGGTCAGTGTGGACGGCTTCTGGATGGACCAGCACACCGTGACCAATGCGGAGTTCGCTCGCTTCGTCAAGAAGACGCGATACGTCACCTCCGCCGAACGGGCGGCGGACCCGGCGGACTACCCGGGTGCCAGGGAGGAGCTGCTCGTCGCCTCGTCGGTGGTGTTCCAACAACCGGCACAGCGAGTGCCGATGGATCCCTACAACTGGTGGACCTATGTCCCCGAGGCCAACTGGCGACAGCCGCAGGGGCTGGGCAGCTCGGTGAAGCGGAGGCCCGACCACCCCGTCGTGCACGTGGCCTACGAGGACGTCGAGGCGTACGCCGAGTGGGTCGGCAAGGAGCTGCCGACCGAGGCCGAATGGGAGTACGCCGCCCGCGGCGGCCTTGACGGCGCGACGTACGCCTGGGGCGAGGAGCTCACGCCCGGCGGCCAGTGGATGGCGAATACCTGGCAGGGCGAGTTTCCCCTGCACAACACCGGCGAGGACGGGCACACCGGCACCGCGCCGGTCGGCTCCTATCCGCCCAACGGGTACGGCCTGTTCGACATGATCGGCAACGCCTGGGAGTGGACCGCTGACTGGTTCGGCGCCCATGAGACCGCCGCACATTCCTGCTGCGCCGTCGAGAACCCTCGCGGGGGACAGCGCGAGGCCAGCCACGACTCAGCCGAGGCCGCCCCGATCCCACGCAAGGTGATGAAGGGCGGCTCCCACCTCTGCGCGCCGAACTACTGCCAGCGCTACCGGCCCGCCGCGCGGATGGCACAACCCATCGACACCTCGACGTCGCACCTCGGGTTCCGCTGCATCGTCCGCGGTTGAGTGGGGGTGGCTCGCCCGTCAGGGGTGAAGCGCCCTTGGCGAGTGGCTGGTCGACTCTTTGGGAAGGCGACGCCCGCAAGCGCCGAGCCGTACGACTCTGGAGGCCCCCGTGCCCGAGAAGCCAAACGTTCTGATCATCTGGGGCGATGACATCGGCATCACCAACCTGAGCTGCTACAGCGAGGGCCTGATGGGCTATCGGACGCCGAACATCGACCGCATCGCCGCGGAGGGGGTCCGGTTCACCGACTACTACGGCGAGCAGAGCTGCACGGCAGGGAGAGCGGCATTCATCACCGGGCAGAACCCCTATCGCACCGGCCTGACCAAGGTGGGGATGCCGGGGATGGACCTCGGGCTGAGGGCCGAGGACCCGACCATCGCCACTGCGTTGAAGTCCCTCGGGTATGCGACCGGGCAGTTCGGGAAGAACCACTTCGGGGACCGGGACGAGTTCCTCCCCACGATGCATGGCTTCGACGAGTTCTTCGGCAACCTCTACCACCTCAACGCCGAGGAGGAGCCCGAGCAGGTGGACTACCCGTCCGAGGAGGAGTTCCCGAACTTCCGCAAGAACTTCGGCCCCCGAGGGGTCATCCACTCCTGGGCCAACGCCGACGGCACCCAGCGCATCGAGGACACCGGCCCGCTGACCAAGGAGCGGATGAAGACCATCGACGACGAGGTGGTGCCCGAGGCACTCCGGTTCATGACCGAGGCCAAGGAGGGCGACACTCCCTTCTTCGTCTGGCTGAACACCACGCACATGCACTTCCGCACGCACATCAAGGACGGGAGCAGGGGCAAGGCCGGTAGGTGGCAGTCGGAGTACCACGACACGATGTGCGACCACGACGAGCTGGTCGGGTCGGTGCTGGACTACCTCGACGAGAACGGGCTAGCGGAGAACACGATCGTCATGTACTCCACCGACAACGGGCCGCACATGAACAGCTGGCCGGACGCCGGGATGACGCCCTTCCGCAACGAGAAGAACTCCAACTGGGAAGGGGCCTATCGGGTGCCGGCCGTGGTCCGGTGGCCCGGACACATCCCGGCGGGCAGGGTGCTCAACGGGATCGTCAGCCACAACGACTGGTTCGTCACGCTGCTGGCCGCCGCCGGTGACGCCGACGTCGCCGACCGGCTCAAGAGCGGCACCGACCTGGCAGGTACGACGTACAAGGTGCACCTCGACGGCCACAACCAGCTCGACTACGTCACCGGAGCCGCCGCGGAGAGCCCGCGCCAGCACTTCTTCTACGTCTCCGACGACGGCGACCTCACCGCACTGCGCTATGACAACTGGAAGTTCGTCTTCCTCGAGCAACGCGCCACTGGCACGTTGCGGGTCTGGGCGGAGCCCTACACCGAGCTGCGGGTGCCGAAGATCTTCAACCTGCGGATGGATCCCTACGAGCGGGCCGACATCACCTCGAACACGTACTACGACTGGATCCTCGACCACGCCTGGCTGGCCATTCCTGCGCAGAGCTACGTCATGCACATGGCAGCCTCCCTTGGCGAGTTCCCACCCCGTCAGGAGCCTGCCAGCTTCACGGTCGGGAAGATGCTGGACAAGCTCAAGTCCGGCTTCTCGAGCGCCTAGTCCGCACGTCATTTCGAAAGTTCAGCAGAAGGGTGATCACACATGAGCAAGCGCGAGAAGGCAGCCGCAGACACGCCGGCACAGGCCTTGTTCGGAAACCGGTTCCTCACCGAACCGGCGCCGTCGAGACACTTCCCCGAGGGCGGCATGCGGCCTGTGGACGCCATGCGCCTGGTGGACGAGGACCTCAACATGGAAGGCGATCCCCAGCGCAACCTCGCCACCTTCGTCACCACCTGGATGGAGCCCGAGGCGCAACGACTCATCACGGAGAACCTGCACACCAACTTCATCGACCACGCCGAGTACCCGATCTCGGCGGAGATCGAGCAGCGCTGCGTGCGGATGCTGGCCGACCTCTTCCACGCCCCAGGGGAGACCACAGGGTGCCGCACTCAGGGCTCCTCGGAGGCGATCATGCTCGGTGCCCTGTCGCTGAAGTGGAAGTGGAAGGAGCGCCGAGAAGCCGCGAACCTCCCCGTGGACAAGCCCAACCTGGTCTTCGGCGGTGACGTCCACGTGGTGTGGGAGAAGTTCTGCCGCTACTTCGACGTGGAGCCGCGGATCGTGCCGCTCGCGGAGGGCAAGTACACGATCGGGCCTGATGACGTGCTGCCACACCTGGACGAGAACACCATCGGTGTCGCTGCCGTTCTCGGTACGACGTTCACCGGGCACATGGACGACATCGTCGGGATCAACCAGCTGCTTCTCGACCAGAAGGCCGACAACGGTCTCGACGTCCCGCTGCACGTGGACGGTGCCAGCGGCGCGTTCGTCTGGCCGTTCCTCTACCCGGACTCGAAGTGGGACTTCCAGCTCGAGCAGGTCCGGTCGATCAACGTTTCGGGGCACAAGTACGGGCTGGTCTACCCGGGCATCGGGTGGCTGATCTTCCGCGAGAAGTCTGATCTGGCCGAGGACCTCGTGTTCTACGAGAACTACCTCGGCAAGACGGACGCGACGTTCACGCTCAACTTCTCCACGGGCGCATCGATGGTCCTCGCGCAGTACTACAACTTCGTCAGGCTCGGCCGCGATGGCTACACCTATGTGATGGAGCAGATGCAGCAGAACGCACGCGTGCTCGCGAAGAACCTCCGTGACAGTGGTCGGTTCGAGGTGATCGGCGACGACCTCGAGCAGCTCCCGTTGGTGGCCTTCCGGCTCAAGCCGGGTCACGACGCGTCGTACGACGAGTCCGACATCGCCTGGCAGCTCTCGGCAGAGCGGGGTTGGATGGTTCCGGCGTACACGCTTCCCCCGAACGCGGAGAACGTGAAGATCATGCGCGCGCTGGTGAAGGAGACGATGAGCCGCGAGCAGGTGGACCGGCTCACCCAGGACATCGAGGACGCCTGCAAGACGCTCGACCAGAAGGGCCGCACGACCCACGCGGAGCGCGCACAGGTGAAGCAGGGGTCGGGTTACTAGTTCTCCACATCGATCCCTGGAGCTCCCATGACTGACCCGCTCGCCTCCTGGAACGAAGGCCCGGCAAAGAACGCGATCCTGGAGTTCGTGGCCCGCACGTGCGAGATCGTTCCCGAGATGGAGCGCGTCGCGGTCTTCGACAACGACGGCACCCTGTGGACCGAGAAGCCGATGCCGATCCAGCTCGACTTCATCCTGCGTCGGCTGGCCGAGATGGCGGAGCTCGACACGTCCCTGCGCGAGCGGCAACCGTGGAAGGCCGCCCACGAGCGCGACTACGCCTGGCTGGCCCGGGTCATGGAGGAGCACTACGCGGGGGACGACACGAACGTGAAGACTGTGGCCGCCGGCATCATCGCGGCGTTCGCGAACATCACGGTCGATGAGTTCGAGGCAGCCTCCGATGCGTTCCTACGCGAGTCTCGCCATCCCACGCTGGACCGCGGGTATCTCGAGTGCGCATACGTGCCCATGATCGAGCTCCTCGCATACTTGCGGACCAACGGGTTCTCCAACTACATCGCTTCCGGTGGTGGTCGCGACTTCATGCGACCGATCAGCGACGAGGTCTACGGCATCCCCCGCGAGAGCGTGATCGGCAGTGCCGTCGCGCTCGCATACACCCCCGACGGACACGGCGGTGCGATCACACGTCAGATGGCCGCCGACTACCTCGACGATGGTCCGGAGAAGCCGGTGCACATCTGGACTCGCACCGGACGACGCCCGGTGCTGGCTGCCGGCAACTCGAACGGCGACATCGAGATGCTCGACTTCACGAACCACCGGGACAAGCCGTCCCTGCGGCTCCTTGTGCTGCACGACGACGCCGAGCGGGAGTTCGACTACGTCTCCGGATCCGAGAAAGCCCTCGACCGCGCTGCCAGCAGCAACTGGACGGTCGTGAGCATGCAGAACGACTGGGCGTCAGTGTTCTGACGAACGTGATCATCCGGGCTCACCCGGTACGGATGAGCCGATCATCGGCCTCGTTGGAAAGTCTGGGCGAACCGAGCTGAGGGGGATCCATGGGCTGTCTGCTTTTACTGCTGTCCGCGATTGCCCCGCGAATAGTCTTCCTCATCGTCTGGGTGGCTCGGCCGAACATGGTGGATGCAGCCTTCACCACCTGGATCTGGCCGCTCCTGGGCATCATCTTTCTGCCGTTCACGACCCTCATGTACGTGATCCTGTGGACGGCCGGTGGGCTGAGCTCAGCCGAATGGTTGTGGGTGGGCCTGGCCGCCTTGCTCGACATCACCCACTGGGGCTCCAGCTATTCGCAGCGCCGGCAGGTCCGGGCCTGAACCTGTCGGTATGGCTGAGTCTTCGAACAATTCCCCGGACCACACGCCTGTCGATCGCAGGCGTCTGAACCTCCTCGCTTCCGTCGCATTCGTCCTCGGGGGATCTCTCTTCGCCCTGGGTGCCGTCTTCGCCCAGGTCGGGTCGCAGAGCCTGGTGACGGTCAACGTCACCTACCTGGTCGGAGGATTCTTCTTCAGCCTCGGCGGCTACGCGTCCATCATGCTGACATCGCCAGGTCAACTGGGACGGCGCAGTGCGGTCGTGCTGTTTGTCGGGACCCTGTTGTTCGCCGTGAGCCTGGTGGCGGCCTTCGCCGAGGGACTCACACCTCGCCAGTCCGACGGGTGGATCTGGTTCCCCGACATCCTCGGCTGCGTCTGCTTCCTCGCGTCGGGTCACCTCGCGATGCTCGACGTCGGCGAAGGCCACGTCAGGGTCCGACCCCGGCTCACGGGCTGGTGGGTGGTGGCGGTCAACCAGATCGGATCCGTGCTGTTCTTCCTCGCCGGGCTCGCGGCGTTCACCCGTCCCGCGACGAGCCAGGAGCTCGACGCCGGCCTCGTCAACTGGGGCACGTTCGCCGGCGCTGTCTGCTTCGCGGTGGGCGGCGTCATACAGGCATTCGACAGACCAACTGCGACAAGCGCAGCGCAATCTGGCGACGTTCGTCACGCAGACTGACCCGCTCGCTCATCGGCGATCAGCCGAGGTCCGTGCCTTCCAGTGAGGCCGATGGGGTGATCTCCGGGAGCCGCATCATCCGGAACGAGTTGAGCAGCCCGATCAGGCTCGCGAGCACGGACACGAGCAGTGCTATCTGCAGGGAGATGTCCCTGGCGTCCGAGTTGATCCGGAGGATCTCCTCCTGGACCGGTTCGGGTTCCTCGGCCAGCAGCTCGTCGAGCTGGGTGTCGCTCATCACCTGCGCATCGCGCTCGAGGGTCTCGGCGATCTGCTCCTTCTGGTCGGGCGGGATCACGGTGCTCGACTCGGTCATCCCGCTGAAGCTCCACGAGAGACCGGCCAGCATGACGCCTCCGGCGACCGCCAGGCCGAAGGACAGCCCGAACGACCCGGCAGCCGAGTTCACGCCGGCCGCCTCGCTGACTCGTTCCTCCTCGATGGGGGCCAGCGTGTAGTTGTTGAGCTGGGACACCAACAGGCCCAGCCCGGAACCCGCCAGCAGGAGCGGGCCGATGAGCCACCAGCCAAAGTCAGCTCGGGGGACCAGCGGGATGATCAGCAGCATTCCCACAAAGCTGAGGGCGAAGCCGGCGCGGACGATCCCGCTGGAGCGATGTCCTGCCGACTTTCGACCCGCAAGCACGGCCACGGCGAACATGCTGAGCGACAGCGGTGCGAGGGAGAGCCCAGCCTGCATCGCGTTGTACTCGAGAGTCATCTGCAAGAAGATCGGGAGCACGATCATCGCGCCGCCGAGGGTGATCTGCTGCATCATCTGCTGCGAGATGCCGATCCTGAAGTGCGGGAAGCGGAACAAGTCCGGGTCGAGCAGCGTCGCCTTCCCCTGGCGCTTGCCACGCACGAGCCAGTACGCCAGTGCGACCAGCCCGAGGAGGCCACCCACGATGAGTGCCCCCACCGCCTCGCCACCTTCCTGCCAGACCAGGATGCCCAGGACGACGCCGCCCATGCCCACCACGGAGAGGACCGCACCGACCAGGTCGATGCGGCGAGGTCCCGTGTAGGCCACGTCGCGGACCAGCCTGATGTTGGCGAGTACGAGGGCGATGACGACGACCTCGAGGGCAAACCCGACCCGCCAAGACAGGTACGTGGTGACGAAACCTCCGAGCAGCGGTCCCACGGCTGCGGCAATGGCCGCTGCCGCCCCGACCAGGGCGTAGGCCTTCTTGCGGGCCGCCCCCTCGAAGTTCCCGTGGATGAGTGACTGCATGGCGGGCAGCAGCAACGATGCACCCAAGCCGCCGAGGATGGCCCAGAAGATGATGATGGCCGTCAGGCCCTGGGCCAACGTCATTGCCAAGGCGCCGGTGGCGTAGGCGAGCAGGCCCAGGACGTAGGCCCGCTTGCGACCGATGAGGTCGCCCACCTTGCTGCTGATCAGGATGAACGCGGCCGAGACCAGGGCCTCGAGCGCGATCGCCGACTGCACACCGCTCACCGTGGTGTCGAGATCCTCGACCACTGCGGAGATCGAGACGTTCATCAGCGAGGTGTCGACGACGAGCACGAACATCGCCGCCGCCAGAAGCACGCTCAACCGCGAGCTGCGCGACTCGTCCTGCGTCGTGACGGTGCTGGGCTCATCGCTCATGTGGTGGCCTCCCGTCCACACCCTTCACCTGCGCCGCACTGCGGGGCTCACCCGGGTCGGATGATCTGAAGCGACCTCGGCGCAGCGGAGGTCAACAGATCTGGGGCCCGGTTCCTATGCTGTTCCGGTGAATCTGGAGCTCAGAGGCGAGGTGTGGTTCTGGCGCGGGCCGTCGCCGTACCGCTTCGTCACTGTCCCCGATGACGAGAGCGCCGAGGTGCAAGCGACTGCCTCGCTGGTGACGTACGGCTGGGGAATGGTCCCGGTGGAGGTACGGATCGGGCAGACCCGGTGGACCACGTCGCTGTGGCCCAAGAACGGTGGGTTCGTCGCACCGCTGAAGGACAAGGTCCGCGCGGCCGACGGGATCGACGTGGGTGACACGGTGACCGTGCGACTGGGCATCGACGTGTGATGCGAGACCGAGATGCAAAAGCCCCAGATGCATGAGCTCAGCCGCGCTGATGCCCGCCGCATCGCCGTCCGCGCGCAGCTGCTGACCGAGGAGCGACCGACAGACCTGGTCGAGACCGTACGGCGACTCTCGCTGGTGCAGCTCGACCCGACCAGCGCGATCGCACCGAGCGCGGACCTGGTGTTGTGGAGCCGGCTGGGGTCGGACTACTCACCTCAGCACAGGCTGGACGCGGTCAACGAGCTCCGCCTCGTCGAGTTCCGCGGGTCACTGCGCGCCGCCGACGACATCGCGCTCTACCGCGCCGAGATGACCGAGTGGCCGCGCACCAGCGATGAAGTCCGCGAGTGGCAGCTGGAACAGGCGGAGTGGGTCGAGGACAACGGCGAGTGCCGGCTGGACATTCTGGAGCGACTCCGCGCGGACGGGCCGCTGCCGCAGAAGGAGCTGCCGGACACCTGCGTGCGGCCGTGGGCCTCGAGCGGCTGGAACAACAACCGCAACGTCACGATGATGCTGGGACTGCTCGTCCAGCGCGGCGAGGTCGCGGTTGCCGGCCACCGGGGGAGGGACAAGCTCTGGGACCTCGCCGAGCGCATCTACCCCGATGACCCGGGGATCCCGCTGGCAGAGACACGCAGGCTGCGGGCCGAGCAGCGGCTGAGCTCCCTCGGCATCGCGCGCGCACATGCCCCCGCGCACCCGGTCGAGCAGCTGCACGTTGGCGAGGTCGGCGAGCCGGCTGTGGTCGAGGGAGTCCGCGGCGGGTGGCGGGTCGACCCGGCGCAGCTGGGCCAGCCCTTCTCTGGCCGCGTCGCGCTCTTGTCGCCGTTCGACCGGCTGTTGCACGACCGCAAGCGGATGGCGGAGATCTTCGAGTTCGACTACCTGCTGGAGATGTACAAGCCGGCCGACAAGAGGCGCTGGGGCTACTACGCCCTCCCGATCCTGTACGGCGACCGGCTGGTCGGAAAGCTCGACGCCAAGGCAGACCGCAAGGACGGCGTACTCCGTGTCGCCGCGGTGCACCAGGACGAGCCATTCGGCACGGCAATGACGGACGCGGTCGACCACGAGATCGAGAACCTGGCGCGATGGCTGGACCTGGAGCTCGAGCTCCCGAACTGACCCACCTCGGGCAATGTCCTGGCAAGTTCAGGTGCGCCTGAGAACACTCATCGGCTTCACGGCCCGGGCACGTAGACCTTGAAGTCGCGTGCCAGGTCCGTGGATCCCTCCACCGAAAGCCGTTGGTCGTCCGCGCCGAGACGGCCGGCGGCGAACAGCAGCACCGAGGAGTCGTCGCCAGCAACCGTCACCGTCGGGTCCGGTGCAGGATCGCCCATGACCAGGCCCTCGGCGGACCAGTGCCCGTCGAGTGAAATCGCTGCGCCGTTCAGCGAGAAGCTCGTCCCCGCGGGAGGGGAGGACGTGCTTCCGGCAGCGAAGACGGGCAGGAACTGACCCATCACGGCGGCCGTCGATGGCACCACGTCGGCGGCCAGTGGGCGGTCCTCACCGACCGCGTCCGCGAAGTCGCTGGCGTGGTAGCCGGCTTCGAACACGTAGATGTCCAGCACGGCAGGCAGCGGGACCTCGCCGTACGGCATCGGGCAGGTCAGGGTGCCGGAGTCGGGTCCCAGGGCCTGCATCTCGGCGTCGAGGTCTGCAGTCGCGCCGTGCAGTGCCGCGAGGACCTCCTGCGGCCGGCTGTCGTCCGCCATGGTGGTGCCGTCGGCCGGATCGCGTTCACCCGTTCGCGCGCGACGCAGTGCGTCGGCCTCCATCGAGACACCCCAGACCACGTGCCGGCCGAGATCCAGGATCGACCAGCCGGCGCAGCGGGTAGGCCTGTTCCAGTCCTCGTCGGCCAGGCCGGCCAGCAAGCGGGACACCGACTCCCACTCCCGCTGGAGGATGCTGCGGTACTCCTCTGTCGTGGGGATCTGTGTGCCCTGGATCTGGGTCATGGGTTCCTTCCGTCGTTGTCCGAGCCCAGCAGGGCCACGGTCCGGTCGAGCTCCTCGCGAGATCTCTGCAGTACCCACTCGGCATTCATCGCCGCGTTCAGGGTGATCGCGTCGCGGAAGTGCTCGGTTGCTGCGCCGAGATCCCCCGTCGTACGCGCGGCCAGACCGAGGTAGTGCGACACGGCACCAAGGCACACCGCTCCCGAACCGACCAGGACGGTGTGTCCGTGCCAAGGACTGAGCAGGCGGGTCACTTCGGCGGCCGCTCGGACGTCGCCAAGAGCGTCTGCGCACTCGGCCCGCAGCGCCATCATGTAGGTCCAGGCGAGATCCCGTGGCGCGTCGAACCCCCGCTCCAGCGTCAGGTCGATCAGTCTCTGCGCCTCGGCGTACTCGCCACAGCGCGCCAGAGCGGCGGCCAGGATCGAGGCCCACCGCACGCGGTCCTCCTCGAAGCGCTGACGGATCAGGGGCACCGCCCGCGCGGGATCGCCTTGCTGGGTGTGCAGCTCGAGCGCCTGAACGGCATGCACCGGGAGCACGTCGAGGTAGTGCCAGCGCACGCCCTCCTCGCGGAAAGCGAGGACGAGGGGTTCCGCCCTCTCCGGGTCGCCGTCCAGCAACGCACGCATCGCGCGCCACATCGGGGGATACCAGAAGTACAGCGGCCGTCGGAGCTGTTCGATCAGTCCCTCTGCGTGGCGCCGGGCGAGGTCGGAGGCGCCCACGTCCCCGTCCTCCAGGGCGTCCACCAGCTGCAGCCTCCTGGCCTCCAGCTCCGTCTCGATGTCGTCGCCCCGCCTCGCTGCCTCCCCGGCCAGCTCGAGGGTCGCGCGTCGGTCCTTGAGGAACTGCGGGGACATCTGGCCGACGCGTGTGGCCAGCAGGGCGTAGGCCAGGGCCCTGTCCGACCCGGTCCGGCTCGCGAGCGCCACGGCCGCGGCGCAGGTCTCCCTGCCGCGCGCTTCGTTCCCGCCGTAGATCTGCGCCCGCCCGATCGCCGCCAGCAGCATCGCCCGACGGTCGTCGGCCGGCGATGCCTCGAGCGCACGCTGCAGCAGCTGCAGGCCCGCGCCGCCCCACTGCCCGCGGGGGAGGCGGCTGGCGAACAGGGCGTCCTCGTAACCCAGGGCAGCGGTGACCAGTGCCGAAGCCTGTGCCGGGAGCGGGGCGTCCTGACCGACCCGGGCGAACGTCCGCATGGCGTCCTCGAGACGACCCGCCCGTCGTTGCGCGTCACCGAGCTTGAGCCTTCGTCGTACGCCGAGCGCGATGTCGCCCGGGGGACCCAGCGCAAGGGCCTGCTCGAGCAGGAGCATCGCCCGCGTCGGGGCACTGGTCAGATGGTGGTCGGCGGCGCTCTCGAGCCGGGCGCCCGCATGCTCGGCCAGGGCTTCGCGGCTGAGCCCCGGCTCGAGGTCCTCAGCCAGCCGCGGCAGGTTGTCGTACGCCGCTGCGAGGTGCCGGCCCACCGCCTCTCCGACATCACCGCCCGACCTGTTCGCCTCGACCCAACGGGCGAACCGCAGGTGAAGCCGCGCCCGGTCCAGCCGGGACAGCGATGCATAGGCAACCTCGCGCAGGAGACCGTGCCGGTAGGTGTATGACTCCGGATCGACCTCGGCCTCGTGCGGCCCGACGAGCAGACCGAGCTCGGTCAGCAGCTGCAGCCCGGACGCGGCGTCGGGCACCTCAAGAACTGGAAGTGCCGTGGACGGGAAGGTGTAGCCCGGGATCGACCCGGAGTGGATCACTTGGTGCGGCTGCGGCGGCAGCCCGTCCAGCTGGCCGAGATACACCGACTGCACGGTCGTGGGAAGTCGGTCGGCCTCCGCCGATCCGGTGAAGTCCCAGCCGGCGTTGGCCTCCGAGGGTTGCAGCACCCCGGCCTGCACCCAAGTGCGCATCAGCTCCTCGACGAACAACGGGTTGCCACGAGACTGCTCGGCGATCGTGCGTACGACCGGACCGGGAATCGTCCCGGCACCGAGGATCGCCTCGATCATGGCGACGGTGGCGCTTTCCGTGAGCGGATCCAGATGAAGGGTCCGCAGAGTGTTCAGGTGCGAGAGCTCGTCCACGGCACTGGTCGGACGAGACGTCATCACGAGCAGCCGCCCGGTCCGGTCAGGACCAGCGCAGGCGAAGCGAAGGAACTCGATCAGGTCCGGGCCGGCCTGGTGCAGGTCCTCGACGATCCACACCGGGGGAGTGGGAGATCCGTGTGCCTCCAGCACCGCCAGCCAGGAGAAGAACAGGTCGGCCGGGTCGACGTCCAGCTCCTCACCGCTGAGCAGTGAGCGCACGTGCTCGGTGCTGACCATGGCCCGGAGCTCGGACGCGCCCTGACCCAGCAGGCGCGCCGCGATTTCCTCAGCGAGGTCGGACGATGCGGCACCCGGGCCGAGGCTCTGCCGGAGCAGGTCCGCGACGCAGCTGTAACCGGTGCCGTCACCTGGCGCAGCGCGCGTTGCCCAGACGACGCCACCCTCCGCCTCGACCCTCGCGGTCAGCTCGTTCATCAGCCGCGACTTCCCGACCCCTGGCGGGGCCGTCACCAGCCAGTTGACCGGCTGGCCCTGGGTGGCGCTCCAGGCGTCGAGCAACGACGCGAGCTCGGCCTCCCGGCCGTAGGTCGCCGGTGCCCGACCCAACAGGTTGGTCCTGCGCAGCGGAGCCGATCGCGGCGCGACGACCTGCCAGACGTCGATCGGCTCGGCCTTGCCCTTCACCGCTGTGGGTCCCATCGGCTCGAGGTCCATCGTCGACTCCACGGCCAGTGCAGTCTCCGCACCCACGAGGACGGACTGCGGCGACGCGAGTGACTGCAGCCGGGCTGCCGTGTTCACGACGTCTCCGGTGAGCTGCCACTCCTCGACTCCGCCCCCAGTGATCAGCACCTCGCCGGTGTTCACCCCTACGCGGACCTGCAGGTCGTCGAGCCCGTACGCCGCGCGGATCCGTTCGATGGCCGCGACGATGTCGAGCGCCGCACGAGTGGCCTGCTCGGCGTCGTCGTCGTGTGCACGGACGACGCCGAAGCTGCCGACCACCGCGTCGCCGATGTACTTCTCCACCATGCCGCCGTGGCTCAGCAGGCTCTCCCGCGCACTGGCGAAGTAAGCCTGCTGGATTGCGGCGACGTCCTCGGCGTCCAGCCGCTCCGAGAGGGAGGTGAAGCCGACGAGGTCCGCGAAGACCACGGTGACCACGCGACGCGACGCGCGCATACCCACTTCCCCCCGTTCACCGGTCCAGGTTCGGCCGCCGGAAATTCAGGGCCAAGTATCGCAGGCTCTTCAGTTGCTGGACTTGTCCAGGTGGTCCCGCGCCCAGAGCGCTGCGCTTGTCCGGTCGGCGACGCCGATCTGACGGAACACCCGGCCCAGGTGTGCCTTGACGGTGCGCTCGCTGATGCCGAGCCGGCGTCCGATCTGCTTGTTCGCCAGGCCCTCCGCGACGAGCAGGAGGACCTCGATCTCCCGAGGGCTGATCAGGTCCTCGGGCCGACCACCGGAGGCGTCCGGGAGCAGTACGCCGGCCACCCGAGGGTCGATCGGGACGTGGCCGGCTGCCGCGGCACGAACGGCGGCAAGGAGCTCGGCAGGCTCACAGTCCTTGAGCTGGTAGCCGACGGCACCGGCGGCCATTGCGTCGCTCACCCGGACCCGGTCCGAGAATGACGTGAGTACGACGATCCGCACGTCCGGGTGGTCGCCCAGGATCATCCGAGTGGCCTCGACCCCGTCGACCCCGGGCATGGACAGGTCCATCAGGACGACGTCCGGGCTGCTCTCCGGGACTGCGGCCACAGCGGCCGCGCCGTCGGCGGCCTGAGCGACCACCTCGATGTCGTCGGTGACGGCGAGCAACGCGGCAATGCCGGTCCGGACCATCGCATGGTCATCGACCAGCAGCACCCGGATCATCAGACGATCGCCAGTGCGTAGATCCTGTTGCGCTTCATGGGTTCCTCCGGGGTCAGTCTCTCAGTGTTCCCTTCACCCTGCGGCCGCTCACGGGCCGGAAACCATCGGGCAATGGTCGTAGTACTGACCGACGCCCCAGCGGGCAGGAGTGCCGAATGCGCGGCTGGGTATTGGAAGGGCCAGGACCAACGTCCCAAGGAGGACTGCATGCGCATCGGCTACTTCCTCTCGTGCGAGGAGTACACCCCGGCGGAGCTCGTCGAGCAGGCGAAGGCAGCGGCGGACGCCGGCTTCGAGGCACTCTGGATCAGCGACCACTTCCACCCGTGGAACAACGAGCAGGGCAACAGCCCGTTCGTGTGGAGCGTGATCGGGGCGATCAGCCAGGTCTGCGACCTGCCAGTCACCACGGCAGTGACCTGCCCGATGGTGCGGACGCACCCGGCGATCATCGCCCAGGCGGCGGCCACGTCCGGGGAGATGCTCGGCGGGAAGTTCATCCTCGGCGTGGGGTCCGGGGAAGCCCTCAACGAATCCATCCTCGGCGGCGCTTGGCCCTCGGCGGACGAACGCCTGGAGATGCTGGAGGAGTCCGTCGAGCTGATGCGCAAGCTCTGGACCGGCGAGATCGTGACCACCGAGGGCAAGCACTACAAGGTCGAACACGCTCGGATCTACAACCTCCCCGAGACCCCGCCGGAGGTCTACGTCTCCGGCTTCGGGCCCAAGGCCACGGACCTGGCCGCGAAGATCGGCGACGGCTACATCAACGTCGCGCCCGACGCCGAGATGGTGCAGCGCTTCAAGGAGAAGTCGGGCGGCAAGCCCGCGCAGGGCGGCTCCAAGGTCGCCTACGCGCCGACCAAGGAGGAGGGCTGGGAGCACGCCCACCGCCTGTGGCCCAACGCCGGACTGCCCGGCGAGATGGCGCAGATCCTCCCGACCCCGGAGCACTTCGAGCAGGCGACGCAGCTGGTCACCGAGGAGATGACGCGGGACTCCGTCGTGGCCGGGAACGACCCCGCCGACCACCTCGAGCAGGCCAAGTCGTACGCCGACGCGGGGTACGACGAGCTCTACATCGCCAACATGGGCCCGCACTACAAGGACATGATCCAGTTCTACGGCGAGAAGGTGCTTCCCGACCTGCGCTGACATGCTGACCGGATGACGGATCCGCACCAGTGCCTGTTCTGCTCGATCGCAGCGGGCGAGACCGACTCAGCCATGGTCTGGAGCGATGACGACTTCGTCGCGTTCCTCGACTTCAGGCCGGTGTTCAAGGGACATGTGCTGCTTGTGCCGCGCGAACACGTCGTGACCCTGCCTGATCTCCCTGCCCCACTGCGTGACCCGTTCCTCGCCGCCGCTCAGCGCTTGGCCGCCGTGATGGTGGACGGCCTCGGTGCCCAGGGATCGTTCGTAGCAATCAACAACACCGTGTCCCAGTCGGTGCCGCACCTGCACTGCCACGTGGTGCCCCGCACCAAGGGCGACGGGCTGCGCGGCTTCTTCTGGCCCCGCACGAAGTACGCCGATGCCAGTGATCGGGACGCGTGGGCGGCCCGTGTCAGTGCCGCACTAGAGTGACCGCGGCCAGAACACGAGCACCAACGAGAGGACAGGCCTGATGGGTCGATACGACGGACGGGTGGCGATCGTCACCGGTGCTGCGCGAGGGATCGGCGCGGGAACCGCCAAGCGGTTCGCCGAGGAGGGTGCCGCTGTCGCCGTACTCGACCTGGACGAGGAGCAGGCCCAGGCCTCCGCGAGTGAGCTCGGTGGCTCGGCCAAGGCCGTCGGCATCGGGTGCAACGTGGCCGACGGTGCATCCGTCGAGGCTGCTGTAGGACGCGTGCTCGAGGAGCTCGGCGGTCTGCACGTCCTCGTCAACAACGCCGGCATCACCCGGGACAACCTGCTGTTCAAGCTCAGCGAGGACGACTGGGACTCTGTGATCAACGTGCACCTCAAGGGTGCCTTCCTGATGAGCAAGGCGGCCCAGAAGACCTTCGTGGCGCAGAAGTACGGGAAGATCCTCAACCTCTCCAGCGTCTCGGCCAACGGCAACAGGGGCCAGGCCAACTACTCCGCCGCCAAGGCCGGTGTGCAGGGCTTCACCCGCACGCTCGCTCTCGAGCTCGGTGGGTTCGGGGTCAACGTGAACGCCATCGCCCCGGGGTTCATCGCCACCGAGATGACCGACGACACCGCGCGCCGGCTCAAGCTCGATGTCGAGGAGTTCCGCAAGATGAACGCCGAGGCCAACCCGGTCAAGCGTGTCGGCCACCCCGAGGACATCGCCGCCGCCGCGGCCTTCCTGTGCAGCGACGAGGCGTCCTACATCACCGGCCAGACCCTGTACGTCGACGGTGGGGCCAAGATCTAAGGGCTGCTCGGCACCCTCCTGCTGCGTGAAATGTCTCTCTTGATGGGCGGGCCGTGCACCGTTCTAGCGGCCCGCCTTGTCATGCTGGCCAGCATGCATCCGAGCTTCCCCGCCCGACGCCGATCTCCCCGCTTCGTCGCCGCTCTCACCACGGTCGCCCTGAGCCTGACGCTCGCGGCGTGCGGGGGCGACGACGAAGACAAGAAGAAGCCGAGCTCGCAGCCGGTCGAGGGCGGCACCGAGCTCGCTGCCCTGTGGCCCCTCACCGGTGAGCCCGTGAAGGGCGCGACACCGAACCGCCCGGTCCTGGTCACCAAGATCGACAACACCGGCAGCAGCAAGCCGCAGCTGGGGCTGAAGCGGGCCGACCTGGTCACCGAGGTGCTGGTGGAGGGTGGGATGACGCGACTCGCGGTGTTCTTCTACCAGCACCTGCCCAAGGTGGCGGGTCCGGTGCGCTCCATGCGCGCCTCGGACATCGGCATCGTGAAGCCGGCCCACGGCCTGATCGTGGCCAGTGGCGGGGCCGAAGGGACGGTGGCCCGGATGAAGCGAGCCAAGGTTCCGTTCGTCACCGAAGGCGGGCCGGGTTTCTTCCGCGCGGGCAGTCGGTCGGCGCCGTACAACCTGATGGTGAACATGCCCAAGCTTGCGAAGGCCAAGAAGGAGAAGGCAGTCGTGCCCGCGAGCTATCTGCCCTGGGGCAAGGAGTCCGACTTCAAGGGCACCCGGGCCGCGAAGAGCATCGACGCGAAGTTCAGCCGCTCCACCACCACGTCATGGCGCTACAAGGGCGGCAAGTACCGCAACCAGAACAGCTACGCGGCCGCCGGTGGACAGTTCGTGCCGGACAGCATCCTCGTCGTCCGGGTGAAGCAGAAGGACGCCGGCTACCGCGACCCGGCCGGCAACTACGTCCCCGAGACGATCTATGTCGGCAAGGGCAAGATGATGCTTTTCCACAAGGGGAAAGTCGTCGGCGGCACGTGGCGGAAGGGCTCGCGGCAGACACCGATCAAGCTCAGCACCACCTCTGGCCCGGTGAAGGTCCCCGCCGGCCACGTGTGGATCGAGCTCGTGCCGATCAGCAAGGACGGCGGCAAGGTCACCTACCGGAAGTAGGCCGCCAGGTTGGTCAGCCCGCGTCCGGCGCCGGGTCGGTCAGGGTGACGCCCTGCTCGGCCAGGGACTTCAGCCCCTCGAGGATGAACAGGATCGCGGCCTCGATGCGGGCCACCGCCTGGACGGGGTCCTCGGCGGTGGTGACGCTCTCGCCGGCCGCCGACATCGCCCCGAAGAAGATGCGGCTGAAGGTCTGCTTCATCGGCTCATCGAGGTCGTACTGCGACGCGTCGAGGACCGAACCGACGATGTCCTGGACGATCCCGTAGCTCGAGCGTTCCTCCTGCTCGCGGAACCGCTCGTAACCGAGGATCGCCGGCCCATCCTGCATCACGACACGCTGGTAGACCGGCTCCTGGACGAGGGTCAGGAAGGCCCGCAGTCCTGCCCGCGCCTTCTCCCAGGGGTCGGAGGCGCCACGCAGGGCCGACTTGATGGACTTCACGGCGTCTTCCTCGACCTTGGCGAAGACCGCCTCGAAGACCCCCTGCTTGCCACTGAAGTGGTGGTAGAGCGCTCCCTTGGTCACCCGGGCCCCGGCGACGATCGTGTCCAGGCTGGTCCCGCCATAGCCGCGCTCGGTGAACTGCGTCGTGGCGACCTCGATCAGGGCTCGCTTGGTGGACGCGGAGTACTGCTGCCGACGCGACTCGCCGGGGACCTTGGTGAGGCCGTTGAGCAGCTTCTCGGCGCGCGAACGGGTCATTCCCGCAGTGTAGGGCTGCTCCTGCGCCAGCCCGGGTCGCTGATGTGGGTGAGGTCACGGCGCGTCTGTTTGGGTACGCCGGGTCTGTCACATACTCTTAGTACGTACTTCCGGTATGTGAATCCAAGAAGGGTGAACACCATGAGCTGGAAAACCTTCCGCCGCCGCGGGGAGACCCTCCGCGCCGTGGAGCACGTTGCCAACGACCGCCGGGACGGCGCACTACCCATGGGCGTCCCCGGCGTCGCCGAGAACTTCACCGACGAGCTCGACCTGGTGGGTGCGCTCATGCTCAGGTGGCACGCCCGCCTCTCGGGCAACATCGAGCGCGCCATGGCCGACGAGCCGATCGACCTCCCGTCCGCCGTGGCAGCTGCCTGGCGCACCACCGCGGAAGAGATGCCCGGAGTGCGGATGGTCATCGACCGCAGCATGTCGGCACCGGACAATCCCGAGATGGAGCGCGCGATGAACCGCGCGCACGATCGGGAGGCGGCGTACCTCGCCACCGCTGCCGGCCTGTCCAGCGGCAACAGCCCTGCTGCGGTCGCAGCAGGTCGCCGCGTGGAGAAGCTGGCGCGAACCGGCCTCGAAGTGCCCCAGGTCCAGCAGCCCGAAGCGCCGAGCGAATCGTTCGCCGACCGGATCAGGGCGGTGCTCGCAGCCTGAGCCCGCCCGGGCCCGGGAATGCACCACGTCCCGGGAACCGGGCGTTAGGATGCCCCGGTGAGTAGCCCAAAGACACCGGGCCTCGGGACCGATGTCCTGGAGGACACGCGCGCCGACGAGCGCACGCAGCCCACGGACAACGGTGACCACGAGCGCCTGTCGCACTACGTGCCCAAGGCCAAGCTGATGGACGCCATGGTCAACGGCACGCCGGTGGTCGCACTGTGCGGCAAGGTCTGGGTGCCGAGCCGGGATCCGAAGAAGTACCCGGTGTGCCCGGAGTGCAAGGAGATCTGGGACGGCATGCGGGATGGGGACAAGGAGTGAGGACTCTCCAACGCGCTGCTGTGTCGTTGGTGGCCCTCGCGGTCGCCGGCCTGCCCATGGTCGTGGGCGGCCCTGCCGCGGCAGTTCCTGTCGGAGCCCAGGCGGCTGCCCTCGTGCCCTGCCTGACCAGCCTGCCGACTGCGCGGACCCAGGACGACCCCGACGTGCCCAAGTGGCGTGAGTACGTCGACGACGACAACGTGACGCAGCGCGACCTCGACGCACTGCCGATGGAGGAGACCCGTCCGGGCGTCGTCGCCCGCCAGGTGGCTCCGAAGTTGGCCAGCGTCGTACGCATCCCGACCTACGTCCACGTCGTCAAGGGCACGCACAAGGGCGAGGGCGTCCCCGCCGGCCCCAAGCGCGTGCGCAAGGTGATCAGCATCCTGAACAACGCCATGGGCGGGAACCAGAGCAAGTGGAGCGCGTCGGCGCGCTACCGGTTCACCCTCAAGGACATCGACTACCGAAAGCGCGACGGGTGGCACCACGCCTACTTCCACGGCCCGCGCGACAAGCGGTTGAAGCGCGCGACTCACCGCGGTGGCAAGAACACGCTCAACCTCTACATCAGCGGTGGCGGTCCGCGGAACCAGCCGGTGCTGGGCTGGTCGCGCTTCCCGTGGCAGCAGCGCGAGACGCCCCGGCTGGACAGTGTCTCGGTGAACTTCGCTGCCCTTCCCGGCGGCAAGGCCACCGGCTACAACCGGGGCGACACCGTGGTCCACGAGGTCGGCCACTGGCTCGGCCTGTTCCACACCTTCCAGGGTGGGTGCCGGGGTGACGGCGACCTCGTGCCCGACACCAACGCCGAGGGGGAGCCGAGCTACTACTGCGAGACCGGGCGGGACACGTGCGAGGACAAGCCCGGGGCCGACCCGGTGCGTAACTTCCTGGACTACTCCTTGGACTCGTGCATGAACAGGTTCTCCAAAGGCCAGGTGCGCCGCATGGACGCGGCGTACGCGAAGTGGCGGTCGTAGCGCCCTGTGACCGACGGACTGCCACCCGACCCTCCGCCGCCCGCCCCGCTCGACCTCCCGCCCGCTTATCCCGACCGTGCTGCCTGGGGTACGGCGACGAGCCTGCGCGCCTGGCAGACGGCTGCGTTGACGGCGTACTTCGAGCGCACGCGACGCGACTTCCTTGCGGTCGCGACGCCCGGCGCCGGTAAGACGACCTTCGCTCTGACGGTTGCCGCCGAGCTGCTGTCGCGCCGGGTGATCGACCGGATCACCGTGGTCGCGCCGACCGAGCACCTCAAGACGCAGTGGGCCGAGGCGGCCGCGAAGGTCGGCATCCCGCTCGACCCGGCGTACTCCGGGCGCAAGGGGCGCACCAGCAGCGACTTCGTCGGGGTGGCGCTGACCTATGCCGGAGTGGCAGCCAACCCGCTGGCCCACCGGATCCGGACCGAGCGCTTCAACACGCTGGTGATCCTCGACGAGGTGCACCATGCGGGCGACGCACTGTCGTGGGGTGAGTCGGTCCGCGAGGCCTTCGAGCCGGCGCGGCGCCGGCTCGCCCTGACCGGCACACCGTTCCGCTCGGACATCAACCCGATCCCGTTCGTCACCTACGCCCCGGACGCCGATGGGGTGCCGCGCTCGGTCGCGGACTACACCTACGGCTACGCGCAGGCGTTGGCCGACCACGTAGTACGACCGGTGCTGTTCATGGCCTACACGGGACAGCTGCAGTGGCGCACGCGCGCCGGTGACGAGATCGCCGCGCGGCTTGGTGAGCCGTTGACCAAGGACCTGACCGCGCAGGCACTCCGTACGGCGCTCGATCCGAAGGGCGCGTGGATTCCGTCGGTGCTGGCGGCAGCGGACCGCCGTCTCTCCGAGGTGCGGCGGCACGTGCCGGACGCCGGGGGACTGGTGATCGCGAGCGATCAGGAGTCCGCGCGGATCTACGCTCAGGTCCTGGCGAAGATCTCGGGGGAGAAGCCCGCAGTCGTGCTCTCGGACGAGAAGGCTGCGTCGAAGAAGATCGCGAAGTTCACCGACGACGGCTCGCGGTGGATGGTGGCCGTGCGGATGGTCTCCGAAGGAGTGGACGTGCCGCGACTGGCCGTCGGGGTCTATGCGACGACCACTGCCACGCCACTGTTCTTCGCCCAGGCCGTGGGGCGCTTCGTCCGGGCGCGTAAGCGTGGTGAGACCGCATCGATCTTCGTTCCCTCGGTGCCGGTGCTGCTGGCGCACGCCTCGGAGATGGAGGTCGAGCGCGACCATGTGCTCGGGCGCAAGATCACTGACGAGGACGACATCTTCGCGGCCGAGGACGAGCTGATGGACGAGACTCCTGAGAGTGCTTCCTCCGACGAGCTCAATCTGCCATGGGAGGCGCTCGGCTCGCAGGCGAGCTTCGACCGCGTGCTGTACGACGGGGCGGAGTTCGGCCACTCGGGAGAGGTGCACGTCGGGTCGGAGGAGGAGATGGACTTCCTCGGGATCCCGGGCCTGCTCGAGGCCGACCAGGTGCGCGACCTGCTGCGTCATCGGCAGAGCGAGCGCGCGCGTCGTCGTACGCCCGGCCCGGCGGCGCCACCGCACGAGGCGTCGACCCATGAACAGCTCGCGATGATGCGCCGCGAGCTGAACGGCCTCGTCGCCGCGTGGCACCACCGCACCGGACAGGCGCACGGGATCACCCATGCCGCACTGCGCAAGGAGTGCGGCGGCCCGGCCGCGGCGGCCGCCAGCGCCGCACAGCTCAGGCAGCGGATCGACCTGCTCCGCGAGTGGGCGACGCGGGGCTAGTTTCGGTTGAGGTAGGCCAGGACATCGTGGGCAACCCGCTTGTTGGTGGCCGCCTTCATGTGGCCCTGTCCCTCGTAGCGGACGAGCGTGCAGTCCGGAATCAAGCGGACGGTCTCCTCGACCACGGCGATGGGGAAGAACTGGTCGCGGTCACCGGTGAGGAGCACGACCGGCTTGTCGATGTGGGGAAGCACCGGTCGGGCGTCGTACGAGATCTCGGCCTCGAGCTCGACCATGAGGTCAGATCGCGGGTAGTGCTTCCCGGACAGCAAGCTCCGGGCGAACGAGGGGCCCAACAGGCGGCGGGCCCACCTGCTGCTCTCACCCGGCAGTACGTACTCCGCAAATGCCGTCCCGAAAGCTGCCCGATCTCCCGCGGCGAGCGCCGAGCACAGCCGGGAGTCCACTTCCTTGGTCCAGTCGTTGACCTCTGCGGCGGCGACCACGATCGCGAGTTGGTCCCACGATTCGCCGTGCAGAGCGGCCAGGTACTGCGCGATCATCCCGCCAAAGGACTCGCCCACCACGAGGTCGACCCGGCCGCTGAACTCGGCAGCGAGCAGGCGGGCGTAGTCGTCCGCCATGTCTTCGATGCTGTGCCCTGCCGGCATGTTCCTGCGACGGGTGACAAACCAAATGGAATACCCCGCCCCGACGAACGGGTCGAACCACCGACGTGACATCCGGGCCATCAGCCCTGTCGCGACGGCACTCCCTGGACCTCCGGGCAGGAAGAGGAGCGTCTTCGGCCCACTGCCCCACGTCGAGAAGTCCATTCCGTTCGCGAACGTGCCGGTCCGCAGATCAGTCATGCGACCACCCCTTGCTTCCCCCGTAGGTTTCGCATTCTGTAGCGATGGGAGGGGTGCCAGCAACGAATCAGCATCCCTGGCCTGGGCCAGGCGTCCTCGCGAGCCCGACGCCACAACCACGAGGTGGTCGCGCAGCGAGCGATCAGACGAGACCAAATACGCCGCGCGCGGGCGGCAACCAAACGGTGGTCGAGCAGCGAACGAAGAGCGATCAGACGAGACCACAGGCCCGTACGCCGCACACGGGCGGCAACCACAGGTGCCAGCGAGCCAGCGTCCAACGGAGGTCGAGCAGCGAACGAAGTGAGCGATCAGACGAGACCACAGGCCGTACGCCGCACGCATCCTCGGTGGTTGAGGAGCGACAAGTAGCGAAGCGAGCGTCTCGAAACCAACCACACCGTCGCCTGGACCCCGGAGCGCGCCGCGGCCGGCGCCAAGCTGTCCCGCATCGGGAACTACGGACCCATGGTCGGCCTGCACCACCGCATCAAGACCCATGGGCGCTGGCAGGTCAAACAACCTTTCCCTGGTGTCTACCTGTGGCGCGACCCCTACGGAGCCACCTACCTCGTCGACCACACCGGCACCCGCCGCTACCAACAGTCAAAACAGACCCAGCCATGCGCTCGCCGCTCGATTCACTGCTCGCCGAACTCGCCTCGCCACAGCGGTCTACCGTCATCGCCGCTCCTTTCGCTTGCGCGTAGCGATGCGGTACTCCGCACGTGGCATCGCCTCACCGCGTTGGTCGAGGAACTCGGTCAGCTGTTGCGGAAGCCGGTCGCCGGCGTAGGCGAGGTAGATGCCGACCGGCTTGTGGACGATGGGGTCCGGGTCGGCGTGCAGCAGGTCCGCGATCTTGATGCCTGCCTCAACGTCCATGTCGTCGCCGTACTTCACGAACCACAACGGGGCGGTCATCGCCGTCCGTCGCCGGTACGGGTCCTCGGATGCGGCCAACTCGTGGAGCAGGTCGTACGGGCCGCCGCTCAGAGTTGCCCCGACGACGCGCGGTGCAGCTCGGTCGACCATGTCCCAGGCATCAATCCGGTCGTGGTGCCGCAGGTAGGTGTCACGAAGCTCGACGTCGCCCAGCCGCTTGCGCGCCTGGAAGTCGAGGATGCAGAACGCCGCCATGCGGGCCTCGTAGGACGGCTCAGCGAACAGCGCTTCCAGCTCGTTCGGCGCAATGTTGGTGGCGGCCTTGGCTGTGTCGAACAGGAGCTTCATCCGCATCCCGGGCGTCAGTTCCGCCACTACCCGCTCAGCCGTCCACTCCGTGCCGCTCACGTTGCCTCCTGGTGACAGTCTGCGCGCCTTGGTCTCGTCTGTCCGCTCGCTTCGCTCGCTGCTCGACCACCTGGGGTTGGGGTCCGCTTCGGCGTACGGCCCCTTCGGTCTCGTCGTCCGCTCGCTTCGCTCGCTGCTCGACCACCTACTGGTTGCGGTCCGCGCCGACGGGCCCCAGGAGGGGGCGGACTCGGTAGGGGACCTGCTTGGCCAGTGCGATCACGGTGGAGGAGCGGACGATGCCGACACCGGAGAGGACTGCGTCGATCACTCGCTGGAGGTCGTTGTTGGACCTGGCGACGACTCGGCACCACATGTCGCCGGCGCCGGTGATGGTGAAGGCCTCGAGCACCTCGGGGATCGCAGCCAGGTGCTGGGCGACCGCCTCGTGGCCGCCGCCGCGGTCCGAGCTGGCCTGGCTGATCTCGAGCGTCAGGAACGCCGTGACCGGGTAGCCGAGCGCGTCCGGGTCTAGGTCGGGGCCCCAGCCGGTGATCACGCCGGTCTCGGTGAGCTTGTTCAGCCGCGCCTGCACGGTGCCCCGGGCGACGCCGAGTCGGCGGGACGCCTCGAGGACGCCCACCCGCGGGTGGTCTGCCAGCAGATGGATCAATGTGGCATCAAGATCGTCCATTATTACGCCCTCCGTTGTGCAACATGACCAGTGTCAGCGCCCAGTGTTGCGCAGATTGTGGTCCGCGGAGATCCTAGGCCACATGACCTCCCTGACTCCGGAAGAGATCCGCGCCGACCTGACCATGGACCAGCTCAAGCAGCTGGTCGGCCTCGTGGAGTACGACGCCGAGAGCGATGTGTTCCCCGTGACCGGCTGGGACGCGATCGTCTTCGTCGTCGGCAACGCCACCCAGACGGCGCACTACTACCAGTCCGCGTGGGGCATGGAGCTCGTCGCCTACTCGGGTCCGGAGAACGGCAACCGGGACCACAAGTCCTTCGTGCTCCGCTCCGGCTCGATCAAGTTCGTCGTCAACGGCGCGGTGGACCCCGACAGTCCGCTGGCCGACCACCACCGCCGGCACGGTGATGGTGTCGTGGACATCGCCCTCGAGGTCCCGGACGTCGACCGGTGCATCGCCCAGGCCATCAAGGCCGGCGCGACCGTCGTACGCGAGCCCGAGGACCTCACCGACGAGCACGGCACCATCCGGATCGCGGCCATCGCGACGTACGGCGAGACCCGGCACACCCTCGTCGACCGGTCGCGGTACGACGGTCCCTACCTCCCCGGCTACGTCGCCAAGGAGTCGACCTGGGTCAAGCGCGACGGTGAGCCCAAGCGGCTGTTCCAGGCGCTGGACCACATCGTCGGCAACGTCGAGCTCGGCCACATGGACGAGTGGGTGGAGTTCTACAACAAGGTCATGGGCTTCACGAACATGGCGGAGTTCATCGGCGACGACATCGCCACCGACTATTCCGCGTTGATGAGCAAGGTCGTCGCAAGCGGGAACCACCGCGTGAAGTTCCCGCTCAACGAGCCGGCCATCGCCAAGAAGCGCTCGCAGATCGACGAGTACCTCGACTTCTACCGCGGCGCCGGCGCCCAGCACCTCGCCGTCGCGACCAACGACATCCTCACCTCGGTCGACGCGCTGCGCGCCAACGGTGTGGAGTTCCTCAAGACACCGGACTCCTACTACGAGGACCCCGAGCTGCGGGAGCGGATCGGCAACGTCCGCGCCCCCATCGAGGAGCTGCAGAAGCGCGGGATCCTGGTCGACCGGGACGAGGACGGCTACCTGCTGCAGATCTTCACCAGGCCGCTGGGTGACCGTCCCACGGTCTTCTTCGAGCTGATCGAGCGGCACGGCTCGCTTGGCTTCGGCAAGGGCAACTTCAAGGCGCTGTTCGAGGCCATCGAGCGCGAGCAGGACGCCCGCGGCAACCTGTAGGCATCCGCCAACTCCCTGACACATCCCTCGCGGCACGAAACAATGGGGCCGTGAGCACCCAGCGGGAGTCCTACGAGCAGTGGCGCCAGCGCACCGCGCCCGAGAGTGCGGGCCGCGCGGACAACACGCGTCTCTGGGACTACCTCGTGATTGCGCTGCTGGGTGTCTTCTTCGTCTGGGTGGGTGGGGTTCCCGCCCTCATCGGGCTGGGACTCGTCGCCGTGCTCGTCGCCGAACAGGTTGCGCAGAGCCTGATCCGTCGCCGGGCAGGTGAGACACCTGAGCCGACCCGGCAGCTCGTTCTGGTCCGCGGCGGCACCCTCCTCGTCACCCTGGCGCTGAGCGCCTGGCTGATCTGGGTCGAGGGTCAGTTCGCCGCCGCGGTGCCGCTCGTCCTGGTGCTCCTCGACATCAAGGACGAGAGAAGCTTCCTGCGCTGGCTCCGGGAGCGGATGTTCAGAACGGCGGCTTCCCGGTCCCACTGACCCGGAACCGGCCCCAGGTGTCCACGTCGGAGAGTCGGCCCTCGGCCGCGCCGTGCGGCGTCTCGATCGTCACCCTCGAGCCGGAGGCCACGGGATCCAGCTCGGCGTCGGCACCGATCCGCCCCCACCAGTGGAACAACCCGTCGATCGGCTGGAAGTGCCCGCGCAGGCGCACCTCCACCTTCGTCTCGCCGATGTGCGCCGGTCCGTCGTACGCCGCTGCCGGTTCGTGCGAGCTCTTCGTCATCAGGCGTCCTTCCCGGACACGAGGCGCAACCGGCCCGCGCTGTCGATCTGTACGCCGTTCTCCCGGGCGATCCCCTCGAAGGCGTTCCAGATGAACGAGCTGAGGTACGCCGACACGGCTGCGCGGCTCATCGTGTGGCGACGCAACCACCACTCGCCGGTGGAGAGCCCGAGCCCGACAAGCCCATGTGCCCAGGGCTCGGCACCCGCCGCGTCCACGCCCAGCCCCCGCAGCGCGTCTCCGAGCGTGCGCGAGATCGTCGCCGCGACCATCTCCTTGCCGTCGGCGAGCGGGTCCTCGTTGGTTGGGTGCTCGGTGAGCAGGAAGAACACGTGCGGGTGCAGAGCGATCAGCTCGAGGTAGTCGTCGCACGCCTTCTCCACCCGGCCCCGGATCGGGCCGTCGCCCAGCAGGACGGGTAGCAGGCCCTCGATCACGGCGTTCGCGCCCCACGCCCCGACGGCGCGGTAGAGGTCGGCCTTGTCGGAGAAGTAGCGGTAGAGCACCGGCTTGCTCACACCCGCTGACTCAGCGATCTCGGCGATGCCGGCAGAGGGTCCGTGCTCGTCGATGGCAGCCACGGCGGCGGCGACCAGCTCGGCACGTCGCGCCTCCCGATGTGCGTCCCAGCGGGAGTTTCGCTTGTCGTTTCGTTGCTTCGGGTCCTTGACGATGCGAGCCATGTGGTCGACAGTATCCGATAAGTGTTACTGAAAGTAACAGGTACCCCAGGAGGGTTCATGACCGTCACCCGTGCCCAGTCCGACGCACTCGCCGAGCGGCTGCTGAAGTCCTCGGCCCGCCAGTCCTACGACCCCGAGGTCGACATCGACTGGTCGGCGCCGGTGCCGCCGGAGCTGTGGGGGATGCAGCCGGAGCGGATGTCGCTCTACGGCACCCACCTGTGGGAGGCGCTCAGCGAGGAGCAGCGGATCGAGCTGTCCCGGCACGAGGCCGCCTCGCTCGCCAGCGTCGGCCTGTGGTTCGAGCTGATCCTGATGCAGATGATGCTGCGCGACCTGTACGACGACGAGCCGACCGGCGCGCACATGCAGTACGCCCTCACCGAGGTGGCCGACGAGTGCCGCCACTCGACGATGTTCGGCAAGGCCATCGCGCACCTCGGCGTCCCGGCGTACGGCCCGCAGCCCAAGATCCACCGACTGGGAAGGCTGTTCAGCCTGATGGTGCGCGGTCCCAGCGCCTACGCCTCGATCCTCGTCGCCGAGGAGACCCTCGACACCTGGCAGCGCGACGTGGTCAAGGACGAGCGGATCCAACCGGTCACCCGGATGGTCTCGCGCATCCACGTGCTCGAGGAGGCGCGGCACATGAGCTTCGCCCGCGACGAGGTGCAGCGCCAGCTGCAGGGACTCAACCGGCGGCAGCTGCTCTGGCACCAGGCGGTCACTGCGCAGACCTGCTTCATGCTGGCTCGCGCCCTGGTCAACCCGGAGATCTACCGCTCTGTCGGGATCGACCCGGCCGAGGGGCGGCGTACGGCGCTCGGCAACCCGCACTACCGCGAGACGATGCAGTGGATGGGGGAGAAGCCGCTGGCGTTCCTGCGCGCGAACGACCTGCTGCCCAAGCACCAGGAGAAGGTCTGGCGGGCGTCGCTGCTGCTGCCCTGAGATCAGCCGGCGGGCAGGACCCGGCCGGTGACCTCGCCCAGCGTGATCCGGCCGCCGAGCGCCCCCGGCGCGGTGGCGCGCAGCGTCACCACGTCGCCGTCCTCGAGGAAGGTCCGGCCGTCCCCGAACGGCTCCTTGCCGCCCCAGCTGAGCTCCAGGAACGAACCTCGTTGGTCGCGCTCGTCGCCGCTGATCGTGCCGCTGGCGTAGAGGTCGCCGGTGCGCAATGAGGCGCCGTTGGACGTCAGGTGGGCGAGCATCTGTGCCGGCGACCAGTACATCGCGGCGTACGGCGGCCGGCTCACCACCTCGCCGTTGAGCTCCACCTCGAAGGCGATGTCGTAGCCGGCCGGCTCGTCGACCCGCAGGTGCTCCAGGGGAGCGGGGTCCTGTCCCGGCAGCGGCGTACGGGCATCCTCGAGTGCCTGCAACGGCGTGATCCACGCGCTGATCGAGGTCGCGAACGACTTGCCGAGGAACGGCCCGAGGGGGACGTACTCCCACGCCTGGATGTCGCGCGCCGACCAGTCGTTGAGCGGCGTCACGCCGAACACGTGCTCGGCGAAGGCAGAGGTCGGCACCGGTTGCCCCATCGGGGATGGGGCGCCGACGACGAAGCCGAGCTCGGCCTCGATGTCGAGGCGACGACTCGGACCGAACGTTGGGCGCTGCTCGTCGGGCGCCTTCCGTTGCCCCGCCGGCCGCTGGACGTCGGTGCCCGAGACCACGACCGTGCCGGCGCGACCGTGGTAGCCGACCGGCAGGTGCCGCCAGTTGGGCAGCAGCGCGTCACCGTCTGGGCGGAAGATCTTGCCGACGTTGGTGGCGTGCTGGAGCGAGCAGTAGAAGTCGACGTAGTCGGCCACCTCGAACGGCAGGTGCATCGTGACCTCGGACAGCGGCGTGGACTCTGCGTCAGGGACTGCGGCCGCGAGCTCCTCGCGCACCTCGCGCCATACCGACGGACCCAGCGCCATGAACGGGTTCAGGCTCGCGGCCCCCAGCTCCTCACGGCCGGTCAGTCGGTGCGCGTCGATGACGGCGTCGCCCAGACGTACGCCGACCCGCGGCTGGCCGCCAGCGACGGAGAACACCCCGTAGGGCAGGTGGTCGAGCCCGTACCCCTCGCTCACAGCAGGCCCAGCTCGACGAGGTCCTCATGTGCCTCGAGCACGCTGCACGAACCGAAAGACGTGAACCACCGGCGGGTGCGGGCAGCGACGTCCGGGTCGGCCATCAGCCGCGACGCCAGGGCCGCGCCGTCGGTCTCCTCGAGCACCCGCGCCACCTCCTCAGGACCGCCGCCGTCCAGCGAGGTCCGTGTCGCGAGCAGCACGTTCAGAAACCCCTGGTGCTCGAAACCGGTGTCGTCGTCGCGGTGCCGCACAGCGTGGTGCAGGCCGGCCGTGCACTTGAACGGCAGCTCGCGGTCGAGCGCAGCCTCGATGCAGGACGCAAGCTGCGGCGAAGTGGGGAACAGGTCGTCGCTGAGCCCACCCGTGCGGAACTTCAGCGAGATCTCGCGAGCCGCGAGCTCGTCGAGCGCAGCGAGCCAGCCGTGCGACGGAGTCCCCTGCGGGATCGGCGGCTCCGCGAACACCGGGACGTCGTCGAGCGCCTCATCGAGAGAGTCGACGACCCGGACGAGCCGGCCGGCGTTGTGCGCCAGGTCCTCCTCGTCGCGCAGGGCGAACTCCAGCGCACGCAGCTCCAGGCCCTCGGACCGGTCGACCCACGTCACCGCCGGCTCGATCGCCCCGGCGCCACCGGTGACGACGAGATTGACGGCGAGGGGTCTCGTCTGTCCGCTCCCTTCGCTCGCTGCTCGACCACCTGTGAGGACGTTTGCCAAGTCGGCGACCTTGACGTCGCTCACCACGAAACCGCCGACGATGCCGGCGTACTCCGCGGAGCGATGTGCGACGTGCTCGGTCACCGCCTGGTCGACTGGAGTTCGCGCCGGCGGGAAGATCGCGGCGTCGTCGACGAATGCCTGCAGCCAGAGCGGTGTGTCCACGGTTGCCACGCTAGATCACCGCGGGGCAGGCTGGCGGGGTGGCTTACTACCGATCCGTGGGCGCCGTCCCGCGCACCCGACACACGGCTTTCCGCAACGAGCAGGGCGGGCTCCGCTACGAGGAGCTGATGGGGGAGGAGGGGTTCTCCTCCGACTCCTCGCTGCTCTACCACGCGGGCGTCCCGTCGGCGATCGTCGACAGCCAGGTGTGGGAGCTGCCCGACCTCGGCACCACACCGAACCACCCGCTCAAGCCTCGGCACCTCAAGCTCCATGACGTGCCCGTGGGTGGCGACGCGGTCACCGGCCGGCGGCTGGTGCTGGGCAACGGCGACGTGCGGATCAGCTACGCCGTCACCGACGGTCCGAGCCCCTACTACCGCAACGCCGTGGGCGACGAGTGCGTGTACGTCGAGGACGGCACCGGCACCGTGGAGACCGCCTTCGGAGTGCTGACCTACCGCGCCGGGCGACTACGTCGTGATCCCGCGCGCGACCACCCATCGCTGGGTCCCGAGCGACGTGGATGGCGAGGTCTCCCGGCTCTACGCGATCGAGGCGAACAGCCACATCGCCCCGCCGAAGCGCTACCTCTCGCGGTTCGGCCAGTTCCTCGAGCACGCGCCGTACTGCGAGCGCGACCTGTTCGGCCCGGCCGAGCCGCTCGTCGAGACGGGCACCGACGTGGAGGTGCTCGTCAAGCACCGGGGCAACGGCCCCTCCGGGCTGGTCGGCTCCCGGGTCACCTACGCGACGCACCCGCTCGACGTGGTCGGCTGGGACGGCTGCCTCTACCCCTACACGTTCAACGTCGAGGACTTCATGCCGATCACCGGCAAGATCCACCAGCCGCCGCCGGTGCACCAGGTCTTCGAGGGCACCAACTTCGTGATCTGCAACTTCTGCCCGCGCAAGGTCGACTACCACGAGCAGTCGATCCCGGTGCCCTACTACCACTCCAACGTCGACTCCGACGAGGTGATGTTCTACGTCGGCGGCGACTACGAGGCGCGCAAGGGTTCCGGCATCAACATCGGCTCGATCTCGTTGCACCCGGGGGGTCATGCGCACGGTCCGCAGCCGAGCGCGATCGAGGCCTCGATCGGGGTGGAGTACTTCGACGAGCTGGCCGTCATGGTCGACACCTTCCGGCCGCTCGAGCTCGGCGAGGCCGGACGCGAGGTGGAGGACCCGGCGTACGCCTGGACGTGGGCCGGACGCGGACCCGGCAGCGAGGGTCCCGGGGACGGCGAAGACCCGGCGGTGTTCAGCAACAGCTGAGCACCGCCGGGCCTTCGGTCCGCGCCGGTCTACGCGGCCGGCTCCAGCTCACGCTGCTTGGTGACGGCAGCATCCGTGCGCCACACCTTGGCCCTGACCAGCAGCACCGCTGCGGTGACACCCACGACCGCGAAGGTCGCGATGCCGCCCTCACCGGCGACGTACGCCAGGTCGGCCTGCGAGGAGGCCACCACGGCTCCGGCGCCCATGCCGAAAGCGATGTTCACGGAGGCGTGGGCGATCGCCGCGGGCCAGACGCTGTGGCTGCGGTCCCACAGGTAGGCGTAGAAGACGCCGCCCGCGGTGATCACCGCGACCATCATCGGTGCAATGAGCCACCGGCTGCCGTGCTGGTCGTACGTCGTCGCGATCAGGGCCAGCGGCAGGTGGAAGCACCCGTGCACGAACCCGGTGAGTACGGCGGCCCGACGGCGGCTGGTGAGCTGCTGGACCCGCGGCAGCATGTATGCGCGCCAGCCGAGCTCCTCGGAGAGGAAGAGCACCGACATGAAGACCAGCGTGAAGCCGAGGTTCAGCGTCCACGAGCCGAGCCCGGCCACGGTGACGTCGAAGTCACGCAGGTTGGCGACGTCCAGGACGACAGCGATCGCGTAGGCACTGGTGGCCAGGAGCATCGGGACGACCGACCGCGAACGGCCACAACCGCTTGCCCGAACGGTTCAGCCCGAAGCTGCCCCACAGCTCCTTGCGCTTTCCGCGGGGTGTCGTCGTGAACGTGATGACCAGCAGCGCTGCGATCGGGGCGAACGCGCTGAGCAGGACGTTGATGCCGGCGTGCGGAATCGCGACTGCGATGCCGATGGCAATGGAGAACGCGATCACGAGGTAGGTCGCGACTTCGCGTAGTGGTCGGGTCATGAGAGAACCTCCGCTTGGCTGATCCGGCCTGGCTGGCCGCATCACCAATCTCGCTGTCGAAGGGTGTCCGGCACATCTGCCTGAAGGCCTTGCCTGCCAAGACTCGAGGTATAGGTCAGCTGCTCCCGGGGACGGTCAGGCCGGACTCGTAGGCGTGCATCACCAGCTGCGCACGGTCCCGGCACTCGAGCTTGGTGAGCAGGTGGCTGACGTGCGTCTTCACGGTGCCGTAGCCCATGTGCAGGAGGTCGGCGATCTCCTGGTTGGACAACCCTCGGGACACCGCGACCAGCACCTCGCGCTCGCGGTCGGTGAGGTCGTCCTCGGGCGGTGTGACGGGCCGGCTGGGCAGCGCCGTGAACTGCTCGATCAGGCGTCGCGTCACCGACGGCGCCAGCAGGGCGTCACCGGCGGCCACCACTGCGATGGCCTCGAGCAGCTGCGTGGGCCGGGTGTCCTTGAGCAGGAACCCGCTGGCTCCGGCACGCAGCGCCTCGTGCACCAGCTCGTCCTCGTCGAACGTCGTCAGGACGAGCACGTGTGTGTCCACGCAGCTCGGGTCGGCCATGATCCGCCGGGTGGCCTCCAGGCCGTCCATCCGCGGCATCCGGATGTCCATCAGCACGACGTCGGGCGTCGTACGACGGCACAGGTCCCAGGCCTCCTGACCGTCTCCGGCCTCGCCGACGACCTCGATGTCGGGGCTGGACTCGAGGAGCACGACGAACCCGGATCGCACCAGCTCCTGGTCGTCGACGACCGCCACCCGGATCACGATGCGATCGGCTCTGGTGAAGGAAGGTGGGCGGCCACCCGGAAACCCGATCCCTCGAGCGCGCCGTACTCCAAGGTGCCGCCCAGGAGCCGCGTGCGCTCGCGCAGGCCGACGAGGCCGTGGCCGCTCGCAACGCCTCCGTCTTCGGGAACGGTGCGCGCTCCGCTGCCGGTGTCCAGGACCTCGATGTCGACCGCGTCCTCGGCGTAGGTCACGCACACGCGGGCCGCTGTTGCGCGCGAGTGCTTCAGCACGTTGGTCAGCGACTCCTGCACGATGCGGTAGGCGGTCAGCTCGACACCGGGGCCGAGCGGGCGCCGCGGCCCCTCGATGCTCAGGGTGACCTCGACACCGGCTTGTGCGACGTCCGCTACGAGCGCGTCGAGGTCGTCGATCGTCTGGGTTGGCGCTGCAGCGGGGTCGGCGTTCTCCTCACGCAGCAGCCCGAGCATCGATCGGGTCTGGGTCAATGCGTTGCGGCTGGTCTCGGCGATCACCTCCAGTGCGTGCTCGGCCGCGGCGACGTCGGTGCGGATCACGTGCCCGCCGACGCCAGCCTGCACGGCGATCAGCGACATGCTGTGCGCGACCACGTCGTGCAGCTCGCGGGCGATCCGCAGGCGCTCCTCGGCGACGGCACGGGCGGACTGTTCATGCGCGGCAGCTGCCTCCTGCTCTGCCAGGCGCAGGCGCTCCGCCTGCTGGGCGCGACGCGACCGGATCGCGTCCCCGAGAGCCCACGCGACCACCAGCAGCGCAAACGCCTGCAGCAGGTCCGAGGTCTCGAGGTCCGGCACGTCGAGCAGCGACAGCACGTTGAACACCACGATGCTCGCGACCAGGCCGACAACACCCTGGCGCCGGCCGCCATGAGCCGCCAGCGAGTAGAGGCTGAACAGCAGCAGGATCGAGAGCAGGCCGATGTAGTGGTCGGTCAGCGTGACCACCAGGCAGCCGACGGTGAAGACGCCGAAGGACGCCATCGGTCGGGTGCGACGCCAGGCCAGGGACAGGCACGGCGACCGCGGTGGCGATGACGGCTATCGGGTCGGCCGGCTCGAGCCGGGGGTCGATCGTCGCCACGTCGGTGCTCACCAGGGACAGGACCGACAGGACGGTCGCGACGAGCGCGATCGCGATGTCCAGGTAGGGCGAGAGCCGCCGGGTCAGAGTCGCCCAGGCGCCGACGTCGTACGACCGCTCGGCCGGTGGGCCTGTCATGTCCGCAGGCTACGCCGCACCGGCGTCCGCGGATCGCACATCGAGAAGTAGCCTCGACCCGTGTTCCTCGCTTCGCTCGCCAACGGCGCTTCGCCCAGTCAGTCACGAGGAGCAAGCTCCTCGGACGCTCGCTAGGCTCGCGCCGTGCCGACCTTCATCGCGTTCCTGCGGGCCGTCAACGTGGGCAAGCGCCAGTACCCGATGGCCGAGCTGCGCGATGCTCTGACCGCCGCCGGCTTCGAGAAGGTGGAGACCCACATCCAGACCGGCAACGTGGTGTTCCGCACCAGCTTGCGGTCGAGGCAGAAGGTCATCGACGCACTCGAGAAGGCGATGCTCGCCGATCGTGGTTTCGAGGTGCCCGTCGTGCTGATGACGCCGCAGGAGCTCAGCGAGATCTACGACGAGGCGTGCGACTTCGGGGGTGGCAAGCAGCTGGAGGGGCACTACGTCACCCTGCTTGCGCAGCCGCCGACCGAGGAGGGGGCGAAGGCGCTCGAGGCGAGGTCCGGCGACGGCGAGGAGGTCAGGGTGGGCGAGCGGGCGGTCCACCTGATGCTGAGCACGCGGCCGTTCCACGAGGCAACGACAGGCAATGCAGAGGTGGAGCGCCATCTCGGCGTGGCCACCACCCGCAACCTGACGGTGATCACCAAGCTGACCGAGAAGTGGGGCTCATGACGCAGGACAAGACGCAACAGCAGTGGTGGCGCGACGCCGTCATCTACCAGATCTACCCGAGGTCCTGGGCGGACTCCGACGGTGACGGCATGGGCGACCTGCCCGGAATCACCGCGCGGCTGGACCACCTCGCTGCGCTCGGGGTCGACGCCGTGTGGATCTCGCCGTTCTACACCTCACCGCAGAACGACGCGGGGTACGACGTGGCCGACTACCGCGACATCGACCCGCGCTTCGGCACGCTCGCGGACGCCGACGCGTTGCTCGAGCGGGCCCACGAGCTCGGGCTGCGCGTGCTGTTCGACCTCGTGCCCAACCACTCCTCCAGCGAGCACCCGTGGTTCCAGGCGGCGCTCGCTGCGCCGCCGGGCAGCGCCGAGCGGGCACGCTACGTGTTCCGCGAGGGCGCCGGGGAGAACGGCGAGCTGGCACCCAACAACTGGCGCAGCAACTTCGGCGGGCCTGCTTGGACGCGGGTGACCGAGGCCGACGGGAGTCCGGGCCAGTGGTACCTCCACCTGTTCGACACCACCCAGCCCGACTTCGACTGGACCAACCCCGAGGTCGGCGACGAGATGGAGTCGGTGCTGCGGTTCTGGCTCGACCGCGGCGTCGACGGCTTCCGGATCGACGTGGCGCACGGTCTGGTCAAGGTGCCCGGCCTGCCGGACGCGCCGGCGGGCGCCCACGACACCACCATGGAGCGCACCTCCGAGCTGCCGATGTGGGACCAGCCGGGGGTGCACGACATCTACCGCCGCTGGCGCAAGGTCACCGACTCCTACGCGGTCGAGCGGCCAGGACGCCGACCGGATCCTCTGCGCCGAGGCGTGGGTGTGGCCGACCGACGCGCTCGCGCAGTACGTCCGGCCCGACGAGCTGCACCAGTCGTTCAACTTCGGTTTCCTGATGTCGCCGTGGATCGCCTCGGCACTGCGCACCGAGATCACCGCGTCGCTGGAGGCGGTGGAGGCGGTCGGTGCTCCGCAGACCTGGGTGCTGTCCAACCACGACGTCGTACGGCATGCCTCCCGGCTGGGCTTCGACCCGGTGCCCGGTCGGCTGCGGATGGGGGGCATCGGTGTGGACGACCCGCAGCCCGACCGGGAGGTCGGGCTTCGCCGCGCCCGCGCGGCGACGACGGTGATGCTCGCGCTGCCCGGCTCGGCGTACCTCTACCAGGGCGAGGAGCTGGGACTGCCCGAGGCGACCGAGCTGCCCGACGAGGTGCGGCAGGATCCGACCTGGGAGAAGTCGGGTGGCGCGGACCGTGGTCGCGACGGCTGCCGGGTCCCGATGCCCGTGGGTCGCGGACGCGCCGTCGTACGGCTTCGGGCCGACGGAGAAGTCCTGGCTGCCCGCAGCCCGCCGTCGTACGGCGAGCTCGCGGTGGACCGGCAGACCGGTGTGGAGGGTTCGACCCTCGAGCTCTACCGGACCCTGCTGCGGCTGCGTCGCTGAGCACCGCGTCGGTCGTGGCCGGCTGACCTGGGTCGACCTCGGGGAGAGCGTGCTGGCCTTCGACGTCACGCAGCGAGTCCGGTGCGCCGGTGCGGGTGATCGCCAACCTCGGCAGCGAGATCACTCCCGCTGCCCGAGGGCGAGGTGCTCGTGGCGAGTGGTGAGCTCGACGCGGACGGGGGTCTGCCGACCGACTGCGCGGTCTGGCTTGCAGCTCTGACGTCAGCCCGACGTCTCACCTCCGTCGGCGGTCCTTCTTCAGGTGCCTTCTGCTTCTTCTGGGCGACCATCTGCAGCACGTCGCGGTTCCAGTCGTGCTCGCGGATCAGCCGGTAGCGCTCCTTGGCGACCCGGATGTAGGCGTCCGCGCCGGTCTCCGCCACGACCTCGTACGCCGGCCTCGTCGATCATCTCGACCACCGGCGTGTACTCCTCGTCGTACCACCGCATCGCCATCGTCGGCTTGTCGAAGTACGCACCCTCGTCGTGCATCAGCCGGCACGCCCACGCCTCCACCATCTCGGCGAGGCGGTGGTAGTCGGACGGGTCGGTGCAGTTGATGCCGGCCCGGCGTTCGCCGGTCAGCGGCACCCGCTTGAGGAACCGCAGCCCCCAGTTCTTGCCCTCCAGGTCGCGTCGGCCGCCGATGCCCTCGGTGTCGATGACCGTGTCGATCTCGGTGACGTAGGCGTCGATCGTGGGAGCGCCCTGCGCGCGGGCGACCGAGACGCGGTGGTGGCCGTCGCGGACGAAGTAGAGGTTGCCCAGCTTGTAGACGTCGATCGGCGGCAGGTACTCCCCGAGCCGGCTCTTCTCGGCGAGCGCCTCCCAGCGCTGGCGGCTGCGGTCGGAGGTTGGCCGGAACCGCCGGTCGAAGTCGCGCACCTTGTCGACCGAGCCGACGATCTGGTCCAGCGGGATCTCCTGCAGGCCGAGCTGACCGCTCCCCGCGCCGCCCGAGGGCATCGACCACCTCGTCGAAGGAGAGCGTCTCCTGGACGTCCTGCGCGTCCTGCGCGCATCCAGTGGGCGAGCTTGGACAGGGTCTGGTACCGCCGCATCCGGAGGAAGTCCACCTCGGCGTCCACGCGTGGGGAGCCGGTGTCTCGAGCCATGGCTACATTGTCCCGGCCGACGAGCCGGAAGCGTCCACGAGGTGCGGTGACCGCGGCTCGATGTCGACCATGCGCCACGGGATGACGTTGCGGATCGTCGTCCGTCCCACCTCGCGGTCGAGCATCCGCCGCCCGTAGGGGTGGATGTGCCCGTGCAGGTGCCACGACGGCTGCAGCCGCTCGATGACGGTGTGCAGCGCGTCGATGCCCTCGTGGGGCTGGTCGTCTCCGTCACCGAGCCCGAGGGGTGGCGCGTGGGTCAGGAGTACGTCGACCGGGCCCGCCGCGCCTCGCCCGGCGGAGGAGCCGCCGCGCCAGGCGGTGGTACTCCCGCTGGGTGTACTGGTGGGGGCCCGGCTTGTAGCGCACGCAGCCGCCCAGCCCGGCGATCCGCAGACCCGCCGCCTCGATGACCCGCCTGTCGGCGTTGGTCGCGCCGTGGGGGCGCGGGCCTTCTTCGGCCTGGTCGTCGAGGAGGTGCAGACCGAGCAGGCTCCGCCGCGAGCGCTCGATCGCGGGGTCGTGGTTGCCGGGCACGAAGACGACCGGGACGTCCACGCAGGAGGCGACGTACTCGACGTAGTCCCAGGGGAGGTCCCCGGCGGAGAGCACGAGGTCCGGCGCCAGGTCGCGAAGCCTCTGGACAGGCAGGTTCGCCTCCTCGTCCGCGATCACCAGTGCTCGAACCATCTGTCGAGCGTAACCGCGTCCTGCGGGGCCACGCACATGACGTTGACAGTAAAACTGTCAACGTCTTGGATGAGGGCATGCAGCCCCTGAGCCCCAACCCTGTCGAGGCGATCGCGCATGAGTGACCTGGAGGTCAGGGTCGAGGACGGCGCCCTGTGGCTGACGCTGAACCGGCCCGAGCAGTTCAACGCGCTGACCGGCGAGATGGTGATCGAGGCGATCCAGCAGGTGCGCGGGGCGACGGCGCGTGACGACGTGCGGGTCGTCGTACTCACCGGCACGGGTGGCGCCTTCTCCGCCGGGCGCGGACCTCGGCGGCGAGAACGCGCAGGAGAAGTACGACTCCACGTCGGTCGATGCGGCCAACCAGATCATCCGGGCGATCACCGAGCTCGACAAGCCGGTCGTGTGCGGCCTGAACGGGATCGCCGCCGGCGTCGGGATGTCGACGGCGCTCGCCTGCGACCTCGTCGTGGCAACCGAGTCCGCGGCCCTCACCCTCGCGTTCACCAAGGTCGGCCTGATGCCCGACGGCGGCGCGACCGCCACGGTGGCTGCGTCGGTCGGGCGTGCCCGCGCGATGCGCCTGGCCCTGCTCTCCGACCTGATCTCCGCCAGGGAGGCCTTCGACGCCGGCCTCGTCTCCCACGTGTTCGCCGATGACGACTACGCCGAGGGCCTGAACAAGATCGTCCGCCGCCTCTCCTCCGGCGCCCCCCTCGCCTTCGCCGCCACCAAGAAGGCCATCAACGCAGCCACCCTTGGCGGCCTCGGCGAGGCCTTCCAAAGAGAACGAGCCGGCCAGTCCCTCCTCCTCCGCACCGAAGACGTAGCCGAAGGCATGAAGGCCTTCGCAGAAAAACGCCGCCCCGACTTCCACGGCCGCTAGCAACCCCCGGAAACGTGCTGTACGGCGCGGGCGAACCGAACCCCCGGAAACGTGCTGTACGGCACGGGCGAACCGCAACCCCCGGAAACGTGCTGTACGGCGCGGGCGAACCGCAACCCCCGGTGGTCGAGCAGCGACGGCGCGAGCGAACCGCAACCCCCGGAAACGTGCCGTACGGACGGGCGAACCGCAACCCCCGGTGGTCGAGCAGCGAGCGAAGCGAGCGGACAGACGAGACCAAAGGCCGCAAGGGACGAGGCTGTCCACAGCCCCGAACATCCGACTGGATCCCACCCACCTCGCCAACCACCCTTGTTGCATGGGTTGGGCATACATCGTTCGTTGCGCCGACGACTCCTACTACGTAGGCAGCACCGTCAACCTGCCGGCGCGCATCGCACAGCACAACGAGGTTGGTGGCGCGAAGTACACATCTCGGCGCCGGCCCGTCGTCTTGGTCTGGGCGATGGAGTTCGAGAGCATCCGCGATGCGTACTTCGCCGAGAAGCAGATTCAGAACTGGTCGCGCGCCAAGCGAGAGGCTCTGATCGAGGGACGGATCGAGGACCTGTCAGTGCTGAGTCGTGGGCGCACGGGGTGGATGAGCAGGGGCCGCGACTGAGTCGGTTTGCTCGCGGCGTACGACCCTTTGGTCTCGTCTGTTCGCTCGCTTCGCTCGCTGCTCGACCACCGGTGGTTAGGGCTGCCAGCCGGCGTACGGCGACTGGTCTCGTCTGATCGCTCGCTTCGCTCGCTGCTCGACCACCGGTGGTTGGGCTGCCAGCCGGCGTACGGCGACTTGGTCTCGTCTGATCGCTCGCTTCGCTCGCTGCTCGACCACCGGTGGTTAGGGCTGCCAGCCGGCGTACGGCGACTGGTCTCGTCTGTCCGCTCGCTTCGCTCGCTGCTCGACCACCGGTGGTTGCGCCTGCTCGTACGGCTCCCCGGCTCGACCACCGGTGGTTTCGCCTGCTACGCGACCTCGACGCCGGCTTCGCGCATTTCGGTGAGGGCTCGGTCGGTGGTCTCCGGGGCCACGCCCGCGCAGAGGTCGAGGAGGAGCTTGGTGGTGAAGCCGTTGGTTACGGCGTCGAGGGCGGTGGCGCGGACGCAGTGGTCGGTGGCCAGGCCGCAGACGTCGACGCTCTCGACCTCGTGCTGGCGCAGCCAGTCGGCGAGGGGGGTGCCGTCGTGGTCCTTGCCCTCGAAGCCGGAGTACGCCGCCTCGTGCTCGCCCTTGAGGAAGACGGCGTCGAAGGGTTGCGGGTCCAGGTTGGGGTGGAACGCCTCGCCATCGGTACCGACCTTGCAATGGACCGGCCACGAGTCGACGAAGTCGGGTTCGCCCGACCAGTGCGAGCCCGGGTCGATGTGGTGGTCCCGCGTTGCTACCACCAGGTCGTACGCCGGGGCCTTGGGATCCTGCCTCGTCCAGTGGTGCAGCAGCACGGAGATGTCACTGGCCACCCGGGCGCCACCGGTGACGGCCAGCGAGCCGCCCTCACAGAAGTCGTTCTGCACGTCCACCACGATCAGTGCCTGCTTCATGGGACGGGAGGTTACTCGTAACCCTCGAACACGGTCCCGATCACCGCTTCGCCCCTGGACAGCGATCGCGCCATCATCGGCAGCTCGGCCCGCGAGCGCAGGTGCCGCTCGCGTGCTGTCTCGAGGGACTCGCGGCCGACCACCTCGCCGTTGCTCACCAGTGGCACCAGGAGCGAGCGGTCGTCGCCGTCGTTCTCCGCGGGCTGGCCGATCCCGACGACCTCGGCCTGTGCGACGCCGTCGCGAGAGAGGCGCCGCAACGCGTACTTCCGGCCGCCGATCGAGATCTTGTCCTTGCTCTTCTTGGCCACCCCGACGAGCTCGCCCGCGTCGTTCTCCCGGGCCACCAGCTTGTAGACGAAGCCGGAGGTGGGATGACCGCTGCCGGTGACCAGCTGGGTTCCGACGCCGTACCCGTCGACCGGAGCCGAAGCCAGTCCCGCGATCGCAAACTCGTCGAGGTCGGAGGTGACGATGATCCTCGTGTCGGGGGCGCCCAGCTCGTTCAGCTGTGCGCGCACCCGGTGCGCGAGCATGCCGAGGTCACCGGAGTCGATCCGTACCGCACCCAGTTCCGGCCCCGCGATCTCCACCGCGAGCCGCACAGCCTCCGCGATGTCGTAGGTGTCGACGAGCAGGGTCGTCCCCTTGCCGAGCGACTCCACCTGGGCACGGAACGCGTCCGCCTCCGTGTCGTGCAGGAGCGTGAAGGAGTGCGCGCTGGTGCCGCGGGACGGTACGCCGTACTCCTGGCGCGCCCGCAGGTTGGACGTCGCCGTGAACCCTGCGACGTACGCCGCCCGGGCAGACGCCACCGCCGCCTGTTCGTGCGTACGCCGCGAGCCCATCTCGATGCACGGCCGGTCACCGGCAGCCCAGGCCATCCGCGAGGCCGCCGACGCGATCGCCGAGTCGTGGTTGTAGATCGAGAGCAGCACGGTCTCGAGCAGCACCGCCTCGGCGAAGGTCGCCTCGACGTTCACGAGGGGGGAGTAGGGGAAGTAGGTCTCGCCCTCGGGATAGCCCCAGATGTCGCCGGAGAACCGGTAGTCCGCGAGGTAGTCGAGCGTCGGCTCGTCCACGATGTCGTGCTTGCGGAGGAAGTCGATCTCCACGTCGGTGAACCGGAACGCCTCGATCGCGTCGAGCGCCCGCCCCACCCCGGCCACCACGCCGTAGCGGCGGCCCTCGGGCAGCCGTCGCGGAAAGAGCTCGAAGACCGACTTGCGGTGTGCGGTACCGGACTTCAGCGCACCCTCGAGCATGGTCAGCTCGTACTGGTCGGTGAGCAACGCCGAGGAGGTCGTGCCGCCGCTGGTGAAGTCGCCGGAGAAGTCGGGGGAGGTACTCACGGAGCCACCCTAGTAACTGCTGTGCACAATGAGGGCGTGTCCACTTCTCCTGTCGAGCTCGAGGAACCCGAGGTCGACGAGATCACCAAGCTGGCCAGCCCCTGGGTGACGATCGTCTGGAACGACCCGGTCAACCTGATGTCCTACGTCACCTTCGTCTTCCAGAAGTACTTCGGCTACCCGAAGAAGAAGGCCCAGAAGCTGATGATGGAGGTGCACCGGGACGGTCGGTCCGTCGTCTCCACCGGCAGCCGCGAGGAGATGGAGCGCGACGTCCAGGCAATGCACGAGTACGGGCTGTGGGCCACGATGCAGAAGGCCGACGACGCATGAGCGGCTTCAGCCGGCACCGCCGCAGCGGCGCAGCGGTCGCCACGTTCACCGTCTTCGAGGCCGACCTGCTCCGTTCGCTCGCGGCCCAGCTGATCGAGCTGCTGCGCAACGAGTCGGCCACCACCACCCACGGCACCGACCCGCTAGAGCGGCTGATGGACTTCTCCGGTCCCACGAGCGCACCTGACGACCCGGTGCTCGCGCGGCTCTTCCCGACGGCGTACCCCGAGGACGAGGAGGCCGCCGGCGACTTCCGCCGGTTCACCGAGAGCACTCTGCGGGACGGCAAGGCCGGCGCCGCGGCCACGATCATCGACACCCTCGAGGAGGCCGGGCTGCCGCCCGAGCCCGAGGACGGCCTGTTCATCGACGTCGAGCTCGACGAGGAGGCCGCGATGACCTGGATGCGGTCGTTCACCGACATGCGCCTCGCGATCGCCACCCGTCTCGGCGTCGAGGAGGGCGACGAGGAGTACTGGTTCTCGCTTCCCGAGGACGACCCGCGCGCTCAGGTGCACGACGTCTACGACTGGCTCGGCTTCCTGCAGGAGACCCTCGTGCAGTCGGTCCACTGACCCGCACGCCGTACGACGTCCGCGCGCTGATCCGGTGCGATGACCGCCCGAGCACCTCACCTACCCTTGGACCGTGTTGACCCTCAGTGCGGCCGTCCGGGACGCGATCGTGGCCCACGCGAAGCGCGACCACCCCGACGAGGCATGTGGGGTCGTCGCCGGGCCGGAAGGCAGCGACCGCGCCGAACGGTTCATCGAGATGACCAACGCCGCGGGCAGCCCGACCTTCTACGAGTTCGACTCCACCGAGCTGCTCCAGCTCTACAAGGAGATGGACGCCAACGACGAGGAACCGGTCGTGATCTACCACTCCCACACCTCGACCGAGGCCTACCCCAGCCGCACCGACATCGGCCTGGCGAGCGAGCCCGGCGCGCACTATGTGCTCGTCAGCACACGCGAGCACGGGAATAGCGCGGGGCCAGTGGAGTTCAGGTCCTACAGGATCGATGACGGCGAGGTGACCGAGGAAGAGGTAGTGGTCACCGAGGAGCCGGCCCGACAGACGAACAACGAGAGCGAGTGACTTCCATGGCCATCGAGGTCCGCATTCCGACCATCCTGCGCACCTACACGGGAGGGGAGAAGTCGGTCGAGGCGACGGGCGCCACGCTGGTCGAGCTGATCGACGACCTGGACGCGAAGCACCCCGGGATCAAGGACCGCCTCATCGAGACGAAGTCCGACGGGGATGGGGCCGGTGAGGACGACCTGCGCCGCTTCGTGAACCTCTACGTCAACGACGAGGACGTCCGGTTCACCGGCGGCCTCGGCACCGAGCTCTCCGACGGCGACCAGGTCGTCGTGCTCCCGGCCGTCGCGGGTGGCGCCGGGTCGAGCTGAGCCGGGCATGCGATTCGACAACCTCCTCGACTCGGTCGGGGGCACGCCGCTTGTCGGGCTGCCCACGATGTCGCCGTCACCCGACGTGCGCCTGTGGGCCAAGCTCGAGGACCGCAACCCGACCGGTTCGATCAAGGACCGTCCCGCGCTGAAGATGATCGAGCAGGCCGAGAAGACCGGCGTGCTGCAGCCGGGCTGCACGATCCTGGAGCCCACGAGCGGCAACACCGGCATCTCCCTGGCGATGGCCGCCAAGCTCAAGGGCTACCGCCTCGTCTGCGTCATGCCTGAGAACACCTCCGAGGAGCGCCGCCAGCTGCTGCGGATGTGGGGCGCGGAGATCATCCCGTCGGCCGCGGCCGGGGGTTCCAACGAGGCGGTGCGAAAGGCCAAGGGCATCGCCGAGGAGCACCCCGACTGGGTGATGCTGTACCAGTACGGCAACGAGGCCAACTCGCTCTCCCACCAGGAGGGCACCGCCCCCGAAGTCCTCGCCGACCTGCCGGAGATCACCCACTTCGTGGCCGGGCTCGGCACCACCGGCACCCTGATGGGCGCCAGCCGGTTCTTCCGCGAGCACAAGCCCGAGGTGAAGATCGTCGCCGCCGAGCCGCGCTACGGCGAGCTCGTCTACGGGCTGCGCAACCTCGACGAGGGCTTCGTCCCCGAGCTGTACGACGAGTCGCTGATCGATGCCCGGTTCTCGGTCGGCCCGCGTGACGCCGTACGGCGGGTGAGGGAGCTGCTCGAGTCGGAAGGCATCTTCGCCGGCATCTCCACCGGTGCGATCCTGCACGCCGCGCTCGCCCAGGCCGCGAAGGCGGTCAAGGCGGAGGAGTCGGCCGACATTGCGTTCGTCGTCTGCGACGGCGGCTGGAAGTACCTCTCCACCGGCGCCTACGAGGGCACGATCGACGAGGCCGAGGAGCGCCTCGACGGTCAGCTCTGGGCCTGACCGGAGGACACCGATGATCCCGCTGCAGCTCGCCCTGTCCGTGCTGTGCCTGCTCATCGCGATCTGGCTCGTCGTACTCATCATCCGCGACCGCACGCCTGACAACCTCACCCTGAACGCGCTGGGGGTGCTGGAGGTCGGCCTGATCGCCAACCTGGTGCTCGGCATCGTCCGGGTCTTCGGAGACAGCGGCGACACCTCGGTCGCGGAGTACATCGGCTACCTCCTCGGCGTCATGCTGCTGATCCCCGGCGGGCTGATCTGGTCGGCGGGGGAGCGCTCGCGCGGTGGCACGGCGGTGCTGCTCGTGGCCGTGCTGCTGGTCCCGTTCATGTTCGTGCGGCTGGCGGACGTCTGGATGGCCGGTGGTTGACCTCGCCACGGGCCGCGGGTTCGGTCGCGTCCTGGTCTTCGTCTACGGGGTGTTCGCGGTCGCGGCGACCGGCCGGTCCACGCTCCAGCTCGCCACCCAGGCCTCCGAGGCGCCGGTGCCCTATGCGCTCAGTGCGTTCGCGGCCGTCATCTACATCGTCGCGACCTACGCCCTCGCCACGGGCCGCCGACTAGCTCGCGCTGGTTGCAGTCGGCACCGAGCTGGTCGGTGTTCTCGCCGTCGGCGCGACCAGCCTGATCGTGCCCGAGGAGTTCCCGGACGCCACGGTCTGGTCGGAGTTCGGCGCCGGCTACGCCTTCGTCCCGCTCGTGCTCCCGCTGGTCGGCCTGTGGTGGCTGCTGCGAGGCGCGCGAGCCGACACAAGTGAGATCGGTCGCTAACTATCCGCAATAGTGACGGCGACCACTAGCCTTGTTCCTTGTGACTGACGCGCCGATCGGGATTTTCGACTCGGGCTTCGGTGGGCTCACCGTCGCTCGTGCCGTGATGGACCAGCTGCCCCATGAGGCAGTGGTCTACCTCGGCGACACCGCGCGTCAGCCCTACGGCCCCAAGCCGATCCCCGAGGTCCGCGAGTACGCCCTCGAGTGCCTCGACCACCTCGTCGAGCAGGGCGTCAAGGCCCTCGTCATCGCCTGCAACTCGGCCAGCGCCGCGATGCTCCGCGACGCCCGCGAGAGGTACGACGTACCCGTCATCGAGGTGATCCTGCCCGCCACCCGCCGCGCCGTCGCCGCCAGCCACAACGGCCACATCGGCGTGATCTGCACCCGCGCGACCGCCGACTCGCTGGCCTACGAGGACGCCTTCGCCGCGGCACCCCACGTCACGTTGTCGACGAAGGCCTGCCCGCGGTTCGTCGAGTTCGTCGAGCAGGGCGTCACCGGCGGGCCGGAGCTGCAGGCGGCCGCGCACGAATACCTCGACCCCCTGGTCCTGGCCGGCGTCGACACCCTGATCCTCGGCTGCACCCACTACCCCCTGCTGACGGGCGTGATCTCGATGGTGATGGGCGACGAGGTGACCCTGGTCAGCAGCGCGGAGGAGTGCGCCAAGGACGTCTACCGGATGCTCGTCCAGCACGGCCTCGAGCGACCTCCGGGGCAGCCGCCGGTCCACCGCTTCCTGACCACCGGCCAGCCCGAGGAGTTCGCGATCACCGGGCGGCGCTTCCTCGGTCCCGAGCTCGACAGCGTGACCCAGTTCGCAGGCGGCGCGTGGGTCGTGGGTGCCCGATGAGGATGACCGTGATCGGCTGCGCCGGCTCCTACCCGGGGCCGGAGTCCTCCGCCAGCTGCTACCTCCTCGAGGAGGAGCACGACGGCCGCACCTGGAGCGTGCTGCTGGACCTCGGCAACGGGGCACTCGGCTCCCTGCAGCGCTACGCCGACGCCACCGCGATCGACGCGGTGTTCCTCTCCCACCTGCACGCCGACCACTGCCTGGACCTGTGCGGCTACTACGTCATGCGCAAGTACCACCCGGAGGGGGCGCTGCCGAAGATCCCCGTGTGGGGTCCGGAGAACACGGCTCGCCGGATGGCGAAGGCCTATGACCTCGACGAGGACCCCGGGATGAACGAGGAGTTCGACTTCATCACCTACGGGCCGGACGCCGTCCACTACGGCCCGTTCACGATCACCGTCCGGCTCGTCGTACACCCCGTCACGGCGTACGCCATGCGCATCGAGGCCGGAGGCCGCACCCTCGCCTACTCCGGTGACAGCGGGGTCTGCCACGGGCTCGAGGACACCGCTCGCGACGCCGACCTGTTCCTGTGCGAGGCGTCCTTCCTCGAGGGCAACCCCAACCCTCCCGACCTGCACCTCACCGGGGCCGAGGCCGGGCGCACCGCCACCGTCGCGGGCTCGCAGCGGCTCCTGCTCACCCACATCCCGCCGTGGCACGACCCCCAGAGGGTGCTGAACGAGGCCGTCGGTGAGTACGACGGCCCGGTCGACCTCGCCACCCCGGGCAAGACCTACGACGTCTAGCGTCTGCCGAGGGGCGTGCCGGGGTCGGAGTGACCTCATGCGTTGGGCATAGTGGGCCGCATGATCTCACCCCACCAGACTGCTCGCTGCGCTCACATCCGGGCGGGGGCCCCGAGATGATCACTATCGAGAGAGTGACCAAGCGCTACGGCGACTTCACTGCCGTTGACGACATCTCGTTCGTCGCCCAGCCCGGCAAGGTGACCGGATTCCTCGGCCCGAACGGCGCCGGGAAGTCCACCAGCATGCGAGTCATGGTCGGGCTCACCCCCCAGGACGCCGGGCAGGCCCTGATCGGTGGCCACCGCTTTGCCGACATCCCGAACCCGTCGCGCCACGTCGGCGTCCTGCTGGACGCCTCCGCCCAGCACGGCGGTCGCACCGGCCGCGAGGTGCTGCGGCTCAGCGCCGAGACGATGGGCGTCGGAGCAGCAGCGCGTCGAGGAGATGCTGGAGCTCGTCGGGCTCTCCGGCATCGAGGCCAAGCGACGTGTGCGCAACTACTCGCTCGGCATGCGCCAGCGCCTCGGGATCGCCAACGCGTTCATGGGCGACCCGTCGGTGCTCATCCTCGACGAGCCGGTCAACGGCCTCGACCCGGCCGGCATCCACTGGATGCGCGGCCTGCTCCGCGCCTTCGCGGCCAAGGGCGGCACCGTCCTGCTGTCCTCGCACCTGCTGCACGAGGTCGAGATGATCGCCGACGAGATGGTGCTGATCGGTCGCGGCAAGATCGTGGCGCAGGGGACCAAGGCCGAGCTGCTGCACACCGCGGGCACCTACGTGAAGCCCGAGGACCCCGCCGCGCTCCACAAGGCGCTGGCTGCCGCCGGCATCGAGGCCACCCCGTCCGGTGACGGCGGGTTTCGGTCCGATGCAGAGCAGATCGATGTCGGCCGGGCCGCTGCGGCAGCCGGCGTCGTCCTGATCGACCTGCGTCGTGCCGAGGGCGCCGGGCTCGAGGAGATGTTCCTCCAGCTCACCTCCGACGACGCCCGCGAACCCGTGACCCCGCAAGGAGTGCAGGCATGAGCACCTCGACCCAGGCCCCGAACCGCCGCCAGTCTGGACATCTCCGGGACATCCAGAATTCCCTTCACCACCCTGACCAAGGTCGAGCTGCGCAAGAGCTACGACACCCGCGCGGGTCTCTGGCTGTTGTTGATCACCGCGGCCCTTGCCACCATCGCGATGGTGCTCGTTCTGATCATCGTGGTCGCGCAGAATCAACCGGTTAGCCTGGGCGACTTCGTTGCGACCACGGCGTACTCCTCGTCCTTCCTGCTGCCTGTCCTCGGAATACTGCTTGGTCACCAGCGAGTGGAGCCAACGGACGGCGATGGTGACGTTCACGTTGGAGCCTCATCGTGGCTCGAGTCATCGGGGCCAAGCTGGTCGCCGGGCTCCTGCTGGCCGGTGCGGTGGCGCTGGTCGCGATCGTTGCCGCGCTCATGGCCAACGCTCCTTTACGCTGCGCTGCAAGGCTCGCCGGACTGGGAGTTCGGCTGGCTGCCCTTCGTAGGGTTCCTCGTCGGGCAGGCCATTGCCATGCTGACGGGGTTCGCGTTCGCGGCGCTGTTCCTTAACTCGGCGATCGCGATCGTCGTCTACTTCGCGTATGCATGGATCCTGCCCATCCTGTTCGCGATTGGCGCGCAATACATCGGTTGGTTCGCGGACCTGCAACCGTGGATCGACTTCAGTGCACGCACAGGGCCCGATGCGGGAGGGTGCGATGCAGGGGGACGACTGGTCACACCTTCTCGTCTCCGGGTTCATCTGGTTGGTCGTCCCCCTGTCTCTCGGGCTGTGGCGGATCCTGCGCGCCGAGCTGAAGTGACGCTGGCTAGGGTCACGCAAATGACATCCACACGCGCCGACGGCCGAGCCGACGACGAGCTGCGTCCGGTCAAGATCACCCGCCACTGGCAGGACCACCCCGCTGGGTCGGTGCTGGTCGAGTTCGGCCGCACGCGAGTGCTGTGCGCGGCCTCGGCCTCGGTCGGCGTACCCCGATGGCGCAAGGACTCCGGCCTCGGCTGGGTCACGGCGGAGTACGCCATGCTCCCCTCGGCCACCAACACCCGCTCGGACCGTGAGTCGGTCAAGGGCCGGATCGGTGGGCGCACCCACGAGATCTCCCGGCTGATCGGCCGGTCACTGCGCGCGGTCATCGACTACAAGGCCCTCGGCGAGAACACGATCGTGCTCGACTGCGACGTGCTCCAGGCCGACGGCGGCACCCGCACGGCCGCGATCACCGGTGCGTACGTCGCACTGGCGGACGCCGTGGAGCACCTGCGCGGTGAGGGTGCGCTCAAGGGCGACCCGCTCACCGGCTCGGTGGCCGCTGTCTCGGTGGGCATCATCGACGGTGTCCCGCGGCTGGACCTTCCCTACGAGGAGGACGTCCGCGCCGAGACCGACATGAACGTGGTGATGACCGGCGAGGGCAGCTTCGTGGAGGTGCAGGGCACCGCCGAGGGGGCTGCCTTCGACCGTGCGGAGCTCGACGCGCTGCTCTCCCTGGCGGAGAAGGGCTGTGCCGACCTGACCCGGATGCAGTCGGAGGCTCTCGGCGGTGGCTGAGCGCGTCTTCCTCGCCTCCCGCAACGCCGGCAAGATCGAGGAGATGCGCCGCATCCTCGAGGAGCATCTCCCCGGCCTCGAGGTCCTCGGCCTCGACGACGTGGAGCCGTACGACGAGCCGGTCGAGGACCAGCCGACGTTCGAGGGCAACGCCCTGCTGAAGGCGCGGGCGGGTGTGGCGGCGACCGGCCTGCCGTCGGTGGCCGACGACAGCGGTCTCTGCGTGGACGCCCTCAACCAGATGCCCGGGGTCCTCTCGGCGCGCTGGTCGGGGATGCCCAGGAGCGACGAGCGGAACAACCAGCTCCTGCTCGACCAGCTGGCCGACGTACCCGATGAGCGACGCGGGGCCGAGTTCCGCTGCGCCGTGGCGGTCTCGCACCCCAACGGCAACGAGACCCTCTCCGAGGGCCTCATGCGCGGGCGCGTGATCCGGGAGCTGCGGGGCAGCGGCGGCTTCGGGTACGACGTGCTGTTCGTCCCCCGCGAGCAGGTGGGCAACCTGACCTCGGCCGAGCTGGCCCCGGACGAGAAGGACCGGATCTCCCACCGCGGCAAGGCATTGCGCTCGATCGCTCCGACGGTGGTCGACCTGCTCAGAGCGTGACGAGAACCTTGCCGCGGGGGTGCCCGGTCTCGGCGAACCGGTAGGCCTCGACGATGTCGTCCAGCGCGAACGTCCGGGCGACGGTGACGGTGAGCGACCCGGCATCGACCAGCTCGGCGAGCCGGGCGAGGTTGTCGCGGTCGGGACGCACGAACACGTAGGTGCCACCCAGGGCGAGCACGGTGTCGGGGTCGATCACCGAGACGATCCGCGTGCCACCGACAACCTGGTGCGGGGCATCCGCGAGGGCCTCACCGCCGACCAGGTCCAGCACGGCGTCGACCTTGCCGCCGACGGACGCAAGCTGCTCGCTGATCGGTCCGGCGCCGTAGTCCAGCACCTCGTCCGCGCCCAGCTCGCGGAGCCAGTCGTGCGAGGCCGGGCTGCCGGTCGCGACGACCGTGGCGCCGAGTGCCTTGGCGATCTGGACGGCAAGGTGACCCACCCCGCCCGAAGCGGCGTGGATCAGCACCCGCTCATCGGCCTGGACCTCGAGCTCCTCGACCAGACCCTGGTAGGCGGTCATGCCGGCGAGGGGCAACGCGGCCGACTCCTTGACGCCGAGTGAGACGGGCTTCGGACCGACCGTGCGCTCCGGCGCGGGGACCAGCTCGGCGGTGGTGCCGAAGGCGACGTCGTCGCGGCGCACGTAGCCGTAGACCTCGTCACCGACCTTGACGCCGGTGCGGACCGCGGGCCCGACGGCCTCGACGACCCCGGACACGTCCCAACCCGGGATCACCGGGAGGTGGTGAGGGTAGGCGCTCTGGAGGTAGCCCTCGCGGATCTTGTAGTCGACCGGGTTGATGCTGGTGGCAGTGGTGCGCACGAGGACGGTATCCGGTCCCACGGGCGGGTCTTCGACCTCGCGGACCTCGAGCACGTCGGCGCCGCCGTACTGGTCGTAGATCGCTGCACGCATGGGACTCCAATCGTCGGGGGACGTACCCCCGCCCCAACAACCGGCCGACGCACGTATTCCGATCTGGCTAGCCGTTGCTGGGCACCGAGGCCGCAGACCGCGACCGGCGCGAGACGAACGACCCCCAGATGCTGGCGAAGACGAACATGAACAGCGAGTAGACCGCGGCCGGGACGGAGATCTCGGTCTCGTCGAGCACCTCGACGGCGACGAAGATGGCGAGGGTGGCGTTGTGCACCCCGATCTCCATCGAGCAGGCAATGGCCTGGTCGGCGGAGACCCCGGCAGCCTTGGGTACGACGTACCCGACCACGAGGCTGATCGCGCAGAACAGGCCGGCGGCGAGACCCACGTCGGCGAAGTACTCGCCCACGTGCTCCCTCTGGTCGACCAGGATGCCGATCACCAGGACGGCCAGGATCAGTGCCGAGCCGATCCGCACCGGTCGTTCCATCCGCCGAGAGAACGAGGGCCTGCGGTTGCGCACCACCATCCCGATCGCGACCGGGATGAGGACGATGGCGAACACCTGGACGACCTCGCCGAAGGGAAGCGACACGTCCTCGCCACGGTCGTAGTAGCGGATCGCCAGGCCGGTGATCAGCGGCAGGGTGAACAGCGCGATCACCGAGTTGATCGCCGTCAGGCTGATGTTCAGCGCGACGTCACCGCGGAAGAGGTGGCTGAACAGGTTCGCGCTGGTGCCTCCGGGCGAGGCGGCGAGAAGCAGCATGCCGATCCCGAGCAGCGCCGGCAGGTCGAGCAGCACCACGAGTCCGAAGCAGATCGCGGGCAGCAGGATCAGCTGGCACGCCAGGGCCACCGCAACCGCGCGCGGATGCCTGCCGACGCGGCGGAAGTCGTTGAGGGTCAGGTCCAGCCCGAGGCCGAACATGATGATCGCCAACGCGATCGGCAGTCCGATCGTGGTCAGCGCGGAGTCCATGCAGGGACTCTAGTGCCGTGAGTCGGTGCGCCCGGCGAGAGTCGAACTCGCACTGGTCAGGACCTAAACCTGATGCCTCTGCCTGTTGGGCTACGGGCGCGCGGCGGCCAGTCTAGGTCCGCGTCTACGTGCCGCTGGTCGTCAGGCGAGGCCGAGGTCGCGGCGGAGCTTGGCCACGTGGCCGGTCGCCTTGACGTTGTACTGCGCCACGGCGATCTTGCCGTCCTCGTCGACCACGAACGTCGAGCGGATCACGCCCTGCACGAGCTTGCCGTAGAGCTTCTTCTCGCCGAACGCGGCGTACGACGTCATCACCGACTTGTCCTCGTCCGAGGCGAGGGTGATCGACAGTGCGTCGCGCTCGCGGAACTTCGCCAGCTTGGCCGGCTTGTCCGGCGAGATCCCGACGACCTCGTACCCGGCACCCTGCAGCGACTCGAGCGACTCGGTGAAGTCGCAGGCCTGCTTGGTGCATCCGGCCGTCATCGCGGCCGGATAGAAGTAGACGATCACCTTGCGGCCGCGCAGGCCGGAGAGCGAGACCTCGTCGCCGGTGTCCGTGGGCAGCGAGAAGTCCGGCGCGGCGTCGCCGGGGGAGAGGCGAGCGGGGGACTGCTGGGTGTCGGTCAACGGAGGTTGCTCCTGTCGGAATCGGGCTTGTTGCGAACAACTTGCAATAACGTAGGGTGGCGGACATGCACGTTCCCGACGGGTTCCTGGACGCCCCGACCTCGGTCGCGACCGGCGTCATCGCGGTCGGCGGGATCGCGCTCGCGTTGCGCGGAGCTCGCAGGGAACTCGACGACCGTACCGCCCCGATGGCCGGCCTCGTAGCGACGTTCGTGTTCGCCGGCCAGATGATCAACTTCCCGGTCGGGGCCGGCACCAGCGGACATCTTCTCGGGGGGACGCTGGCTGCCGTGCTCGTCGGGCCCTGGACCGCAGTCCTGTGCGTCAGCACGGTGCTGCTGGTCCAGGCTCTCTTCATGGCCGACGGCGGCATCACGGCGCTCGGCACCAACATCACCCTGATGGCGCTGGTCGGTGTCGCAGTCGGCTGGCTGGTGTTCAAGGCGATCCGCGCGGTGCTGCCCACGCGGCTCGGTGTCGTGGCCCCGGCGGCCGCAGTCGCCGCGTTCGTCAGCGTGCCGGTGGCCGCCTTCGCGTTCTCGCTGCTGTTTGCAGTGGGGGGCACGGCACCCGTCGCGACGGACAAGGTGGTGCTCGCGATGGTCGGGTGGCACCTGGTCATCGGGCTCGGCGAGGCGGTCATCACTGCGCTGGTCGTGGCGTCCGTGGTCGGCGTACGCCCTGATCTCGTGTACGGCGCCCGGCCGGCGCTGCGCTCCCGCAGCCTGGTGATCCGCGAACCAGTGGCCGACCCGGCATGAGCGCGCCACGGACAGGCACCCGCAGGTTCCTCGCCGTCTTCCTCCTCGCGGCGCTCCTCGTCGCCGGCGTCGCGAGCTACTACGCCAGCGCACACCCCGACGGCCTGGAGTACGTCGCCGGCAAGGTCGGCTTCCTGGACAGCGCCGACGAGTCACCGGCGGCCAAGAGCCCGCTCGCCGACTACTCCACCAAGGGCGTCGAGAACGACCGGGTCAGCGGTGGCCTCGCCGGCATCGGCGGCTCGCTGCTCGTTCTGGTGATCGCCGGCGGGCTGTTCCGGCTGCTGCGACGCCGGGATCCCGTGCCTGCTCGAGACTCGGCCTAGGTCATGGGCGCCGGGCACGGCCACCGGATGCACTACCACGGACACAGCGTCGTCCACCGGGCTCCGGCACACCTGAAGCTGCTCGCGCTGGTCGGGTTCATGCTCGTCGTCGTCGCCACCCCTCGCGAGTGGTACCCGCTCTTCGGCGCCTATCTGCTGGTGCTCGTTGTCGTCGTGGCGCTCAGTGGTGTGCCCGCGGGCTACCTCGCGAAGCGGATGCTGATCGAGACACCGTTCGTCCTGTTCGCGCTGGCAGTTCCCTTCATCGCCGAGGGTCCCCGGGTAGACGTCCTCGGCCTGTCCGTCTCCGAGCCCGGACTGTGGGCGGCCTGGGGGCTGCTCGCGAAGGGGACCATCGGGGTGCTCGCCTCGCTCACGCTGGCCGCGACCACGGAGCCGCAGGACGTACTGGTCGGGCTGCGCCGGCTGCGGCTCCCGGACCTGATCGTGCAGATCATGGGCTTCATGCTCCGCTACCTCGACGTCGTCACCGCGGAGCTGGGCCGGATGACCACGGCGATGCGGTCGCGCGGGTGCGACCCCCGGTCGCCACGGCACTGGCCGGTGCTGGCGCGCTCGCTCGGCGCGCTCTTCATCCGCTCCTACGAGCGCGGTGAGCGGGTGCACCTCGCGATGCTCGCCCGCGGGTACGACGGCACCCTGCCCGACCTCAGGCCGGGCACCCACGTCCATCAGACGGCGCAGGTTCCCTGATGGCCGTCCCGGTGCTCGACGTCCGCGGCCTGGCGCACGCCTACCCGGACGGCACCCAGGCGCTCTTCGGTGTCGACCTGCACGTCCACGAGGGCGAACGCGTCGCGCTGCTCGGGCCCAACGGTGCCGGGAAAACCACGCTCGTGCTGCACCTCAACGGGATCCTCACCGCAGGCGCCGGCAACGTCGCCGTCTCGGGACTGCCGGTGGAGAAGGCCAACCTCAGGGAGATCCGGCGTCGCGTCGGCATCGTGTTCCAGGACCCCGACGACCAGCTGTTCATGGCGACGGTGCGGCAGGACGTCGCCTTCGGCCCGGCGAACCTCGGCATGCGCGGCGCAGAGCTCGACCGCCGGGTCATGGAGGCGCTCGAGCAGGTCGGCATGGCGGCGTACGCCGACCGCCCGCCGCACCACCTCTCCTTCGGGCAGCGCCGTCGGGTGGCGGTCGCGACGGTGCTCGTGATGGAGCCCGAGATCCTCGTGCTGGACGAGCCGTCTTCCAACCTCGACCCGGCCTCGCGGCGGGAGCTGGCCGACATCCTCCGTTCGCTCGACGTGACCGTGCTGATGGTGACCCACGACCTTCCCTACGCGCTCGAGCTGTGTCCCCGGTCGGTCGTTCTGCACGACGGTCAGGTGGTCGCCGACGGGGCGACGTACGACCTGCTCACCGACCCCGAGCTGATGCGGAGCCACCGGTTGGAGCTGCCGTTCGGGTTCGATCCGGAGACCATCCCGGGCATTGGTAACCTTCCTGCCTGACCCGCCCTCCCGCCTGCAGGCATGGGCATCCGCACCGACAGGAGCCAAGGACTGTGTCTGACCAGGTGTCGTCCCTCGAGAACGAGATCGAGGAGACCCGTGAGCGCCTCGGCGCCACGATCGACCAGCTTGTCTACCGGGCCAGCCCGAAGACGATCATCAAGCGCGAGATCGCCTCGGTGAAGGCGCACTTCGTGGACCCCAGTGGGGCACCTCGGACCGACAACATCCTCAAGGTCGCCGGTGGCGTGGTGGGTGTGGTCGCGCTGTGGGTCGTCGTGCGCAGGGTCGCCTCCTGACCCGCTCCTACAACAGCTCGGCCCGTTCGCTGTCGGTAGACGGGTCCCGTTCCTGAGCCTCGTCCTGCAGGTCCTCCGGCTCGCCATCCCCCGGCTCCTCAGTCTCCGGGACTGACGTCGGCAGCAGGATCCGGAACGTCGTACCGACCCCGGGAGTGGACTCGAAGTCCGCGCTGCCGTCGTGTGCCTCGGCGATCGACCGCACGATGTGCAGGCCGAGCCCGGTGCCCTGGATGGCGTTCTCGGTGGCCAGGGTCGAACGGAAGAACCGCTGGAACAGCCGGCTCTGCTCCGCCAGTGGGATCCCCATCCCGGTGTCCTTCACCCGCAGCTGCGCGACCTCGGCCGCGGTGGACACGTCGACGTCCACGCAGCCGCCCTCCGGGGTGAACTTCACCGCGTTGCTGACCAGGTTGAGCACGAGACGTTCGAGGTGGGTGGGGTCGCCCGGGAGCACGACCGGCTCGGGCGGCAGGTGCACGCGCAGCGAGACCCGGCCCTTGTGCGCTGCATGCGCGACCTCGTCGGTCGCGGTGCGTACGGCGTCGCGCAGGTCGGTCGGCACACGGTTGAGCGACAGGCTTCCATCCTCCACTCGCGCCAGGGTCAGGAGGTCCTCGACGAGGTGCAGCAGCCGCTCGCCATTGCGTTCGATGCGCTCGATCAGCTGCTGCTGCAACGCGGTCAGGTTTGTGGAGAAGTCGTCGGTGAGCAGCTCGGTGTAGCCCACGATGCTGGTCAGCGGCGTGCGCAGCTCGTGGCTCACGGCCGAGACGAACTCTCCCTTGGCGCGGTCGAGCTCGAGCATCCGCTGGTTGGTCTCCCGCTCCTTGTCCAGGGCGAACATCAGGGCCTGCTCGGCGGCCCGTCGGTCGGTCACGTCGCGTACGACGCTCAGGTAGCTCGACGTCGTCCCTTCCTCGTCGTGTGCGGCCGTCATGCTCACCGAGACGGTGAGCCGGCTCCCGTCCTTGCGGACGTAGGTCCAGTCCTGCGTGTCCTGGTCGGCTCCGAGGGAGAGCGCATGGGTCACCACGCCGTAGCCAGGCGTGATCCTCAGCTCCTCGGCGCGGTCGACGAGCTCACGGTTCTCGTGGAACGGGATCGGCGTCAGCCGCCCGACCACCTCCTCGGCGGTGTAGCCGAGCAGCTGTTCGGCACCCGGGCTGAACCAGGTGATCAGGCCGTTGGGGTCGGTGGCGATGAAGGCGGTACCACTGGCGGAGTCGACGAGCTGGCCGAGCTGCAGCTCGTTCTCGCGGATCCGCCGAAGGGAGTCGCGCAGGTGCGCCATCGCGACGGAGAACGCCACGGAGGTGACCGCGCTGACGGCCACGAAGGTCTGCGCGCTGGCCGCGATGGTCAGGCCGGAAGCCGCTGCCGTGATCTCACGGAACGGCCCTCGCTCGAGCGCGGTGAGCACCGCGATCCCGACCGAGACCCCCAGCAGCTCCAGGTTGGCCCAGCGCGGGGTGAACCGGGCGGCACCCCACATCAAGAGGGGGAGCAGCACGAACCCCACCGGCTGGGACTGGTCCGCTTCGAAGCACACGTAGGCACCCACGCCGAGCAGGAGGACATGGCTGACGACCTCGACCGCGGAGACCTTCAACTTCTGTCGGGGGTGCACCATCACCAACGGGAGGACGACCATCTGTGCGCCCAGGTGGGTGATGGCGACCCACAGCAGCGGACGCCACAGGTTGTCGCCACCGGTGATGCCGATGGTCATCGCCGTGATGGCGCCGGCCGCGAGGCTGGCCACGGTGAGGCCGATCAGCCAGCGTCGGAAGTCGGACCACGACCGGAGCTGGGGGCGTTCCTCCTCGAAGCCGGTGAGCCACCGCAGCACGAGCATCGCCTCGACCGCATTGGCGATCGCGAAGCCGATGGCGAAGGCGATGTCGTGGCCGGCGTACAGGGTGGCTGCGAAGATCAGCGCCGCTGCCAGACCTGCCAGTGGCCGCGCATGGTGCGGTGCCAGGATCAGCATGACCGTGATCAGGGTGGTGGCCGGCCACCACCGCGCGACCATGGCCGGGTCGGGGGCGTGGTTCAGGCAGTAAACGGCGAGCACGAGGGCAGAGGTCGCCAGCACTGCAATGAGCAGGCCGTTCGCTCGTGAGCCTCGCACGGGCCGGTCCTTGTCCTGTGAGCCGTCGTTGAATCGGCCACGCAGAAGTCCCGGCAGCCCCTGCTGCACGACGGTAGGTCAGAAGGACCGACTAGGAGGTCGAATCCTCCAAGTCAGTCCCTGACCGCGCAGGCTGCGCCGGACCGGCTCAGATCTGGTCGCGGCGCGCTTGCTCGCGCTCCCAGGTCAACCGGTCCTGCTCCGCCTGCTCCGCGGATCCCGCGCCCCCGGGGGCCGAGGTCTCCGGGCCGGGCGGAACCGGGTTGGCCTCGCCGGCATGGTGCTCCTGGTGCTGCGTCTGCGCGTGCGCTCCGCGCTGCTCGGTGGGCTGGCCGGGCGTGTGCGCTGGCCGGGCGTGCTTCCGGGCGTGTGCTCACCGATGGTGCTGCCGGTCGTGTGCTCGCCGGTCCTGTGCTCGCCCGGGGTGTGCTCGCCTGTGCTCGCCCGGGGTGTGCTCTCCGGGGATGGCGCCAGCTCCGGGGGTGTAGTTGGGGTCACGGTGGTCCACGTCGGGGTCGAGCCGGTCTGCCTCCCGCAGCCGGTCCTCCTGGGTGGCGCGCGTCTGGTCGTACGACGTGCGCTCCGACTGGGCGCGGGCATCGAGCTTGTCGGCCTGGGCGCGGGCGCGCTCAGCCTCGGCCTCGGCCTCGCGGGCACGGGCCTCCTGCTCCTGCTTGGCGACTGCGCTGGTAGCGGCCTCGGAACGCAGCTCACCGGCGCGCTGCCGGGCGACCTCGTTCTTCTTGCGCTTCATCGCGGTGTAGATGAGTGCTGCGGCCAGCAAGACGGCCAGGACGATCAAGATGATGATGACCCACTTCATGTGAATCCTCCCTCGTTGTGGTGCCTGCTCTGCACAGGAACCGAAGACTGCCTATCGATGCTTACCCGGCCCCCGAGGGTCCGAAACAAGCGCCGCGAGGGTTCAGCGCAGCCTGGGCTCGACTACCTCGCCCACGAACGTCGTCATCGGCACGCCCAGACGAGCCGCGTCGGCGCCCGCTGCACGCATCTCCGGGGAGGCCAGGGCACGCTCGAGGGCGTCCGCGCCGTCGAAGTCCAGCTGTGCGACGAGGTAGACCGACTGCTCGCCACCGAGCGGACGGGGCTTGGACCACGTGAAGCTGCTGCAGGCCGGGGATCGGGGCGACCAGCGGCACGTGCTGGTCGAAGTAGTGCTCGTCGAAGGCTGCGGGGTCCTGCGGTACGTCGTACTGGATGGTGACCCGGTGCATGCGGAGTCCAACGTTTGCGAGCGGCAGGAACGCGTGTCAGACTATTACTGACCGATCGGTCTGTAAATCCCGAAGGGGCGCCGATGACGACGACACCACACCGCTCGCCCGAGATCTCACCCGAGCGCGAGGCCGAGCTGCTCGCGGCGTTCGACGACGTGGTCGCGCGGCACGACCGGATCGAGCCTCGCGACTGGATGCCGGAGAAGTACCGCCGGACGCTGATCCGCCAGATCGCGCAGCACGCCCACTCCGAGATCATCGGGATGCAGCCGGAGGGCAACTGGATCGGCCGGGCACCGTCGCTGCGCCGCAAGGCGATCCTGCTGGCGAAGGTGCAGGACGAGGCGGGCCACGGGCTCTACCTCTACTCCGCCTGCGAGACGCTGGGAACCTCGCGCCGCGAGCTCACCGAGATGCTCATCGAGGGCCGGCAGAAGTACTCCTCGATCTTCAACTACCCGACGCTGTCGTACGCCGACGTCGGCACGATCGGCTGGCTGGTCGACGGCGCCGCAATCTGCAACCAGGTGCCGCTGTGCCGGACGTCGTACGGGCCTTACGGACGCTCCATGATTCGCATCTGCAAGGAAGAGTCCTTCCACCAGCGACAGGGCTTCGAGCTGCTGGCGACGATGATGCGCGGCACCGACGAGCAGCGCGCGATGGTGCAGGAGTCGGTCGACCGCTTCTGGTGGCCGTCGCTGATGATGTTCGGCCCGCCCGACACTGATTCGCCCAACACCGAGCAGTCGATGGCCTGGGGGATCAAGCGCAACACCAACGACGAGCTGCGGCAGAAGTTCGTGGACATGACCGTGCCCCAGGCGAAGGCGCTGGGCGTGACGCTGCCCGACCCCGCGCTGGTGTGGAACGAGGAGCGGCAGGCACACGACTTCGGCCAGCCCGACTGGGACGAGTTCGCCACCGTGGTGAAGGGCGGCGGCCCCTGCAACGCCCAGCGAATCGCCCACCGCCGCAAGGCCCACGAGGACGGCGCCTGGGTCCGCGAGGCCGCCGTCGCCTTCGCCAAGTCGCAGCGTGGTTTCGAGACGCTCGCTGGCGCTCGCTCCTCAACCACCGGGGTTGCTCAGGAGACCACCGGAATTTCGAACGGTGGTCGAGCAGCGAGCGAAGCGAGCGGACAGACGAGACCACACACCGCGACCCAGGAGCCGACGTCATGACCGAGATCCAGGACGAATGGCCCCTCTACGAGATCTTCGTGCGCGGCAAGCGCGGGCTGAACCACGTGCACGTCGGGTCGTTGCATGCGGCGGACGACGAGATGGCCGTTCGGCATGGGCGTGACGTCTACACACGGCGCAACGAGGGCGTGAGCATCTGGGCGGTGCGGTCCGACGCGATCGCTGCCTCGAGCCCGGACGAGAAGGACCCGCTGTTCGGCCCGAGCAACGACAAGGTCTACCGCCACCCGACCTTCTACGACATCCCCGACGACGTACCCCACATGTGATGGCGGCTACTGATGGCTGACGACTTCATGGTGATCGAGCAGTGAGCGAAGCGAACGGACAGACGAGATCCGAGTCCGCGTACGACGGCCTGCTGGACCATCACACGGTGATGGACGACTCCCAGTGGGCCTTCGGGACTGACTTCGAGGACCCGCTCGCCGGCGTGGACACCACCGTGCCCGAAGGGGTCGACCACGAGGCCCTGGCGGCGTACTGCCTGATGCTCGGTGACGACGCCCTGATCTACTCCCACCGACTCTCGGAGTGGTGTAGCCACGCGCCAGACCTCGAGGAGGACATCGCGCTGGCCAACATCGCGCTCGACCTGCTCGGGCAGGCTCGGCTGCTGCTGGCGCGGGCCGCCGCCGCTGATCCGTCGTGCGTGCCGGTGCTCCCGGCCGACTCGCCGGTCCCGGCCGAGGATGCGTTGGCGTTCTTCCGGTCCGACCGCGACTTCCGCAACGTGCGCCTCGTCGAGGTCGACAACGGCGACTTCGCAGTGACGATCGTGCGGCTTCTGCTGTTCTCGACCTGGCGGCTGGGACTGCTGCAGCGGCTGGTGTCTTCGCGTGACCACGTGCTCGCCGCGATCGCCTCCAAGGGGGTCAAGGAGGTCACCTATCACCGCGACTACGCAGGCCGATGGTTCCTCACCCTGGCGCAGGGGACCGACGAGTCACGCAGCCGGCTGCTCGCCGGCCTCGACCTGGTCTGGCGGATGCACGACGAGCTCTTCGCGACTCACCCGGTCGAGCAGAAGGTCGCTGCTGCCGGTGTCGGCGTCGACCCGTCGACGGTTGCCGACGAGGTGGCCGTGCTGCTCGATCAGGTCTTCTCCGTCAGCGAGGTCGACCGCCCGGCCCTGCCACAGGTCGGCCCGGTCAACGGCGGGATGGGCCGCCACGGCCGGCACACCGAGTCCCTCTCCCACCTGTTGGCCGAGATGCAGTCGGTAGCCCGAACCCACCCCGAAGGGCGGTGGTGAGCAGATGTCTACAACCGCAACCACAGGGTGGTCGAGCAGCGACCCCACTCGATGGTGGTCGAGCAGCGAGCGCAGCGAGCGGACAGACGAGACCACTACCGCAACTCTCGAGCGCGCCCGGACCATCGCCACGTCCGTCACGGACCCGGAGATGCCGATGCTCACCCTGGAAGACCTCGGCGTCCTGCGCTGGGTCTCCCTTGACGGCGCCGGCACGGTGATCGTGACGATCACGCCGACCTACTCGGGCTGCCCGGCAATGGCCACGATGCGCGACGACCTGGTGCACCGGCTCGAGGACCACGGTCTGCGGGCCGTCGTACGAGTGAGCCTCACGCCCGCATGGTCGAGCGACTGGATCACCCCGCGCGGTCGCCAGGCGCTGATCGACCACGGCATCTCGGCACCGCTGCACGTGCGACCTTCCATTCTCCAGAACGACGGCCCGGTGGCGATCTCACTGATGCCGACGCGACGCGACCTGACCTGTCCCCGATGCGGCAGCGCAGGCGTGGAAGTGACCTCCGAGTTCGGGCCGACGGCGTGCAAGGCGCTCTACCGCTGCACGTCGTGCCTCGAGCCGTTCGAGCACGTGAAGGAGATCTGATGGTCTCGACTGCTCCCGAACGCAGCCTGCGCGGGGCGTTCCACACGCTCACCATCGCTGACATCGAACGACTCTGCGACGACGCCGTGGCGGTGTCCTTCGACGTGCCGGAGGAGCTGCGCGGCGAGTACGACTTCGAGGCCGGTCAGTCACTCACCCTGCGCAGGATCATCGACGGCGAGGACCACCGGCGCGACTACTCGATCTGCGCGCGCGTGGGGGAGCGGCCAAGAGTTGGCATCCGGCTCATCCCCGACGGGCTGTTCTCCTCCTGGCTGGTTAAAGATGCACGGCCCGGCGACGAGGTCGAGGTGCAGACGCCCAAAGGCAGCTTCCGTGCGTCGCCGGACGGAGCCCGGCACCTGTGCATCGCAGCCGGCTCCGGGATCACGCCGATGCTCTCGATCGCCTCCACCGTGCTGACTCATCCTGACTCGCGATTGACGATGCTGTACGGCAACCGGACCACCGGTTCGGTGATGTTCGCCGAGGAGCTCGCCGACCTGAAGAACCGCTATGGCTCCCGCTTCGAGCTGGTGCACGTGCTCTCGCGTGAGCCGCGTGACGTCGAGCTGTTCTCGGGGCGGCTCGAGGCCGACCGACTGCGGCGGCTCATCAGCGCCCTGGTGCCGATCGGCTCGGTCGACCACGTGTGGCTGTGCGGGCCGTTCGGGATGATCTCGGATGCCCGGGCCGTGCTCGAGGAGCTGGGTGTCGCCCGCGAGCGGGTGCACTTCGAGCTGTTCTACGTCGACGAGCCGCCCCCGGAGGTCGTCCGGCCGGATGCGGTGGTCACCGGCGAGACGAGCAACGTGACCGTCGTACTCGAGGGGCGGAGCACCACCACGCCGATGCCCAAGGACCAGTCGATCCTCGACTCCGCACAGGTGACCCGGGCTGATCTGCCGTTCGCCTGCAAGGGCGGGGTGTGCGGCACCTGTCGCGCCCACCTGTCCAGTGGAGAGGTCGACATGCGCCGCAACTACGCGCTCGAGGACGCCGAGGTGGAGCGCGGCTTCGTGCTCACCTGCCAGAGCCACCCGGTGTCCGACGAGGTCACCGTGGACTTCGATGGCTGACCTCGACGACCTGGCCCGCCGCAGCGCCGACGCCATGTGGGCCGATGACGCGGCCAGCCGCATGCTCGGCATGAAGATCGTCTCGGTCGGGCCCGGCACTGCCACCGTCTCGATGGCCGTGCGTGAGGACATGGTCAACGGCTGGGGCCTGTGCCATGGCGGCCTGGTCGCCTCGCTCGCGGACAGCGCCTTCGCGGTCGCGTGCAACTCGCACGGCACGGTGACGGTCGCCGCGGGATTCGACGTGAGCTTCCTGGAGTCGGCGCACCTCGGTGACGAGCTGCTCGCGGTGGCAAGCGAGCGTGTGCTGCGCGGCCGCTCCGGGGTGTACGACGTGACAGTGCGCCGGGCCGGCGACGACAGCGTGATCGCCGAGTTCCGGGGACGCAGCCGGGCAACGGGGGAGAAGAACCCCGGCGTCTAGTCGTGCGTGGTCAAGCCGTCGAAGGCCAGGTCGACGATCGACTCCGCGAGGTCCTTGACCTCGACCGGCCCGTCGGGGCGGTACCACTCGACCAGCGAGTTCACCATCCCGAAGAGCAGTCGGCTGATCAGCTCTGGCGGGATGTCCGAACGCAGCGACCCCTCGTCGACGGCCGCCTGGACCAGGCTCGCAAGCTTGTCGTCGATGATCCGCCGACGCTTGAGGGCAGCGAGCTCGACCTCGCTGTTGCCGCGCACTCGCAGGAGCAGGGTCACGGCAGGGACATTGGCGGCGAGGATCTCGACGGACTGCCGGACCGCCGTGCGCAGTCGCTCGTAGGCACTCGTCTCCGGCTCTTCGCTGACTGCTTCGTCGATGGTCGCGGCGAGGCCGTCGAGTGCCTCGTCGAGCGCGGCGGCCAGCAGCGCCTCCTTGCTCGGCACGTGGTGGTAGATCGCCGACTTGGTGACACCGAGCTCGCGCGCCAGGTCGCCGATGCTGGTGGCCTCGTAGCCCTGCCGGTTGAACAGCTCGATCGCCCGGCGCAACACCGTCGAGATCACCGCCAGTGCCACCACCGCGGCGGCCCCGACCCGGGGAAGCCGGATCAGGTACCAGGTGGGGGGCTTGGCCTTGTCGGCAGGCAGCGGCGGAACCCGGGAGAGTCTCTGCCTCGGCATCGGCGGCAGCATACGTTCTCGCGCCGAACGGTTCCGGGAATGAGTCGGGGGACCCGTTGCGGGCCCTGGCGCCGCCGGTACGCTTCGGACGTCGGCGTGCCCCGAGAGTTCGGGGAGGGCGCCGGAGGTGTCGGCCATTCGCGGGGGATCTAGGACGTTGGCCGGAAAGAGCCCGGTGCGGCTGCTGATCATCGGCAGCCACCACCATGTGGACACCATGGTTTCCAGCGCCCACGGTGGCTCGATCCTGGACCGGGGGGTCGCCGAGGTCACCGCCGACCGATACCCGGGGGTGACGGTCGAAGTCGAGGTGGAGCTCGTCGACGGCTTCGCCGAGCTGCGGCGCCGCCTCGAAGCTGGAGGCCGACCGTCCGCCGATGTCGTCATCCTGTCCGTCGACGACGAGGTCCGCCGCCTGGGCAGCCGCTCCACCGTAGCCAGCACCGCTGTTGCCGCCGTGGAGGCGGATCTGACGGCGATCGTCGCCGGATTCAAGGCCGCCGAAACCCGCGTGATCGTGGCCAACGCCTGCACCGTCGACCCCGACTCATGGGCCCGCAGCTACGCCGGCCACGAGGAGGAGCCGGTCGGTCTGCGCCCCACCGGCTCGACGCCATGCTGGTGCGGGTGTCGCACGACCTCGGGATCTCGGTTGTGGACGTCGACCGCGCCGTCGCCGAGATCGGCGCCGCCGGCAAGCTCGATGCCGCCATGGTCTACGGGCCCGAGGCGGCGGCACGCATCACCGAGGAGACCGTGGCGGTGCTCGCCGACTACGGCTTCTTCGACGACCGTCCTCTCTTGGAGCAGGTGGGCGCGGCCGCAGGGGAGGGGTCGTGATCCTGCAGCTCCGGATGCCGGTGGTCGAGCAGGCCTTCGGGGGCGGCCGGCTGGTCCGCTGGCACGTCTCGCCCGGCGACACCTTCGGCCCCGGCCAGCGCATCTGCACCGTCGCCGTCGAGCAGGCCAAGCTGGTGCGCCGCACCGCCGAGAAGGGCAGGCTGCTGCGGCGTTCCAATGGGATGGTCAATCGAGAGGACACCGGCAAGGCCAATGTATACCTCGAGGTCGAGCTGATCTCGAACGACCGGGGGCGGCTCGACCGCGGCCTGGTCGGCGAAGGGGACCGGGTGACGGCGGGTGACCCCCTCGGGGTGGTCACCACCACCGACCACGACGGCGCCGTCGGCGATGGCTCATGGCGGGACGCCCCGTTGGTCAGGGTGACCGCACGCTACGGCGACGACGGGGAGGGTGAGTGATGGCGGCCAGATCGACCAAGGTGGCGATGAAGGCGGTACGGACCGTGTTCGGTCACGACTCAGCCGTGGAGAGGTGGGCCCGGGATCGGTACCTGGAGAACCGAAAGAGCGAGGTCCGGTTCGAGAGGGGCGACGGCTGGGTGCAGATCAGCGGGGCGGCGTTCGTCATCGTCAGCGAGTCCCCCGACCTGCCCGAGCCACGCCGGGGCATCCTGTTGCGGGGCGGCTGCGACCTGCCTTCCACCTACACCGCGGGGCCGCTGATGCGCTCGGGGATCGAGGGGACGGTGGCCATCTACCGCCAGCTGGGCGGCACCGGGAGCCACCGCTCCGACCAGCTCCTCCAGACGCTCGACGGCATCGACCTGGCGAACGTGCAGGACGCCATCGAGAAGCTCGAGCTCCGCCAGCCATACTTCGAGCCGATCATGTTCCAGCCGGACTTCGAGATCCGGCGGCACCCGCAGGCCGGTCGCTTCCCGACCACTGCGGTGGTGATGTCGATCGCCCAGGACGAGGTGCGCCAGCTCTACCGGCACAAGGAGCACGGTTACGTGGTCGATCCCGGGGGCTGGTGGCTCAACCAGGACCTGGGGAAGGTGCTCGACGACCTCTCCACGGTCGAGTGGTTCCGGGAGCACTTCACCAAGATCGGCCGGCTCTCCATCGAGCAGTCCGTCGCCAACAACACGAGGGTGATCGACGAGCTGCGCTCACGGATCGGTGCCAAGGTCGTGTACTACAACACGATGGTGGTCGACCCGGGGTCGACGGTGCACAACCACCAGTGGCTCAACGCCGCCCATGCCGCCCGTCGCCGCCAGTTCGCCATCGCCCTCGCCGAAATGTCGGCCGATCTCGACTTCCCGGTGGTGGACATCGACCGGTTGCTGAAGAGCGAGGGCGTCAAGGAGCAGGTCGACTTCGCCCACTTCCCGGTGGAGCGGATGCAACCGATCGGCGCCGAGTTCCACCGGATCATCAGGGACCTTGGCATCGTCTGATCGCTGGGAGCCCGCCGTGAGCCCGTTCGTGTTCTTCGTTGGGTCGGGCCGGTCCGGCACGACCCTGTACCGCAACATCTTCGACTCGCACTCCGAGCTGGCGATGACCCACGAGGCCCACTTCGTGGCGCCCATCGTCCGCAACCGGAGGACGTACGAGGGCGAAGGGTTCGCCGTGGCGAAGTTCGTCGACGACCTCTACCGGAACCCCAACTTCCGGCGCCAGGGCCTGGAGCGGGCGGACGTGGAGGCGGCGTTGGCGGCGGCTCCTCCCGAGGACACCGCGGCCGCCGTCCGCACCGTGTTCGCCACGTATGCCGCCCGGCACGGCAAACGACGCTACGGGGACAAGACTCCGGGCTACGTCACCGGCATCGGGCTCCTGGCCGAGGCGTTCCCGGAGAGCCGGTTCGTGCACATCATCCACGACGGGCGCGATGTGGCCCTCGGCTACCTCGACCGCGAGGAATGGGGGCCGAGCACCCTCGCCGACGCCGCCTTCTACTGGGCGAGCCGGGTGCGGCGGGGGCAGGCGTCGGGACTGGAGCTGGGCCCGACCCGGTACACGGAGTCCCGCTACGAGGACCTGGTGGCCGACCCCGAGGAGGTCACCCGCCGGCTGTGCGGGTTCCTCGACCTCGAGTACGAGGACGAGATGATGCGCTACCACGAGCGCGGTGCCGCCTTCATTGCCGCCACCCGTGACCCGCAGGCGTTCGGGGGGCTGGCCCGGCCGGTTACCAAGGGGATGCGCGACTGGCGCCCGAGATGGAGCCCGACGACGTCCTCCGCTTCGAGGCGATCGCCGGCGACCTCCTCGCCGAGCTGGGGTATGAGCTCACCGGAGTGCCGACGCCGCCGTCGGTGAAGCTCGAGGTCGCCGGGCGCAGCTCGGGTGGGAACGGCAGCGCCTCGCCGCCCGGCTCCAGCCGCTCACCGCACGGGTCAGGAAGCGGGCCGGCTCGTCGAGCTGAGCCCGTACAGCTCGAGCAGGCTGGTGGCGACCTCCTCGGGGGAGAACGAGCGGCTGCGGTCGCGGCCCGCCTGTCCCAACGAGTGGCGCAGCCCAGGGTCGTGGACGAGCCGTCGCAGGGCGGCGGCGGCCATCTCAGGATCCTCGACCGGGTACAGGATCCCCGCCTCGTCGTCGCCGAGCAGGTCACGGAGCGGGGCGATGTCGCCGGCGACCACCGGGATGCCGTTCATCATCGCCTCGGCGGCCACCCGGCAGAACGACTCGGCCCGGGAGGCCACCCAGACGACGTCACGGCTGCGTAGGCGCCCCGCACGTCGTCGAGCTTGCCGACGGGCTCGACGCGGTCCGAGCCCCACCGGTCGAGCTGCTCCCAGATCGCCGGGGACCTGCCGTGCCGGTCGAGGTTGACGTAGAGCTGGATCTTGACCGGCTCGCCGGCGAGGGCCGCGACCACAGGAGGGACCAGGTCGAACCCCTTCCGGTGGGTGACCCCGCCGAGGAACCCGACGGTCACCGGGTCCCCGTCGTCTTCGGAGCGCTCGGGGGCGACCACGTCGGCCGGGTCGATCGGGTTGGGGACGATGGCGGCGTCGCCGGGGCGGCACAGCCCGTTGGCCACGGCCGAGGCCTCCGCCGTGGTCGACACCGCGGCCAGGCGGAGGCGGGGGACCAGCCGCCGCACCAGCGGGCCGAGCCGCGATCCCCAGGTCGACCCGGTCGGGTCGTGGATCCACGCCACCACCGGCACCCGCGAGATCGACTGCGGCCGGGGTGGCCAGGTTGAGCCCGGTGAGGGCGTTGGCGTGGATGGCGGCCACCCGGCGCCGGTTGCGCACCAGCCACCAGGCGATCCGCCCGCCGGCGGCGATGCGGAGCCACCGGTCGGTCCAGTGGTGGGGGCGGCGCGGGAGCACCACGTACTCCTCGACCAGATTCCGTTCCCGCACCAGGTCGGTGAACGCTCCCGCGGGCCGGTGCCGCGAGGATCCGGGTCACCCGGCCCTCGAGTTGCTCGAACAGGGTGAGCAGGCTCCGGTTCGAGCCCCCCGAGCGGCCCCGGGGTGGCCACGAACAGGATCCCCGGCAGCTCACCCACGGTGTCTCTCCTTAGCAGTGTCCTATTTCCCCTCCCCTCCTCCGTTGTCTGCTTTCCCCTCCCCGTCCGGAGGGGAGGGGTGGCGGCTGCGCGGGCCGAAGGCCGGCACGAACGCCGGGGAGGGGTCTGGCCGATCGCAGCCGTGCCGCACTCGACCCAGCCCGTGGTTGCTCCCACCACCTGCGAAACGCCAGCCCGGCGGGATCATAGAGCAGGGGAGCGAGCCGGGAATATCAAGTGCGATCGGCCCAGTCTCAAGCGGGGGAGCCGCTGATCGAGTGCCGGGGCCCAGTGGCCGCCGGGCACGCCGGCGACCGGGACATGGTCGAGGACGGGGGGCATTCGGTGGATTTCTCCTGGAGCGACGAGCAGCTCGCCTATCGCCGGCCGTCGTCGACTTCGCCCGGAACGATTGAACGACGCGTGGCCGACCGCGACGCCGCCTCCGAGTTCTCCCGTGACTCCTGGCAGAAATGCGCCGACTTGGGCTGCTCGGGCTCCCGTTCCCCGACGAGTACGGCGGGCGGGGGGCCGACCCGCTCACCACGATGCTGGCCTTCGAGTCGCTCGGCTACGGGTGCCGCGACAACGGCCTGATCTTCTCCCTGGGCGCCCACCTGTGGTCGGGCGTCGATCCGATCGTGCGCTTCGGCACGGCCGACCAGAAGGCGCGGTGGCTGCCGGGGTTGTGCGACGGCACGATGATCGCGGTGCAGGCCATGACCGAGCCCGGCTCCGGCTCCGACGCCTACGCCTGCCACCCCGCCCGCCCGATGGCGACGACTGGCTCTCGACGGATCCAAGACCTTCATCACCAACGCCCCCGTCGCCGACGTGTTCGTGGTCTTCGCCACCGTCGACGGTCGAAGGGGTGGCTGGGGCTCACCGCGTTCCTCGTCGAGCCGGACATGCCGGGGCTCTCGATCGGCACCGCCGTTCGACAAGATGGGCCTGCGCACGTCGCCCATGAGCGAGCTGGCCTTCGACGGCTGCCGGGTCCCCGGCGAACCTGCTGGGGACGCGGGGCAAGGGGATGGTGGTGTTCAACCACTCGATCGAGCGCGAGCGCGGCGCATCCTCGCCAGCGCCCTGGGCACGATGCGCCGCCAACTCGAGGAGGCGCTCGAGCTACGCCCGCACCCGCAAGCAGTTCGGCCAGCCCATCGGCAACTTCCAGTCGGTGGCCAACCGCCTGGTCGACATGAAGGTCCGGCTCGAGTCGTGCCCGGCTGCTCCTCTACAGCTCGGATGGGAGTGGGATGGCGGCGGGCGGCAAGCCGATCGACGCCTCGATGGTCAAGCTGTGCTCTCGGAGGCTTGGGTGCAGTCGAGCATCGACGCCATGGCAGGTCCACGGCGCCTCGGGCTACATGACCGAGAGCGAGATCGAGCGCGAGTCCGCGACGCCGATGGCCAGCCGCATCTACTCGGGCACCTCCGACATCCAGCGCAACATCATCGCCAGCCAGATGAGGCTGTGACGCCATGAGCTACCGCTACCTGGTCAACCACTACCTCGAGGACTCGGCCGACGCCACGCCGGACAAGGTGGCGGTGGTCGACGGCGACCCGGACGATGACCTACGCCGAGCTCGAGGCCCGGTCCAACCAGGTGGCCAACCTCCTCATCGAGCTGGGCGTCCGGCGCGGCGACCGGGTGGGGATCTTCCTGCGCAAGTCGATGGAGTCGGTCATCGGCATCTACGGGGTGATGAAGGCGGGCGCCTGCTACGTCCCGCTCGACCCGGGCGCCCCCGCCGCTCGCATCGGTTACATCGCCGGCAACTCCGGCATCCGTCACCTGGTCACCGGCACCGAGAAGCGTCGCTCCTGGGCGACGCTCCGGGACGGAGGGCGCCGCCAGCTCGCCCACCTGGTGGTGCTGGACGACGCCGACCCCGACGCCGTGCCCGGGGTCGACGGGATGCCCGCATGGTCGGCCGACGCCGTCGACCGGCGGCCCACCGACGGCCCGACGCCGGGCGGTCCGCAGGACCTCGCCTACATGCTCTACACCTCGGGGTCGACCGGCCCCCCGAAGGGCGTGATGCTCAGCCACCGCAATGCCACGGGTTCGTCGACTGGGCCGCCGACGGTTCGGCCTGGTCCCGACGACCTGGTGTCCAGCCATGCCCCGCTCCACTTCGACCTGTCCGTCTTCGACCTGTACGCAGCCGCCCACGCCCGGCGGCTGGTGCCTTTCCCTTCGGAGATGTCGGTTTTCCCGGTGAGGTCGCGGAGTTCGTCGACCGGCACCGCATCACCGTCTGGTACTCGGTCCCTCCTCACCATGCTGGTCGAGCCGCCGCGCTGTCGCTCGGCGCCCTGCCGAGTCTGGGTGCCGTGCTCTTCGCCGGCGAGGTGTTCCCCGGCAAGTTCCTGTCCCGGCTGATGGATCTGTTGCCCGGGTCACCTTCGCCAACCTGTACGGGCCCACCGAGACCAACGTCTGCACGTACTACAACGTGCCCGGGCCGCCCGACGAGGCCGCCCCTCCGGTTTCCATCGGCGGGGCGATCGGCAACGTCGAG